>NZ_JBWKPL010000003.1:0-607691 GCF_059418225.1 Caulobacter sp. GW821-FHT09B08 | reverse complement strand
GCGGAGGACGCCGCGCTATCGCACCTCTTCCCCCTACGGGGGAAGACGACCGCGAAGCGGTCCGTAGGGGGCAAGTGAGCCGCTCGCACAAGCCCCGAGGTCAGTCCTACGCCGCCTCGCCCTGCGTATAGCCCAGCTGCTTGTTCAGCTTGTCCAGCAGCTCGATCACCGCTTCGGCGATCACCGTGCCGGGCGGGAAGATGGCGGCGGCGCCGGCGTCGCGGAGGGCCTGGAAGTCCTGGGGCGGGATCACGCCGCCGACCACCATCATGATGTCGCCGCGACCTTGCTTGGCGAGTTCGGCCTTCAGTTCCGGAGCCAGCGTCAGGTGGCCGGCCGCCAGGGAGCTGGCGCCGACGATGTGGACGTCGTTCTCGACCGCCTGCTTGGCGGCCTCGGCCGGAGTCTGGAACAGTGGGCCGATGTCGACGTCGAAGCCCAGGTCGGCGAAGGCGGTGGCGATCACCTTCTGGCCCCGGTCGTGGCCGTCCTGGCCCATCTTGGCGACCAGGATGCGCGGCCGGCGGCCGTCGGCCTGTTCGAAGGCCTCGACCATCGCCTTGGCGCGGGCGGCCGCCGGGTCGTTGCCGGCTTCCTTCATATAGACCCCCTGGATCGACTGGATCGTGGCGCGGTGACGGCCGAAGACGTTCTCCATGGCCATGCTGATCTCGCCGACCGTGGCCTTGGCGCGGGCCGCGTCGACGGCCAGGGCCAGGAGATTGCCCGTACCGCGAGCGCCGTCTTCCAAGGCCTTCAGCGCCGCCGCCGTCTCGGCCGGATCGCGCTCGGCCTTCAGGCGGGCCAGCTTTTCCAGTTGCTGGTTGCGCACCGAGGTGTTGTCGACCTTCAGCATCGGGATGTCGTCGGCGACCTCGGGCTTGTAGCGGTTGACGCCGACCACGCTCTGGCGATTGGCGTCGATGCGGGCCTGGGTCTTGGCGGCGGCTTCCTCGATGCGCAGCTTGGGGATGCCCGCCTCGATGGCCTTGGCCATGCCGCCTGCGGCCTCGACCTCCTCGATATGGGCCAGGGCCTTGACCGCCAGGTCGTGGGTCAGGCGCTCGACATAGTAGCTGCCGCCCCACGGGTCAGCGACGCGGGTGGTGCCGCTTTCCATCTGCAGGAACAGCTGGGTGTTGCGGGCGATGCGGGCCGAGAAGTCGGTCGGTAGGGCCAGGGCTTCGTCCAGGGCGTTGGTGTGCAGGCTCTGGGTCTGGCCGTTGACCGCCGCCATGGCCTCCACGCAGGTCCGCGAGACGTTGTTGAACACGTCCTGGGCCGCCAGCGACCAGCCGGAGGTCTGGCTGTGGGTGCGCAGGGAGAGGCTGCGGTCGTCCTTGGGATCGAACTCGCGCTTCATCAGCCGGGCCCACAGCAGGCGGGCGGCGCGCATCTTCGCCACTTCCATGAAGTAGTTCATGCCGATCGCCCAGAAGAACGACAGGCGTGGGGCGAAGGCGTCGATGCTCATGCCGGCTGCGACGCCGGCCCGGCCGTATTCGATGCCGTCGGCCAGGGTGTAGGCCAGCTCCAGGTCGGCCGAGGCCCCGGCCTCCTGCATGTGGTAGCCGCTGATCGAGATCGAGTTGAACTTCGGCATCTTCTGCGCGGTGAACGAGAAAATGTCCGAGATGATCCGCATCGAGGGACCGGGCGGGTAGATGTAGGTGTTGCGGACCATGAACTCCTTGAGGATGTCGTTCTGGATGGTCCCGGACAGCTTGTCGGGCGTGACGCCCTGTTCCTCGGCGGCGACGATGTAGAGCGCCAGGATCGGCAGCACCGCGCCGTTCATGGTCATCGACACGCTCATCTTGTCGAGCGGGATACCGCTGAACAGGGTGCGCATGTCGAGGATGGAGTCGATGGCCACGCCCGCCATGCCGACGTCGCCCTTCACCCGCTCGTGGTCGCTGTCGTAGCCCCGGTGCGTGGCCAGGTCGAAGGCCACCGACAGGCCCATCTGACCGGCCGCGAGGTTGCGGCGATAGAAGGCGTTGGAGTCCTCGGCGGTCGAGAAGCCCGCGTACTGCCGCACCGTCCATGGATTGGTCACGTACATGGTCGGGTAGGGGCCGCGCAGATAGGGCGCGACGCCGGGATAGCCGTCGGTGAAGTCCAGACCCGCCGTGTCCTCGGCGGTGAAGGCGGGAGCCACGTCGACGCCCTCGGGCGTGGACCAGACCGCGCCGCCGGCGGCGGGCGCGGTGGCGGCGGCTTCGAAGGCGACGTCCTTGAAATCGGGGAACTGGCTCATGCGGTCGCTCCCTCGAAGGCGGCGGCGAAGCGGATGGGGGTCAGGGGCGGGCAGTGAGAATCCGGTCCCGGCAGGCGGGCGTTGGGGCCCTCGACGGCGAAGGCCGAAGCGTCGGGCGTGGCCACCTCGATGGGCTTGTCGTCGGCGTTGGGGAAGACGGTGACGCCCAGGATCTTGCGGCGCTTGTCGGCGTATTCGGCTTCTTGCACCGCGCGGGTGGCGCCGACGATGTCGGAAACCAGGCCGCTCTCCAGCGCCTTGACGATGCCGCCGGCCGCTTCGATGGCCTGGAAACCGCCCCAGGCGGCGCGAGCTAGCTGGTCGGTCAGGCTGTCGAGATACCACGAGCCGCCGGCCGGATCGGCGACGCGGCCCAGGTTGCTCTCTTCCATCAGCACCAGCTGGGTGTTGCGCGACTGGCGGCGGCCGAAGGCGGTGGGCAGGCCCAGGGCGTCGGTGAAGGCGCCCAGCACGATGGCGTCGGCCCCGCCGACCGCGCCGGCGAAGCCCGCGGAGGTCAGGCGCAGCAGGTTGGTCCAGGCGTCGGCCTTGGCCAGCATGCGCTGCGAGGTGCGGGCCTCGATCACGGCCGGAACCGACACGCCGCAGGCCTGGGTGATCCGCGCCCACACGGCCTTGGCGGCGCGCACCTTGGAGACGCCCGTGAAGTATTCGGCGTCCAGGCTGACGCCCAGGACGATGCGCGAGAAAGCCTCTTCCATGGAAAGACCCGCGCGGACCAGAGCCTTGGCGTAGGCGAGAGCGCTGGCGGCCATCACCGCCAGTTCCTCGGTGTTCGACCCGCCGGCCTCATGCGCGGCGCGGCCGGTGGCCAGGAACAGGCCGGCCTTGGCGTAGGTGCCCGCCAGGCGGGCGCCGACCGTGGCGGCCGAGACCAGGTGGCTTTCGATGGGGCCGGGGCTGGCGCCGGCCTGGGCGAAGGCGGTCAGCGGGTCCATGTGGAAGGCCAGCGGCGCGTTGGGCGCGGCCTTGGCCAGGGCGCCCAGCCAGTCGGCGGCCTTGGGGCCCAGGAACCCGGCGTCGAGGGCGACGGGGGCCAGGTCCAGCAAGACGCCATCCAGGGCCTTGGCCAGGTCGTCCTGCGAGCCGACCGCCACGCCGGCCCGGCCGGTGGGATCGATGGCCAGCAGCACCGAGGCCGCGCCGCCTTCCAGGTCCTTCATGATCTCGGCGGCCGTCCGGCGCGGATCGGGATGGGCGGCGCGCATGCGCAGGTCCCAGGGGCGGTCGGCGTCGCGGGCCCGCAGGTCGCGCGCCACGGCCACGCCGTCCTTGGCGATGTAGAGCGGCTGGATGGCGATTCCGTCGGGGGTGCGCGTGATCAGGGCGTCTTCGAACGCCTGGCCTTTCAAGGTCTTCTCGACCAGGGCCATCCACCGGGCCCCGTCCTTGATGTGGTCCCCCGGACCGAAATCCTCGGCCAGTGGCGTGATCGCCTGAGTCACGACGTCTCTTCTCCTGCAGTGCAATATTTTCTTGTTTTGGCCAGCAGATGCGCCCCTACCCTTGGGGAGGTCAAGCGCTTGCGCATGGCGCGAACGAGCGTTTAAGCTAACGCTGTTTACATGAGCGGCCCCCCTTCGCCGCCCCAGAGGAGACCACCTTCATGGCCTTGCCGCCGATCCTGCGCGACCGCCTGCGCCTGCCCGTCATCGCGTCTCCACTGTTCATCATCAGTAATCCAGATCTGGTCATCGCCCAGTGCAAAGCGGGCATTGTCGGCTCGTTTCCGGCGCTTAACGCCAGGCCGATATCTCAATTGGACGAGTGGCTGGCCCGGATCACCGAGGAGCTGGCGGCCTACGACAAGGCCAATCCGGACGCCCCCTCGGCGCCGTTCGCGGTCAACCAGATCGTCCATCGGACCAACAACCGGCTGGAGGAGGACGTCGCCCTCTGCGTGAAATACAAGGTCCCGGTGGTGATCACCTCGCTGGGGGCGCGCGAGGACCTGAACGGCGCGATCCACAGCTACGGCGGCGTCACCCTGCACGACGTGATCAACGACAAGCACGCCCACAAGGCCATCGAGAAGGGCGCCGACGGCCTGATCCCGGTCGCGGCCGGCGCGGGCGGCCACGCCGGCGCCCTGTCGCCGTTCGCCCTGGTGCAGGAGATCCGCCAGTGGTTCGACGGGCCGGTGGTGCTGTCGGGCTCGATCGCCTCGGGCCGCTCGATCCTGGCCGCCCAGGCCATGGGGGCTGACCTGGCCTATATCGGCTCGGCCTTCATCGCCACGAAGGAAGCCAACGCGCCCCAGGCCTACAAGGACACCATCGTCGAGGCCTCGGCCAACGACATCGTCTATTCCAACCTCTTCACCGGCGTGCACGGCAACTATCTGCGCCAGTCGATCGTGCGGGCGGGCCTGGACCCGGAGAACCTGCCGGTCAGCGATCCGTCGGCCATGAACTTCGGCTCGGGCGGCAACCAGGAAGCCAAGGCCTGGCGCGACATCTGGGGCTCGGGCCAGGGCGTGGGCGCCATCGACGCGGTGCTGTCGGCCGGCGAACTGATCGCCAAGTTCGCGGAGCAATACGAGGACGCCAAGGCGGAGCTGGCGGCCAAGACCGCCCTGACTTCGGGAAGCCACCTGGCCTTCGCGGCCCAGTAGACGGGGATAGACGGGGGACCGGCGCGCGTCGGTCCCCCGGGACTCCGGGCGGGGCGACACTGGAGGGGTTCGAAACCCTCCAGGAGCCTCCATGTCCAACGACGCCACGCCCCGCCTGTCGCTGCCCTTCGTGGCCGCCGGCCAGGCCCAGAAGCACATCACCGTCAACGAAGCCCTCGGCAAGCTGGACGGCCTGGTCCAGCTGGCGGTGCAGAGCCGCACCGTCGCCGCCCAGCCGGCTTCGCCCGCCGACGGGACGATCCACATCCTGCCCAGCGGGGCCACCGGTTCGGCCTGGCTCGACATGGCCGCCGGCCTGCTGGCCCGTCACGCCGACGGGGCCTGGGAAGCCCTGACGCCCAAGGCCGGCTGGCTGGCCTGGATCGTCGACGAGGGCCTGGCCCTGATCCACGACGGCGCCGGCTGGACCCCGCTGTCCTCGACCTTCAAGGCCCTGACGGCGGCCCGCTCGCCGTTCCTGGCCTCGACCCGCTTCGAGATCCTCGAGCAGGAGCTGACCCTGTCGGGCGCCTCGGTGGCCACCACCACCCCGATCCCGGCGCGGTCGATCGTGCTGGGCGTCACCACCCGCACCACCGTCGCGATCACCGGCGCCACCGCCTACAGCTGCGGGGTCTCGGGCGACGGCAACAAGTTCGGCTCGGCCCTGGGGATCGCCAAGAACGCCAGCAATGTCGGGGTGATCGGTCCGACGGCCTACTATGCCGATACGCCGGTGGTGATCACCGCCGCGGGCGCCAGCTTCACCGGCGGCAAGGTGCGGGTCTCGATGCACCTGATGCGCTTCGACGCACCGGCGGCGGTGTAGTCGGCGGTTGACCCCGCTTCCTCGGGCGGCTACTCACCCCGCACCTTTGGGGAGTAGCCGCCCGCAACGATCAGTGGGACCCGCCGTCAACACACTTGCCTTTCGAGGCATGGCGCGGATGAAGGAAGCGATGTTCTAGCTTCCGCGGCGAGACCAATGGCGTCGGTTTCCGTTCCGGGCTGGGCGGGGTCTCCGACGCTATTGGCATGCGCTCGGCCCGGATGGTGTTTTTCTAAAATGGAATCCTTGTTCGTTTCGGCCCTCGTGGTGGCCATCGCCGAAATCGGCGACAAGACCCAACTGCTGGCCATCATCCTGGCCACCCGCTTCAAGAAGCCTATCCCGATCATCCTGGGCATCCTCGTCGCCACCCTGGCCAACCACGCCCTGGCGGCCCTGGTCGGCTCGGAGGCCTCGCGCTTCCTGGACGGCGCCTGGTTCCGCTGGGCCATCGCCATCTCGTTCATCGCCATGGCCGCCTGGGCCCTGATCCCCGACAAGGCCGACGACGACATGCCCGGCGGCAAGGGCCGCTACGGCGTGTTCCTGACCACCACCATCGCCTTCTTCCTGGTCGAGATGGGCGACAAGACCCAGATCGCCACGGTCGCCCTGGGCGCGCGCTTCCACAACGTGCTGCTGGTCGCGGCCGGCACCACCCTGGGCATGATGCTGGCCAACGTCCCGGCGGTCTATTTCGGCGAGGCGGTGACCAAGATCGTGCCTCTGAAGTACGTCCGCATCGGCGCGGCCCTGGTCTTCCTGGGACTGGGCGTCTGGGCGGGCGTCGAGGCGTTCCGAGGCTGACGCGGAGCTCTCGAGGTCCGCTCGCCCTTGATGCGAGCGGACCTCAGCGCCAAAAGGGTTCCCGGCAAAGGGGACCTTGATGACGCAGCGCGGCTGGGAGTTCTGGATCGACCGCGGCGGCACCTTCACCGACATCGTCGCGCGACGGCCGGACGGGTCCTTGCTGACCCACAAGCTGCTGTCGGAAAACCCCGAGCAGTATGACGACGCCGCCGTGGCCGGTGTCCGGGCCCTGCTGGAGGGCGGCGGCGTCGACGCGGTGAAGATGGGCACCACCGTGGCCACCAACGCCCTGCTGGAACGGGCGGGCGAGCCGACGGTGTTGGCGATCACGAAAGGCCACGCCGACGCCCTGCGCATCGGCTACCAGGCCCGGCCCAAGCTGTTCGACCGCAACATCGTCAAGCCCGAGGCCCTCTACACCCGCGTGGTCGAGATCGACGAGCGGATGAGCGTCGAGGGCAGCGTGCTGCGTCCGCTGGACGAGACCGCCGCACGCGCGGATCTCCAGGCGGCCTTCGACGAAGGCTTTCGCGCCGTAGCCATCGTGCTGCTGCATGGCTTCCGCTTCACCGATCACGAGGCCCGCGTCGCGACCATCGCCCGCGAGATCGGCTTCACCCAGGTGTCGGTCAGCCACGAGGTCAGCCCGCTGATGAAGCTGGTCGGGCGGGGCGACACCACGGTGGTCGACGCCTATCTGTCGCCGATCCTGCGCCGCTATGTCGACAAGATGGCCGATGCGCTGGGGCGCGAAACCCGGCTCCTCTTCATGCAATCCAACGGCGGCCTGACCGACGCCCATGCCTTCCGGGGCAAGGACGCCATCCTATCCGGTCCGGCCGGCGGCGTGGTCGGCATGGCGCGGACGGCGGCCCAGGCCGGGTTCGAGCGGGTGATCGGCTTCGACATGGGCGGCACCTCCACCGACGTCTGCCATTTCGCCGGCGAGTACGAGCGGGCCTACGAGACGGTGGTGGCCGGCGTGCGCATGCGCGCGCCGATGATGAACATCCACACCGTCGCGGCCGGCGGCGGTTCGATCTGTTCGTTCGACGGCGCGCGGTTTCGGGTGGGACCGGCCTCGGCGGGCGCCAATCCGGGTCCGGCCTGCTACCGGCGCGGCGGGCCGCTGACGGTGACCGACTGCAACGTCATGCTGGGCAAGCTGTCGCCCGACTTCTTCCCGGCGGTGTTCGGCCCCAACGCCGACCAGCGCCTGGACCGCGACATCGTCGTGGCGCGCTTCGAGGCGATGGCCGACGAGATCCTGGCCGCCACCGGCAAGGTCATGACCCCGCAGGAGATCGCCGAGGGCTTCGTGACCATCGCCGTGGAGAACATGGCCAAGGCCGTGCGGCAGATCTCGATCCAGCGCGGCTACGATGTCACCCGCTACGTCCTGGCCTGTTTCGGCGGGGCGGGCGGCCAGCATGCCTGCCTGGTGGCCGACGCCCTGGGCATGACCGAGGTGATGATCCACCCGTTCGCGGGCGTGCTCAGCGCCTACGGCATGGGCCTGGCTGACTTGCGGACGATGCGCGAGGCGACTGTTGAGCGGCCGCTCGCCGAGGCGGCGGGCGACCTGGTCGCTCGCGCCGCGACCTTGGCGGGGGAGGCGGAAGCGGCCCTGCGCGCCCAGAACGTGCCGCTGCTTCGTGTCGAGACGGTCGCCAGCCTGCTCGTGAAGTACGCCGGGACCGACACGCCGCTGCGCGTGCCCCTGGGCGACTCGGAAGCCGTGCGCGAGGCGTTCGAGGTCCTGCACCAGCGCCGCTTCGGCTTCGTCTCGCCCAGCACGGCCCTGGTGGTCGAGGCCCTGGCCGTGGAGGCCATCGGCCACACCGACGCGGGCGACGCGCCGGACCTGGGCCTTGGCGCGCAGGAGCGTCCCGAGCCGCTGGCGACCCTGCCTGTCCGCATGGCGGGCGCCGAGCACCAAGCGCCCGTCTACGACCGCGCCTCCCTGCCCATCGCCTGGGAGGTTCCGGGGCCGGCCATCGTCCGCGAGGAAACCGGCACCACGGTGATCGAGCCCGGTTGGCGGGCCACGGTCGACCGTCACCTGAACCTGATCATCGACCGCGTGGCCGCCCTCGCGCCGCGCCAGGCGGCCGGGACCAAGGCCGATCCGGTGATGCTGGAGGTGTTCAACAACCTCTTCATGGCCGTGGCCGAGGAGATGGGTTTCGCCCTGCAGAACACCGCCTATTCGGTCAACATCAAGGAGCGGCTGGATTTCTCCTGCGCCCTGTTCGACCGCGACGGAAACCTGATCGCCAACGCCCCGCACATGCCCGTGCACCTGGGCTCGATGGGGGACAGCGTGCGGGCCATCCGCGACGGGCGGCTGCACGACGGCCGGGGGCTCAAGCCCGGCGACGTCTACATGCTCAACGCCCCCTACAACGGCGGCACCCACCTGCCGGACGTGACGGTGGTGATGCCGGTGTTCGACGCGGCGGGCGTGCTGACCTTCTACGTCGCTGCGCGTGGCCACCAAGGCGACATCGGCGGGATCACCCCGGGCTCGATGCCGCCCAACAGCCGCACGGTCGAGGAGGAAGGCGTCCTCATCGAGAACTTCCTGCTGGTCGAGGGCGGGCGTTTCCTGGAGGCCGAGGTTCGCGCCCTGTTGGCCTCGGGCAGATGGCCGGCCCGTAATCCCGACCAGAACATCGGCGACCTCAAGGCCCAGGTCGCGGCCTGCGCGCGCGGCGCGGAGAGCCTGACCGGCCTCGTCGCCGAGTTCGGCCAGGACGTGGTCGAGGCCTATATGGCCCACGTGCAGGACAACGCCGAGGAGGCCGTGCGGCGGGTTTTGGCCACCCTGGCCGACGGCGACTTCGCCTACGAGCTGGACGACGGTTCGGTGGTGAAGGTGGCGATCACCGTGGACCGCGAGGCCCGCACGGCCCGGGTGGACTTCACCGGCACCAGCGACCAGGTCCCGACCAACTTCAACGCCCCGGCTTCGATCTGCCGGGCAGCGGCGCTGTATGTCTTCCGCACCCTGGTGGACGACGAGATACCGATGAACGACGGCTGCCTGCGGCCGGTCGAGCTGGTGATCCCCGAAGGCTCGATGCTGCGGCCGCGCTACCCGGCGGCGGTGGTGGCTGGAAACGTCGAGACAAGCCAGGTGGTGGTCGACGCGCTCTACGGCGCGCTGGGCGTGATGGCCGGCGCACAGGGGACGATGAACAACTTCACGTTCGGGGACGACCGGCGGCAGTACTACGAGACCATCTGCGGCGGGGCTGGCGCGGGGCCCGACTTCGACGGCGCTGACGCGGTCCAAACCCACATGACCAACAGCCGCCTGACCGATCCGGAGGTGCTGGAGAGCCGCTATCCGGTGCTGGTCCAGGCCTTCTCGATCCGGCGCGGCTCGGGCGGGGCGGGGGCGCATCGCGGCGGTGACGGCGTGGTGCGGAAGATCGGGTTCAGGGAGCCGATGACGGCGACTCTGCTGTCCAACCGGCGGCGGGTGGCGCCGTTTGGTTTGGCGGGTGGTTGTGTCGGGGCGCTGGGCAAGGCCCGGGTCGAGCGGGCGGATGGCTCGGTGCAGGTGCTGGGCGCGACCGATGCGGTGGAGGTCGCGGCGGGCGATGCGATCGTGATCGAGACGCCGGGCGGCGGGGGGTATGGGACCGCCTGAGCCCCCTCCGGCCCTCCGGGCCACCTCCCCCAAAGGGGGAGGATTTTCCGAGTAGATGCTCCCCCTCTGGGGGAGCTGTCGCGGAGCGACTGAGGGGAATAGCGCGACTTGGGGACAGGCGCATGCGCCTGTCCCCAGCAGCAAACGCGGCGCCTACGCCAGCTGAACCTTCCCGTCCACCCGACGCGCGATGCCCAGCGGGTTGCCATCCTGCAGCTCCACCGGCAGCAGCGCCGCCGGCAGGTTCTGGTACGAAACCGGCCGCAGGAAGCGGAAGATCGCCAGCGAGCCGACCGAGGTGGTGCGGGCGTCCGAGGTCGAGGGGAACGGGCCGCCGTGGACCATGGCGTGGCCCACCTCGACGCCGGTGCCGAAGCCGTTGATCAGTACGCGGCCGGCCTTGAGCTCCAGGGCCGGCAGCAGGGCGCGGGCCAGGTCGGTGTCGGCCTCGTCCATGTGCACGGCGATGGTCAGCTGGCCTTCCAGGGCGGTGATCACCGCCGTCAGTTCGGCCAGGTCCTTGGCGCGGACCACCAGCGAGGCGGCGCCGAACACTTCGTCCTGCAGGTGCGGCGTGGCCAGGAAGGTCTTGGCGTCGACGCTGAACAGGGCCGCGCGGCCCTGGCCGTGGCCGCCTTCCAGGCCGTGGGCGACTTCGGCGACGCCCGAGGTCTCCGACAGCGCTTTGACGCCGCCGGTGTAGGCCTTGCAGATGCCGGGGGTCAGCATCTGGCCGGCGGGAGCCTTGGCCACGACCTCGGCGGTGGCGGCCAGGAAGGCGTCCAGCTCGGGGCCGTCGATGGCCAGGATCAGGCCGGGATTGGTGCAGAACTGGCCCGCGCCCTGGGTCAAGGCGGCGACGAAGTCCGGGGCGATGGCCGCGCCGCGCGCCTTCAGAGCGTTGGGCAGCAACAGCACCGGGTTGATGCTGCTCATCTCGGCATAGAACGGGATCGGCTCGGGACGGCCTTGAGCGATGGCCAGCAGAGCCAGGCCAGCGCGGCGCGAACCGGTGAAGCCGGCCGCCTTGATGCGGGCGTCGGCCACCAGGCCTTGCGAGATCTCGATGCCCGCGTCGTGCAGCAGGGCGAAGACGCCGCTGGGCAGGCCGGCTTCCTTGACGGCGTCCTGGATGGCGCGGCCGACCAGTTCCGAGGTGCCGGGGTGGGCCGGGTGGGCCTTGACCACCACCGGGCAGCCGGCCGCCAGGGCCGAGGCGGTGTCGCCGCCGGCCACCGAGAAGGCCAGCGGGAAGTTGCTGGCGCCGAACACCGCCACCGGGCCCAGCGGCACGTTGCGCAGGCGCAGGTCCGGACGCGGCAGGGGCTTGCGTTCCGGCATGGCCGGGTCGATGCGGGCTTCCAGCCAGCCGCCGTCGCGCAGCACGCCGGCGAACATCTTCAGCTGGCCCATGGTGCGGCCGCGCTCGCCTTCGAGGCGCACGCGGGGCAGGCCGGTCTCGGCCATGGCGCGCACGATCAGGTCGTCGCCGATCGCTTCGATCTTGGCGGCGATGGTTTCCAGGAACGCCGCGCGGGCTTCGGGCGAGGTCGAGCGATAGGGGCCGAACGCCGCCGCCGCCAGGGCCGCCGCCTCGTCCAGGTCGGCCTTGGTCGCGCCGCCGAAGGTGACGGGCAGGGTCTCGCCCGTGCTGGGGTCGACCGCCAGGATCGGGCCGCCGGTCCCGGCGCGCGCGCCGCCGTCGATCAGAAGTTCACCGGTGATGCTCATGGCGCGATCCCTCATGTCGTGTCGTTGGGACGGTCTTAGATGATAGCGCTCCCATTGTCGTCAAGCGGCATGGAGGAAGACAGACTCTTTCCCGCTCGCTACGGTCGCCGCGAACCGGTGTAACGGAGCCCGAATGGCCAAGCGGCCGGCCACGATCATCCATGTCGCCGAACGGGCGCGCGTGTCGGTCAAGACGGTGTCGCGGGTCCTCAACGACGAGCCCAACGTCACGCCCGACCTGAAGGCGCGGGTGCTCGAAGCGGTCGACAAGCTGGGCTACAGCCCCAGCAAGGCCGCCCGGACCATGGCCGGTTCGCGCTCCTACCTGCTGGTGGCCTTCAACGACCGCCGCCTGACCCTGGACAACTGGCGCAGCGAGCGCGGCAACGAGTGGATCGACCAGATGCTGTACGGCGCCATGCTGCGCTGCGAGCGGTCGGGCTACCACCTGATGTTCGAACTGGTCGACCGCGAGTCCGACCAGCTGGAGCGCCAGATCACCGCCGTCCTGTCGTCGCTGCAGCCCGACGGCGTGATCCTGACGCCACCCAATTGCGAGGACCCCGTGGTGCTGGGCGTGCTGAAGAAACGGAACATCCCGTTCGTGCGGCTGAACACCCCGGCGCGAGGGCAGGGCGCGCGGGTCTATATGGACGACCGCGCCGCCGCGCGGCAGGCCACCAAGCATCTGCTGGGCCTGGGCCATACGGCCATCGGCATGATCGCCGGCGACTACCGGTTCTCGTCCTCGATCCAGCGGGTCGAGGCCTTCCTGGCGACGATGGAGGCGGCGGGACATCCCGTACCCGAGGAGCGGGTCTACAAGGGCGACTTCACCTTCGAGGCCGGGGTGGCCGGGGCGCAGGCCTTGCTCGATCTCGCCCAGCCGCCGACCGCGATCATGGCCTCCAACGACCAGATGGCGCTCGGCGTGGTCAGCGTCGCCCAGGCGCGGGGTCTGTCCGTGCCGGGCGACCTGTCGATCCTCAGCTTCGACGACACCATCGGCGTGCGGCTCAGCACCCCGCCGCTGACCGCCGTCCGCCAGCCGGTGGCCAAGATGGCCGAGGCGGCGGCCGACCTGCTGATCAAGGCCAGCGCGGCGGGGGAGAAATCGATCTCGGGCAGCACGCTGGCGCCGTTCGAACTGACCGTGCGGGCCTCGACGGGGCCGGTGGGACGGTAGGTCGTGGACGAGGTCGGGGACAGGCGCATGCGCCTGTCCCCAGCCGTGGCTAATTCCCGTCGTACGACACCGGCAGTGTCTTCGCCGCCAGGGTCGTATCGGCCTTGGCCTTCAGGTCGCGGGACGACGCCCCCAGCGAGACCTCGTAGGTCCCGGCGGCGATGGTCCAGGTCTTGGCCTTGGAGTCGAAGGTCGCCAGCAGGCGCGGATCGACGGTGACGCTGACGGTGGTGCTGGCGCCGGGCGCGAGATCGACTTTCTTGAAGCCGCCCAGGCGGCGCGGCGCCTCCCAGCCCGAACCGCCCTTGGGACCCACATAGACCTGGGCCACATCCTTGCCGGCGGTCTTGCCGGTGTTGGTGACCTTGAAGCTGACGGTCAGCTTGTCGCCGACGACGCTGGTCTTCAGGTCGCCGTAGCCGAAGGTCGAGTAGGACAGGCCGTGGCCGAAGGCGAACAGCGGCGCGTGGCCCTTAAGGTCGAACCACTTGTAGCCGACCGCCGCGCCTTCGCTGTAGGCGGCGTCGCAGAAGTCCTCCGGCTTGGCCGGGTCGCAGTCGATGACCGGACGCGGCAGCTGCTCGGCGCTCTGCGGGAAGGTGATCGGCAGGCGGCCCGACGGATTGACCTCGCCGGTCAGGACGCGGGCGATGGCCTCGCCGCCGTTGGTGCCCGGGTACCAGGCCTCGACCACGGCGCTTACCTTGGCCAGCCACGGCATCAGCACCGGCCCGCCGGTCTCCAGCACCACGGCGGTCTTGGGATTGGCCAAAGCCACGGCGTCGATCAGGGCGTCCTGGTTGTCGGCCAGGGTCAGGGAATAGTCCTGGGACTCGGCGGCCCACTGGTGGGCGAAGACCAGCACCAGGTCGGCGCCGGCCGCGGCCTTGGCGGCGGCGGCCGGGTCGGCGCCGTCATCGTAGACGAAGGTCGTGCCGGGATTGCGGGCCTGCAGCGCCTTCAGCGGCGAGGAGGGGTGATAGACGATGGGGCCGGGGAAGCCCTTGGGGCCCAGGCCCTTCACCGCCATGCCGCCGACCGGGAACACCTGCGAGGAGCCGCCGCCCGACAGCACGCCGACGTCGGAATGCGAGCCGATGACCACGATCTTCTTGGCGCTCTTGGCGATGGGGAGCAGACCGCCGTCGTTCTTCAACAGGACGATGGCTTCTTCGGCGTCGGCCTGGGTGACCTTGGCGTGGGCGGCGAAGTCGATGGGGCCCTTGGCCGTCGTCACCGGATGGTCGAACAGGCCGTGGGCGAACATCGAGCGGGTGATGCGGCGGGCCATGTCGTCCAGCCGCGCCTGGGGCACGGAGCCATCGGCCACGGCCGCCTTCAGCGGCGCGCCGAAGAAGGGTTGCTTGTCGAAGGTCCAGGCCGACTCCTGGTCCAGGCCCGCATTGGCGGCCTTGGCGGTGGAGTGCACCGCCCCCCAGTCCGACATCACGAAGCCCTTGTAGCCCCAGTCCTTCTTGAGCACCTCGTTCAGCAGATAGTCGCTCTCGCAGGCATAGGTCCCGTTGATGCGGTTATAGGCGCACATCACCGAGCCCGGATCCGACTGCTCGATGGCGATCTCGAAGGCCAGGAAGTCGGACTGGCGGGCGGCCGCGTCGTCGATGTTGGAGCTGACGGTCATGCGGCCGGTCTCCTGGGCGTTCAGGGCCCAGTGCTTGATGGTCGACATGATCTTGTTGGACTGGATGCCCTTGATCTGGGCCCCGACGATGACGCCGGCCAGCAGAGGGTCTTCGCCGCCGTATTCGAAGTTGCGGCCGTTGCGCGGCTCGCGGGCCAGGTTGATGCCGCCGGCCAGCTGGACGTTGAAGCCCGACGAACGGGCCTCCGAGCCGATCATCGCCCCGCCCTTGTAGGCCAGCTCGGGGTTCCAGGTGGCGGCGGTGGCCAGGCCCGAGGGCAGGGAGGTGCGCTCGCGATAGGGATCGCTCGACTCGCGCTGCGAGGCCACGCCCACGCCGGCGTCGGTCTCCCACAGCGGCGGCACGCCCAGGCGCGCGATGCCGGGGATGTAGCCGGCCGAGCCCATCCGGGCCTCGGGCGAGGGGGTGAACTGCGGCTTTTTCTGGTTGGAGCCGAAGAAGCCGAACACCAGGGCCAGCTTCTCGTCCTGGGTCATCTGGGCGACGATCAGGTCGGCGCGCTGGTCGGCGGAAAGCTTGGCGTTCATCCAGGGTTTGGACGCGACGGCGGGCGCGGCGGCCTGAGCGTGCGCGGCGGCGGCCGGCAGGGCGGTGGTCAGCATCAGGGCCAGGGCCAGGCCTCGCAGGGGCTGTCGCTTCATTCCGTTGTTCCTTCCCTAGGACACCGCGCCACGTTTCGGGCTTTGCTTCGATTTTGTCCGGTTCGGCGCGATGTTTGGCTAAAGCTCGCGTTCTCGAACGGTCGATTTAACTAAACGAAGAAATACAGAGCCGACTGACAACGTTGTCGTACTTGAGCTGATCGTGACCCGCAAGGTGCAACGAGCCCAAGCGCGTGTGTTTCGTGGCTGGAAACAGGAACGCGAAACGACGAACGCCACGACCGGTCTTTCGACGGGCCGTAGCGTTCGCGTGCTTTTCGTCCGCCTTCTGAAGGCGAAGGCCTTAGATCCGCTCGATGATCACCGCCGGGGCCATGCCGCCGGCCGCGCACATGGTCACCAGACCCCGCTTGAGGTCGCGGCGCTCCAGCTCGTCCAGCATGGTGCCGATCAGGATCGAGCCGGTGGCGCCGATCGGGTGGCCCAGGGCCATGGCCCCGCCGTTCACATTGACCTTGTCGCGGTCGAGGCCCAGGTCGCGGATGAACTTCTCGGCCACCACGGCGAAGGCCTCGTTGATCTCCCACAGGTCGATGTCGTCGACCGTCAGGCCGACCTTGGCCAGCACCTTGCGGGCGGCGGGGACGGGGGCGTTCAGCATCAGGGTGGGACTGTCGCCCATGTTGGCCATGGCCACGATCCGGGCGCGAGGCTTCAGACCATGCTTGGCGGCGTAGTCAGGCGAGGCCAGCAGCACCGCCGCCGCCCCGTCGACCACGCCCGAGGAGTTGCCGGCATGGTGGACGTGGTTGATTTTCAGGTCCGGATAGACTTGCCGGATCAGGCCGCCCAGGGTCATGCCGTTCTCGTCGATGGGCACGCCGGCCATCACCTCGAACGAGGCCTTCAGCGACGACAGGCCCTCCAGGGTGGTCTCGGGGCGCGGGAACTCCTCGCGGTCCAGGGCCACCGAGCCGTCCTCGCGGAAGACCGGAACCAAGGCGCGGTCGAAGCGGCCCTCGCGGATGGCCTGGTCGGCGCGCTGCTGGCTCAGCAGGGCCAGCTCGTCCAGGGCTTGGCGGGGGATGCCTTCCAGGGTGGCGATGGCGTCGGCGCAGACGCCCTGGTGGCTTTGCGGATGCTTGGCGCGGAGGCTGAGATTGCCGCTGTCCAGCAGCCCCACCGAGGTGCGGTCGGCCGTGGCGGCGGTGTAGGACATCATCTCGGTCCCGCCGGCGATGACCAGGTCCTCCATGCCCGACATGATCGAGGCGGTGGCGATGTTCACCGTGGTGATGCCCGAGCCGCAGAAGCGGTCCAGGGTCATGCCGCTGGCCCGCACGTCGTAACCGGCGTCCAGCGCCGCCATGCGGCCCAGGTCCGCGCCCTGCTTGCCGCGCTGGGTGCTGGTGCCCCAGACGATGTCGTCGACCTCGGCGGTGTTCAGCTGATTCCGCTCGGCCAGGGCCTTCAACACGGTGGCGGCCAGGTGCTGGGGATGGAAGTCGGCGAGGGCTCCCTTGCCGACCTTGCCGATGCCGCGCGGCGTGCGGCAGGCGTCGATGATCAGGGCTTCGGGCATTGCGGCGTCCTCCCAGAACGGTTGTTTGAACCGATGAGGACTCCGGCGCCCTTGGGTCAGTCCAGCGCCTTTTTCGCCGGACCGACCCGATCGCGATCAGCGCACCTCGGCCTTGATCCAGTCGATCACCGACGGGCGGCTGGGCGTCCAGCCCAGGTCGCGGCCGCGGTGGCCGCGCACTCGACTGTTGGAGCCCAGGCCGAAGACCGCCATTTCGCGGCCCCACAGGGCGTTGGCCGCCTCGGCGTCCAGCGACGCGGCCGGCAGGCCCATGGCCTCGCCGATGGCCTGGGCCATGTCGAGGTAAGAGGCCTCGCCGCTCTCGACGAAGGCGAACAGGCCGTCGGGCGCCGTCTCCAGGGCCAGCAGATAGAGGTCGGCGACGTCGGCGATGTGGACGTTGGACCAGCGGTTCAAGCCCCGGCCGATATAGGGCGCCTGGCCCGAAGCCTTGGCCTGGGCGATCAGGCGCGGCAGCTGCACGCTCTTGGACTTGGGGCCCAGGGCCGTGCCGTAGATCAGGGTGTTGCACAGCACGATCGAGCGCACGCCGGGGGCGGCGAGGACCGCGTTGTCCAGGGCCACGCGGGCTTCCTTGTCGGGCTCGGGCCTGAACGGGGTGTCCTCGTCGAAGACCCGCTCGGACGGTTCGCCCATGGCCTCGTCGCCGACGATGCTGGAGCCGCTGGTGTGGATCAGGGTCTTGCCGCTGCCGGCCAGGGCCGCGATCAGGGTGTCGGCGGCGGCGCGGTCGTCGCTGCTGGCGGCGTTGATCGTCGCGTCGGCGGCTTCGGCTTCGCGGGTCAGCACGTCGTGGTCGGCCAGGGTCCCGATCACCGGCTCGATCCCGTGAGCGCGCAGTTCGTCGGCGCGGGACGGATCGCGGATCAGGCCGCGCACGGCATGGCCGGCCTGGACCAGCCGGACGGCGACCGAACCGCCGATGAAGCCGCTGGCGCCGGTGACGAAGACTTGCATGGAAAACCTCTCCTTGTTCGAAAGGCAAAGGTAGCGGGAAGAATTCGGCGTATTAGATAGGGCGAGAGCCAAGCATTTTTGATCGGAGCGCACAGATGGCGCGCGAGTGGGTGGATCGGGCTGGCGACATGGAGGTGCTGGTCCGCGTGGTGGCCACCGGCAGCTTCTCGGCCGCGGCGCGTGGGTTGGAGCTGACGCCCTCGGCGGTCAGCCGGGTGATCGCGCGGCTGGAGGCCCGGCTGGGCGTGCGCCTGCTGATCCGCACCACCCGCGCCCTGACCCTGACGCCGGAGGGGCAGGCCTATCACCGCGCGGCCCTGCGCATCCTGGAAGACCTGACCGAGACCGAGCAGGCGGTGATGGACCAGGCCGCCCCGCGCGGCCGCCTGCGTGTCTCATCGTCGGCGGGCTATGGCCGTATGTACATCTTGCCCCTGGTCGGCGAGTTCCTGGCCCTCTATCCCGGCATCCTGCTGGACCTCAGCCTCAGCGACGCCATGGTCGATCTGACCGGCGGCCAGGCGGACGTGGCGATCCGCATCGGCCCTTTGCCCGACAGCGGCCTGACCGCCCGCAAGCTGGGCGACAGCGACCGCGTGGTGGCGGCCTCGCCGGCCTATCTGGCGCGGCATGGAACGCCCCAGGCGCCCGAGGACCTGATGGATCACGCCTGCATCGGCTTTAACTTCCGCCGTTCGCGCCAGGGCTGGCTGTTCCGGCGCGAGGGCCAAGCGTTCGAGCTGGCCGTGCCCAATGTGGTCGAGGTCAATAGCGGCGACGCGGCCATCCAGCTGGCGCGGGACGGCGCCGGGATCGCCCGCGTCGGCCGCTACGCCGTGGTCCGCGATCTGGCCGAGGGGCGGCTGGTCGCCCTGCTGGAGCCGTTCAACGGCGGCGAGCGCGAACCCTTCCACGCCGTGTTCGTCGGCGGCGCCCAGACGCCCGCGCGGGTGCGGGCGTTCGTGGATTTCCTGGCGGCGCGGGTGGGGTAAAGCCGCCTTGAGGAAGCGCCGCAGTATCCGGTTGACGGACATATAACAGCGCTTATACATATCGCCATGAACCGCCCCACGGCCACGCTCGGCGCCTTGCTCCGTCATCTGATCGATCTGCTGGATGGCGAGGTCGAGGCGGCCTATGCGGCCGCCGGCTTGGCATGGCGGCCGCGCTATACGCCGGTCGTGCGGTCCTTGATGGCGCATGGTCCAGCTTCGATCCGTATTTTGTCGCAGCAGATCGGGATCAGCCACTCGGCCGTCAGCCAGACCGTTTCGCAGATGGCTAAGGACGCTCTGGTCGAGCTGCGCCCCGGCGCCGACGCTCGCGAGCGGATCGTCGCGCTGACGGCGCGCGCCGAGGCCATGATGCCGGCCTTGCAAGTCCAATGGTCGGCGGTCAACGCGGCCGCCGACCAGCTGGACGCCGAACTGTCGACGCCGCTCACCCAGATCGCGACCGAGGCGATCGCGGCCCTCAGCCACAAATCCTTCGGGGAGCGAATAAGGCAGGCCGCCGCAACGGTCGCCGGCCGACCCGCGCCTTAGACCCCTCTTCTGTTTTCGGAGTTACCCATGCGCTTGAAGTCTCTTCCCGTCGCTGCGATGGCGCTTGCCTTGATGTCGTCGGCCGCGCCGGTCCTGGCCCAGGTCCGCAGTCCTGTCACGGAGGCTCAAGGGGCCGCCGTCCTGTCGCCGGCGGACCGCGACGCGGTGATCGCCGCCGTCAAGGCCGCCTACAAGAAGAGCTACGTCTTTCCCGAGAAGGTCCCGAACGTCCTGGCCCGGCTGGACAAGGGCAAGGCGAGCGGGCGCTACAATGTCGCCAATCCCAACGAACTGGCGGCCCTGATCTCCGCCGACCTGCGCGAGTCCGCGAATGATGGGCACGCCTATATCCAGTACGATCCGCAGCGCTACGCCGCCGCGATCAGCACGCCGCCCGGCGCGCCGGGAGAGGGACCAAGCGCGGGGCTCGGCGATTTCGACGCCGCCAACGCCCGGCGCGACAATTACGGCCTGGTCGAAACGCGCATCCTGCCGGGCAACGTCCGCTACTTGAGAATCTCCGGCTTCGAATGGGTGGCCGACGAGGCAGGCCAGGCCTACGACGGGGCCATGCGCTTCCTGAAGGGCGGCGACGCGGTGGTCATCGACCTGCGCGGCAACGGCGGCGGCAGCGCCGAGGCCGTTCAGTACGCGATCAGCCACTTCCTCAAGGCCGGGACGCTGGAGATCACCTTCCTGCACGCCGGCGAGGAGCCGGTGCAGACGCGTGTCCTGGACAACCTTCCGGCCGGCAGGATGATCGGCAAGTCGCTCTATGTGCTGATCGACAAGGGTGTGGGTTCGGCCGCCGAGTCGTTCGCCTACGACGTCCAGCAGTTCAAGTTGGGTGCGCTGATCGGCGCGTCCACGGCGGGGGCGGCCAACAACAACGACTTCTTCCCCGTCGCACCCGGTTACATGCTGAGCGTCTCGACCGGCCGCCCCGTGCATGCGGTCAGCAAGTCCAATTGGGAGGGGGCTGGTGTCGCGCCCGACGTTGCGATCTCGCCGTCCTTGGCCCTGGAGATGGCCCAGTCGTTGGCTTTGAAGGCGCTGGCCGCCAAGCATCCCGCGCCGGAGATCCAGGCTGACTACGATTGGGCGCTGCCCGAGGTCGAAGCTCGGCTGCATCCGGTGATCGTGTCCGAAGCCGCGGCCAAGGGCGCGGTCGGATCGTACGGCGGCAAGTACGTGGTCACCGCCGAAAAGGACGGCCTGTGGATCGCCCGACCGGGTCACCGGCTGTGGCCCGAACCCCGCCGCCTGATGGCGCTGACCTCTGACGGGCTGTTCGCCGTCGACGGGATCGACATCCTGCGGGTGGCCTTCAAAGGGCAGGCCCTGGAACTGCACTGGAAGGGTGAGGCCGCGCCCCAGGTCCTGCCTCGGAGCTGAGGTCGGCGACTACTTCTGCGTCGTCAGCTTGAACACCATCGTGTTGCTGTAGGTCTGGCCCGGGTCCAGCCGCACGGGGGCGAAGGCGGGCTTGTTGGGAGCGTCGGGGAAGTGCTGGGGCTCCAGGGCGATGCCGTCGCCCTGGCGGTAGAGCTTGCCGCTCTTGCCCGTCATCGTGCCGTCGATGAAGTTGCCGGCATAGAACTGGATGCCCGGCTGGTCGCTGAGGATCTCCAGCACCCGGCCGCTCTTGGGATCGGCCAGCCGGGCGTTGAAGCGCGGGGCGCCGCCGGCCTTGCCGGTCAGCACCATGTTGTGGTCGTAGCCGCGGCCGACGACGATCTGCGGATCGCGGGCGTCGCGGATGCGGTCGCCTACCGCCGTGGGCTTGCGGAAGTCGAACGGGGTGCCGGCCACGGGCGTGATCGCGCCGGTCGGGATCAGTTCGGCGTCGACGGGGGTGTAGCCTTCGGAGGCCAGGGTCAGGACGTTGCCCATGGCCCCGTCGGCAGAGCCTTCGCCGGCCAGGTTGAACAGGGCGTGGTTGGTCATGTTGACGATGGTCGGCTTGTCGGTGGTGGCGCCGTATCGGATCGTCAGGTTGTCCTGCTCGTCCAGGGCGTAGGTGGCCGTGGCGGTCAGGGTTCCGGGATAGCCCTCCTCGCCGTCGGGGCTGACGCGGGTGAAGGTGACCGAGGCCGTCGGGCCGCGCTTGACCTCCGACACCGTCCAGACCTGCTTGTCGAAGCCCTTGGCCCCGCCGTGCAGGGCGGCCAGGCCGTGGTCGTTCAGGGCCAGTTGGTAGGTCTTGCCGTCCAGGTCGAACTTGCCCTTGCCGATGCGGTTGCCGAACCGGCCGATGGAGGCCCCGAAGTAGCTGGCGTTCTTGGCGTAGGCTTCCGCATCCTTGAAGCCCAGCACGATGTCGGCCTTGGTCCCGTCGCGGCCGGGGGCGATCAGCGACTGCAGGGTGGCGCCGTAGGTGATGATCGTGGCGCTGACGCCGTGGCCATTGGTCAGGGTAATGGCCTCGACCTCGACCCCGTCCGGCGTCTTGCCGAACCCGGCCCGCGTGTAGTCCGCCGCGAAGGCGCCGGCCGGAACAGCGACGAGGGCGGCGGCCAGGAGGGCGCGGGTCAGGCAAAGCTTCATGGGTTTCCTCGTTGCACGACGGCGCGGCTCTGACTGGCCGCTCATTTGTCCATATAGTCTGACAAATAAGCGGTGTGCAACGCGGTCGAGATCGAGGCTTAGAGCACGCCGTCCACGGCCCGCTTCACGCCCAGCGGATTGTCGGCCTTCAGGGCCGGCGGCAGCAGGGTGTCGGGGATGTCCTGGTAGCAGACCGGTCGCAGGAAGCGCTCGAGGGCGCGCGTGCCCACCGAGGTGCCGCGCGGGTCGGAGGTGGCCGGGAACGGACCGCCGTGGACCATGGCGTGGCTGACCTCGACCCCAGTCGGCCAGCCGTTGGCCAGGATGCGGCCGGCCTTGCGCTCCAGGATCGGCAGCAGGGCGCGGGCGGCCTCGGCGTCGGCGGGGTCCATCTGCAGGGTGGCGGTCAGCTGGCCCTCCAGCCCCTCCAGCACGGCGGCCAACTGGGCGGCATCCTCGACCCGGACGATCACCGACGACGAACCGAACACTTCGTGGCTCAGCGCCGCGTCGCGGGCGAAGGTTTCGGCGTCGACGGCGAACAGCGCCCCGACCGCCTGGTTGACCCCGTCGCCCACGCAGCCGCGCGCCAGCAGGGTGACGCCCTCGCGTTCGGCCAGGCGATCGACGCCCTGCTCGTAGGCGCCGAAGATGCCAGGGGTCAGCATGACGTGCGGCGCGGCGGCGTTCAGGGCGGCGACGGCGGCGGCCTCGAAGCGGTCGAGGTCGGGACCCTTCAGGGCGAAGATCAGGCCTGGATTGGTGCAGAACTGGCCCGCGCCCAGGGTCAGGGATCCGACGAAGGCCGTTCCCAGCGCCTCGGCGCGGGCGGCCAGGGCGGCGGGCATCAGCACCACCGGATTGACGCTGCTCATCTCGGCGAACACCGGGATCGGCTCGGGCCGCTCGGCGGCGATCCGCACCAGGGCCATGCCGCCGGCCCGCGAGCCGGTGAAGCCCACGGCCTTGACGCGCGGGTCGCGCACCAGGCCGCCGCCCAGCTCGTGCGAGGCGCCGATCAGCTGAGCGAAGACGCCCTTGGGCAGGCCGCTGGCGGCGACCGCCTTCTCGATGGCCCCGCCGACCAGGGCGGCGGTGTTGGGATGGGCCGGGTGGCCTTTGACGATCACCGGACAGCCGGCCGCCAGGGCCGAGGCGGTGTCGCCGCCGGCCGTCGAGAAGGCCAGGGGAAAGTTGCTGGCTCCGAACACCACCACCGGTCCCAGCGGGATGAAGCGCTGGCGCAGGTCCGAACGGGGCAGGGGCGTGCGCTCGGGCAGGGCCGGGTCGATCCGCGCCCCGATCCAGTCGCCGCGCCGCACGACCTGGGCGAACAGCCGAAGCTGGCCGGTGGTGCGGCCACGCTCGCCGGTGAGGCGCGCCTGGGGCAGGCCGGTCTCGGCCATGGCGGTCTGGATCAGTTCGTCGCCCAGGGCCTCGATCTGGGCAGCGATGGCCTCCAGGAAGGCGGCGCGGGTTTCGAGATCCGTCTCGCGATAGACATCGAACGCCGCTGCGGCGGCCGTGCAGGCGGCTTCGATCGCCGCCGCGTCGGGCTCGGCATAGCCCGGACCAAAGGCCTCGTTGGTGGCCGGGTTGAGGGCGCGCAGGACGGTGTCGGACATCGGGAGCCTCGCTTGGGTCGATGATGGGCGTCGGAAGCCCAGCATGCCCGGCTTCCGACGCGATCGCTTGAAGGTCTCTGCCGGGGCGGCCCTACAGGCTGCGGACTGTCACCGGCTTTTCGTCGGCTTGGGCCAGCGGGTTGTGGGCCGGATAGAGGAACGGCGCGGCCTCGATCTCGAACACGTCGCCGACCTTCGTCTGGAAGCCGTCGGAGAACGACAGGGTGGCCGTGCCGAAGAAGTGCACGTGCACGTCGCCCGGCTTTCGGAAGATGTCGTACTTGAAGTGGTGATGCTCGAGATTGGCGATGGTGTGGGACATGTTCGCCTCGCCCGACAGGAAGGACTTTTCCCACACCGTCTCGCCTCCGCGCACGATGCGGCTGGCGCCGCGCACGTCGGCCGGCAGCTCGCCGGTCAGCAGTTCTGGGCCGAGGGCCGCCTGGCGCAGCTTGGAGTGGGCCAGCCACAGATAGTTGCCGCGCTCGATCACGTGGTCGGAGAACTCGTTGGCCAGGCAGAAGCCCAGGCGATGGGGCGTGCCGTCCGGACCGATGACATAGATCCCGGCGATCTCGGGCTCCTCGCCGCCGTCCTTGGCGAAGGCGGGGGAGGTGAGGGCCGCGCCGTGGCCGACCACGTGCGAGCCGTCGCCCTTGTAGAACCACTCCGGTTGGGCGCCGACCTGGCCGTCGGTCGGCTTGCCGCCCTCGACGCCCATCAGGAACATCCGCATGGAGTCGGTGAGGTTTTCCCCAGCTTGCGCGGCCTTGTGCATCTTGTCCCGGCCCTCGGCCGAGCCGAGGTGGGTCAGGCCCGTGCCGGTCAGGACCAGGTGGGCCGGATCGGGATGGTCGATGGGCGCCAGGACGCGGCCCTCGGCCAGGGCGGCGGGGATGTCGATCTCGGCGCCGAGCGGGCTGGACTGGGCGGTCTCGGCCAGGGTGGCGCCGACCTTGATCGCCGCCTGGGCCAGGTCCAGCAGGGTGTCGGCCACCTCGACGCGCCGGGCCAGGCCCGCGTCGTTGACCGCCGCGAGGATCCGCGACCCGTCCTGTTCCTTCAGTTGCACGAACCGCAGCACCATGGCTGTCGCGACCTCTCGACGAAATGGATTATTTAGTCAGACAAATAGCGATCCAAGATCGCCTGTCAAACCCGGAACGGTGCCTGGCCTATTCGATCGCACACCTGAAAGCGGTGTGTTTTTCGCCGCGTCGATGGGCGAAGCCGCTGTCCCGAAACCCCTTGTGGTCGGACAAACTGTCTCTAGTCTCGCCCTGCGTCGGGATCGGCGGGAGACGGAGCGGGCGTGGCGAAGAAGAAGGGCAAGGCGGCGGACGGTGAGCAGGCGTCCGGCAGCCGGATCCACGGCTCCATCGCCCGCACCCTGGGCGTGGCCATCGTCTCGGGCCAGTACGCGCCGGGCGACATCCTCAACAACGAGATCGACGCCAGCGAGCAGCTGCAGGTGTCGCGCAGCGCCTATCGCGAGGCCATCCGCATCCTGTCGGCCAAGGGCCTGGTCGAGAGCCGCCCCAAGACCGGCACCCGGGTCACCGAGCGCACCCGCTGGAGCCTGCTGGACCCCGAGGTGCTGGCCTGGTGCTTCGCCACCGAGCCCAGCGAAGAATTCCTCCAGGGACTGTACGAACTGCGGATGATCGTCGAGCCGGCCGCCGCCGCCCTGGCCGCCGAGCGTCGCGACGACGGCCAGCTGGAGCGCATGCGCCAGGCGCTGATCCAGATGGAGAGCCAGACCCTGGCCACCGAGGCCGGCCAGGCCGCCGACCGCGACTTCCACGACACCGTGCTGGAGGCCACCGGCAACGCGCCGCTGTTCACCCTGTCCAGCAGCATCGGCGCCGCCGTGCGCTGGACCACCATCTACAAGCAGCGCAAGCGCGAGCTGCCCCGCAATCCCATGCCCGACCACTGGAAGGTGTTCGACGCCATCGCCGCGGGCCGCCCGGACCAGGCGCGGACCGCCATGGAGCGGCTGGTGGGGCTGGCGCTGGAGGACACCCGGGCCTCGATCGAGGCGGACGACTAGCCGCTTCCGCCCGGCGACGACGCCTCGCCGAATCTCCTGACGACGTCACGTCTTCGAGGCTCTTGCCTCGACCGCGAACGCCCCTTCCTCGGGACGGGAGCGAGCGGCCTCGCGCGTTGACGCAGGGCATTTGTAGGTATAGTCAGACAAATAGGGAGAGACGGGGCGAGCGCGGTGTCGAGCGCTCCGTTCGAATGGCGAACCGCCGCACGGCGGCGTCCGCCAGGTCCCAGCCGAATCCAACGCCCTGCCGCCGTTACAGGGCCGCCTATCAAGGACCGTCATGAGCTCTGCCGCCGTCCCGCCCCGCGCCCTTCGCTCGCGCGCCTGGTTCGACAACCCGGACAATGTGGACATGACGGCGCTGTACCTGGAGCGCTATCTGAACTTCGGCCTGTCGCTGGAGGAGCTGCAGTCGGGCAAGCCGATCATCGGCATCGCCCAGACGGGTTCGGACCTGTCGCCCTGCAACCGCCACCACCTGGTGCTGGCCGAGCGCATCCGCGAAGGCATCCGCGAGGCCGGCGGCATCGCCCTGGAGTTCCCGGTCCACCCGATCCAGGAGACCGGCAAGCGCCCGACCGCGGGTCTGGACCGCAACCTGTCGTACCTCGGCCTGGTCGAGACCCTGTACGGCTATCCCATCGACGGCGTGGTGCTGACCATCGGCTGCGACAAGACCACCCCGGCCTGCCTGATGGCCGCCGCGACGGTCAACATCCCGGCCATCGCCCTGTCGGTCGGCCCGATGCTGAACGGTTGGCACAAGGGCCAGCGCACCGGCTCGGGCACCATCGTCTGGAAGGCCCGCGAGATGCTGGCGGCCGGCGAGATCGACCGCGCCGGCTTCATCAAGCTGGTGGCCAGCTCGGCCCCCTCGACCGGCTACTGCAACACCATGGGCACGGCCACGACCATGAACTCGCTGACCGAGGCGCTGGGCATGTCGCTGACCGGCTCGGCCGCGATCCCGGCCCCGTATCGCGACCGGCAGGAGAACGCCTACCGCACCGGCCTGCGGATCGTCGACATGGTCAAGGAAGACCTCAAGCCGTCCGACATCCTGACCCGCGACGCGTTCCTCAACGCCATCGTTGTCAACTCGGCCATCGGCGGTTCGACCAACGCCCCGATCCACCTGAACGGCCTGGCCCGCCACATGGGCGTGGAACTGACGGTCGACGACTGGCAGACCCGTGGCGAGGACGTGCCGCTGCTGGTCAACCTGCAGCCGGCCGGCGAATATCTGGGCGAGGACTACTACCACGCCGGCGGCGTGCCGGCGGTGGTGGGCCAGCTGATCGGCCAGGGCCTGATCCGCGAGGACGCCCTGACCGTGTCGGGCAAGACGATCGGCCAGGCCTGCAAGGGCGTCGAGATCGAGGACGAGGCGGTGATCCGTCCGTTCGACAAGCCCCTGGTCGAGCGCGCCGGCTTCGTGGTGATGCGCGGCAACCTCTTCAATTCGGCGATCATGAAGACCAGCGTGATCAAGCCGGAGTTCCGCGAGCGCTATCTGTCGGACCCGAACGATCCGGACGCCTTCGAGGGCGAGGCCGTGGTGTTCGACGGGCCCGAGGACTACCACCACCGGATCGACGATCCGGCCCTGGGCATCAACGAGCGCAGCATCCTGTTCATGCGCGGCGCGGGCCCGGTGGGCTATCCCGGCGCGGCCGAGGTCGTGAACATGCGGGCCCCCGACTACCTGATCAAGCAGGGTATCCATCAGCTGCCCTGCATCGGCGACGGCCGCCAGTCGGGCACGTCGGGCTCGCCCTCGATCCTCAACGCCTCGCCGGAAGCGGCGGCGGGCGGCGGCCTGGCCCTGCTGAAGACCGGCGACAAGGTCCGCTTCGACCTGCGCAAGTCGCGCGTCGACGTGCTGATCACGCCCGAGGAGATCGTCGAGCGGCGCAAGGCGCTCGAGGCGGCCGGCGGCTACAAGTACCCGGAAAGCCAGACGCCCTGGCAGGAGATCCAGCGGTCGATCGTCGGCCAGATGGAGACCGGCGCGGTGCTGGAGCTGGCGGTGAAGTACCAGCGCATCGCCCAGACCAAGGGCCTGCCGCGCGACAACCACTAGGGGGCGAGGGGGCTCGCCCCCGTCGCGACCGCCAAACGAGCCGGCCAACCGGCGACAAGAACCTGGAGGGAATAAACGTGAAGCTGACCACGCTGAAGCGCGCGCTCGTCGCGGGCCTCGCCACCGCCATGCTCGCGGGCGCCGCAAGCGCCCAGACCGCCGTCACCGGCGTCCTGCACGCAGACCAGCCGGGCGCGGTGATCCAGCCCGAGGTCTACGGCCAGTTCGCCGAGCACCTGGGCCGGGGCATCTACGAGGGCGTGTGGGTCGGCGAGGACAGCAAGATCCCCAACACCAAGGGCTACCGCAACGACGTGGTCGCCGCCCTGAAGGCCATCAAGGTGCCGGTCGTGCGCTGGCCCGGCGGCTGCTTCGCCGACGACTATCACTGGCGCGAGGGGATCGGTCCCCGCGACAAGCGCCCCGTGAAGGTCAACGTGATGTGGGGCGGCGTCGAGGAGCCCAACAGCTTCGGCACCCACGAGTTCATGGACTTCGCCGAGCTGATCGGCACCAAGACCTACGTCGCCGGCAATGTCGGCACCGGCACGCCGCAGGAAATGAGCGAGTGGGTCGAGTACATGACCTCGCCCACCCAGTCGTCCATCGCCAACCTGCGTCGCGCCAACGGTCGCGACAAGCCGTGGAAGCTGGACTACTTCGGCGTCGGCAACGAGAACTGGGGCTGCGGCGGCCAGATGACGGCGGCCCACTACACCAACCTCTATCGCAACTTCGCCGAGTTCGTGCGCGCGCCCCAGGGTAACCGGCCGGTCAAGGTGGCCAGCGGCCCCAACGCCGAGGACTACGCCTGGACCGAGACTCTGATGGCCGGCGCGGCCAAGAACATGAACGCGCTGAGCCTGCACTACTACACCATCCCCACCGGCCACTGGGGCAAGAAGGGCTCGGCCCTGGTGTTCGACGAGCAGGAGTGGGCCGACACCATGGTCCAGGCCCTGAAGATGGACGAGCTGGTCACCAAGCACAGCGCCATCATGGACAAGTACGATCCCCAGAAGAAGGTCGGCCTGTATGTCGACGAATGGGGCATCTGGTACGACGTCGAGCCGGGCACCAATCCGGGCTTCCTCTACCAGCAGAACACCATGCGCGACGCGGTCGTGGCGGGCGCGACGCTGAACATCTTCCACAAGCACGCCGACCGGGTGCGGCTGACCGCCATCGCCCAGATGATCAACGTGCTGCAGGCCATGATCCTGACCGACGGCGACAAGATGGTGCTGACCCCGACCTACTGGGTCTACGACCTCTACAAGCCGTTCCAGGGCGCGACCTCGCTGCCGGTCGAGGTCAACAGCCCGGCCTATGCGCTGGGCAAGTCCAGCGTGCCGGCGGTCAGCGCCTCGGCGGGCAAGGACATGGCGGGCGTGGTCCACGTTGCCCTGGTCAATCTCGACCCCAACAAGTCGGCGACCGTGACGATCAAGCTGGCCGGCGTGGCGGGCAAGACCGCCAAGGGCCGGGTGCTGACGGGCCCGACCATGGCGGCCCATAACAGCTTCGACGCGCCTAACGCGGTCAAGCCGGCGGCTTTCACGGCGGCCTCGATCAAGGGCGACACCCTGACCGCGACCCTGCCGAGCAAGTCGGTGGTGGTGCTGGACCTGAACTAGGCCGAAGCCGGGGACAGGCGCATGCGCCTGTCCCCAGCCGCGCAACAGGCCTCAAGAAAACTCTAAGCGCCTTCAGAGCGTGGCCGTTTACATCGGCGTCGTTCGCCCCTAGAGAGCCCGCATGTTCGTCGTCGCGACCAAGATTATTACCCGCAAACCGACCCGCTTCCGCGGGGCGTGTGCGGGTATGTGCGTCTAGACACGACACCCGGACCAAGCCCCGCCGATGCGCGGGGCTCGTCTTTTCCAGACCAGCACGAACCCGCGCCTCCGCACCCACAGGAGACGCAATACCGTGAGCCAGACCTTCTCTTCCGCCAATCCTCCCGCCGTCGGCATCGTCGGGGCCACCGGCCTCGTCGGCGAGATGATGCGCACCCTGCTGGCCGAGCGGAACTTCCCGCTGAAGTCGCTGCGCCTGTTCGCCTCGGCGCGGTCGGCAGGTTCGACCCTGGTTTGGAACGGCCAGGAGATCGTGGTCGAGGACGCCGCCACCGCCGACTATGCCGGCCTGGACATCGTGTTCTTCTCGGCCGGTGGTTCGACCTCGCGGGCCCTGGCCCCGAAGGTGGCCGCCGCCGGGGCGGTGGTGATCGACAACTCCTCGGCCTGGCGCGACGATCCGCAGGTGCCGCTGGTGGTGGCCGAGGTGAACCCCCACGCCCTGGACACGATCCCCAAGGGCATCGTCGCCAATCCCAACTGCACCACCATGGCCGCCATGCCGGTGCTCAAGCCCCTGCACGAGGCCGCGGGCCTGAAGAAGCTGGTGGTCTCGACCTACCAGGCCGTGTCGGGCGGCGGCCTGGCCGGCATCAGCGTGCTGGAGAGCCAGCTGCGCGCGGCGGCCCAAAATGGAAATGGCGGCGGCGCCGGCCTGGCGCGCGACAACCAGGCTGTGGCCCTGCCGCCGCCCGAGAAGTGGGCCGTGCCCATCGCCTTCAACGTGGTGCCGCTGAACTACGTGCTGGGTGAGGACGACTACACCGAGGAGGAGCTGAAGCTGCGCGACGAGAGCCGCAAGATCCTCGAGATCCCCGGCCTGCCGGTCTCGGGCACCTGTGTGCGCGTGCCGGTCTATACGGGCCACTCGCTGTCGATCAACGCCGAGTTCGAGCGCGCCCTCTCGCCGGCCAAGGCGCTGGAACTGCTGGGCCAGGCGCCGGGCGTGGTGGTGACCGCTGTGCCCAACCCGCTGGAAGCCACGGGGCAGGACCCGGTGTTCGTCGGCCGGGTGCGTCCCGATCCGACGGTCGAGCACGGCCTGGCGCTGTTCGTCTCGGGCGACAACCTGCGCAAGGGCGCAGCCCTGAACGCGGTGCAGATCGCCGAGGTGTTGGTGGCGCGCGGCTGACCCTCGCGACTCCGGGCCGGGAGCGGGCTATGCTCGCTCCCGGCCCCTGGAGGTCCAAGGAGGAAATGCCGATGAAGACGTTCCTGGCCCTCTACATGGGCTCCGGCGAGCCGATCGATCCCAATTCGCTGAGCGAAGAGACCAAGGCCAAGGGCATGGCCGCCTGGGGCCAGTGGATGGCCGACCACGCCGCCTCGATCGTCGAGCACGGCGGGCCGCTGGGCAAGACCAAGAAGGTGTCCAAGACCGGCGTCGCCGACATCCGCAACCTGGTCGGCGGCTTCGTCGTCGTGAAGGCGGAGTCCCATGAGGCGGCGGCGGCGATGTTCGAGAACCATCCCCACTTCGCGATCTTCCCCGGGGACTCGGTGGAGATCATGGAGCGGTTGCCGATCCCCGGGCAGTGAGGGGAGGGGGCTAGCGCCCCCACAGCCGCTCGTAGCGCCAGCCGGTCAGGTCCTCGACGATGGCCTTGGACTCGGGGCTTTCGGCCTCCGTCGCGCCGTCGCGCAGGCGCTCGACCTCGTGGATCAGCACCTCGTGGGTGCGGGCGTTGAGGCGGAACGACCACGAGACCCACAGGCCCCACAGCATCACCAGGATCGGTCCGGCCACCATCACCAGCACCACGGCGCGCACCGCTTCCGGCGACTGGACGACCGCGCCCGGATGGGCCTTGTCGGCGGCCACATAGCCGCCCAGGCCGATCAGGCTGGTGGTGACCAGGATCGCTCCCGACTGGGCGATCTTGCGCACGAAGGTCATGACCCCGGCGAAGATCCCCTCGCGCCGCTGGCCGGTTACGGCCTCGTCGACGTCGGGCAGGTAGTTGTAGACGCTCCACGGCACGAAGTTCAGCGTGCCCCGGCCCAGGCCCGCCAGGATGATCGGGGCGAACAGCCAAAAGGCCGTGACGGCGTTCAGGTCGCCGCCGGGCGTGAAGCCCGCCGGACGGTGCAGGTAGAGACCCAGGTACAGCAGCAGGGCCGCGCCGACGAAGCCGATGGCGATGCGGTAGGCCATGGTCGGGCCCGTACGGATCACCACGTTGATGGCGATCATCACCGAGATCAGCTGGGCGACGTACATGGTGGTCATCAGCTTGGAGATCACCAGGGTGGCGCCCATCATCACCGTGGCCACGAACAGCGGGAAGGCGGTGTTGAAGATGTCCTGGCTGATATAGCCGCCCAGATACAGTGACAGGTGCTGGCGGAAGGCCTTGATGCGCAGGGTCGAGAACAGGTCGCGGAACATGTTGACCGGGATCATCGCCGCCCGGCCCCAGTCCATCGGCTCGGGCTGGATCAGCTTCTCGGCGTCGGTGTAGGGGCGCTCCCAGGTGAACAGCACCACCAGCAGCACCACCAGGCTGAACAGCCCGCCGAAGATGGCGGCCATGATCAGGAAGGTGCCGGGCGAGTCCTTGCCGCCGAAGTGGTTGATGATCAGGGTCGGCAGGTACGAGGCCAGGATCGCCGAGGTCTGGGCGATCAGCATCCGCACGCCGGCGAACTTGGCCTTTTCCTTGTAATCCTTGGTCATTTCCGCCGCGAGGGTTTCCCACGGGATCAGGAACATCGTGTAGACGAACTCGAAGAAGATGAAGGTCGTCAGGTAGTAGGCGAAGGTCTGGCCCGTCACGAAGATCAGGGCGAAGGCGGGCAGCAGCGGGATCGTGACGATCAGGAAGATCTTGCGCCGCCCGATATGCCGTCCGACCCAGGTGTGGCGCAGGTTGTCGGAGACATAGCCGATCAGCGGGCAGGTGATCGCTTCCAGCAGGCGCGGCAGGCCCAGGATCAGGCCGGTCTCGATCGGCGACAGCCCGCAGAAGGTGATGAAGAAATAGGCCAGCCAGCCGGTGATCACGGCTTGCGCGCCGGCCCCCAGCATGTCGCCGGAACCCCAGCTCCAATAGGTGAGCCAGGTGGGCTTGCGGATTTCCGACGTGGCCATGTGGTGTCTTCCCGAATGCACGAAGTCTTGGTCTTGGAGGCCGCCGCCCTGATGAGCGGCGGCCCCGGAAGCGGGCCTAGATGAAGGCGCGCTGGAATTCGCCCAGGGCGAGGATCGCCAGGGACTGGCCGTAGGGCATCGAGGTCAGGGGGATGTCCTTGTAGCCCTGCAGGGTGTCGAACACCGGGGTGCCGAACGACACCTGCTGCAGCTCGCCCTTGTCGTCGATATTGGCCAGGACGCCCTTCAGCGCCTTGACGCCCAGTTCCTGGTACTCGCGGCCGACATAGCGTTTGCGCACGGCCTTCAGCACGCCGTAGGCGAAGCCGGCCGTGGCCGAGGCTTCCAGGTACGAGGTCTTGTCGTCGACCAGGGTGTGCCACAGACCCGTCTCGGCGTCCTGATAGCGGTCCAGGGCCTTGATCTGGGCTTCCAGGGTGTCGATCAGGAAGTCGCGCAGGGCGTCGCCGGGCGGCAGGTCCAAAAGCTCGATGAACTCGGGGATGGCGATCGTCACCCAGCAGTTGCCGCGCGCCCACAGGGCGTCGGCGAAGTTATGCCGGCCCTCGAACGTCCAGCCGTGGAACCACATGCCGGTCTTGCGGTCGGCCAGGTACTTGATGTGCACCATGAACTGGCGCTTGGCCTCCTCGACGAAGTCGTCGCGGCCTAGCAAGAGGCCGATCTTGGCCAGTGGCAGGACGCTCATCATCAGCGTGTCGTCCCACAGCTGCTGGGGGTTCTCGCTGTTGAAGACGATGTGCTGGAAGCCGCCTTCCTCGGTGCGCGGACCCTCGTACATCACGTAGTCGGCCCAGGTTTCCAGATAGGGCAGGTAGGTGTGGTCGCCGGTGGCCTCGTACAGATAGGCCAGGGTCAGGAACGGCGAGACGGTGTTGATGTTCTTGGTCGGGGTGCCGGCCTCGAAGCGGTCGGCGAACCACTGGGTCATGATCTCGAACGCCCGCGGATCGGCGGTCATCTCGTACTGCTTCCACAGGCCGTAGAGGCCCACGCCGTGGGTCCACTCCCAGTCGTTCCAGCCCTTGGTGTCGATGACGCGGCCGTCTTCGAGGCGCAGCAGGAACTCGCCGGTCTCGTCCTGGATGTCGACCAGATTGCTGATCAGCAGGGCGATCTTGGCCTTGATGTCCTTGGCCTCGAGGCCGTGAGCGAGATTGGGCACGATAGTCTCCAGTAGTCCGGTCTAGGGTTTGAAGTCGGGGGCGGGCACGCGGGCGACGGGGATGCCGCCGCGCACCGTGCGCAGGTTGACGAGCTTGACGGCCTCCAGGGCGTCGCCGGGTTCGCCGTCGCTGGTGACGGCCAGGGCCAGGGTGTTCTTGCCGTGCAGGTCGACGATGCCGGGTGGCAGGACGAAAGTCCGCTGGGGGCCGACATTGGCGATGAACTGGCCCATGTTCCAGCCATTGACGAAGATCAGCACCCGGTAGCGGCCGGGCGAGCGCGGGACGTTCGGATCGCCGATGGTCAGGCCCAGGGTGGTGTCCTGGTCCTTGGGCAGGTTCAGGTCGAAGCTGGTGCGATACCAGGTCGTGCCGGCATAGGGCTGGGTCGCCGCCATGTCGGCCTTGGCCCAGGCCGCGTCCGGGAAGCCGGGCAGGTGCCAGCCGCTGCGTTCACCGAACTGGCCGCCGTTGTTGGCGTTGCCGCGCACCGGGTCCTGGATGTCCTCGCCGCCCAGATTGCCCTGGATCTTCCAGGCGATCGGCACGGCGAAGCTGTAGCTGCCTGGACCCGACAGCGAGGCCGAGACCAGGCCGCGGGCTTCCTTGTGGAAGTCGTCGGCGTCCAGGTCCCAGTTGTGGCCGTTGTTGCGGACCATGACCGAGATCAGGTGCTCGCCGGTTCCACGCAGGTCTTCGGGCAGTTTGAAGGTGGCGACGCCCGTGGTGATCGGACGGGGCAGGCCGCCGTCCAGCTCGTGCTGGCCCAGGAAGCGGCCGTCCAGCCAGACCTGCAGCATGCCCGCGCCGCCGGCGCCGTAGTGCAGGGTCAGGGTGTCGATGTCGGCCTTGCCCGTGTAGCGGCCGCGATACCAGACGTCGCCCTGGTGGAAGCCGTAGGCGCTCATGTCGAGCGCCGGCTGGCCGGTGGGGCCACGCACGGTCGAGCCGCTGCGGCGCCCCTCGGTCTTGAGCCAGGCGGAGTCGTCGAAGGCCGGATCGGACTCGGGCGAGCCGGGGGCGGTCTTCCAGTCCAGCTTGGCGAGATCGGGCACGGTGATCGCCGCCGGACCGGCCAGGGACTTGTCGGCCAGCAGGCTACCCGAAGCCGTCGGCTTGGCCGCGACCTTGGCGCCGTTCCAACGGATCGCCGTCACGGCCTTGGGCGCGAAGACCTCCAGCGGGCTGTCGGTCTCGGTGTCGCCGGTCAGGGACAGGACCCCGCCCTTGGTCGCGTCGCTGCGCACCAGGCCCGGGCCGCGCACCAGGGCGGTATCGCGCCGCCAGAAGGTCTGGGCGGTCTCGGCGTCGGCCAGCAGCAGGGTCAGGGGCGGGCGACTGCCGCCGGTGATCCGCACGCGGGCCAGGCCCTTATGGGCATAGGTCAGCTTCAGGTCGCCCTTGGCGGCGTCGAAGGTCGAAGCGACCTCGCCCTCCAGAACCTCGACCTTGGGCGCGGAGGCGTAGCGCAGCACCGTCTCGCCCGCCTCGCCGGCGCGGCCGTAGAGCAGAGCCAGATCGCCGTCGTTCCACTTCAGGTGCGTCTGGATCTCGGACGTCGAATAGACCAGCCGCTGGCCGCCCAGGTCGTAGGACGCCATCAGCATCTTGCTGTCCTGGCCCTTGATCCGCGAGGGGACGACATAGTCGCCGTCGCGCGTGGAGACCTTGAAGGTGAAGGCCTCGTCGCCCGTGGCGCTGCTGGGATTGTGGACCACCACATAGAGGTGGCTGCCGGTCTCGGAATTGACGTTGTGGTAGACGCGGACCTTGTCGTTGGCCGGGACCACGGCGGGGCCCTTGTCCATGCGGGTGAGGTCCGGCACGGCGGCGATGAACTCGCCCATCTGCTTCATGACGCGGGCCTTGTCGCGCAGGCCCCGGGCCTCGTCGATGGCCGAGCCGTAGTCGTACGAGGTGAACACCACCGGGGCCGGCAGCCAGCCCCAGCTGGTGCCGCCATAGGTCATGTAGAAGCTCTGGATCGTCAGGCCGTTGGCGATGTTGGTCCCGTAGAACACCCGCTGGTAGCCGACGCCGCGATGGATGGCGGTGCAGTCGTAGTCGCCGTTGCTGCCCCAGTAGTCGAACCAGCCGCCGCCGAACTCGGCCGCGAAGCCGGGGGTGTTGGGGCTGGCCGAGGCGCCGCCCCTGGAGCCGCCGGGGCCGTAGAGACCCCAGTCGGGCGCGACGCCGGGGCTGGCGGGCGTGGAGTCGACCTTGCAGTTGCCGCCCGGATAGCCGTCGAAGGCGTAGAGGTCGGCCGGCCCTTCCACCGTGCCGGGGACCTTGGAATCCTTGGGCACCCAATAGCCGTTGCGGCCCTTGTCGTTGTGGAAGATCGGGACGGTGATCCCGTCCGCGCGAGCCTTGTCGGCCAGCCACTGCATGTAGCGCTGTTGCGGGGCGCCCACGACGTCCAGCTCGTTCTCGATCTGGTGGGCGATCACCGTGCCCTGGCCGGTGGTCAGCTGGTGGCGGGCGACCACGGCGTTGATCCGGGTCAGCCACTCGTCGGCGGCGGTGACGTATTCGGGATTGTCGGTGCGGGCCCGGGCCTGCTGGTTGACCAGCCAGCCGGGGAAGCCGCCGCGCGTCAGCTCGGCGTTCACGTAAGGCCCGGCGCGGGTGATGACGTAGAGGCCTTCTTCCTTGGCCATGGTCAGCACGCGGTCCATGTCGCGCACGCCGCTGAAGTCGTAGACCCCCTGCTTGGGCGAGTGGTAGCCCCAGTCGAAATAGATGGCGACGGTGTTGTAGCCGCTGGCCTTCATCTTCTGGAGGATGTCGCGCCACAGGTCCGGGCTGGGCACGCGGAAGGGGTGGAACTCGCCGCCCCACGAGAAGACGCGTTCGCCGTCGACCTTCAGCGAATACTTGTCCCAGGTGATCTTGTGCGCTTCGGCGGGCTTGGTGGCGACGGCCTGGTCGCCGCCTTCCTTCAGCACCGTGAAGTGGCGCACCGTGCCCGACAGTTCCGGCAGCTCGGTCTTCTTGGTCCAGGTGCGGAAGCCGTCCCGGCTGTCGGAGTACCAGTACCGCTTGGACATGTACTCGTCGAAATAGATCCGCCAGGCGCCGTCGGGCGCGCGGGTCAGGGCGGGGCCTTCCAGGAACTTGCCCCAGCCGGCCCAGTCGCCCGTACCCTTGGCCTGCCAGGGCCCGTCCAGCGACGGGGCGGTCCACAGCTCGACGAACTTGCTGGTCTCGTTCTTGGCGAAGGCGTTGTAGAGGCCGCCCTCGCGCACCACGAAGGTGTCGATGAAGTTGGGACCCAGACCCGCGAGGGGCTTGGGCGCGCTCCAGGTCGCCAGCGAGGCGTCGGCGGCGACGAGGCGATAGGGCTTGAAGTCGCCCTGCTGGCCCGTGGTCGAGACCGACAGGATCAGGTTCACCGCGCCGTCCTGGTCGACGAACCATTCCGGCGCCCAGCTGTTGGTGACGCCGGGCACGTCGATGGTGACGTCGCGCAGGAAGGTCCAGTCGGCCAGGTCCTTGCTGCGGGCCAGGCCGATGGTGCTGCCGGCCCAGCCGGTGGTGTAGGCGACGTAGTACCAGCCGTCGGTGTGCTTGATCACGCTGGGATCGCGGATCAGCCCCTTGGGCGGGGTGTAGGCCAGCGGCTTCTTCAGGGTGAAGCGCGTGCCGTCGGCCGAGTCGTAGACGCTCATGTTCGACTGGCTGGCGTTGGTGAACGCCGTCATCGTGTAGCGCGCGGGCTCGGCGCCAAACGACTGAATGGGGGCCGAGGTCGCCAGGAGGGCGGCCGCAAGGCTCAGTGCGGGGAGGAGGGGGCGCATCCTCAACCCTCGAAGTAGAAGACGGGCTTGAGCGGCCACTCGACGGGTTTGTTGTCCGGATGGACCTCCATCAGGTCGGCCATGAAGTCCCACCAGCGCTTCATCACCGGCTGCAGCGGCAGGGCGTCCTTCTTGTTGTCGGGGCGCAGGCGCAGGACGGCGAAGAGGCTCATGGTCTCCTCGTCCAGGAAGATCGAATAGTCGTGGATCCCCGCCTCGCGCAGGGCGTCGGCCAGGTCGGGCCACAGTTCGTCGTGGCGGCGCTCGTACTCGGCGGCGACGCCGGGCTTCAGCTGCATGCGGAAGGCGATCGGCCGGTCCTCAGTGCTCATCGTGTCCTCCCGTTTCTTGTTCTTATCGATCGGCCAGGCGGTAGACCCGCCGGGCGGTCCCGGCGAACAGGGCCAGTCGCTCGGTCTCCGAGAAGTCGGCCGTGATCGCGTCATAGGCTTCGTAGAAAGCGCCGAACGCGCCGTGCACCTTCTCGACCGGGAAGTTGCTGGCGAACATGCAGCGGGCCGGGCCGAAGGTTTCGATCACGCGCATCACGAAGGGGCGCAGGCTGTCGGTCGTCCAGGCGCGGTCGACCATGGCCAGGCCCGAGATCTTGCAACTGACGTTCGGCCGCTCGGCCAGCAGGGCCAGGCCCTCGCGCCAGGCTTGCAGGCCCGCCTCGTCGCGGTCGGTCGGCATGCCGGCGTGGTTGACGATCACCGGCGTGTCCGGATGGGCGGCGGCCAGTTCGGCGGCCACTGCCATTTGCGACGGGTAGAGCTGCAGGTCGAACGACAGGCCATGCTTGGCCAGCAGGCCGTAGCCGGTCCGCCACTGGGCGTTCAGCAAGAGGTCGCTTGGGCCATAGGTCTTGGCCGGGTCGGCATGCCAGTTGACGATCTGTCGCACGCCCCGGACGTTGGCCCGCGCGGCTTGCGCCTCCAGCAGCGCCTCGACGCCCGGATCGTCCAGATTGGCGCCAGCCACGATCCCGCCGATCACGCCGCGCGTATCGGCCAGGCCCTGCAGCCAGTCGGTCTCAGACAGCTGATCCTTGGGCGGCAGGCCGCACTCGACATGCACCGTCGCGGCGACGTTCCAGCCGGCGGTGTCGGCCAGATAGTCGTCCAGTCCGTACGAACGATAGGCGATCGACGACATGTCGCCGGCCGGATTGTTCGGCAGCGGGCGGTCCTGGAGCCAGGCGTAGTAGTGCCGGTCCAGGTCCCACAGGTGCATGTGCGGGTCGATGATCGGGCCGAGCCAGGCCATCACTCGGCTCCCTAGAAGGTCGTGCGGCCGCCGGAGGTGTCGAAGGTGGCGGCGGTGGTGAAGCTGCACTCCTCGCTGGCCATGAAGCAGACCATGGCGGCGCTTTCATGGACCTCGCCCAGGCGACCCATCGGGATCTTGCCGCGCATGTAGTCGACCTGGCTCTGGGGCAACTGCTCCAGGATCGGGCTCTCGAAGGTGGCCGGGGTGATGCTGTTGGCGATCACGCCCTTGGTGGCCAGCTCCTTGCCCAGCGATTTGGTCAGGCCGATCACGCCCGCCTTCGACGCCGAATAGGCGCTGGCGTTGGGATTGCCTTCCTTGCCGGCCACGGACGAGACGTTGACGATCCGGCCGTAGCCCTGGGCGATCATGAACGGCGCCACTTCGCGGCAGCAGTAGAAGATGCCGTTCAGGTTGATGTCGATCACGCGCCGCCAGCTGTCGAGCGGGAACTCGTGCACGGGCACGGTGGCGCCGGTGATGCCGGCCGAGGCCACCAGGATGTCGATCTTGCCGAGGGCCCCGTGCGAGGCCTTGGCGGCGGCGGCCACGGCGTCGTGGTCGGAGACGTCGAGGGCCACGCTGTGGGCGGCGCCCACTTCGGCGACGGCGTCCTTCAGAGCGGCGGCGTCCAGGTCCCACAGCGAGACCTGGCCGCCCTCGGCGACGATGCGGGCGGCCACGGCCCGGCCCAGGCCCGAGGCCCCGCCGGTGACGACGGCGGCGCGGTTCGCGAAGCGATTGGCGTAGGGAGTGGTCACGCGACGCCTTCCTGGGTCCAGGCGACGACGTTCTGGCGCTGGCTGCCCAGCTTCTCGATGCCCAGCTCCATGACGTCGCCGGCCTTCAGGAAGATCTTCTCGGGCTTCTGGCCTTCGCCGACGCCGGGCGGGGTGCCGGTGGTCAGGATGTCGCCCGGCTCCAGGGTGACGAAGCGGCTCATATAGGCGATCAGCTCGGCCACGCCGAAGATCATGGTCTTGCTGTTGCCGGTCTGCATGCGCTTGCCGTTCAGGTCCAGCCACATGTCCAGGTCCTGGCAGTCGCCCACCTCGTCGGCGGTGACCAGCCACGGGCCGACCGGGCCGAAGGTGTCGCAGCCCTTGCCCTTGTCCCACTGGGAACCGAGCTCCTTCTGGAAGGCGCGTTCGGAGACGTCGTTCACCAGCACGTAGCCGGCGACGTAGTCCAGGGCGTTCGCCTGCTCGACATAGCGGGCGCGCTTGCCGATCACCACGCCCAGCTCGACTTCCCAGTCGCCCTTCTCGGCGCCCTTGGGCAGCATGACGTCGTCGTTAGGGCCGTTCAGGCAGCTGATCGCCTTGGTGAAGAAGATCGGCTCGGGCGGCGGCTCCAGGCCGGCCTCCTTGGCGTGGTCGGCGAAGTTCAGGCCGATGGCCAGGAACTTGCCGACGCTGCCCACCGGCACGCCGTGGCGGGGCGAGCCCTCGACCAGCGGCAGGGTGGTCGGATCGATGGCGGCCAGCTTGGCCAGGCCCTCGGGCGACAGCTCGGCGCCGGTGATGTCGGCGACCACGCCCGACAGGTCGCGGATCTTGCCGTCGGCGTCGAGGAGGCCGGGCTTTTCGGCGCCGCGGGGGCCGTAACGCAGGAGTTTCATGGGATACGCTTTCGGGGGATTAGCGGGCGTAAGGCCGGTGCAGACCGACCTCGCGATTGAGTTCGACGCCAAAGCCCGGCGCGTCGCCGAGCTTGAGCTTGCCGTTCACCGGGACGGGCTCGCCGATCAGCTGCGGGTGGAACATCGGCACCACCTCGTCGGCCTTGGGGGCCATCATCAGGAACTCGGCGAATGGGCTGTTATGGCGCGTGGTGACGAAGTGGTAGCTGTAGACGCTGGAGCCGTGCGGGATGCACAGCACGCCGCGGCTGTCGGCCAGGTTGGAGATCTTCACCAGCTCGGTCATGCCGCCGCACCAGCCCACGTCCGGCTGGATGATGTCGCAGCACTCCATCTCCAGCAGCATGCGGAAGCCCCAGCGGGTGGCTTCGTGCTCGCCGGTGGTGACCAGCATGCCGGGAGGGGCGTTCTTCTTCAGGTCGCGATAGCCCCAGTAGTCGTCGGGGCTCAGCGCCTCCTCGATCCACTTCAGGCCATATTCGTGGGCCTTGTGGGCCAGCTTGGTGGCGTAGTTCAGGTCCAGCGCCATCCAGCAGTCGAACATCAGCCAGAAGTCCTCGCCCGTGCGCTCGCGCATGGTGGCCAGTTCTTCCAGGTTCTTGCGCAGGCCTTCCTCGCCCTCGGCCGGGCCGTGGTGCAGGGGCATCTTGCCGCCGATGAAGCCCATCTTCTGGGCCAGGTCCGGACGCGCGCCCGTGGCGTAGAAGGTCAGTTCGTCGCGAACCTTGCCGCCCAGCAGGTGATAGACCGGCTCCTGACGCAGCTTGCCCAGTAGGTCCCACAGCGCCAGATCGACGCCCGACAGGGCGTTCACCACCAGGCCCTTGCGGCCGTAGTATTGGGTCGAGAAGTACATCTGGTCCCAGATCTTCTCGATCTCGGCCGGATCGCGGCCTTCCAGGAAGCGGGCCAGGTGCTTTTCGACGATGTAGGCGGCGGGCTCGCCGCCGGTGGTCACCGCGAAGCCGATCGTGCCGTCGGCGGCCTCGATCTCGACGACCAGCGTGCCCAGAACGTTGATTCCGAAACTCTGGCGACTCTGGCGATACTCAGGGTAGCGCGACATGGGGGTCGCGATGTGGTCGTCGATCCAGTGGCCTTCGCCCTGGTCGTGATAGTCGGCCCCGCCGCCGCGTACGACATAGGCCCGAACTTGCCGGATAAGGGGAAACGGCATGGGAAAAACCTGCTCCAGCCCAAACGCTTCCAAGAGGAAGCGGTCTACTTAAAGGAAGAAGAGGGCGTATCGTTAGGCAAAGGCCTTCGACATGCTTGGCGAAACCTTCAAAGGCCGCGCCTACCTCCCCAAGACGTCCTATGACACGGTGGCGCGCCCTGCTTTTGGTGACCGGATCGTCGCCGTCGCCGCTTGCGCTAGGTACCATATTATGAGAGAGAGTGCTACAAAATGAAACGTGACGCGTCAAGGGGAGCCGGAACGGTGGCCAAGGAAGACAACTCAAGCGGTAAGGCGCCCAGCGGCAGCCAGACGCTCTTCCGGGGGCTGGACCTGCTCGACGTGGTCGCCGACTCCGGCACGATCGGCCTTCCGGGCCTGGCCGCCAAGCTGGGATTGACCCGCAGCACCACGCACCGCCTGGCCACCGCCCTGGTCGAGCGCCGGCTGCTGGCCCAGACCCCGCGCGAGGGCTACAGCCTGGGCTCCAAGTTGCTGGAGTTGGGCTACCTGGCCGGCCAGCAGATGGACCTGCCGCGCGTGGCGCGTCCCCACCTGGAAAAGCTGTGGGAAGAGCTGGAGGACACCGTCCACCTGGGCGTCCTGGAAGACGACCGCGCCCACTATCTGGACAAGCTGACCGGCCGCCGCCGCATCAATATCTCTTCGCGCGTGGGCGACCGCCAGCCGATCCGCTCGACGGGCCTGGGCAAGGCCCTGGTGCTGGACGACACCGAGGCGCGCTGGCGCGAGCTCTATCGCAAGGAAGGCCCGCGCTCGGCGCACGGCCCCGACGAGGAGCAGTGGATCGCCTGGATGCACGACTACGCCAAGAAGGGCGTGGCCTTCGACTTGGAAGAGAACGAGGACCGCATCCGCTGCGTGGCGGCGCCGATCCGCGGGCCCAGCGGCGGGATCGTCGCGGCCATCAGCGTGTCCGGCGCGGCGCAATACATGGACGACGCCCGCATGGCGGACCTGACGGCGACGGTGCGCGACTGCGCCAACGCCATCGGCGTCGAGCTGGGCTGGAACGAGAAGAGGACGCCCGCCAAGCGGTAGGCGCCTTAAGAGTACGGAGTGGAGGAACGATGCTTCTGAAGGACAAGGTGGTGCTGGTGACCGGCGCCTCGGGCGGGATCGGCAAGGCCGCCGCCATCGGCGCCGCGCAGCACGGCGCGGACGTGGCCATCAACTACCACTCCGACGAAGCGGGCGCGGCCGACGCCGTCGCCCAGATCGAGGCCCTGGGCCGCCGCGCCATCGCCGTGAAGGGCGACGTGGCCGAGGTCGAGACCGCCGCCGCTTTCGTCCAGGCGGCCGTCGATGCGTTCGGCAAGGTCGACGTCTTCGTCAACAACGCCGGCATCTGCCCCTTCCACGCCTTCCTCGACATGCCGCCCGAAGTTCTGGAGCGGACCATGAAGGTCAATCTGCACGGCGCCTATTACATGGTGCAGGCGGCGGCCAACCAGATGGTCAAGCAGGGCCACGGCGGCGCGATCATCGCCGTCAGCTCGATCAGCGCCCTGGTCGGCGGCGGCATGCAGACCCACTACACCCCCACCAAGGCCGGGGTGCACAGCCTGATGCAGTCGACCGCCATCGCGCTGGGCAAGTACGGCATCCGCTGCAACTCGGTGCTGCCGGGCACCATCGAGACCGCCATCAACAAGGAAGACCTGGCCGACGTCGCCAAGCGCGAATACATGTCCGGCCGCATTCCGCTGGGTCGCCTGGGCGAGCCCGACGACCTGGCCGGGCCGATCGTGTTCCTGGCCTCGGACCTGGCCAAGTACGTGACCGGCGCGGCCCTGCTGGTCGACGGCGGCGCGTTCGTGAACCTGCAGTAGTCCGATGATCGTCTCCCAATGATCGTTTCATCGACGACGGACTTCCGCGAGGCGGCGCGGCGCAAGCTGCCCCGCTTCCTGTTCGACTATATCGACGGCGGCGCCTATGCCGAGCGGACCCTGGCCCGCAACGTCTCCGACCTCGCCGACCTCTCCCTGCGTCAGCGGGTGCTGAAGGACGTCTCCAAGGTCGACACCTCCACGACCCTGTTCGGCCACTACCAGGCCCTGCCGGTGGCCCTGGCGCCGGTGGGTCTGACGGGCATGTACGCGCGGCGCGGCGAGTGCCAGGCGGCGAAGGCGGCGGCCGCCAAGGGCGTGCCGTTCTGCCTGTCCACCGTCTCGGTCTGCGACGTGAACGAAGTGTCCAAGGCCAGCCCCGCGCCGATCTGGTTCCAGCTCTACGTGCTGCGCGACCGGGGCTTCATGCGTGACCTGCTGGCCAAGGCGGCCGACGCGGGGGCCACGGCCCTGGTGTTCACCGTCGACATGCCCGTGCCCGGCGCCCGCTACCGCGACGCCCATTCGGGCATGAGCGGTCCCAACGCCGCCGCGCGCCGGCTAGTGCAGGCGGCGCTGAAGCCCTCGTGGGCCTGGGACGTCGGCCTGATGGGCCGGCCCCACACCCTGGGCAATGTCGCGCCGGTGCTGGGCAAGAACTCGGGCCTTGAGGACTTCATGGGCTGGCTGGGGGCGAACTTCGATCCCTCCATCCAGTGGAAGGACCTCGACTGGATCCGCGACCAGTGGAAAGGCCCGCTGATCATCAAGGGCGTGCTCGATCCCGAGGACGCCAAGGCCGCCGCCGACATCGGGGCCGAGGGCATCGTGGTCTCCAACCACGGCGGCCGGCAACTGGATGGGGTGCTGTCCTCGGCCCGTGCCTTGCCCGCCATCGCCGAGGCCATGGGCGACCGCCTGACCGTGCTGGCCGACAGCGGCGTGCGCTCGGGCCTGGACGTGGTGCGGATGCTGGCCCTGGGCGCCAAGGGCGTGCTGCTGGGCCGGGCGTGGGTCTACGCCCTGGCCGCGCGCGGCGGGCCGGGCGTGAGCCAACTGCTGGACCTGATCGAGAAGGAAATGCGCGTGGCCATGGCCCTGACCGGGGTCAACACCCTGGACCAGATCGACCGCTCCATCCTGGCCGAGGTGACACGATGAGCGCGCTGGCCTTCCTCGCGGCCCTGGCGCTCCAGAGCGCTCCGGGCGCGCCGTCGCCCGACCTGACCGATGTTCCGGCCCCGCCGCCGGTGGCCGCGCCGGTCGCCCGCATCCTGATCGCCAGCGATTCCACCGCCGCCAACTACGGCGCGTCTGCCTATCCGCAGATGGGCTGGGGCATGGTGTTGAAGTGCTCGCTGGATCCACGCGTGGAGGTGGTGAACCTGGCGCGCGGCGGCCGCTCGACCAAGACCTTCATCGAGGAAGGTCTGTGGGATGGCCTGCTGGCCAAGCTCCAGCCCGGCGACACGGTGCTGATCCAGTTCGGCCACAACGACGCCGATCGGGTGAAGATCGTCCGCTTCACCGATCCCAAGGGCGCCTACACCGCCAACCTGACCCGCTTTGTCGCCGATGTACGGGCCAAGGGCGCCCAGCCGGTGCTGATGACGCCCATCGCCAAGCACGTCTTCCTGGACGACAAGGTGCAGGAGACCCACGGTCCCTACGCCGAGGCGGTGCGCGCCGTGGCCAAGGCTACCCAGACGCCGCTGATCGACCTGGACGCCGACATGATGGGCGCCCAGCAGGTGCGGGGCGAGGCCGGTTCGCGCGGCTTCTATCTGATCTATACGCCCGAGGACCACGTCGCCCGCTACCCGCAGGGCAATAGCGACACCACCCACATCAACGAGGGCGGGGCGCGCCTGGCCGCGTCGCTGGTGGCCGGGCGGCTGTCGTTCCTGGGGCTGCCGGTCTCGGCCTATGTGCATCCGCAGACGACGGGCGTTCAGCCGATCCTCGGCGGTCCGCGCTGCCTGGGGCGTTAGGCAAAGAAATAGCGGAGCGCCTCGTGGCGCTCCCCACTCTTCGAGCAAAGAAATAGCGGAGCGCCGGAGGCGCTCCGCTGGCCCGGATGGGGGGAAGAGGCGGGCGAGTTGACGTGTGTGGGGGAGGCGGACCGGGGTCGGCCTCACGATCAATTTCTCAAAATATGAGATACTGTCCGATATTGTGAGAATGCGTTGACATGGGCACGATGTCAAGCCACAGGTGGCGAAAGGCCTAAATTGGCCTGGCCAATTTCGGAGGGCGACGATGCGACGGGCGATCCTGAATGGGCTGTGCGCGGCCTTGGTCTTGGGCGGCGTCGCGAGCGCCGCGCCCCGTGTCGACAAGCCCTTCAACGACGGCTGGCGCATGGCCGTGGGCGATCTGGCCGGCGCCGAACAGTCCGCCTTCGACGACGCCGCCTGGAAGCCCGTCACCCTGCCGCGCGCCTTCAACGAGGACGAGGCCTTCAAGGTGGCCAGCGCCGACCAGCGCGACGGCGTGACCTGGTATCGCAAGACCTTCGTGCTGCCGGCCGACGCCGCGCCCGATAGCCGGACGATCCTGGAGTTCACCGGCGTGCGCCAGGCGGCCGACGTCTTCGTCAACGGCGTGAAGGTGGCGGCCCACGAGAACGGCGTCTCGGGCTTCGGCGCCGACGCCACGGCCTACGTCAAACCCGCGCCGTTCCAGAACGTGGTGGCCGTGCGGGTCGACAGCAGCTGGACCTACAAGGAGCGCGCGACCGGCGCGCCGTTTCAGTGGAACAACAAGAACTTCCACGCCAACTACGGCGGCATCAACCAGTCGGTCCGGCTGCACGTCACCGACAGCCTGCACCAGACCCTGCCGCTCTATTCCAGCCTGGGCACGACGGGCGTCTATGTCTGGGCCGACGGCTTCGACATCAAGGGCCGCGCCGCCACCGTCCACGCCGAGTCCGAGGTGCGCAACGACTCCGCCCGACCGCGCACCTTCGCCTATCGCGTCAGCCTGACCGACGTCGACAGCAAGCCCGCCGGAACGTTCACGGGCCCGACCGTGACCCTGGCCCCGGGCGAGACCCGCACCGTCACGGCCCAGGCCCGGCTGAAAGGCCTGAACTTCTGGAGCTGGGGCTACGGCTATCTCTACACGGTCAAGACCGACCTGGTGGAGAACGGCGCGGTGGTCGACCAGGTCGCCACCCGCACGGGCTTCCGCAAGACCGCCTTCAAGGACGGCATGATCTGGCTGAACGACCGGGTCATCCAGGTGCACGGCTACGCCCAGCGCAGCACCAACGAATGGCCGGCGCTCGGGACCGACGTGCCGCCCTGGATCAGCGATTTCTCCAACGGCCTGATGGTGCGGAGCGGTGGCAATCTGGTGCGCTGGATGCACGTGACGCCCGCCGCCCAGGACGTGGCGTCGTCCGACCGCGTGGGCCTGCTCCAGGCCCTGCCGGCCGGCGACGCCGAGGGCGACACCAGCGGTCGCCGGTGGGAACAGCGGGTCGAGCTGATGCGCGACAGCATCGTGGCCTTCCGCAACAACCCCTCGGTGCTGTTCTACGAGAGCGGCAACAAGGGGATTTCCGAAGAACACATGGCCGACATGAAGGCCGTGCGCGACCAGTTCGACCCGCATGGCGGCCGCGCCGTCGGCTCGCGCGAGATGCTGGCCAGCAAGGTCGCCGAGTACGGCGGCGAGATGCTTTACATCAACAAGAGCGCCGGCAAGCCCGTCTGGGCCATGGAGTACATGCGCGACGAGGCGGCGCGGAAGTTCCAGGACGAACTGACTCCGCCGTTCCACAAGGACAGCCCCGACTACAACCGCAACCAGGACAGCAATTCGGCCGAGGCCGTGCGCCGCTGGTACGACTACTGGCGGGAGCGGCCGGGCGGCGGCGCGCGGGTCAGCTCGGGCGGGGTGAACATCAACTTCACTGACAGCAACACCCACTTCCGGGGCGACAACAACTATCGCCGCAGCGGCGAGGTGGACGCCATGCGCCTGCCCAAGGACGCCTTCTTCGTCCACCAGGCGATGTGGGACGGCTGGGTCGATGTCGAGCATCCGCGCAGCCATATCGTCGGCCACTGGAACTACGCGCCGGGCACGATGAAGGACGTGCTGGTGGTCTCCACCGCCGACAGCGTCGAGCTGACCCTGGACGGCAAGTCGCTAGGCCGGGGCGTGAAGTCGAACGGCTTCCTCTTCACCTTCGCCAAGGTGGCCTGGGCGCCAGGAACCTTGCGGGCGATCGGCCGCGATGCGGCCGGCAAGGTGGTCTCGACCGCCGAGGTCGTCACCACCGGCCCCGCCGTGGCCCTGCGCCTGACGCCGCACGTGGGGCCGCAAGGCTGGCGCGCCGACGCGTCCGACATCGCCCTGGTCGACGTCGAGGCGGTGGACGCCCAGGGCCGCCGCGTGCCGACGGCGCTCGACACGGTCAGCTTCGATGTCGACGGCCCGGCCGACTGGCGCGGCGGCATCGCCCAGGGCGACTCCACCGGCAAGAAGCCGGTCGAGGTCACGGGGCCGGCGGTGAACATCATAACCCAGGCTGCCGGCAAGGACGCGGTCACCCACTACGAGGGGACCAATCGCGGCGACGACAACTTCATCGGATCCAGGACCCTGCCGGTCGAGGGCGGGATCAACCGCGTGGCCCTGCGCTCGACCCTGGCGGCCGGCAAGGTGACCGTCACGGCCAGGGCCGAGGGCCTGAAGGCCGCCAGCCTGACCCTCGACGTCGCCCCGCCGCCGGCGGTCGAGACGCCGCTGCCGGTAAACCTGTCGCGCGGTCCCACGCCCACGACGCCGTCGTTCAAGGTTCGCCGGGTGGCGCTCGACCCGGTCGAGATCCTGGCAGGCTCCAGCGCGGTCGAGGCGCGCCTGACCCGCGACGACGACGAGACCACCCACTGGGCCAGCGACGGCAAGCTGGAGAACGCCTGGATCGAATACCGCCTCGCCAAGTCCCAGGTCGTCGACGAGCTGGTGCTGAAACTGATCGGCTGGCGCCTGCGCTCGTACCCGCTGCGGGTGACCGTGGACGGCGTCACGGTGTGGGAGGGCGAGCCGACCAAGAGCCTGGGCTATGTGACCCTGCCGCTGAAGCCGGTGAAGGGTACCCGCCTGCGCATCGCCCTGACCGGCCCCACGGTCGACCGCGACGCCTTCGGCAAGATCGTCGAGATCACCGGCGCCCGCGCGGGGCTGGATACCGGCGCCGAGAAGGTGGCGACCGGCGGCCGGCTGGGGATCATCGAGGCGGAGCTTTATCGCAGGCCGTGAGGGCGCGGGCGGCTACCGCCTCGGATGCTGGATGTCCGTCAGGCCCCTCAGGGTGCGACCGTTGTCCGGGCCGGTATAGACGTCCGCGGCCAGCACCACGGGATCGAAGACCAAGCCGGTGTCGGCCTGGATGCGGCTGACCGGCACCTGGAAGTTCTGGCTGTCCACGGTGCTGTTGGGACCGACCGGCAGCTTCTCGAACGGGATGTTGAGCGCGTACTTCTTCTGGCTGACGACATAGCCGCTGGAATAGAGCTTGCCGGTCTGGTCGGCGACGACGATCACCTTCCAGAATTCCTGCGGAATCTTGATGCCCCGGTGCCGCTCGTCGTCGTCGCGGAAGATCGGTCCCGAGAAGACCGAGGCCCTGACGTTCTCCTCGTCGGTATTGTAGAGCAGGAAGTTCTCCAGGCCCTGCCAGAGGTCGCTGCCCTGGTTGAAGCCGAAGTACTGCGGCGAGCAGTTGGTCCAGTAGAAGGTGTCCTCGTCGGCCTGGGCCGCTTCCAGCTCGGTGCCCCAGACCGGATCCAGACGCCGCACCAGATGGCCGCGATCGAAGTAGTTCTTCGACGCGCCCGGCTCGTTGCCGTAGAGCTCGTCACCGACCTGCAGCTCCTCGGGCAGGCGCGGATCGTAGTACCAGGTGTCGCTGCCGCGCTTCAGGCCGCCCCACTTGGCGCCGTCGATATTGACCGCCGTGAAGAACGCCATCCGCCGTTCGGGGGCGCTGTTGAGCACCAGCGAGAAGTGCAGGTAGCGCAGGACCTCGTCGCGACCGCCGGCCGGCAGGGCCGGTTCGCCGTGGCGCAGGGCGTCGGACCCCAGTTCGGGCAGGCGAACCTTCGTGCCGAGGAAGCTGTCGACATAGCCTTCCCGTCCGTCGAAATAGTTGGCCGGACGGCGGTGGATGGCCGGCTTGCGGGCGGCTTCGGCGACGCCGAGCGCCAGGATCGTCGGCGTGGCCGGCGTGGTCGGCGCACCCCCGATGATCGGAGGGCCGATCAGGCTCTGGCCGGCGATCGTGCCGGGGAAGGGCTGGCGGCCGACGGCGTCGTCGACGAAAGCGGCGATCAGCGGGCGGATCGGCGCCATGGCCGGATCCAGGGTCTGCCGCTCCACGTCGGCGACCAGCTTGGAGACGCGCACGCCTTCGTTGGCGATCCAGCGGATCTTGTCGGAGGGCAGGCGAACGGCCAGTTCGGCGGGCGCCCAGTCGCCGCTCGCCAGACGCCACTGCTCTACCCCGCCCTGGATATCGCGCTCGGGAATGCCGGCGTGGTGCAGGCACACCACCTGCCAGGCGTCGTTGGTCACCGGCGCGCCCGACGAGCCCGGCGCGGTGTCGGACGAGTACCAGAGGAAGTTGTCGCGGTCGGGGTAGACCGCGTCGCCCAGCTTGACGACCCGGTTTTCCCGCAGGGCGATCCGCTTGGTCTTGGCGTCGGGGTGCTGGATGATCGTGACGTACTGCCCGACCTCGGTCTTGTTGATCTTCGGATCCAGCCGCAGGTAGCCCAGGTTGGCCAGCGGGGTCAGGCCGTCCTCGTCGATCTCGGCGATGGCCACCAGGGTGTAGTCCAGGGCGCCGGGCGGGCTGGCGATGAAGCCGTCCTGGGGCGCCAGGCGAAAGCGCGTGGTGCGGCGAAGGCGGCCCTCGCCGTTCAGCTCGTAGCCGAACTCGGCGGTGGCGCGCGAGGCGGCGTCCTTGTCGGGAATGACGTGGTTGTTGGTCAGCAGCAGGCGCGGGCCGACCAGGAAGCCCGAGCCCCACTCGCCGCCGTCGCCCCGCGCGGCCGGCACGTTGATCCGGCACACGGCGCGGGCGGCCATCAGCCCGCGTTCCAGATAATTGACCTCGACCAGGTCGTTGTTTCCGATCAGCGCCTCGAGCACGTCGAAGTCGACGCCGGCGCCGGATCGCGCGCGGTGGACGATCTGGTCGACAACCTGTTCCTGGGTCAGTTCCGGCGCCGGCGCGGACTTGCTCGCGACCAGTTCGGCGCGCAGTTCGGCGTCGTCGATCAGAGATTGGATCATCATGAGCAGGCCCCCTTTGGCGCTACTCATATAACATTGTTCTCTACAAGGTTGTGACGGTTTCGGCGAAACGTGTCGATTGAGTTGCCCGGCGGTCAGGCGCCTGGGGCATGACCCGGCAACTCGATGGTCGCCGCCAGGCCCCCCTCCGGCCGGTTCGCCAGGACCAAGCTCCCGCCCTGCGCCTTGGCCAGGGCCTGGACGATGGACAGGCCCAGTCCCGCCCCGCCGGTGGCGCGGTTGCGCGAGGCCTCGCCGCGTTCGAAGGGGGCTGTCAAGGTCTCCAGCGCTCCGACCGGCAGGCCCGGGCCGTCGTCCAGCACCATGATCTCGACCCGGCGGCCCAAGGGGCGAGCGTCGAGGGTGACGTGGCCGCCGTAGCGCGCGGCGTTGTCGACCAGGTTGTCGACCATCCGGCGCAGGGCCAGGGGCGAGACCCAGGCCACGCCGGCCGCCTGGGAAGAAAGGGTCACCGACTGTCCCATCTCGCGGCGCAGGGCGGCCAGGGTCTCCAGCTCGCGGCGCAGGTCGATCGGCCGCGCCCCGTCGCCGCGCCCGGCGTCCTGGCGGGCGAACAGCAGGGTGTCGTCCAGCAGTTGGGACATCTCGGAGAGGTCGCGGGCGGCCTTGGCGCGCTGGGCTTCGTCGGCGATGAACTCGGCCCGCAGGGTCAGGCGGGTGAGATAGGTGCGCAGGTCGTGGGCGATGGCGGCCAGCATCCGCGTGCGCTCGTCCATCAGGCCCCGGATCCGCCCCTGCAGGGTGTTGAAGGCGGCCGACAGCTGGCGCAATTCGCGGGGGCCGCGCAGGGGGAGGGCCTTGGCGTCCAGGTCGTCGCCGAACCGGGCCACCTCGCGGGCTAGCAGGCTGACCGGACGGGTGGTCTGGCGCACCGCCAGGGTCAGCATCAGCAGGGTGACGACCAGCAGCGAGGCGAAAGCCAGCGACACCCGGCCGAAGAACCGGCGGGCCACCTCGGGGGCGCGGCGATGCAGGACCAGCACCTCGCCGTCAGCCAGGCGCACCGACAGCTTCAAGGCGTGGCGGCCGGGCAGGGCGCCGTCCTTCAGCCGCCCGCCGCGCCGGATGTCGATGCGCAGGTCGCGGCCGCCCAGGGCCTGGCGGTAGGCCTTGAAGCCGGGATCGCGGCCGTCGGCGACCCGGGCGCGCAGCGGCACGGGCGGATAGTCGGGGGCGAGGCTGGTGCGGATCACCCCGGTGTCCAGCGCCGCCACCACCTTGGCGCGGGCGACCGGCGGGCTGGCCTCCACGGCCTCGACGATGGCCCGGGCCTCGGCCGGACGCGGCAGCTGATAGAACCGCACCCCGCCCTCGCCCTTGCCCTGCGGCCAGACCAGCAGCACCGCCCCGATCAGCAGCATAGCCGCCAGCCCGGCCAGCAGGATTGCCGTCATCCGGGTGGAGAGATTGTCGGCCAGCATCATGACGACAGCCGCTCGGCCGGGGCGCTGAACAGATAGCCGCCGCCGCGTACGGTCTTGATTAGGCCCTCGTCGCCCAGTTTGCGGCGCAGGCGGCTCAGCAGCACGTCGATGGCGCGGTCGAACGGCTCGGCGCTGCGGCCCCGGGTCCAGTCCAGCAACTGGTCGCGGCTCAGCACCCGCTGAGGATGGCGCAGGAAGGCCATCAGCAGGTCGTGCTCTCCGCCGGTCAGGACCACGGCCTGGCCCGACGGGTCGGTCAGGTCGCGGCTGGCCGTGTCGAGCCGCCAGCCGGAAAAGCCCAGGATCTCGCCGGGCGGGGCGGCGGCCACGCGGTGGACCTCCCGCGTGCGGCGCAGGATCGCCTTCACCCGCGCCAGCAGCTCGCGCGGATTGTAGGGCTTGGGCAGGTAGTCGTCGGCGCCGATCTCCAGACCGATGACCCGGTCGATGTCGTCGCCCTTGGCGGTGACCATCAGTATGGCGGTGTCGCCGGCCGCCCGCAGGCGACGGCAGACCGACAGGCCGTCCTCGCCCGGCATCATGATGTCCATCAGCACCAGGTCCACCCGGCGGCGGGCGGCCAGGCGGTCGAAGGCCTCGGCGTTCTCGCAGCCCGCGACCTCGTAGCCCTCGCGGCGCAGCAGCCCCAGGGTCAGGTCTCGGATTTCGGCGTCGTCTTCCACGACCGCGATCAGGGTGTTGTCGGCCATGGTCCAGCAGATGCCTCAAGCCGGGGCCGGGCGAAAGCCGCCTCGGGGGCCGTTTACACTTCGATACAGTTCGTCGGACGCGCGCAAACGCCAGGGCGCCGGGGCGTGGTCAGGTGACGGCGTCGAGGGACACCGACCCATATCCATGGAGCCATCATGCGTAAAACTTCCATTCTGGCCACCGGCCTCTCGTCCCTGGCGGTGCTGACCGCCATGATCGCCGTCCCGGCCCAGGCCGGCCAGCACGGCCGTTTCGTCAGCGTCCAGGGCGCGCGCGGCCACGGCTATGTCCACAGTCGCAACGTCAGCCGCCAGCCTGGCGCCGTCTCGGTGTCGCGCGGAACCCAGACCAATTCCGGCCGGGGCGTGGCCAGCACGCGCGGCGCGACCTGGGGCGACGGTGCGTTCAGCTCGGGCGCGACCCGCACGTTCAACAACGGCGCCTCGGCCAGCCGCTCGACCGATGTCGTCAACAACGGCGACGGCACGGTCAGCTACGACCATTCGCGCACCGGCTACGACGGCTCGACGCGTTCGGTCAGCGGCACGGTAACCCGTCCCTGATCGAATCCGTCCCGGCCCGCCGCGCGTCTCCCTCCTCCCCCGATGCGGAGAGGCGCGGCGGGCGTTTCGCCGTTATTGATGACCCGACCGAGAGCCCGACATGACATCCAACCGACGCAAGACCGCGCTGATCGCCCTGATGGCCGCGCTGCTGGCCGGCGCCCCGGCCGTGGAGGCCGCCCAGCTGGGCCTGGGCATGCGCGGCAAGCTGCGCCAGCGCCTGGCCGAGAAGAAGGCCGAGGAAGAGCGCCCGATCGACCTGCAGGCCATCCAGCCCGGCGCCCGCAAGCGGACCGACGCCTACGGGACCGACCCGGCCCAGCGCCTGGACGTCTATCTGCCGCCCAATCCGAAGGGCGCGCCGATCCTGATCATGGTGCACGGCGGGGCCTGGATGATCGGCGACAAGGCCAATACCGGCTCGGTCGAGAACAAGCTCAAGCACTGGCTGACCAAGGGCTGGATCGTGGTCAGCGTGAACTACCGCATGCTGCCGGGGGCGATGGCCTACGAGCAGGGCGAGGACGTGGCCGAGGCCGTGCAATGGGTGCAGGGCCATGCCGAGGGCTGGGGCGGCGATCCGGGGCAGATCGTCCTGATGGGTCACTCGGCCGGCGCGCACCTGGTGGCGCTGGTCTCGTCGCGACCCGAGATGGTGGGCAAGCCTTGGGCGGGGACGGTGGTGCTGGACTCGGCCGCCATGCAGATCTCGGCGACCATGGCCGGGCGGCATCCCCGGTTCTACGACCAGGCGTTCGGGCCCGATCCGGCCTATTGGGCCAAGGCCTCGCCGATGGACCAGTGGACGCCCAATGCCGTGCCGATGATGCTGGTCTGCTCGACCAAGCGGCCCGACGACCCCTGCGACGACGCCAAACGGTTCGCGGCCAAGGCTCGGGCGTCCGGGCGGGATATGCCGGTGTTGCCCCAGGCTCTGACCCATGCCGACGTCAACCGGACGCTGGGATTGCCGGGGGCTTATACGGAGGCGGTGGATCGCTGGATCGCGGGGCGGCTGAGGGGGCGGTAGCGCACCGACTTGCCCCCACCTGACCGCTTCGCGGTCTGTCCGCCCCCGTAGGGGGCGGAGGACGCAAACGCGGGTCCTCTTCCCCCTATGGGGGAAGGAGGGCCGAAGGCCCGAAGGGGGCAAGTGGCGCGGCCTATCGGGCCGCCTTCGCCACCTCCACCGCATACACGTGGTTGGCCCCGTGCATGTTCGAGCGGAACACCACCCACTTGCCGTCCGGCGTGAAGTTGACGTTCGGCTCCAGGCGGTAGTCGTGGGCCTTCATGTTGACCAGGTGCTCGGCGTCCAGCACGCCCGGCTGGATCAGGGTCTCCGAGCCTGGGGCGTGGATGCCGGCCACGTCCGGGATGGCGCGAGGGTGCATCAGCCACAGCCATTTGCCGTCGGGGGCGTGGGCGACCATCTCGCTGTCGCCGCCGTCGCCGACGAACAGCTTGCCGTCCGGGGCGGTGTTGAAGTGCACCGACCAGGCGTTGCGCTCCAGGTGCAGCCAGGTGCGCTTGCCGGTGGCGATCTCGTAGCCGGCCACCCAGAAGTCCTCGCCGCGCGGGGTCTGCAGGTCGTACCAGACGGTCTTGCCGTCGGCGCTGAACCACTCGTGGCCGGCGATCTCCATGTTCATGGTCCGGGTGTGGATCTTGACGGGCGTGTCGCCCGTCTTGTCAGTGCGGACCAGCCACAGGCGGTCGACCTTGTGCCAGGGACCCTCGTGGCAGAACATCAGCAGGTGCGGGTCGGTGGGCGAGAACTGCAGGTGGTTCAGCCAGTCGGTCGCCTGGTGCACGACCTTGCGCTCGCCGGTCGCCGTGTCGATCGTGAAGATCTCCATCGGGATGCGGCTGTCCAGACGGGCGTTCAGCTGCACCTCGCGGCCCTCGGCGTAGGAGAGCTCGCGGCCGTCGGCGCTTTTCACGTCGTCGGGGTTCTTGGGCAGGGCGTCGGCGAGGTTCGGCGGGATCGGTACGTCGGTGCGGTTGGCCACCCCGGCCAGCAGGGTCTCGTCGGCGTTGATGGTCTGGATGCCGACGCCCTTGGGCAGCCTGGCGACCACGCGGGCCTTCTTCGTCTTGGGATCGACCGCCTCGACCGTCGCGGTCCCGTCTTCGGCGGTGCGCTGGAAATAGACCTGGCCGGTCTTGCGGCCGACGAACAACAGCCGGCCCTTGCCCTCGATGATCGGCTTGAGGGCATGGGTCTTCAGGTCGACCGCCGAGACGCCGTCCGGCGTGCTGATCATCAGCATCGACCCGTCGGGGGTGTAGCCGTTGAAGTTGAAATAGAGGCTGCCGCTGCCGGGCTTGTCCGACAGGCGGATCACGCGGTGGCCGGTGTCCTTGTCGACCCATTCGCGCGGCGGTTCGGTCGCGCCGGGCTTGGGCGCGGTCACGGCGTCCTGGGCCTGGGCGGACGGCGCCAGCACCATGAGCGCCAAGGCCAGGGCGGAGAGGAGAGGGGCTTTCATCGGAGGTCTCACTTCGTCCGGATGGCGGCGCGCGGCGGGGTCTTCATGCCTTCGCCCAGATAGAAGCTGGTGTGCGGCGGCTGGTTGTAGGCCGTGTTCTGCCAGGCGATCGACACCCGATACTGCGGATCGTGCATCAGGGTGACCAGGCGGCGCTCCGTGGCGTAGGGCGTGGCATAGATCCGCAGCGAGCGGTTGTCCTCGGCCCGCCAGATCACTTCCTCTCGCCAGTCGCCCAGGATGTCGGCCGACAGGGTCGGGGTGGCCTTGGTGCCGTTGTTGGAGATCATGCCCTCGGCGACCAGCAGGGGCTTGGCCTCGCTGGTCTTCCAGTCCCACTTGCTGATCTGGTTCTTGTCCAGCAGTTCGCGCAGGTCGTCGCCGTCCCACCAGACGGCGAAGTTCATCTGGCGGGGGTGCTTGACCCCTTCGATGGGCTTGCCCTGGGCGGTGTAGAGGGTGTCCTGGTTGCTGCCCCAGGCCTCTTCGCCGGGGAAGCGCGGATCGATGTCGGCGGTCAGGCCGCGCCCGGTGTCGGTCTGGGTCGGCGTGGTCCACAGCACCTTGCCGGTGCGGGCGTCGAGCATGGCCGCGCCGATGCCGCCGTTCTTGCCCGGGCTCTCGTGGACCCCGAACTTCTCGAGGCCTGGATGGGTGGGGTCCAGGTCCGACACGTGCATGGCGTCGCCGTGATAGAGCTCGGCGCTCCACAGGCCCTTGCCGTTGTCGTCCACCGCCATCGAGCCGTAGAGGATTTCGTCGCGGCCATCGCCGTCCACGTCGGCGACGCTGAGCTGGTGGTTGCCCTGGCCGCCGAACTTCTCGTTGCCGGGCGTGGTGCTGTCGAACAGCCAGCGCTGGGTCAGCTTGCTGTCGCGATAGTCCCAGGCCGCCAGGGTGGTGTGGCCGTAATAGCCGCGGGCGAAGATCAGGCTGGGGCGCTGGCCGTCCAGATAGGCCGTGCCGGCCAGGAAGCGGTCGGAGCGGTTGCCGTAGCCATCGCCCCAGGTCTCGGTCATCTGCTCGATGCTCGGCGCGTCGGTGCGCGGATCGCGCGGCGGCGAGTAGGGGGCGCTGGCCAGGGCCTTGCCGGTCAGGCCGTCGAACACGGTGACGTATTCGGGACCCTTGAGGATGCGGCCCTGCACGCGGGCCACCTTGGTCCCGTCCGGCAGGGTCGTGGCGCCGGTGCGGTCGGCCTGGGGCCGTTCGCCGCCGGTCTCGCGCCAGTCGGCGTCGGGATCGCCCAGCACCTTGCCGGTCCCGTCCACCGTGCCGTCGCTGGTGCGCAGGGCGACCTCGGCCTTGCCGTCGCCGTCCAGGTCATAGACCTGGAACTGGGTGTAGTGCGCCCCGGCCCGGATATTGCGGCCCAGGTCGATGCGCCACAGGCGCTGGCCCTCCAGCGTGTAGGCGTCGAGGAATACGTCGCCCGTATAGCCGCCGAAGGCGTTGTCCTTGGAATTGGTCGGGTCCCACTTGAGGATGATCTCGTAGCGGCCGTCGCCGTCCAGGTCGCCGACGCTGGCGTCGTTGGCGGTGTAGGAATAGGCCTCGCCCGCCGGGGTGACGCCGGCGGGCGGCGGTTCGATGGGGATGCTCAGATAGCCCTCGGCCCAGACCTTGGCGGGCTTGCCGGCGGGGGCCTCCTTGCCGCCGACCACGGCGCGGACCTCGTAGGCGGCGGCCGGGGTTCCGGTCTTGTCGACGAAGTTCGTGGGGCCGGTCAGGGGCTTGGCGTTCAGCTTGGCGCCGTCGCGATAGAGGTTGAAGGCGATCTTCGGCGAGTCGTCGCCCAGCAGCCGCCAGCTGACCAGGATTCCGCCGTCCACGGACGGCACGGCGACCACGCCGCGGTCCAGGGCCTCCATCTGGCGGGGGGCGATCCCGGGTTTGGCCAGGGCTGTTCCGCCCATGGACGACAGCGCCGTCGCGCCCAGCAAGACGGCCGCGACGGCCCGGGCGCTGCGGTTTTTTCCACGCTCGATCATGCGTCGAATCCCTTTGATTTCCCCGTTTTCCGGCTCGCGACGACCATTCTGCGCGGTCTTCGGGTCGGCCTAGAAGCCGCCTCGCGAGCGATGGCTTGAGCTTACATCACGGAAACAATCTTCTGTCTTCCCACAAAATGCGTTGACATCTCAGAATGTGGAACTATGGATATTGTATGAGAAATGCGCAGCCGTGCGCCGAAGTCAGCCCTCGCGGGTTGTCACCGGTGTCGGTCAAGCGCCCAGGGGACCTCTCGTCGGGAGGCCTCTAGGTCACGGTTAGAGGGAGGGAACCCATGCTTGCATTCACCAACCGCCGTCGTTCGGCTGTCGCGACCGCATCTCTGCTGGCGCTGACGGCGGGCCTCGCCTGCGGCGCCGCCCAAGCCCAGACGGCTCCGGCGCCGGTCGAGGACAAGGCCAGCGCCGTCGAGGAGGTGGTCGTCGTCGGCACGCGCGCCAGCCTGCAGTCGGCGATGAACCGCAAGAAGCGCAACGGCACCATCTCCGACTCGATCGTCGCCGAAGACATCAGCCAGTTCCCTGACAAGAACGTCGGCGAGGCCCTGGGCCGCATCACCGGCGTGCAGCTGGCCCGCGACTTCGGCGAAGGCAATGCGGTCTCGATCCGCGGCGTCGAGCCCGACCTGAACCGCGTCGAAATCAACGGCATGAGCACGCTGTCGACCGCCGGCAACCTGCAGGTCTACGGCGGCGGCGGCCGCTCCAACGACTTCCGCGAACTGGCCTCCGAACTGGTCCAGTCGATCGACGTGTTCAAGGGCTTCACCGCCGACATGACCGAAGGCGGCGTGGGCGGCACGGTGTCGGTCAAGACCCGCAAGCCCCTGGACTTCCGCAAGCCGACCCTGTCGCTGACCGCCTCGGCCCAGAACCTGGACACCGCCGACAGCTGGAAGCCGCGCGGCAACCTGTTCGCCGCCACCACCCTGTTCGACGACCGCCTGGGCCTGATGGCCAATGTCACCTACGACAACGTCGATACGCGCGGCGACTATGTCCGCAACAGCTCGTGGGGCCGCTTCGCCGACTTCGACGCCTCGGCCGACAAGACGGTCGACTACTACAGCACCGCCTACAACCAGCAGATCAACGACCTGGCGCGCAACGTCACCACCCAGGCCGGCTGCGCCGCCCTGACGACGCCCGACGCGACCCAAATCTCGACCACCAACCTGCGCACGGCCTGTTCGTCGCAGTGGTACGACTACGCCCCGCGCACCGCCCGCTACGGCGTCTGGACCCGCAACGACGAGCGCATCTCGGCGGAGTTCACCGCCCAGTACCGCTTCACCGACAAGATCGACGCCTGGGTCAGCTATAACCGCAACGAGCGCAAGCAGACCCTCAACGACATCAACTACGGCACCGACTTCACCTCGGCGATCCGCCTGCGCAACACGGCCACCGCCACCACCTGCTCGGCCACCGACACCACCGGCAGCTCGGTCAAGGTCGACGCCAACCACAACGTCATCGGCTATACGCTGGGCAACTGCCTCAACACAGCCAGCGCCGGCGGCAACAACGGCTTCGGCATCAGCGCTCGCGACTTCGCCTACGACTCCACCAGCAACTACTACAACTTCGGCGCCAACTATCGCGGCGAGCGCCTGCAGATCGAGTTCCAGGGCTCCAAGGCCGACACCAGCACCGTGTCGGAAACCAACAACGTCAGCGTCGGCTTCGACACGCCAGGCATGACGGTGACGCTGGACCCGTCGACCGGCAATCCGTCGTTCGTCTTCGCTCCGGGCTACAGCCCCAGCGACGCCTCGGCGATCCGCCAGTGGGTGATCCAGTACCGTCCGTCGAACTCGGGCTCGAAGGAAGAGCAGTACAAGCTGGACTTCGACTACGAGACCAACCTGCCGTTCATCAAGAAGATCGAGTTCGGCGGCCGCGCCACCGACTTCTCGACCAAGGGCTACGGCTACGGCGGCTTCATCATCGACGGCGGCGGCAACCCGTATTCGACCACCGACGACATCGTGATCTATTCGAACGCGGTGAACTCGACGGCGACGGTGCTCAACAGCCAGGTGGCCGACCAGACCAACCCGGTCAACGGCACGGCGGCCTACACCACCGGCTACTGGTCGACGACCGAGAACTGGTCGCGCGCGTTCTCCAACAGCGTGTTCGCCAACGCCATGACCGGCCTGCCCAGCAACTTCTATTTCGGCGGCGGCAACCTGCCGACCAGCTGGAATTACCCCGACTTCAACAAGGTCGCCCAGTACCTGGACACCTCGCACTTCAACCTCAACAACCTCGAAACCACGGTCGGCAACGACGGCAAGACCTACAATCAGATCCCGTATCTGATCCAGGAAAAGACCGACGCCCAGTACCTGAAGTTCAACTACAACTTCCCGCTCTTCTCGTACGAGATCGACGGCAACTTCGGCTGGCGCCGGGTCCACACCCAGACCACCGGCACCGGGGCCTCGACCCGTAGCGCCACCTATTCGGCGACCAACGGCGGCACCTCGACCACCTACGTGCTGAGCAACTCGGTCTCGACCATGACCAAGGACTACACGGTCTGGCTGCCCAGCTTTAACGTCGGCCTGTGGTTCATCCCCAACAAGCTGTCGGCCCGCGCCGGCTTCGCCCAGCTGATGGCCCGTCCGCGCATGGACTTCCTGATGCCGACGGTCAGCTGCACCACCGACAACTCGCCCGACGCCAACGGCGAGTTCGACGAGCCCAGTTGCACGGCCGGCAACCCGGATCTGAAGCCCTATCGCGCCAACCAGTACGACCTGAGCTTCGAATACTATCCGAACCAGGACACCCAGGTGTCGGTCGGCCTGTTCAAGAAGGACATCGAGTCGTTCTACGTCTCGTCGCGCACCCTGGTCGGCAAACGCGACGTCTACGGCGACGGCCAGCTCTACAACTACAACACCTACATCAACGGCGACGGCGCCAAGGTGTCGGGCGTGGAACTGACGGCCAAGACGGCCTTCACCTTCCTGCCGGGCTTCCTGTCGGGCCTCGGCGTCGACGTGAACTACACCTACCAGAAGGCCAAGAACGTCCGCCTCTACTCGGTGCTGGACGGAACGCCCCTGCCGTTCCCGGGCCTGTCCTCGGACAGCGCCAACCTGACGGTCTGGTATGACAAGGGCCCGATCAACGCTCGCCTGGCCTACAACTACCGCTCCAAGTACCTGGTCTCGGCCGCCGACACCTCGGGCCAGCCGGTCTATCGCGACCCGACCGGCTACCTGGACGGCAAGGTCACCGTGAAGCCCGGCTTCTCGTGGGCGCCCGGCCTGTCGTTCTTCGTCGAAGGCAAGAACCTGACCAAGGAAGAAGAGCGTTCGACCGCGGGCGACATCCGCCTGACCGAACTGGCCTATTTCGGTCGCCGCTTCTTCGTCGGCATGACAGCGAAGTTCTAGGATCGGGTCCTTCGGGATCGAACCTTATCGGAAGGCCGCGCCGGATCCCGGCGCGGCCTTTTCGTTTTTGGGTTGGGCCTGTCGGGACGGCGTGGTCCCGTCCGTCCTCGAGGCAGCACCCAGCAAGCGAGGACAAGCCGATGTCGTTCCAAGCCTATCTCGACACCATCCAGGCCAAGACCGGCCTCGACGCCGAGGCGCTGAAGGCTCGGGCCGACGCCCTGGGCCTGTCGGAGGGCGGGGTGCTCAAGGCCGGGGTGAAGGCCGGCCAGGTGGTGGAATGGGGCAAGGGCGAGCTGGGCCTGGGTCACGGCCACAGCATGGCGATCTACGCCCTGCTGTCGGGCAAGCGGAAACCCGGCGACTGAGGGTCAGGCCAGGGCCAACACCCGGAACCGCCGCACCCGCAGGTGGCTCTGGGTGGTGCGCAGGCCGAACCAGCCGCGCGTGTAGGGCTCGGTGTCGTCCAGCGCGAACAGCTTGCGCCCGTCGTTCCAGTACTGGATCAGGCCGCCATCGGCGACCAGGCGCACGGTCTGCCAGCGGTTGGGAACCAGCATTTCGTCAGCGCCCGCGTGATCGTGCTGCGGCAGCAGCGGCCGGTCGCCCGGACGTCCCACATAGCGACGAAAGCGGGTCGAGGTGTTCCCGTTGCCGCCCTGGCCCACATAGTAGGTCTTCAGGGTGTCGTAGTCGGCGAAGGCGCCTGTGCGCGGCGCGGTGAGGGGACTGGTCCCGTCGGCGTTCCGCGCCATCCAGAAGGCGTTGAGGTCGCTGACCCGGTCATTGGGACCGCCGGCCGACACGGCCTGGGCCTGGTACTCGATGGCCACGGGACCGACCAGTTCGGGCCGAAACCACAGGGTCAGGCCGGCGGGTGTGTCGATGTCCAGCACGCCGCCCCGGACGCTCACCTTGGCGGGCTTCTCGGCTTCGAGCGTCCATCGGTCCAGGCGGTGGAAGTCGTCGGCGTGCAGGCGACGGCCGGGTGCGGAGACGGGAAGGGCGACGAGGCCGGAAAGCAGGGTGCGACGGTCCATCAGTCTTCCTCCAGGGCGTCCAGCCCGCCCAGCGCCGCGCGCCGGACCGACTGCAGCAGGATCGCCGGGCGCGGGTCGGGCGTGGCGGTCTCGATGCGGACGTTGTCCAGCGTCAGGCCCTCGACATGCCGCGCCCACAGGCCGTGGACCGGGGTGGGGCCGAACATGCTGGGCTCGGGATAGGCGTCGGCCATGTCGCCCGGTCGCCGCTCGGCCCAGGCCGGTTCGCCGCCGCCGGCATAGACCAGGCGGATGTCTTTCAGGTCCACGTCCTGGACCCGGTGGCCCTCCAGGCCGGCCAGGATGGCGGCGTAGTCGGACAGGATTTCGAGGGCCGTCAGCCCCCGGATCCTGATCCGCCGCAGGCCGCCCGGCGCCGTCCCCTCCGGCCCACGGCCCCGATGGCCCAGGCGCAGGAAGAGGGGCGCGGTGGTCACCTCGCGCATCGTGACATTCTCGATCGTCACGTCCTCGATCACGCCGCCGTCGACCGTCTCCAGGGCCAGGCCTCGCGAGCGGACGAACGTGCAGTCACGGACGACGATCTGGCGGAAGTCGCCGTTGGACTCCGTGCCCAGCTTGATGCGGCCGGTGACGCGGTCCTGGTCGGGCGCCCGCTGTTGGGTGCGACCCAGCGTGCCGTCCAGCAACGTCCCCTCGTCGAAGCCGCTGACCTGGCAGCGCGCGATCTCGACCCGTTCGGTCGAGCGCACCTCGCCCAGGGCCAGCGAGCTCTTCAGCACGATGGCGTCGTCGTTGGGGGTGTTGACCCGGCAGTCGGTGATCGCGACGTCGCGGCAGCTGTCGATGTCCAGGCCGTCGCGGTTGGTGTCGATGGTCAGTTCACGGATCGTCAGGCGTTCGCAACCCGTGGCCAGCACCGCGAAGTGGCCGCCGCGACGGATCGTGAAGCCTTCCAGCCGCGCGTGGCGGGCGTTCTTCAGGGCGATGGCCTTGTTGCCCTGGCCGATCATCGCCTCGCGCTCGGGCACGAGGATGGCCATGGCCTGCGCCGACAGCCCCGCCATGCTGACCGGGAACTCGCCGGCCTGGCGCGTCCAGCGCGAGCCGGGGCCTTCGCGGGTCAGGCCCGCGCCGTCGATCATTCCCGGACCGACGACGGCCACGTCCTCGACCCCGTCGCCCCAGATCAGGCTGTTGCGCCAGTGGCTGTGGCCGAAGTCCTGGTAGAGGTCGAAAGGATTGGGCTCGGGCGGGTCGTAGGCCCCGCCGTGACGGACCGGATCGGCGGCCTCCAGCACGCAGCCTTCGTCCAGACGCAAGGTGACGCCGCTCAGCAGCCGGATCGAGAACGAAAGCCAGCGTCCGGCCGGCAGAACCACCTCGCCGCCGCCCGCCGCGTGGGTCGCCTGGATCGCCGCGTTGATGGCGTCGGTGTCCAGGGTCTCGCCATCCCCCCGCGCGCCGAACGTGCGGACGTCGAAGGTCACGCGTAGAGCCCGTGGCGCTTGAGGAAGGCGCTCAGCAGGGCGGGCCAGGGCATGGCGACGCCGCCGGGTCCGGTGAGGCCAAAGCCGTGGCCGCCGGTCTCGAAGACGTGCAGCTCGCTGGCGATCTTCTTGGCGCGCAGGGCCTGGAACATCAGCAGGCTGTTCTCCATCGGCACCACGCGATCGTCAGCCGCCGCGGCGATGAAGGTCGGCGGGGCGTCGGCGGGGATGTCGTGCTCGGCCGAGACCGCCAGGCGCTGGGCCTCGGTCGGATTGGCGCCCAGCAGCGACTTCAGCGAGCTGCCGTGGGCGTGCGGCGCGGTCATGGTCACGACCGGATAGAACAGGCCCGCCGCGTTCGGCCGGGTGGACAGCTTGTCGGCCTCGTCGACCGGAGCATAGGTCTCGCGGCCGAACTGGGTGGCCAGGCGCGCGGCCACGTGGCCGCCGGCCGAGAAGCCGGTCACGGCGATCCGTTCGGGGTCGAGGCCCCACTTGCCGGCGTTGGCGCGGATCAGGCGGATGGCCCGCTGGGCGTCCTGCAGCGACACGTCCGGCCCCGCCGCCCAGCCGTCGGCCGGCAGGCGGTAGTCCATGACGAAGGCGGTGACGCCCTGGTCGGCGATCCAGGCGTCGATGGGACCGCCCGCCTTGCCCACCGCCACGCGGATGTAGCCGCCGCCCGGGATCATCAGGATCGCCGCGCCGTTCGGCTTGGCCGGCCGGCGCATGGTCAGCCAGGGCCTGGTGACGTTGAGATAGGCCGTGTCGTTGGGATCGCCGCCGGGCTTGCGCAGGATCACCTGCTCGGTGACCGTCACCTTCTCGCCGCCGGGCGGCTTGCCGGGCCACAGGTCCATGGCCTCGATGGCCGGGGCCTGAGCGCGGACGACGGCGGGCGCGGCGACGGCCAGGGCGCCCAGGCCCAGCAGCGAGCGACGATCAGTTTCCACGCGGAGCCTCGGAACTATGGGCGGCGCTGGCCGCCAGGACGAACGTATCGGGCGAGGGCGGCTTGGCCGGGTCGAACGGCGGGCCGTCGGCCAGGTGGGCGGCCAGCTCCGGAACCTGGGTCCGGATCCCCGCGACCACGCACTGGGCCAGCACATAGGCGCCGTAGTTGTTGTGGTGGGTGGCGTCCTTGCCGCCGTCGTTGAAGGCCTTCCAGGCGTTGTCGGGACCGAGAGCCTCGTAGAAGGCCGCGCTCATCGTGTTCAGGTCGATCACCGGGACGCCGGTCTCGGCGCCCACGGCGCGGACGGCCTCTGGATAGTCGCCCAGGGTGTTCACCACCTTGCCGGCCGCGTCGAACTTGCGCCGGTGCATCGAGGTCACCAGCACGGGCTTGGCGCCCCGTCGCCGGGCCTCGCCGATGTAGGCCTTCAAATAGTCGCGATAGGTGGTGGCGGCCTCGGCATAGGTCTGGGGCCAGTTGGCCTTCTGGTCGTTGTGGCCGAACTGGATCAGCAGCCAGTCGCCCGGCTTGATGCGGCTCAGCAGCTTGTCGAGACGCCGTTCCACCAGAAAGGCCTTCAGGGTCTCGCCGGACTCGGCGTGATTGGCCACCGAGACCTCGGGCTTGAAGAACCGGGGCAGCATCTGGCCCCAGCTGGCCGCCGGCTCGAAGCGCTGGTCGGTGACGGTGGAGTCGCCGGCCAGATATACGACGGGCGCGGTCACGGGCTCGACCCGCAGGCGGCGCAGGGCCGGGGTGGGACCGCAGAACTCCAGGGTCAGCTTGTCGTCCCAGTCGTACGAGCCTTCCTCGCGCGGATTGAGCGCCACCCGCGTGCCGCCCGGGGCGTTCGGCGGCGGGGCGATGAGGACGGGGGTGCGGACGTTGACGATGAACTCGACCGTCGTCGTCTTGCCCGCCTTGGCCGTGATCCGCTCGGCCATCAGCCGCCGGGACTCGGCCTTGACCGTGGTGTCGGAGGCGGCCTTGCCGCCCAGCTCCAGGGTCACGCGGTAGTCGCCCTCGGGCACGGCCAGCGAGAACAGGAACGGCCCGCCGGCGGGGGAGGGCTCGAAGCCGTGGCCGACGGCGGGGTCGTAGGCGACGCCCCGCGACACGCGGACATGGCCAGGGGCGAGCTTGTCGTCGCCGAAGTCGAAGGCCCAGGCCTGCATCGGTTTCACCGCCTCCGCCGCCCAGGCCGGGATCGCCGGCGCGACCGCGATGGCGGCCAGGACGGCGCGTCTATGCATCGTCACGGCGCGGCCTCCCAAGCTTGCGATCTTCGTCGCGCTGTCAGGATCGCAGGAATATCGGCCGGGCCGCGTCCTGGCAACGAATTTCATATGTCGAGATATTGTCCCGTAAAATGGAACTTGAAGGATGGATTTGATCGGCCAGGCGGGAAGGCCGGGCGCGGGGCAATTGCCGTTTAGCCCGCCGTCCGCCCGATGATAGAACAGGCCGTACCGTGATCGATCGGGATCCGAGGGGAGCTTTTCCAAGATGGCGACTGCCGCGACCAAGCCGCCCCTCAGCCACAATCTGGATGGCCAGAAGCTGGGCAGCAAAGGTCGCGTCACCCGCGAGCGCGTCCTGGCCGCCACCCACCGCCTGCTGGCCGAGCCCGACGCGGTGATCTCGCTGACCGCCGTGGCGCGCGAGGCGTCGCTGGGGATGACGACCCTCTACCTCTATTTCAGCGACCTGACCGAGCTCTTGCTGGCGGTGCTGGACCCGATCATGGCCTCGGCCGAGGACTCCTATGTCGCCCATCTGCGCCAGCACTGGCCCGACGAGACCCTGGCCGAGCACTGCGTGGAGTTCGTCGAGTCCTATCACGCGTTCTGGCAGCGCCACACGCGCATCCTGCACCTGCGCAACAGCTTCGCCGACGCCAACGACGTGCGCATGCGCGAGTTCCGGATCCAGGTGGCCCAGCCCCTGATGCGGCTGCTGGTGCAACAGATGGGCGGCGATCCGGCCGTGCCGCGTTCGCCGGCGGCCGCCATGGCCACGGTGCTGCTGACCAGCATCGAGCGCCTGATCACCGTGACCACCGACGTCAACTTCTCGCGCCTGTCGATCGACGATCCGGTCGAGCACATCCACGGCCTGCTGAAGGCCGAGGCGCGCATCCTGGAGCTGGGCGTGCGCGACGCCCGGGCGGCCGCCCAGGCCTAGACTAGAACCCCATCAGCGACAGGATTTCGCGCCGCGAGCGCTCGTCGTCGCGGAACACCCCCATCATCCGGCTGGTCTTCATGGCCACGCCCGGTGTGCGCACGCCGCGGCCGCTCATGCAGGCATGGCTGGCCTCGATGACCACGGCCACGCCCAGGGGCCTCAGATTGTCCCACAGGCAGTCGGCGATCTGCGCGGTCAGGCGCTCCTGCACCTGCAGCCGACGAGCATAGCCGTGCAGCACCCGCGCCAGCTTGGAGATGCCCACCACCCGGTCCTTGGGCAGATAGGCGATGTGGGCCTTGCCGATGATCGGGGCCATGTGGTGCTCGCAGTGCGACTGGAAGGGGATGTCCTTCAAGAGCACGATGTCGTCGTAGCCGCCCACCTCCTCGAACACCCGCGACAGGTGGACGCCGGGGTCCTCGTCATAGCCCTCGCAGTATTCCTTCCAGGCCCGCGCCACCCGCGAGGGGGTGTCGACCAGGCCCTCGCGCTCGGGATCCTCGCCGGTCCAGCGGATCAGGGTGCGGATGGCGTCCTGCACGTCGTCGGGCACGGGCGGCTTGGCAGCGGGCATCGATCGTCTCCCTCGGGCTCGCATCACTAGAGCTTCAGGAGCCGTCGGGTTCCGCCCCGCCGCCGGACATCGTCCAGGCGGTGAGCGCCGCCCCTAGGCCAGGCGGGCGGCGGCCAGTTCGCGCAGGGCGCCGGTCTTGACCTTCTCGCTGCCGGTCACGGCGAACTCGTCCTCGCGGAAGAACAGCACTTCGCGCGGGACCTTGAAGCTGGCCAAGCGCTCCTTGAGGAAGTCCTGAACCGCGCGGCCGTCCAGCCGGGCGTCGTCGTGCGGCACGATGCAGGCCACCACCACCTCGCCCAGGTCGTCGTGGGGCACGCCCACGGTCTGGGCGCGCTTGATTCCCGGATAGGCGGCCAGCACCGCGTCCACCTCCAGCGGCGAGACGTTGGCCCCGCCGGTCTTGATGATGTCGCTCAGCCGGCCTTCCCAGAACAGGTAGCCGTCCTCGTCGACATAGCCGCCGTCGCCGGTGTGGAAGAAGCCCTCGTCGTCGAAGGTCTCGTCCAGGGTCTTGCCCACATAGCCCAGCATCAGGGTCGGACCCTTGACCCCAATCTCGCCCCGCTGGCCGCGCGGCACGACGGCGCCGGTCAGGGGATCGAAGACCTTCAGGATGTTGCCCGGCAGCGGCTGGCCGAAGCTGCCGCGATATTCTTCGAACGGGGTGTTGGCCTCGACGGCGGTGTTGATGGTCAGGGTCTCGGTCGTGCCGAAGGCCGGGCACATCTTCCAGTCGGTCTTCCGGTAGGTCGGGTGCTCGAAGATCTTGGAGCCATAGGTCACGTAGTGCAGGCTGGAGAGGTCGGCGCCAGGCCACTTCTCCGAGGCCTCCAGCCGCGCCCACTGGTGGGGGCGGCCGATGGCGAAGCTGACGCGCTCGTGCTGGATCAGGTCCAGGGCCTCCTCGGCCTGGAAGACCGGCTGCAGCACCACCGATCCGCCGGTGGTCAGGGCGTAGCCCACCACCTGCGAGATGTTGCCCGACCAGAAGAAGCCGTTGCCGGTCCAGCAGCGGACGGGGAAGTTCACCGGGTCCAGGTCCATGATCCGGGGCCAGCGCCACCACTGGATGGCGAAGGCGCGCTGGGTGTGGACGATGCCCTTGGGCAGGCTGGTGGTGCCCGACGAGAAGAACAGCGCCGCCGCGTCCGAGGGCTTGGCGGTGGCCGCGCGGGCCTCGACCGTGGCGTCGGCGACCGCCGCGCCGCCGGCCAGGAAGTCGGCCCAGGTCTCCACCGCCGCGCCGTCGGGGGCGGGCGTCCCGCTGCCGGCCGTCACGCTGTCCAGCGCCACCAGCCGCCGCAGGAACGGGAACTTGGTCGAGGCGATCTTGTCGGGCGCGCCGGTCAGGATCGCCGGCTCCAGCTCGGCCAGCATGGCGCCGAAGTCCTTCTTCAGCACCTGGCGGTCGTAGAGCAGGATCGAGACCCCGCCGGCCTGCAGCAGATATTCCAGCTCGTTGGGCGTGGAGAAGGTGCTCAGCGACACCGTCACCCCGCCGGCCAGGGCGACGCCGAACAGGCTGGACAGGTGCTCGGGCCGGTTGGTCATCAAGACGCCGACGCGGCTGTCCTTGCCCACGCCCGCGGCGACCAGGGCCTTGGCGACCTCGACCGAGCGACTCCAGAGGTCGTCATAGCTCCAGGCCACGCGCTCGCCGTCCGGCAGGCGGATGACCAGGGCCTCCTTGCCCGCGTGGCGGCGCGTGACCTCGCGGACATAGCCCGCGATGGTCAGCGGGCCCAGGTTCGGCTCGTCGGAGAGCGGCGCGCCATGGACTATGGACGGCCGGGCGGTGGTGATGGTCATCGCCGTCGGTCCTAGTAGGGCAGGCCGACGTCGGCCTTGCCGGTCAGGATCGTTTCGCCCTCCTGGGTGGTCATGCGCAGCGACACCACCACCATCGGCCCGCCATAGGGCGAGACGTCGATCTTCTCGACCACCTCGGCGTCGATATAGGTCACGTCGCCCTCGAAGGCCGGGCTGCGGAACTGGGTCTTGGAGTGCCAGATGTAGCCGTCGTGGCCGGCCCAGTAGGCGATGGTGTCCAGGTGCCAGGCGTTCATCGAGGCGCCGTAGCCATAGGCCCCGCCCATGCCGATCTTCTCGGCCTTGTCGGCATTGATGTGGCCGCTGGACGGGCCGTGATAGAGGCCGTCGTGCATGCGCGGGTCGATCTTCGAGGCCTCGTGGTCGTAGGTCATGGACTCGCCGAAGCCGGCGTCCTCCTTGGCCGGATCGACCACGCCCTCGGGCGGGTTCCAGCGCCAGGTACCCCAGATGTTCTGGCGGTGGGCGCGGCACTCGTTGGCGAAGGTGACCACCGAGTGCGGACCGACCACGCGGCGGGGTAGCTTGTCGCCGACCTTCACGTCGCCGTAGCGCGGCGAGACGCCCTCGCGGTTGGACAGAATCCACTGGTGGCGCAGGGCATTGACCTCGGCCAGTTCCTCCGAGGTCCAGCGCTTGGGGGCGCGGCGGTTCTTGCCGTAGACGCCGCGCTTGTTGGCCTCCTCGACCAGGTAGCGGATGGCGGTGGCGCGCTCCTTGGCGATCAGGGCGCCATGCTGGTTGCGGTGCGTGGTGTCGCCGCGCGAGAACATGGTCGGGCCGGCGAACGAGGTGTCGCTGACGCTGTAGCCGTCGAAGCGGCGCTCCTGGAACAGCTTGTCGCCCGGGCGGATCTCGTTGCCGTAGAACCACCACTCCTCGCCGCCGAAGATCAGGTGGGTGCCCGGCACCTTGCCCACGCAGGCCGGGTGGCAGCCGTGGCCGTAGTCCATGGCCACCGTGAAGGACTGGGGGGCGACCACGCCGCCGAACTTCGAGGCCTTGGCGAATTCCTCGTCCCAGTGGATCGGGTTGGCGTAGTCCAGGGCCTGCACCCAACGGCGGATGTCGGTGGCGTTGCAGGGGTCCCACATCTCCGCGAAGATGACGGGCTTGCCCACCCACTTGTCGACGTCGCTGGTGTCCAGTTCGACCTTGTCGATGGCGGCGGCGGTGTCGGACATCCAAAACTCTCCAGACGGATCGGTGCGGTGAAGCGCGGCCATAGGGCGACCGCGCTCGGGCGTCTGCCCGGCGCGGCGCGCTTGGGTTGGTGGCGGTCTAGGCGACGGGCGGCAGGATGCGCCCCGTCAGGCGGCGCTCGAAATCGATTGCGCCTCGGCGTCCTCTTCGATCGCCGGAGCGATGCTGCGCTGGACCGATTTCTGCAGCAGGGCGACCAGGGCCTGGGGATCGATGTCGGCGTTCGGCTCGTGGATGAAGCTCAGCACCATCGGACGCTCGCCCAGTTCTACGGGCATCAGGACAGCGGCCATCTGGGCGCTGCTGCCGAACGAGGCCGGGCCGATGGCGAAGTCCTGCCGCGCCAGGTCCTGGATGTGCAGGCTCATGTCGGGATAGCTGAACTTGCGCTCGTCGGGCGCCTCGGCGTTCAGGCGGCGGATCACGCCGGCCCGGCGCTCGGCCCGCACCGTCGACAGCAGGAGCTGGCCGGCGGCCGAGCCGCACAGGGCGTCCTGCTCGCCGTTGCGCAGGTCGCCCTGGACGCGCGGCAAGTATTTCGAGCCCGCGGCCCAGCGGAAGATCTGGGCGTTCAGCCCCACCATGCCCACCAGGGCGACGCCCAGGCCGGTCTGCGAGACCAGGCGCTCGATCAGGGTCGAGAGGCTGCCGTCGCGCATGAAGTTGGGCTGGGACAGCGAGCCCAGGATCGCCGCGCGCGGGGTCAGGGAATAGAAGCGCGAACCGGTTTCGCGATAGAGCAGGCCAAGCTCCACAAGGCTGGCCAGCAATTCCGAGGTGCTCGACTGGGGTCGATTGTATCGGCGGACAATATCCATGACCGTGGCCTGACGGTTATGCTCGTCGAAGAACTCAAGCACTTCCACGACGCGGCGAGCGGTCTTGGCCTTGTTGCTGTCGAGAACGGTGGACATCACGCCTCCCCTTATATTTTCCAGCAGGCTGACCCCATCGGAAGGGTGTGTCAAGAAAAACCGAGAGCGCCTCGGTTTATCGGTTCGTAGGTTGGACGAAACCGATTTCACGGGTCCATTCCACGGCCCTTCCGCCGACCGGCGGCGGCGCAATTGTCTGGAGATGATCGCGGTCTTGCCGCCCGCCGGAGGCTCGATTGACAGCTTTTCGCGGGCGACCGACCCAGGCTGTCGGTGGGCGAAAGGCGCGCGCGTGACGCGCCGGTTCACCTCTGTGTGCTGGAGAGGAAAAGCCCGCGATGACCGTCCGCGACATCACCGAACGCCCCGTCGTTATCGGCGTCGAATCCTACGTGTCGGAGGCCTATGCCCGCGCCGAGGACGACCGCCTCTGGGCTAAGGTCTGGCAGGTGGCGTGCCGCGAGGAGGAGATCCCCAAGGTCGGCGACTACGTGACCTACGACATCTTCGAAGAGTCGATCATCGTCGCCCGCGTCGCGCCCGACCGCATCGCCGCCTACTACAATGTCTGCCTCCATCGCGGCCGCCGGCTGACCTCGGGCTGCGGCCACACCAAGCGGTTCGTCTGCCGCTTCCACGGCTGGAAGTGGGACCTGGAGGGGAACAATGTCGAGGCCCTGGCCCGCGAGGACTGGGAAGGCGCGCTGAGCGACGAGAGCCTGCGGATGAAGCCGGTGAAGGTCGACATCTGGGGCGGCTGGGTGTTTGTCAGCATGGACCCGGACGCCGAACCGCTGCGCGACTATCTGGGCGTGGCCGCCGAGATGCTCGACCCATTCGAGCTGGACCGGATGCGCTATCGCTGGCGTCAGTGGTTGACCTTTCCGTGCAACTGGAAGGTCGCCATTGAGGCTTTCGTCGAGGGCTACCACGTGCCCGGCACCCATCCGCAGCTGACCAAGTACGGCGCCAAGTCGACCTGGAGCCAGGCCCACGGCCGCCACAGCGTGTTCGGTCCCGGCGCGGCCCAGAAGGGCTTCGGCGGCGCCTCGGGCGGGGCGGGGGAGGCGACCGACATGCGCGTCGCGCTCGCCGAGGTGCTGGGCCAGCTGTGGGAGGAGGTCAACGCCACCACCACCCAGACCATCGTCGATGTCGCCAACCGCCTGGTCGACGAACTGCCCGCCGACACCCCGCCCCAGCAGGTGCAGATCCATCTGATGACCGAGGCGGCCAAGGCCGATGCGGCGCGCGGCGTGTTCTGGCCTAGAATCGACCCGGCCCACTTCGCCAAGGCCGGCACGGTCTGGCACCTGTTCCCCAACACCGTGGTGATCCAGGGTCCGACCTTCGCCCTCTGCTATCGGGCGCGTCCGAAGGGCGCCGATCCCAATAGCTGCATCTTCGAGGTCTATGTGATCGAGCGCTATCCGGAAGGCGCCGAACCCAAGCCGGAGAACCGCTTCGTGCCCATCGAGGACGAGGCCGCCTGGCGCAAGGTGCTGGGCCAGGACTTCGCCAACATGGAAGCGGTGCAGCAGGGGATCAAATCGCGGGGGTTTCCGGGGCCGCGTCCGAACCCGGTGCAGGAGCGGGGGGTGACGAACTTCCACCGCGTGCTGGCGGAGTACATGGGGACGGGGGCGCCGGTGCCGCTCGACTAGTCCTTCTCCCCTTGCGGGAGAAGGTGTCGGCGTAGCCGACGGATGAGGGGTCGATAGACATCAAAGCCGCGATCAGTCGAAAGGCCGGTCGCCGCTTTTGCGTTCTTCAACCCCTCACCCGACCCCACTCCGTGGGGCCACCCTCTCCCGCAAGGGGAGAGGGATGCTTTCAGGCCGACGCCTTCGCCGCTTTCTTCGGTTTCACCTCCCCATTCGTCGCCCGCGCCGCGATCTCGTTCGCGGCGATGTAGCCGAACACCATGGCCGGGCCGATGGTCGCCCCCGCGCCCGGATAGCAGATGCCGAACGGGCTGCCGGTGGCGTTGCCAGCGGCGTAGAGGCCGGTGATCGGCTTGTCGGCGCCGTCCAACACCTGGCCTCGCGCGTCGCACTTCAGTCCGCCCTTGGTGCCCAGATCCCCGAGATTGATCGGCACGGCGTAGAAGGGGGCCACGGCGATGGGGCCCAGGCACGGATTGGGCGTCACGGTCGGGTCGCCGAAGCCGCGGTCATAGCCGCTGGAGCCGCGACCGAACTCGGGGTCCTCGCCCTTGGCGGCGTAGTCGTTCATGCGGCTCACCACGCCGGTCAGCTTGGCGGGATCCAGATCGATCTTCCTGGCCAGCGCCCCGATGGTGTCGGCCTTGAAGATGTAGTGGTCCCACCAGTCCACGGGGATCGACTTGTCGGCCATGATCGCGGCGGGCAGGAAGCCGCCGGCCGTGAACTTGTCGCGGAAGGTCTTGTCGAACACCAGCCAGCAGGGGGTGTTGGCGCCGGTCTTCAGCTGGTCGTCGACCATGGCCTTGCCGAACAGGTCGTAGCTGCAGCTCTCGTTGACGAAGCGGTCGCCGTTGCGGTTGACGCAGACGCTGTAGGGCCGGCCCACGTCGAACACCGCCTGGTGGGTCTCCTCGAAGTTCGACGCGCTCTGGCTGGGCATGACCATGGTCGGCGCCCACCAGCCGGCCTCGGTGTATTCGGTGGTCGCGCCGATCCTCTCGGCCGCCAGCAGGGCCTGGCCGTCGTTGCCGCCCTGCGGGGTGCTGCCCCACCAGATCGAGGTCTTGATCGGGTAGAAGCGGTCGCGCAGTTCCTGGTTCCACTCGAAGCCGCCGGCGCAGATCACCACCCCGTGGCGCGCGTGGATCTCGTAGGGCGTGCCGAACTTGGAGACCTTCACGCCCGAAACCCGGCCGTCGGTGAACAGCAGCTCGTCCAGCTTGGTCTCCAGCCGGATTTCCACGCCCTTGGCGGCCAGTTGCTCCATCAGCGGACCGATCAGGGCCGCGCCCGAGGTGAACCAGCGGTCGCGCTTCGTGACCGCCCGGGTCTTGCGGTCGGCCCAGTAGCGGCCCACCACCCGGGCCAGCATCCGCTTCCAGCCCTTGGCCCGCGCGGCGATGGTGAAGGTCTCCTCCAGGTTCATCGCATAGCGGTTGAACAGCTTGAAGCGCGGGTACTGCTCGCGCATCAGCGGGAACGCCTCGCCCAGCTTGCCGCCGTCCCACATGGGCAGGACCAGCGAGCGGTCGGCGCGCGCGCCTGGCGATTCCGAGAAGTAGTCGGGCCAGGGCATCGGCATGAAATCGATGCCCTGCTCGCCCAGATAGCTCAGCATCTCGGCGCCGGTGTCGACATAGGCCTCCAGGCGCTCCTGGTTCAGCGGGCCCTGAGTGACGGCCTTGAGGTAGGTGAGGGTCTCCTCGCGGGTGTCGGTGGTGCCGCCCAGGCCGTGGTTGGGAATCCAGGCCACCCCGCCCGAGGTGGCCGAGGTGCCGCCGTACTTGTGGGCCTTCTCGACGATCAGCACGTCCAGGCCCAGGTCGCGGGCCCGCAGGGCGGCGGTCATGCCGGCCGATCCCGACCCCACCACGATCACGTCATGCGTCTGCGCCATCTCGCTCCCCGATACTTGTGATTTGGCGGCACGCTAGCGGGCGGCCCTTCGGGCTTCGACCGCCGATCGCCGGAGTGCCGGATGCGACAGTTCGGGCTTCCATCGCAGACAAGTGCGGCGGTGTAGGAAGAGTATGTCGGATCGAAAGACCGCCGCCTTCGGAGCCCGCATGTCCGCCTTGAGCCCCTATCGGATCGTCGAGCTGGCGCACGGCGTGTCGGGCGAATACTGCGGCAAGCTGCTGGCCGATTTCGGGGCCGAGGTGATCAAGGTCGAACCGCCGGGCGGCAGTCCGACCCGGGCGCTGGGGCCGTTCAAGGACGACGTCGCCGGCCCCGAGCGCAGCGGCCTGTTCGCCTATCTCAACACCAACAAGCGCTCGGTGGTGCTGGACCTGGAGACCCCGGCCGGCCGCGAGATGCTGGAGCGCCTGCTGGCCCGCGCCGACGCGGTGATCGACGACCACGCGCCCGGCTGGCTGGATGGTCTGGGACTGGGCCTGGAGGCGGCCCGGCAGAGCCATCCGAAGCTGGTGGTGTGCTCGGTCACGCCCTTCGGCCAGTCGGCCCCGCCCGAGCGCGCCCAGGCCGAGGACCTGACGGTGATCCAGGCCAGCGGCTGGGGCTATCACACCCCCACGGGCGCCGATCCGGCGCGGCCGCCGCTGAAGGGGGCGGGGCGCTTCCTGGCCAGCTACGAGGCGGGGCTGGAGGCGGCCATGTGCGTGGTGGCCGCTCTCTATGGCCGCGAGGAGACCGGCAAGGGCCGGGCCATCGACATCTCCAAGCAGGAGGTCCTGGCTTCGCGCGTCGACTATGTACTGGGCCAGATGGTGGCCGGCGACATGGATGTCGACACCGGCCGCGCGCGCTTCGACCTGGGCGGCCCGGCCGGGATCTTCCCGTGCCGCCAGGGCTTCGTCTATCTGTGGATGTCGGCCCCCTCGCACTGGAAGGCCATCGGCCAGTTGCTGGGCCAGCCGGAATGGATGGCGGCCTTCCCCGACAATTGGCTGGAGCGTGGCCTGACGCCCGAGCGCATCGCCGAGTGCCGCCGCCATGTCGGCGACTGGCTGAAGACGCAAGACAAGAACGACGTCGCCGCGGCGGCCCAGACGCTGGGCCTGACCCTGGTGCCGGTCAACGATCCCGGCGATCTGGTCGGGTCCGAGCAGTACAAGCATCGCGGCTTCTTCGCGCGGGTCGAGCATCCGGTGCTGGGGGCGGCGCTCTATCCGACCGTGCCCTACAAGCTCAGCCGGACGCCGGCGCGGATCGAGCGAGCGGCGCCCTTGCTGGGCGAGCACGGCGCGGAGGCCTTCGCATGACGACCCCACGCGGTGGCCCGTTGCAGGGCGTGCGGGTTCTGGAGCTGACCAAGGTCTGGGCCGGTCCCTATGCGGGCAAGCAACTGGCCTTCCTCGGGGCCGAGGTGATCCGGGTCGAGAGCCGGGGCTCGCTGGACGTCACCCGCACCTTCGGCGTCGACGACATCGACAAGGCCCCGGGGTTCCGGGCGGTCAATCCACAGAAGCTGAGCGCCCAGATCGACATGAAGTCCAAGGACGGGATCGCCCTGCTGAAGGATCTGATCGGCCGGTGCGATGTGCTGATCGAGAACCTGCGGCCCGGCGCCATCGAGCGGCTGGGCCTGGGTTACGAGGCAGTCAGGGCGATCAAGCCCGACATCATCTTCGTGTCGATGGGCATGTACGGCGCCGACGGGCCGCTGGCCTACCAGACGGGTTACGCGCCGTGCTTCGTGGCCCTGGGGGGGCTCAGCGCCCTGGTCGGCTACGAGGGCGAGGCGCCGGCCGGCATGAACGTGCGCTACGCCGACTCCACCTTCGGCACGGCCGCCGCCTACGCGACCCTGGTGGCCCTGGTCCACAGGCGTCGGACGGGCGAGGGCCAGTTCATCGACGTGTCGGCGGTCGAGACCATGACCAGCATGATCGGCGACAGCGTCATGGACTTCAGCCTGAACGGCCGGGTCGCCGCCTGCGACGGCAACCGCCACGCCGAGATGGCGCCGCACGGGGTCTATCCTTGCGGCGAGGACTGGATCGCCATCGCCGTGTCTTCCGACGCGGCCTGGCGGGCGCTGACCGAGGCGATGGGCCGGCCCGAGGATCCGAGGTTTGCCACCCTGGCCGACCGCAAGGCCCACGAGGCCGAGCTGGACGCCCTGATCGCGGCCTGGACCCGCGACCAGGACGCCGGAGGTCTGGCGGAGACGTTGCAGGCGGCGGGCGTCGCGGCGGCCAAGAGCGCGGCCTCGGTCGACCTGGTCTCCGACGCCCACCTGTGGGGCAGGGGGTTCTATCCCGAGGTGACCGACGCCTCGGGCGAGAGCCGCTCGGTGATCGGGCCGTCCTGGCGGATGTCGGACGCGGCGCAGATCGCGGATGGCGCGCCGACCCTGGGTCAGCACAACGCCTATGTATTCGGCGACATCCTGGGGATGCCGGCCGAGGAGCGCGAGCGGCTGATGGCGGCGGGCGTGATCCGGTAGGCGCATCACCCTCTCCCAGAGGGAGAGGGAGGGACCCGCCGCGTAGCGGTGCGAGGGTGAGGGGTTACGCCGCCAACCGGCGTGCCGGCACGCCGGCCGGCGCCTTACCCCCTCACCCCGACCCTCTCCCCCTGGGAGAGGGAGACCTGTTCCCGCACCGCCGCCAAGTGCGCCCGCCCGGCCGCGTCGCCGCGCTCGACGTCCCCCGCCGCGACCGCCGCCGCCATGGCCTGGAAGTCGGCCAGCCGTCCTTGCTCCAGCCCCGGCGAGCGGTGCTGGGCGTAGACGATGTGTAGCCCCAGCGGTCGGAACAGCCGCTGCAGTTCGCCATTGCCGCCGATCTCGATCAGCGCCCGATAGAACCGGCGGCGGCTCCGGGCGAAGGCGCCGGGCGCGTGGGCGTGGGCGCCGTGTTCCAGCTCGGCGAGGGCCGCCTCCAGAACGAGGCGATGGTCCTCCGCCCGATAGCGCCGCGCCGCCGTCGCCACGATCAGGCCGACCAGCGGCTCGGCGACGTCCAGCGCGTCGGCCGTCTCGGCGGCGTCCAGCTGGCGGATGGCCGCCGAGCGGTGGCGGGTCAGGTCGATCACACCGTGCGCCGCCAGCCACTGCACGGCCTCGCGCACGGCGTTGCGGCCGACGCCGTATTGCCGGGCCAGGTCCGTCTCCACCAGCCGCTGGCCCGGGATCAGCCGCTGGGTCTCCAGCGCCTGCATGATCCCGCGCGACACCCGCCGCGAGGCCGCCGCCGCGCCCATCTCATCGCCCGAGCGGCTATTTCCGTCAGATTGTTCCACAATCTTGTTCCATCAGATTTCGCGCTCTTACTATCTGGCTTCGAAGGCGACGTGAAGCGCGCCCGATCATTCGCGGAGAAGGAAATGGCCCAAGCTGACGATCGTCCGCCGCCGGAGGAGATTATCCTCTACGAGAAGGACCCCAAGACGAAGATCGCCACGATCACCTTCAATCGTCCCGACCACCTGAACGCCCCGACCATCGCCGCGCGCCTACGCTATTCCAAGCTGCTGCACCGGGCCAATATCGACGACGACGTGAAGGTGCTGGTGATCCGGGGCGTGGGCAATAACCTGGGCGGCGGGGCCGACCTGCCCGAACAGGCCGAGATGCTGTCGGAAACCGCCGAGGTCTCGCTGCTGCGCGAGTTCGAGATCGGCGACGACGAGGACGTCAGGTATCCGCCCAAGGACTCCTATCGCTACCTGGCCTCGCTGACCCAGCTCTACGCCAATTCCAACTTCGGCTGCCGCAGCCTGCAGGACTTCAAGAAGATCAGCATCGTCGAGGTGAAGGGCTATTGCTACGGCTGGCACTTCTACCAGGCGGGCGACGCGGACCTGGTGATCTCGTCGGACGACGCGCTCTTCGGCCACCCGGCCTTCCGCTACGTGGGCTGGGGGCCGCGCATGTGGCAGTGGGCCCAGACCATGGGGCTGCGCAAGTTCCAGGAGATGGTGTTCACCGGCCGTCCCTTCACCGCCAAGGAGATGCAGGACTGCAACTTCATCAACAGCGTGGTGCCGCGCGATCAGCTGGAGGCCGAGGTCGAGAAGTACGCCCTGGCCTGCAGCCGCACCCGGCCCAGCGACGTGGTCTTCATGCAGAAGACCTTCTTCGAGGTGATGAAGCAGCAGCAGGGCGAATATATGGGCAGCATCCTGACCGGCTGGATGGAGTCGATGCTGCCGCTGGTGAAGAACGACGGCGACGAGCTGACCCTGGGCGACGACACCTTCGAAAAGGGCGTCAACAACGCGGTCAAGGACAACGACAGCCAGTTCCCGCCCGACTTCCGCCTGAGCAAGAGCGGCCGCAAGGCCAAGAGCTGAGGCCATGCGGTACGCCATGCTGGGCCAGACCGGCCTGGCCGTCTCGCGCCTGGGCTTCGGCGCCCTGACCTTCACCCAGGGCAATCGCAGCCTGGGGGCGGTCTACAAGGTGGGCGCCGACCTTGCCGACCAACTGGTCGGCCTGGCGCTGGACGCGGGCGTGACCCTGTTCGACACGGCCGACGTCTACGCCGACGGCGAGTCCGAGGCCCTGCTGGGCGCGGCCCTGAAGCCGCATCGCGACAAGGTGGTGCTGACCACCAAGGTCGGCAATCGGGGCGGCGACCGCGACCTGAATCGCGCGGGGCTGTCGCGGCGCCACATCCTGTGGTCGGTCGATCAGAGCCTCAGGCGGTTGGGGACCGACTGGATCGACCTCTATGTCGCCCACCGCGAGGATCCCTTCACGCCACTGGAGGAGACGCTGGAGGCGTTCGACGCTGTCGTCCGCTCGGGCAAGGTCCGCTATATCGGCTTTTCCAACTGGTCGGCCTGGAAGGCGGCGGCGGCGCTGGAGATCCAGAAGGCGGGCGGCCTGGCGCCGTTCACCCACGGCCAGATGTACTATTCGCTGCTGGGCCGCGACATCGAGCGCGACGCCCTGGCCATGATGGCGCGCTACGGCCTGGGCCTGACGGTCTGGAGCCCGCTGGCCTTCGGGTTCCTGAGCGGGGCCTACACGCGCGAGGACCTGGCGCGGCCCGACAACCGGTTCTCCAGTTTCGACATGCTGGGCTTCGACCGCGACAAGGGCTTCGCGGTGGTCGAGGTCCTGCGCCGCATCGCGGCGGCGCATTCGGCCACCGTGGCCCAGGTCGCCATCGCCTGGGTCCTGAGCCGGCCGGGCGTCACCAGCGTGCTGCTGGGCGCGACCAAGCTGCATCAGCTGGAGGACAATCTCGGCGCGGTCGACGTGGCGCTGACGCCAGAGGACCTCGCCGAGCTGGACGCCGCCACCGCCATCGAACCGATCTACGCCACCTCGCAATGGATCGCGCCCGACCATCGGCTGGCCAAGGCTTTGGCTCGGTGATGGCCTGGGTTCGAGGCGACGCCAATGGGCTTGGCATTCCAGCGACGCCGGAGGCCTTGCGCGAGGGCGGGGCGGCTTTCCTGACCGACGCCTTCCATACCAGCGGCGCCCTGGCGCTGGACAACGCCGTCGCGCGGATCGTCGCCGTCGCGGACTGTCCCGGCGGCAGCACCGGGCGGAAGCTGTTCCTGTCGGTGGCCTACGACCGGCCGGGCACGGACCTGCCGACCGAGCTCTTCGTCAAGTTCTCGCGCGACTTCGACGACCCGATCCGCGACCGGGGCAAGGACCAGATGGCGGGGGAGGTGAAGCTGGCGACCCTGTCGCGCACGCGGGGCTTTCCCATTGCCGTGCCGGCGTGCCTGTTCGCCGACCATCACGCCGAGAGCCAGACGGGTCTCCTGATCACCGAGAAGATCGCGTTCGGGGTGGGGGCGGTCGAGCGGCACTACGACAAGTGCCTGGACGAAACCATGCCGGACCCGCCTGGTCATTACCGCGCCTTGGTCCGGGCGGTGGCTCGGCTCGCCGGAGCGCACAGGGCCGGACGCCTGACCGGAGATGTCGATGCGTTGTTTCCGTTCGACCGGGCGGCGGCCGAGGCGAGCGATCCGATCCGCCACGACGCCCGCCAGATCGGCAACCGGCTGTCGCGCTGGGGCGAGTTCGCGGCTCGCCATCCGGGGCTGGTCCCCGAGGTCCTGGCGGACCCGGCCTTCATCGCCAGGCTGAAGGACGAGGCGCCGCGCTTCCTGGAGCACGAGCGAGCCATCAAGCGGTTCCTGCACGCCGCCCCCGACCTGATCGCCCTGTGCCATTGGAACGCCAATGTCGACAACGCCTGGTTCTGGCGGGGCGACGACGGCGCGCTCCAGTGTGGGCTGATGGACTGGGGTCGCGTGGGCCAGATGAACGTCGCCCTGGCCCTGTGGGGCGCGCTCAGCGCCGCCGAGCCGGCGATGCTTGAGGCCCATCTCGACGACCTGCTGGCCCTGTTCGCCGCCGAATACCGCGCCCAGGGCGGACCGGCCTTGGACGTGGCGACCCTGGGCCTGCGCCTGGATCTGTTCGTCGCCAACATGGGACTGGCCTGGCTGATGGACGCGCCGGCCCTGATCGAGGCCTGGGTCCCGGAGCTAGACACCGTCGCAGACCGCCGTGACCCCCGCTTTCGCGACAACGAGGCGGCGCGCACCCAGCTGCACATGGCCACCAACTTCCTGAACCTCTGGCGCGTGCGCGACTTCGGCGCGGCGCTGAGCCGCTGTCTTCGCGAGGCCCCATGATCGTCGTCCATCACCTGGAAAACTCCCGCTCGCAACGGGTCCTCTGGCTGCTGGAGGAGTTGGGCCTGCCCTATGAGGTACGCCGCCACGAGCGGGCCAAGACCATGGCCGCGCCGGCCGAGCTGAAGCAGGTCCATCCGCTGGGCAAGTCGCCGATCATCCAGGAAGGGGACGTCGTCGTCGCCGAGACCGGGGCGATCCTGGAATATCTGGTCGACAAGGCCGGCGGCTATCTGGGCGCGCCGCCGACCCGGGCCGAGGCCCTGCGCTACCGATATTTCATCCACTACGCCGAGGGCTCGGTGATGCCGGCCCTGCTGATGCTGCTGGTCCTGGAGCGCGTGCCGATGTTCGGCAAGGCGGTGGCCAAGCGGCTGAAGCCGATGCTCGACGCGCACCTGGACTACATCGAGGCCGAACTGGCGACGCGGCCGTGGTTCGCCGGAGAGGCGTTCACGGCCGCCGATGTGATGATGAGCTTTCCCGTCGAGTTCGCCGGGGCGCGGACCGGCGGACTTAAGGGGCGGCCGAGCACCACGGCGTGGCTGGCGGCGGCGCAGGCGCGACCGGCCTATCGCGCGGCGCTGGCGAAGGGCGGCCCGTACGCGTTCGCGTGAGCGCGGCTATCGCATTCTCAATCGATCCGTCATTCCCGCCACAAGGGCGGGAATGACGGATCAAAAGGGAAGGGTCATGGACAGTTAGGAAGCCCGCACCCGCGTCAGCTCGTAATCCCCCGCGTCGTCGACGTGCAGCTTCCAGCCGGGATAGACGACGATGGTCGTGAAGGTCTCCTCGACGATGGCCGGGCCGACGATCTCGTGGCCGGGGTTCAAACCCTTGCCCAGGAAGATGTCGGTGGGCTGGTAGCCGAGGCCGAGATTGGCGCGGCGGGTCTTGTCGGCCTTGGGCGCGACGCGGGGCGCGGTGACGCCCTTGCCGACCACCGGCGAGGCGGTGACCACCGAGGCCGACAGGCGCACGCCGGTGACCTCCGGAACCTCGCCCTCGCGGATGTGGCCGTACTCTTCCATGTGGCGGCGGTTGAAGGCCTCGATGGCCTGGGCGCCCAGGCCCGCGTCGACGAAGTCGAGGTCGCCCAGGCCCTTGGCCTCGTGCAGGTCGAAGGTCAGGGCCCAGTTCTGGCCGGGATAGCGCATATTGACCTGGTAGCGCGCCACCACCTCGTCGGCGCGGAAGGTGGCGTCGGTGAAGTACTTCTGGGCGCGCGTCGCCAGGTTGCCCCACAGGGCCTGCATCTTGCCGGTGTCCAGCGCATTGGCGGGGGCGGCGTAGGAACGTTCCTCGTCGATGTGCGGATTGGCCACCAGGGTCCCGAGCGCCGAAAAGGTGGGCGAGGCCTTGGGGACCAGCACGCGCGCGATGCCCAGGTCCTCGGCCTGGATGGCGGCGAAGGCCGGGCCGTTGCCGCCATAGGCCAGCATGACCATGTCCTGCGGGTCGATGCCCTTGCCGGCGGTGATCCGACGCACGCCTTGCGACATACCCGCATTCACCACGCGCCAGCAGTCGAACGCCGCGTCCTCGGCGCTGTAGCCCATCTGGTCGCCGATGGCCTGGAAGGCCTCCACGACGCCGGCCTTGCTCAGCGAGAAGCTGCCGCCGGCGAAGTCGGACTCGGCCGACAGGATGCCCAGCATCAAGAGGGCGTCGGTGATGGTGGGCTGGGTCCCGCCGCGCCCGTAGCAGATCGGACCGGGGTCCGAGCCGGCCGAGGCCGGGCCCACCTGCAGGGCGCCGTTGTCGACCTGGCAGATCGAGCCGCCGCCGGCCCCCAGGGTCTCGACCTTCACCATCGGCACGCCCACCAGGTAGCGGTGGTGCATGTTCCAGCCGGCTTCGGCGGGGGCGGCGCCGTTCAGCACCACCGAGATGTCGTAGGACGTGCCGCCCATGTCGACGCACAGGATGTTGGAATGGCCCTTGGCCACGCCCACGTGCGCCGAGCCGATCACCCCGCCGGCCGGACCCGAGGCCAGCACCCGGATGGGCGAGCCCTCGATATAGTCCTTGGTCATCACCCCGCCGCTGGCCTGCATGACCATCAGCTGCTTGGCGTAGCCGGCGTCCTTCACCCGGGTGACCAGCTTTTCCAGGTACGAGGTCACCTTGGGGGCGACATAGGCATTCACGACCGTGGTGCTGGTGCGCTCGTACTCGGGCGCGCGGGGCAGGACCTCGTGCGAGGTCGAGATCTGCACGCCGGGCATCTCCTCGGCGACGATCGCGGCCACCCGCTTTTCGTGGTCGGGATTGACGAACGAGAACAGCAGCGAGATCGCCACCGACTCCACGCCCTGCTTCTTCAGCCGCCGGCAGGCCTCGCGCACGGCGTCTTCGTCGAGGTCCTTGTAGACGCTGCCGTCGTGCAGGACGCGCTCCGGGATGGTCAGGCGGCGGCGGCGCGGGGTGATCTGGGGCGGCGGCTCCAGGCGGACGTCCCAGATGCTTTCCTTGAAGCCCCGGCGGTACTCCATCTCGTCGCGGAAGCCCTCGGTGGTGATCAGGCCGGTCACCGCGCCGTTCATCTCGATCAGGGTGTTGTCGGCCACCGTGGTGCCGTGGACGATGGCGTCGCAGCGGCCCAGGAAGTCCTCCAGCGACAGCCCCTCGATCTCGGCCAGCTTGCCGAGGCCCGTCAGCACGCCCAGCGAGCGGTCCTCCGGCGTGCTCAGGTTCTTGTGCAAGACCACCTTGGAGCCGTTCAGCAACGCGAAGTCGGTGAACGTCCCGCCGATGTCGATGCCGACGCGATAACCCATAAATATCCCCTCGATACGCTTTGTCGGCTTTAGGCGGCCTGGCCCTGGCCCATGCGGGCGCGCAGCGCCTGGGTGGCGGCGACGTCGACCGCCAGGTCGTAGTCCTCGACGCGGCCCGTGAAGACCACGCCGTACTTGTCGCGCGCCCGGCCGATGCTGACGATCTCGTCCAGGGCGTCTTCCTTGACGGCCTCGGGATCGCGTAGCAGGGCCGGCTCGAAGCCCGCGCCGCCGCCGTGCTGGTAGGCGATCACCGCGCCCGCCGGCAGTTGGGCGCGGGCGGTCAGGTCGATCTTGTATTCGTTGGGCGTGCCGACCTCGAAATGGTTCGAATAGGGGCTGGCGTCGTCGCCGCCCAGGAGGCCGCTCATCGGGTGGTCGGACGACACCATCCAGGCCATGGCGAAGGTCGGCTCCAGCACCTTCTTGACGTTCAGGCTGCCCGGCTGGCCGCGCCAGCGGCCGGCGCCTTCGGAGTCCTGGGTCATTTCGCGGTTCAGGTTCACGACAGGGAAGCGGGCCTCGGCGTCCTCGGCCTGGGCCAGCAGCAGGTTGCCCAGGCCCACGGGGCACGAACCCCAGCCGTCGATGCCCTGCACGGCCGAGACGTCCATGGTGCGGGCGTCCACGCCCTGGTCCATCCACATCTGGCCGGTCTTGTCGAAGCCGATGACGGCGTTGGGCATGCCGATCTTGTAGACCTGCGGGGCCGAGCGATCCGGGGCCACCTGGGCCAGGGCCACGCAGACGGCCTCGGTGATCTCGCAGGCCGGGTGGAACGAGCCCAGGGCGGCGGGCTTGTTGGGCGGCGGATGGGCGATGGTGCCTTCCGGGATGATCATCTCGACCCCGTGGAACAGGCCCTCGTTCTTGACGATGGCCGGATCGATGGAGGCGGCGATCTGGGTCATGATGTAGCCGCGGCTGTTGGCGAAGGTGTTCCACACCCCCACCAGGTCTTGGCGGTCGTCTGTGCCGGTCAGGTCGACGGTCAGTTGGTCGCCCTTCACCGTGCAGGCGACGTGGACCTTGATGTCCTTGGTGCCGAGCGTGTCGTGATCGATCAGGACGTCGGCGTGGTACACACCATCGGCCCACTTCGACACTTCTTCGCGGAAGCGCTTTTCGGTGTAGTCGATGTTGTAGTTGATCGCCGCGCGGACCGTGTCGGTCCCCCACTTGTGGATGATGTTCTGCAGCAGGCGGGCCGAGTGCTGCACCCCGCCGATCATGGCCGCGAGATCCCCCGAGAACGACGGGAAGCGGTTGTTGCGTTCCAGGAGCTTGATGGCGTCGCGGCGCTTTTCCCCGCGATGCACCAGCTTCAGGCAGGGGATGGCCAGGCCCTCGGTGAAGATGTCGGTGGCTTCCAGGGTGAAGCCGCCCGGGTCCTTGCCGCCGGTGTCGCCCTGGTGGGCCTGCAGCGCCTGGATCAGCACCAGCTGGCCGTCGTCGTCGAACACCGGGGCGTAGACGTTGTAGTCGGGCAGGTGGCCGCCGCCGTAGTCGGGATCGTTGCCCACGAAGACGTCGCCGGGACCCCACTCGTACTCGTCGAACAGGTCCAGGCCATAGCGCACGGTCAGCTGCGAGACGAAGGTCAGGTGCGGGGTGCCGATCGACACGGCGGCCAGGCGCCCGTGGGCGTCGATGACGGCGGCGTTGCGTTCGTTGGACTGGTTGATGATCGGCGACGAGGCGGCCCGGCCCAGGAAGGTCGCGGCCTCGAAACAGACCGTCTCCATGGCCCCGCGGATGATGCTGGCGGTGACCGGGTCGATGTTGACCGTGGTCGGCAGCGGATCGCGCTTGGCGGCCAGGCGCTTGTTCAGTTCGAAGGACATGGCGCGGATCCTTTCAGGGCTACTGTTCGGTCGACCAGGTGGTGAGTTCGGGCGGCACGGGGCTGGCGGCGTCGATCTCGACCAGCTCGCCGCAGGGGGTCTTGCCGTAGACCGACAGGGCGATGCCCAGGTCGATCGGCTCGGCCGGTTCGCGCCCCAAAGGTTTCCGGAGGTCGGGGTTCGCGCTCGGCTTGCCCTTGCCGCCTCCCGCGTGCTGGGGCCCACGAGTCATCGATCCTCCGCTGAACTGGCCTTGCGTTCGCCTTTGCGATCCTGGCTAGGCCTGGGCGTGAGGGGCCGCAAGCGTCCGCGAGAGGCGCTGCAATCTGCGGCAAGACGGGGTGCACACAGCGCCTAGCGCGGCTCGCGCACGCGGATCGCCGGGCGTTTTTCCAGTCAAGATCGACTGCGCGCCGCGTCATTCGGCGCCCCGGCCAGCGTGCTACGAGCTTGGCTCCAGAAGCGTGCGGACACCCCATGACGTCAGAGCCATTCACCCGGGTCCTCCAGGAAAGCGAACTGCCGGCGGGCGGTCGCAAGGTGGTCGAGATCGGGGGAAAGCCGGTCCTGTTGTGCCACACGGGCGGCAAGGTCCACGCGATTTCCAACATCTGCTCCCACGCCGACGAGAAGCTGGAATGCGGCCGCATGTCGGCCAGCTGGATCGCCTGCCCGGTCCACGGCGCCCGCTTCGACCTGACCACCGGCGCGGCCAAGAACCCCCCGGCCACCCGGCCCATCGCGGTCTATGCGGTGCGGGTGGTCGACGGGTGGATCGAGGTGGGCGCCTAGGCCGCTCCCGCCGCCGTGGCGTTCAGCGCCCGGAACTCGCGCGGGGCCGTCGCATAGCGGGTCTTGAACATGCGGCTGAAGTGGGCGCTGCTCTTGAAGCCGGCCAGATAGGCGATCTCGCAGATCGAATAGTGCTGCATGCGCTCGTCCTTGAGCCAGGCCTGGGCCGTCTCGATCCGCTTGTCCCAGACCATGTTGGAGAACGACAGGCCGGTCTTCTTCAGCACGTGGCAGAGATAGCGATGCGAGATCCCGCAGCTCTCGGCCACCATCTTGGCGTTGAGGTCGCAGTTGGAGAAATGCTGGTTGATGTAGCGGGTGATGTCGGCCACCCGGCGGTCGCCGATCGAGTTGCGCGGGGCCACGTCGCCGGTGATGCGGGCGATGGTCTTGCCCAGGCCGTTCAGCAGGGCCTGGACCAACTGCTCGGCGACCTCGGGGTCGATCAGGCCGTCTTCTTCGAACAGCAGGGTGAAGACCCGCTCGGCCAGGAACACGTCGCCGGCCGCGCTGGGGAAGGGCCGGCCCACCTCGACGCTTTCGCTGATCAGCGAGTGCAGTTTGTGGGAGGGCACCACCACGTGCATGGCCTCCAGATAGCCGCTGTCGTCGGGGGTCAGCTCCATGTAGAACGGCCGCGCCGAGCGGGTGATCGCGCATTCGTGCGGATTGATCGAATAGCGCCCGCCGCCGTGCGAAACGGTGATCTGGCCGTGCCGCACGAACCAGAAGACGGTGACGTTGGTCTTGTCGTTGCGGATGTGCGCCCACGACCGCCGGAAGGCCAGGCCCGCCTGGGAGGTCAGCTTGTAGATCGAGAACTCGCCGGCCAGGCTCTTCTCGATCCGCATGTCGACCTCGCGCGTCGACAGCGGCGTCAGGTCGCCGTCGTAGTAGTCGACGTTGTTCTTGCCGCGAAACTCGTAGCGCCGCATTTCGTGGTTCGCGGTCGTCATGTCGAAGGCCAGCACGGGCATCTGGGGTTCGTCTCCCTGGGCGCGCTCTTACGGCGTCTGCTGAGGGGACGATAACACGCCAAAACGCCTATAACCGGATCGGGCCGCCGCATCGCTCGGGCGATCAGATCCCGATCCCCGCGATCACTTCGCCGCGAGGCCGGGTGGGGTTCCAACGCCGGGATTCAAAGCCCCCGGGGCGGTCATCGGGAGCGGCCTGAGCCGCCCCCGGAACGGTTGAACCTAGAAGCGGACCGACAGCTCCAGGCCGTAGGTGCGCGGCTCGCCCACGGCGGCGGCGTTGTGGCCCAGGGCCGCGGCCAGGGTCATGCCGCCGACGAAATATTCCTCCTTGGTCAGGTTCTTGCCGAACAGCGCCGCATTGACCTTCGAGCCCATGACGCCGTTCCAGTTCAGCCGGCCGTTCAGCAGGGTGTAGCCGGGCAGGCGGGTGCCGGGGGCGATGGAGCCGGCGGCGTTGGAGAAGTACTGGGCGCCCTGGCTGTAGACCTCGGCGCGCAGGCTGATCTCGCCGACGGCGTCGGGCGTCGGGAAGTCGATCTGGGCGTAGGCCGAGCCCGAGGCCTTGGGCGTGTCGCCCACCGGGCCGTACTGATAGGGCGTGCCGAACAGGGTGATGTTCCCGTCGGTGAACTTGGCCTTGGTATAGGCGCCCGACGCCCCCAGCTGCAGCCAGTCGGTTGGGTTGATCGTCGCCTCGGCCTCGAACCCGCGCACGACGGACTTGGGCACGTTGGCCGTCACGGCGATGGAGGCCAGGCCCCCGGGGCCGTCCGGATCGGGGAACTCGACGCGCTGCACGTCCTGGATCCACTGGTTGTAGACGGCGACGGCGAAGCTGGCCGGACGGCCGAAGGCCTGGCCGTGGTACTTCAGGCCGCCCTCGATGTCCTGGGTGTGCTCGGAGTCGAACTGGTTGCCGCCGCCGGTCGCGTCGGCGTTCACGGGCGGGGCCGCGCCGTTGAAGCCGCCGCTGCGGAAGCTGCCCCGGGTCTTCAGATAGGCGAACAGCTCAGGCGAGGCCTGGTACTCGACGCCCACTTCCCAGCTGGGGTCCTTGAAGGTGCGGGCCTGGTCGGGCGCGCCGTAGGTGTAGGTGGCGCGCGGCAGCTGCGAGATCTCGACGTGCTCGCGGGTGTAGCGCAGGCCCGCGGTGATCTTCACGTCGGTCAGGCCCTTGGAGGTCAGATCATAGGTGCCCTGGGCGTAGACGGCCTGAGTCTTGTTGCGCAGGCGGAAGGCGTTGGTGACCGGCGAGGGCGGGATGACCGGGCTGACGTCGAAATAGGTCTGGGGCCAGATGGTGTCGGTGCGCTGGCTCTGGAAATAGGCCCCGACGATATAGCTCAGGTCGCCGCCGGCCGCCTTGCCCTGCAGCTGGATCTCGTCGGAGATCGAGCGGACGTGCTGCTCGTTGCCGGTCTCGCCGGTGGCGACGTTCTGGGTCAGGATCGTCACGAACGGTGCGCCCAGCTGGGGCTGCTGCGAGATCACGTCCGACTTGGTGGCGCCGAAGATGTTCTTGATCTGGATGTCGTCGTTCACGGCATAGGTGCTGGTGTTGGACACCGACCAGTCCTCGCCCCGATGGCTGGCGCCGCTGGGGTGGTTGGTGACGTACGGGCCAAGCCGCCGCTGCTCGTCGACATAGGCCAGCAGGCCCCCGGCATAGGCCTTGGGATGGGCGGCCAGATAAGCGGCCCATGAGCCCGCGCCGGCCACCGAGTCCAGTCCAGGCCCGAATAGCAGGCCGCTGGAGCAGGTGAGGGCGAAGCCGTTGTTGGTCTGGCCGCAGCCGTAGACGCTGTAGGTGTAGGACGCGCCGGTATTGGTGCCGTGGGTGTGGCCGTACTGGGCGATGGTGGTGTTGCTGAAGGCCTCGCTGGGCTTGACCGTCAGCGACAGGCGGCCGCCCTCGCGCTTGGTCTCGCCCAGGTCCTCGCCGTCGTAGAGGTTATGGATGTAGCCGTCGCGGCGGATGATGTCGAAGGCCCCGCGCAGCAGCACCTTGTCCTCGACGATGGGCACATTGAGCATGCCCTCGACCTCGCGCAGGTTCAGATTGCCGATCCGCCCGCGCACCAGGGCCGAGACCTCGTTGGTCGGCTTGGCCGAGGTGTAGAGCACTGCCCCGCCGGTGGCGTTGCGGCCGAACAGCGTGCCTTGCGGCCCTTTCAGCACCTGCACCGAGTCCAGGTCGTAGAAGGTCGAGGCGCCGCTGACCGTCAGGGGCACTTCGTTCAGATAGGTGACCACGGCCGAGGGCGAACCGCTGAAGGTGTCGGCCGTCTGGCCGCGCAGCGAATAGGTCAGCGAGTTGTTGCCCTGGGTCTGGCGGATGGTCAGGCCCGGCGCGCCGGCCTGCAGGTCGGAGTCGGTGTGGATCGAGCGCTGGGTCAGCTGCTCGCCGCTGACGGCGGTGACGGCGATGGGCACCCGGGCCAGGCTCTCGTTGCGGCGGCGGGCGGTGACCATCACCTCGTCCACGGCGGCGGGCTGGTCGGCCTGGGCGGTGGTCGTGGCCTGGGCCCAGGCGCCGGCCGGCGTCAGGGCGAGGGCGGCGAGGGCCGAGCTGGACAGGACCAGTGTCCGCAGCAGGCGGCGGCTTTGACGGCAAGTCATGATGTTTCTCCCCCTGGCCACGTGGGTCCAGGAGGGGCCCCGCGGCGCTTATGTCGTTGGCATTCGGGGGCATATCGGCGACGGCGGATCGCCGACGGCAATGTCTGGGCAGGCAACGCGACGCGCCTGGAGGTGCGGTTTCCAGCCCGGACAAGCGGGGGCGCCAGCAGGGGCAAGGCCCGGGCTCTCCGCACCGCTGCGCCGGGCCGCTTGCCGCAAATTGTCATCCGACTTGATCAGGACCGCGACCGCCTCTGATCCCGGCTTTTGCCGTTGGCGGAGCGTGAGACAACGACGCTAAGAGGCGAGCCAGAGAACGCCCGAAGAGCGCGTCAAACCACACAACCAGCGGGAAGAGACATGGGCGGAACGAATGGGACGGACGCCGCCGGCAAGCCGGTCGTCCTGATCACCGGGGCTAGCGCCGGCATCGGCGCGGCGACCGCCCGGCGGTTCGCGGAGGGCGGCTTCCGCATCGTCGCCGTGGCCCGCCGCCAGGCGCCGCTGGACCAGTTGGCCGCCGAGCTGTCGGGCCTGACCGAGGTCGCCACTCTGGCCGTCGACGTCGCCGCGCCGGGGGCACCGGAGGAGGCGGTGAAGCTGGCCATCGAGCGGTTCGGTCGCCTGGACAGCCTGGTCAACAACGCCGGTTCGGGCAAATGGGCCCCGGTCCATCTGACCGACGACGCGACGCTGAACGAGGTGATCGAGATCAGCCTGAAGGCGCCGTTCCGCTTCTGCCGGGCGGCCCTGGCCGAGATGAAGGCCGGCTCGTCCATCGTCACGGTGGGCTCGACCTTCGGCATCCTGGGCGGGCTGGACGGCGGGGCCTATTGTGCGGTGAAGGCGGGGCTGATCGGCCTGACCCAGACCCTGGCGGCCCAGTACGGCGCCATCGGCGTCCGCTCCAACCTGGTCGCGCCCGGCATCATCAAGACCGACATGACCAAGGACTACTGGGAGGCCGCGCCGTTCCGCCGGCTGAACCACGAGATGACGCCCTTCGACCGCGAGGGCACCGCGCAGGACGTGGCCAACGCCATCTTCTTCCTGGCGTCGGACCAGGGCAGCTACATCAACGGCCAGACCATCGCGCTGGACGGCGGTTGGGCCACCACCAAGTACCTCAGCGTCGAGGCGCTGATGGCCGAGCGCGTTCCGCAAGCGGCCGAGTAGGGGAGGGACGATCATGGCTTCCACGGGAACCGAAACAGTCGCGCCGGCGACCTGCCCGATGCGCGGCGCCGACGCCGCCACGCTGCTGGCCCGGGGCTCGCTGACCGACCCGGAAATCTCGGCGCGTCCCAAGCCCTATTACGACGCCATGCGCGCCGACGACCCGGTGCACTATGACGAGAAGCTGGGCATGTACCTGGTCTCGCGCTTCGACGACATCCAGACCGTCCAGCGCGACCCGGTCACCTTCTCGGTCGAGCACGGCTACAGCGAACAGTACGCCAAGGGCTTCGCGGCCGAGTTCAAGGAGATCCTGATCCGCGACGGCGGCGGCTTCTTCCCCGACGCGATCATGACGGATCCGCCGTACCACACGCGCATCCGCAACCTGATGAACCACGCCTTCTCGGCCCACCGGGTCAAGCAGCTGGAGCCCGAGATCGAGACCATCGTCGGCGAGGTCATCGAGAGCTTCGCCGCCAAGGGCGCGGCCGACGCGGTCAAGGACTTCTCGGTGCCCGTCACCATCCGGGTGATCTGCGAGCAACTGGGCCTGGGCGACGGCGACGCCGACAAGATCCAGCGCTGGTCCCTGGCGGTCACCGCCCAGATCGGCCGCATGCAGAACCGCGAGCAGATGCTCGATAACGCCCGCGAGATCTGCGACCTGCAGAACTATCTGATCGGCCACGTCCACGACCGCGAGGCCAATCCGGCCGAGGACATGATCTCCGACATGGTCCACGCCACGACCGAGGATCCGGAAAACCCCAAGCTGACCTTCCACGAGGTGGTGTCGCTGGTCCGGGCCCTGCTGATCGCCGGCAACGAGACCACGGCCACGGCCATGACCAATCTGATGTTCATCCTGGCCACCCAGCCGGACGTGGCCCAGGTGCTGCAGGACTCGGTGGACGACGACCGTCTGCTCAATCGCTTCGTCGAGGAGCTTCTGCGCATCGAGCCGCCCGTGCGGGGCCTGTCGCGCATGACCACCCGCGAGGTCGAGGTGGGCGGCAAGCTGCTGCCCAAGGGCGCGCACCTGCTGCTGATGTACGCCTCGGGCAATGACGACGAGACGCAGTTCGCCTGCCCGCGCGACTTCGACCTGAATCGGGGGAATCTCGGCAAGCACCTGGCCTTCGGCGGCGGCCCGCACCGCTGCATCGGCCTGTCGCTGGCCCGCATGGAGATCCGAGTCGCGGCCCGCGAGGTGGTCAAGCGGCTGAAGGACATCAAGCTGGCCATCCCGGTCGAGGAGATCAAATACTTGCCGACCGTGGCGACCCACTCGATCGAGCGGCTGCCGATCACCTTCACGCGCCGCTAGGAGCTGGCTTTGGGGCAGGAACTATCGGGCAAGGTCGCCATCGTCACCGGCGGCGCGGGCGGCATCGGGAAGGCCACGGTCGAGACCTTCGTCGCCGAGGGCGCGCGGGTGGTCATCGCCGACGTCGATGTCGAGGCGGGCGAGGCGCTGGCCAAGTCGCTGGGCAAGGACGCGGTCTTCCACCGGGTGGACGTCTCGAAGGCCGGTGACATCCAGGCGGTGGTCGATCTGGCCGTCGAGCGGTTCGGCGGGCTGCATGTGATGTTCAACAACGCCGGCATCTCCGGCGGGCGCCATCCGCACTTCCTCGACGACGACCTGGAGGACTTCAACACGGTGATCGGCGTCAACCTCTACGGGGTGATGATCGGGACCCAGCGGGCGGCGCGGCACATGGCCAGGAACGGCGGCGGGGTGGTGTTGAACAACGCCTCCATCGCCGGGATCATGGCCGGCCAGGCGCTGATGAGCTACCGCGCCTCCAAGGCCGCGGTGATCCACCTGACCAAGTCGCTGGCCATCGACCTGGCCAAGCACCGCATTCGCGTGAACTGCCTGGCGCCGGGCCACATCCGCACGCCGATCCACGTGATGACGACGCAGGAGCTGTCCAACGACGTCGGCGCGCGCCTGCAGGCGGCCCTGGCCCCGGTCTGGGATTCCAACAAGCCGCTCAAGCGCGACGGCGTGCCGGCCGACGTGGCCCAGGCGGCCCTGTTCCTGGCCAGCGACCGCGCGGCCCAGATCACTGGCGCCATCCTGCCCGTCGACGGCGGCATCTCGGCCGGTGACAGCGTCAACCACCTGGAGGAGATCCTGGCGGTCCAGGCCAGCGTGCTCGGGGGCGAGGACGAGGGGTGAGCGGCATCACCGTGACGCTGGTCCAGGACGACGGAACGGTCCGGACCATCCAGAACATCGGCCCCAACCAGACCCTGATGGAGGTGGCCCGCGCCAACGGCGTCGAGGGCATCCTCGCCGACTGCGGCGGGGCCTGCGCCTGCGCCATCTGCCATGTCTATGTCGATCCCGACTGGCAGGACCGCGTCGGTCCGCCCAACGCCATCGAGGCCGAGATGCTGGACATGGTCGACGACCTTCGCCCGGGCAGTCGCCTGTCGTGCCAGGTCCGTCTGGAGCCGGAGCTCGACGGGCTGCGGGTTACGGTCGCGCGGGTCTGATTTAGCGCCCGCCCGATACCGCGTGGCCAGGACACCGAGGGCGGTTGTCATCCCGCGCGCCGCGTGGAGGCTGTGCGCATGATCGACGACGAAGACGACCTGCATCGCCCGCTCTACACCGGCGACGTGCTGGCCAACGCCCTGAACAACGGCGGCGACCGCCCGCTGCTGCACCTGAAGGATGGCCCCACCCTGACGGTGGCGCAGGTCCGCGACGCGGCCAGCCGATACGCCCAGGCCCTGGCCAGCCTGGGTGTCGTCCAGGGCGTGCGGGTGGCGATGATCTCGCCCAACCGGCCTGAATGTCTGCACGTGACCAACGCGACCCAGATGCTGGCGGCGGTCTATGTGCCCCTGCATCCGCTGAGCGGCCTGGCCGACCACCTGCACGTGATCCGTGACGCGGGCGTGCAGGTGCTGATCTTCGACGTCGAGCGCTTTGAAGTTCGTGCCCGTGAGCTGGCTGAGGCGGTTCCGGGCCTGCGCCTGCTGGCCTTCGGCGACAGCACGCTGGGCGAGGACCTGTTCACACTGGCCCAAGGTTTCGAACCCCAGCCGCTGGTCCCGCCGCGCGTGGGCCCGCACGACATCGTCCGCATGGGCTATTCGGGCGGCACCACCGGCAAGCCCAAGGCCCTGCCCAGTTGCCACCGCACGGCCATCACCACCCTGCAGCTGATGATGACCGACTGGGAGTGGCCCCAGCCGCCGCACGTCCTGGCCTGCGCGCCCCTGACCCACGCGGGCGGGGCGCTGTTCATGCCGACCCTGCTGCTGGGCGGCACCTTGCGGGTGCTGCCGACCTTCGAGCCCGTGGCGGTGATGCAGGCGATCCAGGAGCACCGCATCAACTGCATGCTGCTGGTCCCGACCATGATCTACGCCCTGCTGGACCACCCGCGTTTCGACGAGTTCGACCTGTCGAGCCTGGAGACGGTGTTCTACGGCGCCTCGTCGATTTCGCCGGCGCGGCTGAAGGAGGCCATCGAACGGATCGGGCCGGTGTTCAGCCAGTTCTACGGCCAGGCCGAGGCGCCGATGGCCATCACCACCCTGCGCAAGGCCGAGCACGACGTGACCGACCCGCGCCGCCTGGCCAGCTGCGGCCGGCCCAGCCCGTGGATCCGCCTGGCCCTGCTGGACGCCGAGGGCCGCCCCGTGCCCGACGGCGAGCCCGGCGAGGTGTGCGTGTGCGGTCCGCTGGTGATGGACGGCTATCGCGACCCGGACCTGACTGCCGAGGCCCTGCGCGACGGCTGGCTGCACACCGGCGACGTCGCCGTGCGCGATCCCGGCGGCTTCCTGCGCATCGTCGACCGCACCAAGGACATGATCGTCTCGGGCGGCTTCAACATCTATCCGCGCGAGATCGAGGACATCATCGCCGAGCACCCGGCCGTCTCGCAGGTGGCGGTGATCGGCGTGCCGCACGACAAGTGGGGCGAGGCGGTCAAGGCGCTGGTGGTGCTGAGGCCCGGGCAGTCGGCGGACGAGGGCGAGCTGGTCGCGGCGGTGGCGGCGAGGAAGGGCTCCTACCAGGCGCCCAAGTCGGTGGAGTTCGTCGAGGCCATCCCGCTGACGCCGGTGGGCAAGCCGGACAAGAAGGTGCTCAGGGCGCGGTACCGATAGGCGCTGAAGACCCCCTCAGTCGCTACGCGACAGCTCCCCCAAAGGGGGAGCATTGCACGGCGCAAATCCTCCCCCTTTGGGGGAGGTGGCCCAGAGGGCCGGAGGGGGCCTACCGCGCCGGCAGCTTGTCCAACCGGAACCCGCAGTCCGGCGCCGTCTCCTGCACCTCGATCACATTGCCCTCGGGGTCGCGTCCGTACACCGACTTCACGTGCCCCGCGTCCACCGGACACGGCGAGCCGAAGGTCATGCCCAGGCCTCTCAGGCGCTCGTACTCGAACGCGATGTCGGTCACGTCCACGCAGAAGTGGGTGTAGCCCTTGTCGTAGGGATCGAGCGCCTTGGTTACGGTTGGCGCCGGCGCGGCGAACTCGAAGAGCTCGATGTAGCAGGTGCCCGCCCGCATCATCACCGTGCGCGCGGCCGAACCGGGCACGTCGATGATCTGGTCGATGACCGGCTCTTTCTCCCACACATAGATGTCGCCCACGGTCTCGAAGCCGAAGGCCTCGCGGTAGAAGGCGATCATGCGGTCCAGGTCGCGGACGTGGATCCCCACGTGGTGGATGCCTGTGATCATCGCGTGTCCGCCCCTGTTCCCGGCGCCCTGAAGCGGCGCTCTTGCCCGGCGGACGATGGCGAACTTGCTCTGGTCGGACAACGGCGCGGAGGGGCGCTAGCAGACCCAGACAAATGCGGGTGCATGCCCGATCATTCAGGCGCCGGGGCCCCTGGCGGTATCCTCCAACTCGAATTCGCCGACCAGTGCGAAGAGACGAGGAACGAGCCAATGGGCAACACGCTGATCGCCGGCGCGACGATCTGGGACGCGAGCGGGGCGGGCGCCTTCGCCGGCGATGTCCTGATTGAGGGCAATCGTATCCGCGCCGTCTCGCGGGCGCCGGGGCAACTGGCCGGGGCCGGCGCCGAGGTCATCGACGGGGCGGGCCTGTTCCTGATGCCCGGCATGACCGAGGGCCACGCCCATCTGTCGTTCGAGAACGTCTGCGCCACCGAGGACCTGATCAAGCCCTCGCCCGAGGAGCAGGTGTTCACCGCCGCCCGGGGGGCCAAGGCGCTGATCGACGCCGGCTTCACCAGCGCCTATGGCGCGTCCGAGGCCAAGCTGCGGCTGGCCGTGGCCGTGCGCAAGGAGGTCGAGGCCGGACGACTGCCGGGGCCGCGCATCCGCGCCGGCGGGCTGGAGATCAGCGTCACCGGCGCCATGGGCGACGAGAGCTTCGAGCACAATCCGCGCGTCGGTCCGGCCACCATCGTCGATGGGGTGGAGGAGATGCGCCGCGCGGTGCGGCTGCACTGCCGCGAGGGCGTGGACAACATCAAGCTGGATGTCTCGGGCGACCCCTTCTACCCGAACACCCCCGGCCACACGACGCCGATGACCTTCGACGAGATCCGCGTCGCGGCCGAAACCGCCCACGCCTACGGTCGCAAGATCAACGCCCACACCCGGTCGATCGAGGGCTCCAAGTCCTGCGTCCGGGCCGGCGTCGACGGCCTGTTCCACGTCGAATACTCCGACGACGAACTGCTGGACCTGATGGAGGAGGCCAAGGACCGCATCTTCGTGGTCCCGACCGTCGGCCTGTTCCACCAGATCATGAAGGGCGAGGCCTCGGCCCACGGCCTGACGCCGGAAGTCGGCGGCTACATGAACATCCCCGACCTGCTCGAGAATTCGATCAAGACCCACACCGAGCTGCGCAAGCGGGGCATCCGGCACCTGATCGGCGGCGACTACGGCTTCGGCTGGAGCCGGCAGGGCGAGCAGGCCCGCGATCTGCAGTTCTTCGTCGAATACTACGGCTACACGCCGCAGGACGCGCTGGTCTGCGCCACCCGCAACGGCGGCCTGGCGATGCGTGGCGAAGGCGACCTGGGCGTGATCCGCGAGGGCGCCTTGGCCGACCTGCTGTTAGTCGCCGGCGATCCCCTGAAGGACATCGCCGTCCTCACCGACCACGATCGCCTGGCGCTGATCATGAAGGACGGCCAGGTCCACAAGAACGACACCGGCGCCGCCCGGCGCAGCGCCGCGGCTTAAGCCCCGCTTGGACATCGGAGACCACACATGAACATCCAGGTCGGCAAGCTGCAGCCCGGCGAAGCCCGCTGTCCCGCCGTCAGCACCCAGGAGATCATCGCCAAGGACAAGGTCGCGGCCCCCGGCTGGGTGCGCTCGGAGTCCTACGAATTCCTGGGCGACGAGGACATCTCGACCGACCGCTATATCGACCCGGCCTTCGCCAAGGCCGAGATGGAGCGGCTGTGGACCCGCACCTGGCAGTTCGCCTGCCGCGAGGAGCACATCCCGCAGGTCGGCGACTACTCTGTCTACGACATCGGGCCGTATTCGTTCATCGTCACCCGGGTGGCCGAGCACGAGATCAAGGCCCACTTCAACGCCTGCCTCCATCGTGGAACCAAGCTGCGCCCGTCGGGCACCGAAGGCAGCGCCAGCGAGTTCCAGTGCCCGTTCCATGGCTGGAGCTGGAACCTGGACGGCAGCAACAAGCGCATCGTCTGCCCGTGGGACTTCCCGCACGCCGACCCCGAGCAGTTCAAGCTGCCGGAAGCCCGCGTCCAGACCCTGGGCGGCTTCGTCTGGATCAACATGGACCCCGAGGCGCCGAGCCTTGAGGACTATCTGGGCGAGGAGGTACTGGCCCACTTCAAGGCCTGGAAGCTGGAGGACCGCTACATCCACGTCCACGTCCAGAAGTCGTTCCCGGCCAACTGGAAGCTGACGGTCGAGGCGTTCCTGGAGGCCTATCACGTCATCGAGACCCACCCGCAGGTGGCGCCCTCCAACGCCGACGCCAACTCGCAGTACGACGTCTATGGCGAGCACGTGAACCGCTTCATCTCGCCGCTGGGCGTGTGCAGCCCGCACCTGGAGGGCAAGTACAGCGAGCAGGACATCCTGGACCAGTTCACGGTCGGCGACGGCACGATGCTGGGCGCAGATCGTCCGTCCGTCGGTGAAGGCACGGCGCGCCAGGCCATGGCCGACATGTTCCGGGGCATGTTCGAGCAGGCCACCAACAGCGACCTTTCCAAGGTCTCGGACTCCGAGATCCTCGACTGCTTCTCCTACACCGTCTTCCCCAACACCTACGTCTTCCCGGGCATCTCGCTGCCGATGGTCTACCGCTTCCGGCCCGACCCCAAGGACCATCGCCGCTGCATCTACGAGGTGATGTTCATGCGCCCGGTTCCGCTGGACGGCCCGCGCCCGATGCCGGCCGAGCCGGTGGTGCTGACCGACGCCCAGTCCTTCACCGAGGCCGAGGGCATGGACCCGGGCTTCGGCAAAATCCTCGATCAGGACACGGACAATCTCTACGCCCAGCAGGAAGGCCTGGAGGCCAGCGCCAAGCACGGCCTGACCCTGGGCAACTATCAGGAGATCCGCATCCGCCACTTCGAGAAGGCGGTCGACAAGTACATGGCCATGCCGCCCAAGACCCCGGACTGGAAGCGTCGTAAGGCGTGACCAAGACCGTCGTTTCGCTGGCGGACCGCTTCGAGCAACGGTCCGGCCAGGTCTTTCTGTCGTCGATGCAGGCCCTGGTGCGCCTGCCCCTGGACCAGGCCCGGCGCGACCGCGCGGCGGGGCTGGTCACCGGCGGCTATGTCACCGGCTATCGCGGCTCGCCGATCACGACGCTGGACGCCCAGCTGTGGGCCTCGGAGAAACTGCTCGGCGCCCACGACATCCATTTCGAGCCCGGTCTGAACGAAGAGCTGGCGGCCACCAGCCTGCGCGGGACCCAGCAGCTGCACTGGTTCGGCAAGTCGAAATTCCAGGGCGTCTTCGCCATGTGGTACGCCAAGGGCCTGGGCGTCGACCGAGCCTGCGAGGCGCTGAAGCTGGCCAATTTCGAGGGCACGGCCGCGCACGGCGGGGTGCTGGTGGTGGCCGGCGACGACCACGCCGCCAAGTCCTCGGCCTCGGCCCACCAGTCCGAGCACACCCTGATCGTCGGCTTCCTGCCGATCCTGGCGCCGTCGACCACCGACGAGATCCTGGCCTATGGTCAACTGGGCTGGGAGATGTCGCGCTACAGCGGGCTCTATGTGGGCCTGAAGACCGTCACCGACACCCTGGACCTGACCTCGTCGGTGATCCTGCCCGAGCTTTCCGTCGTGCGCCCCGACCGGATCGGTGGCGTCGATCTGAACCTGCAACGCGGCCTGCCGGCGCTGCGGCAGGAAGCGCTGGTCGTCAACGAGCGCCTACCGGCCGCCGTCGCCTTCGCGCGGGCCAATGGACTGAACCGTCACATCATCGACCCCGAGCGTCGCGGGCTGACCCTGGTCACTGCCGGCAAGTCGTATCTGGACGTGCGCCAGGCGCTCCAGGATCTGGGCCTGGACGAGGCCCGCTGCCAGGCGTTGGGCATCGGCCTGGTCAAGCTGGGCATGACCTGGCCGCTGGACCAGGACTTCATCCGCCAGACCTGCGCCGGCGCCCGCGAGCTGCTGGTGGTCGAGGAGAAGCGTCCGGTCATCGAGGAGCAACTGGCCGTCGCCCTCTACGGCATGGCCGGCGAGCGGCCGGCGATCCTGGGCAAGCGCGACGAGCAGGGCAGGGCGCTGTTCCCGCTGGACGGGGTGCTGGACGCGGGGATGGTGCGCCGCGCCCTGGTCCGGCGGCTCGAAGGTCTGGGCCTGGCGGACGACGCCCTGCGGGCCCGCGCGGCGCAACTGGAGGCGCTGGACAACGCCGCCGTCGCCGCGACCTCGGCGATCCGTCCGGCCTATTTCTGCTCGGGCTGCCCGCATAACTCCAGCACGGTGGTGCCGGACGGCAGCTTCGCCATGGGCGCCACCGGCTGCCACGGCCTGGCCGCCTTCATGCCCGAGCGCAAGACCATGAACGTCGTGGGCATGGGCGCGGAGGGCATGCCCTGGGTCGCGGCCCAACGGTTCGTGGAGACGAAGCACGCCTTCTCCAACATGGGCGATGGCACCTATACCCACTCCGGTATCTTGGCGATCCGGGCGGCGGTGGCGGCCAATACGAACGTCACGTTCAAGATTCTCTACAACGACGCGGTGGCCATGACCGGCGGCCAGCCGCTGGAGGGCAATGTCAGCGTCGACCTGATCGTGAACGAACTGCTGGCCGAGCGCGTGTCGCCGGTGGTGCTGGTCAGCGACGAGCCCGAACGCTTCGAAGGCGGGCGGCTGCCGGCCAGCGTGCGGGTCCTGCACCGCGATCACCTCGACGCCGTCCAGCGCGAGCTGCGCGAGGTGAAGGGCGTCTCGGCCATCGTCTACGAGCAGACCTGCGCCAACGAGAAGCGCCGCCGTCGCAAGCGAGGAACCGCGACCGATCCCGACCTGCGCCTGTTCATCAATCCGGCTGTCTGCGATGGCTGCGGCGACTGCTCGCGCCAGTCCAACTGCGTCAGCATCCAGCCGCTGGAGACCGAGTTCGGCCGCAAGCGGGCCATCGACCAGTCCAACTGCAACAAGGACTACAGCTGCGTGAAGGGCTTCTGCCCGTCGTTCGTCAATGTGCGCGGCGCCAAGCTGGCCAAGCGGGCGCTGGACCTGGCCGCGCTGAAGCCCTGGATCGACCGGCTGCCCGAGCCGAAGGTCGCGGACGTCTCCGGCAGCTATTCGATGCTGGTCACCGGCATCGGCGGCACCGGCGTGCTGACCGTGGGCGCGATCCTGGGCACGGCGGCCCACATCGAGGGCAAGAGCGCCAAGGTGCTGGACATGACAGGCATGGCCCAGAAGGGCGGCGGGGTGATGAGCCATGTGCGGTTCGGCGCGGCCGCCGACCAGATCCCCAGCGCGCGCCTGGGCGTGGGCCAGACCGATCTGCTGATCGCCTGCGATCTGATCGTCGCCTCGGGCGCGGACGTGGCCAGGACGGTGCGGCCCGACACGCGAGTGATCGCCAACGCCGACGTCGTGCCCACCGGCGAGTTCCAGACCAGGCAGGACGTCGATCTCAGCCCTTCCGTCTTCCTGCCCGCCCTCCAGCAGCGGGTGGCCGAGGGGCAGATCGATCTCGTCCAGGCCAACGCCCTGGCCGGCAAGCTGCTGGGCGACACCATCTTCACCAACCTGATGATGGTGGGTTTCGCCGCCCAGAAGGGCCTGCTGCCGGTCGGTCTGGCGGCCGTCGAAGAGGCGGTGACGCTGAACGGCACGGCGGTGAAGGCCAACCTCCAGGCCCTGACCCTGGGCCGGATCGCGGCCCAGTTCCCGGACGAGCTCCTGACCTTCGCCGGCCTGGCGGGCGAAGCGGCCTCGCCCAAGCCCCGCACGCTGGCCGCGATGCTGGAAAGCCGCACTCGCCACCTGACCGCCTATCAGGACGAAGCCTACGCCCGACGCTACCAGGACTTCGTGGCCCGGGCGGGCGAGCGGCTGCGCGCGCGCGGCGTCGGCGGCATCGAGCCGTTCCTCACCGCCGTGGCCGACCAGCTGGCCCGGCTGATGGCCTACAAGGACGAGTACGAGGTGGCGCGCCTCTACACCCTGCCGGCTTTCCGGGCGGGCTTGGAGGCCCAGTTCGACGGCGACTTCCGGATCTCGCTGAACCTGGCGCCGCCCCTGCTGGCCTGGCGCAAGGACGCCAAGACCGGACGGCCGCGCAAGATCGAAGTCGGGGCCTGGATCCTGCCGGTGTTTCGCCTGCTGGCCCGGCTGAAGGGCCTGCGCGGCACGCCGCTGGACGTGGCCGGCTACACCGCCGAACGGCGGATGGAGCGGCGGCTGATCGGCGAGTACGAAGCGCTGATCCTGTCGCTGGTCGAGACCGTGACCGACGAGGCCCTGCCCATCGCAACCCAGTTGGCCGCCGCCGCCTCGGCCATCGCCGGCTACGGCCCGGTCAAGGAGGCCGGCGTGAAGGTCTGGCGCGAGCGCGTGGTCCAGCTGACGGACGCCTACGACCAAGCCCTCAGGGCCGAGCGCGCGCCCTCGGAACGGCCCCTGGAGACCGTCGGCTAGGACGCGCGGTGCAGCTCGTCCATCCGCTCGCGGATGGCGTTCACCGAGGTGTCGACCACGCCCTCGACCTCGGCGGGCGGAGCCAGGGGGATCTCGGTGTACATCACCCGGCGCTCGGCGAAGACCGGCGGGGTGGCCTCGTGCAGGGTGCACGACAGGTGCGCCGTCAGGTCGCCCGCCGCCGTGGTCAGGGCCACCACCGGCAGGTAGGGCCGGGTCTTGGCGATCTCGACCGGCATGGCCACGCGGTGCGAGCCGGCGATCACGCGCAGGCCGCCGTTCTCGGCCGGGGTCGAGGTCAGCGGCACGCCGATGGTCAGACGGGCGCAGACGTAGCTGTGGCGGCCCAGGTGGCAGTCGCGGTGGAAGGTGACGTCCGACGGGCCGGCGACCACGCCGACGGGTTTGTACAGCGCCTCCAGCGTCCGCGCCTCGTTGGCGGGGTCGGCCAGGAGGTCCTGATCCGCGATCACCTCGCGCAGCCGCTTCCAGGCCGGGCCCGAGAGAAGGTCCGCCGCCGCCGGGGAATGACCGACGAACGACTGCATCCGCACGCAGCAGCGCGCGCCGTCCTTCAGGGTGGCCCACCACGACTGGCCGTCGCCCTCGGCGTAGTGGGGCAGGGCGCGGTCCATGTCGGCGACGACGCGGGCCGTGTCGGCCGGATCCAGCCAGCCCTTCAGGTGCAGATAGCCGGCCTCGCGCAGGAAGTGGGCGATGTCGGCGGGATCGTCGTCAGGCGTGAAGCTGGCGTTCAGGTCCAGCGGCGCGCCGTGGCGGTCGAGGAAGGCGATGGCCGGTTCGACCACCGGCCAGCCCTCCAGCAGTGCGATCCACAGCGAGTCCCAGATCGACACCGCCGTGCGGTCGCCCTCCAGCACCTGCAGGGCGCGCATGACCCCGAAGCCGTTGAAGCTGACCTGGTTCTGCGCCCAGTCCGAGAACTGCTCGGGCGACAGGGCGATCCGCAGGGCGCCCGGCGCGGCGCCGGGGCGGGCCACCAGGGTGTCGCCGTCGGGCAGGATCGACCAGGCCGCGCCGTCGATCTCGACGGTCAGGGGCGGGGCGTCCAGAGCGCGGGCGCCGTCGGCCGCCAGGCGCCCGTGGGCGGCGGCCAGGCGCGGGAAGGTCTCGGCGAAGAAGGCGGCGGGCGCGATGTGGCGGCGGTCGGCGTCGCGGCGCGTGCGGCGGTCCAGCTGGAAGGGCATGGCGGTCTCCTGTCGGATCAGGTTTCGGCGGGCAGCAGGGCGGCGATCGCCGCGTCGCACTCGGCGGCCAGGTCGAAGCCCTGGTCCGCGCGCAGCCACTGCTGCTCCAGCCCGCCGATCAGGGCCAGGACGGCGCGGGCCGCCCGGCGGGGATCGGCGACGTGGCCGGCCAGCAGGCTGGCGAACTCGGTCAGCACCATCGCCTCGCGCTTCAGGAAATAGTCGAAGGCGGGGTGGTCGCGGTTCAGGGCTTCGGACTGCAGGACGGTCATCAGCCGCAGCAGCTCGGGTTGGGCCGCCGAGCGCGCCGCGATGGCGTGGAGCACCCGCAGGACCGTCTCCCGCGGATAGCCCGCCTGCGTCGGCGGCTCCAGGTTCAGGTCGGCGGGGATGATGGCGGCCTCGCGCCGGTCGCGCTCGCGCAGGATCTCGACCAGCAGCAGCTCCTTGGAGCCGAAATAGTGCAGCAGGCCGCCGTTGGTCAGGCCGCAGGCCTGGGCCAGGTTCTGCACCGTGAAGCCGTGATAGCCCAGCTGGCCGATTAGCCGGATGGCCTCCTCCAGGATCTGCTGGCGGCGAAGTTCGGGGGGCATCCGCCGATGCGTGCGCTCGATCATCTCGACACCATTATTGACTGACCATTTAGTCAATAGCGACCATCACGTTCATTCGCAAGAGGGAGCAAGCTCAGGTGTTGTATGACACTATGAGTTGTGCTTACCTGAAGTTCCCGTGTGTGTTGGGTGGCCCGTTCGACGGGCTCCGACGGCGCGGGCAACGCGCGTCCAGCGCGGGGAACAGGGGCGGGCGTCGACCCATCGAAGGGGCAAGGCAGACATGGTGGAAACGCGATACGCGCGCGTTCGCTCGATACTGGACGCCGCCGCCGCCGACAGCACCGCCGACTACGGCGGGGCGGGGCGGTTCTGGGACCTGGATCTCGACGACTTCAAGTCCGCCACGATTTACGGCGTGCCGATGATCGCCCCGGCGGCGACCGGCGGCAGCTGCTGCGGCAAGGGCGAGGGCCGGGGCGCCGCCTCGGGCTTGGTCAAGGGCCTGCGGGGCCAGGCGCCGTTCGACGGCGGCCGTTTCCCGCCGCTGCCGTGGGGCGGCAAGCCGGTCGCGCCGGCCGACATCGACTTCATCAGCGAATGGATCGACGACGACTGTCCGGCCAAGGATCGCGAGGTGCTGCTCGACGCCGGTCCGCTGAAGGAGCAGAAGCGCGGCGGCGAGCTGATCCGCGTCACCGAGATCGCCGAGTTCCCGGCGCTGGGCGACGACCAGGAACGCCCCGCGCCGCGTCCGGGCGAACCGCGCCAGCGCGCCAATCTGGACCTCATGAGCGACGCCCAGGTGGAGCGCCTGCGCCGGGGCTTCCGCAAGGCGTACGACCTGAACCACTGGCCGGAGGACCGGCGCAGCTACAACAACCAGGCCCTGGTCCACCAGAACCACTGCCAGCACGGCTGGGAGCGCTTCCTGCCCTGGCACCGGGCCTATCTCTACGAGTTCGAGCAGAACCTCCAGGACCTGGAGCCCGGGGTCATGCTGCCCTACTGGGACTGGACCATGCCCCAGTACCGACCGCACGAGCCGGACAAGGGCTGGGTCATCCCCAAGGCGCTGAAGGCCTATCTGACGCCCGAGGCCGCCAAGACCCTGATCGAGAGCCTGTCGCCCCGGCCGGACGGCGCCCAGGCCAAGGCCATCATGCGCATGGCCGAGGACGGCGAGCTGTTCAACTCGCAGCACGCGTTCTTCTGCAAGCTGATCGGCAAGATCGGCTACACCGACATCACGCCCAGCGAGAAGAACCCCAACCGCCGGGCCTGCATCGACGCCCTGCTGGCGTCCAACCCGCTCTGGTACCCGCTGCGCTATCCGGCCGAGTACCGCGGCAAGACCATCAATCAGGCGATCCACTACCACTACCCGTCCGGCGAGGACATGGCGCAGATCATGCGCCTGAACAACTTCCGGGACTTCGGGGGCGGGCCGATCTACGACGCGGCGTTCGGCTTCCTCGACCAGAACCCGCACAACACCATGCACATCTGGACCGGCGGCTATAATCCGGAGACGGATTCGGACGGCAATGTGCTGCCGGCCTTCGCCTGCGACCCGAAGGCGGCGAGCCCGGCGGCGTTGGCGGCCGTCTCGGACCTGGGGCGCAAGCGCAACCTGATGGCCCAGGTCGGCGGTCGGCGGTTCCACGCCCGCGAGGACCTCTATTCCCAGCCCTCCGTCGGCGACATGTTCAGCAACCTGACCGCGTCCTACGACCCGGTGTTCTGGCCCATCCACGTCAATATCGACCGCGTCTGGCACGAGTGGCAGACGCTCAATCCCAACGCCGAGCCGGTCGACCAGGCCGCCGTCCTGTCGCCGTGGAACTACACGGTGCGCGACACCCTGGACATGTCGCGCTTCGGCTACGAATACGTGCGCGGCTCGCACTTCATGCCGGTCGGGCTGGAAGCCACGATCGACCGCTTCGTCTCGGCGCCCATTCCGGTCGGCGACCGGGCCAAGGGCTTCAGGCGGGCCGAAATCCGCCTGCACGAAGTGCCCCAGCTCTCCCGCTCGTGCTTCGTGCGCGCCTTCCTCAACGATCCGAAGGCCAACGCCTCGACGCCGCTGTCGGGCAATCCGCATTATGCCGGCTATATCTCGATCTTCGGCCACGGCGCCTGCTACGGCGGCCCGGGCCATTGCGATATCCCGCCGGCGCGACCGCGCGACTACGACCTGCGCGGTCGCAGCCACAACACCCCGCGCAATCATCGCATCGACGTCACCGCCAGCGCCAAGGCGCTGCTGGCCAAGGCGGACGCCTTGCAGATCACGCTGGTGGTGATCGGCGGCGACTACCACGAAGAGACCGATCTTCTCAAACTCGAGGGCGTGTCCCTCGGCTTCTTCGACTGAGCCGGGAGAGGCGCCAATGGCCACCTACAAGATCCACCCGGGCATCGGTATCGCGCGCCTAGGCAACAGCGAAACCGATTTCTACCTGGCCCCGGAGGTAGCGGCGGGCATGCCCCAGGCGTGCGACGCCTATGGCAATCCGGTCTATGCCGCCGACGGGATCACGCCCCTGCCGGTCAGCGCGTTCAAGGACGCCCAGGGCAAGGTCAAGCGCCAGGGCGCGCGCTTCCAGATCTATGTCTATGACGACGAGTCGCCCGAGGGGCGGCCGCTGAAGCTGGGCGATACGGTGGAAGGCGGCGGCAACGACGGCGTGCTGGTCGACATCCAGTGGCGCGTCTATTTGGCCAACAAGAAGGCCTCCTGGTACACCTTCAAGCAGACCGAGGGCGAGCACGGCTACCCCGACGACCACCCGCGCCGCAACGCCTCGGAGACCGACCGCGACCGGCTGGTCATCGATCCCGGCCCGCGCATCGTCAACGCCACCGACCGTCGCCGCGCCCGCTTCGACCGCGAGGGGGCCAACGCCTACGCCACCACCTTCCCGCCCCAGGACACCCAGCCGTTCTCGATCGACACCCTGGGCGAGCTGGTCACCGACGACCAGGGCCGGCTGATCGTGCTGGGCGGCCACGGGCGCTCGGGGTCCGAGCTTTCCGGCCCGGGCCAGCCGCGCATCGACGACTACGCCAATACCGACGGCTGGTACGACGACACCTCGGACGGCCCGGTGATGGCCCGCCTGATCATGTATTCCAAGGAAGTGACGCAGACGCGTTACATCGACGTGGAATATCCGGCCTGGGCCGTCGTCGGCTATCCGCGTTTCGCGCCCCAGATCCTCGACATGATCACCATGGACGAGGTGCTGCAGGACCTGTTCATCCGCCAGTTCGCGACCGAGACCAGCCTCTATGGCCAGCTCGGTTCGTTCGACAACCCGCCCACGATCCCGTTCCGCGACGAGGGGGCGATCCTGCATTGGCAGGCCGGTCGCCTGGCCTGGAACCGCGCCTACCGGCCGTGGTTCTTCCGCGACATCTGGCCGATCCTGTTCCGGCCCGACGAGTTCCGCTACCTGACCAGCATCCTCCAGCAGTCGAACTATCCGCACGACCAAGCCAAGCGCGGCACCTTCGATCCCTACAAGCTGTGCATCGCGCCGGGCTCACCCCGCGAGGTGGCGGCCGAGATCAAGATCGCGACCGCCAAGGAGAACGCCGCCGAGGGGCCGCAATCGGCCGCCGCGACCCCGCCGCCCACGGCCGCGCACCTGCGGCGCGACGCCAGCCAGGGCGAGGCCATCGTCGACACCAAGGCCCGTCACGTCGACGCCCATGTCCGCGACCCCTACGGGCCGATGCGCCGCTTCCTGTTCGACCTCTTGCGCCGCAGCGGCGAGGAGAACGCCTTCCACGTCGACGACCGCGTGGGCAGCCGCATTCACGACCTGCCGCTGATGCCGCTGCTGGCCGGCGACAATCCGCTGTCCAACGTCGCGCCCAGCAAGTTCCTGCGGCTGACCGACACCCAGCTTTTCCTGCTCAGCCAATGGGCCGACGGCTGCTTCATCGACGACATGGCCGAGGGTTGGCTGCCGGAGGGCTATTCGCCGTTCCTGCCCTATCCTCAGACGCCGCCGGCCACGGCGCGCGAGCTGGATCGGGGCGTGCTCAGCAACGTGCTGGGCGGCGCCTTCTGTCCGGGCGGCGAGATCGGCTGGATCATGCGCAACCCGTCGATCTACTGGGACGCCTATCGCATCAAGGCCGACCGTTCGGTCTCCGATTTCCTGCAGAGCGCCGCCCAGGCCAACCAGTTCCACGGCACGGTCTCGGCGGACTACACCTTCAATGTCGGCGACACCCTCAGCCAGGACACCGACTTCCAGGTCGGCCTGCAGCCGGGCGACCTGACCAAGTATTCGGCCCTGCCCTGGCAGGCGGACTTCAACGAGTGCACCACCCAGACGATCGATGTCACCTTCAGCGACTGGAACGCCATCAATCCCAAGAGCGGGAACAACGCCCGCCTGGCCGCCGAGAAGCGGGTCTGGGAAACCCTGTGGTGGCCGGCGCACCGGCCGCTGCAGTCCTACGAACTGGTCACCAAGCCCGACGCGAAGGGCAATCCGGGGACCTATGTCTGGACAGACTGGAGCCGGGGCGTGCAGCAGACCTCGGCCGGCGACCTTAAGATGGTCACCGAGTGGTCCAAGCTCGGCTTCATCATCCGCAACCCCTACGAGGGCCCCCAGCTCCAGCCGGCGGACTTGCTGAACGAGAAATACATCAGCGTCGAGCGCTCCTGACGAGCGCCGCCCACACCACGCACACCAGCCTCACGGACATCCAGAAAGGGACGGCCATGAACGACAACCCCTTCGTCGGCAAGTGGACTTACCGCAGCCTGCTCAACGACCCCGACGTCGACACGGCCTTCAACGACTTGGAGTTCGGCCGGGGGACCATCGAGATCGCCGAGGCGCCGGTGGACCAGCTGGTCGGGGTGATCGGCGGTCCCGGCTGGTCCCTGGCCCTGAAGGGCTCGCGCGCCTACGGCTCGCCGATGCAGGCGCGCTTCCAGGGCGTGGGCGTGGTCGGCGGCGAGAAGTGGATCTACGACTACCAGGGCTATCTGGTCCCGGCGTGGCCCAACGGCGTCGACCAGCGCCCGGCCATCGTCGGCTCGGTGATCCGCACGATCCCCCATTCGGGCAGCTCGCCGGGCACGGTGAACCCCGCCGGCGTGGTGGCCTCGTTCTACGCGGTCCGGGTAGACTAAGCGTCTGCGCGAGGTGGTGGCCGGTTCGCGCGAAGACGACACGCCAGGTCGCGAAGGGCAGGGGCGCGAGACGTCCGGCGGCGACCAGAAGGCCCCGGCGCCGGCGGCGTTCGACGTCCTGATCGCCGGGGCGGGCCCCGCCGGGGCTGCGGCGGCCATCGCCCTGGCCAAGGTCGCGCCCGACCTGCGGGTTTGCCTGGTCGCGGCGCCGTCTGATCCCCGGCCCCGGCTGGGCGAGGTGCTGTCGCCGGTGATCGCGCCGATCCTGACCGAGCTGGGTCTATGGGACGCCTTCCTGGCCCAGGGGCACAGCCCCTCGCATCGCGCCTACAGCGCCTGGGGCGAGGACGCCCTGACGCCCCGCGAGTTCATCCTCCAGGCCCGGGGACCGGCCTGGCGCGTGGACCGGGCGCGGTTCGACCGCTGGCTGGCGGACGAGGCCGGGGCGCGGGTCCAGGCTGTGGTGCGTGACAAGGTCGCCGACCTGCGGCGCGAGGCCGACGGCTGGACGGTGGACTGCGGTCCCGCCGGGCGGTTCACGGCCGCCTTCGTCATCGACGCCACCGGTCGCTCGGCCGCCCTGGCCCGGCGCCTGGGCCTGGCCCAGGTGGGCGGCGACCGCCTGACCGCCCATGCCCTGCACCTGGACGCCGTCCCCGGCGACGCCGACGAACTGGTGATCGAGGCCGCCCGCGACGGTTGGTGGTACACCGCCGCCCTGCCGGAGGGGCGCAGGGTGGTCGTCTGCCTGACCGATCCGGACATCGCTCGGGCGCGCGGCCTGCGCGAGGCCGAGGGCTGGCGCCGGGCGCTGGCGGAGACCCGTTACGTGTCCGCCCTGGTCGGACCCGCGCCGGCGGACCAGGCGCCGATGGTCTGGCCGGCCGGCGCGCGGCGTCTGGCCGCTCCGACCCCGCAGGACCTGCTGTGCGTCGGCGACGCGGCGGCCTGTTTCGACCCCATCAGCGCGGTCGGCGTGCCCAAGGCCCTGCGCTCGGGCCTGTTCGCCGCCTATGCCGTGGCCGACCGCTTCGTGCGGGGCGACCTCACGGGCCTGGCCCGCTTCTGGGCGGTAGCCCACAACGAGCAGCAAGGCTACGCGGAGGGCCTGGCCCACTATTACGGCCTGGAACGCCGCTGGCCCGACAGCCCGTTCTGGGCGCGGCGTCAGGCGCCCGAACCGGTGGATGTGGCGGGGTAGGGCGAGGGGGCTGGGGCGAGTCTCGACCCTGAGCGGACTCTAGGCGTTGTCGGCCTCGGCCCGCGAGCTGGTCACCCGAATGTTCTTTGCGTCTGCTTTTTCCAGCAAGTCGAGCAGCTCACGGAATGCCACGGAGGGAGCGCTGCCAAAATCTACGCTCAGTTGACTGGGTTGGAGAAGCAGCGAGTGGATCGCGTTCGAGAACTCAGCTCCGACATCCAAGCGCCTCTCCTCAAGGTCGAACCATCGAGAAAACCAAAGGTCTATACCTTCCAAAGCCTTTCTCGCATCGTGATAGATCAACACATCATCCCATCGCAGATGCTCGATACGCAGCTCCGCATCGCCGAAGCTGACGAAAAATGGCTCAAAGCTTAGGATGCGATCAGGTTTAAGCTCGATGATTTCCGGCGGGTCATTCTTTATGAAGTCGACGCAATACAGCTGCTGAAAGATTTCACTGTCTGCACGGAGCTGCAGCTTCACCTCTGATGCGCACTTTGTACTTGTCCGCGTCTGTTCAGCCGCGAAGGCGCTGAACTGCTCAAGGTAGTGCTCCCGCACCCGTTCGGCCAAAGCTTCAATTTCCATGCCTCATCAATGCCCTACCAACGCTGCTCTGCAAGGTCCGAGAACCACCCTTAGCCGACTTGCAATCTTGAGGGCGTAGGTTCGCCGCATGAAGCCGAACTTCGCCCTCCTTGCGCTGACCGCCATGGCGCTCGCCGGCTGTGGCGAGCCTAGGGCGCCTGCTGCTCCCGCCTGGGTGTCGGAGAAGTTCGATCTTCTGAAGCGGCTCGGGATCGATCCGAACGCGGACCTCGCCCAGGCCGCCGACCACCACTGGAGCTGGACCTCGCGCCGCGAGGTCGTGGCGGGCAGCTACCGCTGTCCGAGCGGCAGTTCCGTAGACGTTTCACGAAGCATCATCGTGGTGCGCCCGCCTTCGTCTCAGCCGTGTCGCGGACCTCGCGGCGAGGCCGTCCAGATGTTGAAGGTTCTTCCGGACGGGTCTGCCCAGCCGCTTGGCGGCGAAGGCGGCTGACACCCCGACGCGCACGGTCGGGCGCCTTACCGCGACGGGACCGGACGGCCGTCCTTCATTTCCCATCCAGGCGGCATCGGCTTGCCCGCGCTCAAGAAGAACGCCCAATAGCCCATCCGAGCTCGGCCACAATAATAGGGTCGCCAGTAGTCGCTTCTTTGATTGAAGGAACATAGCGAGCCGGCGTCTACCCACGCTGCCGCGGTCGTCACCAGGTATCCGACGAAACCGATCACGAGGAGCGTTCCAAGGCAGCCGCTGGCCGACGTGCCGCCGCCGCTATACGTGGACGTGGATGAGCGTGAGTAGGATGAGCGCGAGGAGGAAGAGCGCCTGTCCGACCTCGATCTTTGGGGACGTTGCTCGTGCCGCTCACGCCGCTCACGTCGCTCGGGCCGTTCGCGCGGCTCGTGCCTCTCGCGGTGCGGCGGGCGGCCAGGTCTTGGGCAGGACTCGCGCATGCCGGAGAAGTCGGAACAATCGAAACCGGCAAGCTGATCGTTGTGAATCTTCACATCGACGCAGCCGCAATCCCAGTAGGTGACCCGCGCGAAGGTCCGGCACCCATGCCGACACCTGCAGTGAAGCAGCTTGCTTTCTGGCATCCTGCGATCCGGCGCGCGTGTCCCGGAGATGGGAACGACGGAACCGAGCCAGGGCCGCCCCCTCCGGGAGGAGAGGGCGGCCTCCAGGCTCAGTAGTTGGGCCTAGTGGCTATGCCCGCCGCCGCCGTTGGCGCCGTGCTTCATGCCGGCCATGCCCAGGCCGCCGCCCGGAGCGCTGAGGTCCGGGACGATGGCGATGTTGGCCATCATGCCCCCGTCCTCGTGGTCGAGGATGTGGCAGTGGATGACGTATTCGCCGATGTAGCGGTCGTAGTAGGTGCGGACGCGGACGTTGTAGCCGTTCTCGACGAACAGAGTGTCCTTGTAGACGTCCTTCAGGCCGCAATACTGGTTGGCCAGGCCCTGGCTGTCCTGGTTGGCCAGGGGCTTGCACTTGCCGTCCTTGTCGAAGATCGACTCCTGCTGGCCCGCGGCGTTCTTGGTGGTGATGTCGATCACCTGGAACGGGTTGATGTGGATGTGGAAGATGTGCGGCTCGCCTTGCGAGGTCAGCAGCCAGTCGTCCGTCGTATTGACCTGGCGGGTATAGTTCACCGTGTCCGGGTCGTAGGACGCGCCGTTGATCTGGAACAGCGGGTTGTTGGCGCCCGGGGGCGGGCCGGTGATCGCGAAGTTGGCCGTCTGCGGCGTGGTGTTGTTCGGGGCCGGCGGGGCCAGGACGCCGACGAAGGCCGCCCAGGGCGAGATGTCGCCCTTGCGCAGGCCGTCGCGCACCTTGACCGGCAGGGTCGGGTTGGCGGCCGCCAGGCTGTTCAGCACATAGGCCTTCAGGTCGGTGGTCACGGCCTTGCCGCCGCGCACGTGGACATAGGCCAGGAGCTGCGGGGTCGAAGGGCCTTGGCCGCCGGGGCCGCTGCCGTTGCCGGCCCGCTCCTGCGGCGGGGCGGCCTGGTCGAGCAGGCAGTAGTCGCCGTCGGTCGGGAAGACCACCAGGATGTCGCTGCGATAGCCGGGCTGCAGGTAGTTGGACTCGGTCATGCCCGCCGAGGCGTCGGCCCGGACGGTGCGGACCTTGACGCGGGTCAGGCCGTCCGAGGCGATCTCGAACTGCGGGATCAGGTTGGCGGCCGTCGCCTGGCAGGCGGCCAGCAGGTCGGCCTTCTGCTCCTGACGGTTGCCGCTGAGGGCCGAGGCCTGGATCAGGCCGCGCACGGGATTGGCGCGCACGACCTGGATGTTGATCGTGTCGTGGATGCCCGCGTGGATGAAGCGCCAGCGCTGGATCTCGCCGGCCGGCACGGTGATGGTGGGCTGGACGATGCCATTGATGCTGGTGAAGCGCCCGTTGGTGTCCCAGATGGTGGGGGAGTCCAGCTGCAGCGAGAAGTTCTCGATCGCGCCGCGCGTGACGGGCGCGCTGGGCGTCGACTTGGGGCAGGTCCACGGCGCGTTGGCCGAGGCGCCGGTGCTGTTGACGTTGTAGAGGCCCGCGGTCGTGAAGATCTGCTGCCAGGGGCCGCCCTGGGCCTTGGGATCGTCCAGGAAGCAGGCGTAGGCGATCTGCTGGAACAGAAACACCTTCTCGGGCAGGGGAACGCCCTTGGCGTCGTGCAGGATGGTGTCGATGTCGGCGATCGGATGCGGGTTCAGCTTGGTGGGCGCGCGGTAGGGGCGGTCGCCACGGATCAGCAGCACGCCCGACTGGCCGCTGGCCACCTGCACAGCCGTCGAGCCGTGACGGTGCGCGTGGTACCAGAAGGTCCCCGACGGGTGGTCGCGGGGCACGTTGATCTCATAGGGGAAGCTGGTCTGCGGCGCGATGTTCAGCAGCACGTTGTCGCTGTTGCCGGCCGGGGAGACATGCAGGCCGTGGGTGTGCAGGTTGGTGGTGTTGAAGCAGCCGACGCCGGGCGGCAGGCTGAGGCCCGCGGGCGGGTTGTCGATACAGGTGGGGTCGTTCTTGTCGAGCCCGTTGTTCAGCTCGACCCGCAGGGTGTCGCCGGGCTTGACCTCCATCACCGGGCCGGACTTGCAGCCGCCGTAGGAGCGCAGGCGGACGGGGTCGTCGCCGCCCTGCGGATCGCTGGGATCGGGGTTGTTGATGGTGAAGTCGGCCATGACCAGGTTCAGCTTGGCCGAGACGACGTCGCCGTCGCGCATGAACGAGCCCTTGGGGTTGCACCGCTGCGAGGTCGCCGTCAGCGCCAGCGCCTGGGAGCCTTCCGGCGCGGGCGCCGTCAGGGTGGGCGGCGGCTCGAAGGCGTAGACTTTCGGCGCGGCCTGGGCCCAGGGCCCGACGGCGAGGGCGGCGACGACGCCCACGATCCAGCTCGACGTGCGTATCATGGTGTTTCCCCCATAGGTTGCTAAAAGGTATAGCGCATCGAACTCGTCAAGCAAGTGTGGTTCGCATGTCTGCAACCAAGCCGGGCGGCCGTTTTCCGATTGTTGTTGCGCGGGACGGCCCAGGCCTTAATTGAGGTCGCAGAGATCGGGTCGCTCAGCGACCAGGCTGGCGCCGCCCGGCGAATCCAGTCCGGCGTCCGTCGATAACCTGGCGCCACGAAACATCTCGAGGGATGTGCTCGTGGCGGGTCGCGTCGATCGCGTTTGATCCGCCAAGCCCGTCCCTCGCCTTCGGAAGGCAGGGACCGATGCTGGGCAAATTCGTCAGGACTTCGAACACGGCGCTGCGCGCCTTCATCACGCACGAGGCCTCGGGCGGCTACGCCTTGATGGCCGCCGCCGCCCTGGCCCTGGTCGTGGCCAATTCCCCGCTGGCGCCGGCCTATTTCGCCGCGTTGGACCGGCATCTGGGCTTCGCCCTGGGACCCGTGCGTCTGGACGAGAGCGTCCTGCACTGGATCAACGACGGCCTGATGGCCCTGTTCTTCCTGCTGGTGGGGCTGGAGATCAAGCGCGAGGTCCTGCAGGGCCAGCTGTCGCGCGCCGCCGACGTGATCCTGCCGGGCGCGGCGGCGCTGGGCGGGGTGATCCTGCCGGCGGCGATCTATCTGGCCTTCAATCTGAAGCATCCGGCCAGCGTCGCCGGCTGGGCGATCCCGTCGGCCACCGACATCGCCTTCGCCCTGGGGGTGCTGACCTTGCTGGGACCGCGCGTCCCGGCCTCGCTGAAGGTGTTTCTGACGGCCATCGCCATCATGGACGACCTGGCGGCCATCGTGATCATCGCGCTCTTCTATACCGACCAGCTGCACATGGCGGCCCTGGCCGGGGCGGGCGGGGTGCTGCTGGTCCTGGTCGCCCTGAACCGCCTGAAGGTCGCGGCGCTGTGGCCCTATCTGCTGCTAGGCGTCGTGCTGTGGTTCCTGGTGCTGAAGTCGGGGATCCACGCCACCCTGGCCGGGGTGGCCCTGGCCCTGACCATTCCCCTGCGGCCCGACGGCCGTTCGCCGCTGCATCGGCTGGAGCACGCCCTGCACAAGCCTGTCGCCCTGGGGGTGACGCCGATCTTCGGCTTCGCCAACGCCGGCCTGTCGTTCGCGGGGATCGGCCTTGCGACCCTGGCCCATCCGGTGACCCTGGGCGTGGCCCTGGGCCTGTTCCTGGGCAAGCAGTTGGGCGTCTTCGGCGTCGCCTGGAGCCTGATCCGGCTGGGCTGGGCGCGGGCGCCGCGCGGGGCGTCGCTGTTCCAGCTCTACGGCGTGGCGGTGCTGTGCGGGATCGGCTTCACCATGAGCCTGTTCATCGGCGGCCTGGCCTTCGACGATCCGAGCCTGATGGAGGAGACCAAGATCGGCGTGCTGCTGGGGTCTCTGGCCTCGGCCCTGCTGGGCGCGGCGCTGCTGAGCAGGCGCAAGGACGCTTGAGCTTGGAAGTATGGGATTTGGGGAAGTCTCGTCTGCCAGGAAACTGGCGGGGACCCAGGCCTTTTGGAAGCCTGGGTCCCCGTGGTGCCGCCGGGCAGGATTGAACTGCCGACCTCAGCCTTACCAAGGATGCGCTCTACCACTGAGCTACGGCGGCGACGAGGAGGGGGCGTATAGCGAACCAAACGCGGTTGGCAAAGCCAAAATCGTCTTGACCGAACGTCGCACCGCTTTCACCTGTGGAAAGATGAGCCGGAACCCCAAGCCCACAAACGAAAAAGCCGAGCGCGAAGCGCGACTTGCCCAGGCGCTGAGAACCAATCTCCGCCGTAGGAAAGCCGCCCCCGCCGCGGCGTCCAAGACGGAATCGCCCGCCCAGACCGACGAATCCTCTTCGGACTGAGCGGGGGACTGAGCAGGAGCCGTGAGGAATCCGTGCAAGCCCTTGCGCGGGCTCTTGCAACCGCTAGAACCGCCCCTTCACATATGACCGCGCGGCGACATTCCCCCAGCCGGGCGACGAGGGACTTTCATTGGATCGTATCGCCATCACCGGCGGCGCGCAGCTGAACGGGGTCATCCCGGTGAGCGGCGCCAAGAACTCGGCCATCAAGCTGATGGCGGCCAGCCTGCTGACCGATCAGCCGCTGCGCCTGACCAACATGCCGCGCCTGGCCGACACCAAGTTCCTGGGCAAGCTGCTGACGCGCCTGGGCGCGAACGTCGACGAGCGCGAGGGGCCGGATGGTTCGGAGACCGTGCTGCACGCGGCCGAGATCACCAGCGGCTTCGCGCCCTATGACCTGGTCCGCCAGATGCGCGCCTCGTTCAACGTGCTGGGCCCGCTGATCGCCCGCACCGGCCAGGCCAAGGTCAGCCTGCCCGGCGGCTGCACCATCGGCGCGCGTCCCGTCGACCTGCACCTGCAGGCCCTGGAGGCCCTGGGCGCCAAGATCGACCTGCACGAAGGCTATGTCTACGCCCAGGCCCCGCGCGGCCTGAAGGGCGCGGAGATCACCTTCCCGTTCGTCTCGGTGGGCGCCACCGAGCACGCCATGCTGGCCGCCGTGCTGGCCGACGGCGTCACCCACATCCACAACGCCGCCTGCGAGCCCGAACTGCTGGACCTGCAGATCTGCCTGAACGCCATGGGCGCCAAGGTGGAAGGGGCGGGCACCCCGACCATCACCATCACGGGCGTGGCCAAGCTGCACGGCGCGACGCACTCGGTGATCCCTGACCGGATCGAGATGGGCACCTACGCCGTGGCCGCGGCCATGGCCGGCGGCGAGGTCCAGCTGACCCGCGCTCGTCCCGAACTGATCGACAGCCTGCTGGTCAAGCTGGAAGAGGCCGGCGCCGGCGTGGTCCGCACCGAGGACGGCGTGATCATCAAGCGTAACGGCACGCGCCTGAACGCCGTGGACGTCGAGACCCAGCCCTATCCGGGCTTCGCCACCGACCTGCAGGCTCAGTTCATGGCCCTGATGACCACGGCCAAGGGCGAGAGCCGGATCCGCGAGACCATCTTCGAGAACCGCTTCATGCACGCCCCGGAGCTGATGCGCCTGGGCGCCGACATCTCGGTGTCGGGCGGCGAGGCCGTGGTGCGGGGCGTGGAACGTCTTGAAGGGGCGGAGGTCATGGCCACCGACCTGCGCGCCTCGGTCAGCCTGGTGATCGCGGGCTTGGTGGCGCGCGGCGAGACCACGGTCAGCCGCATCTACCACCTGGATCGCGGCTTCGAACGGCTGGAAGAGAAGCTGGGCGCCTGCGGGGCCCAGGTGCGCCGGATCAAGGGCGAGGCCGAGAGCGAGCCCGAGCATGACTGACGCGCCTGCCCTGAAGCTGCTGGCCCAGGACGCCGACGACCTGGCGGTGATCTCGGCCGCCTTGCAGGACGCGGTCGCCAAGATCGGCGACATCCGCTGGGACGCCTCGGCGCGCACCCTGACCCTGGCCTGCAACCGCTTCCGCTGGGAGAAGGGCGTCCAGAAGAAGGGCGGAGAGCGCATCCGTTCGGCCCTGCAGCTGGGCGACGTCACCGGCGTCCAGGCCCGCAAGCTGCGCCGCGACGCCAAGAACGCGGTGGTCGAGCTGCTGTCGGTGGCTTTCGAGCCGGGCGAGGCGCCGGGCGGCGCGGTGCTGCTTACCTTCGCGGGCGGCGGCGACCTCAAGGTGACCGTCGACTGCCTGGACGTGATCCTGGCCGACGTCTCCGACGGCTGGTCCACCCCGCGCCGGCCGGGGCACGAGGCGTAGCGGCCGGGCGTCCGGGGTGGGCATGCGGCTCTGGCACATCGTCGGCGACAGCCACGTCAACGCCTTTCGGCAAGCGTCCGAGAAGGGGCTGATCGACCGGCCCTGCCTGTTCACCGAGGTGGGCGGCGCGACGGCGGTGGGGCTGCGCAACCCCAATTCGCTGACCGACGCGATCGGCGCCTATCGCGCCGCGCTGCTGCCGGTCTCGCCCGGGGTGACGCCGGTGATCCATCTGGGCGAGGTCGATTGCGGCTTCGTGATCTGGTACCGGGCCCAGAAGTACGGCGAGAGCATCGAGGTCCAGCTCGACCAATCCATCGCCGCCTATTTCGCCTTCGTCGATGAACTGCTGGCCGGCGGCTATGCGAAGGTCGTGATCACGGGCGCGACCCTGCCGACCATCCGGGACGGCCAGGACTGGGGCGAGGTGGCCAACGCCCGGCGCGAGGTCACGACCAGCCTGCGCCAGCGCACCGACCTGACCCTGGCCTACAACACCCGGCTGAAGGCCGCCGCCGCGGGCCGGAAGCTGCCGTTCGTCGATGTCACCGGTCGGATGATCGACGGCGCCACGGGCGTCATCGCCCCGATCTACCGCAACCCCGATCCTCGCGACCATCACCTGGACCCCGATCTGGCCGGCGCGCTGTGGGCCGAGGCGCTGAACGCGGTCGACCTGGGCTTCCTGGGGCGGCTGTTGCGGCGTCGGCCCAAAGCGGGCTGAGGCGCCGTCGCGTCACGCGTGGCGGACGGCCCTCGGCGTGCTTAACTGTCGGAAAGACGGCGCGCGATCGGCGAGGCCGCATCCCAGGGAGGGCGACATGGTTGTTGTCAGCGTGCTCTATCCGGCCACGGCCGGCGCCAGTTTCGACCAGGCCTATTACGACGCCACCCACATTCCGATGGTCAAGGACGCCTTCGGCGCCACCGGCCTGAAGGACGTGAAGGTGTTCCACGGCCTGTCGGCGGCCGACGGCGGCCCCGCGCCGTTCGTGGCCATGGCCCACCTGACCTTCGAAAGCCCCGAGGCCCTGGGCGCCAGCATGGGCGGCCCGCGCGGCGAGGAGATCCGGGCCGATGTGGCCAACTTCACCACCATCCAGCCGGTGATCCAGGTCAGCGCCCTGGCCTGAGGGGGCGCGGCGATGCGGTTCCCGGCAGCCTGCCCGGAGATCCCCGTGTCCGACCTGGACGTGGGCCTGGCCTATTATCGCGACCGGCTGGGCTTTTCCGTCGACTGGTCCGCCGACGACATCGGCCTGGCCTGCGTCTCGCGCGGGGACAGCCGGCTGTTCATGGCCAACGCCGACTACCGGTCGGCCCTGGGAAACCAGGGGCCGCTGGCGTTGTGGATCAATCTCGACGGCCGCGCCGAGGTCGATGCGCTGCACGCCGAATGGTCGGCGGCTGGGGCCAGGATCGTCCAGCCTCCGCAGGCCCAGCCCTACAAGCTCTACGAGTTCCTGGCGCACGATCCCGACGGCAACGTGCTGCGGGTGTTCTACGATTTCGCCTGGGAGGAAAACGCGGCCGACGCGGTCTGAGACGGAGAGGCGACATCATGGTTAATCGCGGATTAACCATGATGCGGCTTGGTTGCGGCGTGTTTCACCGCCGTCGCGATTCCCAATCTTTCGCGGCGGGCAGAAAGGTCCGCCATGGTCAGCAGCGTCACCGGCTACGGTTCGACCGCCTACGCCCTGCTCAACACCGCCTCGTCCCAGGCGACGTCGGCCGCGACGGCGACCAACGCCTATGGCCAGTCGGCGAGCGCCGCCGCGACCACCAGCGCCAGCGTCAACGTCACCCTGTCGGCCGAGGCCCAGGCGGCGCTGGCGGCCCAGACCGATAACCGCACCACCGACGCGGTGGTCGCCTCGGCCCGCTCCAGCCTCGACAAGCTGCTGTCGGACGCCAAGGCCTCCAGCGCCCTGAAGGATGGCAAGGCGACCATCGACGTCTCGGGCCTGGATCGCCGCAGCCTCTACGCCATCGCCAGCAACAGGGGCGGCAAGTTCTCCATCGAGGAGCAGGTGGTCGCCACCCTGCAGATGAAGGCCAACCGCGACGCCTCGCTGTCGGCCTCGGCCTCGGCCATGCGGGTGACCGGCGACTATGCCGGGCTCTACAAGGCGGCCCTGGCCAATCTCGAGGCCGCCGGGCCGGAAGAGAAGGCCATGGCCCAGTGGTCCAAGGACAAGGCCGCCCTGACCGAGGGTCTCAAGCAGGCCACCGACAAGCCCGGCGTTCAGCCCACGGGCATCGACGGCGACCCGGTCGCGGCCTACCTGAAAGACACCGGCGGGGTGGTGGCCAGCCCGCGCACGCGCGACATCGCCGCCGTGGCCTCCGACGTCCGCTCGGTGCTCGACAAGCAGTACGCCTCGGCGACCGGGGAGGGCATGGCCACCGGCCCCGACGACGGGACCATCGACTTTTCCAAGTTCGACGACCGCTCCCTGGCCGCCGTGGCCCTGAACAAGGGCGGCCAGTTCTCCGAGCACGAGATCGCCCAGGCCGCCACCGAGGTGAAGGCCCGCAACCGCGACAGCGTCTCCAACGCCTACAAGAGCACCCAGGGGGCGGACAGCTCGGCCTTCGGCAAGAGCCTGATCACCCAGTACGCCGCCATGAGCGACGAGGAACGCCAGGCCGCCGGCTGGACCCCGGCCCTCTACGACAAGATGGTGGCCATGCAGAACCTGTCGGAGAAGCTCAACTCGCTGTTCAACAGCGACGGCAGCGTGAACACCGGCGGGACCAGCCTGCTGGACTACATTTAAGCAGCCCCAAGGACTGTCATCCCGGACAAGCGCGCAGCGCGCCGATCCGGGACCGACTTGGAACTCGGCGCTTCGGGTCGGTCCCGGATCTTCGCTTCGCTGCGTCCGGGATGACAGTTGAGGGTGGACCGCGTCTCGCGCTGGGCTAAGACGGACCCAACGCTTTTTGCGAACACGGAACCGGTCCATGTCCCTGAAGACCACCACCCGCGCCGCCCTGCTGGCGCTTCTGCTGTCGACCGCCGCCGCGCCCGTCCTGGCCCAGACGACTCCGCCGCTGCCCGCCATCCTGGCCACGCCCGAGGCGCGCGACATCCACTCCTACGCCCAGCCGCTGGTGGCCCGCGTGACCCACGTGGACCTGGACCTGACCGCCGACTTCGCCGGCCAGAAGATGACCGGCACGGCCGCCCTCGACATCGCCGCCGCGCCGGACGCGAAAGAGGTGGTGCTCGACAGCAAGGGCCTGGTGATCAAGTCGATCACGGACGACAAGGGCGCGGCCCTGCCGTGGACCCTGGGCGCCAGCGACCCGCACCTGGGCGCGCCCCTGACAGTCACCCTCAACGGCGCCCGCCGCATCGTGGTCAGCTATGACAGCGCGCCCGGCGGCGCGGCCCTGCAATGGCTGACGCCTTCGCAGACGGCGGGCAAGGTCAAGCCGTACCTGTTCAGCCAGGGCGAGGCGATCCTCAACCGCAGCTGGATTCCCACCCAGGACAGCCCCGGCATTCGCCAGACCTGGACCGCCCGCATCGTCGCGCCCGAGGGGCTGAAGGCCGTGATGAGCGCCGAGATGCTGACCCCGGACGGCGAGCCCGTGGCCGGCGGCGGCCGCGCCTATCGGTTCAAGATGGACAAGCCGGTTGCCTCGTACCTGATCGCCATCGCCATCGGCGACCTGACCTTCACGCCCCTGGGCAAGCGCACCGGCGTCTATACCGAGCCGTCGGTGATGAAGAAGACCGCCAACGAGCTGGTCGATGTCGAGAAGATGGTCGAGGCGGCCGAGAGCCTCTACGGCCCCTATGCCTGGGGCCGCTACGACCTGCTGGTGCTGCCGCCGTCGTTCCCGTTCGGCGGCATGGAGAACCCGCGCCTGACCTTCGCCACGCCCACCATCATCGCCGGCGACCGCTCGCTGGTCAGCCTGGTGGCGCACGAACTGGCCCACTCCTGGTCGGGCAACCTCGTCAACAACGCCACCTGGTCCGACTTCTGGCTGAACGAGGGTTTCACCGACTATTTCGAAAACCGGATCATGGAGAAGCTCTACGGCAAGGCCCGCGCCGACATGCTGGCGGACCTGGGCTGGAGCGACCTGCAGGACGCCATCAAGGACGCCGGCGGTCCCACCGGCGCCGACACCCGCCTGCATCTGGACCTGACCGGCCGCGATCCCGACGACGGCATGACCGACATCGCCTATCAGAAGGGCGCGACCTTCCTGCGCACCATCGAGAAGGCCGTCGGCCGCGAGCGCTGGGACGCTTACCTCAAGGACTACTTCGCCCGCCACGCCTTCCAGAGCCAGACCACGGCCGGCTTCGTCGCCGATCTGCGGGCCAATCTGATCAAGGGCGATCCCAAGCTGGAAGCCGAGATCGGCATCGACAAGTGGGTCTATGACGTGGGCCTGCCCGACAACGCCGTCCACGTGAAGTCGGCCGCCTTCCCGGCGGTGGACGCCCTGGCCGCCGCCTACGCCAAGGGCGGCGCAGCGCCGCTGGCCAAGTGGAAGGCCTGGAGCACGCCCGAGCGCACCCGCTTCGTCGCCAGCCTGCCGCGCCAGCTGTCGGCCGAGCGCCTGGCCGAGCTGGACGCCGCCTTCGGCCTGTCGGCCCAGGGCAACAGCGAGATCCGCTTCGTCTGGCTGGAACTGGCCGTGGCCAACCGCTACGACCCGGCCGTGCCGTCGCTGAAGGCCTTCCTGACCGAGCAGGGCCGCCGCAAGTTCGTGGCCCCGCTGTTCAAGGACCTGATGGCCCAGGGCGAGTGGGGCCAGCCCATCGCCAAGGACCTCTACGCCACGACCCGGCCGCTCTATCATGCCGTCACGCGGCAGACGGTGGACGGCATCGTCAAATAGCCGATTTTCGAAAATCTCGCGTTTTTCGACGTCTTTGACAGTTTTTGGCGTCGAAAACGCGATTTTTGAGTCGATTTCCGACCGAAAACGCTCCGAAATTCGCCCGTTGGGCGAGTTTTCGTGTTAACCCTGACTGTACGCCTCCGTCAGAGAGGCGGGTTCGTTAGGGAGACTATCGCCATGGCTGACGCCGTGTTCGCGACGCGCGTCCGTGCGCGTCCTGTGTTCTTCAACAAGTGCGACATCAACAAGCCCGAGTCCGCCGAGCTTCGGCATGCCGGCCCCTGCATCCAGTGGGGCCGCGTGGGCATCGTGGCCATGGTCCTGGTGTTCGGGGCCGGGCTCGCGACCCTGGCCTATGCCGGGATGGGCTGAACCGCTCAGGGCGCGGGCGGGCCGAAGCGGTTCTCGCCCGGCTGGCTCGCGCCCGCCAGCAGGAAGACCAGCAGCCCCAGCGAGGCCAGGTACAGCAGGTTGTTGACGAACATCAGGCCGAACATCGCCAGCGTTTCCGGCGCAACGTCGCTTTGCCGCATCATCGTCTGGAAGAGAGGCGGGAACAGGATCATCCCGGTCGTCAGGAAGACCAGCGGCGGCAGGCCCCACCAGCCGCGCCGGCCCCGGTCGTGCAGTCGCCGCGTGACGGCCGCCGCCAGCAGCGCGACCGCCACCGCGCAGCTGGCCCGCAGCACCGCGAAGAAGGGCGTCAGGTCGGGCATCAGCTCGGGGTGATCGCCATGGATCTCGATCGAGTAGGAGCCCGGACCCTGGGTGACGGTGGCCTGGTCGGGATGGGCGACCGCGAAGGCCTGCATCTTGGCGAAGCTCGACATCATGGTCGGGGCCATGATCGCGAACGTGGCCAGGAAGAACAGGGCGATCACCAGGCCGGCATAGGGCCAGAAGCGCTTGGCGGTGTCCCGCCCTGAAAACCGCAGCAGGCCGGTGAAGCCGCTACGGACGGATGCGACGAGTTCTTTCATGACCGGTCCCCCTGACACGCCAGGGATTAAGGCGATTCACCGACCGGGGCGCGAGGGCGAAGTTTCCGCGTGACCTCCGCCGAACGCTGGTCGATGGTCCGCCCACGACGCATCGCGGGGGCGAGATGAACGACCGAGCCGACAGCACCCTCTGGAATCCCGACCTCGCGCCGACCACGGCCGAGCAGCGCACCTGGAAGGCGCGGCACTTCGCGGCCCTGTGGCTGGGCATGGTCATCGCCGTGCCCGCCTACATGCTGGCCGCGGGCCTGATCGAGCAGGGGATGTCGGCGGGGCAGGCGGTGTGGGCCGTGCTGGCCGGCAATCTGATCGTGCTGGTCCCGATGCTGCTGATCGGCCATGCGGGGGCCAAGTGGGGCGTGCCCTATGCGGTGCTGGCCCGGGCCTCGTTCGGCTGGCGCGGCGCGCGGGCGCCGGCCCTGGCCCGAGCCATCGTGGCGTGCGGCTGGTACGGCATCCAGACCTGGATCGGCGGCGGGGCTCTGCTGACCCTGCTGGGCGTGATGGTGGGCAAGAGCCTGGTCGGGCCGATGGTGCCGGTGCTGGGCATCGGGGTGGGCCAGCTGCTGTCGTTCGCCGCCTTCTGGGCGATCCAGCTGCTGTTCGTCACCAAGGGCCTGGAGACGGTGCGCAAGCTGGAGACCTGGACCGCGCCGGTGAAGGTGATCGTCTGCGGCCTGCTGGTCTGGTGGGCGCTCAGCAAGGCCGGCGGCATCGGCCCGATCCTGCACGAGCCCAGCGCCTACGACCCTGGCGGCGCCAAGGCCGGCCGGTTCTGGAAGGACTTCGGCCCCGCCGTCACCGCCATGACCGGCTACTGGGCGACCCTGGCGTTGAACATCCCGGACTTCACGCGCTTCGCCCGCACCCAGCGCGACCAGATCGTGGGTCAGGCGATAGGCCTGCCCGGGCCGATGGCTCTGCTGGCCACCATGAGTGTCATCGTCACCTCGGCCACGGTGCTGATCTACGGCAAGCCGGTGTGGGACCCGGTGGCCCTGTCGGGCAACATCGGCGGGATCGCGGTGCTGGTGGGCCTGTTGATCATCAGCCTCGACACCGTCTCGTGCAACATCGCCGCCAATCTGGTGGGGCCGGCCTACGACTTCTCGGCCCTGTGGCCGTCCAGGATCAGCTATCGCACGGGCGGCTGGATCACGGCTGGGATCGGCGTGCTGATCATGCCGTGGAAGCTGCTGGAGAGCACCCAGGGCTACATCTTCGTCTGGCTGACCGGTTACGGCGCCCTGCTGGGGCCGGTGGCCGGTATCCTGATCGCCGACTACTGGCTGCTGCGTCGCGCCCGGCTGGACGTCGCGGCCCTGTACGACCGGACGGGGCGCTACACCTATTTCAAGGGCTGGAACCTGGCGGCCGTGGCGGCCTTCCTGATCGGCGTCGCGCCCAACCTGCCGGGCTTCCTGAAGGCGGCCGGCCTGCCCTCGGCGGCGGGGATCGGCGCGCCATGGACGGGGCTCTACGACTACGCCTGGTTCGTCGGAGCGGCGATCGCGGCGGCGGTCTATGTGACGGCGATGCGGGTCGGGGGCGGGGCCGCCAAATCCCTCTCTCTTTGAGAGAGGGAGGGGCCCATGGCGAAGCCATGGGAGGGTGAGAGGTAACAAACTCTCAGGATGGGTCACGGCTGTTCAGGGGACATGCTCTCACGGCAAGGCGAGCGGTGGTTCGCAGAGCGTTCGATGTGAGTGCGTGTCCCCAAAGTCGTCCGCCGAGCTTGGAAGCGTTGTGGCCGAAGGTGGGGACACGCACTCACCCCACGGTCGTCGATCAGTCTGCGAGGCACTGCCGTGAGAGCATGTCCCCTGCGGTGGCCGCAGAGCCTTTCCGGCCAGCGGTGAAACCTCTCACCCTCCCACCGCTGCGCGGTGGGCCCCTCCCTCTCTCTATGAGAGAGGGTTTTCAGCCTTCGTGAACACCGCCAGTTGGTCGGCGAAGGCGCGCTGGTAGGCGGGGCGGGCCTCGGCTCGGGCGATATAGGCCGCCAGGGTCGGATAGGCGCCCAGCAGCCCCGAGGCGCCCAGCCGGCGCAGCACCGTCACCATTATCAGGTCGCCGGCGCTAAAGGCGCCGTCCAGCCAGTCGGCGTCACCCAAGCGAGCGGAAAGCTGGTCCAGCCGGCCTCGGACACGGTCCTCCAGCATGGCCTGTCGCTCTTCGAACCAGGGCTTGTCGCGCTCCAGTACGCCCGCCAGGCTGAACTCGAAGATCGGCGGCTCGACCGTGTCCACCGCCGCGAATATCCAGGAGATCGCCCGGGCCTGTGCCGCGGCCTCGTCGGGCAGCAGGCCCGGATGGTTCTGGGCGATATGCAGGACGATGGCGCCGGACTCGAACAGCACCAGGTCGCCGTCCTCGTAGGTCGGGATCTGGCCGAACGGGTGCAGCGCCAGGTGCGGGGGCTCTTTCATGGCGGCGAACGAGACCAGCCGCACATCGTAGGGTCGGCCGACCTCCTCGAGCGCCCAGCGCACCCGCATGTCGCGGGCCAGGCCCCGGCCCCGGTCGGGGGATCGTTCGAAGGCGGTGATGGTCGGGCTCATCGGGCGGCTCCGGGCGGTGGGTCGTATCTGGATGACGAACGAGGGGCGGGTTTGTCGACAACCTCGCGCGTTTTTATCGTGGGTGGAGGCGCGGCCAGGGCCGGGGACATGCGCTTGTGCGTGTCCCCAACCGCCTCGCCGTGTTTGGTTTCTTGAGGCGTTCGGGATGCTGATGGGGACACGCACAAGTGCATGTCCCCGGCTTGGTGGGGGGGCAATCCACTGAAATCACTACGCTAAATCTTTATTCCCAGCAGGGTGTCGGACCGGCCGTATCCTGATGTCACCTGAAAGCATGGGAAGGGCGTCCGGCCGGCGACCGAACGGCTTTCAGGGGTGGTCGAGCGGGAAGCGTCCGTTGGCCGGTTGCGTGGGGCCTTTCGGGCCGGTCGGCGTGTCGGAGCCTTGGATTGGGTTCGCGGCGGGCCGGCCGGACGAGGGGAGCACCCCCACGGGGCCGAAAGACGATGCGCGACAGGCAGGGGCTGAAATCGCCTCTGCGGTCCGGGATGCAGCCAGTATCCCGCCCGTCGGGGGCCTCCATCGGAGCGGGTTAAAAATCCGCGATCCGAAGGCTTCTGGAAAACGGTCCACGCGAAGCGCACGGACTTCGTCGAAACGGTACACATAACTGCAAATCATCCGGGCGAGGCCCGGGCGCTTCGCACCCTTCCCATTTCTCACAGCCGCTGGCGTGGGATCGCACTCCCTTGCCCCCACCTAACCGCTTCGCGGTCTGTCCGCCCCCGGAGGGGGCGGAGGACGCCGCGCTATCGCACCTCTTCCCCCTATGGGGGAAGACGACCGCGAAGCGGTCCGTAGGGGGCAAGCAGTCGCCGCACCAAACCTCTTGTGTCTTGTCCAAAAACCCGCATCTAGGCCGCATGCGCCGCTTCAACGTTTCCGACCCGTCTTTCCCCGCCGCCTTCAAGGCCTTCCTCGACGAGCGCCGGGGCGCGCCGGAGGACGTGGACGCGGCCGCGCGCAACGTGCTGGACGCCGTCAGGACCGACGGCCTGGCCGCCGTGCTCAGCTTCACCAGCCGCTTCGACCGGGTGGACCTGACCGAGGACACCATCCGCGTCACCGCCGAGGAGATCGCGGCCGGCGCCGCCGAATGCTCGGCCGAGGTCCGCGAGGCCATCGCCTTCGCCGCCGCCCGCATCCGCGCCTTCCACGCTCGCCAGAAGCCGCAGGACCAGAGCTGGATCGACGAGGCCGGCGTCTCGCTGGGCTGGCGCTGGACGCCGTTGGAAGCCGTGGGCGTCTATGTGCCCGGCGGCCGGGCGGCCTATCCTTCGACCGTGCTGATGAACGCCGTGCCCGCCCAGGTGGCCGGGGTCGACCGCATCGCCATGGTCACCCCGCCCGGCAAGCTGCAGCCGGCGGTGCTGGCCGCCGCCAAGGAGGCCGGGGTCACCGAGATCTGGCGCATCGGCGGGGCCCAGGCCGTGGCCGCCCTGGCCTACGGCGCCGGGCCGATCCAGCCGGTCGACAAGATCGTCGGCCCCGGCAACGCCTATGTCACCGCCGCCAAGCGCCGTCTCTACGGCGTGGTCGGCATCGACGCCCTGGCCGGTCCGTCCGAGATCGTCGTGGTGGCCGACAGGAACAACGATCCCGACTGGATCGCCGCCGACCTGCTGAGCCAGGCCGAGCATGACCCGGCCGCCCAGTCGATCCTGATCACCGACGACGAGGCCTTCGCCCAGGCCGTCTCCGACGCGGTCGACGCCCGGCTGAAGACCCTGGCCACCGGCGAGGACGCGGCCCTGTCGTGGCGCGACCACGGGGCGATCATCCTCTGCCCCCTGGACGAGAGCCCGCGCCTCGTGGACCTGCTAGCGCCCGAGCACGTCGAGTTCGCTCTCGACGAGCCCGAGCGCCTGGCCGATCGCGTGCGCCACGCCGGGGCGATCTTCCTGGGCCGCCTAACCCCGGAAGCCATCGGCGACTACGTGGCCGGCTCCAACCACGTGCTGCCCACCAGCCGCGCGGCGCGCTTCCAGTCGGGCCTGTCGATCTACGACTTCCTCAAGCGCACCTCGATCGTGAAGTGCGACGCGGCCTCGTTCGCGATCCTGGGGCCGCACACCGTCGCCCTGGCCGAGGCCGAGGGCCTGCCGGCCCACGCGCTCTCCGCATCCATTCGATTGCCAACCAAGCCTTAAGGGGCAAATCTCCCGACGATGTCCGATCCGAAGTCCTCCCAGTTCCTCAAGTCCATCCTCATCGACGAGGATAGTCTGGCCGCCGCCTCGCGGGACCAGGAGCAGGAGCGGCAGGTGGCGATCTTCGACCTGCTGGACGGCAACTATTTCGAGCCGGTCGAGGCGTCGGGCGGACCCTATGAGCTGAAGCTGTCGCTGATCGAGAACCGCCTGGCCTTCGATATCGCCGGGCCGAACTATGAGCGCCGGCACCTTTTGTCCTTGTCGCCCTTCCGGGGGGTGATCAAGGACTACTTCATGATCTGCGACAGCTACTATTCGGCGATCCGCAACTCCTCGCCCCAGCAGATCGAGGCCTTGGACATGGGCCGGCGGGGGCTGCACAACGACGGCTCCAACCTCCTGCGCGAGCGGTTGGAGGGCAAGGTGAAGACCGACCTCGACACCGCCCGCCGGCTGTTCACCCTGATCTGCGCGCTGCACTGGCGGGGGTAGGGGCCTTGTCGGTGCTTCCGGACGCGGTGCTGTTCGCCTGCAACTACAACCGGGTGCGCTCGCCGATGGCCGAGGCGCTGTTTAAGCACTTCTACGGCACCCGGGCCTTCGTCGATTCGTGCGGGCTGAAGCCGGACCCCTCCGACGACGGCGTCGACCCGTTCGTGGCCGTGGTGATGGACGAGCTGGGCCTGGACGTCACCACACACAAGCCCAAGAGCTTCGCCCAGCTGGAGGACGACAGCTTCGACGTGGTCATCTCCCTGACCCCCGAGGCCCAGCACCGGGCCGTCGAGCTGGCCCGCGACCGCGCCACCGACATCGAATATTGGCCGACCCACGACCCCACCCTTGCGGACGGCTCGCGCGACGCCATGTTGGCGGCCTACCGCGAGGTGCGTGACGCCTTGGCCACGGCGATTCGACAACGTTTCGGCGCGCCATCGACGTTCGGGGGGTGAATGCGCTATAAGCCCCGCCTCGCAGCCGCGCTGGCCCTCCCGACTCAATCGTCGCGGGGGCTTTACCGGCATGGCGTAACCCGTTTTGAGAGGCCTGATGGCTAAGGAAGAACTGCTCGAGTTTCCCGGTACGGTCAGCGAACTGCTGCCGAACGCGACCTTTCGCGTGACGCTGGAAAACGATCACGAGATCATCGCCCACACCGCCGGCAAGATGCGCAAGAACCGCATCCGCGTGCTGGCCGGCGACAAGGTGCTCGTGGAAATGACGCCCTACGACCTGACCAAGGGCCGCATCACCTACCGCTTCAAGTAGGGCTGGCGAATGGTCGTCCAGCGCGCGCCGCTGGTCCTGGCCAGCGCGAGCCCCCGGCGCCTGGACCTGCTGGCGCAGGTCGGCGTCGTCCCGGATCGGGTCGATCCAGCCGATATCGATGAAACGCCGCTGCGGGACGAAACCCCGCGGCGTCATGCTCTGCGTCTGGCGGTCGAGAAGGCGAGGGCGGTCGCGCCCCGCTCGCCCGGCTGCCTGGTCCTGGCCGCCGATACGGTGGTGGCCGTGGGCCGACGCATCCTGCCCAAGGCCGAGACGCAAGAGCAGGCCGCCCGCTGCCTCAAGCTGCTGTCGGGCCGCAACCACAAGGTCCTGACCGGCGTGGCCCTGATCGCGCCGGACGGCCGCGAGGCTTCGCGTCTGGTCGAGACCCGCGTGCAGTTCAAGCATCTGTCCGACGCCGAGCAGGCCGACTACCTGGCCGGCGGCGAATGGAGCGGCAAGGCCGGCGGCTACGGCGTGCAGGGCATGGCGGGCGGCTTCATCGTCGACCTGCATGGCTCCTACACCTCGGTGGTGGGCCTGCCGCTCTACGAGACGATGAACCTGCTGACGGGCCTGGGCTGGAAGAAACCAGAATGAGCGAGCGCCGCGCCTACCTCTATACCGGCATCGGCGAGACCGTCGGGGTCGTCACCCTGGACGGTCGCCCCGAGCGTCTGGTCGCTCGCTGGGACGGGGACGATCCGCTGGACGCCGAGGGCGTTCGCGGTGTGGCCCGGGTCAAGAAGATCGAGCGCGCCTTCAACTCCGCCTTCGTCGCTTTGCCGGGTGGGGCGGACCTCCTGCTGGCGCTCAAGCCCGACATGCCCAAGCTGGTCGAGGGCCAGGTGGTCGAGATCGAGATTCGCCAACCCTCGCGGTGCGGCAAGTCGGGCGTGGCCCGCTATGTCGGCCCCGCCGAGGGCGAGCCCCGCGTGCTGGCCCATGCCCCGACCCTGGAGGAGCTGCTGCGCCTCTGGGTGAAGTCCGGTTCGCCGACTCAGGGTCTGGGCGCCCTGGAGATGGTCGAGGCCGCCGAGGCCGAGGCCCTGGCCACGGTCTTCGCCCTGCCGGGCGGCGGCGACGTCAGCATCGAGGCGACCCGGGCCCTCGTGGCCGTGGATGTCGATCTCGGCGCCCGCGAGGGTGATTCCAAGAAGGCCGCCCGCGCCGCCAACATGGCCGCCTTCACGACGGCCGCCCGGGTCCTGCGCCTGAAGGGGCTGGCCGGGCTGGTGGTGTTCGACCTGGTCGGGCGCGGCCACGATGGCCCGGCCCTGACCACGGCCGCCCGCAACGCCTTCGCCATCGACAATCCCGGCGTGGGAATCGGGGCGATCAGCAAGTTCGGGGCGCTGGAGATGGTCGTGCCGCGCCGGGCCAAGCCAATTCTCGACCGTCTGCTGGACGAGTCGGGCGCTCTGTCGGCTCGCGCCGGCGCTCTGCGGCTGGTCCGGGCCTTCGAGCGCGAGGGCAGGGCCGATCCCGGGGGGCGTCTGGCCGGCCGCTGCTCGCCCGCCGTGGCCGAGGCCTTCGCGGCCCTCGACCAGGCCCTGGCCGACAAGATCGGCCGCCGATTCACCCTGGCCGTCGTCGCCGACTGGCCCAACGACCGCCTGGAGGTCGCGTCCTCATGAGCGCCTGCCCGATCTGCAAGAAACCGACGGAGCCGGCCTTCAAGCCCTTCTGCTCCAAGCGCTGCGCCGACATCGACCTGAACCGCTGGCTCTCGGATCGCTACGTGGTGCCCGGCGCCGACGATGACGAGGAAAATCCGCCGTCCACAGACTTCGGGCGCGAATAGTTCGAGATCGTTTCAAGAGGGGCTGGACTTCGTTTTTAGCCTCCCCTATAGACGCGGCTCCCCGCCGTCGGGCGGGCGCCGGAGCGGTTTCCACCGCTCTTTAGGCCCAGGGCCTGGGTAGCTCAGTTGGTAGAGCAGCGGATTGAAAATCCGCGTGTCGGTGGTTCGAATCCGCCCCCAGGCACCACTTCCTCACATCGAAAACGGCTTACTTCGAACCCCGGTCGCGGTCGCGGCGCGGTCATTCTCTGGCTCGTCCGCATCATCCTCGCGGTAAAACGATCCGGCTCCACCAAGTGGGGAGTTTGGCGTTGACTCTCGCGCCGCCGGACGAAAGCTTGGCCTTCGAAGCCGGGGGGCCGATCCAATGATGTTCGGGGGCGAGAACGATTTCGACCGGCATGACGCCAAGCGTCCGCCGAATCCGCGTGCGGAGGTCAGGACGATCGCCCTGTGGCTCGCCTATCTGATCGCCGGTGGAATCCTGACCGCCGGCCTGCTGGCCCACGAGCGCGACGGGCGGCCGCTCATCGCCCAGACGGCGCCCTCCCAGGCGGTCGTGGGCGACTAGGGTCTTAGAGGTCAGGCGCCTTCCGGCGCCGCAGCTTTGATCAGTGGCGTCCCTCTCAGGGCAGCCGTGAAATTTTAGCGTCGGAGCCCTGTCGGAAGCCGGCCGCCGGAGCGTCGGAGGTCGGCTGTCCGAAGAAGGGGGCGAGGCGACAGGCCGCTTCGACGGATACGACGGTGCATCCGACTCCGGCGCCGGGCCGGGCATCTCGCCGACCGAGAGCGCGGGCGGTCCGGCGCGGGAACTCGGTCCCGTTGACCGACAGGATCAATTCTTGCCTCAAAACCCCGGATTGAAGGGGGCTGGGACAAGAAAAGCGCTCTTGAAACCGGTCCAGCGAGCTAGCGTGGATCGCACAGGCCAGATCTTCAGGGCGTTCATTTCGCGGTTAGATTGCGCTTTGCCAGGATGCTCGTCGGGGTCCTGTGTTCGAGACCGGTGTTTTGTCGACATGTTGCGCCGCAACATTCATATTCCCTTTGATAGGGAAAAACCGCCTTCAAATCCTGATTTATCATTTGTGCGGTGCGGCAAGGGCGCGGGGGGCATCGAGGCGGCGGTGAATTTATGCCCTCCGTCACCCCTTGACGGTACGAAAAGGGGTTGCCAAAGGACCCCTGCCGCAATTCTAACATTGCGGTAAGATCGCCACCTCGAAAGAGGAGGCGGTCACACGCGCTTCGAAACGATCCTTCTTGCCGGGCATGAGCCTGACTTGGGGGGCGTAACGGGTCGAGCGCTGCGAAGCGGGTTTGTGGGACGTCCGAGCGATCGGTGGACCGCAGGCTATTCAATTAGGGTGGAGACGCTCTCGCGCGACGACCCTCGGTCCAAACGTGCTAGACCAATCAGGAACTGGCGACAGATGCTCGACATTAAACGGAAAACCCCCCTCATCGCTCTCGTCGGCGCCGTTGCGCTGATGGCGAGCGCCCCGGCCTTCGCCCAGGACGCTGCTGCTCCTGCGCCGGCCACCACCGAAGCCGCCGCTCCGGCCGCCACGCCGGCTCCCGCCGCCGCTCCGGCCGAAGAGCCGCTCGACGCCGGCGTCGCCGCGACCGAGAAGATGAAGTCCCACTCCCTGACCCCGATCGGCATGTTCATGTCGGCTCAGATGGTGGTTAAGGTCGTGATGATCGGCCTGATCCTGGCCTCGGTCTTCTCGTGGGTCCTGCTGATCACCAAGCTGTTCGAGTTCGGTGCCCTGAACAAGCAGTCGGACAAGTTCCTGGAAGCCTTCCGCGGCGCTCGCTCGATCGCCGACATCGCCCGCATCGGCTCGTCGGAAGAATTCGAAGGCAACCCGATGGCCGACATGGCCGCCGCGGCCGCCCAAGAAGTCGAACTGTCGCGCCAAGCCGGCCTGGCCGTCGGCGGCGAACACCGCGACTCGACCCTGTCGCGCGCCACCTACGCCATCAACGCGGTGCAAGCCTCGCTGGTTAAGCGCCTGTCGGGCGGCATGGTGTTCCTGGCCTCGGTCGGCTCGGCCGGTCCGTTCATCGGTCTGTTCGGTACGGTTTACGGGATCATGACCTCGTTCATCGGCATCGCCAACACCAACACGACCAACCTGGCCGTCGTCGCCCCCGGCATCGCCGAGGCGCTGCTCGCCACCGGTATCGGTCTGTTCGCCGCTATCCCGGCCGTTATCTTCTACAACTTCTTCCAGACCCGCATCTCCGGCTACGGCACGCGCTCGGAGGGCTTCGTCGCTGAACTGATGAACGCCATTTCGCGCCAGCTCGACAAAGGGGCGTAAGACCGATGGCCGCCAAACTCTCAGGCGGTGGGGGCGACAGGTTTAACGTCGAGCAGAACAGTGAGATCAACGTCACGCCCTTCGTGGACGTCATGCTGGTCCTCCTGATCATCTTCATGGTGGCGGCTCCGCTCGCCTCCGTGTCGGTCGAAGTCAACCTGCCGCCGGCGGTCGCTAAACCGTCGACGAGCCCGCCAAAGCCGATCTACATTTCGATCAAGGCTTCTGGAAAGGTCTTCATTGGCGACGACCCTACTACGGTCGACGAGATGGGTGCGGACCTTACGAAGAATATCGGTCGTCGCGATCCCACCAAGGAGCGCATCTATATCCGCGCCGACGAAAAGACGCGCTACGGGGCCTTCATGGAGGTGATGAACACCCTCCAGGACAACGGCTTCTACAGCGTGGCGCTCATCGGCAAGGATCAGAACAGCTAGGGGTGATGCATGGCTGAACAACAAGCGCCTGAGCATCGCCACTACGACCCGCTCACCTCGGAAGGCCCGCGAAAGAAGAAGGGCCTCGGCGCCTTCGGTATCGCGACGCTCGTTGTCGTCGGCGTACACGCTGCTTTGTTCGCGTATCTGGCGAAGCAGAAGTTCGAAGCGGTGATGAAGGAGTATCACGACGACGCCGTGGACGTGGAGCTGCCTCCGCCGCCCCCGCCGCCGCCGCCGCCTCCTCCGCCCCCGCCGCCGCCGCCGACCAACGCTCCGCCTCCGCCTCCGGCGGTGGTGCAGCCGAGGCCGCCGATCGCTCCGCCGCCGGACGTGACTCCGCCGCCGCCGCTGCCGATCCCGCCTGTGAAGGAACGGGTCGAGCAAACGGCGCCGCCGGTGATCTCGAACGTGCCGCCGGTTCCGACGAACCCGCCGGTCCGCGCGTCGGTCGTGACGCGTCCCGACTGGCTGCGTAAGCCGACCGGCGAAGACCTCGCCCGCTACTTCCCGGATCGGGCGCAGCGGATGGAAGTCAACGGTCGGGCGACGATCCAGTGCACCGTCACCGCCAAGGGTTCTCTCGAGAACTGCTCGGTGGTTTCGGAGAACCCGGCCGACTACGGCTTCGGGGACGCTGCTCTGAAGATGTCGCGGCTGTTCCGCATGAAGCCGAAGACGCTTGACGGCGCTCCGGTGGAAGGCGGTCAGGTCACCGTGCCGCTGGTCTTCAACGTTCCCCGCTAGGGAACGCGAGACCCGCCAGGAAACGAGCGCCCCGAAGCTTCACGGCTTCGGGGCGTTTTCGTGTGAATGCCCCGTTTCGGCGCTTGATCCGGCGGGCGCGTCCGACTAAAGACACTGCCTCGCGATACGCCGCCTTAGCTCAGTTGGTTAGAGCGCTAGATTGTGGATCTAGAGGTCCTCGGTTCGAGCCCGAGAGGTGGTACCATCGTCGAAGACCGAAAAGCCCGGGGCTCTCGCTCCGGGCTTTTTCGTTGCGCGAAAGGTGGGACCCCGAGGCTAGGCGTGGGGTCCGGAGAAGGCGGCCCAGAGGCGCCAGGCGACCAGGGCGATGGCGATCCAGCCCACGGTCAGGCCGGCCATCGGATGGGCCTGCCACCAATATCGAACACGGCCCGTGGCCGCCCTCGAAGACGCTGTCACCTCTACGCTCCCGGACTGACGGGCGGCCGTGGCCGCCTCTGCTCCCTGGCGTGGATTCTGCGCTCGAACGCTGTTTCGCGAAAGGTCCCCAAGGTGCGGCACGGCGCCGCTGGCCCGCCCGGCCGGAGCCTCCTGGGTCGATCAGTCGAAATGATAGTCGGCGACGGGGCTGTCGCGCAGGAAGGCCTCGATCCGCTTGCGCCTCTGGGCGGCGCGATGACGCTCGCGCAGGGCCTCGCCGGCCGAGGGCGTGACCACGACGCAGATCAGGAAGAGGGCCAGCAGGGGCAGCATGAAGGTCCGAAGGCGGTGGCCAAGGCCGGGACCTGACGGAACGCGCGGACGGACGCCCGGGCTCCAGGCGGGACCTTAGGTCGCCGCGGCGCCCGGTTCCTCGTCGACCATGGCCTTGACCAGATCGACCACCCGCCGGCGCAGGCGGCGGTCGTCCAGGCGCGGGAACAGGCCCGCCAGCTCCAGCCCCTCCGGCGTGGCCACGAACTGGGTCATGCGCTGGGCGAAGCCGTCGTCGACGCCGCTCTGAGCGGTCTCGTCCAGGCCCTCGAAGAAGTAGGACACCGGCGACTGCAGCAGGCGCGCGGCCTCGTACAGCTTGGAAGCGCTGATGCGATTGGCGCCTCGTTCGTACTTCTGGATCTGCTGGAAGGTGATGCCCAGGGCGTCGGCGAGCTGGGTCTGGCTGAGGCCCAGAACCTTGCGGCGGATCCGAAGGCGGGCCCCGACATAGAGATCGACCGGGTGAGCCACGTCGGCGGGCAGTTTTTCGGTCATCCGCTTCATGTTCCTCCCGCGAGCGCGCCCGCATGGCGGGGCAGGGCGTGCGGTTCAGCTTGGTTAAGACAGGATAAACCCATGCGGTCGCCTTAGTCACGCCTCTGACACATCCGCCCCGTCGGCAAATTGTCCAGGCGGGCTTGACGTTTGGCGCGAGCGAGGGTGTGTGCGCCCCATGGAGACGAAGCTGCGCGCGCGGGTGGCGGTGGCCGGCGCCGGCGCGATCGGATCGGCCGTGGCGCTGGGTTTGGCGCGCGCCGGCCTGGACGTCACGGTGTTCGATCCCCGGCCCCTGGGCGACAACGCCTCGGGCGTGGCGGCGGGCATGCTGGCCCCGGTGGCCGAGACCCTGTTCGACCCCGTTTCGGCCTCGCACCTGGCCTTGCTGCGCCGGGCCCGCGACCTGTGGCCGGCCTTCGCCGAGGGCCTCGACCTGCCCATCCTGCGCGAAGGCCTGAGGATCGAGGGCGAGGCCGCGTGGCGAGAGGCGATCGCAGCGCGGCTGGAGGCCCTGGGCGTTCCCTTCGAACGCCAGGGCGAGGCCCTGTTCAGCGCCGAGGACTGGCGAATCGAAGCGCGACCGGCCCTGGCCGCCCTGCGCGCCGCCGCGAAGGCCTTGGGAGGCCGCCTGGAGCCCCGCGCCTTCACGCTGGAAGATCTGCCTGCCTTTTCCGCCGTCGTCCTGGCCACGGGCGCGGCCGATGCGACGGCCTTCGCCCCGGAACTGATCGCCCTGGACCCGGTCAAGGGCCAGATCCTGCGGGCCGACCGGGGACCGGCCGCCGGTCCGGTCATTCGCGGGCAGGGGGTCTATATCTGCCCAGGGGCCAGCCCCGCCATCGGCGCGACCATGGAGACAGGCCGCGACGACCTGGAGATCGATCCTTCGGCGACCGAGGGCCTGCGGGCGGCGGCGATCCGCCTGCGGCCGGCGCTGGCGGACGCGGTGCTGACCACCGAGGTCGGCGTGCGGGCCACCACGGCCGACGGCCTGCCGCTGGTCGGCTGGAGCACGACGCCCGGCGTGATGCTGGCGACGGGCGCGCGGCGCAACGGCTGGCTGCAGGCCCCGCTTGTGGCCGGTCTGGTCGCGTCGTATCTGAAGGGTGATAACCCAGGCCCGGACGCCGCTTCGCTGGACGCGAGACGCTTCTCGAGGACCTGAGCCGTAACGACAGCAGGGCAGGGGCGGATGAGCGGATTGGGTCTGACCGAGGAACAGGAAGCCATCCGCGACGGGATCGCCAAGCTGTGCGCCGGCTTCGACGATGAATATTGGCGGCGCACCGACGAGACCGGGATCTTCCCCGAAGCCTTCGTGGCCGCCATCGCCGAAGGCGGCTGGCTGGGCGTGGCCATGCCCGAGAGCGTCGGCGGGGCGGGCCTGGGCCTGACCGAGGCGGCGATCATGATGCAGACCGTGGCCCAGTCGGGCGCGGGCTTCTCGGGCGCCAGCGCCATCCACCTCAACATCTTCGGCCCCATGCCGATCGTGAAGTTCGGCACGGACGAGCAGCGCCAGAAGCACCTGCCGCGCCTGATCTCGGGCCAGGACAAGATGTGCTTCGCCGTGACCGAGCCCAATTCGGGCCTGGACACCTCCAGTCTCGAGACCCGGGCCGACAAGGTCGAGGGTGGCTACCGCTTGAACGGCCGCAAGATCTGGACGACCGGCGCCCAGCGCGCCAACAAGATCCTGATCATCGCCCGCACCACCCCCAAGGACCAGTGCGCCAAGCCGACCCAGGGGCTGAGCCTGTTCTACACCGACAGCGCCCAGATCGAGGCCAAGCCGATCCCCAAGATGGGGCGCAAGGCCGTCGAGTGTAACATGCTCTTCATCGAGGACCTGTTCGTGCCGGACGAGGACCTGGTGGGCGAGGCGGGCAAGGGCTTTTCCTACCTGCTGCACGGCCTCAATCCCGAGCGGGTGCTGTTCGCGGCCGAGGCCATCGGCCTGGGGCGGGCGGCCCTGGCCAAGGCGGCGACCTACGCTAAGGAGCGGATCGTGTTCGGCCGGCCCATCGGCCAGAACCAGGGCGTGGCCCATCCGCTGGCCAAGTCGTGGGCCGAGCTGGAAGCGGCCAACCTGCTGGCCTTCAAGGCCGCGGCCCTCTACGACGCCGGCCAGGACTGCGGGGCCGAGGCCAACGCCGCCAAGTACCTGGGCGCCGAGGCCGGCTTCCACGCCTGCGAGGCCTCGGTGCTGGCCCACGGCGGCATGGGCTACGCCAAGGAATACGACGTCGAGCGCTATTTCCGCGAGGCGATGATCGCCCGCATCGCGCCGATCAGCCGCGAGATGATCCTGAACTTCATCGCCGAGCGGGTGCTGGGCCTGCCGAAGAGCTATTGAGGGGCCTTTCACGGAACTTTGTGGGCGCTCACTTGCCCCCACCTGACCGCTTCGCGGTCTGTCCGCCCCCGTAGGGGGCGGAGCCGAAAGCGCGTGGCTCTTCCCCCTACGGGGGAAGACAGACCGCGAAGCGGTCCGTAGGGGGCAAGTGGGTGCGCTCCCACGCCAGCGGCTGTGAGGTGATGGAAAGGGACGCGGAGCGCCGGACGACGTCCGGAGTTTGAAAAAGAATACCGTTTCGACGAAGCCCAGAGCGCTCCGCGCGACCGTTATCCGCAAGCCCTAAACGCTAGGCCCTGTTGGAGCCACGCCTCGGCGCCTGCGACGGGCGGGTCAGGCCAACGCGCCTGATCCCGGACCGCGAGCGTCGTCCGCTCGCCTGCTGCTCAATCGACCCTTCACGTCACGTCGTTTATTTTCGAGGCCCGACCGGCACCAGAGACGCAAGGTTGTCCTCCGAAGAAGACCGTCGACAGAGCTTCCCGCTCGATCACCCCCCGCCGCCGCATCGGTCGCTGGCCATGCGCCCTTTCCCGCGTCGAGGTGAGTACAGGATACGGCCGGTCTGGAGAGTGGGGATAAGTTCGGTCGAGAAAATTCAAGCAATTGAAATCGCTGGAGTTCCTTCACTATCCGCTCGGGATGGAGCGTCTGTTCTCCTCACCCGCAAGGCGGGGGAGGTGGCGCGATGCGGATACGCATCGTGACGGAGGGGGCGTCGTGTGGCGGCCGGACGCCCCCTCCGTCTCGTCGCTGCGCGCCGATCCACCTCCCCCGTTTCACGGGTGAGGAGAAGGTCCCAACAGGCTCGACAAGCTCCGCCTACCTCCGCATGCTCCCCGTCCAGTCACCGTGGGGGCGCAGATGACGGACAAGGGCGATAGGGACAGGGGCGATCCGGACTTCGAGACAGGCAAGCGGCTGGACGCCTTCGTCGATGCGGCGTTCGCCTTCGCCGTCACCCTGCTGATCATCGCCAGCGCCGAGCAGACGGCCACGCTTCAGGACCTCTGGCGGGCGCTGGGGCGCATCCCGGCCTCGCTGGGCGCCTTCACCCTGGTGGTGATGTTCTGGATGGCCTATCGCGAGTTCGGCCGCCACGTGCCGCGCCGCGACACGCTGTCGACCCTGAACGCCCTGGCCATCGTGTTCACGGTGCTGATCTACGTCTTCCCGCTGCGGATGCTGATCGAGTCCGGCTTCGTCTGGATCTCGGGCGGGCGGCTGTCGGGCGCGGAGGTGATCCGCACCTTGAGCGACCTGCGCGACCTCTTCCGCATCTACGGCGTGGGGTTCACCGTCTTGGCGGGGCTGTTCGCGACCCTGTTCCTGCAGGCCCTGCGCCGGCCGCAGGTTCTGGGCGTCGCGTCGGACGACCTGGCGTCGATCCGGTCCAGCTTCGAGATCTGGCTGATCGTCGCGGCCGCCGGCCTGGCCTCGGTCCTGCTGACCTTCGCCCCGATGGCCCGGGCGCCGTGGCTGCCAGGCATGGCCTATTGGCTGATCCCCATCGCCATCGGCCTGCGGGGCGTGTTTCAGGGGCGTGGCGCCGCCAGGAAGAGCGCTGCTTAGGCCTCGTTCGAAAAGACCGTCCCCCGCCGCCGGAAGGCGCGGCGAGGGACGGCTCCATCGCGACCGATGAGACCACTGGCCGGGCTTCATGCCGCCCGACCGGTGTGGACACGTCTCCTAACCTTCGGCCGCGTTGAAGCGGATCGGGATGCGCACGCTGGCGCCGTCGACGGCCTGGCCGTTCTCCATCTGCGGGCTCATCCGGAAGAACCGCGACAGCTTCAGGGCCGCCTTGCCGAACCCTTCCTCCGACGGGGTCTCGTCCAGCACGCTGCAGGCCTGGATCGAGCCGTTGGCGGCCACCGTGCAGTTCAGGGTGGCCATGCCCCCCACGCCCCGCCGCATGGCGCTTTCGGGGTAGAAGCGGCTGAACTCCGAGGCCCCCGGCTTCTTCAGCCAGTTGGGACGGGTGACCACCTTGGGCGGCTCGGGCTGCGGGGCCACGACGCCGGTCTGGGGCGGCAGCGGCTCGGCGGTGACCGGCCCCGGCCGCGTGGGAGGCGCGTCCTCGTTGGGCTGGAACGGCGACGGCTCCTGCGGGATCTGCGGGATCGGCGTCTTGTGGGTCTGGGGCGGGTTGGATAGCGCCCGGGGCGGGGGAGGCGGCTCGTCCGCCTTCGGCGGCGGGGGCTCCGGATCCTTCCACGGATCGAGTTGGATCTTCCGCGGCTCCTCGTAGTCGCCCACTGGCGGGGCCACCCACTTCTGATAGGCCAGGTAGGCGAACAGGCCCGCATGGCCGGCCGAGACGATGATCAGCGCCGCGACCAGGGCCTTGGACGGCTTGGCCCGGGGCGTGTCGACGCCGGGGATGTAGGAACCGATCGAGCCTTCGTACGCAGTCATGGCGACCTCCTTGCGTCGGCCCCGGGAGAGAGAAGGGGAGCCGATGACCAGAGCTTTTCACGGAGAATTACGTTTGTAAATATTACGGACGTAGAATTTTTACATCCGTAACTGCGACACCCCGACACAGGCAAGTTTTGCCGGGTGGTTAAGGCGCGATTAACCATGCGCGTTCACCTTCCGCGCATGGCCACCGTCACTTCCCTTCGCAGCGTCGTCGAGTCGGCGATCCAGCGCGCCTCCAGCGCGACGGGGGTCGATTTCTCGTTCCTGATGGGCACCGCCAAGCGCGAGAGCGGCTACAATCCCAACGCCAAGGCCGGCACGTCCTCGGCCTCGGGCCTGTTCCAGTTCGTGGACCAGACCTGGCTGTCGACGCTGAAGAAGCACGGCGCCAAGTACGGCTACGCCCGCTATGCCGACCTGATCCAGCAGGGCTCGGACGGCCGTTACCGGGTCACGGGCGACGAGGCCCGCAAGGCCGTGCTGGGCCTGAAGCTGGACCCGCACGCCGCCTCGCTGATGGCCGGCGAGCTGGCCAGCGACCACGCCTCCTATCTGCGCGGCCGGGTGGGACGCTCGCCCACGGCCGGCGAGCTCTACGCCGCCCATTTCCTGGGTCCCCAGGGTTCGGCCCGGCTGATCGAGGCCGTCAACAGCCAGCCCGGCGCCAGCGCCGCGGCCATGTTCCCCGACGCGGCCGCCGCCAACCGCACGATCTTCTATCGCAACGGCCGCGCCGCCACGGTCAGCGAGGTCTACGCCAACCTGACCAAGACGGGCGGCGGCGGCGACGCGGTTCCCGACACCGCGCCCCAGGCCGCGCCGCAGGTCGATACGGGCTTCATGCAGTACGCCTCCGGCCGGCGGCTGGAGCGGATCCAGCAGCAGGAGGCGCTGGTCAATCTGATCCTGCGCGGCTCGCAGGACGTCGACACCAGCGGCTTCGGCATGGGCGGCTCGGGCGGCGGCTCCTCGACCCAGCGCATGGCCAGCTCGATGTTCTCGGCCGAGATGCTGCGCGTGCTGTCGGACGCCAACGACAAGACCAAGCGGTAGGCGCTACCCGAGCGCGGCGATCTTCTCCGCCGACCAGCCGATTTCTTCCAGCACAGCCGCCGTGTGCTCGCCCAGCTTCGGCGCCGGGCCGCGCGGGCCGTCCTCCGCGCCCGGGAACCGAGCGGGTCCGCCCGGCGCCTTGAAGGTTCCGCCGTGGCCGTCCGGGGTGTCCACGAAGCAGCCGGCGGCCGTGGCCTGCGGGTCGGCGACCAGGTCGCGGGGCGTCTGCCAGGGCGCCCAGGTGATGTCGCCGGCGTCCAGCGCCGCCTTGGCCGTCTCGTAGTCCATGGCCGCGAAGGCCTCGTCCAGGATGTCGACCAGGGCCGGGCCGTTCTCGCGGCGCAGGCGGGCGCTCGAAAAGCGCGGGTCCTCGACCAACTCGGGCCGGCCGGCGGCGGCGGCGATCCGCGCCCAGTCGGTGGCCCCCTGGCGGGCCAGCAGACAGATCCAGCGGCCGTCCCGGGTCTGGAAGAAGTTGGCCAGGGGCTGGATCGCCTCGCGCCGGCCGCGGGTGGAGGCCAGCTTGCCGAACCGCAGCTGCACGGCCATGTCGGCCCCGATGGCGTAGACGCCGGTGCGCAGTAGCGACGTCTCCACCAGCCGCCCCACGCCCGTGCGGTGGCGTTCGTGCACCGCCGCCAGGATCGCCGACACCGTCGCCAGCGAGGTGACGTGGTCGCCCATGCCCGTGCGGATCGGCCAGGGCTCCGCGCCCTTCAGGCCGGTGATCGCCCCCACCCCGGCCCGCGACCAGAAGGCGGCGATGTCCATGCCCGGTCGGTCGGCGTCGGGGCCCTCCAGGCCGTAGCCGGTGACGCTGCAATAGACCAGACGCGGATTGACGGCCTTGAGGCTCTCGTGGTCCAGCCCCGCCCGCGCCAGGCCGGCGGGGCGGACATTGGTCAGGAAGACGTCGGCGGTGCGCACGAGGTCCAGCACGGCTTCGCGCCCGGCCGGGCTGCGGATGTCCAAGGCGACCGAGCGCTTGCCCCGGTTGTCCAGCTCGAAGATCGGATTGGCCGCCTGGTCCGAGCCCAGGGTGTCGAAGAAGCCGCGCACCGGGTCGCCGTCGGGCGACTCGATCTTGATCACGTCGGCGCCCCAGTCGGCCATGATCCCGGCCGCGCCGGGGGCGGCGATATAGGTGGCCAGCTCGATGACCCGCAGATCGCGCAGCATGCCGTCCTCCCGCTTTTCTCGTTGCGGGGAGTGTGGACGATTTAAACGTCTGTTGGGAAGCGCCTTAAGCGACGGCCGCCTGGCCGTTAAGGCTCTTGCGATCCAGCGTGGCGGCGTCGGCCACGGCGCGGGCCACGGCGGCGACGCTGACGGGCTTGCGCAGCACGGTGTCGGCGCCGGCGTCCAGGCACTCGCGGGCCTCGTCGGCGTCGCCGCCGATCACCGCGATGATCGCCACCTCGCGGTTGGCGCCATCCAGGGCGCGCAGGGCCGCGGCGGTCTGCGGGCCGTCCAGCACCGGCATGCGGCCGTCCAGCATCACCAGGTCGAAGTCGCAGATGCGGGCCAGGTCCAGGGCGCGGCGGCCGTTCTGGGCGTGGACCACCTGGTGGCCCAGCTGCTCGAGAATGGCCCGCAGCATGGCCGCGTTCAGGGCGTCGTCCTCGGCGATCAGGATGCGCAGGTTGCGCGGCGGGGCGCCGGCGGCCTCGACGGGGGCGGGGGCCTCGCCGCCGACCGGCTCGAAGGCGCACAGGGCGTTCTCGTCGAACGGCAGGGTCAGGGTGAAGCAGCTGCCCACGCCCACGGCGCTGGAGGCGTCCAGGGCCCCGCCCATCAGCTTGGCCAGCTGGCGCGACAGTGACAGGCCCAGGCCCGCGCCGTTGACGCCCGCCCCGGTGCGCTCGACGCGCTGGAAGGCCTGGAACGCCTGGTCCATCTCGGCCGCCGACAGGCCGGGGCCGGTGTCGGCCACCTCGATGGCGATCAGGCCCTCGCGGCGCTCGACCCGCACCTCGATGCGGCCGCGCACGGTGTACTTGACCGCATTGCCCACCAGGTTGGCGACAATCTGGCGGGTGCGCAGGGCGTCGCCCATGGCCGCGCCCAGCTGGCGATGCTCCAGGTCGGGCTCGACGTGGACCACCAGCTCCAGCCCCTTGGCCACGGCGTGGGGGCGGTCCAGCAGGACCAGGTCGCGGACCAGGCGGACAGGCTCGAAGGCCACCGTCTCGACCGCCAGGCGGCCGCTCTCGGCGGTCTCGGAGTCCAGGGTGGCGTTCAGCACCGCGACCAGGTCCTGGGCGGCGTCGAGGGCGGCGTTCAGCTGCTCGCGCGACGGGGCGGCGCGTCCGCCCTTGCCGGCGGCGGCGGCCAGGACGTGGGTCACGCCGGTCAGGCCGTTGCGGATCTCATGGCTGAGAGTGGCGACGATGTCGGACTTGGAGCGGGCGGCGCGCTCGGCGGCCTCCAGCACGCCCAGGCGCTCTTCCAGCAGGGCCTCGTGGGCCAGGGCCAGGCCGTGCTGGCGACGCAGCATGCGGTTCAGCACCAGCGACAGGGCCATGGCCAGGGAGACGCCGCCGAACGCCATGGCGCCGGCCGGCTCGCTCTGCGGATGCGAGAACAGCAGGTACAGCGGACCCGCCGCCGCCACGGGCGCGGTCACCAGCAGGGCCAGCAGGCACGGCGCCGAGAAGAAGATGCAGACCACGGCGGCGCCGGCCGAAAGCAGCAGCAGCGTCTCGCGCACCCCGCCCGAGCCGTCGGCGAACGCGGCCATTTGGCACACCGCCACGGCCCACAGCAGGCCCGACATCACCTGCACCCGCGCCCGGCGGGAGAGGTCCTGAGCGGCCTCGCCGCGCAGCCAGGCCACCACCCCGTAGAAGGCGCCCCAGTTGATCGCGAACACCGCGAAGCTGATCGCCATCCAGCCGGCGTTTTCCGCGAAAGAGCTTGCCCACACATAGATCGGCAGGCTGACGGCGAAGACGGCGAGGGCATAGGGCAGCAGCGCCTGCTGGGCGTCGAGCGCCAGACGGGCCTCGGCGCCGCTGTCCGCGGGGGTGTTTTCTCGGCGCTCGGCGAACAAGGAGGCGATTCCTCGGCTGGTGAGCCGAAACCCTAGGGGATCACGGTTTGCGCCCGGTTACGGCTTATCGTTAATCCCCGCCTGTTTGTGGGGAAAACAATCGTTAAGCCTAACAAGGGATGATCCGATTCCACGCCATCCAAGGGGGGATGGAGAGAACCATGGCCACCACCCGCGCCGCGCTGACCGAACACGACATCCGCATGCTGGTGAAGGGCGCCACGCCCGACGAGCGCGCGCTGGCCGCCCATAAGCTGTGCCGCACCATCGACCGCGCCGAGCTCGACGACGAGCAGCGAGCCCTGGCCGGCGACATCCTCCGCGTGATGGCCGCCGACGCCGCCGAGCTGGTCCGTCGCGCCATGGCCGTGACCCTGCGCAATTCGCCGGTCCTGCCGCCCGATATCGCCAACAAGCTGGCCCGCGACGTGGAGAGCGTGTCGCTGCCGGTGATCAGCTTCTCGCCGGTGTTCAGCGACGCCGACCTGGCCGAGATCGTCCGCCTGGGCGGGCCGGTGCGCCAGATGGCCGTGGCCAAGCGGCCCAAGCTGTCGGCCAAGATCGCCACCCTGCTGGTCGACCAGGGCTCGGAAGACGTGGTCGCCGCCGTCTGCGCCAACGACAACGCGCGCATGGCCGACACCGCCCTGCAGAAGGCGTTGGATCGCTTCGCCAAGTCCGAAAAGGTGCTGAGCGCGGTGGCCTATCGCTCGGCCCTGCCGCTGTCGGTGACCGAGCGTCTGATCGACATGGTCGGCGACCAGCTGCGCGAGCACATCCTGGCCACCCACCCGCTGTCGGCGGAGCGGACCCTGGACCTGATCCTGGACACCAAGGAACGGGCCACCATCGACCTGATCGACCAGGCCGGCCGCACCGCCGACGCCAAGGCCTTCGTCGCCCACCTGCACAGCGTCCAGCGCCTGACGCCGTCGCTGCTGCTGCGGGCTCTCGCCCACGGCCACATGACCTTCTTCGAGTGGGGCGTGGCCGAGCTGGCCGGCGTGCCGCATCACCGCACCTGGCTGATGATCCACGACGCCGGCAGCCTGGGCCTCAAGGCGATCTGCGAGCGGGCCGGCCTGCCGGCGCGCCTGCAGCCGGCCTTCCGCGCCGGCGTCGACGCCTTTCACGCCCTGGAATACGACGGCCGTCCCGGCGACCGCGAGCGCTTCCAGGAGCACATGATCCAGCGCTTCCTCACCTCCTCGACGGCGGTGTCGCGCGAGGACACCGACTATCTGCTGGACCGGGTGGATCGCCTGACGTCGCAGAACCGGATCGCCGAGGCGGGGTAGGGCGCCGAACGCCCGTTCGATCCCTCTGGGCAATCGCGCCGTCCGGCGCCAAGCTCGTGCGATGTCAGAGCGTCCAGAAGAGCCGATCAGGCCCGCCGCCACCATACTGCTGTTGCGTGACCAGCCCGCCTTCGAGGTGCTGATGGTCAAGCGCCACCATCAGATCGACTTCGCGGCCGGCGCCCTGGTGTTTCCGGGCGGCAAGAGCCATGCGGGCGACCACGATCCGACCTGGGTCGACCACGCCACGGGTTGGGAGAGCGTCGGCGACGACGGCGCGCCCCTGCGCATCGCCGCCATTCGCGAGGCCTACGAGGAGGCCGGGGTGCTGCTGGCTCGCGACGCGACCGGCGCGGTCTATGCCGGCGAGGCGGCCATCGACGTGCGCGCCGCCGTGGCCGAGGACCGCGTGGCCTTCCTGGACGTGGTCCGCGAGCTGGGGCTGAAGCTGGACCTTGCGGCCCTGACCCTCTTCGCCCGCTGGATCACCCCGCCCTTGATGACCAAGCGGTTCGACACCTGGTTCTACGTCGCCCACGCCCCCTCGGCCCAGCTGGCGGTCTGCGACGGTCACGAGGCGGTCGACGCCGAATGGATCGCGCCCGCCGACGCCTTGGCCCTGGCGGCGTCGGGAGAGCGCAAGGTGATCTTCCCCACGCGGATGAACCTGCAACTGCTGGCCGAAAGCGCCGACGCCGAAGCGGCCATCGAAACGGCCCGCGCCCGGCCGCTGGTCACCGTCGAGCCCTGGGTCGACGGCCCGTCGCTGCGCATCCAGCCCGACGCGGGCTACGGCGAGGTGAGCGAGCCGCTTTCGGCGCTCTAACTCACCTAAATCCTCGTCATCCCGGGCCTTGTGCCCGGGACCCCTCTGTCCGCCGCAGGTGCGGAAGAGTGGCGCGCTGGCGCGCCAATGCACTTCACGTGAAAGCTGAACCAGGGGTCCCGGGCACAAGGCCCGGGATGACGGATGATGGGGTGCGTTACAGCGGCTCCAAGCTCGCGATGAACCGGTCCTGGATCGCGTCGGCCAGGCGCTCTCGGGCGGCGCGGGGATTCTCGTCGGCCGCGCCGGCGAACCAGATGGCGGACAACAGGCGCGAGAGCAGGCCCGCGCGCAGGGGCATGGCTTCGGGCGGGATGGCGAACAGCTGGCGCAGCGAGTCGCGCACCGTGCCGCCCAGCGAGAAGCGGATCACCGCCGCCGCCCCCGCCAGCTCCGGGCGGCGCAGGGCGGCCAGGAACAGGTGGCGGCGGCGGATGATCGGGCCGGAGAGATCGTCGGCCGTGGCGTGCTCGCGCGTGCCCTCGAACAGGCGGGGAATGGTCAGGATGTCGTTGGGCGGCGGAGCGCCCGGACCCGTCTCGGCCTCGGCCTGGAGTTCGGCCACCTGGCCTCGGATCGCGCCGGCGACCAGGTCCTCGATCTTGCGGAAGTGGTGGGTGACCGAGCCGGTTGTCACGCCGGCGGCGGTGGCGACCGCGCGGTGGGTCAGGCCGGCCAGGCCGCGCGTCTGGACCACCTCGGCGGCGGCCTCGGCGATGCGCATGGCCGAGGGCGCGACCGAGCCGTGGGGGCGGGCGCCGGCGGCGCGCTCGGCCGTGATGAAGGCCCCGCCGTCGGGGCGGACCGGCGCGCCCAGCCAGACGGCGGCGAAATAGTCGATCATCTCGCCGAACGCCGCCCGCTCCAGGGCCGGCGACCAGGCCGACAGATGGAACAGGGCCTCGGACTCGAAGAAGGCGTGCATCAGCCGCCCGTCGATCTCGTTCAGCCCGAAGGTCGCGGCGGCGCGCACCCAGAAGTCGCGCCACAGCCGGGTCCAGTCCGCCGCCGGACCTTGGCCGGGGCTGACGGCCAGGGCCTCTTGATAGAGCAGGGCCAGGGGGCGGGCGTCGCGGGTCCAGGCGGTCAGCACGTGGTCCAGCGCCCGGGCCGCGCCGTCCGGCGTGGCGGGCAGGGCGGCGATCTCGCCTTCCCAGGTCTCGAGCCGCTCGGCCGTCTGACGGACGCCGTGCTCCAGCGCCGCTAGTAACAAACGTTCTATGTTGCCGAAGTTGTAGTTGATCGCGCTGGGTGACGCTCCGGCTGCGGCCGCCACCGAGCGGGCCGAGGTTCCGGCGAATCCGTGCTCGGAAATCTGCTGGGCGGCGGCCAGGACCAGGCGATCGACACGGCGATCTTCATCGCCCGACTGCGGGGTTTGCGACATATTTGACGTGAAGGTCGCCGAAGGCGGGCGTACAACCATCCTGCATTCTCCGCAGCGGCGGCGACCGGCGCAAGCCCGATGTCGGAGAACGGCGAGCTTCACAGGATTGCAACATAACATTCGTTCTAAGGTCACGCGCCGAGCTTAGGCACCCACCCCATCGGCTGCGAGGGGCAGCGGCAAAGTTTTGGGGTGTCTTATGGGACGGCGAATTCACAACACGGCGCTGCGGGCCGGCCTGCTGGCCAGCGCGGCGATCCTGGCCGTGAGCGGGCAGGCCTGGGCCAAGGCGGCTCCGGACGCAGCTCTGGCGGACACGACGGCGGCTCCGGAAGCCGACGGCGCCTTCGCTCTGGCCGAGGTGGTGGTCACCGCCCAGAAGCGCACGACCAACCTGCAGGATACCCCCATCGCCATCTCGGCCTTGGACGCCGAGGCCCTGAAGGCCCGTCACGTCCAGTCGATCGAAGACCTGGGCGACGGCACGATCCCGTCGCTGCGCGTGGCGCCGTTCTTCTCGCGCAAGTCGGCCCTGACCATCGGCATGCGCGGCATCGGCTCGTCGGGCGACGCCAACCAGCCGGCCCGCGACCAGGCCGTCGGCGTCTATATCAACGGCGTCTATCTGGGCCGCGCCCAGGGCCTGGGCTCGGCGCTGTACGACGTCGAGCGCATCGAGGTGCTGAAGGGCCCGCAAGGCACGCTGTTCGGCCGCAACACCGAAGGCGGCGCGATCAGCATCGTCACCAAGGCCCCGACCGGCGAGTTCGGCGTCAACACCACGCTCGGCTACGGCAACTACAATGCCTACAAGGCCGAGAGCCACATCAACCTGCCGGAATTCCACAATGTCAGCGTCAAGGTCGACGCCCTGCTGAGCAAGCGGGACGGCACGGCCAAGAACCCGACCACCAGCGGCCAGCCGGACTTCAACGCCTACGACAAGCGCGGCTTCCAGGTGGAAGCCCTGTGGCGTCCGACCGACGACTTCAGCGCCAGCTACGCCTTCGACGACTCCTACGACGCCAGCACGCCGTACCTGGTGCAGCTGCTGAGCAAGGGCCTCTATCCCACCGCCCCGATCGCGCCGCCGCAGCCCGACCGCGCCAGCGAGGCCCGGATCGGCGTGCCGCTGCGCATGAGCGAGGGCTTCACCTGGGGCCACCGCCTGAACCTGAACTGGAAGGTGGCCGACGGCCTGGAGCTGAAGTCCATCACCTCGTACCGCGACCTCAAGCAGGGCCAGTACGACAATTCGGGCGTCATCCTGGGCGTGTTCGCGCCCAACGCCACCTTCGCCCGCTACAGCATCGCCAACACCTGGCAGGACCAGTTCAGCCAGGAATTCCAGGCTATCGGCAAGACCGAGCGGCTCGACTACGTGGTCGGCGCCTTCTACTTCCGTGAAAACGTCAACGACAACGCCCAGACGCCCAACAGCCTGCAGTGGAACGCCACGGGCACAGGCTACACCACCCTGTCGCTGAACCTGAACGCCGTGCCGTTCGACCGCGTCAGCCACGCCCAGACCACCAGCTACGGCGCGTTCGGCCAAGCGGTGTGGACCCCGCCGATCCTGGACGACGCCCTGCACGTGACGCTGGGCGGCCGCCTGACCAAGGACGAGCGGAAGGGGGGCCTGACGGTCGTCAACGGCGCCCTGCCGGTCTATTTCGACGCCAACAACAACAAGATCACCGGCATCGTCCCGCTGGACGAGTCGTGGAGCCACTTCGACCCGTTGGTGACCGTGGCCTATGCGGTGGCGCCCAACGTCAACGTCTATGGCCGCTGGAGCACCGGCTACAAGGCCGGCGGCGCCAACTCGCGTTCGCTGACCTATCGCGCCTTCGATCCCGAGAAGGTCTCGATGTACGAGGTCGGCGCCAAGACCGAGTTCTGGGATCGCCGGGCCCGCCTGAACGTCGCCGCCTATTCGGGCGACCTCAAGGACGTGCAGGTCGACTTCAACACCATCGTGCTCAACAACAACCGCGGCACGCTGGAGACCACCAACGCCGCCACGGGCAAGACCAAGGGCTTCGAGGCCGACTTCGCCCTGACGCCGGTCGAGGGCCTGACCCTGTCGGGCAGCTACGCCTACACCGACACCAAGCTGTCCAAGGCCTTCAACCCGTTCACCGGCGCCTATGTGCCGATCTATCCGATCTTCACGCCGAAGAACGCCTACAGCATCGCGGCCGACTACGAGCGTCCGGCTTTCGGGGCCACCTTCCGGGCCCACCTGGACGGCTCCTATGCCGACGGCCAGTACGCCAACACCACCGACAACACGCTCAGCGACGACAGCTTCATCGTGAATGGCCGCCTGGCCCTGACCGACATCCGGGCCACGCAAGACGGTCCGGCGCTGCAGCTGTCGCTGTGGTCGCGCAACCTGCTCAACGAGGCCCACGCCTTCATGCGGGCCAACGGCGGGGTGCTTGGCTACTACGGCATCTACAACGAGCCGCGCACCTACGGTTTCGAACTGAACGTCAAATTCTAACCCCTGCAACCTGGATCGGGTGGCGGGGAGGCCGCCCGGTCCGTCTTTTCGGAGCAAGATCATGGACCGTCGTAAGTTCCTGCTGGCCGGCGTCGCCACCGGCGCCGCCGCCGTGGCCTCGGCCGCCTTCGCCGCCGCCGCCGCGCCGCTGGACGGGACCGCCACGCGCGTCTCGCCCCAGGCCGTGCGCCTGGAGTGGAACGGCAAGGCCAAGCCGACCTCGGTCTATGTGTCGTCCAACCCCGCCGCCACGGCCCGGGGCCTGAAGCCGGCCAGCCTCAACGTGGTGGGCGGGGCCGTCGAACTGCCGGCCGCCGTCACGCCGCGCCCCTATTTCCTGCTGGCCGAGAAGGGCGGGCGCCAGACGCGCGTCGCCGAGCGCCTGCTGCCGCTGGAAGGCGGCCGCAACTTCCGGGACATCGGCGGCTATCGCGGGGCCGGCGGGCGCCAGGTGGCCTGGGGCAAGATCTATCGTTCGGGCGTGATGAGCGGCCTGACCAGCGCCGACTTCGACTATCTGTCGGCCCTGGGGATCAAGACGATCTGCGACCTGCGCAACCCGCACGAACGGGCCGGGGAGCCGACGCCGTACCTGGCCAACGGCAAGGCCAAGGTCGTGGCCTTCGACTACGACATGAACGCCTCGATGGCCAAGCTGGCCGGCGCGACCACCAAGGCCCAGGCCGTGGACGTGTTCGCCGAGTCCTACGTCCAGTTCCTCGACATGCTGACGCCGCACTACACCGACCTCTTCGCGCGCCTGGTGGCCAACGAGGGGCCGCTGGCCCTCAACTGCAGCGCCGGCAAGGACCGCACGGGCATGGGCGCGGCCCTGATCCTGTCGGTGCTGGGCGTGCCGCGCGAGACGGTGATCGCCGACTACGCCCTGACCCAGGTCTACACCCCGCCGTCCTACTACCGCGCGCAGATGGCCAAGGTCGGGGCCCCGACCGCCGGCATGACGCCTCAGCAGATGCAGGCCTTCGCCCGCATGCCGCCCGAGGTGCTGGACGTGATCATGGGTTCGGACCCCGCCGTCATGCGTCAGGCCCTGGCGGCCATCGACGCCAAGTTCGGCGGCCCGGTGGCCCTGGCCAAGGCCCGCTTCGGCCTGACCGACAAGTCCATCGCGAAGCTGCGGAAGACCTATCTGGCGTAGCGGGGAGGGGCCTTAAGCCTTCGGCTCCTTGGCCCCGATCTCGCTGACCCACGTGACGATCTCCGACAGCGCCTGACCGACAGCCTTGTCGTAGGCGGGGACGATGGCCGAGAGGCGGTTCTCGGAGGTCTTCACGCGGGCCACGAACACCTTGTCGCCCAGGAGGGCGCGGTCGTTGCTGCGGGTGACGACCGCGCGGATCTCGACCAGCACCTCGGGCGCGGCCTTGGGGCCGTTCACATAGTCGGTCTCGAACGAGCGGACCTCCAGGCGCAGGGCGGCGACGGCCTTGGCCGCCTCGCCGCGCGTCACCAGGCGGGCCTTGCTGCCGCCGCTCTCGAAGGCCCGGGCCACGGCCTCGTCGAACAGCACGATGGCCGGCGACACCCAGCGGGCGTCGGCGATATAGGCCGCCTCGCCGTTGGTCACCGACAGCAGCCGGTCGCTCATCGCCGCGCGGGTGAAGACGGTGGGCGTCTTGTAGATCCCGAAGCTCTTCTCGGCGGCCGGGGTCGACTGCTCCAGCGCGTCGTGGCCGAAGCGGTAGAGGCCCGCCGGGTTCGATTTGGGGAACAGGCTGATGCAGCCGGTGAGGGCGACCGCGGCGGCGGCGACGCCCAGCGTTCGCAGGGTGGTGCGCAACAGGCTCACGGCTTGACCTCCAGTTCCTTGGCCGGCGCCTTGCCCACGAGGGCGCGCGGGTTCTGTTCGACTTCGCTGACCAGCCGGTCCAGGGACTCGGCGGCCGACTGCAGGGTGACGACGGCCGACGACAGCTGCGGCAGGCCGGTGGTGGCGAAGTCGCTGGTCGGGCCTTCCAGCTTGCCGACCATGCCGCGCACGTCCTTGGCGGTGGCCTTCAGCTCGTCGGCGGCGTCGCCCAGGTTCTTCAGGGTGCGCTTGGCGTCGCCGTTGGCCAGGCCGTTGACCGAGTCCGACAGCTCGCCGATGCGGGTCGAGGTGGCCTCGATGCTCTGCAGGGCCTTCTGGGCGTCGGCGATGATCTCCTTGCGCTCGCGCAGTTCGGCGGTGACCGACTGCACGTCGCTGATCGAGGCGCTGAAGGTCTTGATATTGTCGTCCGACAGCACGCGATTGACGCGGTCCAGAGCCTCGATGGTGCGGGTCAGCACCGTGCCGCCGCCTTCCAGGAGGTCGGACAGGGCGCTGCGCTGGCTGCGGATCACCGGCACCTCGCCGCCGTGCACGGTGGTCTTCAGCAGCGGCTTGGACGGGGCGCCGGCGGTGATCTGCACGTAGTTCACGCCCGTGATGCCCTGCGGCTCCAGGGTGGCGAAGCTGTCGGTCTTGATCGGCACGTCCGAGGTGACGCGCACGCGGGCGATCACGCGGTTGGGGTCGGACTTGTCGAGCGCGATCTTGGTGACCTCGCCCACCTTGATGCCGTTGAAGTGCACCTCGCCGCCGTCCGACAGGCCGCGCACGGGGCCGACGAACAGCACGTCGTAGAGGTCGTACTCCTGGCTGAAGCTGAGCTTGGCCAGCCAGACGCCGAAGACCACCAGACCCATGAACAGGATCAGGGTCGCCGCACCGACCAGGGCGTAGTTGGCGTTTCTTTCCATCTCAGCTCGTCCTCGGTGCCGGCTTGGGCTTGGACTGCCCGGCCGCCGCGCGACCGCGCGGTCCCATGAAGTATTCCTGGATCCAGGGGTGGTCGTTCTTTTCCAGCTCGGAGACCGAGCCGGTGGCCACCACGTGCTTGTCGGCGATCACCGCGATCCGGTCGGTGATCTCGTAGAGGGTGTCCAGGTCGTGGGTGATCATGAACACCGTCAGGTCCAGGCTGTCGGACAGGTCCTTGATCAGGGTGTCGAAGGCCGCGGCGCTGATGGGGTCCAGGCCCGCCGTGGGCTCGTCCAGGAACAGCAGTTCGGGGTCCATGGCCAGGGCCCGGGCCAGACCGGCGCGCTTGCGCATGCCGCCCGACAGCTCGGCGGGCTTGAGGTTACCGGCCCGGGCGGGCAGGCCGACCAGGGCGATCTTCAGGTCGGCCAGATGATCGATCTCGCGCTTGGACAGGCGCGTGTGCTCGTGCAACGGCGCGGCGACGTTCTCGCGCACGGTCAGGTTCGAGAACAGCGCGCCCTGCTGGAACAGCACGCCCCAGCGGCGCTCGATCACGCTCCAGCGCGTGCGCGAGGCGTCGGCCATGTCCTGGCCGAACAGCTTGACGCTGCCGCCGTCGGGAATCTTCAGGCCGATGATGGTGTTGAGCAGCACCGACTTGCCGGCGCCCGAGCCGCCCACCACGCCCAACACCTCGCCGCGATTGACGGTCAGGTCCAGGTCATTGTGGATGACGTTGTCGCCGAACCGCGAGACCAGGCCCGTGACCCGGATCGGCGGGGCTTCGGCGGTGGAGGGGGCGTCGGCCTCGACGGTGGCCGCGCCGACGATATCCGTGGACGAGGCCGTCATACGTTCAGCTCCATGTAGATCAGGGCGAACACGGCATCGATGGCGATGATGGCGAAGATGGCGTGGACCACGGCGGCGGTGACCCGGCGGCCCAGGGACTCCACGTCGTTGCCCACCTCCATGCCCTGGCGGCAGCCGATGGCGGCGATGACCATGGCCATGACCGGGGCCTTGGACATGCCGATCCACAGGTGCTGGGCGCCGACGGAGTCCTGCATGCGCTGCAGGAAGAAGGTCGGCGACAGGTCCAGCACCACCCAGGTCACCAGCATGCCGCCCGCCAGGCCCGCCAGGGTGGCCACGAAGGTCAGCAGCGGGATGGTGATCAGCATGGCGGCGAAGCGCGGCAGCACCAGGGCCTCGTAGGGATCGACGCCCATCACCTGCATGGCGTCGATTTCCTGGTTCATCTTCATCGAGCCGATCTCGGCGGCGAAGCTGGAGGCCGAGCGGCCGGCCAGCAGGATGGCGGTGATCAGGATGTTGAATTCGCGCAGCACCGAGATGCCGATCAGCTCGACGGCGAACACCTGGGCCCCGAACTGGGTCAGCAGGTTGGCGCCCAGCAGGGCCACGACCGCGCCGATGAAGAAGGTGGTGGTGGCCACGATCGGAATGGCGTCCAGGCCCGCCCGCTCGGCCAGCGACACCACCGGCGCCCAGCGGATGCGGCTGGGCTTGGCGATGCAGCGTCCGATGGCCACCAGCAGGTGACCCAGGAACGCCATGGTGCTGTAGAGGTCGTCGCCCAAGCCGTAGACGCCCCGGCCGATGCGCTCCAGCAGGGCCTGGAAGCCTTTCTGCGGCGGGGCGGCCTCGGGCTCGACCTGGATGGCGTCGCCGACCAGTTGCAGCAGGCGCAGGGTGCGCTGGTTGGCCTTGATCTTGCCGGCGCTCACCCGGCCGTCGGCGGCGCGGATGATGGCGTAGGCCCCGGCGGTGTCGCAGCGGGTGATGTCGGTCAGGTCCAGGTCGACGGCGTCCGAGCCGTCCATGGCCGCGACCAGGCGCTCGCCGGCGTCGACCAGGCCGCGCGCGGTCCATTCCCCGGAAAGCACGGCGACGCGGTGCTTGCCGTGATCGTGGAAGATGAAATCAGCCGGAGCGCCCATCTAAGCCTTGCTGGTCCCTGTTCCCGACGTTCCCAGCCCCAACTCAGGCCCGATCCAAGCTGCAACGCATCAAGGCGCAGCTTGTTTCCGTCAGACATATTCGGCGTCGCCCGGCCGCGCCAGCCCAAGCGCCATGTTAGCGCCATTGATCCGGACCGCGAACGACTCCGTCCGGATACGAGCCTACTTCAGAGGCGCGCCGATAGAACCTTTTGTCTGCGAAGAGGCCTCTGTTCGCAAAGAGACGGGGCGCGCCGTTCAATCGCCCAGATCGAGGCGAATGGTCGGGAGCGATGTCGCCCAGGCTGCGTTCCCTGGCGTTCGCACAACCGATCGTTCTAAAAGGCGCGCATGTTTTCCAGTTCCGTGAACCGGCGCGCGGCGCTCGGCAAGCTGTCGCTGTCGGCGATCCTGGCGCTCGCGCCCCGTCTGGCGGCCGCCCAAGGCCCCGCCGCCCAGGCTGCCGACGACGCCGCCCAGCCGTTTTCCGTCGAGCTGCTGCGCGACAAGGCCCGCGCCCTGGCCGCCGCGCCCTTCGCCAAGCCGCCGGCCCCGCCCACCATCACGGGCCTGTCCTACGACGACTATTTCCGCATCCGCTTCCGGCGCGAGGCCGACCTGTGGAAGGACCGCCAGCCGCCGTTCCGGGCCGAGTTCTTCCCGCCCGCCTGGCTCTATCCGCGCCCGCTGCCGATCTTCGAGGTGGCCGGCGGTCTGGCGCGGCCCATCGCCTTCGACCCGGCCATGTTCGAGATCCCCGGCGAGCACGCCGACGTGGCCAAGGACTGGAACGGCTTTTCGGGCTTCCGCCTGCTGTGGCCGTTGAACGATCCGGACAAGATGGACGAGATCGCCGTGTTCCAGGGCGCCAGCTATTTCCGCAGCCTGGGGCGCGGTCAGCGCTACGGCCTGTCGGCGCGCGGCCTGGGCATCGGGGCGGGCGAGCCGAACGAGGAGTTCCCCGACTTCGTTGCGTTCTGGCTGGAGCGGCCGGACATCGGCGGCGAGGCGGTGACCGTCCACGCCCTGATGGATAGCGTGAGCTGCACGGGCGTCTACAGCTTCGCGATCCGGCCGGGCGACGACGTGGTGTTCGACGTCACCGCCAGCGTCTTCCCGCGCCAGTCGATGCCGAAGGCGGGCGTGGCGGCGATGAGCAGCATGTTCCTGTTCAGCGTGGCCGATCCCTCGCCGGTCCAGGACTTCCGCACCGCCGTCCACGACAGCGACGGCCTGGCGATCTGGACGGGGCAGGGCCAGCACCTGTGGCGCGTCCTGCAGAACCCCAAGGCCCACCGTCTTTCCAACTTCCCGGACGAGAACCCCAAGGGCTTCGGCCTGGTCCAGCGCGCCCGGGCGCTGGAGGACTTCGGCGACCTGCAGGCCCGCTACGACCTGCGGCCCAGCCTCTGGGTCGAGCCGCTGGACGGCTGGGGCAAGGGGGCGGTGCACCTGGCCGAACTGGCCACCACCAAGGAAACCGACGACAACATCGCCATCTTCTGGCGGCCCGAGGCGCCGTGGACGGCGGGTTCGCGGGTCGACCTGCGCTATCGCCTCTATTGGGGCCAGGAGCGGTTCGCCAGCCCCGACGCGCGGGTGTTCCGCACCCGCACCGGCGCCGATGCGCAAGCGGGCCTGCGCCTTTTCACCGTCGACCTGCAGGGCGGCGCCCTGGCCGAGGGGCTGGACGGGGTGTCGCTGGAGGTCACGGCCGACGGCGGGACCATCGCCTGGAAGGACCTGTCGCCCTATCCCGATGAAGCGGCGGCCCGCGCCGCCTTCGGTCTGAAGCCGGCCGGAGCGGACGTGGACCTGTCGCTGCGGCTGGTGCGGGGCGAGCAGGCGATCTCGGAGACCTGGCGGTATCGCTGGACGGCGTAGATTTTCCTTCTCCCCTTGCGGGAGAAGGTGTCGGCAAAGCCGACGGATGAGGGGTCGATAAACCTGTCGGCGTGGCGTCCAGAACTTGCCGCTGAAGCGGCTGTTCCTGCCTTCGACTCCTCACCCGACCCGCTTCGCGGGCCACCCTCTCCCGCAAGGGGAGAGGGAAGATTTCCACAGTCTCTCCCTCAAACAGCCCCGCTTAAATCGTGGTTAATGAATTCCCGTCACGCCTATCGCCCTAAGAACAGAACAGTGACTCGGGGGCGTCGCATGAGCATCAACCACCAGCTCGACCAACGTCTGAGCTTCATGCGGTTCGACCATCGATCCCGGACGGCGCTTCAGGCGGCCAAGCCGGTGCTGGACGAGGCGGCGCCCTCGGCGCTGGAGAGCTTCTACGAGCAGCTTCGCAACTTCGCCGAGACGCGCGGCCTGTTCTCGGGCGGACGCGGGGAAAGCGCCCAGGTGCGCCAGATCGCCCATTGGCGGCGGATGTTCTCGGGCGATCACGGCGCCGACTATCTGGCGGCGGTCGAGCGCATCGGCCAGTCCAACGCCCGGGCGGGCCTGGAGCCGCGCTGGTCGATCGGCGGCTACGCCCTGGTGCTGGACAAGCTGATCCACGCGGTGCTGGGCAAGAAGGCCAAGAGCGGCCTGTTCGCCGGCAAGGCCGACGAGGCGGCGGCCGACCAGGTGGCGGCCCTGACCAAGGCGGTGTTCCTGGACATGGACCTGGCCGTCTCGGCCTATTTCAAGGTGCTGATGGACGAGCGCGACCGGCTGGAGGCCGAGCGCCAGGCGTCCGAGCAGCAGCAGGCCGCCGCCGTCGCGGCCCTGGGCGTGGCCCTGTCCAAGCTGGCCTCGGGCGACCTGTCGGCCCGCGTCGAGGGCGTCCTCGCGCCCGAGTTCGAGAGCCTGAAGATCGATTTCGACAACGCCGCCACGGCCCTGGACAAGGCCATGAACGCGGTGTCGCGCGGGGCCTTCAGCATCCGCTCCGGCACGGACGACATCGCCCGCGCCGCCGACGACATGGCCGAGCGCACCGAGCAGCAGGCCTCGACCCTGCAGCAGACCGCCGCAGCCGTCGAAGAACTGACCGCCACGGTCGACCGCACCGCCAAGAGCGCCCGTCAGGTCTCGGCCCAGGTGGGCGAGGCGGCCGCCGACGCCAAGGCCTCGGGCGAGGTGGTCACCCGCGCCGCCGAGGCCATGACCCAGATCGAAAGCTCGTCGGCCCGGGTCTCGCAGATCCTGGGCGTCATCGACGAGATCGCCTTCCAGACCAACCTCCTGGCCCTGAACGCAGGCGTCGAAGCGGCTCGCGCCGGCGACGCCGGCCGAGGCTTCGCGGTGGTGGCCCAAGAGGTGCGGGCCTTGGCCCAACGCTCGGCCGACGCGGCCAAGGAGATCAAGACCCTGATCGCCGACTCCAGCCGCCAGGTGGGCGAGGGCGTCGACCTGGTGGGCCGGACGGGCGAGGCCCTGCGCGGCATCGTCCAGAAGGTGGGCGCCATCGACAGCCTGGTCGACGAAATCGCCGCCTCGGCCAACGAGCAGGCCGCGGCCCTGGGCCAGGTCAATGTGGCCGTGACCCAGCTGGACCAGGTGACCCAGCGCAACAGCGCCATGGTGCAGCAGTCGGCCCAGGCCACCCACGCCCTGCGCGCCGAGGCCGCCGATCTCTCCAACCACGTCAGCGGCTTCCGCACGGGTTCGGCGGCGGCGGGCCATCCGGTGCACGAGGCCCGCGCCCGCGTGGCCGCCTTCGCGCGTCCTGGTCGATAGGTTTGGGCCGGTAACTTTGCTTTCCGCTTTCGGGGCGGGGCGCGCTATCAAGGGCGCATGGATCGCAGACGTAGAATCCTGATCGTCGGGGGCGGCACGGCCGGGTGGCTGACGGCCGCCTATCTGGCCAAGTCGCTGCGGATCGCCGAGCAGGCGCATCTGGAGATCACGCTTCTGGAGTCGCCCGACGTCGGCATCATCGGCGTGGGCGAGGCGACCTTCCCGACCATCCGCACCACCCTGCAGTTCCTGGGGATCGACGAGGCCCGGTTCATCCGCGCCACCTCGGCCACCTTCAAGCAGGGCATCCGCTTCGTCGACTGGGCCCGCGCGCCCGAGGACGGCAAGCATCACCAGTACTTCCACCCGTTCGAGGCGCCGTTCTCGACCGACGGCGCGTCGCTGGCGCCCTACTGGCTGCTGCAGGACGAGAAGACCCGCGCCCCCTTCGCCGAGGCCATGACCATCCAGGCCCGGGTCGCCGACGCCCAGCGCGCGCCCAAGCGCTCGCACGAGGGCAACTTCTCCGGCCCGCTGAACTACGCCTACCACTTCGACGCCGCCAAGCTGGCCCAGGTGCTGGCCGAGCGCGCGGTGGAGCTGGGCGTGCGCCACCTGCAGGGCCTGCTGACGGGCGTGAAGCTGGACGAGACCGGCGCCATCGACCACGTGATCTCGCAGGAGCACGGGCGGCTGGACGCCGACCTCTATATCGACTGCACGGGCTTCCGGGCCGAGCTGATCGGCCAGGCCCTGAAGGCCCCGTTCAAGTCGGCGCGGTCGATCCTGTTCGCCGACCGGGCCCTGGCCTGCAAGATTCCCTACGACCGCCCGGACGCGCCGATCCAGAGCTTCACCGTCGCCACCGCCCACGAGGCCGGCTGGACCTGGGACATCGGCCTTGCCGGCGCGCGCGGCGTCGGCTGCGTCTATTCCAGCGACCACATGAGCGACGACCGCGCCGAGGCGATCCTGCGCGGCTATGTGGGGGAGGGGGCGGATATCGCGCCCCGCGCCCTGGCCTTCGACGCCGGCTACCGCACCAAGCAGTGGGTGAAGAACTGCGTCGCCGTGGGCCTGTCGGCCGGCTTCCTGGAGCCTCTGGAATCGACGGGCGTGGTGCTGATCGAGGCGGCGGTGGCCATCATCGCCGAGCTCTTCCCGCACAACGGTCCGATCAGCGCCCCGGCCTTCCGCTTCAACGAGCTGATGACGGCCCGCTACGACAACATCATCACCTTCCTGAAGCTGCACTACTGCCTGAGCCAGCGGACCGAACCGTTCTGGCGGGCCAACGCCGACCCGGCTTCGATCCCGGAGCGCCTGACCGATCTGCTGGAGCAATGGCGCTGGCGTCCGCCCACCCGCTACGACTTTATCCTGGACCTGGAGACCTTCGCCTTCTTCAACTACCAGTACATCCTGTACGGCATGGGCTTCAAAACCGACCTGTCGCCGGGCCGCAGCGAGTTCCCGGACGTGGCCGCCGCCGACAAGCTGTTCGCCAAGATCAAGACCTTCGGCGACCGCGCCACCCAGGACCTGCCCAGCCACCGCGACCTGATCGCCCAGATCAACAGCTTCGGCTTCGACCGGACGTTGGAGCAGGCCTAAAAGAAAGGCCCCCGCTCCGGCAGGAGAGCGAGGGCCCAGGGAAGCGACTTTTGAGGCTGGATCAGGCGGCCTTGGCGATCGCGCCGTCAACGGCGTCCAGTTCGCCCGTCTCGCGGGCCTTCTTGCCGTAGACCACCTCGAACAGCGGGCTAGCCATGACCGTGGTGACGATGGCCATCAGCACCAGCATCGAGAACAGGGTCGGGCCGATGATGCCCTTCTGCAGGCCGATGTTGATGATGATCAACTCCATCAGGCCGCGCGAGTTCATCAGGGCGCCGATGCCCATGGCGGTGGCATGGTTCTCGCCGGTGAAGCGGGCGGCGGCGTAGCAGGCGCCCCACTTGGCCAGGATCGAGCAGGCCAGGATGCCCAGGGCGATCAGCAGCAGGGTGGGCGAGTTGACCATGTCCATCCGGGTGTTCAGGCCCGAATAGGTGAAGAACATCGGCAGCAGCAGGACCACCGCGACCGGCTCGACCTTCTTCTTCAGCTCCTCGACCAGCAGGCCGCGCGGCATGACCACGCCCAGGATGAAGCCGCCGAAGATGGCGTGGATTCCGACGGCGTCCATCAGGAAGGCCGAGAGGCAGAAGGCCAGCAGAACGAAGGCCAGCACCGTGTGGCTCATCTCGCCGTCGCGCTCGACCATGCGGCCCAGCGGGGCCAGGATCTTGGGACCGAGGATCGTGACGAACGCCACCCAGGCCAGGCCGCCGCCGATGGCCAGGACCGCCACGCCGGGGCCGCCGCCGAAGGTGGCCAGCACCAGGGCCAGCACGCACCACGACACCGCGTCGTCGAAGGCGCCGGCGGTCAGCGACAGCGTGCCTAGCGAGGTCTTGGCGAGGCCCCGCTCGTTGATGATCCGCGCCAGCATCGGGAAGGCGGTCAGGGCGATGCAGGCGCCCATGAACAGGGTGGCGTTGCCCTGGCTGATGGTCGGGGCGAACAGGCCCGGCACCTTCAGCAGGAAGGGCGTGATGATGGCCGCGATCAGGAACGGCGCGGCGATGCCGGCGAACGACACGCTCATGGCGCTCTTGGCCTTGGCCTTGAAGTGGCCGGCCTGGAAGCTGGTGCCGACGAGGAACATGTAGAGGCCCACGCCCAGCTGGGCGCCGGCGTAGAGCACGCTCTTGGTCTCCTTGGGGAACAGCGCCAGCTGGAAGTCGGGGAACAGCAGGCCCAGCAGGGACGGGCCCAGGATCACGCCGGCGATCATCTCGCCCACCACCTGGGGCTGGGCCAGCAGCTTCTTGCCCAGCCAGCCCACCACGCGGCAGGCCAGCAGGATCACGGCCAGCTGCAGGAAGAAGTGGATGCTGAAATCGCCCGGCGCATAGCTGTGCGCGGCGGCCTTGGTCGCCGGACCGTGCGGGCCGAGCACGCCGGCCACGGTGCTGACAAGGCTGTCAATGATATCGGACACGTGTGTCCCCCCTTGTTGAATCTTCGTCGGCGTTGGTCGCCGTTGAGCTCAAGCCGCGCAGAACGCGTCTGAGGGCGCAAGCGAAAATCCGTTTTCGGAGGGTTTCGGCAGAAGATTGTTTTTGCTGGCTTATTTCCTGTTGCTGGAACGACACAATGTAGTAACGTACCTACAAGACAACCTTGTCATTGTAGGTATGTAGGCGCAATGAAGGTCATCACGAGTCGCGACTTCAACCAGGATGTCAGCCAGGCCAAGCGCGCCGCGCGGATCGAGCCGGTGTTCGTCACCGACCGGGGCAAGGCCACCCACGTGCTGATGAGCATCGAGGCCTGGCGCAAGCTGACCGGCCAGGCCGAGACCATCGTCGACCTGCTGGCCATCGCCGCGCCCGTCGCCGCCGACCTCGCCCAGGCGCGGTCGGACGAGGCCTGGGACAGCCCCCAGAACCGACGCTTCTGAACCGGCGCGGCTGATGTACCTGCTCGACACCGACATCGTCTTCGAACTGCGCAACGCCAAGGCGGGCGCCACCGATCCGGGCCTGGCCGCCTGGGCCGCCGGTGCGCCCAAGGCCGGGCTGTTCGTCTCGGCCTTGACCCTGCTGGAGCTGGAGACGGCCGCCGCCCAGGCCGAGCGCCGCGACAAGGCGTCCGGCGCGGCCCTGCGCGCCTGGCTCGATAAACAGGTCGCCGCCGCCTTCGAGGGCCGCATCCTGCCCATCGACGCCGCCGTGGTCCGCGCCCGCACGCGCGTTGCCCTGACCGACCCCCGCGACGCCCTGCTGGCCGCCACGGCCCTGGAACACGGCCTGACCCTGGTCACCCGCCAGGTCGCCGCCTTCAAGGTCAATCGCCTGAAGGTCTTCAACCCCTGGGGCTACAAGCCCGACACCCCCGACGACGGCGAGGACTGGGGCGTGGCGGCCAAGGCCGGGTCGCAGTGGCTGCGCAACATCTTCGTGCGGGGGTAGGGGCGGTCAGCCCGTCTGTAACCGCGCCAGCGTCGGGGCGAACATGCCCATCCAGGACGCCAAGATTCCGGCGCACATGATCAGGGTCGCCAGGACGAGCACCGCCGCCACGCTCGTGCGGACCGCCGGGCCGCCCTTCGCCTTGGCCAGCATGAACAGCTCCAGGATCAGCAGGGGCGCCAGATAGCAGCCCCAGCTCCAGACGTCGTACACCGCCCCGATGCGCGGCCCGGCGCCGCTCAGCTTGTGAAACATGCCGTAGGCCGAGATGCCGACGCGCAGGAACCATACGCCGTTGGCGACTATGAAGGCCCGCATCGCCCAGCGCCGGTGGGCGGCGAAGTCCCGCTTGGCGGCCATGCGCCAGGCCAGGGCCGAGAAGCTTATGATCAGGACGCCGTCGAAGCTGATGGACAGCGTGTTGTTGAGCTCTTCGGTGGGGTCGAGCCGGATCCAGGTCATCCAGAGCCCCATGACGCTGGCGACGATGCAGGTGGTCAGGAACGCCCGGCCTATCCAGCGGTGCACGGCCGGGACCTTGGCGCGGATCCACGGCACAAGCTGCAGGACGCCGCCGAAGGTGACCACGGCGGCCATCATCACGTGGACGGCGAAGGCGAAGTTCCCCGCCGTGTCGCCCGGCACATAGGCCTTCATCACCATGGCCTTGTGGTTCCAGGTCTCGTAGTTCCCCGAGATGATCGACGGGAGGTAGAAGGCCAGGATGTAAAACAGGAACAGGCCCTGTCCGACGATGGTCGCGATCAGCCAGAAGCGGGCGGCGCCGTTCAGCGCGCCGTCGCCGGTCGCGCGGGCGTTTGTCTCAGAGGTATAGGCGAGCGAGGTCATGACCTTCCTCTCCGAAGGTTTGGGTTGGTCCAGCTAGGTCGAGTGTGGGTTCAGATCGGTTCGCGGAACCGGCGCAGGCGCGCCGCCGCGACGAGGCAGGCGACGGCCACCCCCAGGCCGATCCAGAGCTGGGGGCTCGCCAGATACTTGGCGGGGTCGGCGGCGTAGTCGTCGCCCTGGCCGCTGAAGGCCTCCGAGAATCCGCCGTAGAGGCGGTGTCGCAGGAAATCGAAAATGCGGGTCGAGCCGAGCACCCGCTCGAGCACGCACAGCACCACTGGAGGCGTGAAGGCCCAGAGGATCGGCGTGCGCCGCGCCCAGGCCGAGATCATCAGCAGCAGACCGAAGAGCGGCGCGTACCACAGGGTCAGGGTCAGGAGGCCATAGGACAGGTTCGCCAGCATGTCGGGCAGGTCGACCCTGGCCCACAGCGGGGCGGGGCCGACGCCCGCCACCGCCAGGACGAGGGTCGATATGGCGAGCATCAGCACCTGCGCGGCCAGGGCGACGACCAGGGCGGTCACGGGCGCCGCCACCAGGGGCACGAAGGCCTTGGCCGCGACGGTCGTGGAATCCGACACGGGCATCGACTTCCAGAACAGCAGGCTGCGATCGCGTCGCTCGCCGTGCAGGGCCGCCAGGCAATAGAGGCCGGCGACGACGAAGGCCGTGGCCAGGGTCGCGAAGGCCGCCAGGCTGTAGGGCATGGCGACCCCTCCGCCCGTGCGCACCGCGTTCGGCAGTCCCGGCAAGGTGACGAGGAAGCCCAGCAGGACGGCGCCGACCACCGCCGACGGGGCGATCCACAGCGACGGATGCTCCCACAACTCGCGGCGCACCAGCCAGTAGAAGACCCGGGCTCTGGCTTTCAGGGACGCGTTCATGCCGGCCTCCCGGCGCCGATCACGGCGGCGAACACGTCCGAGAGGCTCGGCGTGCGGACCTCGCCGAGACCGGCGAGGCGGGCGCGGTCGACGTCGGCATAGATCAGCGCCGTCCGCCCGAAGGCCGCCTGCTCGTGGATCGGTCCCAGGGATCGGGCCTCGTCCAGCCGCGCGGGGTCGATCAGGGCCTCGACATAGCGGGTCTCGAAGTCCTCGAGGCTGACGTCCAGCACCACCCGGCCACGGTCGACGAAGGCCACGTCGGTCAGCACGTGCTGGATCTCGTCCAGTTCGTGGGTCGAAATCACGATCGTGCGGTCGTGGTCGAAATAGTCCGTCAGCAGGGAGTGGTAGAACGCCTTGCGATAGAGCACGTCCAGCCCCAGCGTGGGTTCGTCCAGCACCAGGAGGCGTGCGTCGATGGCCATGGCCAGCGCCAGATGCAGCTGGACGACCATGCCCTTGGAGAGGGCGCGGATGCGGCTTCCGGTCTGGATCGTCGTCCTGGCGAGGAACGCCTCCGCCTTGGCCCGGTCGAAGCGGGGATGCACCCCGGCGGTGTAGTCGAGAACCTGGCCGACCTTCATCCAGCGCGGCAGCACGGCGACGTCGGCGACGAAGGCGACGTCCTCCATCAGCTGTCCGCGTTGCGTCCAGGGATCGAGGCCCAGGACGCGGATCTCGCCCTCGCAGCGGGTCAGTCCCAGGATGGCCTGCAGCGCCGTGCTCTTGCCCGCGCCGTTGGGACCGACCAGGCCGAGGATGCGGCCCTTCTCCAGGCGAAGGTCGACGCCGTCCAGCGCTTGGGTGGCGCCGTAGGCCTTGCGCAGGCCGCGAATTTCCAGACAGGACATCGCTTCAGTCCTCCCCGCCCAGCAGATCGCGCGCCAGGCCCAGGCGCACGATCGTGGCGCGGATTTCCGGCCATTGCTCGTCCAGGAACCGGCGTCGCTCGTCCCGCAGCAGCGCCTCGCGCGCGCCGGTCCGCACGAACATGCCCAGGCCGCGCCGCTTCTCGACCAGATCCTCGTCGACCAGCTGCTGATAGGCCTTCATCACGGTCAGGTGGTTGACGCGCGTCTCTGCCGCCACGGCGCGGACCGACGGCAGCGGATCGCCTTCCGCGAGCACGCCCTCAAGCACCATGGCGACCACCCGGTCGCGGATCTGGCGGTAGATCGGCTGGCTGTCGTTCCATTCTGGATCCATCGTTCCACCGGATAGACGCCCCAGCGGCGACTGACCACCGTTCGAGGCGTGAGCTGACCAGGATTGCTGCTCTGGTGTTATATATAACTATAACACCTAGTCTGGCAAGCGGCCTGGATCCGGCGCGCCGCTATGCCGCCCGGCTCATGCCCCGGGCGGCGGCGCCGTCGAGGCCCGTTGGATCAGACTGAACGGCAGCAGCTCGTCCCTCGGCGCACGGCGCTCGGTCGCCACGTGCCGGGCCACGCCGTCGATCAGCATCTTGGCGGCCAGGGTCGACATCTCCACCAGCGGCTGGCGGACGGTGGTCAGCTGGGGGCGGCTGAGGCGCGAGACGGGGCTGTCGTCGAAGCCGGCCACCGAGATGTCGCCGGGGGCGGAGAGGTCGGCCTCGGCCATGGCGGCCAGAACGCCCACGGCCATCTCGTCGGAGCTGGCGAAGATCGCCGTCGGCGGCTCCTTGAGCGCCAACAGGGCCTTGGCGGCCTTGTGGCCGGACTCGAAGGTGAAGTCGCCCTGGCGGATCCAGGCCTTGTCGACCCTCAGGCCGCGCGCCGCCATGGCCGCCACATAGCCCTCGCGCCGCGCCTGGCTGGCGCCGTAGCGTTGGTCGCCAGCGATGAAGCCGATGCGGGTGTGGCCCAGGTCGGCCAGGTGCTCGGTCATCTCGCGGGCGGCGGCCACGTCGTCCATGTGCACGCGCGGACCCAGGCCCTCGGGCTTTTCCGGGCCCAGGCGCACATAGGGGATGCCGGCCTTGTCGAGCAGTTCCAGCACCACGGCGTTGTCGCACGAGGGCGGGGTCAGGATCACGCCGTCGGGCTTGAGCGCGCCGAGCAGGGCGTTGACCTCCTGGCGGATGCGCGGCCCGTCGTGGTCGATAAGCTCGACCAGCAGGTGATAGCCCGCGCCGCGCGTCTCGACCGTGGCCCCCAGCTGGATGCGCTGCAGGTAGTCCGAGCCGCCCTCGCTGCGCCAGTGGTCCAGGGTCAGGGAGGCGTCGACGAAGACGGCGATCAGGAACGAGCGCGAGCCGGCCAGGCTGCGGGCCGAGAGGTTGGGGGCGTAGCCCAGGGCGCCGGCCGCCTCGAGCACGCGCTCGCGCATCGCCGGCCGCACGTTGGGCTCGTTGTTCATGACGCGGGAGACGGTCTTGATCGAGACCTCGGCGCGCGCCGCTACGTCGTAGATCGTCACCGACGCCATGGGTTCGCCAAGTCAGGGTTGCTGGGACTCATCTCCATCCCGCCAGCCTAGAGCAAAGGCGCGTCCCAAGGCGACGCTCCGCGCGTAAAAAAACCGGCGCGCGAGTGGATTGGGCGATGGGCGGACTTGTGTCCTCCGGCGGCCGGGGCCAGTGTCCGGGCGATCGCGGCGCAGACCGTGGCTGGTGCGGGGAGGCGTGATGACGGCGGTGGAGGCGGACGCGATCGACAAGGCCAGACCGACACTGCCGGTGAAGCCCAGTTTCATCGCCGCCTTCACCCTGGCCCAGATCGGCGCCTATGTCAGTTTCATGCCCCTGTTCCAGGTGCTGCTGCCGCTGAAGGCCGAGGCCATCGATTCGGCCGGTAAGGCGGTGCTGCTCAGCCACGTGGCGATCTTCGGGGCGATCACCGCCAGCCTGGCCAACCTGCTGGCCGGGGCGATCAGCGATCGCACCACCTCGCGCTTCGGCCGCCGGCGGCCGTGGATGGTGGTAGGGGGGCTCGCCACGGTGGCCTCGTACTTCTTCATCATGACGGCCGACACCGAGTTGAAGCTGCTGGTCGGGGTGGTCGGCTTCCAGTTGGCGTTCAACCTGCTGTTCTCGGCCATGCTGGCGGTGCTGCCCGACCGCGTGCCCGACGCCCAGAAGGGCAGGGTGGCGGCGTTCCTGAGCCTGGGCCACCCCATCGGCGCCATGGCCGGGGCGGTGCTGGTGGGCGGCCTGCTGGTCGGCGAGGCCGCGCGCTACCTGGCGATCAGCGTGGTGCTGCTGGTGGCCGTCGCGCCGTTCGCCCTGAGTCTCAACGATCCGCCCCTGGCCCGCGACGAGCGCCCGCCGTTCCGCTGGAGCGCCTTCCTGGCCGAGCTGTGGATCGATCCGCGCGCCCATCCCAGCTTCGCCCTGGCGTGGCTGAGCCGCTTCATGGTGCTGGTCGCGATCACCCTGACCCAGTGCTACATGCTGTTCTACCTGCAGGACGCGCTGCACTATTCCGACCTGTTCCCCGGCCGGCGGCCCGAGCAGGGCATGGCCCTGCTGACCACCGTGGCCACCTGCGCCAATGTCTGCTGCGGCATGCTGGGCGGAATGCTGTCGGACCGCCTCAAGCGCCGCAAGCTGTTCGCCGCCGGCGCGGCCCTGACCCTGGCCGCCGCGATGCTGACCTTCTCGCTGGTGCCCGGCTGGCCCGTGGTGGTGCTGGGCTTTGTGATCTTCGGCTGCGGGGTGGGCTGCTACTACGCCGTCGACATCGCCCTGGTCAGCCAGTTGCTGCCCTCGCAGAAGGACGCCGGCAAGGACCTGGGCCTGATCAATCTGGCCAACACCGTGCCCCAGGCCCTGGCCCCGATGCTGGCCCTGTGGTTCCTAGGGCCGTCGCACGTGAACTACCAGTCGCTCTATCTGGTCGCCGCGGGGCTGGCGGCGGCTGGCGGACTGGCGATCCTTCCGATACGGGGCGTGCGGTAATCCCGACCGCGAGGGCTGCTTGGCCGACCTGATCCCCATCGACGATCCCGACGACCCGCGCGTGGCGGCCTATCGCGACATCAAGGAACGCGACCTGGTCGGCCGCCAGGGCCTGTTCATCGCCGAGGGCGAGACGGTGCTGCGGGCCTTCGTCCGCGACGCGCCGGGCCGGGTGCGCTCGCTTCTGATCGACGGCAAGCGGGCCGACAAGCTTTCCGACGTGTTCGAGGGACTGCCGGAGGGCGCGCCGGTCTATATCGCGGGCCAGGCGGTGCTGGACGCCATCGCCGGCTTCCACCTGCATCGCGGCGTGCTGGCGGTGGGCGAGAAGTCCGCGCCGCTGTCGGCCGAGGACCTGCTGGCGCGCGTGGGGAAGCGGGCGGTGGTGCTGGTCCTGATGGGCATCGCCAACCACGACAATCTGGGCGGCATCTTTCGCAACGCCGCCGCCTTCGGCGCGGACGGGGTGATCCTGGACGGCGACTGCTGCGACCCGTTCTACCGCAAGGCCATCCGCGTCTCGAGCGGGGCGACGCTCAGCGTCCCCACCGCCTGGCTGGCGCCGGGCGAGGACGTGGTGGGCCTGCTGGAACGCCACGGCTTCCAGGCCCTGGCGCTGAGCCCGGCGGCCGACGAGACCCTGGCGCGGCTGGTCCCACCGGCCCGCGCGGCGGTGCTGCTGGGGGCCGAGGGGCCGGGCCTCTCCCAGGCGGTGATGGACCGGGCGCGGACGGTCGGCATCCCGATGGCGAACGGCTTCGACTCCCTGAACGTGGCCACAACCAGCGGGATCGTGCTGCATCACCTGCGGTTCGCGGGCTAGTCCTCAACGCCCGTCATCCTCGGACTTGTTCCGAGGACCCATCTGTACGCCTCGCTGTCATTCGATGGTCGGACGCCGTCAGCGCCGCGCGCACCCTGCAACGACAACTCGGCTGAAACATGGGTCCTCGGAACAAGTCCGAGGATGACGGTTGAGGGGGAGGTGCGAAAAGTCCAGCCATAAGGCTGACACCGGTTACTTGCCGCCAAGCCTGCCCCGCCATACGGTCCCTCCGCGTCGCTTAGGGAGGTCGCATGTTGAACCGTCGGGGAACCCTGGCCAGCCTGGCGGGCGGCCTTCTGGCTTCGCTGGGGAACGCGGCCTGCGCCGGGCCCGCGCCGGCCGATCCGACCGAAATCCTGCCGCTGTGGCCCGGCGACCCGCCTGGCTCCCAAGGCGTCACCGCCGTCGAGACCCTGATCGACCGCACCGTGATCGGCGGCCCGCGCGACCGGGCCGTGACCCACACCCGCAAGCCCACCCTGACCGTCTTCCGGCCGGCCAAGCCCAACGGCGCGGCGGTGGTGCTGATGCCCGGCGGCGGCTACGAGCGCGTGGTCACCGACAAGGAAGGCTTCGAGACCGCCCGCTGGCTGGCGGATCGCGGCTATACCTGTTTCGTCCTGGTCTACCGCCTGCCCGGCGACCACTGGGGCGCGGGCGCCGACGCCCCCTTGCAGGACGCCCAGCGCGGCCTGCGCCTGGCCCGCTCGAAGGCGACGGCGATGGGCTTCGACCCCGCCCGCGTGGCGATCATGGGTTTCTCGGCGGGCGGGCACCTGGCGGCCAGCCTGACCGTCCGCTTCGACGCCAAGGTCTATGAGCGGGTCGACGCCGTCGACGACCTGTCGGCGCGGCCGGACCTGTCGGGCCTGATCTATCCGGTGATCTCGATGGCCGACGGCCCGGTTCATGCGGGCTCGCGCAAGCAGCTCTTGGGACCGTCGCCGACGCCGCAGCAGATCGCGGCCTATTCGCCCGACCAGACTGTCACGGGGCGCGAGCCACCGGTGATCCTGGTCCACGCCGCCGACGACGGGGCGGTGCCGCCGGCCAACACGATCCTGATGTTCACCGCGCTGCGGGCCAAGAAGATCCCGGCCGAGATGCACGTCTTCGAGGAGGGCGGCCACGGCTTCGGCCTGCGCTCCATCGCCGGCAAGACGGTGGCGGCCTGGCCGGAGCTGTTCGCGGCGTTTGCGAAGAAGCACGGGGTTTAACGAGGCTTCCTCCTCACCCGCATAGCGGGGGAGGTGGCGCGGCGCCGATAGGCGACGTGACGGAGGGGGCGTCCAGCCACCGCCCAAACGCCCCCTCCGTCACGCTGCGTATTCGCAGCGCGCCACCTCCCCCGTTTCACGGGTGAGGAGGACTAGCGGTCAGCACCCCTCGCCGTGCGACTCGCGCCAGCGGCGGTGCTCCTCCTCCAGCGCCCGTTGCCACCGCGCCCGCAGCACGCCGGGCCGCTGGCCGTGGCGCTCGTCGAGGAACTCGGCGCGTTCGACCCGGTCGGTGCGGAAGTTGCGGAAGTCGGCGCGCAGCTCGCACCAGCCGATCAGCAGGCGCACGGTGTCGCGATAGCCCACGGTGATCGGCCAGATCGTCCGCTGGCTGACCGCGCCCTTTTCGTCGCGATAGTCCAGGCGGATCTTGCGGCCGGCGTGGATCCAGGCCCGGGTCTGGGCGATGTCCAGGCCGTCGGGCAGGGCGCGCCAGGCGCGGGGCGCCTCGGTGGCCGGCTGCAGGACGTAAGGCCGCAACTGCTCGGGGACGGCGGCGGCGATCTTGGCGATCAGGTCGTTGGCGGCCGTGGCCAGGACGGGATCGCCGCGCCCGGCGACCCACTGGGCCCCCAGCACGGCGGCCTCGATCTCGTCGGGTGTCAGCATCAGGGGCGGCATGTCGTATCCGGCCTCCAGCACGTAGCCGACGCCCGCCTCGCCGCGGATGGGCGCCCTCTGGCCGATCAGGGCGGCGATGTCGCGATAAACGCTGCGTTTGGAGGTCTCCAGCTCCACCGCCATGGCGTCGGCCGTGACCGGGGCGCGGTTGCGGCGGAGGATCTGGATGATCTGGAAAAGGCGTTCGGCGCGTCTCATGGGGCCACTCTGCTGGAGCGATGCTGACAGCATGCTGGCAGCAGGATGGCGGTAGCGTCCGAATGTCGCAACACGCGGCTTCCAGAGGCGGCTCGGAAGTCTCGCCAAGCGGCTCGCTCAGCAGGGAGAGACCACCATGATCACGCTCTACGCCACCGGACCCGCCTACGGACTTCCCGAGGGCAGCCCCTATGTCACCAAGACCGAGATCCATCTGAAGATGGCGGGCCTCTGGTACCAGAAGGTCCAGGCCACGCCCGACACCTCGCCCAAGGGCCAGCTGCCCTGGATCGACGACGACGGGATCAAGGTCGCCGATTCCACCTTCATCCGCGCCTATGTCGAGCGCAGCTACGGCGTCGACCTGGACGCGGGGCTCAGCAAGGCCCAGCGGGGCCAGGCCTGGGCGATCGAGCGGATGGTCGAGAACCACCTGGGCTGGGCCAGCTGCCACTTCCGCTTCTTCGACGATGACAACTTCGCCAAGGGCCCGGCCCGCTGGTTCGACGGCATGCCGGGCGAGGCCCGCGCCGACGCCATCGACGGCCTGTTGGGCGCGGTCCAGACCAATCTGAAGGCCGTCGGCATCGCCCGCCATTCGCCGGACGAGATCCTGGAGCTTGGCGCCTGGTCGCTGACGGCCCTGTCGGAGATGCTGGGCGACAAGTCGTTCATGATGGGGCACCGGCCCACCAGCGTGGACGCCATCGTCTTCGCCATGCTGGCCCAGATCCTGACGCCGTTCTTCGACTCCCCCCTGCGCCGCAGGGCCGAGAGCCTGCCCAACCTGGTGGGCTTCGCCGAGCGGATGATGGCCGGATACTATCCCGACTTCGCGCCGCAGATGTGCCAGGCGGCGTAGGGAAGGGCGCGCCTCACCAGGCGTCGCGGCCCCGCAGCAGGATCGCCACCGTCTGGTCGGCGAAGGCGGCGATGGCCCGGTCGAAATCGGCCGGCGCCGGATCGTCCAGATCGGAAAAGCCGCGCAGCATGCCCATGAAGATCGCCGCCACGCGGCGGGGGTCCTGGACGGGACGGCCCTCGCGCGCGGCGTGCTCGGCGATGTCGCGCTCGATCATGTCCAGCATCGGGGCGCGCACCACCTGCTGCAGTTCCCTGGCCACCGGATCGGGCGCGCGCAGGTTAGACTGCAGCAGCCGGTCGAAGGCCCGCACATCCTCCGAGCGGCTCCATCGCAGCATCTGCTGGGCGCAGTGCTTCAGGCGCGCCTCCAGGGTGTCGCCCTGCACCCAGCGCACTTGGCGGGCCTTCTCCGACCACGCCGCCAGCCGCGCCTCCAGCACCGCGCGCAGCAGCACCGCCTTGTCCGGGTAGCGCGCGTAGAGGGTGACCTTGGTGACCCCGGCCTGGTCGGCGATGGCCTCCATGGTCGCGCCGTCGAAGCCGGCGGCCAGGAAGCAGGCGCGGGCGGCCTCCAGGATGGCCTGGTCGATAGCCTCGGCCTGGGCCTTGCTGGGCCGTCCCCGCTTCGCGCGCCCGGCGGCGGGCTTCGAGGTCTGGTCGTTCATCCGCCTTCGATGCGGCCAGCCGCGCGCCCTGTCCAGCCCGCATCCGAGCGGATGTGCGACAAAATATACGATTACGTATATTTAAATTGACCCAGGACGGGCGCGCCGCGATGAACAGGCCGTGGGGCGCAATCCGCATCGGGAGCGAGCGACGTGATCAAGGCCTGGATGAACGGCGAGAACCTTCTGACCCTGTGGCTGGTCCTGTTCCTGATCGGCGGGCTGGCGGTGGGTGTGACCACCGGCTTCTTCAAGGCGCGCAAGATCCAGCCCAAGGGCTTCCGCTGGTCGATCTTCCGCAACGAGGCGATCTTCGCCGCGATCAACCTGGTCGTCTCGGGCTTCCTGATCGGCATGCCGACCACCTGGCTGAAGGCCCACGGCGTGATCGCCTTCAACCCCCAGCCCGCCGCCTGGTGGGTGATCGCCCTGGAATACGCCGCCTATTTCTTCCTGTTCGACACCTGGTTCTATTGGCTGCATCGCGCCATGCACAAGGAGCCGTTCTACAGCTGGGTGCACAAGCTGCACCACAAGTCGACCGCGCCCAACTTCCTGACCACTCTGTCGGTCAACCCGCTGGAATCGCTGATCAACGGCGGCTTCGTGCCGCTGTTCCTGTCGGTCTTCACCGTCCACGACGCGACCATGGCGCTGATCGGCCCGACCAACATCATCATGGGTCTGTACGTCCACGCCGGCTACGAGTTCTTCCCCCGCTGGTGGAACAAGAGCTGGGCGACCAAGTGGTTCATCACCACCACCTTCCACGACCAGCACCACAAGTACTTCCGCTATAATTTCGGGGGCTACACCACGATCTGGGACCGGCTGTGCGGCACCATGCGGCCCAAGTTCGAGGCCGATTTCGAGACCCGCGGCCAAGCCGCGCCCGCCCGCCGTCCCGCCGCCTTGGCCGAGGAGCCCGCTCAGGCCTGAACAGCGTCGCGGCGATGAGGCCCGTCCGACGCTTCCCATCGCGGCTCGCTTGCCCCAGCTTGCGGGCTGATCGCGCACCCAAGCGCGGCGGTGGGGGATTCGGGAAGCGTGGTTGATAAGAGCGACTTGGGCGAGATCGACCTGGGCGAGTTCGACTATGTGGTGGTCGGGGCGGGATCGGCCGGCTGCGTGCTGGCCAACCGCCTGTCGGCCGACCCGTCGGTCAAGGTCCTGCTGCTGGAGGCCGGCGGCAAGGACGATTGGATCTGGTTCCACATCCCGGTCGGCTACCTGTTCGCCATCGGCCATCCGCGCGCCGACTGGCTGCTGGAGACGACGGCCCAGCCGGGCCTGGACGGCCGTGTCCTGGCCTATCCGCGCGGCAAGGTGATCGGCGGCTCCTCGTCGATCAACGCCATGATCTACATGCGCGGCCAGGCCCAGGACTATGACGGCTGGCGGCAGAAGGGGCTGACCGGCTGGGGTTGGTCCGACGTCCTGCCGTACTTCCTCAAGCACGAGGACCACGCCGCCCCCATGGGCGACCACCACCGGTCGGGCGGTGAATATCGGGTGGAGCATCCCCGGGTGCGTTGGGACGTGCTGGACGCCATCCGCCAGGCGGGCGAGCAGGCCGGGGTGGCGGCGGTCGACGACTTCAACGGCGGCGACAATTCCGGCTCGTCCTATTTTCAGGTCAACCAGCGGGCGGGCCGGCGGTGGAGCACGGCCACGGCTTTCCTCAAGCCGGTGCTCAAGCGCGGCAACCTGCGGCTGGAGACAGGGGTCGAGGTCGAGCGGCTGGTGCTGGACGGGCGGCGGGTCACGGGCGTTCGGATGCGGCGCGGCGGCCAGATGTTGACCGCCCGGGTGGCCGGCGAGGCGATCCTGGCGGCCGGGGCCGTGGGCTCGCCGCTGATCCTGCAGCGCTCGGGCCTGGGCGACGCCGAAGACCTGCAACGGGCGGGCGTGGTGGTGAAGCATCACCTGCCGGGCGTCGGCGCCAACCTGCAGGACCACCTGCAAATCCGGCCGGTCTTCAAGGTCAGCGGGGTGCGCACCCTCAACACCGACTACGCCAACCTGGTCCGGCGCCTGGGCATGGGCGTCGACTACGCCCTGCGGCGGTCGGGGCCCCTGACCATGGCGCCGTCGCAACTGGGGATGTTCTGCCGCTCAGACCCCGGCTTCACCACGCCCAACCTGCAGTTCCATTTCCAGCCGCTGAGCCTGGACAAGTGGGGCGACGGCCTGCACCGGTTCGGGGCGGTCACCGCCAGCGTCTGCAACCTGCGCCCCACCAGTCGGGGCAGCATCACGCTGTCAGGGCCGGGCCTGGCCGACGCCCCCCGGATCGATCCGCGCTATCTGTCGACGCCGGAGGATCGCCGGATCGCGGTGGCCTCGCTACGCTGGGCGCGGCGGATCATGGGGCAGGAGGCCCTGGCCCGCTACGCGCCGATCGAGTTCCGGCCGGGCGCCGAAGCCTACACCGACGAGGCCCTGCTGGCCGCCGCCAAGGCCCTGGCCACCACCATCTTCCACCCGGTCGGCACCGTGGCCATGGGCACGGCCGACGATCACCGCGCGGTGCTGGACGAGCGCCTGCGGGTGCGGGGCCTGAAGGGTTTGCGGGTGGTGGACGCCTCGATCATGCCGGCCATCACCTCGGGCAACACCAACGCCCCCACCGTGATGATCGCCGAGAAGGGCGCGGCGATGATCCTGGAGGACCGCCGCTAGCCCCGGGCGGTGAAGTCCAGAATCGCCGGAGCCATGGCCGGCCAGCCGGCGAACAGGCCCCGGCGGCCGTCGGGCAGGACGCTGAAGCAGCGCTGGTTCCATTCCTGGTCCGGCCAGGGCGGATCGCGCAGCTGCGAGTGCGGGATCAGCTCGTGGACCCACTGGCTGGTGGAACGGGTGTGGCTGAGGTCGCTGGCGCCGTTCTGGAACAGCAGCACGGGCATCTTCAGGGCGGCGAAGTCGGCCGGGGTCATGCCCGGCACCGGCGAGTCCGGGACGGGCAGGTAGACGGACGCCCACTGCTCCATCTTGCGGATGAAGGCCGCCGGGTCTTGGGCCAGCAGGATGTCGCGGTTCTTCGGGTTGCGGGCGATCTGCTCGGCCCAGCCGGGCAGGGCGGCGACGGCCTCCATGCCGCCGGCGCTGGCGGCCAGGGCGTAGTCCACGCAGTAGTAGTTGGCCAGGCTGATCAGCCCCACGATCCCGCCGCTGATCCACCACAGGGCCAGGTGCGAGATCAGGTCCGGACCGCGCGCGGCGGCGATCAGCGACACCCGCGATCCGGCCGAACCCGCCGCCAGGGCGGTGGGGCCCAGGTCCAGCTCGCGGATCAGTCCCAGCAGGGTGCGCGCGTGCAGTTCGGACTCGCCGTCCGCGTCGAACGAGATGTCGGAGGCGCCGCAGTTGGGACGGTCCCACAGCAGCACCCGCCGCCCGCCGGCCGCCAGGGCCTCGCCCAGTTCGCGGATCCCCGGCATGTCCTTGGCGAACCGTCCGCCCGGGGTGATGGCCACGGCCGGCGCGCCGGGCTGGCCCAGGAGTTCGTATTCGACGCCCACGCCGGAGATGGAGATGCGCGCCATGATGTCCTCCCGTCGCCGCTTGTGCGGTCGCTCGAGGGACTATCCGGCCAACCGCGCCGTGTGGGCAACGCGAGGGCGAAGGATATCGCCGGGGGGAAGAAAACGGGGTCAGTCGGCCAGGCGGGGCGCCGTGCGCAGCACCAGTCCCGGCAGGTCGTCGCCGAAGAGGTGGCGCACCGCGATCTGCTGGACCTCGGCCACCTCCGGCCGGCAGCGCAGCCCGTGGGCCCACCGCGCGGCCTCGGCCCAGTCGCGGTGGTGGGTCGACAGGCGGTAGTCGAAACCGCCGGCCACGCGCTGGGCGCTGGACACGGCCTCGTCGGCGACCAGGTCGGTCTCGAAGCGCGCGACGTGGTCGGGCGTCATCGACGCCATCCGCACCCAGTTGACGCACCAGTGGTTGCTGCCGCGCGCCAGGGGGTCGTGCAGGGTCACCGTCTTGGCCACGCCCAGGCTGCGCAGGATCGACAGCCGCTGGGTCAGCACGCGCATCGTCAGGCCCAGGTCCTCCAGCATTCGCCGCATGCAGCCCTGCGAGGCGATGGCGGACTGGTAGAGTTCGCGCATGCGCGGCTGCTGGCTCTTGTCGATGCGGCCGGCGGGCTTGGCGGCCGGGGCTTTGGCGGTGGTCATGACGGGTCCTGCGAGCCTTCGCGACGGTCGGCGCCGAGCGCCTGTGTCGGTTCGAGGACTCTAGTCCGGATCGGCCGGTGGATTTATTCGTACACACAGCGCGGCAAGCGCCCGGCGCATACTTTATTCCCGCTTCAGCGAGGGCCTTGGCGGGCCGTTTCGGCCAGGGCGCGGTGCAGCCGTCCCAGCGCCTGGTCGAGCACGGCGGGCTCGGATCCGAAGCCCAGGCGGATATGTCCCGGACAGCCGAAATATTCGCCGGGCGCCACCAGCAGGTCGTGCCGGATCCACAGCGCCTTGGCCAGGGCCAGGGTGTCGTCGATCCCGACCACCTTCGGGAAGGCCATGCTGCCGAAGGCCGGCATCTCGCCTTCCAGCAGGCCGTCGGCGACCATGGCCTGCAGATGCCGTTCGGCGACCGGACGGGTCTCGGCCAGCAGGCGCTTCCAGTGCAGGTCGAAGACCTCGGACTCCTCCAGCACCTGGGCGGCCACCGCGTGGGCCAGCTTGGAGACACCGATGTCGCCCTCCGGCGAGCGGGCCTGGATGCGGGCGATGTCGCCCGGCGCGGCGCAGATCCAGCCGAACTTCAGGCTGAACAGGCCGAACACCTTGGTCAGGCTGGAGACCGCGATCACGTTTTCGGCCAGGACGGCGGCCGAGCGCGCCAGCTTCGGGCGGGCGAAGTCGGCATAGACCTCGTCGACGATCACCCGCGCCCCGACTTCGGCGGCCAGGGCGGCGATCTTCAGGAGGTCGGCGTCCGGGATCAGGGCGCCGGACGGATTGTGCAGATTGGTCAGCACGATGGCGCGGGTGCGAGGGCCGATCCGGCGCGCCAGGTCGTCCAGGTCGACGGCGAAGTCGGGCGCGCGCCGGGCGAAGGTCTCGACGTCGGCCCGGCTCTCGTGGGCCACGCGCAGCAGGAGGTCGAAGCCCGGGCTTTCGACCAGCACATGGTCCCTGTCGTCCTCGATCAGGCCCTTCAGCACCAGGCCCAGGGCGCTGGTCGCGCCAGTGGTGGTCAGGATGCGGTCGGCGCCCACGCCGTACCGCCGGGCCAGGGCGTCGATGGCGAACCGGTTGCCGCCGGCGAACACGCTGACATAGCGGGGCGAGACGCTCAGCGAGAAGGCGTGGCGGATCACCTCCATCAGGGCCGGCAGGGGTTCCTCGATGGTGCTTTCGAAAAGAGGGATCGTGGCGGGATGCTCGGCCCGCAGGCGCATGCCCTCGCGCACCCAGTCCGAATAGGTCGAGGCTGAGAACAGCCGGTCGGCCTGGCCTGGGCGGCCTTCCGGCGCGGAGGGGGCGGGGAAATCCAAGTGTGGTCTGGGCCTCGAGCGCGCCGCTCGATCAGCGGCATTGCAAGCCTAAGGCGACTGGCCGGAGTTTCTTTGCGATCTCCAGGCTCTCGGTCGCCAATATCGCGCCCCCTATGCGTGACGTCAGTCGGGCGTGGATAAGTTATGTGGCGGGGGCTGGGTCGGAGCGCCGATTGCAAAGATATTGTGGGCGGCGGCGGCTAGAGTTCCAGAGCGTCGGCCGGGCCGGCGAGGGGAGACCAAGTTCGATCATGAAGACCGCGACCACCCGCGCGCTCGCCGCCGTCCTGCTGCTGGCCACCACGGCCCTGACCGCCCCCGCTTGGGCCGCCGCGCCGGACGCGCCGCCCGCCAAGACCGCCGGCGCCGCGCCAGCTCCGCAGGTCGCCGTCACCCAGCACAAGGGCGTCTTCAACGGCCAGGCCGTGGCCTACACCGCCACCGTCGCCGACTATCCGGTGGCCGGCGCCGACGGCCAGCCGGGCGCTTCCATCTTCACCATCGCCTATACCCGCGACGTCAAGGACGCGGCCAAGCGGCCTGTGATGTTCGTCTATAACGGCGGTCCCGGCGCCTCGTCCTCGCCGCTGCACCTGGGCGCCCTGGGGCCGATGCGGAAGGCCGAGGCCGGCGCGCCCAAGGACGCGCCCCTGCGCGCCAATCCATTCAGCCCGCTGGACGCCTTCGACCTGGTGTTCATCGACCCGGTGGGCACCGGTTTCAGCCGTCCGTTCCCGGGCGCCGACACCAAGGCCTGGTACGGCCGCACCGGCGACGCCAAGGCCGTGGCCTCGGCGATCCAGCAGTGGTTGAAGGCCAACAAGCGCGAGGCCTCGCCGCGCTACATGGCCGGCGAGAGCTACGGCACCACGCGGGCGGCGATGATCCTGAAGGTAGCGCCCGACCTGCACTTCGACGGCGTGGCCCTGATCGCCCTGGTCGGCGATGCCGACGGGCGCGAGATGCCCTATGTGGCGGCCCTGCCGACCATGGCCGCCGGCGCCTGGTACCACAACCGCGTCGACCGCAAGGGCCGCACCGTGCAGCAGGCGTTCGACGAGGCGCTGGACTTCGCGCGCGGCGACTATGTCACCGCCCTGATCAAGGGCTCCAGCCTGCCGGCCGCCGAGCGCCATGGCGTGGCCGAGCGGATGTCGCAGCTGACCGGCCTGCCGGTCGAGCTGATCGAGTCCAAGAACCTGCGGCTGTCCAAGAACGACTTCATGTTCAACCTGCTCAAGGACCAGACCCTGCGCACGGGCCTGCTGGACGTGCGGGTGACCGCGCCGTTGGAGCCGGGGCAGGAAGGGGCGATCGACGATCCGGCCCTGGGCGTGATGCCCAAGCGCGCGCCCGGCGCGGCGCCGGCCGACAACAAGGCGTTCAACCCGGCCAGCCTGGGCGCGATCCCCAACCCGACCCTGGGCCGCTACATCGTCGACGACCTGAAGTTCAAGACGACCGAGCCCTATTACGCGCTGAACTTCATCGTGAACTCGGCCTGGGACCACGAGGGCAATCACGACGTCAACGTCGCGGTCGGCGATGCGATGAAGGCCGATCCCAAGCTGCGGCTGTTCTGGGCCGCGGGCCTCTACGACCTGACGACGCCCGCCTACGCCGCGCGCTACACCCTGGACCAGGACGGCATCCCCGCCGACAGGTTGACGGCGGCCTATTTCGACGGCCCGCACGGCGTCTACGAGGGCGACGACAACCTGGCCAAGTTCAACGCCGCCCTGAAGGCCTTCGTGGCGGCGGGGCGGCCGTGATCCCTCTCCCCTTGCGGGAGAGGGTGGCCTCCGAAGGAGGTCGGGTGAGGGGTTGAAGAACAGAAACGCCGCGACAGCCTCTCAGCCGTCGCGGCGTTTTGCGTCTGTGCGACCCCTCATCCGTCGGCTTGCGCCGACACCTTCTCCCGCAAGGGGAGAAGGATCCGGTCCCTTAAGCCGGCGGAGCTTTCGGCAGCGCCCCCAGCAGGCGATCCACGTCGTTGGCGTCGTTGAAGGCGGCCAGGGAGACGCGGAACCGGTTCTGCGAGACGGTGATCGTCACGCCGGCCTTCTTGAGCGGCTCGGAGAGCTTGGCGCGGGCGTCCTTCAAGGCGAAGGCGACCAGTTGGGTGCGGCTGTCCAGCGGGGTCAGCGGCTCGTAGCCGCGACGGCGCAGGTCGTCCTGGATCGCCTTGGCCAGGGGCTGGCGGTGGGCCTGAAGGCGCTCCACGCCCACGGCCTTGATCCAGGGCAGCGAGTAGGACAGCTGCACCATGCCGGTCCAGCAGGTGGTGCCCATGCCGAAGCGCCCCGTGGCCGTGTCGGCCCCGGCGGCGTCGGCCACGGTCGTCCCAGGCGGATCGTAGGGGAAGACGTGCGACTGGAAGCTGGCGACCTGCTCGTAGCCCCACCACGGACGCGGGATCTTCGCCTGGATCTCCTTGCGCACATAGAGGAAGCCCAGGCCGAAATCGCCCATCAGCCACTTGTACGAGGACGAGGCGGCGAAATCGACGCCGCTGGCCCGCAGGTCGACGGGCACGACGCCCGCCGCGTGGACGATGTCGGCATAGACATAGGCCCCGTGGGCGTGGGCCAGGTCGCAGACGGCCTTAAGGTCGTGCTCGAAGCCGTTGACGGTGGAGACCAGGCTGATCGAGACCAGCCGGGTCTTGTCGTTCACCGCCGCGGCCATCTCGCCCATGTCGATGCGGCCGTCCTTGGTCATGCGCAGGGTGACCACGTCCACCCCGGCCTTGCCCAACTCGCCATAGGTGTAGAACGAGCCGAAGAAGTGCAGGGCGTCGGTGACGATCCGGCCGCCAGCCCTCGGGAAGTCCAGGGCCTTGAGCACCAGGTTCTCGCCCATGGTGGTGGACTGGATCACGCACAGCTCGTCGGGCGAGGCGCCGACCAGCTCGGCGAAGGTGTGGACCGCCAGTTTCTCCTTGGCGCCGTAGCTGTAGTCGGGCGTGGAGCCGTCGCGGGTCTTGTAGCGGAGATATTCCTCCAGGGCGGCCTTGGCCCCCAGCGGCATGGGGTGGGTCGAGCCGGAGTCCAGATAGGTCACCGGCATCTTGGCGAAGGCCGACTTGGCGGGCAGGGCGATCGGCGCGTCGGGCGTGGCGGGTGCGGTGGCCGCCGTGGGGGCGTCCCCGGCCCGGGCCAAGGGGGCGCTCAGCGTGGGCGACAGGGCCGCGGCGGCGACAAGGGCGCGTCGGGTGAACTTCAACGGACGTCTCCTGGGCCGGACCGGCCGGCAAGTCTCAAGGCGCAGAGGTTAGCCGCGCGGGCCGGAATAGTCCGTTCGTTCTGGTCCGCCGGTCGGAGCGCGCGCGAATAGCCTATGCGCGATCAGCGGAAGCCGCGCGCCTTCAGCGGCACGGCGGTGGTGCTCTTGGTCTCGGTCAGGGTGACGATCGAGCGCACGTCGACCACGCCGGGCAGCTTCAGCAGCACGTGGAAGATGAAGTCCTGGTACCACTTCACGTCGGGCGCCACGATCTTCAGCATGCAGTCCATCTCGCCGAAGACGGTCCAGCACTCCAGGATTTCCGGGGTGTTGCGGATAGCGCGGTGGAATTTCTCGCGGTCCTCGTCGTTCAGGGTGGTCATCTTCACCTGGGCGAAGATCTGCATGGTGAAGCCCAGCTTCTCCTGGTCGACGATGGCGACGACGGCCTTGATGTAGCCCTCCTCGCGCAGGCGCTGGATCCGCCGCCAGCAGGGCGACTGCGACAGGCCCACGCGCTCGGCCAGTTCCGACGACGACAGCGACGCGTCGCGCTGCATGACCTCAAGGATCTTCAGATCGATGGCGTCAGGCTTGAAAGACATATGTTCCTCCGACTTCTTTTTTGGATGAAGCATGTGTCGTGACGCTCCGACGTGCAAGTCTTAGCTGTCGGCGTGCTTTTTCGGGGTTTGCCCGCGACGGCGCCCAGCGGTTGGGCCGACCACGGCGTTCGGCGCCTGTCCGCCGTGCGATTTCAAGGCGCGGGAAGCGTTCCGGCCGCGAGGATCATGCGGAGTGCGGTAGTCGGGCCGCATGGCCTATGCGCGCGGCTTTCCGTCGAACGTCGAAATCGCAAGGATCAGTCGCCCGACCCTGGCTAGACTGCGCCGACCTCACAAGGATCCCGAATGAACGCGCCGCATGACCCGTCCCTGCCAGACCCGTCCTTGATGGTGCTCGACGCGGCGGCCGTGCGGGGGATGCTGACCGTCTCGGCGGCGCTGGAGCCGGTGCGCGAGGCGATGATCGCCCTGTCCAGCGACCGCGTCCGCCAGCTGCTGCGCAGCTTCATCGCCCTGGATCCCGGCAAGACCTTCGCGATCATGCCCGCCGCCTTGCTGGATACGCAGGTGTTCGGCGCCAAGCTGGTGTCGGTGTTCAACGACGGCCAGGGGCGCAAGGCGCACGAGGGCGTGGTGGTGCTGTTCGACGGGGCCGGCGGCGCGCCGGTCTGTGTGGCCGACGCGGGCGAGGTCACGGCGATCCGCACCGCCGCCGCCAGCGCCGTGGCGACCGACGCCCTGGCTCGTCCCGACGCCGACCGCCTGGCCATCCTGGGAACCGGCCGTCAGGCCGCCGCCCATATCGAGGCCATCGCGCTCGTCCGTCCCCTGGCGTCCGTGACGGTCTGGGGGCGTGACGCCGAGCGCACGAAGGCCTTCGCCGAAGACATGGCCGCGCGGACCGAGCTGAAGGTCGAGGCCGCGCCGGACGTTCAGGCCGCCGTGGCGCAGGCCTCCATCGTCTGCACCGTCTCCGCCGCCGTCGATCCGATCCTGCACGGCGCCTGGGTCGCGCCCGGGACCCACGTCAATGTGGTCGGCTCCAGCGGTCCGATGGCCGCCGAGATCGACGGCGAACTGGTGCGCGACAGCCGCTTCATCGTCGACCACCGCGAGCACGTGCTGGTCCACGGCGGCGAGTTCCTGCGCGCCAAGGCCGCCGGCCTGGTCGGCGACGAGGCCATAGCCGCCGAGATCGGCGAGGTGCTGGCCGGCGCCGCGCCGGGCCGCCAGGGCACCGACCAGATCACCGTCTACAAGTCGCTGGGCCACGCCGCCCAAGACCTGGCCGTCACCGCCTGGCTGCACGTCCAGGCGCGCGGCTGAACCCTTCACGTCGGAAACGTCCATGAAGCTTCGCACCCTCGCCGTCGCCGCCGCCGTCGCCCTGGCTCCCGCCATGGCCTGGGCCGAGGACCTGGTGATCCATGCCGGCCGCCTGCTGGACGGGGTCTCGGCCACGCCGCGCGCCCAGGTCTCGATCCTGGTGCATGACGACCGCATCGTCGGCGTGCAGGACGGCTTCGTTGCGCCCGCCGGGGCGCGGGTGATCGACCTGTCCAAGGCCATAGTGTTGCCGGGGCTGATCGACACCCACACCCACGTCACCTATCGGCGCGGCGGGCTGACGACCCAGCTGACCGGCTCGCTGCTGGACGACGCCCTGCATTCGACGGTGGGCGCGCGCAAGCTGCTGCTGGGTGGCTTCACTTCGATCCGCAACGTCGGCGCCGACGGCGGGACCGACGCGGCCCTCAAGCGCGCCATCGAGCGTGGCGACGTGGTCGGTCCGCGCATGTGGGTGTCGCTGGAGCCCCTGGGCCCGACCGGCGGCCACAGCGATCCGCGCAACGGCATCGACGAGTCCTGGCACAACGACGACTGGGGCAACGAGGTGATCGACGGGGCGGACTCGGCGATCAAGGCCGTGCGCGACCACAAGCGGCGCGGGGCCGACCTGATCAAGATCATGCCCTCCGGCGGGGTCGGCTCCATCGGCGACGATCCCAAGCACATGCTGATGACGCCGGAAGAGATCCAGACGACCATCGACACGGCGCACAGCCTGGGCATGAAGGTCGCCGCCCACGCCCACGGCAAGGCGGCCATCGACAACGCCGTCCGCCTGGGCGTCGATTCCATCGAGCACGGCAGCTATGCCGACGCCGAGTCCTTCAAGCTGATGAAGGCCCACGGGACCTATCTGGTGCCCACCGTGCTGATCGGCCGCCTGGTGGCCGACATGGCCCGCACCGCGCCCAGCCAAGCCAATCCCGGCGCGGCCGAGAAGGCCCAGACCATCGTGCCGATCATCTTCAAGATGCTGCACGCCGCCAACGCCGCCGGGGTGAAGATCGCCTTCGGCACCGACGTCACCGGCCTGATCCCGTTCGACGCCAACGCCCGCGAGTTCAAGGTGATGGTCGACGCGGGCGTGACGCCCTCCGACGCCATCTTCAGCGCCACCCGCAACGCCGCCGACCTGCTGGGCGCCTCGGACCGTGTGGGCTCGATCCAGGCCGGCCGCTTCGCCGACATCGTGGCGGTGTCGGGCGATCCGCTGGCCGACATCACCGAACTGGAGCGGGTGAAGTTCGTGATGAAGGGCGGCAAGGTCTATCGCGATGACGTGGGGGCCGCCGCCCCCTGACCTCAGGCCGGCGTCCCGCCCGTCACGAACGCACGGATGTCGTCGGTGAAGGCCTTCAGGCTGGGCAGGTGCGAATAGGCCATGTGGCCGCCCACATACTGGCGCAGGAACACCCGCTCGCGGGGGAAGCCGCTGCTGGAAGCCAGGTACCGGGCCGGACCGACCGTGGTGGTCAGGTCGTAGATGCCGGTGCCGACCATCAGGCGGAACTTCGGATTGGCCTTGAAGGCCTTCTGGATCTGGGCCGGATAGTCGTAGTCCCAGAAGGGGCCGCCCATGCCGCCGGTCGGGCTCCAGGTCCAGGCGTCGCTGCCGGGGGCGATGGCGCGGTAGTCGGCCAGCGGCCAGGTCACGCCCAGGCTCTTCAGCTGCTCGGCGATCATCGGTTCGATGGCGGCGGTGATCGGACCGGCCGGATCGACCGGACGCGCGCCCGGGGCCGGGGCGGGGCCAGTGTAGCGGGCGTCGTAGGTCCCCAGGATCAGGCCCTGATCCTTCAAGAGCTCGCGCCCGAACGTCGTCTTGGTGATGACCAGGTCGTGGGCCAGGTAGTAGTCGGCGCCGATGCCGGTGAGGGCCTGGAGCTTGTCGGCCATCTTGCGGCGTTCGTCGGCCGGCAGGTCCTGACCCTTGGCCAGGGCCAGCAGGTAGTCGCTCATGGCCCAGGCATAGGTCTGGTCGATGAAGGCCATGGGCGCCAGCCCGCCGGTGTCGGCGCGGCCGTGATAGGCGGCGATGGAGGCCAGCTGCGGCAGGTTGGTGGCGTAGGAGACGATGTTGCGCGCGCGCTGGCTGGTTTCGATCATGTTGGCGGCCTGGCCAAACAGGAAGACGCCTTCCAAGGGCATCACCGCCGATAGCTTGCCGGCCATCAGCGACGCGCGGACCGTGCCGTAGCTTTCGCCCAGCACGTATTTGGGCGAAGCCTCGCGGCCGTTGGCCTTGCTCCAGGCGACCACGAAGTCGGCGATCGACTGGGCGTCGCCGTCGGCGCTGTAGAAGCGCTCGCGCGAGCCGGCCGGCGCGATGCGCGAGAAGCCGGTCTCGGCCGGATCGATGAAGACGAGGTCGGCGACGTCCAGCACGGTGGCGTCGTTGTCGACCAGCTGGGGCGGCGGCTGGGGCGCCTTGACGTCCTGGGCGATGACCACGCGGCGCGGACCCAGGGCCACCGTGTGCAGGGTGGCCGAAGAGCTGCTGGGGCCGCCGTTGAACACGAACAGCACTGGCCGCGCGGGCGAGGCGGGGGCGGCCACGTAGCTGGTGGAGACCAGGCGCAGGGTCGGCGCGCCCTGGGCGTCGGTCAGCACGGTCTCGCCGACCGTGGCGACGTAGTCGACCTTCTTGCCATTGAACACGCCGCGCTTCTTGGCCACGAAGGGACCGCCGGTCCTGGCCTCCTGAGCGAGCGCGGGCAGGGCGGCCAGGGCGCCGGCGCCCAGCGCCGCGCCGGTCAGCAGGGCGCGCTTGGTCAGAGTGGTCATGGGTGCGGTCTCCAGCTCGTCGACCTATCGAGCCTATCGGCGGGACGGAAGATTATCTTTGCATTCTCGCCGGACCGTCCGAAGGCCGCGCATAGACATCGCCCGGGCCGGGCGGGCAAGCGCATGGCCTATGCGCGCCGCATCGGGGCGTTCGGGAACTTCGCATAGAAAGCCGAAGCGACCTTGCGGACAATGCGGGCGTCGCCTTCCAGTCCGGGGATGTCCATGTCCAAGACCGCGTTTCGCTCCATCCTTCTGAGCGCCCTGCTGGCCACGGCCGGCGGGCAGGCCCTGGCGGCGTCCAGCTTCACGACGGTGCTCAAGCCGGTGCGCAACGGCCAGCCGGAGGTCTCTGGCATCGAGGTGCGCTCGACGCTCGACGCCGAGGCGGAGCGTCCGCTGACCATCACCGCCCCCGTCATCTATCCCGGCGCCTGGAAGGTAGCCGAGCGGATCAAGGACCTGAAGGTGACCGACGCCGACGGCGAGGTTCCCCTGGCGGCGACCGACGATCCGCCCCAGCCCGGCGGCTTCCCCTACTACCGCCACTGGAAGGCCCAGCGGGCGGTCAAGTATCCGGTGACGATCGCCTATCGCGCCCTGGTCCAGCCCGTCGGCGACCGCAACGGTCCGCCGTTCGGCATGCGCCCCGTGGCGGGCGGGGTCAGCGGCTCCCTGGCTGGGTTCATGGTGGTGCCGGAAGACCTGGACGCCGCCGACCTCAGCCTGAAGTGGGACGTCTCCGACCTGGCGGCCGGCTCGACCGGCGAGACGGCGTTCGGCGAGGGCGACGTGGCGCTGAAGGGCGGCGTCGAGAAGCTGCTGCAGACCTGGTACATGGCCGGTCCGGTCGGGCGCTATCCGGCCTCGGGCTCGGGTCACGGCTTCAGCGGCGTGTGGCTGGGCAACGGCCCCTTCGATCCGGCCAAGGAGATGGCCTGGTCGGCCGGGCTCTACGGCTACCTGGCCAAGTCGTTCAAATATCTGGATCCCGCGCCGGACTACCGCATCTTCATGCGCTTCCTGGACACCGCGCCGGTCGGCGGGGCCACGGCCCTGCCGGGGGCGTTCATGCTGTCGCGCGGCGCCGCGCCGTTCGACCCCAAGGCCGAAGGGCCGCGCGAGACCTTCGCCCACGAGATGATCCACCAGTGGACCGGCGGCATCGAGGCGCCGCAAGGCGTCAGCAGCTGGTTCAGCGAGGGGCTGACGACCTACTACACCAGCCTCCTGCCCCTGCGCGGCGGCTTCACGACGGTCGACGAGTTCACCCAGGAGATCAACGACACCGCCAAGGGCTATTACGGCTCGCCAGCCCGCGACTGGTCGGCCGAGAAGATCGCCGAGTCCGGCTTCTCGGTCGAGAACATCCGCCACGTGCCCTACATGCGCAGCGCCACCTATCTGGCCGACCTGGACGCCCGCATCCGCGCCAAGTCCAAGGGCAAGCGCAAGCTGGACGACATGCTGGCCCCGATGTTCGTCAGCCGCGAAAAGGGCGTGAAGTTCGACCACGCCGCCTGGAAGGCCATGGTGGTCAAGGAGCTGGGTCCCCAGGCCGCCGTCGAGTTCGAGGACCGCGTCCTGGCGGGCAAGCCCTGGACGCCGGTGGCCGGCGCCTACGGCCCCTGCTTCACCCGCGTGGCCAGGACCTACGAGGTGGACGGCAAGAGCGTCGAGGGCTTCGGCTGGGATCGGGTCAAGGGCGTGCCGGACGCGACTTGCAAGCGTTGGTGATGCCGGAAGGCCGCCGATCTCGCATAATCCATGCGTTGATCGCGTGACCGGCGGCTAGAACGCCAGGCTTATGCGGCGAGCTTGCGACATACAGGGCGGCTCTATCCCACCCGGAGTCGCCCCATGGAAATCGTCGGACCGCCGCTGACCGGACCCACCGGCACGATCCTGCCGCTGTCCCAGGCCGTCAGCGTCGGGGACCTGGTGTTCGTCTCCGGCCAGATCGCCCTGCGGGACGGCAAGATCGTCGGGCGCGACGTGGCCGAGCAGACCCAGGTGGTGTTCGACGGCGTCGAGTCGATCCTGACCATGGCGGGCCTGACCCTGGCCGACGTCGCCAAGACCACGGTTTGGCTGACGCGCGCCGACGACTTTAGCGAGTTCAACCGGGTCTATGCCGCGCGCTTCGGCGACTGGCGGCCGGCCCGCTCGACCGTGGTTGGCGCGCTGGTCTTCCCGGAGGCCCTGGTCGAGATCGAGGTCGTGGCCGCCCGTCCCGCCACTGCGCCGGGTTCCTGAAGGCCAAGCCAAGGTCCGGCGGTATCGCGCAGGAACTATCCACCTTATCGGCCGGACGAGACTAATTCGACCAGCCTTCGCGCCGACCCGGGCAAGTTCGAATAGTTGATGCGAGACCCTGGTCCTATGCTCATCCTGCAAGACGTCGCGTCCGCGCGGCCGGCTGTTCGGGGGAGGGGGTGTCGACGACCGTGCGGGTCGCGGCGCTCGCGCGCCCCGTGCAAGACGGCTGCCGGGCGGGCGCGAGATTCTGGAGTGCGTCCCTCACGATGACCGGCCCTGTTACCCCCTCGTCGCCGGCCTTGAAGCATGGGGTCGGCCTGATCGACCTGGTGATGCTGGGCGCCGGCACCGCGATCGGCGCGGCGATCTTCTCGGTGCTGGGGCCGGCCAGCCAGGTCGGCGGGGCGGGGATCCTGATCGCGGCCGGACTGGCGGCGATCCCGATGGTCGTCTTCGCCCTGGTCTACGCCTACATGGCCTCGGCCCTGCCCAAGACCGCCGCCTCCTACGAGTGGCAGCGCATCCTGACCAAGCCGTGGATCGCCTTCGCCGTGGTGTGGATGCGCATCCTCAGCAACGCGGTGGTGATGATCGTGTTGGGCCGGGTGCTGGTCGGCTATCTGTCGATGGTGGTCGACCTGCCGGCCGCGCCGACCATGCTGGCCCTGTTCTTCGCGATCTTCTGCCTGAACTACGTGGGGGTGAAGGTCGCCGCCCGGGCTCAGACGGTGCTGATGGCGCTGCTGCTGGCGGTGTTCGCCGTGTTCGTGGCGGCCGGCGCGTCGCGCCTGCAGGCGCACCTGTTCGCCGAGGCCGCCGCCGGCGGCTGGGCGCCGATCCTGGCGGCCCTGCCGCTGATGATCCAGCTGTTCCTGGGCATCGAGACCGCCACCGAGGTCGGCGAGGAAGTGCGCAATCCCAAGACCACTGTGCCGTTGGGCCTGGCCCTGGCCCTGGTGCTGACCGTCGTCGTCTACGGCGCCATCGCCTTCACCGCGCTCAGCCTGGTCGGTCCCGCAGGCCTGGCGTCCAGCAAGGCGCCGCTGCTGGCGGCGGCCGAGGTGTCGCTGGGGCCGTGGGCCAAGCCGCTGATCGTCGGGGCGGCCCTGCTGGCCCTGACCAAGTCGATGAACGCCATCTTCCTGGTCTTCACCCGCTTCCTCTACGCCATGGGCCGCTCGGGCGTGCTGCCCTCCGGCCTGGGCGCCCTGCACCCCAAGTTCGGCACGCCGCATCGCGCCACCATCGTCGCCTTCCTGCTGACGGCGGCCTGCGTGGTCCTGCCGTCCAGCCTGCTGTTCCTGCTGCTGGCGGTGAACATCCCGACCATGATGAAGTACGCCGGCTCGTGCCTGGCGGCGTTCAACATGGCCCGCCACCATCCCGAGCTGCACGCCCAGGCGCGCCTGCCATTCAGCCGTGGCGGCGCCCAGATCCTGGCGGTGATCGGGATCGTCGTGGCGGTGATCGTCGCGGCCCTGGGGCTGGGTTCGGACTGGCGGCCCTATGTGCTGCTGGCCGGCTGGCTGGCGGTGGGCATGGTCTACTACGTCGCCACGCGCGGCCGCCGCGAGGCTGCGGCATGACGCTGGTCTTGGCCCCTCTCTCGGAAAGGCCGCTGGGCGCGGCCCGACGCGCCGACTTCGGCCCCATGGCGCGGATCCACCTGGACTCGGCCTATATGCACCCCATGAGCCTGGGCGCGCGCCGGGCTCTCGACCGCTACGCCGAGTACCGCATGGGCGGGGCGGCCAACTCGCCCCACGACGACGCCACGGTGCGCGAGTCGGTGCAGCGGATGTTCGCCACCCTGATCGGCGCGGCGCCCGGCGAGATCGCCTTCGTGCCCAGCACCATGGCCGGCGAGAACGCGGTGCTGGCGGCTCTGGGCCTCAGCGGCGGCAAGGGCAGGGTGGTCACCGACGCCCTGCATTTCACCGGCTCGCTGTACCTCTACGAGCGCCTGGCCGAGAACGGTCTGGACGTCGAGGTGCTGCCCGCCCGCGACGGCCGCATCGAGCTGGCCGACCTGGAAGCGGCCCTGAAGACGCCCACCGACCTGGTCGCCGTATCCCTGGTCTCCAACTACAACGGCTTCCGCCACGACCTGGACGCGGTCTGCGACCTGGCCCACCGCCACGGCGCGCTGGTCTATGCCGACATCATCCAGGCGGCCGGGGCGACCCCGTTCGACGTCAAGGCGTCCGGCGTCGATTTCTGCGCCTGCGCCACCTACAAGTGGCTGATGGGCGACTTCGGGGTGGGCTTCCTCTACGCCCGCGCCGACCGGCTGGACCGGCTGGACCCCACGGCGTTCGGCTACCGCCAGGTCAGCGAGATGATCGCCCAGCCCGAGGCCGATCCGCCGGTGCTGTGGCGCGCGCGGCCCGACGCGACCGGGGCCTTCGGCATGGGCACCATGGCCGACGGCGCGGTGGCCCAGCTGCACCATTCCCTGGACTACATCCTGTCGGTCGGGGTCGAGGCCCTGGCGCGTCACCGCGCCGGCCTGCTGGTCCCGCTGCGCGAGCGGCTGGCGGGCCTGGGCGCCCGCATCCTGACCCCCGACGATCCGGCGACTCCGATCCTGGCCTTCGCCCCGCCGCGGCTTGCCGAGGCCGGCGCGCGGCTGGAGGCGGCCGGCGTCTTCGCCTCGGTCTACGAGGACCGCGTGCGCGTGGCGCCCACCCTGTTCAACGACGTCGACGACATCGACGCGCTGGTGAAGGCGCTCTGGGACTGACCGGAGGGCGCAAGAACTATGCAAAGTTTCGGCATGACGGCGGGGACTTGGATGGCTCTTGCGTCGCGCGGCGCGCCGAAGGCTGGATCATGCAGGTTCGGGCGTTCTGGTTCGAACCTAAAAACAAAGTAATTCAAAGTCTTGTCCAGAGTTCGGCATAGTCTGCCGCAACGATGTGAGCCTTGGGGGCGATGATGCTGAACCGCTTTTCGATGATGACCTGCGCCGCCGCCCTGGCGCTCTGCGCGGGCGCGGCCCAGGCGGCCGAGCCTGGCCTGCCCAAGCTGGCCATCCAGCTGACGCCCCATGCCGAGGGCGGGGCGGAAAGCCACATGGGGGTGCGCGAGACGATCCAGGCGCCCGCCCTGGCGGCCGGCGACGTGCTGGTGCGGCTGCCGGTGCGGCTGGTCGGGATTCCCGGCTCCAAGATGCTGGGCGAGGGGCTGACTGCGCGTGACGCGTCCGGACCCCTGGCCCTGACGGCCGACGAGGAGCCGCCGACCCCGCAGGGCGTCTATCGCCGCTGGAAGGTCTCCCGCGCTACGGTCGGCGACGTGGTGGTGGAGTACCGCGCCGCGCCCCGCCAGATCACCGCCGCCACCAACAACGGCCCGCTGTTCGACCTGCGCGAAGAGAGCGGCGGTTTCGCCGGAGCGGGCGTAACCTTCCTGGCCGTGCCGCCCGGCGAGAAGCCCTATCGCATCGCCCTGGACTGGGACCTGTCCCAGGCCCCGAAGGGCTCGCGGGGCGTCTCGTCCCTGGGCGAGGGCCATGTCGACACGGTGGGGCCGCCCGAGCGGCTGTCGTTCTCGTTCTACGCCGCCGGTCCGCTCAAGACCTTGCCGGGCGCGGCCGACGGCTTCGGGCTCTATTGGCTCAGCGACCCGCCGTTCCCCGCCGACGCCTTCGGCGCGCGGATCAAGACGCTGCACGCCGCCATGGCCGAGTTCTTCGGCACGGGCGACGCCACCTACCGCGTCTTCATTCGCCAGAACCCCTATCCGGGCACAGGCGGCACGGCCCTGCCCAGCTCCTTCATGTTCGGCTACCGCGCCAGCGACAAGCCTACGCCCGAGGCGCTGCAGAGCCTGGTCTCGCACGAGATGGCGCATAACTGGCCGTCCATGCAGGGCGAGCACGGCGACACGGCCTGGTACAGCGAGGGCACGGCCGAGTTCTATTCGATGATGCTGTCCTACCGCTCGGGCGTGCTGCCGCTGGACGCCTTCGTGGAGTCGCTGAACGACAAGACCGCCGCCTACTACACCAACCCCTATATCCGCCTGAGCAATCCGGCGGCGGCCAAGATCTTCTGGAGCGATCCCACCGCCCAGACCGTGCCCTATGGGCGGGGCTTCCTCTATCTGGTCGACACCGACGCGGCGATCCGCGCGGCCTCGGGCGGCAAGCGCAGCCTCGACGACGTGGTCAAGGAGATCTACCGCCGCCAGAAGGCCGACCAGCCCTACACCATCGACACCTGGCTGGAGCTGATCGGCAAGGAGATCGGCGCCGACAAGGCCAAGGCCGGCTATCAGGCGATGGCCAGCGGCGAGATCCTGCATCCCGCCAACCGCTTCGCCGGCTGCCTGGTGACCACGCCCAAGACCATGCGGACCTTCGAGCTGGGCTTCGACCGGGCCTCGCTGAACGACGAGCGCATCGTGCGTGGCCTGATCGCCGGCTCGGAAGCCGACAAGGCCGGGGTGCGCGATGGCGACCGCATCCTGTCGGAGAGCGGCATGCTGGAGGCGCGCAAGGACGAGACGCGCGCCCTGACTCTGAAGCTCCAGCGCGACGGCGCCGAGCGCACCGTCACCTTCCTGCCGCGTGGCGCGGGCGTGGAAGGGATCGTCTGGGCCAAGGCGTCCGACGCCGGTCCCGAGGCCTGCCGCTTCTGAGGTGATAGGCGGCGCGATGACGATTGCGCCGCCTTTCCAAGCCTCACATAGACGATGCTCGGCGACGGGGCGCGCCGCATAATCCATGTATGTCGCCCTTGCGACGGTTCGAAGAACGAAAAGATAAGCCGCCCCCCTTGGCCTAGCCTTCTGGTGTGGAAGCGACTTGACCGACCGCCTGGCGGATCGGGTCGGGCGATTTCCCATCGACGTCGCTTGGGGAAGAGCGCGTTCCAAAACCATAAGGGGGTATCATGCGAAACTCTTCGACCCGGGGCCGTCTTCTGGCCACGACGATCGTCAGCGGCGCGGCCCTGGCCGCCAGCTTCACGCCCGCGCTGGTCCAGGCGCAGGACGCTTCGGAGACCGTCACCGAGGTGGTGGTCACCGGTTCGCGCATCCGCCGCGCCGAGACCTCGACGCCGGCGCCGGTCACCGTCATCGGCCAGGAAGCCATCACCGAGCGCGGCTACGTCCAGGCGGGCGAGGCGCTGAACCAGGTCTCGTCGATCGCGCCGACCTACGGCCAGGCTGACGGCAGCGGCGACGCGGCCGGCGCCGGCCAGCAGTTTCCCAACCTCTTCAGCCTGGGCGCGGGCCGCACCCTGACCCTGGTCAACGGCCGCCGCACGGTGACCTCGTCGTCGGGCCTGGGCGACCGCGTGGTGGACGCCAACACCATCCCCGTCGGTCTGATCAAGAACGTCGAGATCGTCCAGGGCGGCGGCGCGGCCGTCTACGGCTCGGACGCCATCGCCGGCGTGGTCAACTACATCCTCAAGGACGATTTCGAGGGCGTGGAGGTCGACGCCCAGTACGGGATCTCTTCGCGCGGCGACAACAAGAAGCCCAGCCTGCGCGCCACCGCCGGCAAGAACTTCGCCGACGGCCGCGGCAACTTCGCCATCAACGCCGAATGGTCCAAGACCGACCCGCTGTACGACCGCGACCGGCCGCTGACCAACCTGGGCCGCGTGACCTATTCGAACCCGAACGACACGGGGCCGACCGACGGTATCTCGGCCCTGACGCCGGCGTTCAATTCCAAGTTCTACGCCTTCAACTACACCGGCGTGATCTTCACGACCCCGGCCCCGGTGCCGTCGTTCTTCCTGCGCAGTGCCGGAACGCCCCAGCAGTTCAATGCCGCCGGCGAAGTGGCCGCCTATGATCCCGGCACCTTCCTGACGGTGCCCTTCGCCAGCGGCGGCGACGGCTTCGCCTACCAGGACCTGGCGACCCTGCGCACCGGCGTGGAGCGCAAGAACCTCAATCTGATCGGCCACTACGACATCAACGACCACGTGAAGCTCTCGGGCGAACTGCTGTACTCGAACACCGTCGGCCGCGACCCCTACGGCTCGCTGGCCTCCAACACCGTGCTCAACAGCACCGACAGCGGCTCGGGCTACATCCCGTTCTTCGCCACCAACCCGTATCTCAGCACGACCGCCCTGGCGGCCCTGACCGCCGCGCGGCCGTCCTTCGGCGCGGGGGCGCCGCTGTTCCTGTCCAAGGCCTGGTCCGATCTGCTGCCGACCCGCGAGATCAAGTACACCACCGACACCTACCGCGCCCTGCTGTCGCTGGAAGGCGACTTCAACCGCGCCGACCGCGACTTCTACTGGAGCCTGACCGCCAGCCACGCCGGCACCGAAGGCACCCAGGCCGGCTGGGGCGTCAACACGGAACGCCTCTACAAGGCCGCCTCGGCGGTCAAGAACGGCGCCGGAAACATCGTCTGCAGCGTCAACGCCGACGCCAGCACCGCCAATGACGACGCCGCCTGCGCCCCGCTGAACATCTTCGGTTCGGGCAATGTCAGCGCCGCCGCGCGGGCCTATGTCACCGCGCCCAGCGGCCTGGACTACAGCAACACCCAGGACGACGTCCTGGCCACCTTGGGCGGCGACCTGATCAGCCTGCCAGCCGGCAAGGCCAAGTTCAGCGCCGCCTACGAGTATCGCCACGAATGGGCGCGCTACACCCCGTTCACGGCCGATCAGCTGGGCCTGCTTGGCGCGGGCGTGCCCACCGAGGCGACCTCGGGCAAGTTCCACACCCACGAACTGTCGGGCGAGGTGCTGGTCCCGATCCTGGGCGGCGACTTCACCCTGCCGGGCGCCAAGCGCCTGGAGTTCGACGGTTCGTACCGCATCGTCGACCACTCGATCGCCGGCACCGAAAAGGTCTGGGGCGCGGGGCTACAGTGGGAGATCGTCAGCGGCGTGACCCTGCGCGGTTCGCGCAGCCGCAACTTCCGCGCCCCGACCCTGGACCAGCTGTTCGCCCCGTCGCGCACCGCCCTGGGCGCGATCCAGGTGGACCCCTGCGACTCCGACCGCATCAACGCCGGCCCGGCCCCGGCCAACCGCCGCGCCAACTGCCAGGCGCTGTTCGCGGCCAATCCGGGCTACGGCGCGCTGGCGACGTTCCAGGATCCGTCCGAGAACTTCACCAACACCCTGATCACCACGGGCGGCAACCGGGACCTGAAGAACGAGGTCTCCGACACCCGGACCCTGGGGATCATCCTGCAGCCGTCGTTCATCCCGGGCCTGACGATCATCGCCGACCGGGTGGAGATCGACCTGACCAACGGCATCTCGGAGTTCACGGCGGCCGACTTCCTGGCCACCTGCTACGACTCCGCCTCGCCGTCGCCGGACGTCTGCGGCACCTTCACGCGGGACGCCAACGGCTACGTGACCACGGCCATATCGACCACCTACAACGCCGGTCGGGTGAACTATCGGGGCGAGGTCTACAACATCAACTACCGCTTGCCGCTGTCGAACCTGTTCCCGGACCACGACTACGGCACGCTGGAGTTCGGCCTCGAGGCGACGCACAACACCCGTTACGAGACCTCGGTCACGGGCTTCGACGAAAGCCGCATCGACGGCACGGTCGAGATGCCCGACTGGCGCGGCCGCTTCGACCTGCGCTATTCGCGTGGGCCGCTGAAGCTGTACTACTCGGTCGACTACATGCCCGAAGCCCTGACGGCCTGGGGCGCGACCATCGAAACCAACCCCAACCCCACCGTGGCGGCCAATATCCGTCACAACCTCTCGGGCAGCTACGACTTCGGCAAGTACACCGTGCGCGCCGGCGTCACCGACCTGACCGACGAGATGACCTCGTATCCCAGCCGTTCCTACGGCGACATCATCGGCCGCCAGTTCTTCCTCGGCTTGAACGCGCGGTTCTAAACCGTAGTCCCTACCGGCCCCCGCCTCGCGCGGGGGCCATGCCTTTTCGTCCAGGACCATCGCCCATGAGGTTCATCAGCGCCTCCGAGGTTCGACAGGGCCTGCCGTACGCGGTCTGCATCCCGGTGGTGCGCGAGGCGATGATCGCCTTCTCCGCCGGCGAGACCCGCCAATTGCTGCGATCCGTCATCCCGCTGGACCAGGGGCGGATGTTCGGGGTGATGCCCGGCGCCCTGGGCGGGGCCGATCCGTTCGGCGCCAAGCTGGTCAGCGTCTTTCCCGACAACGCCGCGCGCGGCGGCCAGTCCCACCAAGGGCTGGTGGTGCTGTTCGACGCCATGAGCGGCCGGCCACAGTGGCTGGTCGACGCGGGCGAGGTCACCGTCATCCGCACGGCCGCCGCCAGCGCCGTGGCCACCGACGCCCTGGCGCGGCCCGACAGCCGGGTGCTGGCCATCCTCGGGACCGGCGAGCAGGCCCGCAGTCATGCCGAGGCTCTGCTTCTGGTTCGTCCGTTCACGGAAATTCGCCTGTGGGGCCGTCGGCGTGAGGCCGCCGAGGCTCTGGCTGCGACCTTGCCGGGCCGCGTCACGGTATGGGACAGCGTCGAGGCCGCCGTGGTGGGCGCCGATGTCGTCTGCACGGTCTCGGGGGCGCGCGAGCCGATCCTGATGGGCCGCTGGCTGGCGCCGGGGACCCACGTCAACCTGGTGGGCTCCAGCGTCGCCGGTCCCACCGAGGTGGATCACGACCTGGTCGTCCGCGCCCGCTTCGTCGCCGACAGCCGCGAGGGCGTGCTCGCCCAGGGCGCGGAGTTCCTGCACGCCAAGGCCGCCGGACTGGTCGACGACGACCACGTGGTCGGCGAGATCGGCCAGGTGCTGTCGGGCGACCTGCCGGGGCGACAGTCCGACGACCAACTGACCGTCTACAAGTCGCTGGGCCACGTGGTGCAGGACCTGGCCGCCGCCAAGGCGCTGTGCGACCGCCTGAGTTCTTCGGAGTACGCATGACCGCTCGCGACAAACGATCCGCCGGAGCCGACCGCCGCCAGGTGCTGGGCGGGGTCGCGGCCCTGGCCCTGACGCCCGGCGCGGCCCTGGCGGCGGGCTCGGAAGACGCCCGCCTGACCCAGGTGCTGGACCGCCTCCACGCCGAGGGCCTGGCCCGCTCGCCCGAGCGGATCACCAGCCTGGGCCTGGACAAGGACCCCGCCTACGCCTGGGCGCGGGGCAAGCTGTCGGACCGCTCGCCCGCCGCCGCCGAGCGGGCCCGCGCCGCTCTGGCCGCCGACGTCGCGGCGCTCAAGCGGATCGACCGCGCCCGCCTGACCCCGCGCGCCCGCAACGCCTACGACACCGTGCTGTTCGACCGCCAGGTCTCGCTGGAAGGCGCCAGGCGCTTTCCCTACGGCGCGGTCGGCGATCCCAGCCCCTATGTCATCACCCAGAGCGCCGGGGCCTATCGCGGCGTGCCCGACCTGCTGGGCCGCCAGGAGATCAAGACCGCCGCCGACGCCGAGGCCTGGCTGGGGCGGTTGCAAGCCTATGGCGCGGCGCTGGACCAGGACACCGCGCGGTTCCGGGAAGACGCCGGGCGCGGCGTGCTACCGCCGGACTTCCTCTATGACAAGGCGCTGGCCGGCGTGACGGCCCAGGCCGGGGAAGGGGCTTCGACCCTGGTCGCGGGCTTCGGGCGCAAGGTCGCCGACAGCGGGCTTTCCGGCGACTGGTCGGACCGCGCCGGGCGGATCCTGGCCCAGACCGTCCAACCGGCCTTGGCGCGTCAACTGGAAGCCCTGAGCGTCTCGCGCCCCAAGGCGACCCACGCTGCCGGCGTGGGCCGGCTGCCGGACGGCGCGGCCTATTACGACTGGGCCGTGCTCTCCAACACCACCAGCCGAATCTCGGCCGACGAAGTTCACCGCCTGGGTCTGGCGCAACTGGCCGAGGCCTCGGCCCGCGCCGACGAACTGCTCAAAGCCCAGGGGCTGACCCAGGGGACCGTCGGCGCGCGCATCGGGGCGCTGAACACCGATCCGCGCTTCCTCTATCCCGAGACCGACGAGGGCCGCGTCCGGCTGATGTCCCGGGTGCAGGGCCTGATCGCGGCGATGGACGCCCAGATGCCCCGGATGTTCGGGCGTTTCCCCAAGCAGGCGGTGCAGGTGCGACCGACCCCGCTCGACCAGCAGGCCGGGGCGCCGGGCGCCTACTATTCGGCGGGATCGGCCGATGGTTCGCGGCCGGGGATCTACTACATCAACATGCGCCTGGTCGGGGCCAGTCCGGACTGGCAGCTGCCGACCATCACCTTTCACGAGGCCGTGCCCGGCCACCACCACCAGATCTCGATCGCCCGCGAGGCCGGACCCGAGGTTCACCCCCTCCTGCGCGACATGGGCTTCACCGCCTATTCGGAAGGCTGGGGCCTCTATGCCGAACAGCTGGGCGACGAGCTGGGCCTCTATGCCGACGATCCGTTCGGCAAGATCGGCTACTACCGCTCGATGCTGTTCCGCGCCGCGCGGCTGGTGGTCGACAGCGGCATCCACGCCAAGGGTTGGTCGCGCGAGCAGGCCATCGCCTATCTAGTCGACAACGTCGGCATGAGCCAGCGCGGCATGACCAGCGAGGTCGAGCGCTACTGCGGCTGGCCCGGCCAGGCCTGCGCCTACAAGATCGGCCACGCCAAGTGGCAGGCGATCCGCGAGCGCGCGCGCCAGGCCCTGGGCCAGCGGTTCGACATCCGCGCCTATCACGACACGGTGCTGGCCGCCGGCGCCATGCCGCTGGACGTGCTGGACCGCTTCGTGGCCGACTGGACCGCCGCCCAGGCCTGACGCCTGTCAGGCCACGGCGCGCCGGGCCTTGGCGGCGGTGAAGCGGTTGGCCGGAACCTCGATCCCCAGGTTCTCGCGGAAGGTCGAGCCCTCGTAGTCCTCGCGCAACAGGCCGCGCTTCTGCAGCAGCGGCACGACCTCTTCCACCAGAAGCTGGAACTGGCCGGGCAGGGACTCGCCGATCACGAAACCGTCCGAGGCGCGGGTCTCCAGCCACAGCTCGAACTTGTCGGCGATCTGCTCGGGCGTGCCGACGAGGTCGCCGCGCGGGGTGGCGAAGCGCAGGGCCACCTGGCGCAGGGTCAGATTCTCCTGCTCGACGGCCTGGGCGATCTTCAGGGTGGCCGACTGCGAGCTGTTGAAGCCCTTGCTGAAGACGTCGGGGAAGGGTGCGTCCAGGTCGTAGGCGGTGAAGTCGTGGTCGTTGAAGCCGCGGCCCAGCATGGCCAGGGCCGACTCGATGGACACCAGCTCGGCGCGCTCCTGCCAACGGGCCTCGGCTTCGGCCTCGGTGGAGCCGATGATCGGCGCGGCGGCGGGCAGGATGAACAGGTCGTCCGGATCACGGCCGAAGCCGGCGGCCCGCGCCTTGACGTCGGCATAGTAGGTCCGGGCGTCCTCGATGCCGCCGTGGCCGACGAAGATCGCGTCGGCGCTCCTGGCCGCCAGGTTGCGGCCATCGTCCGAGGCGCCGGCCTGGAAGATCACCGGCTGGCCCTGGCGGGAGCGGGCGATGTTCAGCGGTCCCTTCACCGACAGGAACTCGCCCTTGTGGTTCAGGGTGTTCAGCTTGTCGGGGTCGAAGAATACGCCGCTGGCCTTGTCGTGCACCAGGGCGTCGTCCTCCCAGCTGTCCCAGAGGCCCTGGACGACGTCCAGATACTCGGCCGCCAGGCGGTAGCGGGTGTCGTGGGCCAGGTGCTGGTCCTTGCCGAAGTTCTCGGCCGTGCCCTCCAGCCACGAGGTCACCACGTTCCAGCCCGCGCGGCCGCCGCTGATGTGGTCCAGCGAGGCGAACTGGCGGGCCACGTTGAAGGGCTGGGAATAGGTGACGCTGAGCGTGGCCACCAGGCCGATGTGCTCGGTCACCGCCGCCAGGGCCGACAGGATGGTGATCGGCTCGAACCGGTTCAGGTAATGCGGGCTGGACTTGGCGTTGATCGACAGGCTGTCGGCGATGAACACGAAGTCGAACTTGCCCCGCTCGGCCAGCTGGGCGGCGCGGCTGTAGTACTTGAAGTCGGTGCTGGCGCCGGGCTGGGCGTCCGGGTGACGCCAGTCGGTCCAGGTGCGGCCGGCCCCTTCGATCATGTGGCCGAGCTTCAATTGTCTGCGCTTCGCCATCGCGGCCTCCGAGAGATGTTCGGCGGCATGACTGTCACCGTGAGTGTTCAATCGCAATGGAGTTTGGCGAATAGGTCTTATGAGTATTGTTTGTGGTGCTTATGAGCTTTGTATGGCTGGCGAAGAACTGATGTATTTGAAGGGTGGATATATAAATCTCTAAGTCGGGTTGGAGGATTATTGTTTCGCGCTGCTTGTCGCGATCACCCATGTTGCCGCTCGTTGTGGAACCCACCAGGCGAGGAGAGGCCATGAGCGCCACCATCACCGGCATTCGCGAAAAGGCGGGACTGAAGACCGTTCCGCTGAACCCCACCATCGGGTCCGAGGTCGAGGGCCTGGACCTGCGCCAGCCGCTGGACCGGGCCCAGCGCGAGGCGCTCAAGGCCCTGCTCTTGGAGCGCAAGGTGCTGTTCTTCCGCGACCAGGACATCGACCGCGACCAGCAGCTGGCCTTCGCCGCCAACTTCGGCGAGGTCTACGCCCATCCGACCGGCGGGGTGGAGAGCCACCGCGCGGTGCAGCCGATCTCGGCCCAGGCGTTCAAGGATTACGACATCCGCGAGAACCACTGGCACACTGACACTAGCTGGCGGATCAACCCGTCGTTCGGCGCGGTGCTGAAGGCGGTGCACATCCCCGAGGTGGGCGGCGACACCATCTGGGCGGATGGCGGGGCGATCTATCGCGGCCTGCCCGACGACCTGAAGGCGGCGGTCGAGGACCTCTATGTGATCCACGACTACCAGAGCGCCCTCAACCGGGCCGGCGAGCGCTATCCGCTGGTGGCCCACCCGGCGATCCGCACCCATCCGGAGACCGGCGAGGACATCTTCTGGATCAATTTCAGCCTCAAGCCCCGGTTCGTCGATCTGGCGCCGGAGGAGAGCCGGGCGCTACTGGCGCGGCTCTATGACGAGGTCAAGAAGCCGGAACACCACGCCCGCTTCCGCTGGCGGCCCAACTCCGTGGCCCTGTGGGACAACCGCGCGGGCCTGCACTACGCCGTGCGCGACTACGGCGACTTCCCGCGGGTGATGGAGCGGGTGCTGATCGGCTCCGACGACATCCCGTACCGCGACCGCCGACAGGCCTGAACCGGATGCCCGCTGTGGGGCCAGCGGCGGGCGACCTTCCTCTCTTCGAGACCAACGACACGACGCGGCGGCCACCGGCCCCGCGCGGGGGACCTTCTTTTGACTCTGCCTTCCTCGACGCGCGTCCTGGCGCGCCCCGTTCCCTTCCTGGCTTCCCGCGCCGGCCTGCTGGCCTGCGCCTCGGTCCTGACCGTGGCGGCCCTGGCCACCCAGGCCAAGGCGGCTGACCTGCCCGCCGCCGCCGTTCCCGTGGTCGATGCCCCGCCTGCTGACGACGCGGCCACGGCCGTGGAGGGCGTCATCGTCACCGGCGTGCGCGGCGTGCGCCGCACCGTCACCGACAGCCCCGTGCCCGTGGACGTGGTCTCCAATGCCCAGCTTACCGCCACCGGCAAGGTGGGCCTGAAGGAGGTGCTCAACACCCTGATCCCGTCGTTCAACCTGCCGGGCATCAATGGCGGCGGCACCTCGTGGACGGTGCGGGCCATCACCATGCGGGGCCTCAACGGCGACCAGGCCCTGTTCCTGGTCAACGGCAAGCGCCGCCACGGCACGGCCCTGATCAACAACCTGGCCCGGGTGGGACGCGGCGGCGCGCCGGTCGACCTGGACCTGATCCCGGCCAGCGCGATCGAGCGCATCGAGGTGCTGCGCGACGGCGCCTCGGCCCAGTACGGCTCCGACGCCATCGCCGGCGTGATCAACATCATCCTCAAGCAGGACGCGAAGGGCGGGTCGTTCAGCTACCAGGGCGGCCAGAACTATCTGGGCGACGGCGACACCCGCAGCGCCACCCTGAACTACGGCCTGCCGCTGGGCGGGCGGGGCGGCTTCGTCCAGCTGGCCCTGAACTGGAAGAACAACGAGGCGGCCTCGCGCTCGGTCCCGTCGACGGCGCAATACATCTTCCAGCCCATGGTCACCACGGTGGGCGGGGTGACCACCGTCACCCCCGACCCGCGCGACGCCACCGCCGACCGCTACTACTGGGGCAGGGGCTACGGCCCGGGCGAGGAGGACATACTGGCGGCGTCCTACAACGCCGAACTGCCCGTGGACGACCTGACGCTCTACTCGACCGGCACGCTCAGCCACCGCTCGTCCAAGAAGAACACCGGCAGCTTCCTGCCCAACCTCGCGCCCGTGGCCGGGGTCACGGCGGGACGACCGCAGAACCGCAACTCGCTGCCCGAGGTCTATCCCTACGGCTTCAACGCCCTCCGCCGGATCTTCGAACTGGACTTCCAGACCACCCTGGGCGCGCGCGGTCAGGCCAAGGGCTGGGACTGGGACCTGTCGACCACCTTCGCCCAGGACCACGCCCAGCTGGACGGCGAGAACACCATCAACGCCACCCTGGGTCCGAACAGTCCCAACTACTTCCACCTGTCGACCCACCAGTTCCAGCAGTGGACCAACAACCTGGACGTCACGCGCGAGTTCGAGGGCGTGCTGGCGCATCCGGTCCAGGTGTCGTGGGGGCTGGAGCAGCGCTACGAGCACTTCAAGATCTATCCCGGCGACGAGGCGTCCTACATCGTCGGCGACTATGTGATCCCGGCCGGCCAGCCCTTCGCCGGCCTGCGACCCAATCCGGGCCTGGCCTCCTACAGCGGCGCCGCCCCCGAGGACGCCGGCTCGATCAGCCGCAACGTCTATGCCGGCTATGTCGACGTCGGGACCAACCTGACGGAGAACTGGTACGTCGGCGTGGCCGCGCGGCACGAGCGCTACACCGGCGACGTGGGCGACACCACCAGCGGCAAGATCACCACCCGCTGGGAGTTCCTGCCCGGCTACGCCATTCGCGGGACGATCAGCAACGGCTTCCGCGCCCCTTCGCTGGCCCAGCAGATCTTCGCCAGCTCGACCATCTCCGGCAGCCTGTGCGCCGCCGCGCCCAACAACACCTTCCGGGGCGCGGCCTGCACGCCCGGCGAATACCTGACCTATCCGACCAAGGTTCTGCGCACCGACAGCGCCGAGGCCAAGGTCCTGGGCGCCACGCCGCTGAAGCCGGAGACCTCGACCAACTACAGCTTCGGGATCACGGCCGAGCCGACCAGCCGGCTGCGGATCACCCTGGACGCCTACCAGATCGACATCGACGACCGCATCGTCGACACCAGCAACCTGGATCTCTCCGCCGCCCAACTGGCCTCGCAGCCGGCCCTGGCTCCGTTGCTGGCCCGCTTCCCGCAGGGCCTGGTGGCGACCTACTACACCAACGCCGTCTCGACGCGGACGACCGGCATCGACCTGGTCGGCGAATACGCGCTGGACCTGGGCGAGTTCGGCCGCCTGAACCTCAACGCGGCCTACGCCTTCAACAAGACCAAGATCCGCGAGCAGATCGCCACGCCCGCCGTGCTCAAGGCGGTGAACCCCAATCTGGTGCTGTTCGACCGCCAGAAGATCGCCGACCTGACCATCGGCACGCCGCGCAAGAAGACCATCCTGGGCGCGGCCTGGGTCCGGGGTCCGGTCAGCGCCAACCTGCGGTCCACCCGCTACGGCAAGTACACCGAGGCCGGGACCTCGGCGAACCTGGACCGCACCTACAGCGCCAAGTGGGTGACCGATCTCGACATCGCCTGGGACGTCCGTCCGAACACCACCGTGGCCGTCGGCGCCAACAACCTGTTCGACCAGCACCCCGACAAGATCGGCATCGTCAACACCGACAGCGGCATGAACCAGTTCGGCCTCTTCTCGCCCTTCGGCATCACCGGCGGCTACTGGTACGGTCGCGTCACCCAGCGTTTCTAGAGGGAAGACGCCATGCAAAGACGCAGCCTCGTCGCCGTCCTGACCACCGCCGCCCTGCTGCTGGCCGGCTGCAGCGCCGCCGACGGAAAGGATGACCAGACCGTCCTCAAGGTCGGCAGTCAGAGGGGCGGGACCAAGGCGATCCTGATCGCCTCGGGCGCCCTGGAAGGGACCCCCTACAAGATCGAATGGAGCGAGTTCGCCGCCGCCCAGCCACTGCTCGAAGCGGTGGCGGCCCAGGCGGTCGACCTGGGCGAGGCTGGGGATGCGCCGTTCCTGTTCGCCTATGCCGGCGGTTCCAAGATCAAGGCGGTGCAAGCGGGCAAGAGCGGCGGGTCCTCGACGGCCCTGCTGGTGCGCAAGGGCGCGTCCTATCGCGGCGTGGCCGACCTGCGCGGCAAGAAGATCGCCACCGGGCGCGGCTCCATCGGCCACTACCTGCTGCTGAAGCTGCTGGAGGAGGCGGGGCTGAAACCTGCCGACGTCCAGATCGTGTTTCTCAGTCCCGGCGACGCCAAGGCCGCCTTCGCCAGCGGCGCCATCGACGCCTGGGTGACCTGGGGCTCGTACGTCGCCCTGGCCCGGCTGCACGACGACGCGGTGATCCTGGCCGACGGCGAGGGCCGGCTCAGCGGCTACGGCTTCGAGGCGGCCAGCGAGGCGGCCATCGCCGGCAAGCGTCCGCAGGTCGAGGACTTCCTGCGCCGCCTGGCCAAGGCCCGGCGCTGGGCGGGCGAGCACCCTCAGGAGTTCGCGGCGGCCCTGTCGAAGGAAACCGGCCTGTCGCCGGACGTGGCGCTCTATACCGTCCAGAACTACCGCATCGCGCCGACACAGATCGACGACCAGGCCGTAGCCGAGGCGACGGCGGTGCTGGACCGCTTCCGGGCCGCCGGGGCGGTGACCTCCACCCGCGATCCGGCCGGCGCCTTCGATCGGTCATTCAACGCCGCGGTCGCGCCGTGAGCCTGACCCTCGCCACCGACGTGCTGGTGATCGGCGGCGGCCTGGCCGGGGCCTGGGCCGCCATCGCCGCCGCGCGCGAGGGGGCGAACGTGGTTCTGGCCGACAAGGGCCATTGCGGGACCAGCGGCGTCACCGCCACGGCCGGTCCGGGCCACTGGTGGGTCCCGCCCGAGGGCCGCGAGGGGGCGGTGGCCGACCGGCTGACGCGCTCGCTGGGCCTGGGCGATCCGGACTGGATGCGGCGGATCCTGGACCTCACCTGGACCAGCTTGCCGACCCTGGCCGGCCACTACGATTTCTCGCGCGACGACCGGGGCGAGGTCTTCTATCGCGGTCTGCGCGGGCCCGAATACATGCGGGCCATGCGCGCCCTGGCCGTGGACGCGGGCGTGCGCATCCTCGACCACCATCCGGCCGTGGAGCTGCTGAGGCATGGCGACGGCGCCATCGCCGGGGCTTCGGGGATCGCCCTGCGCGGCGAGGCGCCGTGGACGATCCGGGCCGGGGCGGTGGTGCTGGCCACCGGCGGCTGCGCCTTCGCCTCGCGCCTGCTGGGCTCGGCCACCAACACCGGCGACGGCCTGCTGATGGGCGTCGAGGCCGGCGCCGACCTGTCGGGCATGGAGTTCACCAACTACTACACCGCCGCCATGGCCGGCACGAACATGGTCCGCTCGATGGCCTATACCTTCGCGCGGTGGTTCGACGCCGACGACCGCGAGCTGGACATCCCGCCGGGGCCGGACGTCACCCCGCATCTGGCCAAGGCCCTGCTGGCCGGGCCGCTCTACTGCCGCCTGGACCGGGTGCCGCGGGACATCCAGGCGGTCATGCCCCAGGTGCAGCCCAACTTCGTCCTGCCGTTCGACCGGCGGGGCGTGGATCCCTATCGCGACCGCTTCGAGGTGACCCTGCACGCCGAGGGCACGGTGCGCGGCATCGGCGGGCTGCGGGTGGTGGACGAGGCCTGCCAGACCCAGGTGCCGGGGCTGTTCGCGGCCGGCGACGCGGCCAGCCGCGAGCGGGTGACCGGCGCGATCTCCGGCGGCGGGGCGGTCAATTCGTCCTGGGCGCTGTCGTCGGGCCAGTGGGCCGGCGCGGGCGCGGCCCGGTTGGCGCTGGGGCAGGGCGCGCGGGCCGAGGAATTGGTCGTGGCGACCGGCCGCGCGGGCTTGCGGCCCAGCCGCGCCGAGCGTCCCGTCGATTTGAAGGCGGCTGTGCAGACCGTGCGCGATGAGCTCAATGCCTATGACCGCAACATCTTCCGGCGCGGCCCGGTTCTGGCCCAGTCCGTCGAGCGGCTGGAGGACGTCTGGGGCGAGCTGTCGGCCCATGCGCGCGGCGAGGGCAGGGCGTCCCTGCGCACCCGCGAGGCCGCCGCCCTGGTCGCCGCCGGGCGCTGGAGCAAGGCCTCGGCCCTGGCCCGCCGCGAGAGCCGGGGCATGCACCGCCGCGAGGACGTGACCGGCCTCGATCCCCGGTTCGCCGCGCGCCAGCGCTCCGGAGGCCTCGACCGGGTCTGGACCGAATTCGAGCCCGTCGCGGTCCAGGCGGAGGTGGCCTGATGATCGAGGTCGTCATCGAGGATCGCTGCGGCGGCTGCGGCGACTGCGTGGACGCCTGTCCCAGCGACGTGCTGGCCGTGGGGCCGAACGGCAAGGCGGTGATCGCCCACCAGGGCGACTGCCAGACCTGCCTGCTGTGCGAGCTCTATTGCCCGACCGACGCCCTGTTCGTCTGGCCCGATTGCGAAAAGCCGGTCGGGATCACCGCCGAACAGGCCCTGGCCTCGGGCCAGCTGGGCGCCTTCCGCCGCGACAGCGGCTGGGGCGAGCACACCGCGACCCACACCAACCAGCACTGGCGCATGGGCTCGATCTTCGAGCGCGCGCGGCTGGCCGCCATCGAACGCTCTGCAACCAAGGAGACGACCCCATGAGCCAAGAAAGCCTGGCCAAGCTGCTGGCCGACCTGCACGCCGAACGCGTCCGCACCTGGGATCCGGCCGCCCTGCAGGTCAATATCGACCAGCGCGCGACGCTGGTGGAGCAGGCCGACCCGTCCGCCTGGATCAAGGCCGGCGACAAGGTCGAGCCCTTCGTCCTGCTGGACGTCGAGGGCGGCGAGCTGACCCTCAAGAGCCTGACCGCCAAGGGGCCGGTGGTGCTGGTGTTCTTCCGCTTCGCCGGCTGCCCGGCCTGCAACATCGCTCTGCCCTATTACGAGCGGGCGCTGCAGCCGACGTTGAAGGCCCTGGGCGTGCCGCTGGTGGCCGTCAGCCCCCAGATCCCCGAGCGCCTGGCCGAAATCCGCACGCGCCACGACCTGAGCTTCAAGGTGGCCTCGGATCCCGACAACGCCCTGGGACGGCGGTTCGGCGTGCTCTACACCGCCGACGAGGCCAGCCAGGCCGCTCAGCGCGCCAAGGGCAGCTTCATCGGCGACACCACGGGCACGGGGACCTGGGAGCTGCCGCAGCCGACCGTGGTGGTGATCGGCCGCGACCAGGTGGTGACCTTCGCCGACGTCAGCCCCGACTGGCTGGTCCGCACCGAGGCCGAGCCGGTGATCGCCGCTGTCCGGGCGCTGGCCGCCGTTCCGGTGGGCTGAGGTCTACGACCCCGCGTAGTTCGCGATACCCTGCAACACCACGCGGCGGTTGCTGCGGTCGGCCTCGAAGCGCGCCAGCTCGCGGTCGCCCCGCAGGATCGCCGCGACGATGCGCCGACGGCCCTCGCGCCAGTCGGCGACGGCCTGGTCGCCGTCGCGCAGCAGCCGCCCCGCCTTGGTCACCCCGACCCGCAGGGTGACGTCGGTCAGCAGCTTGAACAGCGGCCAGTCGACCATCCGGAACAGCAGGTCCTGGAAGTCGCTTTCGAAGTCCCCGCAGTCGGCGGCGGTGCGGCAGGCCTCCAGGCGCGGGAGCAACCGCTCCAGCTCCCCCCGCAGGGCCTCGTCCGAACAGGCCGCCGCCGCCGGCACCAGTTCGTTGAACAGCAGCGAGGTGATGTTCAGCGCCTCCTCGAACGAGGTCGGGTTCGACCGCAGATAGGCCGCGATCGAGCGCTCCAGGGCCGCGGCGTCGGGGCGTCGACCGTAGTAGCCGCCGCCCGGCCCGCGGCGGGCGTCCAGCAGACCCTCGTGCTCCAGCACCCGCGCCGCCTGCTGCAGGGTGACGATGCCGACCTCCAGCGCCTTGGCCAGGTCCTGCAGCGAGCCGATCAGGCTGTCCGGCTCGGCCGCGAAGACCATGTCGCGCAGGCGGTCGGCGGTCCTTCCCACCAGGTTGCGTCGCTGGGTCTCGCCGCTCACGCCGCGTCTCCTTCCATCCGAACGGGATAATTCAACGCATAGATATATTGAAAATTTCCGCAGATCGACACCGATTCGCCGATTGACTCCCGATTAATATGCATATTTATGATCCGGCATCGAAGGGAAGTCTCCGGGTAAGGCGTCGGCTTGAACGCAACCGGGACGCAGGAGGCGAGCGGGAAATGACGTTCCAGAAGCCCGTCGCGGACATGCTGCCGCGCTATCCGGTCATCATCGGCGACGCGTTCGAGGAGCGGGGCGGCGGCGAATTCCACGCACATATTTATCCGGGCACGGCGACGGTCACGCGCGAGCTGCGCATGGCCGGTCCGGCGGACGTCGACCGCGCGGTGGCGACCGCGCGCGCCGCCTTCCCGGCCTGGCGCGCCATGCCTGGCGACAAGCGCCGCGACCTGATGTTCAAGCTGGCGGCCCTGCTGGAAGCCCAGGCCCAGGAGATGGCCCCGGTGCTGACGGCCGAGAACGGCTCGATCGTGCTGGCCGGCCCGCACATGTCCTACGACGCGGCCCAGAAGTTCCGTTATTTCGGCGGCTGGGCCGACAAGATCGAAGGCCGCACCATCGCCACCTGGGGCGGTCCCGCGCATGACTACGTGTCCTATGAGCCCTATGGCGTCGTCGGCGCGATCGTGCCCTGGAACGGCCCGCTGTTCGCCGCGACCATGGTGCTGGCGCCGGCCCTGGCAGCCGGCAACTGCATCGTCGTCAAGGCGCCCGATCTCGCGCCCTACAGCGTGATGCGACTCGTCGAGTCGATCCAGCAGGCCGGCTTCCCGCCGGGCGTGGTCAATCTGGTCACCGGCGGCGCGGACGTCGGCGAGGCCATGGTCGCCCATCCCGGCATCGACAAGATCGAGTTCGTCGGCAGCGGCGCCACGGCCCGCAAGATCCTGGTCAACGCCGCCGCCAGCCTCAAGCCGGTCGGGCTGGAGCTGGGCGGCAAGTCGGCGGTGCTGGTCTTCGCCGACGCCGACCTTCAGGCCGCCGCAAAGCGGGGGCTTTCGGGCGCGGTCAGCGCCAACGGCCAGGGCTGCGTCAACGGCACCCGCCTGCTGGTTGAGCGGTCGGTCTACGAGCCCTACCTCCAGATGCTGGCGGCCATGGCCGGGCACGTGAAGGTCGGCGACCCCTTCGCGCCGGACACCATCATGGGGCCGGTGATCTCCGAGACCTCGCTGAACCGCATCTCGGGCCTGGTCGATCGCGGCGTCGCGGCCGGCGGGCGTCTGGTGACCGGCGGCGGCCGGTTGGGCGGCGATCACGGCGAGGGCTACTTCCTGCCGATCACGGTGCTGGCCGATGTCGATCCCGCCAGCGAGATCGCCCGTAACGAGGTCTTCGGCCCGGTCTTGGTGGTCACGCCCTTCGACAGCGAGGACGAGGCCGTCGCCCTGGCCAACGACAGCGACTACGGCCTGGGCGCCTATGTCCACACCACCAACCTCGCCCGCGCCCACCGCGTGGCGGGCCGGATGCAGGCGGGGCAGATCCAGGTGAACGGCTCGGGCGAGGCCATGACCCCCTGCGTGCCGTTCGGCGGCATGAAGCACTCCGGCCACGGCCGGCTGGGCGGCGTCGAGGGCCTGCGCGAGTTCCAGCAGGTCAAGAACGTCTGGGTCAATCTCCAGCCCTGAAGCGAGGCCCGACCATGACCCTGTTGCATCCCGCCGAGCGCAGCGCGCGCGGAGACGCCGTCGCCGTCGAGGTCACCGGCGCCGCCTGGCCGGCGCCGACCACGCCCTATGCGGAAAGCTGGCGCGACTTCGTGTTCGCCGAGGTCTGGTCGCGCCCGGGCCTGGACCGGCGGGCACGGTTCCTGATCGCCTTGGCCGGGGCGGCGATGGCGAACGACGCGGGCGGCCATCTGGACGGCTATGTGCGCGGCGCGCTGACGACCGGTGCGCTCGACCTGGCCGAACTGCGCGAGGCGGCCCTACACCTGTCGGTTTACGGCGGCTGGACCAAGGGCGGGGCGCTGGAGGTGGCGGTCACCCGCGTGGCCGACGCCCTGGACCTGCCGGACGCCGCCTGTCCGCCGATCCGCGCGCAGGCCTGGGATCCGGCCGTGCGCAGCGAGGAGGGGGCGGCGGAGTTCGTCAACGTCATGACCTTCCCCGGCGGCCCGCCGGCCTCGCCCTATCTGGAGGCGATCCGCAACTTCGTGTTCGGCGAGATGTGGCTGCGGCCGGGCCTGGACCAGCGCGCGCGGCGGTGGATCACCCTGGTGGGCGTCTGCGAGTCCAGCGCCGAGATCCCGATCAAGAGTCATATCCACGCGGCCATGGCCAGCGGCAACTGCGCGCCCGACGAGATGCAGGAATTCGTCCTGCAGTACGGCGTTCACGCCGGCTGGCCCAAGGCGTCGTTCATCCAGAGCGTGGTCTTCGAGATGTCCCGGAAGGTCGCGGCCGGCCTCCCGTGGAACGGGTGAGGAAAGAGCGATGAGCAGCAAGGACATGACCGGCCGGGTCGCACTGGTGACCGGGGCCGCCTCGGGCCTGGGCCGGGCCACGGCGCTGAAGCTGGCCGGGGCGGGCGCGCACCTGTGCCTGGTCGACCTGGACGAGAAAGGCCTGGCCGAGACCCGGGCCCTGCTGGACGGCGCCGCGGTCGAGGTGCTGGTCCATCCCGCCGATCTGTCCCAGCCGGCCGCCTGCGCGGCGGCGGTCGAGGCGGCCGTGGCGCGGTTCGGGCGGCTGGACGCGCTGTGCAACGTGGCGGGCCTGATCTACCTGGCCAACACGGCCCAGATGCCGCTGGACCAGTTCCAGCGGACCCTGGACGTGAACCTGGCCGCGCCCTTCCTGCTGTCGCAGGCCGCGATCCCGCACCTGCTGGAAAGCAAGGGGGCCATCGTCAACGTGGCCTCGTCGGCGGCGTTCATCGGCGAGGCCTACGCCGCGGCCTACTGCGCCAGCAAGTGGGGCCTGGTGGGCATGACCAAGGCCATGGCGATGGAGTTCATCAAGCAGCCCATCCGCATCAACGCCGTGGCGCCGGGCGGCATGATCACCAACATCGCCGTCAACTTCCGCCCGCCCGAGAACTGCGACATCGAACTGATCAAGCGGTTCTCGCCCGTGCGCGGCGTGGTCGAGGTCGACGACGTGGCCGAGACGATCCTGCTCTTGGCCTCGGACGCCGGGCGCGGCTTCCACGGAGCCTGCATCAATCTCGACGCCGGCATCACGGCGGGCTGATCGCATGACTGTCACCCCCATCAAGGTCGGCTTCATCGGCCTGGGCAGCCAGGGCGGCCCGATGGCCGAGCGCATCCGCGCCGCCGGCCATCCGCTCACCGTCTGGGCTCGCCGGCCCGAGGCGCTGGAGCCGTTCGTCGCCCAGGGCGCCGTCGCCGCCGGCTCGGTCGCCGAACTGAGCGCGGCCTGCGACGTGGTCGGCGTCTGCGTGGTCGACGACGCGGGCGTGGCGGCGGTGTGCGACGCCCTGATCCCGGCCTTGCGCTCGGGCTCGGTGCTGGTGATCCACGCCACCGTCCTGCCGGAGACCTGCGAGGCCTTGGCCCAGCGCTGCGCGGCGCGTGGCATCCACTTCCTCGACGCGCCCGTCAGCGGCGGCGGTCCGGCCGCGGCGGCGGGGACCCTGACCGTGATGTGCGGCGGCTCCGACGAGGCCTTCGCCCTGGCCCAGCCCGTGTTCGACAGCTTCGCCGGCGCGGTCGTGCACCTGGGCCCGGCGGGCTCGGGCCAGCGCGCCAAGATCGTCAACAACGCCCTGATGGCCGCCAATATGGGTCTGGCCCACGCGGCCCTGGCGGCGGGCGAGGCCCAGGGCGTGGACCGCAAGGCCCTGGCCGAACTGATCAAGGCCAGTAGCGGACGCAGCTTCGGCCTGGAGGTCTATGCGCGTCTGCCCAGCCCCCAGGCCTTCGCCCACGGCGCGCCGCTGCTGGTCAAGGACGTGAAGCTGCTGGAGGCGGTCCTGCCGGGCCATCCCGGCATGAAGACGCTGCGCGACGCCGCCTCCGGCTTCCTGGCGGCGGCCACCGGTCAAGATCTCTGAGGAGCAAGAGCCATGACGTTTTCGATCGATCAGTTCCGCCTGGACGGCAAGGTCGCGATCGTGACCGGGGCCGGCGGGCGCGGCAATTCCATCGGCCGGGCCTACGCTCTGGGCCTGGCCCAGGCCGGGGCGGCGGTGGTCGTGGCCGACATCAACGAGGCCGGCGCCAAGGCGGTGGCCGACGAGATCCTCGCGGCCGGGGGCAGGGCGCTGGGCGTGCGTGTCGACATCACCGACCCGGCCTCGGCCCAGGCCATGGTCGAAGCCGCCAGGTCCGCGTTTGGCGGCGTCGACATCCTGGTCAACAACGCCGCCCTGATGGCCGAGCTGGGCCACCAGAACATCGCCACCGTCCCGCTGGAGGACTGGAACCGCACGCTGAACGTCAATTTGACCGGAGCCCTGATCTGCTCCCAGGCCGCGATCCCGGCCATGCGCGAGCGGGGCGGTGGGCGCATCGTCAACCAGACCTCCGGCGGGGCCTTCCCGGCGATCGGCATCTACGGGATCGGCAAGCTGGCCCTGGTGGGGCTGACGACCACCCTGGCCAAGAGCCTGGGCAAGGAGGGCATCACCGCCAACGCCATCGCCCCGGGCAACGTCAAGTCCGACGCCGGCAAGCAGCTGGTGCCCGACGATTCCCCGTTCCTGCAGTTCCTCAACATGACCGTCGCCAGCCGGGCGCAAGGCGAACCGGACGAACTGGTCGGCGCCCTGCTGCTGCTGTGCTCGGACGCGGGCGCCTGGATCACGGGCCAGACGCTGCACGTCGACGGCGGCTGGGTGCTGCGGCCCTAGCCCAGTGTCTCATCGACCACGGAGATGACGATCCGGCGTCCCGCCAGTGGTTCGTCGAGTCCGGCGAGGGCCTCCACCAGCAACTCGCCCAAGGCCGGCGAATGCACGCGTCGCGGCGTCTCCAGGCCTGGAGAGACGATCTCGATCGGCACCGACAAGGGCGTGGCGTACCGGTCGCGTCTGGTCTCCGGACCGACCGATTCCAGGACGCCGGACTTCACCAGGTCGGCGGCCAGCCGAAAGAGGGTCGAGCGGGTGGTGTCCAGCCCTAGCTCCCGGCTTCTCATCCAGACTTCCTCGACGACGATCGGCGATCCGATCTCGTCGAAGACCGCCAACAGCCTGCGGCGGTTTTCCGTGAGCCGGACGCCGCGCGCCGCGCATTGCTGGAGGACCGTGGGACGGATCGCCTGGCGCGGATCGTGAGGCGCGGCCGGTTCCGCGCCGTACGCCGTCCCCGGCATCCGACGTGGGCGGACCGGTCGGCGGCGCGACGATCTGGCGGTGAGGAACGGGCCGGACATGGCAGGTTTCGAGCGCTCGTGATAATGCGAGGAATTCGCGTCACGAAACGGATAGCGTCAGGATGCGTCCTGTCGACGGACCGCGCGCAAGGTTGGGAAATTGTATAATCGGGCCAATATCGCGGTAATTCGAGCAGTTGTCCTAGGCGCGGCGAGAGCCGGCCGGTGAACCTGTTCCTGCTGGAAGACGACGCCGAGACCTCCGCCTACATCGCGCGGGGTCTTCGTGAAAAAGGCCATCACGTCGAGACCGAGGCCGACGGGCGCGCGGCGATGCTGAAGATCGGCGCCGGCGAATACGACGTGCTCATTCTCGACCGCATGACGCCGGGGCTAGACGGCCTGTCGGTGCTGCGTTCGCTGAGGGCCATCGGCAAGACCACGCCGGCCCTGCTGCTGACCGCCATGTCGCAGATCGTCGACCGGGTCGACGGGCTGGAGGCCGGCGCCGACGACTATCTGGTCAAACCCTTCGCCTTCGCCGAACTGGCGGCGCGCGTGACCGCCCTGGGACGGCGCGGTCCGGTCGGGGACACGCCGTCGGTGCTGCGGGTCGGCGACGTGGAGATGAACCTGCTGCGGCGCGAGGTGCGGCGCGGCGGGCGTCCGGTGGACCTGCAGCCCCGCGAGTTCTCGCTGCTGGAGCAGCTGCTGCGCAATCCCGGCCGGGTCGTGACCCGCACCATGCTGCTGGATCGCGTGTGGAACTTCGGCTTCGATCCCAAGACCAACATCGTCGAAACCCATATGAGCCGGCTGAGGGGCAAGCTGAACCAGGGGTTCGCCAGGAGCGCCATTCGAACCGTGCGGGGCGCGGGCTACATGATGGAAGACGATGGCGGTTAAGCGTGGACCGCGAACCCTTCGCGGCATGGTGGCGATCGTCGCGGCCGTCTCGGGCGTCCTCAATATCCTGGTGGGTCTGCTGACCTACAGCCTGGTTCACGAGGAGATCGAGCGGCAGCTGGATCGTCGTATTGAACTCGAAATCCGCTCGCTGACGGATATCCACCAGCACGACGGCCTGGCGGCGATGGTCCGCGCCGTCCGCACCCGTGACCACGCTCCGTCGCCGGCCATCGGCTATCTCGCCGACAAGTCCGAGGTCGACGCCGGTATGGGCTACATCGTGCTCGACGGCCAGGGGCGGCGCGTGGCGGGCCGGTTCGCGGGGGCGCCGCCGCCGCCCGGCTGGAGCGAGTTCGTGCGCTTCGCCCGGCCCGACGGCACGGTGGGCATCGCCCAGGCCATGAACCAGGCCCTGCCCGGCGGCGGACGTCTGGTGGTGGCCGCAGACCGCACCGGCCTGGCCCAGATGGACCTGTCGTTGCTGAAGCTGTTCCTGGTCAATTTCGGCCTGGTGCTGGTGATCGGCGTGCTGGCCGCGGTCGGCTTCGGGCGGATCGTCCAGCGCCGCCTGGACGCGATCAAGGCCTCGGCGGAGATGATCATGGCCGGCGATCTCTCCCGGCGCATGACGCTGGAGGGGGCGGACGACGAGTTCGACCGGCTGGCCCAGGTGCTCAACCGCATGCTCGATCGCATCGGCGCCCTCATGGACAACCTTCGACAGGTCTCGGGCGACATCGCCCACGACCTGCGCACGCCGCTAGGCCGCCTGCGCTCGCGCCTGGAAGAGCTGGAGGCGGCCAGGACCGCGTCTGCGCGCCGACAAGGCCTGCATGTCGCCATCGGCGAGGTCGAGGCCTTGCAGGACCTGATAACGGGCATATTGGCGTTGTCGGAGATCGAGGGCCACGCGGTGCGCGAACGTTTCGCGGCCGTCGCCCTGGACGAGGCGATCGGCGAACTCGCCGAGGCCTATGGTCCGGCCCTGGAGGCCGCGGGGCTGGCGCTACGGTCGAACCTCGCGCCGGTCTGGCTGAAGGGGGATCGGCGCCTGCTGCAGCGCGCCCTGGCCAACCTGCTCGACAACAGCCTGACCCACGCTCAAGGGGCCACAACGATCGACATCACGCTGAGACAGGCCGGCGACCGCCTCGCGCTGGTCTTCCGCGACGACGGCCCCGGCGTGGCGGCCGGCGCGCGGGAGCGGATCTTCGAGCGCTTCGTGCGCCTGGATCCGGCCCGCTCGTCGCCGGGTCATGGCCTGGGGCTCAGCATCGTCGCGGCGATCGTCAAGGCGCACGACGGCGCGGTCGTCGTGGAGCCTTCGCCGCGGGGCCTGATCTTCGTCATCGACCTGCCGACGATAGAGGCCCCGGGCTGACCTCCTGGAAGTCGCGAACATTCCCGTAAGGTTGCGGAAACTATACAAATTCCCAACCTAGACGTTTTGAACTGGACCAAGCCCGCCCCGGCGCTAATAGCCGCGAATGAAAGTCGTTCGCAAATAATGCGGCAATCTCTGGGGTGCTCTCCATGCTCAATTCTCGTCTCTCACACGGTGCGCGGCTGCGCGCGATCCTGATTGCCTCGGGCGCCGTCCTGCTGGCCACGCCCGTCCTGGCCCAGACCTCGACCGAAGTCAGCGGCGTCACCGTCACCGGCCAGACCTCCTACAAGACCAACGCCATCACCTCGGCCACCAAGACGCCGACGGCGCTGATCGACGTGCCGCAGGCGGTGACCGTCGTGTCGGTCAAGCAGATCGAAGACCAGGCCGCCAACGGCATCGGCGACGCCGTCCGCTACGTGCCGGGCGTGTTCGCCTCGCAGGGCGAGAACAACCGCGACACCCTGAGCTTCCGCGGCAATTCCACGACCGCCAGCTTCTTCGTCGACGGCGTGCGCGACGACACCCAGAGCTATCGCGACCTCTACAACATCGAGCGTCTGGAGGTGTTCAAAGGCCCCAACGCCATGATCTTCGGTCGCGGCATCACCGGCGGCCTGATCAATCGCGTGACCAAGGTCGCCGACGGCGAGGATCACCGCAGCGCCCGCTTCGAAGTGGGCAGCTACGACCACTACCGCGCCCAGGTCGATCTGGGCGCGCCGGTCAGCGACACGATCTCGCTGCGCGGGGCGGGCGTCTGGCAGGACAGCGGCAGCTTCCGCGACGGCGTCTGGAACAAGCGCTGGGGCTTCAACCCGACCGCCACGTTCAAGGTCGATCCGGACACCACCGTCACGGTCGGCTACGAGCGTTTCCATGACAAGCGCATCGGCGACCGGGGCGTCTCGTCCTACCAGGGCAAGCCGCTGGACACGCCGCGCAGCCAGTTCTTCGGCGATCCGGCCCAGAGCCCCAACTGGATCGATTCCAGCGCCGGCACGGTCTTCGTCGAGCACCGGTTCAGCGACACGATGTCGATCCGTAACCGCACCCGCTACGCCTACTACGACCGCTTCTACCAGAACGTCTTCCCGGGCGCGGTCAACACCACGGCCCAGACCAACCCGGCGGGCCTTCCGGCCGGCGTCTACGCCCCGGGCTCCATCGTGGCGATCAGCGCCTACAACAACGGCGCCAAGCGTCGGAACCTGATCAACCAGACCGACTTCAATGCGAAGTTCGCCACGGGCGGGGTCGAGCACACCGTGCTGGTCGGCGCCGAGTTCGGCCGTCAGACCACCAGCAACCTGCGCACCGAGGGCTATTTCCCCACGACGACCAACCCCACCGGCGTGCAGACGATCTTCGCGCCGCTGAGCAACACCCGGATCAACCGGCCTGACATCCTGTGGCGCGAGGCGGCCACCAGCGGCCACAACTTCAGCACCGCCAAACTGGCCGCGGGCTACGTCCAGGACCAGATCGAGCTGTCGCCCCAGTTCCAGATCGTCGCCGGCGTTCGCTACGAGCACTACAAGACCGACGTCACCAACCGGAACCCGTTCCTGGCTCCCACCGCCCAGCGTGACTTCAGCGCGACCGACAATCTGTGGTCGCCTCGGGTCGGAGCCATCTTCAAGCCGGATGCGCGGACCTCGATCTACGCCTCGTATTCCAAGAGCTACCTGCCGCGCGGCGGCGACCAGCTGTCCGCGCTCAACCTCTCCAACCAGAGCCTGGATCCGGAGAAGTACGAGAACTACGAGCTGGGCGTGAAATGGGACATCCTGCCGACCTTCAACGTCTCCGGCGCGATCTTCCAACTTGATCGCGACAACGTGCTGGCGCTCAGCGATCCCAACAACGCCGCTTCGCCGACCATTCCGATCGGTCGCCAGCGCTCCAAGGGCCTGGAGCTGAGCGCCCAGGGCGAGATCACCAGCCAACTGAGCGTGGTGGCCTCCTACACCTACACCAGCGCCAAGTTCCTGGATTCCCAGTCGGCAACGGTCAAGGCCGGCAACCGCGTCAACCACGTTCCGGAAAACGCCGGCGCGATCTGGCTGCGCTACGACCCGACCAAGACCTTCGGCGGGGCCCTGGGCGTGACCAGCATGGGCAAGCGCTTCGCCGCCACCGACAACACGGTGGCCTTGTCGGGCTACACCCGGGTGGACGGGGCGCTCTACTACAAGATCAACCCGCGTTTCGACCTGCAGCTGAACGTCGAGAACCTGCTCGACGAGCACTACTTCCTGTACGCCGACAGCAACAACAACATCTCGCCCGGCTCGCCCCGCGCGGTGCGGGTCGGCCTGAACGCCCGCTTCTAGGGATCCGGCGGGGCGCTAGTCTCCGCGCCCAGCGAACAGGACCCCCGCGCGTCGCCCGACGCGCGGGGGTTTCGCGTTCAAGTTCACCTGTTTCGGGCTTAGCCGGCGGTGGCGCGTTTCAAGCGCAGCGAAGCCAGGATCAGACAGCCCATGCCGCAGAGCCCTGACAGCTGCATGACGGTGATGGACGGGGCCAGGCCCTCGGCCGCGCCGCCGCCGACGAAGAGGTCGCTGAGCCAGCCGGTCAGGAACGGTCCCGCCCCCATGCCCACCACGTTGAGCACGAACAGCATGCTGGCCATGCCCACGGCCCGCAGGCGCGGCGGCAGCAGCATCTGGCCGGCGGCGAACAGCGGAGCCGAGAAGGCCGATCCCGCCAGCTCGGTCATGAAGTAGCAGAGATAGGCCCAGTTCCCGGGCGCGTGGAAGAACAGGATCGTCGACGGCGCCATGACGCAGAAGCCGACGATCGGCAGCCACAGGTACCAGCGCACGTCGCGCGCCCCCAGGCGGTCTGCGGCGAAGCCGAAGATCAAGGTGCCGACAAAGCCCGTCACGCCCTGGAACAGGCCGCTGATCGAGCCGACGTCCGTCGAGCTCATGTGCTGGACGCGGATCATGTAGGTCGGCACCCAGTTCTCGAAGGCGCTGGCCGAGGCCGAGGTCAGTCCGAAGCCCAGGGCGATCAGCATGAAGCAGGGATGGCCCAGGATGTGGCCGGCGGCCTGCTTGAGCGAATAGTGCCGGTCGGTATCGGCCGCTTCGCCGTCATAGGCCCCGCGCTTGGGCTCGCGCACCACCAGGAAGAACAGGGCGGCCATGGCCATGCCGGGGAAGCCGACCATCAGGAAGGCGCTGCGCCAGCCGAAATGGTCCTCCAGCAGGCCGCCGAAGGTCAGGCCGGCCCACATGCCGATCGAGATGCCCAGGCTGTAGATGGCGATCGCCGCGCCGCGCCGGGCCTGGGGGAAGTAGTCGGAGATCAGGGAATAGGCGGCCGGCGAGCAGCCCGCCGACGAGATGGCGATGCCGAAGCGCGCCAGGGCCAGGCCGAAGAAGTTGCTCACGAACCCGCTCAGCACGGTCAGGGCGCTCCAGGCCCCGATGGCGCTGGTGATGATCACCTTGCGCGAGCCCTTGTCGGCCAGGCGGGCGATGGGGAAGCCGGCCAGGGAATAGAGCAGGGAGGTGCCGAACCCCGTCAGCAGGCCGATCTCGGTGTTGGAGACCTTCAGGTCCTTGCTGATCGGGTCGATCAGGATGATCAGCAGGAAGCGGTCGATCCAGCTGAAGGTATAGACGCAGACCAGCATCACCAGGACGATCCAGGCTCGCGCGGCGACCTTGTCGGACGATGCCGGGGCCGGAGCCGGAGCCGGAGCGGGGGCGGGCGTGCCGAGCGACGCGGGTTGGGCCATCTTCAATCCGTAAGAGCGTGAGCCTTGGACAAAGCACGCCGCTCGTCTCGGGAAGATGGCGATCTGCGCAACTATGCTTCGCGCGTGGCGTAACGAAGGGCCCCGCCTGGGCTCGGGTCGGCGCGGCGCCTTCGCAAGCTTGGCCACGACACTTCGGAATTCCCGCAACTATGATTGTGCATCGCGGCATTCTCGGTGGACGGATCCTGCCAAATCCTCGCCTTCCAGACCGGCTTGAGCGAGACAGGGCCGCCCGTTCCCTCCCATGAACGCGGCGAACCGCATCCGCCATCACCCTCAACGTAGGGCGCAAGCCGTCGTCGGCTGAACTTACAAGGGGATACTCTGATGCAATCGAAGTTCACGACGCCGCGTCGGCGGGGACGCGGCCTCAAACTGGCCCTGCTGGGCGCGGCTCTGTCGACGCCCTTCCTGCCGGGCCTGGCCCTGGCCCAGGATGCGGACATGGTGCCCGAGGTGGTGGTCACCGCGCAGAAGCGTTCGGAAAACCTCCGCGACGTGCCGCTCAGCATCAGCGTGCTGTCGGGCGACCAACTGGAAAAGCAGCATATCGCCAACTACGGCGACCTGGCCCGCACGGTGCCGGGGCTGTCGTTCACCAACACCGGCAGCAGCGGCCTTTCGCGCATCACCCTGCGCGGCATCAGCTCGTCGCAGGGCTCGGCCACGGTTGGCGTCTATCTGAACGACGTCTCGCTGACGATCCCCAACCAGTTCTTCACCGGCGTCACCCTGCCGCGCCTGTTCGACCTGGACCATGTGGAGGTGCTGCGTGGCCCCCAAGGCACGCTCTACGGCGACAGCTCGCTGGGCGGCACCATGCGCTTCATCACCCAGGCTCCGCGCCTGAACACCTATGAGGGCGGCGTCGAGGCCGAGGGTTCGACCACCAAGGGCGGCGGCGCCAACTATCAGCTGGGCGGCGTGGTCAACCTGCCGATCGGCGAGACGGCCGCCCTGCGCGTGGCGGTCCAGCGCGACTACACCAACGGCTTCATCGATCACGTCACGCCCGCCGGCGTCGTCGACAACAAGAACGTCGACGCCGAGCGCACCACGGCGGTGCGCGCCACCCTGCTGTGGGAGCCGACCGACGACCTGAAGATCACGCCCATGGTGCTGTGGCAGCAGACCGCCGCCGACGACACCGGCATCACCAAGCCCCGCCTGCCGGGCTTCCAGGAGAACCGGACGGTGCGCGAGCCCAGCGAAGACACGCTGTTCGTGCCCAGCCTGACGATCGAGAAGGGCTTCGAAGGCCTGAACTTCAGCTCGATCACCGGCTATGCCTATCGCAAGTTCGACCGCCAGTTCGACGGCACGATCTATGACAGCGACTACGTGGCCGGCGTGCTCGACCCCGACTACGGCGACGACTACGAGGCCATCGCGGCCCTGCCCGGCGTGATGTCCAACAAGGACGCGGTCGCCACCTGGAGCCAGGAATTCCGCCTGGCCTCGCCGTCGCTGGCGGAGTCCGGCAAGCGCTACGAGTGGCAGGTCGGCGCCTATTTCTCGACCCAGAAGGTCACCAGCCTCGACCATGAATACGTTCTGGGCCTGACGCAGGCGATCGCCGACGTCTACGGCACGACCTCGGAAGACGCCCTGGGCTACGCCACGCCGGACGGCCTGATCGGCTATTTCAACTCCACCCGCCGCAACAAGCAGGCGGCGGTGTTCGCCGAGGGCTCCTACAAGATCACCGACAAGCTGAAGGCCACGGTCGGCGTGCGCCAGGTGTCGGCGACCAGCAAGTACCGCCTGGAGGAGGGCGGCTGGCTGGCCGACGGCGCGCCCGCCACCGACACCGCCAAGACCAAGTCCAGCCCCCTGACCCCCAAGTTCGCCCTGAACTACGAGGTCAATCGCGACGTCTCGGTCTATGCCAGCGCCGCCAAGGGCTTCCGCCTGGGCGGCCAGAACAACGCCCTGACCTCGTTCTGCGCCGCCGACGTCGCGGCCCTGGGCCTGACCAACGTCAAGAACTACGGCGCGGACTCGCTGTGGAGCTACGAAGGCGGCGCCAAGAGCCGGCTGTTCGGCGGCCGGGTGACGCTGAACGCCTCGGCCTTCTACATCGACTGGAAGAACATCCAGCAGTCGCTGCGCCTGTCCAGCTGCGGTTCGGTGACCACGGCCAACGCCGGCAACGCCCGCAGCCAGGGCGGCGAGATCGAGCTGCGCGCCATGCTGACCAACAACCTGACGCTCAGCGCTTCGGGGGCGGTCACCGACGCCAAGATCACCGACGCGGCGACGGGCACCGGGGCGGTCGACGGCTCACACCTGCTCGGCGTGCCGGAAAACACCTTCAGCCTGGGCCTGGACTACCAGCGGCCGCTGACCGACCGGGTGAACGGCTTCGCCAGCCTGAACTGGTCGCACACCGGCAAGAGCTACGGCTCCTATTCGAAGACCAACACCGACTATCTGCGTCCCGAATACGACCTGGTCGACGCCGGCCTGGGCGTCAGCTTCGATCGCGTGGAGCTATCGCTGTTCGCCAAGAACCTGCTGGACGAGAACAAGCTGATCCAGAAGCCGTCGGTACTGTTCATCAGCCAAGGCCTGCCGCTGCGTCCCCGCACGGTCGGCCTGAACCTGAAGGCCAGCTTCTAGGGGCCAGCCACAGGCGACGAAAGGCGGCGGGCTCTTCGCGAGAAGAGCCCGCCGTTTCGCGTTTCGGGGAAGAGCTCGCCCCTAGCTGGCCTTGCTCAGCGGCGTCAGGGCGCGGTCGGACATCGCCTCGACATGGTCGATGAAGGCGGCCACCAGCGGCGCCACCGCGCCCTGGCGAGTGATCACCGAGATCTTGCTGGCGTAGGAGAAGGTCTCCGGCGCGATCTTGCGGAAGCGCTTGCCGGCCCCGAAGGCGTTCACATAGTGCTCGGTCAGGAAGCCCAGATAGCGCCCCGAGGCGATCAGCATGGCGATCGACTCCATATGGGTGACCGTCGCGGTGCGCCGCAGCAGGCCGCTGACGCCCAGCCGCTCCATCTCGTGCTCGAACGGATAGCCCACGAAGTCGAAGCTGGAGATGTCGTCGGGATTGGCCGCCTCGCGCCGCTTCTTCCAGGCCGGGTGGTCCTCGGTGCAGTAGAGGTGGCTGACCTCCTCGTAGAGGAAGTGGTAGTTCAGCTGCTCCATCCGCCGGCGCTCGAAGACGATGCCGACGTCCAGCGTGTTTTCCATCACCGCCTGCTCGATCAGGTTCGAGGTAGTGGTGTTGATGTTGAAATAGACGTTGGGGAAGGCGGCCTTGTAGGTGTCGAAAGCCTCGGCCATCTGGAAGTTGGGATCGCTGACCAGGGCGTCGACCATGCCGATGCGCAGGGCGCCGGCCGGGTTGGCGTGGATGTCGCGCACGCGGCTTTCGAACAGGTCCAGGTCGTCGAACAGCTTCTCGCAGGCCTCGTGCACCCGCTCGCCCTCGGCGGTCAGGGTGAAGCCGCGCCGGCCGCGGTCGCACAGCCGCGCGCCCAGGCGGATCTCCAGGTCCTTGATGTAGCGGCTGATCGACGGCAGGCCGATCTGCAGCTCGGACTCGGCGGCGACGAAGCCGCCGTGCTTGACCACCGTGGCGAAGGTCCGCAACAGGCGCAGGTCGTTGTCGCTGACCTTGCCGGTGAAACGCTTGAGACCCAGTTCCAAACTTCGATCCTCCGGCAAGTATCATTGCCAAGGGCAATATTTCAGGCCCTCGCGAAACCGGCTCAATGTGGGGCCGAGCTTCAGGGTGAGGGTGAGACCGGCTTAGCATGGGCGACCACGCCACCGGCTTCCTGGCGGCCCTTGAGCGCCCAATTGGCGGGGTTCTGACGGAAACGGGTCGCGGTTTGCCTCAATTTCATGCGTCGGCGCGCACCGCCAAATTGTCCGCCGCAACGAGAGGTTCAGCACCCGGCGCGGCGGCTGGCAAGCCGTTCGGGCTTTCCTCTTTCGGCAACTATCGAGAGCGCCGGATGCGCTCGGATTTCGCGAGGATACGACCATGACCGCCCGCAAGACATTCGCGGCCCTGCTGACGGCGACGTCGATCCTGGCGGGGCCGATGGGCGCCCTGGCCGCGTCGGATCTCTGGGCCGGCGACGGCGGCGTCACGCCGTTCTACACCTGGACCGACGCCATCCCAGCCAAGCCCGGCGTGATGCTGCGCACCGAGTCCCTGGCACCGTCGGTGTCGCTGGCCGGGGCAGGGCGGAGCGAACGCATCCTCTACAGCTCCGTCGCCTGGCTGGACGCCCAGCGGCCGACCACGGTCTCGGGCAGCCTGTTCTTCCCCAAGGGCGCGCCGCCCAAGGGCGGATGGCCGCTGATCGCCTGGGCCCACGGCACCACCGGCGTGGCCGACGTCTGCGCCCCGTCCTTCATGCCCCGCTCCGAGCGCGACCAGGCTTATCTGAGCGCCTGGCTGGAGGCCGGCTACGCCATCGTCGCCACCGACTACGAGGGGCTGGGCACGCCCGGCCCGCATCCGTACCTGCAGTATAAGTCCGAAGGCCAGGCGGTGCTCGACAGCGCTCGCGCGGCGCTGGGCGCCTATCCCCAGCTGCTCAAGAACAGCGTCGTCACCATGGGCCAGTCGCAGGGCTCGGGCGCGGCGATCGCCGCGGCCTATCTGGCCCCGACCTATGCCCCCGACCTCCACATTAAGGGTACGGTGGCCACTGGGATCGTCGCCCACACCAACGCCCTGAACGGCGCCAAGCAGGAGCCGCTGCCCAGCCTCTATACCGACCGCGACGCCTACGGGAACACGGCCTACGAGATTCTCTACTTCCTGGGCACGGCGCGATCGGTCGACCCGACCGGGATCAAGGCCGAGGACTACATCTCGGCCGCCGGCTGGCCGATGCTGGAGAAGGCCCAGACCACCTGCATGGGCGGGCTGCGGGCCTTCGCCGACCAGATCAAGCTGCCTGTGGACCAGCTCTACAAGCGCCCCATCGACGCCTTGGAGGCGCGGGCCGACGCCCTGAGCGACTTCCCGGACGTCCGCATCAAGACGCCGGTCTTCGTCGGCACGGGCCTGGCCGATTCCGACGCCCAGACCGTCAGCCAGTACAACTTCGTCTCGGCCATGTGCGCGGCGGGCAATGTGGTGGAGTGGCGCTACTACCCTCACGCCACTCACGGCAGCGCGGTGATGCGCTCGCGCGCCCACTCGCCGGCCTTCGTCGAGACGGTGCTGCGGGACAGGCCGGTCAAGAACCTGTGCCCGGCCCTGGTCCCGCCCGGCCCGCTGCAGACCCCGGAAAGCTGAGGGCCGGACAAGAAAAACCCGGCGGCCCTGATTGGGCCGCCGGGTCGTTTTTTCGTCTTGTGCGACAGGGCGCTACGCCGTCGCGGGGACCTCGGCGAAGGCGGCGATGACCTCGGCGGCGGTGCGGCGCGCGCCGGTCTGCATGTATTCCATGGCGTTCAGCGCCGCGTCGTGGGCCTCGACCGACGATCCGGTGACGCAGTCCTCGACCACGCGGCAATAGTAGTCGCCCTGGTGGCCGTCGACGAAGGTGTAGTGCACGCAGACGTCGGTGAAGCCGCCGGCCAGGATCAGCGTTTCGGCCTTCAGCCCCTTGAGCAGGATCTCCAGCTCGGTGCCGTAGAAGCAGGAGTAGCGGCGCTTGGCCAGCAGGTAGTCGCCCTCGACGATACCCATCTCCTCGAAGGCGAACTCGGTGCCCGGCGAGGTCTCGATGCAGTGCACGTCCTCGCGGCCGTCCAACTCGCGCCCGAAGTCGATCATGTTGGGGCGATGCACTTCCTTGAAGAAGACGATCGGGATCTCGGCGGCGCGGGCGGCGTCGACCAGGGTGCGCACGCGGTGCATGCGCTCGACGCGGTCAGGCAGCAGCGGCAGGCGCTCGGTCGGCTCCCACGGCATGAACGCGCCCTTCTGGACGTCGATGACCACGAGGACGGGCTGGCCGACGATCATCGGGCGGGCGTTGGTGGCGATATAGCTCAACGGACGGTTCCTTGCTGTCTGTGACCACCAAGAACCAGTCCCGCCGGACGGGAGGAATGTCGCCGCGCGCAAAAACAGTTGGCAATTGCCGCAACTGAATCGCCAGACGGCAAGCCTCGATGCGCGGTCATGGCAAACGGGCTCCGGAAGAACCTTCCTCCAGAAGAGCCGCTAGGGTTTCCACACCGGCGGTCAGCCTTTCCTCGTCCCAGGCGGCGTAGCCCAGAAGGAAGCCTTGGCGGCCTTCCGCCGCGCCGGCGTGGGTCGACAGCGGATCCAGATCGAGGCCGCGCGTCGCGGCGAAGGCCGCGAAGGCTGCGTCCGACTCCCAGCCCGGCAGAGGCCCGTTCAGGACGGCCGCCAGATGCAGGCCGACCTCCTGGGGAGCGACGGTCAACACATCGCCAAGCCGCTTCTCCAGCGCGGCGGCGAGCGCCAGGCGCCGGGCGCTCATGCTATGGCGTAGTGCGCGCAGGTGTCGTCCCAGGCCGCCGCTGGCGATGAATTCGGCCAGGGCCGGCTGGGCCGCGGTCGGAACGGGCGCGCCGTCACGGGCCCGCTCCTGGGCCAGCCTGGCGATCAGGGACGGTGACCCGACCACGTAGCCCAGACGCAGTCCCGGAAAGGTGACTTTCGAAAAGCCCCCGATCGCCAGGACGGCCTGGCCTTGGTCGAGGCTCGACAAGGTCGCCATCGGTCGGCCGGCGAAGCGCAGTTCGCTATCGTAGTCGTCGGCGATGATGATCGCTCCGGTCTCCCGCGCCCAGTCGATCAGGGCCACGCGCCGCGGCAGGCTGAGCGGCGCGCCCGAAGGAAACTGGCGGGACGGCGTGACCAAGGCGAACCGTGCGTTCGGGGCGAGGCGTTGGCCGGCCGCCACGTCGAGGCCCTCCGCGTCCACCGGCACGGGAACCACCGTCAAGCCTTCGCGCCGCAGCGTCTGGCGGGCGCCGACATGGCCCGGATCCTCGATCCAGATCTGTGCCTCCGGCGCCCCCAGGGCGCGCGTGATCAGTTGCAAGGCGTCCGCGTTGCCGCCGGTGACCAGAACATGCGCGGCCGTGCAGTCCAGTCCCTGCAGTCCGCGCAGATAGCCGGCGATCGCCGTGCGTAGCGAGGGCAGGCCCGCCCAGTCATCGAAGCCGATGGCGGCTTGGCCCTCGCGCCGCCAGCCCCGGGCCATCAGCCTGGCCCAGATCCGGACCGGAAACAGCGCCGAGGCGGGTGCGTCGGGATCGAAGGGGCGGCCGCGCGACTTCGGCGTCTCGACGTCGTGGTCGGTCGACAGCGGGGATGGCCGCGTGGCGGCCGCCGCGCCGGCCGCGCGCCGGTTCAGAGCGCGGACATAGTGCCCCGATCCGTGCCGGGCCTCCAGATAGCCTTCGACCGAAAGCTGGTCGTAGGCCGCCAAGGTCACCGTGCGCGAGACGTCCAGTTCGACGGCCAGTTTACGGCTCGACGGGAGCTTGGCGCCGGCCGCCAACCGCTCCTGCAGGATCAGGTCGCGTATCCGCAGATAAAGCTGACGCCCCAAGGGTTCGAGCGCCGCGCGATCCAGCACCACCGACAACAGGGTCGTGTCCGCGACGGCGGCTGATGTGGCGACGCGCGACGGCAAAGTGGTTATCTCCGTTGCGCCAAAAGTGGGTATTTTGCACGACCACGCAAGTCTCTAAAAGCGAAGCTCGTTACAACGTCAGCGTTAGCCGATCGACTCGTGGAAAGCGCGGTCCGTGGTCTCGACGCCCATCTGTCACGGAGATCGACGATGTCGCTGCGGATCAATTCCGAGGCCCCGAACTTCACGGCCAAGACCACCCACGGCGAAATCAATTTCCACGACTGGATCGGCGAAGGCTGGGCCATCCTGTTCTCGCATCCCAAGGATTTTACCCCGGTCTGCACCACCGAACTGGGCTACATGGCGGGGCTGAAGCCGGAGTTCGACAAGCGCCAGACCAAGGTCATCGGCCTCAGCGTCGATCCGGTCGAGAACCATGCGCAATGGGCCGCCGATATCGCGGAAACCCAGGGGCACGCGGTCAACTATCCGATGATCGGCGACACCGACCTGCACGTCGCCACCCTTTACGACATGCTGCCGGAAGGCGCGGGCGTGACCTCCGAGGGCCGAACCGCCGCCGACAACGCCACGGTGCGCGCGGTGTTCATCATCGGGCCCGACAAGAAGATCAAGGCGATGCTGATCTATCCGATGACCTCCGGGCGTGACTTCGACGAGGTTCTGCGGCTGCTGGACTCCTGCCAGCTGACCGCCCGTCACACGGTGGCGACGCCTGTGAACTGGCGCCCGGGCCAGGACGTGATCATCCCGCCCAGCGTCACCGACGAGCAGGCCCGGGCGAAGTATCCGGAGGGTTGGAAGACCTTGAAGCCTTATCTGCGGGTCGTCGCCCAACCTCGGGGCTGACGCGAAGTGCGCCCCACGGCGGCGGGATAGGAGGCTGAGATGATCTTCGAACAGATCGCCACGGGCGGCTGCCAGTCGTATCTGGTCGGCTGTCCCGATACGCTGGGCGCGGTGTTGATCGATCCGGAGATCGGCCAGATCGACCGCTACAGGGCTCTGGCCAATCGCGATGGCCTGCGGATCCGCTACGTCATCGACACCCACACCCACGCCGACCATTTTTCGGCCGCCAAACACCTGGCCGAGTTGCTGGGCGCGCCCACGGTCATGCACGCGCTCAGCCCGGCGCCGCATGCCCAGCTGCGTCTCGACGACGACGACATGTTGATCGTCGGCAACCTGCGGATCCGGGCGCTGCACACGCCGGGGCACACGCGTGACTCCATAAGCCTTTTGGTGCGGGACCGGGTGTTCACCGGCGACACCCTGCTGATCGGCGGCGGCACGGGCCGCACCGATCTGCCGACCGGCGATCCGGACCAGCTGTACGACAGCCTGTTCGGCAAGCTGCTGACCCTCGACCCGGCTCTGTGGGTTTACCCCGCCCACGACTACAAGGGCCGGTCCCACTCGACGCTGGGCGCCGAGATCGCTGAAAACCCCCGCCTGCAGAAGCGCGAGCGGGCGGAGTTCGTCCAGATGATGCGCGAGCTGAACCTGGCGGCTCCCACCCATCTGACGGAGGCCCTGCGCACCAACATGACGGGCGGCAAGACGGTCGACCAGCTGTTGGCGGAGGCCGCCGCCCAGGTGCCTCACATGGGACTGGAAGAGCTGCACAGCCGGATCGGACGACGCCCCAACGACCTGCTGGTGCTGGACGTGAGAGAGGAGGGCGCTTTCAAAGCCGGCCACATTCCCGGCGCGATGCACCTGCCGCGCGGCCAACTGGAGCTGCGGATCAACGAGGCGATCCCCGATCCCACCCTGCGCATCGTCACCTGTTGCGAGTTCGGCAAGATCTCGACCTTGGCGGCGGCGACCTTGCGCAGTCTCGGTTTCATGCGCGCCACGGCCCTGGACGGGGGCCTGAAGACCTGGCGCGAAGCCGGCTACGGTCTGGACAAGCCACAATGACATCTTCGCCGCAAATTCCCGCGCCTCAACGAAGCCTCTTCCGTCGCTTCTCCGATCCCGAGGCGATGGCGCTGGCGATCGGAGACATCAACGCCGGCGCCAGCCCCAGTCCCTTGGGGCAGGCCGGCCGGCGGTTCGACGGAATGCTGGCCCGCGCGACGATCGGCGGGCTGAACGTCGGCGCGGGCCGCTTCGCCCAGGGCATTCCTCAATCGGCCGATATTCCCGGCGTTCATACGTTCATGTTCGCCACCGAACCGGCCATCGTTCGTCGTGTTTCGGGGCGAAAGCTGCACGGCCGGCATATCTTCCACTTCCGACCGAACGCGCGGACCGTCACCAGTTCGCCGCAGGACATGCCCTGGGCCTTCGGCATCATCACGGTTCCCTTCGATCTCCTGGCCGAGCAGGGGCGGGGCCTTTGGGCGACCCAGCCCGAGGTTCCGCTGGACGAGGACCGGATGTTCGTCGCGCCCGCGCGGGAGATGGCGGCGCTGGTCGGCCTGATGGGCGACGTCTCGGGCGTGATCCAGCAGACGCCTTGGGTCATCGACGAACCCCAGCCGGCCAAGGCCTTGTCCGGCGCGGTCATGGACAGCCTGCTGGCCTGTCTCTCCCAGGGTCTGGTGAAACCGGACCGCGCCGCGATCGGACGGCATCGCCAGATCGTCGCCCGTTTCGAGCGCGCCCTCGAGGAGCGTCCCGAGGAGATGCTGTCGCTGAGCGGCATCTGCGCGGCGATCGGGGTGGCGCAGCGGACGCTGAACCTGGCCTGCCTGGAGTTCCTTGGCGAAGGCCCGGTTCGCTACGCCCGCAATCGCCGACTGGACCTTGTGCGGGCCGAGCTGCTGGCGTCCGATCCGGCCGACAGCCCTGTGACGACCAGCGCCATGCGCTATGGCTTCTGGGAGCTGGGCCGCTTTGCCCAGGCCTACCGCCTCCGCTTCGGCGAGCGTCCCTCCGAGACCTTGCGCCGGAACATGCACTGACCTTCGTCCGTCCCCGGCCGTTCATGCCGGGATCGCATAGTGCGGGGCCTCTCGCCCATGGCACCTGACGGCCAGACATGCAGTCGGGGGGCGACTGCGACTCCTCGGAGACCTCGGCGCTCGGCGCCAGCCCCAGCAATCAACGACGCCCGGGTGAAGCGGGCCAGTAGCAGGTGCGATGGTGCAGCAGTTTTCGAAGGTTCGAGTCATCCGCAATTCTGTCTCGCTGGCGGTGCTGGCGCTGGCGGTCGGTCTTACGACCGCGCAGGCCCAGGCCCAGATCACTCAGGGCGGCGGCGCCGGCGCCGGCTATGGCCCCTACACGCCCCAGGGCGGTATCGCGGGCGGCGGCGGCGGCGCCTCTGGCGTCGGAGCCTACGGCGGGGCCGCGGCCGCTACGCCGACCGGCTCGGCCGAGGCGGGCGCCAACGGCAGTCAGGCCGGGGGGCAGCCCGGAGCATTGAACGACCTTTCGGCCGGCGGCGGCGGCGGTGGGGGCAGCGGTCTCGGTGGCGATGGCGGCCTGGGCTGGCAGCTCGCCACGACCGGAACCGCCTCGCTGGCCGTCGACTTCGCCGCCACGGACGGCGCCAATGGCGGCAGCAACGCGGCCGGTGGCGGCGGCGGCGGCGGGCTGGTGCTGACGGGCGCGAATGTTCAACTGTCGACCGCGGGCTATGACGTCACGGGCGGCGACGGCGGCGAGGGCAACGCCGGCGGTGGCGGTGGTGGTGGTGGTGGCGGCGTCGGACTGGTGCTGCTGAACGGCGGCTCGGTAACCGTCAACGGCGGCGCGGGCGGCTCGGCCAGCGCCATCACGGGCGGCACGGGCAGTTCGTTCGGCAACGGCGGCGCGGGCCTGTTCCTCTACAACGGCGGTACGCTGAACGTCCAAAGCGGCACGATCACAGGCGGGGCAGGCGGCACCTTCACCAGTTGGGGCGGGGCCGGCGCCGCCGGCGTGCTCAGCAACCTGGGAACCATCGCCAACGCGGGCACGATCACCGGGGGCGAGGGCGGCTACGGCTATTCGAACGGCGGGGCGGCTGGCATCGGCGTGATCGCCTGGGGCGGCACGATCGAGAACGGCGCGACCGGCGTCATCGCCGGCGGCGTCGGCGGGCAAGGGAACGGCAACTTCAGCGGGATGTATTCCGGCGCCGGCGGGGCAGGCATCGTCTTCACGGGCGGCCAGCCGGGGCTGCTGATCAACGCCGGAACGATCCAGGGCGGGGCGGGCGGCCCAGCCTCCAACGCGATCCAGCGAGGCGCTGGCGGCAGGGGTGTGGTCGGCGCCAGCACCGGCTCCACCACCATCATCAATTCGGGCACGATCATCGGCGGCGTCAGCGTGAGCTTCCAGCGCGCCTACGCGATCCAGCTGTTTGGCGACGACAACCGTCTGGAGCTTCACGCGGGCTCGTGGATCCGTGACATCGTGGTCGTGTCCGGCGGCGGCTCCAACAACGTGCTGGCCCTGGGCGGCGCGGACGACGACACGTTCGACGCCTCGCATATCGGGTCGGACGGGTCCGCCGACGGCTACGGCTATATGGGCTTCGACACCTTCGAGAAGCTGGGCGCCAGCACCTGGACCCTGACCGGCACGGGCAATCAGACCTGGTCGCTGCTGGAAGGCGTGCTGAAGGGCGACAGCAACAGCCTGGCCGGCAGCGTGGTCTTCGGCACAGGCGCCGGCAGCCGCGGCGTCGTCTTCGACCAGGCGTTCGACGGCGTCTATCGCGGCCAGATCTCCAGCGGCGGGGCGGTGACCAAGACAGGGGCGGGAACGCTGACCCTGACCGGCGAATCCGCGTCGAACTGGACGATCTCGGGCGGCGGCGTGATCACCGAGGCCGGCCTCTTCGGCAGCGACGCGTCCATCGCGAGCGGCGCGTTCCTGACCCTCGATCAGAGCCGTGACGGAGTCCATGAGTTCGTGCTTTCGGGCGCGGGCGAGTTCCGAAAGGCCGGCTCCGCGAAGCTGGTGCTGACTCAGGATTCCTCCAGCTTCACCGGCTCGACCATGGTCGAAGCTGGAACCCTGTCGGTCAACGGCTCGCTGGCCGGATCGACGATCACCGTCGCTTCCGACGCGACGCTGGGTGGTTCGGGGACGGTGGGCGACACCACAATCCAGAGCGGCGGCCATCTGGCTCCCGGCAATTCCGTCGGATCCCTGTCGGTCGACGGCGACCTGGCCCTGGAGGCTGGCTCCAGCCTCGACATCGAGCTGGGCGCGCCGGGCGCGTCGTCGGCCTCGCCCGGCGTCAGCGACCGCGTGGTGGTCAGCGGCGACCTGGCGCTGAACGGCACGGTGAATCTCTCGCAGAGCGCGGCCTCGGCTGACGGCGTCGCCGGCCTGGGCTATTATCGCCTCGTCACCTATGGCGGCGCCCTGACCGCCAATACGGCGGTGATCGGCGCCACGCCGTCGCTGGGCAACGTGAACTACGCGCTGCAGGCGGGAAGCGGCCGGGTCGACCTATTCATCAGCAACGCCGCCATCGTCGGCGACGACACCTTGCAGCATTGGCAGGGCGGCGATGGCGTCTGGAACGCCGCCAGCACGCAATGGCTGAACCAGGGCGGCAACGCCCCGGCCGGCTGGGCGGGCCACTACGCGATCTTCAAGGACGCGGGCGCCTTCGCGGGCGGCCAGATCACGGTGGAGGGCGCGCAGAGCTTCCAGGGCCTGCAGTTCGTCGACGAGGGCTATGAACTGACCGGGACCGGCCAGTTGGTCACCGTCGCGGGCGGCAGCGAGATCCGTGTCCTTGCCGACGGCGCCAAGGTCGGCGTGGCGATCACGGGCGCGGGCGGCCTGATCAAGACCGAAGCCGGCACGCTGATCCTGACGGGCGCCAACACCTATGCCGGTGGGACGACCATCCAGGGCGGCACGCTGCAGATCGGCGATGGCGGGACCTCTGGCTCCATCGCCGGCGACGTCGTCAACAACAGCGTGCTGGCCTTCGACCGGTCGGACGCCATCACCTTCGGTGGCCTGATCTCGGGCTCGGGCGGGGTGGCCATCCTGAAGGGCGACGTCACCCTCACCGCCGACAACACCTATGTCGATGGCACGGGCATCGCTTCAGGCGCGCAGTTGAAGCTCGGCGCCGGTGGGACGACGGGCTCGATCGTCGGCTCCGTCCGCGCTGACGGCGCGCTGGTGTTCGATCGCTCCGACAGCCTGACCTTCGCTGGGCGCATCAGCGGCTCGGGCGTTCTTCGCCAGGTCGGCGCGGGCAAGACCGAGCTGACCGGCGCCTCCGGCGGCTTCACCGGCGCGACCACGGTCGAGCAAGGCACGTTGGCGGTGAACGGCCTGCTGGGCGGAACCCTGGACGTCTGGTCCAGCGGTCGTCTGCAGGGTGTCGGCACGGTGGGGACCACGGTCGTGTCCGGCACGATCGCGCCGGGCAACTCGATCGGCACGCTGAACGTCGCCGGCGGCGTCACCTTCAAGCCGGGCTCGGTCTTCGAGGTCGAGGCGAATGCGGCCGGGCAATCCGACAAGATCGTCGCCTCCGGCGTGGCCACGATCCAGGGCGGGACCGTCAAGGTCCTGGCGGGGACGGGGACCTACCGCCCGGAGACCAGCTACCTGATCCTGCATGCCGACGGCGGCGTTTCGGCCGGCGGCAAGTTCGACGCCGTGACCTCGAACCTGGCCTTCCTCGATCCCTCGCTCCGCTATGAGGGGAACGACGTCTATCTGCGGCTTCGACGCAACGACATCAGCTTCACCGACATCGGCTTGACCCCGAACCAGGTCGCGGTCGGCGGGGCCACGGAAGGCCTGGGCTGGGACAATCCGATCTACGACGCCGTGGTCAATCTTTCGGCCGACCAGGCCAATCAGGCCTTCGACCAGTTGGCCGGCTCGGACTATGCCAGCCTGCGCGCCTCGCTGATCCAGGACACCCGTTTCGTGCGCGACGCCATGCTGGCGCGCGGTGACCTGGCCGGCGCCGAAGGCCTGTCGATGTGGGGCCGCGCGTTCGGCGCCTGGGGGGATGCGGACAGCGATGGCAACGCGCAGGCTTATGATCGCGATATCCAGGGCCTGCTGACCGGCTTCGACCGCTCGCTGGGCCAGTCCGTCCGCGCGGGCCTCGCGTTGGGCTACAGCTCAAGCCAGCTGAAGACCGCCCAGGCCAAGCAAGAGGTCGACACCTATAACCTGGGCGGCTACGTCGTGGCCGCGCGTGGCGCGGTCTCGTTCCAGCTCGGCGGCGCCTATGCCTGGAACGATGTCCAAGCCGCGCGGCGCGTGGCGTTCACCGGGTTCGACGAGACGCTGTCCAGCGACTATTCGGTGCGCACCTTCCAGGCTTTTGGCGAGGTGGCTCTGAAGCGCCAACTGGGCGGCATGATGCTGCAGCCCTTCGCCGGTCTGGCGCATGTCTCGCTGTCCGACGGCCAGATGAACGAGAAGGGCGGCGTCGCGGCCCTGCACGGCGGCGATGGCGACGAGCACGTGACCTACGGCTCGCTGGGCCTGCGCGCCCAGACGGCGATCGACGCCGGCGACCTGGGTCTGCGCTTCACCGGCGTGGCCGCGTTGCGCCATGCGTTCGAAGGTCGCACGCCGACCGTCGACCTGGCCTTCGCGACCGGTCCGTCGTTCACGATCGCGGGCGTGCCGATCGACAAGGACAGCATCGCCGTCGACCTGGGTCTCGAAGCCGATCTCAGCAAGGCGGTGTCGTTCGGATTCAGCTATTCCGGAAGTTACGGCGACCGCGCGACAGACCATGGCGCTCGCGCTGCCTTGAACTGGCGGTTCTAAGTCGAGGTCGCGAGCGGGTGTGCGCTGGGGACAGCGCACACCCGCTCGCGAAGGCGCTCGATTGGCGAGTGTGCGGTTCCAGTCGGGGTGGCGCCTGAAAGATAATTCCATCGCGATGTGAAAGAAATATTCGGCGTCGAAGTGCCTGTGCGTCTCATTTTTTGAGATTTTTGGATACGTTTATTAAAAATCTTGACGATCGAAATTCTATTTATCGATCGGATACTAATTCGAAATGTTTTCCCAAGAACTACGAAGCCGCAGATGAGCGTGTAAGGCGCGCCGCTTCGTGTTTTGAATCCTTGGGGGAATACTATGTCGGGTACCGGACACTTCAACCGCAAGAACGATCAAGGCCGCGCCGGCCGGGTGCGACTGATGGCGGGCACCGCCTTGGGCTTGTCGTTGCTGGTTCAACCCGTCGCGGCCCTCGCCGCGGATCCGTGCGGGGCCGCGGTCGCGGGCGTCGTGACCTGCCCGGCGGGAACGATCACCACTGGTCTCGACTATGCCGCCGGCGCTGACGGGCTGACCCTGAACGCCACCAATGCGACGGTGAGCAACACCGATGCTCCCGCGATCAAGATCATCGGCACGACCGGCCAGGTCACGGTCAACGCCGTCGGCGTGATCGGCAACGGCGCGGCCGGCGAAGGCGGCCTGGGCGTGCTGGTCAAGACCACGACCGGCGCGATCACCCTCGACACCACCAACGTCAAGACCACGGCCCTGACCTTTAATGGCACGGCCGACCGCACCAACGACGCCGTGACGGGCCTGAGCGACAGCGGCAATATCTCGATCACCGGCAAGCAGCTGTCGAGCCAGAGCACCTACAGCTCGGCCGTCCAGGCGACCTCCGGTTCAGGCGACATCGTCCTGGACATCGACGGCGCCGTCAGCACGGGCGTCGGCGGCCAGACGGTCGGGGCCTTCGCCTACACCAACGCCCTGCCGGGCGGCTCGGTGACCATCGGCGGCGCGGTGAACGCGACGCTGAACAACATCACCGCCACGCACGGCAGCGGCGCTGTCGCCCTGGTCGCCGCCAAGGACGTCACCTTCACCAGCGGCTCGATCATCTCGACCGGCGGCGCCAACGTCTCGGAGTTCGGCTCGACCTTCTACGGTTCGGGCCTGCTGGCGCGCAGCTACACCGGCAATGTCGTCGGCACGAGCCAGACGCTCACCACCACCGGCAAGCGCGACACCGGGATCAACGCGGTCGCCGTCTTGGGCGACGTGACCCTGACCAGCGGCACGGTGTCGACCACCGGCGACGGCGCCTTCGGCATCACGGCCACGGCCGGCAAGACGGTCAACGTGACCGCGACCAGCACCAGCACCCTGGGTTCGTCGATCTACGAGAACAACGCCGTCCGCCTGGCCAACGCCATCTATGTCAGCGGCGGCACGGCGATGATCGTCAACAGCGGCACGGCCTCGACCACCGGCAACGGCGCCAGCGCCATCTACGCCACCGGCGCGGGGTCGATCTCGATCAAGAGCGGCACGGCCACGGCGACGGGCGGTACGGCCGTCCTGAACGGCGCCTCGGTGTTCGCCAACGCCATCAGCGCCCAGAGCACCGCCGGCGGCATCGACATCACCAGCGGCACGGCCAGCACGGCCGGCGCGGGCTCGTGGGCGATCTACGCCTCGGCCGGCAATGGCGCGATCAACATCAACAGCACCAACGCCTCGGCGACGGGCAACGGCAGCCGGGCGATCTACGCCAACGGCGGCGGCGGGGTGACGATCGTCAGCGGCACGGCCTCGACGGCCGGCAACTACCAGGGCAACACCGTCGACGCCATCATGGCGCTGACCTTCAGCAAGAAGGCCAATATCGACATCACCAGCGGCACGGCCACCACCTTGGGCACGTGGGCGCGCGGCATCTACACCTGGACCAACGAAGGCGACATCGCCATCGACAGCGGCGCGATCTCGACCGCCGGCCTGTGGTCGCAAGGCATCCTCGTCGACCAGGATGGCAACTTCAACTACGCCGACCATGCCGCCCTGGCCGGTACGGGTGCGCTGTCGATCAAGAGCGGTTCGATCGAGACGGCGGGCGACCAGAGCGCCGGCATCGCGGTCGACTATCTCGGCGCGACCACCATCACCAGCGACACGATCAGCACCAAGGGCTGGAACGGCTACGGCATCGTGGCCTTCGGCGGCGACGACGTCACCGTCCACAGCGGCGACATCACCACCCTGGGCTTCACCGCCAGCGGCATCCAGGTCGAAACGCCCGGCCTGATCTCGATCACCAGCGACTCGATCTCGACCGCCAGCCACGGCGCGGCCGGCATCCGCGCGCTGGGCGGCGAAGGCGTGACCATCGTCAGCGGCACGATCAGCACCAAGGGCGACAAGGCCGGTGTCACGGGTCAGCCTGACCGGACGTCGTCGGGCATCTACGCGGCCAGCGCCGCCGGCCCGGTCGACATCACCAGCGGTTCGATCACCACCACCGGCTACGGCGCCCAGGGCATCCGCGTCGATCAGACCGAAAGCGTCCTGGTCTACGGCACGCCGCATACGCCGGCGGGCGGGACCGGTCAGGTCCACATCACCAGCGACACGATCCACACCTCGGGCGGCAACGGCGTTGGCATCTGGGTCGAGAACACCGGCAAGGTGACCATCGACAGCGGTTCGATCACCGCCGACAACGCCTCGGGCATCAATGTCTACGGCAAGGACGGGATCGACATCACGTCGGACACCATCCAAGCCGGCTACGGCGGCGTCTTCGCCTACACCCAGGACGGCGCGATCAAGATCAAGAGCGGCGACATCACGGTCGGTAACCGCGGCGACATGGGCATCTACGCCGTCAGCACGACGGGCGACATCTCGATCGACGCCGGCGCGACCCACACCACCAATGTCGGCCTGAACGGCGACTACACCGCCGACGCCATCGGCGCGATGTCGTCGGGCGGCGGTTCGATCACCATCAAGAGTGTCGACGCCTCGGCGGTCGGCGCCTACGCCTCGGCGGTCTACGGCATCTCGACCGGCGGTTCGGTGACCATCGACAGCGGCAAGGCGCGCGCCGCCAGCGACCGCACGCTGGGCATCATGGCCCAAGGCGACGTCGTCACGGTCCGCAGCCAGGACTCCGAAATCACCGGCGCCGGCGCGGTCGCCATCCAGGGCATCGCCAAGAACGGCGACGCGACGGTCACCTCGGGTCGCGCGGTCGCCATCGGCGCCGGCGGCAAGGGCCTGGACGTCCGCGCCGCCCACGACGCCGTCGTGACCATCACCGGCGAGACCTCGGGCGATCTGAACGGCGCCGCGATCTCGGCTCTGCACCGGTCGACCGTCACCGTGGCGGCCGGAGCCTCGGTCACCTCGACCAGCGGCGTGGGTCTGGAATTCAAGACCCTGACCATCAACGGCTCGCAGACCACCGGCGTCACCACCGGCTACGGCGCCGACCTGACCACCTCGGGCTACATCACGGGCGCGGCCGGTTCGCGCGCGGTGCTGTTCGGCGCTGGCGACGACAACCTGACCGTCCTGGCGGGCGCCAGCTTCGGCGGCGCCATCGACGCGGGCCTTGGCCACGACACCCTGACCCTGAAGGGGGCAGGCCAGGTCAACGCCCAGACCCTGGGCGGCGTGTTCGGCTTCGAGACCGCCTCGGTGCAGTCGGGCCAGTTCACCCTCACTCAAGACACCAGCTTCGGCGCCACCACGATCTCGGGCGGCAAGCTGATCACCACGGCCGAACTGACCAGCGACGTCTCGGTCGGCTCGGGCGGCACGCTGCAGATCGGCGCCGGCGGTACGACCGGCTCGCTGGTCGGCGACCTGGCCATCGGCGGCACGGTGATCTTCAACCGCTCGGACGAGTACGACTACACCGGCGACATCACCGGCTCGGGCGAACTGATCAAGCAGGGCGACCAGCGCCTGGTGCTGTCGGGCGAGTACGGCTTCACCGGCACCACCACGGTGCAGGGCGGCACGGTGCGCATCCTGCACCTGCCCTCGACCGCCGAGGTCCAGGTCGACAACGGCCTGCTGGACCTTTCGGGCCTGACCCAGACCGTCACCAACCTGAGCGGCGGTTCGACCGGCCAGATCTCGATCCAGGGCGGCGCCCTGACCGTGAACCAGTCCGACACCACCACCTTCTCGGGCGCGATCACGGGCACCGGTTCGTTCACCCTGACCGGCGGCGGCGTCATCGACCTGGCCGGCGCCAACACCTACACCGGCGACACCACGGTTGGCTTCGGCAAGCTGAAGATCAACGGCTCGGTCACCTCGGACGTCACGGTCGGTTCGGCCGGCATCCTGGGCGGCTCGGGCACGATCGGCGGCGACGTCCTGGTGCAGAGCGGCGGCATCGTGGGCCCGGGCAACTCGCCCGGCACCCTGCACGTCAACGGCGACTTCACCTTCGCCACCGGCTCGGTCTACCAGGCTGAAGTGCTGCCCACCGGCGAGCACGACCTGATCGACGTGACGGGCGTGACCACGATCCAGAGCGGCGTCACTGTCCAGGTCCTGGCCGGCGGTCCGACCGCCCAGTACCAGCGCCTGTCGCAGTACGGCATCGTCGCCTCGGCCGGCGGCGTCGTCGGCAAGTTCGCCGGCGTGACCAGCAACATGGCGTTCCTGACGCCGACCCTGACCTACACGACCAACGCCGTGCGCCTGAACCTGCTGCGCAACGACATCCGCTTCGCCAGCTTCGCGACCACCGCGAACCAGGCGAACACGGCCCGCGCCGCCGAAGCGCAGGGCCAGGGCTCGGCGGTCTACGACGCCCTGGTCACCCAGAGCGCCGTCGGTTCGGTCGAGGGCTACAACGCCCTGGACGGCCAGATCCACGCCGATGTCTCGACCCTGCTGGTCAGCGACGCCGGCCGCCTGCGCGAAGCGGTTCAGAACCGCGCCTCGGCTCCGGCCGATGCGACCGGCGGCTGGGGCGACGTCCTGGCCGGCTGGAACAGCCTGGACGCCGGCGCCGGCGCCGCGGGCCTGAAGACCAAGAGCTCGGGCCTCGTGGTCGGCGGCGACACCGTGGTGGGCGGGACCCGCATCGGCGTCGCGGCCGCCTATAACGACGGCCGCGCCACGGTCGCCGCCCGCGGCAGTCAGGCCGACAGCACCAGCGGCCAGGTGGCGGTCTACGCCGCCTCGGCGTTCGGTCCGCTGAAGGCCAGTGTCGGCGGCGGCTATGCCTGGTCGTCGATCGACACCGCCCGCGCCGTCTCCTTCCCCGGCGCCCAGGATCGGGTGAAGGGCAAGTACGACGCCAAGACCGCCCAGCTGTTCGGTGAAGTCTCCGCGCCGCTGGCCTTCGGCGCGGCGGTGATCGAGCCGTTCGTCTCGGGCGCCTATCTGAGCGTCAAGAGCGACGACGCGGTCGAAACCGGCGGCTTCGCCCGCCTGGATGTCGACGGCGTCAAGCGCGAGCTGGGCGTGGTCGATCTCGGCCTGAAGCTGAAGTCGGACGTCGGGGTCGGGGGCTCGGTCTTCCGCCCGCACGCCTCGGTCGCCTGGCGTCTGACCACCGGCGACCTGGTCGGCGAGACCTCGAACGCCTTCGTGGGCGGGGTCAACCGCTTCGTGGTCACCGGCGCCAAGTACGACGCCAACGCCTTGGCGCTGCAGCTGGGAGCCGACCTGTTCTCCGGCGATCGCGCCCGCTTCGGCGTCACCTACGACGCCACCTACGGCGATCGCTACGAAGCCCAGGCCATCCGCGCCGGCGGCTCCTGGCGGTTCTAGGCCGCGAAAGGAAACGGGCCGGCGTTTCGCGCCGGCCCGCTGCTCGAAAGGCGACAGCCCCCGAAAGGGGGCTGTTTCTTTTCAGCCGTATCCGACTTGATTGGGCCGTCCCGGCTGGAGACGTCAGTCGGTCAGTTTCGTCTCCAGCGTCTTCAGCCAATCGACAAGAACGTCATGGCGGATCGGGCCGTCCGACATCGAAACATCCCGGGGCACCTGGGGCGGCTCGACCTCGGAGGGCGAGTAGCCGAAGCAGGCCCTGAATTGACGGCTGAAATGGGTGGAGGAGGCGAAGCCGTGCTGACTGGCGATGTCGGCTATGGTCGGGCTTGGACCCATCCGCCGGCGCAGCGCCCGGCGGGCGTGATGCAGGCGGCGATCCTGGACATAGCGATTGACGCCGCCATCCGCGTCGAAGGCGCGATAGAGCGTCGCGCGCGATACGCCCGCGGCGCGGGCGATCGCGTCACTGTCGATGACGGGTTCGAGGGCGTTCAGCCGGCTTTCGATGTAGTCGGCGGCGGCCCGGCGAACGGTGCGCTGCAGCGCGGTTATCTCCGGTCCGGGGATCGCGATCTCCAGACCGGTGATGCGCGCGGCGATCAGAAGAGCGGCCTGGATCGCTGTTTCGATCTCCTCTTCGCTCAGGCTTTCGACGAGCTCGACCAGGCTGGTCAGGTGAGCCTGGAGCAGGCGGGCTCCCGGCTGGTCGGGCGGAATGACCAGGCCATGCGCATCCTTGGAAATGAGGGACGGCGGCGCCACCGCGCGGGGCGCCAGCAGACTGATGACATCGATGAGGTCGGCTCTGGAAGCCGAAGGCCGGGACAGATCGCGGAACTGGATCGCGCCCGGCGCCGCCCGGACCTCGTGGCCGTCCGCGTCGCCGACGACCGCGGCGGTGTTGATGAGCAGATTGAGGCCGTCGAGATCGGACCGGCGCAGCGTGGCGGCGCCTCGTGACAAGGTCTGGCGTACCGAGCGTCCTTGTCCGATCACGCCGGACTCGGTGAGGGCCGAGCGAGTCCTGTTGTAGAAATGCCGCCGGTCATGGTCGCTAATGCCGGAGACCTCATAGAGATCCGCCATGCCGACTATGTAGCGCTCGAATGCGTCGGGCAGGGTGTCGGTGGAGACGTCCCAGGAAAAAGAACGGGAAGCGGGCACGCAAAATCCTGACACTCGGCAAAGCGCCCGGGAAACACAAAGGCGCTATATTCAGCTTGGTAAACAGTTTCCGCGCGAGGTCATCGGTTTTCTTCCGTCGAGCTTGCGATGTTCCGTGCGCCACGCGCTTGGAGCCGCGAACGGCCGGGGCAATGTCCGGCTTCTGGAGCGGAGGCGGAGTTCGCTCTTGGCGCTCAGCGGCGCGAAAGTGAGTTTACTGGCGTGACGGTCGCGGAATTGATCCGCGCGACGTCGCATAAGAAATTGAATTATGGGAGGAAAATGGTGGATGCGACAGGGATTGAACCTGTGACCCCCTCGGTGTGAACGAGGTGCTCTCCCGCTGAGCTACGCATCCGCCGTGTCGGTGAGGTTCGAAGACCTCGCCGCGAGAGGAGGGGGCCTATAGCCCGGTCGTTTCGGGGGCGCAAGTGGTCAAAAGCGAGATGCACGCCGAAGGCACGTCGGAGAAGGCGTCTATCAACAGATCTCCGCCCAGGGTCTCGACCGGGGCCTCGGTGTAGCCGAACGAGACGAGCAGGGCGGGGACGTCGGCGGCCTTGGCCGAAAGGACGTCGTTGATGCTGTCGCCGACCATGACCGCGCGGGCCGGATCGCCGCCGACGGCCGCGATGGCGGCCAGCACGTGGCGCGGGTCGGGCTTGGGGGCGGGGGCGCTGTCGGCGCCGATCACGGCGTCGAAATGGCGGGTCAGGTCCAGAGCGTCCAGCAGGGCCACCGACAGGTGGGTCAGCTTGTTGGTGCAGACCACCAGCTTGGCCCCAGCGGCGCGCAGGGTCACCAGGACCTCGACCACGCCGGGGAAGGGCGCGCTCTCGTGGGCGATGCGGCCCAGGTACAGGGCCACGAAGCGCTCGACCAGCTGGGGCGCCTGGTCGGCGTCCAGCGGCGCGCCGGCGGCGGCGAAGCCGCGCTCCAGCAGGGCCTTGGCCCCGCGCCCGACCATCTTGCGCACGTCGTCGAAGGGCAGGGCCGGCAGGCTCTCCTCGGCGAGGATGAGGTTCAGGCTGGCCACCAGGTCCGGGGCGGTGTCGACCAGGGTGCCGTCGAGGTCGAAGGCGATGGTCGCCCCCCGCAGGATTTGGCCGTTTAGAATGTCGTTCTGGGCATGCATGGCTCTGGCCTTTCGGCTAAACGCGCGGCTAATGCAACTTTGGTCCGTGCTTCGGGAGTCGCTTCGCCCATGACCAGCCCCGCTTCGGCTCCAGGCCGCAAACGCGCCGCCGTCATCCTGGCCGCCGGCCAAGGCACGCGGATGAAGTCGCCGACGCCCAAGGTGCTGCACGCGATCGCCGGCCGAACCATGCTGGACCACGCCATCGACACCGCCGAGGCCCTGGGCTGCGAGCGCGTCGTCGTGGTGGTCGGCGCCCACAGCCCGCAGGTGGGCGAGCACGCGCGCAAGCGCTTGGGCGAGGGCTCCACCGTGGTGCAGGACCCGCCCCTGGGCACCGGCCACGCCGTGCTGGCCGCCCGCGAGGCCCTGGCCGACTTCGACGGCGACGTGGTGGTCACCTATGCCGATTGCCCGCTGCTGACCGCCCCGACCATCGAGCCGTTGTTCGCGACCCGAGAGAAGGGCGCCGATGTCGCCGTGCTGGGCTTCGAGGCCGCCAACCCCACCGGCTACGGCCGCCTGATCCTGGCCCCCGGCCATGTGCTGCTGCGCATCGTCGAGGAGAAGGAGGCCGACGACACGGTCAAGCAGGTCAAGCACTGCAATTCCGGCGTCCTGGCCGGCGACCGCGCTGTGCTGTTCGACCTGCTCTCCCAGGTGCGCAAGGACAACGCCAAGGGCGAGTACTATCTGACCGACGTGGTGGGCCTGGCCCACGACCGGGGCCTGTCGACCCGCGCGGCCTTCGCGCCGGAGGCGGCGGTGCAGGGCGTCAATTCCCAGGGCGAGTTGGCGGCGGCCGAGGCCGTCTGGCAGGCCGCGCGCCGCAACGCCTTCCTGGTCGAGGGCGTGACCATGCCCGCGCCGTCCACCGTCCACCTGTGCTGGGACACGAAGCTGGCCGCCGGGGTGACGGTGGAGCAGTTCGTGGTCTTCGGCCCGGGCGTCAGCGTCGCGAGCGGGGCGGTGATCAAGGCCTTCAGCCACCTGGAGGGCGCGGTTGTGGGCGAGGGGGCGCTGATCGGTCCCTACGCCCGCCTGCGACCCGGCGCCGAGATCGGCCCGGACGCCCACATCGGCAACTTCGTCGAGGTCAAGAAGGTCAAGGTCGGGGCCGGCGCCAAGGCCAATCACCTGTCTTATCTGGGCGACGGCTCGGTGGGACCCAAGGCCAATATCGGGGCCGGGACGATCTTCTGTAATTACGACGGCTTCGACAAGTTCGAGACCCATGTCGGGGCGGGCGCCTTCATCGGCTCCAACACCGCCCTGGTCGCGCCGGTGCGCATCGGCGACGGGGCCATGACCGGTTCGGGCTCGGTGATCACCAAGGACGTCGAGGACGGGGCCCTGGCCCTCTCTCGCGCGCCGCAGAGCGACAAGCCGGGCTGGGCGACCAGGTTCCGGGCCATGAAAGCGGCCGCCAAGGCCAAGAGGGACGGGAAATGAGCGCCGACGATCAGAAGCGGATTTCGGGCGAGGCCGCGGCCGCGCTCGTCGAGAACGGCATGGTGGTGGGCCTGGGCACCGGCTCGACGGCCGCCTGGTTCGTCAAGGCCCTGGCCGCGCGCAAGCTGGACATCCGCGGCGTGCCGACCTCGGAGGCCACGGCCAATCTCGCCCGCGAACTGGGCATCCCCCTGGCGGCGCTGGACGACGTTAAGTCCATCGACCTCACCGTCGACGGCGCCGACGAGGTCGGACCGGGCTTGTCGCTGATCAAGGGCGGCGGGGCGGCCCTGCTGCGCGAGAAGCTGGTCTGGGAGGCCTCCAAGCGCTGCGTGGTCATCGCCGACGCGGCCAAGAAGGTGGACGTGCTGGGCAAGTTCCCGCTGCCCATCGAGGTGGTGCGCTTCGGCCACGTCCATACCGGCCAGCGCCTGGCCGACATCGCCGCCGAGTTCGACCTCCTGCCGCCGCGCCTGCGCATGGCCGACCGGGGCATCGTGGTCACCGACGGCGGCAACGTGATCTACGACATGCCCTCGGGCGTGATCGCCGAGCCGGCGGCCCTGGGCGCGGCCCTGAAGACCGTGACCGGCGTGGTCGACCACGGCCTGTTCCTGGACCTGGCCGACGAGGCCCTGGTGGGGACCGACCAAGGGGTGGTCAAGCTGGTCCCCTAGACCCATATCCTCCGTCTTCCGGCCGCGCGGTCCCGTCGCGCGGCCCATCCGACCCTAGTGACCCGGAGCGCCGCGATGGCCGAGTACGACTTCGATCTCTTCGTCATCGGCGCCGGTTCGGGCGGGGTGCGCGCCGCGCGCCTGGCCGCGATCAGCGGGGCCAAGGTGGCGGTGGCCGAGGAGTACCGCGTGGGCGGCACCTGCGTGATCCGCGGCTGCGTGCCCAAGAAGTTCATGGTCTATGCCAGCGAGGTGACCAGCCAGCTGAAGACCGCCAAGGGCTACGGCTGGACCATCGGCGAGGCCAGCTTCGACTGGAAAGGCTTCCTGCACGACAAGGACGTCGAGATCGCCCGCCTGTCGGGGATCTATGTCACCAACCTGCAGAAGGCCGGCGCGCACCTGCTGCACGGTCGCGCCCAGATCATCGACGCCCACACCGTCGAGGTGCTGCCCAAGGAGGGCTCCAAGGACGCGGGCCGCTACACCGCCCGCAAGATCCTGATCGCCACCGGCGGCCGTCCGTGGAAGCCCGACTTCCCGGGCGCGGAGTACGGCATCACCTCGGACGAGGCCTTCCACCTGCCCACCCTGCCCAAGCGGGTGCTGGTGGTGGGCGGCGGCTATATCGCCGTGGAGTTCGCCTCCATCTTCAACGGCCTGGGCGTGCAGACGACGCTGCTCTATCGCGGCGCCAACATCCTGCGCGGTTTCGACGACGACGTGCGCATGCATCTGGCCGAGGAACTGGAGAAGCGCGGCATCAAGGTGGTGCTGGGCTGCGACCACAAGAAGATCGAGAAGACCGACGCGGGCCTGGTCAGCACGCTGAGCAACGAGCTGACCTTCGAGACCGACGCGGTGATGTTCGCCACCGGCCGGGACCCTTACGTCGAGGGGTTGGGCCTGGAAAAGGTGGGCGTGAAACTGAACGAGCGCGGTGCGATCCAGGTCGACGAGCACTCCAAGACCAGCGTCGACAACATCTGGGCGGTGGGCGACGTCACCGACCGCATCAACCTGACCCCGGTGGCGATCCGCGAGGGCGCGGCCTTCGCCCAGACCGAATTCTACGACAACCCCACCACCTTCGATCACGACATGGTGGCCTCGGCGGTGTTCTCGCAGCCGCCCATCGGCGCGGTGGGCATGACCGAGGCCGAGGCGCGCCACGCCTTCGGCAAGGTCGACATCTATCGCGCCGTGTTCCGGCCGATGAAGAGCGTGTTCTACGGCGGCCAGGACCGCTGCCTGATGAAACTGGTGGTCAAGCAGGACGACCAGAAGGTGGTCGGGGTCCACGTGGTGGGACCGGACTCGCCCGAGATCATCCAGATGGCCGCCATCGCCGTGAAGATGGGCGTGACCAAGCCGCAGTGGGACTCGACCTGCGCCGTGCACCCGACCCTGGCCGAGGAACTGGTGACCATGCGCGACAAGTACATGCCGCTCGGAATCAGCGCGTGACCGATCTGGCCTGGGCCGGGGATTCGGCACGGCGCACGCCCTGGCTGAGCGGGGTCGCGATCTTCCTGGTCGTGATGACGCCGCTGCTGGCTTACGGAGCGCCACTGGGCTTCGCGCCGCTGCTGGCCCTGACGGGGCTTCTGGCCCTGCCGGGTCTGCGGTTCAGCCGCGCGTCCGCCCCGCCGCTGCTGATCCTGGTGGCCCTGGCCTTGTGGGCGGCGGTCAGCATGACCTGGAGCCCGGCGGCGGTCGATCCGTCGACCCTGAAGGGCTATGACGACATCGAGACCCTGACGGGCCTCAAGCTGTTCCTACAGCTGGCGACCTACGGCGTGGCCGTGGTCGCCCTGCGCGGCTTGTCCGAGGCCGGCGCCGGGCGCGCGGCGCGGGTGATGGCCTATGGCGCGGTGGTCCTGGCCGTCGTGGCCGCGGTGGACTCCATGACCGGCGCGGCCCTGTATCAGAAACTGTATCTGGTGACGGGCGAGACGATCCGGCCCGACAAGGCGATGGTGAAGGTCTCGCTGTCGACCTACGCCCTGGCCCTGCTGTTCTGGCCCGTGTCGCTGGTGCTGTCGCGCCTGCATGGACCGCGCCTGATCCTGCTGCTGATCGGCGGCACGGTGGCGACCTCGGTGCTCTGCAGTTCCGACGCCTGCCTGGCGGCCCTGGCGGCCGGCGGCCTGGCCTGGCTGCTGGTGCGCTATTTCGGGCGCAACGGCGCCAAGCTGCTGCTGGTGCTGGTGGCCGCGCCGTTCGTAGTGGCCCCGCTGGCGGTGCTGATCGGGGTGGAGACCGGCTTCGTGGCCTGGCTGCACAAGCTGGTCCCGCCGTCGTGGGACGCGCGGCTCAACATCTGGACCTTCGCCGCCGACCACGTCCAGACCCATCCCTTCCGGGGCTGGGGCCTGGACGCCAGCCGCACCTTCGGCCTGGCCATCCCGCTGCACACCCACAACGCCCAGCTTCAGCTGTGGCTGGAACTGGGCGCCATCGGCGCGGCCCTGGCGGGGGTGTTCTTTTGCTGGCTGGCCTATGGCGTGGTCCGCGCCGCCGAGCGCGCGCCGGGCGAGGCGGCGATGGCCGCCGGGGCCCTGGTCAGCTACCTGGTCATCGGAGGTTTGAGCTTCGGGATCTGGCAGGAGTGGTGGCTGGCCCTGGGCGCCCTGACCCTGATCGCCTGCGGCCTGGCGCGCGCCACGGTCGAGCCGCGATGGGCCGATCTGGACGAACTTACCCCTCTGGCGTGATTTTGCAGCCTTTGTCGCAATGATTTTGCCTTCCGGGCGCGGTTGGGATAAAAGCCGCTCCCTTTCGAGAAGTTCGAGACCGTCATGACCAGCCGTTGGACCCCGTCGTCGTGGAGGGCGCTGCCCGCCAAGCATGTTCCGACCGACTACCCCGACGCGGGCGCGGTGGAGCGCGTGGAGCAGACCCTGCGCCAGATGCCGCCGCTGGTCTTCGCCGGCGAGGCCCGCCGCCTGAAGTCGGCCCTGGGCGAGGTGGCCGAGGGCCGCGCGTTCCTGCTACAGGGCGGCGACTGCGCCGAGAGCTTCAAGGAATTCCACGCCGACAACATCCGCGACACCTTCCGTCTGATCCTGCAGATGGCGGTGGTGCTGACCTTCGCCGGCGGCAAGCCGGTGGTGAAGGTGGGCCGCATCGCCGGCCAGTTCGCCAAGCCGCGCTCCGAACCGATCGAGACCATCGGCGACGTCACCCTGCCGTCCTATCGCGGCGACATCATCAACGGCATGGACTTCACCAACGAGGAGCGCCAGCCCGATCCGGACCGCCTGCTGAAGGCCTACGGCCAGTCGGCGGCGACCCTGAACCTGCTGCGCGCCTTCGCCAGCGGCGGCTATGCCGACCTCTACAACATCCACCGCTGGACCCTGGGCTTCGTGGGCGACAGCCCGCAGGGCGCGCGTTACCGCGAGCTGTCGGAGAAGATCTCCGAGGCCCTGACCTTCATGGCGGCGGTCGGCGTCACGCCCGAAACCCAGCCGGATCTGCGCCGGGTGGAGTTCTTCACCAGCCACGAGGCCCTGCTGCTGGGCTTCGAGGAAGCCATGACCCGCGTCGATAGCACCTCGGGCGACTGGTACGACACCAGCGCCCACCTGCTGTGGATCGGCGAGCGCACCCGCCAGCTGGACGGCGCCCACATCGAGTTCATGCGCGGCGTGAAGAACCCGATCGGCCTGAAGTGCGGCCCCACCATGGAAGGCGACGACCTGCTGCGCCTGATCGACGTGCTGAACCCGCACAACGAGCCGGGCCGCCTGACCCTGTACGGCCGCTTCGGCTCGGACAAGATCGCCGACCGCCTGCCGCGCCTGATGAAGGCCACCAAGTCGGCCGGCCGCTCTGTGGTCTGGGCCACCGACCCGATGCACGGCAACACGCTGAAGGCCTCGACCGGCTACAAGACCCGTCCGTTCGACCGCATCCTTTCGGAGGTGAAGTCGTTCGTCGAGATCGCCCACGCCGAGGGCGTGCATCCGGGCGGCGTGCACCTGGAAATGACCGGCCAGAACGTCACCGAATGCCTGGGCGGCGCCCGCGCCGTGTCGGAAACCGACCTGGCCGACCGCTACCACACCCACTGCGACCCGCGCCTGAACGGCGAGCAGGCCCTGGAGCTGGCGTTCCTGGTGGCCGAGAAGCTAAAGGCCGCCCGCGACGACCAGCGACGTTTGGCCACGGGATAACAAGGTTCCGTCAAAGCTGGCGGTCGGACTAAGCGGGGTGTAGCGTCCTTGTCATAAGGAGGGCGCTCGATGAACAGTACCGTGGTTTCCAGGCGTGGTCTGGCCGCCTTGCTGGCCTTGGCCGCCGCGCCCGGTTTTCCTGCCCGAGCTTTCGATCTCACGGACACCGCCCTGACGGCCGCGACCAAGCCGCTGGACCTCAAGAACCGGCTGACCGTCCAGGTCCGGGTGAACGGTCGCGGCCCCTACGCCTTCCTGATCGACACCGGCGCCAATTCCTCGGTGATCTCCAGCGACCTGGCCGACCAGCTGGGGCTGACGCGCGGGGCCAAGGTCAATCTGCACAGCATCGCCGGGGTCGAGCAGGTCGACACCGTGGCCGTCGAGACCCTGTCGGTAGGCCATCGGGTCCGCAAGGACATGACGCTGTCGATCGTCTCGGGTCGTCACCTGCGCGTGCCGGGCATACTGGGCCAGGACTGGCTGGGCTCGCAGGCGATGATCCTGGATTTCGCCCGCAATCAGATGCGGATGGGCGCGCGGGCTCCGCGCGGCGACGACCTGGCCTTCACCGTGCCGGTCAAGATCAACCAGAGCGGCCTGAACCTGCTCGACGGCCGGCTGCTGGGCGATCCGGTCCTGGCCTTCCTCGACACTGGCTCGACCACCACGGTGGGCAACAAGGCGCTGATGGACTTGGCGATCCGCAGCCGTTCGGTCAGCCGTGACTGGGCCGACATCGAGCTGTCCAGCGTCACCGGCCAGACCATGGCCGGTCGCCTGGCGGCGCTGCGGCGCTTCCGGCTGGGCAAGATGACGCTGCTGAACGTGCCGGTGGTGTTCGGCCCGATCCACACCTTCGAGTACTGGGGACTGAACGACCGGCCCGCGATCCTGATCGGGAACGATGTTCTCAGCATCTTCGAAACCATCGCCCTGGATTTCAACCGAGGCAACGTGCAGTTCCAAATGCGGGCAACTTCGGCCAAACGAAGCTCCCGCCTATCTTGACCCGCCGCTCGGCGCTCTCCAATGGTTGTTTGAACGGAGTGCGTCGATGAGTTTGCCTGCCCGGTTGAAACGCGAGTTGAAGTTCCTGAAGGGACTCTCGCGCACGCTTAAGCGCGTGAAATCCATCGCGCCTGAAAGCACCAACCTGATCTGCGACGATCTGGAAGCCGCCGTCGACAAGTGGTCGGGCAGCCAGGCCATCGTGTTCGAAGGCCGCTCGGTCACCTATGCCGAGCTGGACGCCATCGCCAACCGCTACGCCCACTGGGCCAAGGGGCAGGGGATCACCCGCGGCCAGACCGTGGCCCTGTTCATGCCTAACCGCCTGGAATACCTGGCCATCTGGTATGGGCTGTCCAAGGTCGGGGTCGCCACGGCCCTGATCAACAACCAGCTGACCGGCCCGGCCCTGGCCCACTGCCTGAACATCTCCAACGCCCTGCACTGCATCGTCGATCCGGAGACCTCGCCCTGCTTCGAGCAGGTGAAGGGCACGCTCGAGCGCCACGTACAGCAGTGGGTGCTGGGACCGGTCCACGGCGACCAGCGCGACCTGGTCAATGCGCTCAAGAGCTGCAGCCAGTTGCGTCCCGACCGCCTGACGGCCCGCAACGGCCTGACCGCCAAGGACACCGCGCTCTACATCTTCACCAGCGGCACCACCGGCCTGCCCAAGGCCGCGCGCATCACCCACATGCGGGCCCAGCTCTACATGCGCGGTTTCGCCGGCTCGACCGATTCGCGCGCCACCGACCGCATCTATGTGACCCTGCCGCTGTACCACGCCACCGGCGGCCTCTGCGCCATGGGCGCGGCCCTGCTGAACGGCGGGGCGGTGGTGCTGCGCAAGAAGTTCTCGGCCAGCCAGTTCTGGGACGACGTGGTCGCCGAGCAGTGCACGATGTTCGTCTATATCGGCGAGCTGTGCCGCTACTTGGCCAACCATCCCGAAAGCCCCAACGAGCGGGCCCACAAGATCCGCCTGATCTTCGGCAACGGCCTGCGCCCCGACGTCTGGGACGTGATGCTGGACCGCTTCAAGGTGGGCGGGGTGCTGGAGTTCTACGGCGCGACCGAGGGCAACGTCTCGCTGTTCAACTTCGACGGCCGGCGCGGGGCCATCGGCCGGGTTCCGGGCTATCTGAAGAAGAAGTTCAACATCCGCATCGTCAAGTTCGACGTCGAGGCCGAGATGCCCGTGCGCGGCCCCAACGGCTGCTGCATCGAGGCCGCGCCCGGCGAGATCGGCGAGTGCATCGGCCACATCGCCAGCGACGCCCGTTCCAACTTCACGGGCTATGCCGACAAGGCCGCCACCGAGAAGAAGATCCTGCACGACGTGTTCGACAAGGGCGACGCCTGGTTCCGCACCGGCGACCTGATGCGCACCGACAGCGACGGCTACCTCTATTTCGTCGACCGCATCGGCGACACCTTCCGCTGGAAGGGCGAGAACGTCGCCACCAGCGAGGTCTCCGAGCGCCTGTCGGCGGTGCCCGGCGTGAAAGAGGTCAATGTCTACGGCGTGCCGGTGGGCGATCTCGACGGCAAGGCCGGCATGGCCGCCCTGGTGGTGGGTCCCGAGTTCGACATCGCGGCCCTGGCCGACTATGTCGACCGCGAGCTGCCCGCCTATGCCCGCCCGATCTTCGTGCGCCTGCAGCCCGAGATCGAGACGACCGGCACCTTCAAGTACCGCAAGATCGACCTGGTGAAGGAGGGCTTCGACCCCGCCAACACCAAGGACCCGCTGTACTTCCGCGATCCGGGCAAGGGCTACGTCAAGCTGACCAAGGCGGTCCACACCAAGATCCTGGCGGGCGGTTACAAGCTGTAGGGACTTCGGGGCGGGCGGCATGGTCGGATCGATGACGCGCCGCGCCGGACTGATCGCCTTCGCAGCGTCGGCGGCCTCGGCCTGCTCGCCCCTGTCGCTGTTCGCGACCTTCACGCCCAAGGACGCCGCGAAGGTGCGCGAACATGGCGTCGCCTTCGGGGATGATCCGCGACAGAAGCTGGACGTCTACGCGCCCAGACGCGAGACGACGCCCGGGCCGGTGGCGGTGTTCTTTTACGGCGGCTCGTGGGACTCGGGACGACGCCAGGACTACGGCTGGGTCGGGCGGGCGCTGGCGGCGCAGGGCTTTCTGACCATCGTGCCGGACTATCGGCTCTATCCGGCGGTGCGCTATCCGGGTTTTGTCGAGGACGGGGCCCTGGCCGTGCGCTGGGCCGTGGATCATGCGCGTGCGCTGGGCGGCGATCCGGGGCGGATCGTGCTGATCGGCCACTCGGCGGGGGCCTACAACGCCGCCATGCTGGCCCTGGACGACCGCTACCTGAAGGCGGCCGGGGTCGATCCTAAGGTCGTGCGCGCCTTCGCGGGCCTTTCGGGACCTTACGACTTCCTGCCGCTGGACGGGCCGGTCACCCAGCGGACCTTCGGCGAGGCCGCCGACCTGCCGGGCACCCAGCCCGCGCGGTACGTCCGCGCCGACAGCCCTCCGGCCTTCCTGGCCACGGGCGACGACGACACCACGGTGCGGCCGCGCAACACCCGGATCCTGGCCGCCGCCCTCCGCGCTCAGGGCGTGACGGTGGAGGAGCGCCACTATGCGGGCCTGAACCACGCCGACACGGTGTTGGCCCTGTCGCGGCCCTTCCGGAGCAAGGCGCCGGTGCTGGCCGAGATGACGACGTTCCTCAAGGCCCGGCTCTAGGAGCAGGTCCCCCCGTTCAGCTTGCGCTGATAGGCCTCGGCCAGGCTCATATAGGGCGGCAGGAAGGTGTGCAGCACCACGGGCTTGCCGTCGGTGGTCACGCCCGCCACTCCGGACCGCAGCTCGAAGTGCAGGTGGATGGTGGTGGGCGTGCCGCCGAAGTCGTTGCTGACCTTGCCCAGTTTCTGGCCGGCGTTGACCGTGTCGCCTTCCTTCACCGCCAGGGCCGCCATCTGCATGTGCAGGTAGCGATAGACGCGGTGCGGCGCGGCCGACGACGTCAGGGTGACGGTGTAGCTGCCGATGTCGGTGATCACGCCCTTTTCGGCGGCCACGGCCCAGTGGAGGTTCTTCTTGCAGGTGCCGGGACGGATGTCCTGGCCCTGGTGGCCCGTGCCGCCGCCGGCGCACAGCGGATTGTCGCGCGAGCGGGCCTCGCAGAAGGTGTCGTGCCAGGGCAGGGCGTAGTTGACCGTGTCGCACTGGCTGGTGCCGGCCGGCCCCATGCCGCCGCCGTGGCCGTAGACCTGCGAATTGGCGAAGGCGTCGTCCTGCAGCGGCCAGCACATGGTCGGCGACCACACCGTGCGGTCCAGATAGCCGTGGCCCTGGCCGGCCGGGATGTCGCCCGGCGCGCCGTGGTTGAAGGTGGCCGGCGAGGGCGCGGGCGGGTTCGCGGGCTGGGCCGGCGGGCCGGGCGCGGGCGGGATCGGCTCGCTGGACGGCTGCTCGGCGCCGCCGTCGCTGGGTTCGTCCTCGGGCGTGGGCGGACCGGGCTCGGGCGAGGCGGGGGTCTTGATCTCGCCGCCGACCGGGGCGGGCGGCTTGGTCTTGTCATCGCAGGCGCCCAACACCAAGGCCAGGACCAGCGGGGAGAGGATCAGCAGCTTGCGCATGGCTTCAGCCCCCCAGGCCGGCGGCGGCGCGGGCGGAAGCGCCCATCACCACGGCGGTCGTCTTGGCGAACAGGCCGCGCGCGTAGTTGTCGTCGGCGCAGCGCGGGTCGGTGGGCGAGTCGCAACGCACCTCGACCGTGTAGAGCACGCCATAGCGCACGAAGCTGATCAACTGGCCGTCCACCGTGCGCTGCGAGGTCACGCGTTCGGGTCCCACGGCCTCGATCTTCAGCGGCGTGTCGGCGCCGAGAGGAACCGCCGTGGTCGTGCCGCTGAGCGAGACGCCCACGCCCGGCGCGTCGGCGGTGATGGTGTAGTAGTCGCCGAACGAATAGATCCGCGCCCCGGCCGTCAGGTCCCCGTCGACCGGCAGCAGGATCGGCACGCGGGTCATGTCGACGGCGGCCTGGTTGAGATTGGGCGCCAGCCGCTCGCCGGCTCCGCCGCTTTGGCGCAGGCCCCCGACCGCCGCCTGCCAGTCGACCCGGCCGCCGGTCTGGCGGTTGGCGACCAGGGCCGCGCGACGCGCCGCCAACTGAGCCGCGGTGGCGTTGTTGTTGGTGGTGGCGGGCGCCGCGCCCGGAACCTGAGCGCCGGTCGCCGGATCGACCCGCGTCTGCGAGACCGCCGCCCCCAGCGCCCCCGCCGCCAGGATCCCGCCCAGCAATAGTCCCGTCATCAGTCGCATGAGAGCCCCCTCGCATCACGCCGTTATGCGACCATAGGGCGCCGGAGCGGCGCTGTTAACCTGTGTTGAGCCGGACGCGACCATCGCGCCGCGATTGAATGGGCGGCGCTTCCTGGCTATAGGACCTGACTGATCACGGGTCATGTGTGTGGCGACCCGGGAAATCCCAAAGCGTTTCAAAAGGATAAGGGGATATCGCCATGCTGTTGACGATGATGAAGGCCAAGCTTCACCGGGCCACCGTCACCCAGGCCGATCTCGACTACGAAGGCTCGATCGCCATCGACACCGACCTGCTGGACGCCGCCAACATCCTGCCCAACGAGCAGGTCGACGTGCTGAACGTCACCACCGGGGCCCGCTTCACCACCTACGCCATCGCCGCGCCGCGCGGTTCGAAGGTGATCGGCGTCAACGGCGCGGCCGCCCGCCTGGTGCAGAAGAACGACACCGTGATCATCGTCGCCTACTGCCAGCTGCCGGCCGAGGAGGCCCGCAACTACGCCCCGACCGTGGTGCTGCTGGAAGACGGCAACCACATCAAGAAGGCCGCCTGATGCGCGCCCCCGCCGTTCTCCTTTTCGCGGCGGGGCTGACCCTCGCCGCCTGTTCTCCGAAACTGCCGGCCGGCGTCGACGAGCAGCGGCTGTCCGAGGCCGTGGGCCGCGCTATCGGCGGGCCCAACACCTGCGTCCTGCTGGCCGACAAGGCCGGCAAGGTGGTGTGGACCGGCGGCGGCTACATCACCTGCGCCCGCAACCTGCCCACCTGCGGCGGGGCGACGACCACGGCTCAGACCGTGCTGGAAGGCGCGGTCGGCAAGCCGTCGCGCTTCGCCAGCTGCCCCTCGGGCCCCGGCGTCAACACCGTCGGCTGGGCCATGGGCCCGGTGCCGGTCGGCGAGGGCAAGGCCGACACCGGCCTGTACTACGTCGCTGTCATGGAAGGCGAACGCGCCCTGCCGGGCCGCGAGGTGCAGGAGCGGGTGGAAGAGGCGTTCGCGAACGCGGGGCTCTGAGGCGCACGCACTTGCCCCCACCTGACGGCTTCGCCGTCTGTCCGCCCCCGTAGGGGGCGGAGGACGCGCCTCCGGAGTCCTCTTCCCCCTATGGGGGAAGGAGCGCCGGAGGCGCGAAGGGGGCAAGTGGTCGCCGCTCCGGCCTACTTCGCCAGTTCGTACGTCGCCGAGACGTTCACCTGCACCTTCAGCTCGCCGGCCGAGACCGGGCTGCTATCGGCGCGTTCCATCTTGGCCATGGCGTACATCGGCATCGGCGGGGCGGGGGTGTAGCCGCCGCCTTCGCCCAGATTGACCAGGCGCACTATCTTGTAGCCGGTGGCCTTGGCATAGAGGTCGGCCTTGGCCTGCAGGGCCTTGACCGCGTCCAGCCGCGCCGCGTCCTCGGCCGCCTGCGGGTTCTGCAGGCCGAAGCTGATGCCGCCCACATTGGTGGCCCCGGCGTTGACCGTCGCATCGACCGTCTGACCCAGCTTCGTCAGGTCGCGCACCTGGATCGTCACCTGGTTGCTGGCCTGGTAGCCGTTCAGCTTGGGCGGCTGGTTCTGCTCGTACACGTACTGCGGATTGACGCTGAGGTTCGAGGTCTGGATGTCGCGCTCGGCGATGCCGGCCTTCTTCAGGGCCGCGACCACCTTGGTCATCTGGGCGGCGTTGGCGGAGAGGGCGCCGGCCGCGGTGGCCCCGTCGGTCTGGACGCCCAGGGTGATGGTCGCCAGGTCGGGCGTCACCTTGCTCTCGCCGGCGGCCGACAGGTTCAGCGTCGTGGCGCGGAAGGCCGCGTCGGCGCTGTCGGCATACGCGGGCAGGGCGGCGGCCGAGGCCAGCAGGGCGCCGACGACGGCCAGCGAGGCGGCCCGGAACTTGGGGCGGGTGATCAGGGCGGTCATACTCGTTCTCTCCATGCGGCCGGCCTCACAAGCGTTGTCGGCGGCGGACGGTTCCACTCCTGACAGGCTCAACCTGAACCGGACCTTTAAGCCGCGTGCAGCCCATGCTAATCGACCCGTCCTCCCGCTTCGCCTTTCTGGGGCAGGGACGCGCATCGCGTAACGGGGGCCTGTAGCTCAATGGTTAGAGCCGACCGCTCATAACGGTCTGGTTGCAGGTTCGAGTCCTGCCGGGCCTACCACCGCCTTTTGTGACGCGTCGTTCGCGCTAGAGTGTCGGAGCCCCGTGAGCCGCCGTCGTCGCCACGCGGGCTTGGGGCAGCGCGGGGGCGTGAATGAAAACTCTGCTGCGGCAACCGTTCGCCGTGCTTGGCGCGCTGGGACTGCTGGGGCTCGTCGGCGATCTTGTCCGATGGCAGGAACAACTGGGCGAGTGGATATCGGCTTGGCGAGCCTTCACGCGCGTGGTCGCCACGACCTTGTTTGGGTGGCTAGTCAACGTGTTGCCGTTTGAACTTCCGTCGTGGTGGCCGGACTACCTGGCTCTGGGATTGATCGTCTGGGCCGCCTCGATGCGTGTCGCGATGTTTGCCGTCGAGAGGATGGCGCAAAAGGCCACTTGGAGAGACGTTCTAGCGGGCATCGCCTGGATGCCTGTCGCCACGCTCCTCTGGCCGCTTTTCGCGGGCGCCAATCTTTTGATGGTCCTGAAGCGCAACGATCCGGATTTCAGGGAGATCGCTTCGGAAGACATGATCGTCGCCGCGCCGGTATTCTTCGAAAGCCTTCTGTGGGCCGCCGGGGCGATCGCTCTGAACTATGCTCTGGTTCGTCACTAAGCGAATTCGCTCCGGGCCTACCAACTCTCGGAATCAACAGCGGCCAAACTAGGGGATAACCCGATGGCCGGTCGGGGGGCGGGCGAGCCATGGTCGGCGCGTGGTCAAACGCCGAGGTCGCTCCATGCCGGACACGTCGCAGTCCCAGCCGGTTCCCGTTCGTCCCGAGCGGATCGTGGAGACGCCGCTGCCGCCCTTTCCGGAAGTCGGCGGGGTCGCGGCGGATGAAGCCTCGACGATCTTCTCCACCCACCGCACCAAGCTGTCGCGGCACCGCACCCACTTGTCGGAGCATCGCACCGACCTGTCGGAATATCGGACCGACCTGTCGACCTATCGCACCAACCTGTCGACCAGCCGCACCGAGATGTCGATGCGGCGCACGGGCATGTCGTTCCAGCGCACGCGGATGAGCGACGACAGGACCTTGATGTCGGTGATCCGCACCTCGCTGTCGCTGATCGGCTTCGGCTTCACGATCTACCAGACCTTCCAGAAGCTGCACGACGCGGGGACCATCGCCAATCCAAACGCGCCCCGCAATTTCGGCATCATCCTGGTGCTGCTGGGCATCGCCATGCTGATCGTCGGCATGATCCACCACGTACAGTTCATGCTGGAGCTGAAGCGCACCCGGGCCGACATGAAGCGCCAGGGGTTGATCCACGGCGAGAGCAGCTTCCCGGTCTCGATCACCTTCATGGTCTCGCTGGGCCTGCTGATGCTGGGCTTCGCGGCGATCCTGAACATGGTCTTCAAGATGGCGGTGTTCGGCTAGGGAGCCACCACCTTCGGCAGCGCCGTGATCGGCTCCAGCACGATGTCTCGGAAGAAGGTCTCGGCGCCCTCAGACTGCAGCTGGATCGCGCCGTGGGTCAGGGGCGCACCATCCGCCTTCAGGTCTCGCACCTCCAGCACCGGCACGCCATTGACCACGTGGATCGCGCGGTCGCCCAGCACGTAGAGGTCCAGGGTGTTCCATTCGCCGGCCGGCTTCTCGGCGTCGCTGGCGGCCTCGACGTTCCAGTCGGCCGTGCCGCCCTTGACGGTCTTGGCCCGGCCGCCGAGGGCGTAGCGCAACTTCGGCGGGATCAGGGCGGGATCGTCGACGACGTCGGTCGTGGCCTCGATCGCGTCGCCTACCGGCACGACCATGCCGATGGAGCCGGTCATGATCTCGAACTCCACCGCCTGGCTCCAGGTGCCCCAGACCACGCCCGGCGCGCCGTGCGAGTGGTAGAGCAGGCCGTTGTTGGGGGCCTGGTCCTGGCGCGGCGCCCAGCGGCCCTTGCCCCACTTGTACTGCAGACGCAGGTGATAGTTCTGGAAGTCGCCCTTGTGGACCAGGCTGCCCCAAGTCTTGCCGTTGACGTAGAGGGCCGGGCGGCCGTCCTCGACCACCACCTTGAAGATGTCGGCGCTTTGAGCGGTGGCGCCGATGGGAGCGATGGCGGGGCGCGTATAGGTCAGGGCCGGGTCTGCATAGCCCAGCCAGGCGTTCCAGTCCTTCAGGTCCTTGCCGTTGAACAGCGAGGTCGCCGGGCCGGAAGCCTTGGGGACCTCGGTCAGCTTCAAGGCGGGGGCGGTGAGGGCGGGCGTGGCCAGGCCCAGCGCCAGGGCGAAAGTCAGGATCTTGAGCATGGGTCCTCCCGGCGCCTGTTCTCGGCGGTGGCGCAGCCTAACTGACAGCGTTGTCTATTCAAGCCTCGCCTGGAGCGGCGCGATGACAGGCTTTTGAGCGGCGGCGCGCATCGAGCGGGCGAAGCTTGAAAGGACGCGGTCGCCGACGGCCATTGCTTCCCAGCCCGCCCGTTCGGCGCCACCCTCGCGCCCATGGCCTATCGCGCGACCCTGGGCGGAACCACCTGGACCTTCGAGACCCTGGCCGACCTGATGGCCAAGGCCTCGCCGCCGCGTTCGGGCGACGCCCTGGCGGGGATCGCCGCCTCCAGCGCCCAGCACAATGTCGCCGCCAAGATGGCTCTGGCCGACACGCCGCTGAAGGCGTTCCTGACCGAAGCCCTCGTCCCCTACGAGGCCGACGAGGTCACCCGCCTGATCCTGGACGGCCACGACGTGGCGGCCTTCGCCCCTGTGGCCTCGCTGACGGTGGGCGAGTTCCGCGACTGGCTGCTGTCGGAGATCGCCACGTCCGCCGCCTTGACCCGCCTGGCCCCGGGCCTGACGCCCGAGATGGTCGCGGCGGTCAGCAAGCTGATGCGCAACCAGGACCTGATCCTGGCCGCCTCCAAGTGCAAGGTCACCACCCGCTTCCGCGACACCATCGGCCTGCCCGGGACCATGGCCGTGCGGCTGCAACCCAACCATCCGACGGATGATCCGGCCGGGATCACCGCCTCGATCCTGGACGGCCTGCTGTACGGCTGCGGCGATGCGGTGATCGGCATCAACCCGGCCAGCGACAGTCTGAACGTCCTCTCCGACCTGACCCGGCTGATGGACGACCTGATCCAGCGGTTCGAGATCCCCACCCAGTCCTGCGTGCTGACCCACGTGACCACGGCGATCCAGCTGATCGAGCGCGGCGCGCCGGTGGACCTGGTGTTCCAGTCGATCGCGGGCACGCAGGCCGCCAACGCCAGCTTCGGCGTGACCCTGGACCTGTTGAAGGAAGGCCTGGACGCCGGTCGTTCACTGGGGCGCGGCACGGTCGGTGACAACGTCATGTACTTCGAGACCGGCCAGGGCTCGGCCCTGTCGGCGGGGGCGCACCACGGGGTGGACCAGCAGACGCTGGAGGCCAGGGCGTACGGCGTGGCCCGGGCGTTCGAGCCGCTGCTGGTCAACACCGTGGTCGGCTTCATCGGCCCCGAATACCTCTACGACGGCAAGCAGATCATCCGGGCCGGGCTGGAGGACCACTTCTGCGGCAAGCTGCTGGGCGCGCCGCTGGGGGTGGACGTCTGCTACACCAATCATGCCGAGGCCGACCAGGACGACATGGACAGCCTGCTGACCCTGCTGGCCACGGCGGGGGTCACCTTCGTCATGGGCGTGCCGGGCGCCGACGACGTGATGCTGAACTACCAGTCCACCTCGTTCCACGACGCCCTCTATGTGCGCGAGCTGCTGGGCCTGAAGCGGGCGCCGGAGTTCGAGGCCTGGCTGGAGCGCTCGCGGATCGTCGGGGCCGACGGGCGCTTGGCGCCGCGCACGGCCGGCCATCCGCTGCTGGGCGTCTCGGCGTGAGCGCGCCGATTACGCCCGATCCCTGGAGCGCCTTGCGCCGTCACACGCCCGCCCGCATCGCCTTGGGGCGGACGGGGTCCAGCCTGCCGACCTCCGAGGTGCTGGGCTTCGCCCTGGCCCACGCCCAGGCCCGCGACGCGGTCCACAAGGTCTTCCAGGCCGAGGCGGTGGCGGAGGCGATCCAGACCCTGGGGCTAGAGACCGTGATCGTGGACAGCGCAGCGCCCGACCGGGCGGCCTATCTGCGGCGGCCGGACCTGGGGCGCAGCCTGTCGGAGGCGGGGCGCTCGGCCCTGATCGGCCGCACGCGCGGGGCCTGCGACCTGGCGGTGGTGGTGGCCGACGGCCTGTCGAGCACCGCCGTCCACGCCCATGCCGCCTCGCTTATCGAGGCCCTGCTGCCGGCGGCGCGCGAGGCGGGCTGGCGCCTGGGGCCGGTCGTGGTGGCCCGCCAGGCGCGGGTGGCCCTGGGCGACGCGGTGGGCGAGCTGCTGGGCGCGCGGCTGGTGATCCTGCTGGTGGGCGAGCGGCCGGGCCTATCGTCGCCCGACAGCCTGGGGGCCTACATCACCTTCGCGCCCAAGGTCGGCCGCACCGATGCGGAGCGCAACTGCGTGTCCAACATCCGGGGCGAGGGGCTGAGCTACGCGGCGGCGGCGTTCAAGCTGGCTTGGCACGCACGCGAGGCCCTGCGGCTGGGCCTGACCGGCGTGGGGCTGAAGGACGAGAGCGATACCGCCCTGCTGACGGCTACGCCGCCGCGAAGCGTTCCAGCAGGACCGCCACCACCGACAGGCTGACGCACGAGACGGCGGTGGTCAGGGCCACGATCCGCGCCCCGCCGCGCTCGAACACGCTGTAGGCCTTGGTCTGGATGAAGACGTTGACCGCCGTCGGGGTTGCGGCCAGCAGGGTCGCGCCCAGGCGGAAGGGCAGGGACGAGTCGATCCAGCCGGTGGCCAGCCAGACCAGCGCGGGCAGGACCAGCAGCTTGCCCACGGCGGCCACGACGATCGGGGTCCAGCGCGGAATGGGCGGGGGCGGCTCGTCGCTGGGCTCGCAGGGCACGCCGGCGGCCGGCAGGCCGGTCAGGCCCAGGGCCACGCCCAAGGCGACCAAGGCCACGGGGCTGCCCGAAGCGGCGGCGGCGGCCACCGAGCGGTCCAGCACGCTGGGCAGCGACAGGTCCAGCAGGGCCATGGTCGAGCCGGTCAGGGCGGCCAGCACGATCGGGTTGCGCAGGGCCTGCATCAGCGAGCGCCAGGTCGAGCGGCCGCCGGCCCAGCCCAGCAGGCCCACGCCGACGGCGGCCACCACCACGAAATCCACCGCCACGGCGCCGGCCGACAGGCGGGCGGCCTCCGGGCCCAGGACCGAGGCGACGATGGGCAGGCCCAGGAACGCGCTGTTGCCCAGGCTGGCCGATAGCGATCCGCCGGCCCGCTCCTCGCGCGTCCAGCGCAGGGCCGCGCCGATGGCCGCCATCAGGGCCACCACCAGCAGGGCGCAGGCGCCGTAGGCGACCAGGCCCAGGGTCATGCCGCGGTCCGGAACGCCTACCCGCGACAGCGAATGCACCAGCAGGGCGGGGAAGCCGATCCAATAGACGTAGCTGGACAGGCCCGTCGACATGCGGGCGTCGAACAGGCGCAGCCGCGCCAGGGTGACGCCGGCGGCGACCAGCAGGAAGAACGGCAGGACCCGCTGTGGCACGTCGAGCAGGAGATCGATCAAGGCGCTACCAGGAAGCTACGGGACGACGTTGCGTGTCGCCCAAAGGGCCGACCCCGAACGACTGGGGCCGAAACAAGGCCATGGTCGATAGCACTGGCGCAGCCGGGTGGTCCAGCGTCGCGCCGGAGAGGCCCTCTCACCGCTCGTCGGCGGGCAGGCGCACGTGCACCAGCCGCCAGGTGAACAGCTTGTCGCGCCGCCAGGTGAAGACCGTCACCTTCTCCGGCTGGCCGGGGCGCTTGACGCTGACGCGGACGCGGTTGGGATCCCAATAGGCGATGGCGGCGTGGGGGCCGGCGATGGCGGCCTTGGCCTTTTCCATCGCCGTGATCGGCTTGGGCGGAACGCCGGGCGCCTTGCCGGGCGCGTAGCCTCGGGTCAGGGCCGACAGGCCCGAGATGGTCAGGTAGCGGTCGACCTTGGGCTCGGGCGGGGCGATGGGCGCGATGGCCTTCCTGAACACGCTCAGAGGGTCGCGCCAGATCGAGGGCGGTTCGGCCGGGGCGACGGCGGCCGGCTTCTTCTCGTCCAGTTCGGCGGTCAGGCTGGCGCGCACGGCGGGGAAGTCGACCAGTTCGCTGATCGCCTGCACGTCCTCGTACTCGGCGGCGGCCTTGAGGGCGCGGAAGGCGAACCAGGGCGCGGTGGCGAAGGCGGCCGCGAAGATGACGATGGCCAGGACGACGAGGTCCCACAGTCGCTTCTGCACAGTCATCGCGCGCCCCCGCCGCATGGTTGACGCCGCATAGAATGCGGTTCGGGTCCGGCCCGCAAGGCCGTTCCCTGAAAACCGTTTACGCGGCCGAGGCGGTTGCGTTCCGTTCGAGCAGACTCGAGGCCATGCCGGCCAGGGCGATCAGCCCCTTCTCCAGGTTGGCGTCGTAGGCGCGGGGCTGGACGTCGACCACGCAGACCGTGCCCAGCATCCAGCCGCGCGGGTCGCGGATCGGCGCGCCGGCATAGAAGCGCAGGAAGGGCGGGCCGGTCACCAGCGGGTTGTCGAACACGCGCGGGTCTTCCAGGGCGTTCTCGATCCACAGCGGGCTGCGGAAGGCGATGCAGTGGCTGCAAAACGAGGCGCGGCGGTCGACCTGGGGGACCTCCGAACCCGCCCGGGCCTTGTGCCACTGGCGCTCGGAATCGACGAAGGTGACGAAGGCTGCGGCCGCGTCGAACAGGATCTTGGCCGACCAGGCGATCTGGTCGAACTCCACCGACGGCGGGGTGTCGAGGATCTTGAGCCTCTGCAGCGCCGCGACGCGGGCGATGTCGTCGGCCGGGTAGACTTGCACGGGCAGCATCTGAAAATCCCCTGAACTAGTAGGTGACGGTGGCGACGACGGTGTCGGCATAGGCGCCGGGCGAAGGCGTGGTCTGGGGCGGCGCGCGTCCGTAGACCGTGAAGGGCTGGGAAGCGCCGGTGCCGGTCCCGCCGGCCACGAAGCCCGCGCCGGCGGCCAGGTCGCCCCACGGCTGGTCGCGGGCGCTGTTCTTGTAGAGGCCGTAGGTGACCGCCTCGGCGCCCTTCTTCATCTTGCGCGCCGTCGGACCGGTTCCGGTCAGGCCGTTGTCCAGGCCGACGCTGTAGGTGGTGCCCGAGGTGCAGGTGACGCCCAGGCCGCCCTGGCCGTCCTTGTTGGCCGTCAGCACGCCGACGCTGCCGAACTCGACCGAGCTGGACGTCGCCTGGCAGTCGGGAACCAGGGTCGCGCGGAAGGTGAAGGTGGCCGGCGGGGCGCTGTAGCCGATGGTGACGCCCGCGCAGGTCAGGAGGTTCAGGCCCCAGAAGAAGTTTTGGGCGACGAAGTCGGTGGTGTAGCTCCCGGGCACGGTGGTTGCGGTGGTCCAGATCCGGCCGTAGAGCGTCTGGTTGACGTTGACCGTGCCGGCGGCGCTGGGCGTGGCGGTGATCGTCGGCGTCGCGCCGAACATCAGCAAGCTGGCCGAGCCCCAGGTCTGGGTGCGGGCGGCGTCCTGATAGACCTGGAAGGGCAGGCTGACGCCGCCGCTGGTCTTGAGCAGGCGACCGCCGGCGCCGTCGCCGCCGGCCGAGCCGGCGTCGAGGCTGGGGCACAGCGAGACGGCGAGGCCGGGCGTCATGCCGGTGCAGCTGAAATTGAGGTTGGCCGTGGTGTCGACGACCCCCGCCGTCAGCGGGCTGATGGTCGAGCCGAAGTTGGCCGAACTGACCGAGACCGAGCAACTGCCGGCATGGGCCGGCTTCGGGGCGACGGTCAGGAAGACGCCGCCGCCGAAGCTCAGGCTCAGGACCAGCAGGCTGGAGAGCCTAGCGACAGATCGCTTCAACGACACCGGCGCCTCCTTTCGGATTGGGCGCGAAGGCGAACCGCGCGACGCAGGTGGCGTCGTCCTCCAGGTGGACGGTCAGCGTGTTGTCGGGCTTCAGCTCGGTCAGGAAGGTCTGGCCGTCATAGCCGACGATCACCCGCTCGTCGGAGCCGGCCTGCACGGCCTCGGCGCCAGGCGGCACGAAGGCGCCGTCGGGGCGGCGCAAGGTGACCAGGGCCGAAGGCGGGGCCTTGGCGACGCCGAAGCGCACCAGTACGCCGCCGCCGTCGAAGGGGACGACCGACTTCTCGGTGTCGGCGGCTTCCAGGTCCAGGGCCAGCAGCCGCGGATCGATGGCGATCTTGTTGTCGTCGAACGGCGAGAGGTTGCGCACCACCAGGCGGCCGCTGCGGTCGCTGCGGCCGATCTTCTGGTTCTGGAACAGCACCGGCACGTCGGGCGCCCCGACATCGACCACGGCGAAGGCGCCGTCCAGGCGGTTGGCCAGGGTGGCCCCGCCCTTCATCCAGGTCACCGCGCCGTCCATCTGGCCCTGCAGGCGCGTGAGGCCGTCGCGGCGCTGGGCCACGCCCGACAGGCGGAAGGTGCGGGCGCGATAGACGCCCTGGGCCTCGATCTCGGAGCTGGCGCCCTGTTCGACGCGCAGGCGCCAGGCGGTGGTGTTCACCGCCTGGTCCTCGGCCTTGCTGGCCTCGACGAAGGCGACCGTGTCGCTGCCCTGGACCTGGGCGCCGACCGTGGTCGAGACGCTGCCGCCCAGCGGGATGGCCACGCCGAAGAAGGCGCCGGCATCGCGCCGCTCGCCGCGCGAGACATAGCCGGTGGCGTAGACGGTGATGCGGCGGTTCAGGGTCTGGCGCAGCGAGCCGTTGAACACGGTGCGCTTCATGCCGTCCTGGCTCTGCTGGGCGGTGTAGCCCAGGCTGAGGGTGGCCGCCTCGGCGCCGCGCCGGAACGGGTTGAGGGCGACGGGCGTCGACAGGGTGATCTGGTTCACCGAGCGGGGCGGCTGGTCGCCGACCACCTTGCCGTTGCTCCAATGCCACTTGCCCGAGGTCGCCGCGGCCAGGTCGCGATAGTCCGCGTCGGCATAGGTCGACATGGCCGAGATGTAGACGCCGGCGAAACGGCTATCGAAGACGGCCGAGACCAGGGCGCCGGCATGGTCGCCGTCGTGGCTGCCGACGGCGGACAGGGCCGCGACGCCCAGGCCGTCCAGCTCGACGGCGAAGCCGCCGCCCAGGTTGGCGATGCCCGCGCCGCCCTCGGCATGGCCCTCCAGGGTGACCGCGTCGGTGAGCCCGTAGCGCAGGCTGCCGGTGGCCAGCGGCATGTCGGCATAGTCGTTGGAGCGGACACCGTAGTAGCGGCGGGCGACCCCGATCTCGGCCGCGTAGTCGACGAAGCCTTTCCGTAGCAGCAGCGGGGTGGTGAAGAACGGGGCGACGATCTCGGTCTGGCGGCCGGCCTCGTCGCGCAGCACCAGGCGGGCCTGGCTGAAGCCCCGCGAGGACGGCAGTCCGTCCACCTCGATGGGGCCCGCGCCCACCCGCCGCGACAGCACCGGCGCGTCGTTGACATAGAGGTCCAGGATCGACGGCGCGGCGGCGCTGGCCGACAGGCGCGGCGAGGGCATGGTGATCAGGTCGGGCCGGGTGGCGAAGTCGCGGCGGATCTGCAGGCCGGCCATGCGGATGGGCCGGGTCCAGGAGAAGCCGGCGTTGATGAAGTCGCCCGCCCGGACGTTCATCGCGTGTCGGGGCGAATACCAGCTCCAGGTGCTGTTCAGCCGCACAAGACGGCCCTGTCCCGAGGCGTAGCTGCCCGAGACGGCGGTATCGAGGGCGCCGAACTTGCCGAAGACGCGCGCGTCCAGCGACAGGCCAAGGCCGTCCACGCCCAGGTCGTCGTCTTCGCCTTGTCCGCCGTCGGCCGAAACGGCGTAGTTCAGCACCGCCCCGGTGTCCTGGCGCGCGGACAGGCTCTCGGCGCTGGAGGGGCTGAGGTCGAAGCGCTGGGTCAGCAGGGTGCCGACGGACGCCTCGACTAGCAGGCGCTGGCCGATCTCGTCATAGGTGGCGGTGAGGCCGGGAATGGCGTCCAGCGCCTGTTCGCCGACGCGGCGCGGCGAGGCCAGGCCCACGGCCCGCAATTCCTCGGCGCTCATCGACAGCCGGCCGTCGGCGTCGCGGGCGACGGCGGCCACCAGACCGGTGCCCACGCCGTTGACCCAGACCTCCAGCTGCAACGCCTCCGCGCCCGTCGCCTGGGCGGCGGGCGGCAGGTTCGGGATGTCCTGGGCGAGGGCGGGGGTTGGGAGGGCCGCGGCGGTCATGACCAGCAGCGCCGCCTCAATCGCCGGCGAGCGGCGCATCGATCGGGCCGGTGTCGGTGTCGGCGAGCAGGTGCAGGCCGGCCGACGACGGGAACGCGCCGGCGGGCCAGGCCATGGTCGAGCCGGGGAGGGCGTAGCCGACCAGCCCCTTGCGTTCGGCCAGGACCGCGCCGGCGCCGTCGACGATGCGCAGGTTGGAGACGCGCAGATGGCGGCCGCCGGCGTTGCTGGCGGTCAGGCTCTGGGCGTCGGCGGAACCGGCCAGCTTCCAGGTCATGCGGGCCTTGTCGGTCGAGGCCGCGAAGAACAGCGGGATGGAGTGGCGCATCAGCAGGGTGACCTGCCGTCCGCCCTCGCTGAGCGGCGGCGGCAGTTCGTCCACGATCAGGCGGTAGGACTCCTGCTTTTCGGGCAGCTTGGCGTCCAGCCGCACGACGCGGACGGTGCGCGCCGCGCCGGGCGCGACCTTGGCGATGGGCGGGCTGGCGACCACTTCGGTGGCCGGTTCCAGCACGTCCTTGCCGTCCACCTGCCGCCAGCGGAACACCCGGATCTGCACGTTCAACGGCGCGACGTCGTCGTTGAACAGGCTGAGCGTGGCGGCGTTCTGGCCGACGGGCAGGTCCAGGCCGACCGGGCTGACGCGCAGGGTCGAGGCCACGGCGGGACTGAAGTCCCAGGCCGAGGCCATGAGCGCGGTCAGCGCGGCGGCGAGGAGGGGGCGGCGGGGCATCAGTAGGTGATCGTCACCGACACGAGGTCGCTATAGGCGCCCATGGCGGGGGTCGACTGGGCCGCGACCCGGCCGTAGGCGGTGTAGGTCTGCACGCCGCCGTTGCCGGTGCCGGCCTGGGTGTCGACGTTCTGGGTCACGCCCCACAGCTGGGTGCGGCTCGCGTCACGATAGAGGGCGTAGGAGACCGTGTCGTTGGCGGCGCTGGTCATCTTGCGGCTGGCGACCGTGGCGCCCGTGCCGCCGCCGGCGCTCAGGGCGACCGTATAGGGCGTGGAGTTGGTGCATTGCACGCCGATCGAGTTGGTCGTGTCGATGTTGGCGTCGATCACGCCGTGCGAGCCGAAGCTGACGTTCGAGGCCGACTGCACCTTGCATTCGCCCTGGATGGTCAAGTTGACCTGAAATGAACTGCTGGCCGTCGCCGCATTAGCCGACGAAGCGATGCCGAGCGACGCAAGTACTGCGACCGCGAAAACTGAAACGTATGCTTTTTGCATAGCGCACCCCATTACCCAGCTCGCGCGGATTTACGCGAGACTACGCGTCAGGGATGTAGGTTCGCGCTTGCCGGGTGATTAACAGGGGTTAGGAAACGGGTGCGACGTCTCGACACACAGTTGTGGTGGATTCTTGATGCTCGCCTAAAGGGTTAGAGTCGGATTGTCGACCTTTGTTCGTCGAGCGTTGCTTGGCAAACCCAACGCTCACAAGGAAAACGCAAGTTTTGGTTGTCTATCGCGGAGGTTGGACGCCACCGGAGGTCTTAATTTTGCTCCGAAACGGATCGTAATTGAGCGGTCGTTATGTCGCAGGGGCGCGACGCATCCGCAGAGCCTCCGGAAACGAAAAACGCCCCCCGGTTTCCCGAGGGGCGCTGCTTTCGATCCGTCGAGGACGGGGCGGTTAGGCCGCCATCGCCTTCTGGAGGTTCTCGTCGATCTTGTCGAGGAAGCCTTCGGTAGTCAGCCACGACTGCTTGTCGCCGACCAGCAGGGCCAGGTCCTTGGTCATGAAGCCGCTTTCGACGGTGTCGATGCAGACCTTCTCCAGGGTGGCGGCGAACTTGGCCAGCTCGGCGTTGTCGTCCAGCTTGGCGCGGTGGGCGAGGCCACGGGTCCAGGCGAAGATCGAGGCAATCGAGTTGGTCGAGGTCGACTCGCCCTTCTGGTGCTGGCGGTAGTGGCGGGTCACGGTGCCGTGGGCGGCTTCGGCTTCCACCGTCTTGCCGTCCGGGGTCATCAGCACCGAGGTCATCAGGCCCAGCGAGCCGAAGCCTTGGGCCACGATGTCCGACTGCACGTCGCCGTCGTAGTTCTTGCAGGCCCAGACATAGCCGCCCGACCACTTCAGGGCCGAGGCCACCATGTCGTCGATCAGGCGGTGCTCGTAGTGGATGCCGGCGGCCTTGAACTTCTCGGCGTACTCGGCGTCGTAGATCTCCTGGAAGATGTCCTTGAAGCGGCCGTCATAGGCCTTGAGGATCGTGTTCTTCGTGGAGAGGTAGACCGGATAGCCACGGCCCAGGCCGTAGGCGAACGAGGCGTGGGCGAAGTCGCGGATCGACTCGTCGAGGTTGTACATGCCCATGGCGACGCCGGCCGACGGGCTCTTGAACACTTCGTGCTCGATGGTCTGGCCGTCTTCGCCGACGAACTTGATCGACAGCGTGCCCTTGCCCGGGAACAGGAAGTCGGTGGCCTTGTACTGGTCGCCGAACGCGTGACGGCCGACGATGATCGGCTGGGTCCAGCCCGGCACTAGGCGCGGCACGTTCTGGCAGATGATCGGCTCGCGGAAGATCACGCCGCCCAGGATGTTGCGGATCGTGCCGTTCGGCGACTTCCACATCTTCTTGAGGTTAAATTCGGTGACGCGTTGCTCGTCGGGAGTGATGGTGGCGCACTTCACGGCCACGCCGTGCTTCTTGGTCGCCTCGGCCGCGTCGATCGTGACCTGGTCGTTGGTGGCGTCGCGGTTTTCGACCGACAGGTCGTAGTAGTCCAGTTCCAGGTCCAGATACGGGAAGATCAGCTTATCCTTGATGAGCTTCCAGATGATCCGGGTCATTTCATCGCCGTCCATGTCGACGACGGGGTTGGCGACTTTAATCTTGGCCATTGCGGGGTCTTTCCTCTCGCGGTGGCGCGCCTGTGACTCTTTGGCGCACAGGGCCTGGGAGCGGCGCGGACGGCGTGCCTATAGACTGTTGCGCGTCGGGGGGAAAGCCGAGGTCGCGATGAGACGGTCCGTAGGCGACCTGACGCAGCGTAAGTCCCTATTTCGGCGCGTAAATTCTTGATTGAGGCTTGTGAGGTAGGACAGGGCGTGGAGAGCCGCCGAGCCATCACCGACGTCACCTCGCCGCTGGCCCGGCGATTGCTGGCCATCGTCGCGATCCTGTCGATCGCGGTGACCGGCGTGGCCACCGCCGTGACCTTCGTCTTCGTGCAGCGCGCGGCCGCGGATGCCCAGATCCGGCACCTGACCGAATATGTGGGCGAGCGGGTCAAGACCGAGGACCGGCTGTTCTCCGACCTGGTCAAGGTGCACCAGGCCGCGACCGATTCCCTGGAGCGGCGGCTGAAGGCGCTGGACCCGGCCACGGTCGACCGCGAGTTCGATGCCCAGTTCCCGCTCCAGCCCGACGGCACCCGGCGCACGGCCGACGCCCTGTACGACGGCGGCGTCGTCGACGGCGACTACACCTACGGCATCGGCGGCTACCTGCCGCGCGCCAACACCCTGACCCCGCAACAGAAAGCCCTGATGCTGGCCGCCACCCAAGTGGTGTCGCACACCGGCGAGGCCGAGCTGAACCGCTACGATAACTTCTACTTCTTCACGCCCGACACCCGGCTTGTGATGTTCGGACCCAAGCGCCCGGACCGGCTGATGTACTACCGGCACAAGGCGCCGGCGAACTTCGACGTCAGCGGCGAGGAGATGACCCTGCTGACCCTGCCGACCCAGAACCCGCAGCGGGTGATGAAGTGCACCAAGCTGCGCAAGCTGCTGTCGGATCCCAGCGGGCGGGGGCTGAACTCGGCCTGCATGACGCCCTTCGATTTCGGCGGCAAGCAGTTGGGCGCCTGGGGCACCAGCCTGTCGCTGGACTCCTACCTGCTGCGCGCGGTCGAGGACGCCTTGCCGGGCGGACGCAACATGATCGTCTCGTCCGACGGCGAGCTGATCGCCGCGCCCGGCCTGGCCAAGAACGGGGTGGTCGATGTCCAGACCCTGGTGCGGGCCCAGACCCAGGAAGGGGTCAGCGAGGCCGTCCGCCAAATCCGCGAGCGCGGCGCCGACGTCGGGGTGATCCGCAACAACGACCGGGTCATCGCCTACGGCCGGCTGAAGGAGCCCGACTGGTATTTCCTGATGAGCTTTCCGTCCGACGACCTGGTCTGGTCGGCGGTCAAGACGGCTTCGTGGGTGCTGCTGTTCGGCGTGCTGGGGGTGATCATCCAGGTGGCGGCGCTCTACCGGGTGATGCGCCACACCGTCGAGCGGCCGCTCCGGGTTCTGGCCGACGCCCACCGCACCGGCGAGATCGTCGAGGCCCAGCCCATCGAAGACCGCGCCGACGAGATCGGCGCCCTGGCCCGCACCCTGCGCAGCCAGCGCGACGGCAATATCGAACTGCTGCGCTCGCTGGAGGAGCGGGTCGCCGAGCGCACCGCCGAGCTGGAGCGCGCCAACCAGGCCAAGAGCGTGTTCCTGGCCAACATGTCCCATGAGCTGCGCACGCCGCTGAACGGCGTCATCGCCATCGGCGACCGCCTGGCCGAGGAGACCGACCCCGAGCGCCGCCGCGAGCTGGCCGCCCTGGTCACCTCGTCGGGCCGTCTGCTGGAGCAGGTGCTGAGCGACATCCTGGACGTCTCCAAGATCGAGGCCGGCCAGTTCCAGCTGACCCCCGCGCCCTTCGACCTGGCCCAGCTGGTCGGCGGCGTGGGCGAGTTGCACCGCGCCACGGCCGAGGCCAAGGGGCTGGAGTTCCGCTGGTCGATCGAGCCGGGCCTGCAGGGCAGCTATCTGGGCGACGCCGGGCGGATCAGCCAGATCCTCAACAACCTGCTGGCCAACGCCGTGAAGTTCACCGCCGTGGGCGGGGTCAGCCTGACCGTCGAGCGGGCCGATCACATGGCGAACGGAGGCCTAACCTTCACCGTCACCGACACCGGCGTGGGCTTCGACGACACCGTGCGGCGGCGCCTCTTCAAGCGGTTCGTCCAGGCCGACCAGTCGATCACTCGCCAGTTCGGCGGCACGGGCCTGGGCCTGTCGATCTGCGCGGCCCTGGCCGAGATGATGGGCGGCGCCATCGACGCCCGCGCCGTGGTGGGCCGGGGCGCGATCTTCCAGGTCGACCTGCCCCTGCCACGCGCCCGCGCTGTCGAGGACGAGGTCTTCGACGAGGAGGAGGAGATCTCGCTGGAGGGGCTGCGGGTGTTGGTCGCCGAGGACCACCCCACCAACCAGAAGGTCGTCGAGATCATCCTGCAGCCGTTCGACGTGGCCCTGACCCTGGTCGAGGATGGCCAGGCAGCCCTGGACGCCTTCACGCCCGGGGGCTTCGACGCCATCCTGATGGACATGCAGATGCCGGTGATGGACGGCCTGACCGCCACCCGCCTGATCCGCGAGCGCGAGGCCGCCGCCGGCGCTGATCCGGTGCTGCTGATCATGCTGACCGCCAACGCCATGGAAGAGCACGTCGCCGCCGCCAAGGCCGTGGGCGCCGACCTGCACCTGGCCAAGCCCGTGCGGCCCCAGCAGTTGCTGGAAGCCCTGGCCCGCACGCGAATGAGCCAACCCGCCGCAGCCTTCACGCCGGCCGAATAGGGCCTATTTCGCCGCCTTGATCACGATGCGCCCGACGTCGGCGATGGCCTTTTCCTGCTCGGCGACCGGCAGGGCCGAGCCCTTGACGAACGCCACGACAGCGAACTTGCGGTCGTCCTTCAGGGTGTAGACGCCGATGTCGGAGACCACGGGCGTGAAGCCCGTGTCGGTGCGGGCCGTGCCGGGCTGGTGGGTGAGACGCGCGCCGTCGGGGAGGGCGGCGTTCAGGCGGGCTCCGCCGGCGGTGTTCTGGCGGGCGATCTGGCCCAGCTGGCGGCGGGCGTCCTGATCCAGCAGTTCGCCCTGGTTCAACGCCTCCAGGAAGCGCAGGGCGCCCAGGGGCGTGGCGGTGTCGCGCGGATCGGCCAGATAGGCCAGGGTCGCGCGGCGGCGGTCGGGGGCGGGGACTTGATCGAGGGCGGCGCGCCAGGCGGCCTCGCCCTTCCAGCCGGCGCGGAACGAGGCCGCGCCCAGGCTCTCGGGCTGGACCTGGCGCTCGTAGCGGTCGATGTCCAGGGCCATGACCTTGCGGCCCTGCAGCCAGGCGGTGACCGCGCCGGGACCGCCGATCCGCTTCATCAGCACGTCGGCGGCGGTGTTGTCGCCCTCGCCCAGGGCGCGCTCCAGCAGCTCGCGGACGGTGTAGACGGACCGGTTCGGCCAGGCGTCGGCGATCGCGCTGGGCGGCGGGGACAGGTCGACGTCCTCGATCACGATCGGCTCGTCGAGTTTGAGCCGGCCCGCCTCGACCTCGGCCATGACCGCAGCGCCCAGCGGAGCCCGGGCCACGCCCTGCAGGGGGAAGCGCTTGTCGCCGTTGAAGACGATGATCTGGCCGGTGGAAAGGTCCTCGACCCCCACGCCCAGCGTGCCCGGCGCGACCCGGTCGGCGACGGCCTGGAACTGGGCGGTCATCTTCTCGCGGTCGAACAGCGGGTCCTTCTGGCCCAGCATCGGCGGCTCGCCGCAGGCGGCCAGCGAGAGGGTCAGGAGAAGGGCTGTGGCGTGCTTGAGCATGGCGGTTCCGGCGAGCTTGACCGGGGGCTAAACGCACGAACCGTCATCTTGGGGGCTTGCACCGCGCGGCGGTCCGGCGGCAAAGGGTGGCGATGACGACGAAGCATCTTCCGCCCTGCGTGATCCTGAACCAGCCGCAACTGGCCGAGAACATCGGCGCGGTGGCCCGCGTCATGGCCAATTTCGGCCTGTCGGACCTGCGCCTGGTCAAGCCGCGCGACGGCTGGCCTCAGGAGCGCGCCTGGGCCAGCGCCTCGGGCGCCAACTGGCCGCTGGACGAGGCCAAGGTGTTCGAGACCCTGCCCGAGGCCATCGCCGACCTGAAGCTGGTGTTCGCCACCACGGCCCGCCCGCGCGAGACGCGCCTGCCGGTCTACACCCCGCGCGAGGCCGCCGGCCACCTGGCCGAGGACGTGGCCCAGGGCCATGCGGTGGGCCTGCTGTTCGGCGGCGAGCGGGCGGGGCTGGAGACCGACGACATCGCCCTGTGCCAGGCCATCGTCTCGATCCCCATCGACGAGCGCTTCCGCTCGCTGAACCTTGCCCAGGCCGTGTCGATCAACGCCTACGAATGGCGGATGACGGTCGACGACCGGCCCTGGGCGCGGTTCGACTACAATGTCGCCGAGCCCGCCGATCAGGCCAGCCTGCTGGGCCTCTACGGCCAGCTGGAGGACGAGCTGGAGAAGGCCGGCTTCTACCATCCGCCCGAGAAGAAACCCTCGATGGTGCGCAACCTGCGCGCGCCGCTGGCCCGCGCCCGGCTGACCGAGCAGGAGGTGCGCACCTTCCGCGGCGTGATCACCGCCCTGTCGAAAGGGCGCGGTCGGGTGCTGGCCAAGCTGGCCGCCAAGACCGCGCAAACCCTTGCGCCGCCTTCCGTTGCGGAAGACGAAGACGGCTCCCAGGTCTAAGCGGAACCAAAATCTCTCCGGCCACGTTTCGGGCCTGAACGGCCAATGTCGGTTGGCCGACAGGGAGGAAATCGTGATGAAGGGTCTTCGGACCTGGCTCGCCTTGGGCGTGGCCGGGAGCGTGATGGTCTGCGCCTCGAGCGCGGCGGCGGGAGCCTTCTACATCCAGGAACAGTCGGTGAAGGGCGCGGGTCGCGCCTTTTCTGGCGAGGTCTCCGATGTCGGCGCGGAATCGATGTTCTGGAACCCGGCGGCGATCAGCCGGCTGGAGGACAAGGAGTTCTACAACGGCGCCTTCGGGGTGTTCGTCAAGGGCACGGTGACCGACGAGGGCTCGACCCTGCAGCGGCCCACCCTGAACGTCCCGGCGGTGCTGGGCACGCCGATCCCGGGCCTGCCGAACGGCGTCACCGGCCTGCTCAGCGGCGTGCTGCCGGGCCTGACCAACGGGGTGCTGATCCCCACCCTGAACAGCCTGCCCAACATCCCCTTGCAACCGGCCCTGCCGGTGGGCGGCAATTCGGTGGCCAAGGACCCGATCCCCAAGTCGATCGTCCCCAACTTCGCCTTCGCCATGCCGGTGACCGACCGGATCTCGTTCGGCGTGGGGATCAACGCCCCGTTCAACGCCATCACCACCTATGACGGCGACAGCTGGGTGCGCTACGGCGCGATCAAGTCGCGGTTCCTGAACATCAACCTGCAGAGCGCGGTGTCGGTGCGGGTCACCGACTGGCTCAGCGTCGCGGGCGGCGGCAATGTCGACTATTTCGACGCCACCTTCAGCCAGATGGGCCCCGACCTGACCGCCCCGTTCCCGGACGGCAAGATCGAGGTCAAGGGCAGCGACACCCGCTTCGGCTGGAACGCCGGCGCCCAATTGCATCCGGGCAAGCGCCTGACGGTCGGGGCCAGCTATCGCTCGGGCTACAAGCACCACCTGGACGGCGACGTGACCATCTACGGCTTCCAGGGGCCGTTCTCGCTGGTCACCAGCAAGCAGGAGGCCACGACCAGCTTCGACCTGCCGTGGATCGCCACGGCGGGGGTGACGGTCAAGCCGATGCGGAACCTGGCGCTGCACGCCCAGGTCCAGCGCTTCGGCTGGAGCGACTTCGACAACGTGGTGGTCGACCTGAAGGGCGCGGGCCAACTGCTGCCCGGGGCCCTGCTGCCCAAACAGATCACCGTCCACGAGTTCTACAAGGACACCACCAATGTCGCCGTCGGCGCCGACTTCCGCGCCGCCAAGTGGCTGACCCTGCGGGCCGGCGTCCAGAAGGATCCGACCCCCACCAACGACGAGTACCGCGACCCGCGCGTACCCGACGGCGACCGCATGCTCTATACGGTGGGTTCGACCATCACCCCCAAGAAGGGCATGCATTTCGACGCCAGCGTCGGCTACGTGAAGCTGAAGGAAAGCCAGATCCACAGCGACCAGGTGCTGTACGACGGCACGGCCTTCCCGATGAACCTGTCGCTGCGCGGCCGGTCCGAGGGCAAGGGCTGGGTTGGCGGCGTCGGGGCGCGGTTCACGTTCTGACGGCTGGGAACCGGGAGGGCTTGCCGCTCGCCCGGTTCCGGCGTCTTCTTCTCTCAAACAAGTGTTGGGAGGGGCGGCCATGAACCGTCGACAGTTGTTCCTGAGCGCCGGTGCTCTGGGCCTGGTGGGCGCGGGCGGTTTCGCGCTCGCCCAGGGCTTCCAGATCTCGGCCGCCGCCGAGGCCTGGCTCTACGCCCTGCCGATGGTCGAGATGGCCACCACCCGCGCGCGGTTCCTCAAGGCGCCCGGCGCGGCGATGAACGCGCTGATCCACGGCCGCGAGCTGTCGGACCACACCTCCCGCCGGGTGACCACGCCCAACAACGACACGCTCTATTCCACCGCCTTCCTCGATTTGAGCCGGGGTCCGGTCACCCTGACCGTGCCGCCGACCGGCAAGCGCTACTGGTCGGCGGCGATCATGGACATGTTCACCAACAACAACGCCGTGCTGGGCTCGCGCACCGTGGGCGGGGAGGGCGGGACCTTCACCCTGGTGGGGCCGGGCCAGCCGTCGAACGGGCCCAATCCGGTGCGGATCGCCACGTCGCACGCCTGGCTGCTGATCCGCACGCTGGTCGTCGACGAGGCCGATGTGCCGGCGGTCCACAAGGTGCAGGACGGCTTCAAGCTGACCGGACCCAAGGCGCCCATGCCGCCGGCCTATGTCGAGCGCGACGCCCCGGCGACCGACTATTTCGACACGGCCCGCAAGCTGCTCGCCGCCGATCTTGCTCCGGCGACCGACCAGAAGGTGCTGCGCAAGACCGCCGCCTTCCTGGGCGCGGGACCCTTCGACGCCGGAGCGGCCGATGTCGGCGTCAAGCAGGCCCAGATGATCGCCCGCTTCGCCAAGGGACGGCAGACCTTCGACGACGGCTGGGCCTATCCGCGCGCCAACCTGGGCGACTACGGCCAGGACTATATCTATCGCGCGGTGGTCGCCCTGGCGGGGCTGGGCGCGCTGCCAGTGGCCGAGGCCATGTATATGAAGGCGGCCGGCGATGACGGGGCGGGCCTGTTCACGGGCGACGGTCTCTACCGCCTGCCCCTTCCCGCCGACCTGCCGCTGGACGGCTTCTGGTCGCTGTCGATGTACGAGGCCACGGCCGACGGCCAGTTCTTCTTCACCGACAATCCGCTCAAGCGCTACGCCCTCGGCGATCGCACGGCGGGTCTGAAGCGCGAGGCCGACGGTGCGCTGAACCTGTGGATCGGCCGCACCGACCCGGGCGGCGACCGCTCGTCCAACTGGCTGCCTGCCCCGAAGTCAGGCCCGTTCGCGATGTACCTGCGAACCTACCTGCCCAGGGCCGAGTTGCTGGACGGGCGGTTCCGCTTCAAGCCGGTGGAGAAGGTCTAAGGCGGGTTGCGCCCAAGAGGAGGTGATGAAAACTTCCTCCCATGTCGATTGACCCGCAAACCCAGTTGCAGCGAGCGATAGAGCGAAGAGCTTGCCAGGTACGACGCGGAGAGCACGATTGGACATTCTCGTTCGGTGAGGCGGCGAGGATCGTCGTTACCGTCCCTTGGCGGATCATCCGTAACGATACGATCGCCCTTGCTGATGAAGATGACGCTCAGCAATTTGGCTTGCCTGAGCCGGTCGACGGTGAAGCGAAGGCCAACGCCCTTTTCGAGGGGCGGATCGTTCAGGGCGTGGAGCTGGACGCTGTCACCGCCGATTTGCGGGTGCTCTTCGACGGAAACACACGATTGGATCTGTTCAACAACTCGGCGGGCTATGAAGGCTGGCAGGCTACCTTGCGGGCAACCGATAGAGAGACATCGATTGTCGCGCTCGGAGGCGGCGGCGTGGCGGAGTTTTAACCTAGCCCTCCCACTGGAACACCCGCTCGATCCCCACGCCGAACACCTGGGCGATGCGGAAGGCGGCTTCCAGCGAGGGCGAGTACTTGCCCTGCTCGATGGCGGCGATGGTCTGGCGGGTCATGCCGATGCGCTGCGCCAGGTCGGCCTGGGTCATCTCGCCGTGCTCGAAGCGCAGGCGGCGGATGTCGTTCTTGATAGGCGGAGGGGCGGGCATCAGCAGGCTCGCCGATAGCCGAGGATGATGCCGCCGTGCCGGGCCAGTTCCGACACGGCCAGGGCGGCCAGCATGGCGTTGGCCATGGCTGTCCGGTCGAAGAAATAGACCGTCACCGCCGCCATCATGGCCGCCACCTGGAAGACGTAGAACGCCCCGGCGGTGGCTTGCAGGCTGATCAGGCGCTCGCGCTCGTCCTGGGCGGCCTTGGCGTCGTCGGGCGCCTGGATCGCGGCGGCCACGTGCAGGACGATCTGCAGCACCACCAGGATCACGATGGTGGCGGTGAAGGCCGGGCCGATCCCGAAGGGCTGTCCGGCCAGGGCGGACTTGGCGAACAGGGTGAAATAGGCGCCGTAGACCACCAGGGTGGTCCAGAATGAAATCCACGCGCTCTTTTCGCGATAGGGCATCGGCCCGCTCCGTGATGTAAAAAATCTTGTACATTGAGTGCGCTCGGATCGCCTCGATGTCAAATATATTTTACATCACTTCAGCGCGGCCTCCAGATGCTCGACCAGCAGCCGCACCTTGGCGGGCAGGTGACGCAGGTGGGGATAGACGGCCCAGACGCCTTCGTCGGCCGGTCGGTGCGCCTCCAGCAGCGGGACCAGGGTCCCGGCGGCGATGGGGCCGTCGACATAGAAGTTGGGCAGTTGGCAGAGACCCAGGCCCGCGATGGCCGCGTCCAGCACGGCCTGGCCACTGTTGCAGCGCCAGCGGCCGCGCGGGCGGACCGCCACCTCCTGGCCGGCCTCGTTGAACAGCCAGGTCTCGCTGGCCCCGACGACGCAGGCGTGGTCGGCGATGGCCGCCAGGGTTTCCGGCGCGCCCGCCTTGTCCAGATAGGCCGGGGCGGCGCAGAGGCGGCGGGTGCGCGAGGCCAGGCGGCGGGCGATCATCCGGCTGTCGCTCAGGCGTCCGAAGCGGATGGCCAGGTCGAAACCATCGGCCACCAGGTCGCGGATGCTGTCGTCCAGCTCGATGTGCAGCGACAGGCGCGGATGGGCCAGGGCGAAGGCGTTGACGGCCGGGACCACGTAGCGCTCGCCATAGGCCGACGAGCAGGTCATCCGCAGTTGGCCCTTCAGCTCGCCCTCGTCCTCGCCGACCAGCTGCATGGCCGCGTCGCGCTCCTGGATCAGGGCGCGGCAGCGGGCCAGGAACAGGCGGCCCGCGTCGGTCAGGCTGACCTTGCGGGTGGTGCGGTAGAGCAGGCGCGTCTGCAGCCGGTCCTCCAGCCGCGCCACCTCGCGGCTGACCCCGGACGTCGACAGGCCCAGGCGCGCGGCGGCGCGGCTGAAGCTCTCGGCCTCGGCCACCGCCACGAATTCGTCGATCCCGTCCCATCGGCTCATGGGGCGGTCATGCGGCCATTGTCCCAGCAGTGCAATAATGTTTTGCGCGGTTCGGGATTATCGCCCACGCCTTGGGGGCGTAGGAACGAGCTGAACAAGAATCCGGAGACCTCGCCATGAAGACCCGCGCCGCCGTCGCCTTCGCCGCCAAGCAGCCGTTGGAGATCGTCGAGGTCGACCTGGAAGGGCCCAAGGCCGGCGAGGTGCTGGTCGAGATCAAGGCCACGGGCGTCTGCCACACCGACGCCTACACCCTGGACGGCCTGGACAGCGAGGGCCTGTTCCCCTCGATCCTGGGCCACGAGGGCGCGGGCGTGGTGGTTGAGGTCGGGGCGGGCGTCACCTCGGTGGCGGTCGGCGACCACGTGATCCCGCTCTACACGCCCGAATGCCGCCAGTGCAAAAGCTGCCTGTCGGGCAAGACCAACCTCTGCACGGCCATCCGCGCCACCCAGGGCAAGGGTCTGATGCCCGACGGCACCAGCCGCTTCTCCTACAAGGGCCAGACCATCCACCACTACATGGGCTGCTCGACCTTCTCGAACTACACGGTCCTGCCCGAGATCGCGGTGGCCAAGATCCGCAAGGACGCGCCGTTCAAGACCGCCTGCTACTGCGGCTGCGGCGTGACCACGGGTGTGGGCGCGGTGACCAACACCGCCAAGGTCGAGCCGGGCGCCAACGCCATCGTCTTCGGCCTGGGCGGCATCGGCCTGAACGTCATCCAGGGCCTGAAGCTGGTGGGCGCCAACATGATCGTCGGCGTCGACATCAACCCCGACCGCGAGGAATGGGGCCGCAAGTTCGGCATGACCCACTTCGTCAATCCCAAGGACGTCTCGGGCGATCTCGTCGCCCATCTGGTGGCCCTGACCGACGGCGGCGCCGACTACACCTTCGACGCCACCGGCAACACCGGTGTGATGCGCACCGCTCTGGAAGCCTGCCATCGTGGCTGGGGCGAAAGCATCATCATCGGCGTGGCCGAGGCCGGCAAGGAGATCGCCACGCGGCCGTTCCAGCTGGTCACCGGCAGGGTCTGGAAGGGCACGGCCTTCGGCGGCGCGCGCGGCCGCACCGACACGCCCAAGATCGTCGACTGGTACATGGACGGGAAGATCCAGATCGACCCGATGATCACCCACGTCCTGCCGCTGGAGGACATCAACAAGGCCTTCGACCTGATGCACGCGGGCGAGAGCATCCGCACGGTGGTGACGTTCTAGTTCGATGACCATCGAAACCCTCGCCACCCACCGCACCCAGGGCGGGACCCTGCGCTACTGCCGGCACGACAGCGCCAGCACCGGCACGCCGATGAAGTTCAGCGTCTGGACGCCCGACGGGGAGGGGCCGTTCCCCTATCTCGTCTGGCTGTCGGGCCTGACCTGCACCGAGGACAATTTCACCACCAAGGCCGGCGCCTATGCCTGGGCGGCCCGGCACGGCGTGGCCATCGTCGCGCCCGACACCAGTCCGCGTGGTGAAGGCGTGGCCGACGATCCGGCCTACGACCTGGGGCAGGGGGCGGGCTTTTATGTCGACGCCACCGAACAGCCGTGGGCGCCGCACTTTAAGATGTACTCGTACATCACCAAGGACCTGCTGGAGGCCGTCGACGGCGCCTTCCCGCTGGACCCGGCCCGGCGCGGAATCTTCGGCCATTCGATGGGCGGCCACGGCGCCCTGACCATCGCCCTGCGCAATCCGGACCTTTTCAAGTCGGTCAGCGCCTTCTCGCCGATCGTCTCGCCACTGAACTGCCCGTGGGGCGACAAGGCGATGACCGCCTATCTGGGCGAGGACCGTGCGACTTGGCGCGCCCACGACGCCTGCGCCCTGATCGAGGACGGAGCGGGCGTGGCCTTCGACGACATCTTGATCGACCAGGGCCTGGCCGACAGCTTCCTGGAAAACCAGCTCAAGCCCGAACTGATCGAAGCCGCCGCCGAAAAGGCCGGCCGCAAGGTCACGGTGCGCCGGCAGGAGGGCTACGACCACAGCTACTTCTTCATCGCCACCTTCGTCGGCGATCACGTGGCTTGGCACGCGGGGCGACTTTAGACCGGTTCAGTCCAAGTGCAGTGTCGCCGAAATTCGAGACTCGGCGTTAACTCGACACGGAAGCCTCGTTAGCCACACAGGCCGATATGTCTTTGAAGAACGACATCGCCGCATTCGACGTCATGAAGGCCGACTTGGAAGCCGAGCATTTCGGTGAATGGGTCGTCTTCCATGCGGGTCATCTCGTGCTGTTCAGCAGCAGCTTCGAAGCAGCCGCTTCAGAGGCTTTGGAACGGTTCGAGAATGGCCCCTATCTGATACGGCAGGTCGGAGCATCAGCGGTTAACCTGCCGGCGTCGGTCATGTACCGGCCAGCTCATGGCTAGCACTCAGGCGGGCTTCAAAGACGGCAGAGACGAGACAGCTCCCGATCTGCTGGTCAAACTTGGCCCCACCCTGCTGGTAGATATCGGTCTCAAGCCGCAATCGCATGGTCCAAATGGACCGGAGCTTCAGTTCAAGGGCTTGAGGGCTCTCGTTGACACCGGTGCGGGGGACAATTGCATCGATAGTGGGATCGCGGGTCTGGCTCGTCTGCCCGTGATCGATCAGCGCATAGCCAGTGGAATTGGCGGTGCGACCCGCGTGAACATTCACATGGCAAGACTCTACATACCGTCGTTGAAGCAACTGCTGTTTCAGCCTTTTGCGGGCGTCGAACTCGAGTCCGGCGGTCAGTGGCATCAGGCGTTGCTGGGGCGTACCTTCCTGCGGCCCTACACGATGCGCTACGTCGGCCCCACGGGCGAAGTCGAGATCTCGCACGCTGATTGACTCCTGGGCCGGTTGCCTACATAAACCGCCCCTTCTCGCCGCCGGCTTGCCGGACGGCGCGAAAAACGCATGACGGAATGACCCGACGCCGCCGTTGAGATCGCACCCTTTCGAGGGCGCCGGCCCGGATCGAATAAAAGAGTGACTTATGTCCAAGCGCCATAGCGCCAAGTACAAGATCGACCGCCGTATGGGCGAAAACCTCTGGGGCCGGCCGAAGTCGCCGGTGAACCAGCGGTCCTACGGCCCCGGCCAGCACGGCCAGCGCCGCAAGCAGAAGGTTTCGGACTTCGGTCTGCAGCTGCGCGCCAAGCAAAAGCTGAAGGGCTACTACGGCAACCTGACCGAGAAGCAATTCTCGCGCACCTACGAAGAAGCCGCTCGCCGCAAGGGCAACACGGCCGAAAACCTGGTGGGCCTGCTGGAATCGCGCCTGGACGCCATCGTCTATCGCGCCAAGTTCGTGCCGACCGTGTTCGCCGCCCGCCAGTTCGTGAACCACGGCCACGTGACCGTGAACGGCAAGCGCGTGAACATCGCCAGCTACCGCTGCAAGATCGGCGACGTGATCGCCGTCCGCGAAAAGTCGCGCAACATGGCCCTGGTCCTGGAAGCCGTCGCTTCGTCGGAGCGTGACTTCTGCGAATACGTCACCGTCGACGCCAAGAGCCTGTCGGCCACCTTCGTGCGCGCTCCGGAACTGTCGGAAGTGCCGTACCCGGTGAAGATGGAACCGAACCTCGTCGTCGAATTCTACGCTTCTTAAGCGTCGAACCCTCGAAGACGAACGGAAAGGCCCCGGGGAAACCCGGGGCCTTTTTCTTTGGAATTTTTTCGAGCGGGGCCTTGAAGCCGCCAAGGGCGCTACCTAGCTCTCATGAGCGGGCCGGGCCCCTCTGGCGAGTGATGCAAGCACTCGTGATGTCGGACCGCATCGGGTGTTCTCGATGCTTAATGGGTCCGGTTTTCCCCCTCCCTCGTTCCGGATCCGCATCGAGAGCACCCGTTCCATCTCACTGGACAGGGACCGCCCGATGCCGCTTCTGATGTGCCCCAACTGCGACTCCTCCATGCAGGCCGTGCAACGCGCCACCGTGGAGTTCGACATGTGCCCCCAATGCCGGGGCGTGTGGCTGGACAGGGGCGAGCTGGAAAAGCTGATGGCGATGGAGCGGGGCGAGGCCCAGCCCTCGACGCCGCGCCTGCCCGACTACGAGCGCCCCCGCGAACGGTCCGACCATCATCGGGGCGACTATCGTCATGACGACGAGCGCCGCCATCACGGCCAGGGCCATTACGGCAAGAAGAAGCGCTTCGACCTGTTCGACATCTTCGACTGATCCCCTAGTCCGTTAGAGCCATGAACCACTTCAAGACCTTCGCCCTGCTGGCCGGCCTGACCGCGCTGTTCGTCGGCGCCGGCTACATGATCGGCGGCCCCACGGGCATGCTGATCGCCCTGGTGCTGGCCCTGGGCATGAACCTGTTCAGCTACTGGAACGCCGACAAGATCGTGCTGCGGACCTATGGCGCGATCGAGGTGGACGCCAGCCACCCCGAGCCGCTGATCCGCGCCTATGTCGCCGACATCGAGGACCTGGCCCGCCGCGCCGGCCTGCCGCGTCCGCGCATCACGGTGATCGAGAGCGAGCAGCCCAACGCCTTCGCCACCGGCCGCGACCCTGCCCATGCCGCCGTGGCCGCCTCGACGGGCCTGCTTAGCCTGCTGGACCGCGACGAGATTCGCGGCGTCATGGCCCACGAGCTGGCCCACGTGAAGAACCGCGACACCCTGACCATGACCGTGACGGCCACCATAGCCGGCGCGATCTCGGCCCTGGCCAACTTCGCCTTCTTCTTCGGCGGCTCGCGCGAGGACGACGAGCGGCCGGGTGGGATCATCGGCGCCATCGCCCTGGCCATACTGGCGCCCATCGCCGCCATGCTGGTGCAGATGGCCATCAGCCGCTCGCGCGAATACGAGGCCGACCGGGTGGGCGCGGAGATCGCCGGCGACGGCCGGGCTCTGGCCCGCGCGCTGGAGAAGATCGAGGCCTACGCCCGGGGCGGGGTCGTGAACCACGAGGCGGAGCGCAACCCGGCCACCGCGCACCTGTTCATTATCAATCCCCTGGCCGGCCGGGGCGCGGACAACCTGTTCTCGACCCACCCGGCGACGCACAATCGGGTCGAGGCCCTGCTGCGGCTGGGCGTCAGCCAGGGCGTGCGGGGGCGTGCGGCCACGGCCGTGCCGACGGGCGAGGGGCGTCGGGCCGGCCCCTGGGGCTGACCGGCGCGACAATCTGTCGCCCCCGTCCGTCTTTCCTCCGGCCTTAACCATGCGACAAGGCGCACGGCGTTATCTGTTTGAATGCCTGGGGGAAAGCCATGACCACGACGCTCGACAAAACCACCAACATCATCGGCCTGCTCGAAGCCCTGTCGGCCGAGATGTCGATCGCCGCCGTCTCGTGCGGTCACCTGGACAGCGCCCTCGGCCAAATCCTCGAAGAGGTGCCGATGGAGTCGCGCATGAAGGTGATGCAGGAGCTGCACATGGTCGACATGCTGGCCCAGCACATCACCGCCATCACCGATTTCGCCGCGGGCCTGGCCAATTCGATGGCCGAGGCCGGGACGCCCGACGTCGACGGCGCTCTGTCGCGCATCACCCTGGGCGACGTCGCCGCCCGCCTGCGCGACACCCTGGCCGCCAAAGCCGCCTAAGGGGCGTCCACCGGCTTCAACGGGTTATATTCCCAGGTCCACGGCATCCCCGTCTCGCCCAGCGCGGCCTTGACCAGCGGCGGGAAGATGCGCGCGCCGGCGCCGCTGTTGGTCAGCATGACGATGCAGCGGCGGCCGCGCTCGACGCAGACCAGCATGTTGTCGGTGATGTCGTTGTGGCCGCCCTTGAAGAAGGCGTGGCCCTGCGGACCGTCGAACACCACCACCCCGATCCCGGCCGCCAGTCCGATCTTCGCATTGGCCGGCTCGACCTCGGTCAGGGTCGCCGGAAACTCGTGCGGATTGACGATCGGGAAGCTGGGCTTGACCCGTTCGGCGGCCGACGCCTTCGACAGCCCCTGGCCCGTGACCATGGCCGCCGCCAGCTTCGACAGGTCGTCGATGGTGGTGTCCAGCGAGCCGGCGGCTTTCACGCTGCCGCGCTCGTCATGCTCCTCGAACTTGCCGTCGGCGTGATAGCCGTCGGCCAGGTTCGGGCGGAAGTCGGGCCGCCAGCTCATGGCGCTGCGGGTCATGCCCAGGGGCTGGAAGATCCGCCGGTCCATCTCGTCGCCGACCTTCAGGCCCAGGCCCTGCTCGATGACGAACTGCAGCAGGTTCAGCCCCTCGCCCGAATAGATGTAGCGCGTGCCGGGCTCGGTCTTGATGTCCAGCTTCTCGTCGGGGTTCAGCCAGCGGAAGTTGGGAAAGCCCGCCGTGTGGGTCATCAGCATGCGCGGGGTGATCTTCTCCCAGCGCGGGTCGCCGGCTAGGTCCTTGTAGACGTCGTATTCGGGCAGGGGTTTGGGGAGGTAGGCCTTGATCGGCCTGTCCAGGTCCAGCTTGCCGTCGTCGACCAGCATCAGCACGTACTGGCCGAACGTCGCCTTGGTGATCGAGGCGGCGTACATCACCGTGTCGGGTTTCAGGGCGCGCTTCTGCTCGACATTGGCCCAGCCCTGGGCCGAGACGTGGGCGACCTTGCCGTTCTCGATCACGGCGAAGGCCAGGCCCGGCACCTTGCCGCGGGCCATCAGTTCGGCGGCGGTGGCGTCCAGTTTCTTGTCGTCAGCGAGGGCGGGGGAGGCGAGGAGGGCCGCGCCCAGCAACGCGGGGGCGGCGAATGAAACGAATTTACGGAGCACTCGGGTCCTCGTCGGTTGCGCGCGGCTGAGCCGTGGGCAAACTAGGGCCCAGTTTTCCCTTCTTGCCAAGGTTGTGCATGGGCCCGGATCGACGCGGAGTGCTGGCTGCGGGTCTGGTCCTGGCCCTGGGCGGGTGCGCGACGCGCGGCCCGGGCGGCGTGTCGCTGGTCCTCAAGCCCGGCCCCGAGGCGGGCGAGCTGGAGACCCTGCGCGGCGTGTGGGCCGACGAGACGGGCGTGGTGATCCTGGTGGTCTCGACCGGCTGCACGGCCAAGACCGATCTGGCCTTCTATGTGGGCCAGGAAGGGGGGTGGCGGACCCTGGCCTTCGCCCGCAAGCGCCTGGACGTCTGCCGCGCCGCGCCACGCGTCCAGGACGTGCGCTTCAGCTACGAGGAACTGGGGCTGACGGGGGCGGGATCGGTGCGGGTGCTGAATGCGGTGAAGGCGGGCTGACCGCTCACCCCTTGGGCGTGAACCGCTCGACCATCCAGGGCAGCACGCGGGCGGGACGCTTGGCGGCGATGTCGATCAGCACCCAGTCGGTGCGGCACTGGGCGCACATCTCGCCGTCCGGACCGTCGATGCGGATGTAGCGCTCGAAGCGCGGCCCCTTCAGCTCGCCCACCCAGGTGTAGCCGGTGGCGGATTCGTGCGGCAGCAGCTCGCGGCGGTAGTCGATCTCGTGGCGGCGGGCCACCCAGCTCCACGGCGCGCGCTCTTCGGGCGAAGCCCAAGCGTCCCAATGCGCAATGGCCAGGTCCTGGGCCCAGGCCAAGTAGACCACGTTATTGACGTGGCCGTTGGCGTCGATGTCCGACGCCTTCGGGACGAAGGTCAGGCTGTAGGCGTCGCCCGGCGGGACGAAGACGCGGCTCAAGCTTCCAGCAGGCCTTGCTCGGCCAGCATGGTCTTCAGCTCGCCCGACTGGAACATCTCGCGGACGATGTCGCTGCCGCCGACGAACTCGCCCTTCACGTAGAGTTGGGGAATGGTCGGCCAGTCGGTGAAGGTCTTGACGCCCTGGCGCAGTTCGTCGTCCTGCAGGACGTCGACGCCTACGAACGAGACGCCCAGGTGGTCGAGGATCTGGACGGTCACCGCCGAGAAGCCGCAGCGCGGCTGGTCCGGCACGCCCTTCATGAACAGGACCACGGGGTTTTCGGCCACGGTCTTGGCGATGAAGTCGAGGGCGGGGGAGGAGGCGACGTCGGTCATGGGGAGAAGATCCTTGGCGTAGGCTCTCAGCTAGGCGCCGGGGGCCTTCCGGTCAAGTGCGGCGGGGCGTTCAGGCGCGCCGCTTGGCGTGCTTCTCGGCTTCCTGGGCCGAGAACCGGGCCATCTCGATCTGGGCGGCGCAGCCGGTGGGCAGGTCGCGTTCGGCGATGGCGGCCTGCGCCTCCACTTCGGCCGGCGTGCTGGCGGTGATCTGCACCGTGGCCAGCGAGGGCTCGGTCAGGGCGTAGGCCAGGCAGATCTGCTGGGGGCTCCAGCCGGGCGTGTTGTGCAGGAAGTCGTAGCCGCCGACGTCGGCGAGCGGGTCGGTGCGGCGACGCCACAGCGAAGGCTTGGGCAGGAAGGCCGCCTTGCGGTCCTCGCGCAGGCTGGTGGGCCAGTAGTCCTGGCTGATCACCGCCATCTCGCGGCCCATGGCGGCGCGCACGCGGTTGCGCTCGACCCAGCCCGAAGCCAGGTTGAACGGCGTGGCCATGGCCTCGAACTGGCCCGAGGCGGCGTAGGCGTCGAACTTCTCGCCGGCCCCGGCCACGCCCAGCAGGCGGATCAGCCGCGCGTTGCGCAGGGCCTTCAGCTGTTCCAGGGTCTCGGTGGGGAAGGCGTTGGCGTCCGGATCGTCCAGGGTGGCCAGGTCCAGGTGGCCAAGACCCGTGCGGTCCAGGGCCTGGTCGATCATGTCGTGGATGGCCTGGGCCTTCAGGGCCCGGTCGCTGGAGCCGCGCAGCCGCCAGCCGATGAACAGCAGCCGCCGCTCGACGGTGGAGAAGGCTTCGGCCGCGCCCTCGATCAGGGCCGGCGACACGCCGTCGAACTCGAAACTGTTGATGCCGCTTTCCAGCGCCGCATAGATCAGCTTGCGCCAGTCGCCGGCCCGCAGGCGCGACTGGTCTTCCAGCCTCAACGAGATCGCCGAGACCGCCGTGCCCGAACCGCCGAAGGGGCGATAGCGCATGGCGTTACTCCGTGGGCGCCGCGGTTTCGAGGGCCAGGGCGTGCAGCGTCCCGCCCAGCACGTCGGCCAGGGCGCGGTTGACCATCTGGTGCTGCTTGACCCGGTTCAGGCCCCGGAAGGCCGGCGAGACGATGCGCGCCTTGTAGTGGTCGCCGTCGCCGGCGAGGTCGGTCAGCACGATCTCGGCGTCGGGGAAGGCGTCGTGCAAACGGGCTTCGAGGTCGGGGAAGGACATGGGCACGGGCGAAGACTCCGAATCTCTCGACCTCGGGTATGCCGCGTAAACCTTAAGAACGGGCATACGAGAAAAATGCCCGCCTCGGCTGAACGTTGCGTTTAAGGCCGACCCGCCGCATTGAAGAGGTCATGATCCGCACCACGCTCCACGCCGTCGCCCTGGCCGCTCTTCTGGCCACGGCCTCCACCGCCGCCCACGCCGCGTCCAAGCCCGGCGCCCACGCGCTCGACGATGTCCGCGTCCTGTCGGCCGACGACATGGAGGGCCGGGGCGTCGGCACGCCGGGCGGGGCCAAGGCGCTGGCCTATGTCGTCAAGCGGTTCAAGCAGATCGGGCTCAAGCCCCAAGGTAAGACCTTCGAGCAGCCGTTCGCCTTCCGGCCCAAGTTCGCCTTCAAGGACACGACGGGCGTGAACCTGGTGGCCCGCATCCAGGGCACGTCGAGTTCGGACAAGGTGCTGGTGGTCTCGGCCCACTACGACCATCTCGGGGTGCGCCGGGGCGAGGTCTATAACGGCGCCGACGACAACGCCTCGGGCGTGGCGGGCCTGCTGGCCGTGGCCGAGGCCTTCAAGGCCAGGCCGCCGCGCCACACGGTTCTGATCGTGGCCTTCGACGGCGAGGAGAGCGGCCTGCGCGGGGCGCGGGCCTTCGTCGCCGACCCGCCCGTGCCGCTGGCGTCCATCGGGCTGAACGTCAATTTCGACATGATCAGCAAGAACAAGAAGGGCGAGCTCTATGTCAGCGGGGCGGGGCCGCAGCCGTTCCTCAAGCCCGTGCTGGCGGGCGTGGCCAAGACCGCGCCGGTCAAACTGAAGCTGGGCCACGACACCGACGCCGAGGGCAAGGAGAACAACTGGACCATGCAGTCCGACCAGGGGCCGTTCGCCCAGGCCGGCGTGCCGTGGGTCTATTTCGGCGTCGAGGACCACCCCGAATACCACAAGCCCACCGACGACTTCGCCACCGTGCCGCAGGACTTCTTCAAGCGCGCCGTCGCCACCGTAGTCCAGGCCACGCGGGCGCTGGACGACGACCTGGACGGGATCAGCAAGGCGGCGGGGCGCTAGTCCGGGACGCCCCCTCCGTCGGGCTACGCCCGCCACCTCCCCCGTTGCACGGGGGAGGAGAAGATCAACGCGGCATCCTCCTCACCCGTGAAACGGGGGAGGTGGCGCGATGCGGATACGCATCGTGACGGAGGGGGCGTCCGGCGCTGAACTTCAGTCCCCTTCTTCTTCTTCCCCGTCGTCTTCCTCAAGCCCGAACACCTCGTCGATGACCTCGACGATCTCCTCCAGGTCGTCGAGCGTGACCCGCAGCTTCAGGGTCTGCTCGTCGTCGCCGGTGACGGTCAGGAAGATGCCGTCCGGCGTCTCTTCCAGGATGAACTCGTCCAGGTTCGGGGTGACGGCCATGGTGTGCTCCTCGGTTGCCGGGCAAGCGGCTGGGGAACGGCTTGGTTCCAGCCTCAGCCTTTAGACCCGAACCGACAGATAGTCTCGCCGCGCGCCAGGATCATGACGACCCTGTCGCGCGGCGATGCGGCTAGGCCGGCTCGGCGGTCTTGTAGCGGTCGGCCGAGCGGTTGCGCGACAGGTTGGGCAGCAGCTTCTGGCGCGCGGCGTCATAGGCGGCGAAGTCGGCCGCGTCGGGCAGGGACGGGATGGTGATCAGCTCGCCCTGGAAGAAGCCGGCCAGGGCCGAGTCGACCAGGTCGTCGACCTCCATCAGCATGTTCGGGTCCAGGGCGTCGGCGCCGCCGCTGCCCGAGCGGTCCCAGATCTCGGTGCGGGTCGCGCCCGGCAGCACGGCCTGCAGGCGGACATTGGGGCTCAGTTGCAGGCGCAGGGTCTGGGTGAAGTAGGTCACATAGGCCTTGGTCGCGCCGTAGACGGCCGACTGCAGCTCGGGGGCCAGGCCCACCACCGACGAGATGTTGACGATCGCGCCGCGGTCGCGGACGGCGAAGGCCTTGGCGGCGGCGTGGGCCAGGCGGGTCACCGAGACCACGTTCAGCTGGATCATCTGCTCGACCTTGTCGACGTCCTGCTGGACAAACGGGCCGGCCAGGGCGACGCCGGCGTTGTTGATCAGAATGTCGATGGAGGCGTCTTGCGCCAGGCGCGCCTCGACCACGGCCAGGTCGGCCTTGTTGGTCAGGTCGGCGGTGATGATGTCGACCTTCACGCCGGTGTCGGCGCGCAGGCGGGCGGCCAGGGCGCCCAGGCGGCCGGTGTCGCGGGCCACAAGGATCAGGTCGTGGCCGAGGCGCGCCAGGCGGTCGGCATAGGTGGCGCCGATGCCGGTGGAGGCGCCGGTGATCAGGGCCGCGCCGGGAATGTCGAACTTGCTCATGGTCTTTTCGTCCTTGCTGGCGGGCCCCTTGGTCCGTCGTGAGGCTGAAATGGTATGTCACTTTCTAATTGCAAGTGACTAACTTTCGATTTGCTAGCCGGACCCCTATATTGCGCTCATGACCCGACGCGCCTTCGATCCTGGACAATGCCCCGTGGGCCGCACGCTGGAGCGTGTGGGCGACACCTGGAGCCTGATGATCCTGCGCGACGCCTTCCAGGGCTTGTCGAAATTCGACCAATTCGAGAAGAGCCTGGGCGTGGCGCCCAACGTCCTGACCCAGAGGCTGGCGGCCCTGGTCGAGGCCGGCTTCCTGGAGCGGCGGCCCTATCAGGAGCGGCCGGTGCGCCACGAATATGTGCTGACCGATCTGGGGCGCGACTTCGCGCCGGTGATGACCGCCCTGATGGCCTTCGGCAACCGGCACTACGCGGTCGAAGGGATCGCCAGCCAGATGGTCGAGGCCGCCTCGGGCCTGCCGGCCGAGCCCGTGCTGGTCGACCGCCGGACCGGCAAGCCGATGGACAGCCCCGACTTCGTCTATGCAGCGGGGCCGGCGGCGGGCCCGTTCGTGCTGGAGCGGGTGGCCCAGGTCGCGCGCCGGCGCGGGGCGTGACCCCGGCCGGTGCCGATCTGCGATTGCGGTGGCGGCTTTTCAGCCTTCGGGTGTAGGTTCGGCGCGGCCGCGCTCGGTCCGGGACAAGGTCTGGCGCGACCCAGAGAGGCGAAGACCGCCCTGGGAGGGAGCGATGATCCTGACGCTGCTTTGGAAGTGGCTGCGCAATCTGTGGCTGGACGCCCATCCGGCGCCGGCCCTGGAAGCTCCCAAACGCAACCTGGAAGACGACGGGCCCCAGCCCGCGAAGTGACCGGGACCCATTCTTAAATCAGCGCCAGGTTCCGGCCGACGCCTCCGACGGGGCGGGGACGTTGTCGCCGTCGGTGGTGACCGAAAGCCGGCTCCAGGCGTCCAGTTCGGCGCGCAGGCTGTCGATCTTGCCGCCGATCATGGCCACGGCGTCCGAGCCGGCGGCGAAGCGCAGCGGCGGATCGGCCCGTTCGGCCAGGTCGACCAGCACGCGTCCCAGCTTGGCCGGATCGCCGGCCTGGGTGTGGTTGCGGCTGTCCCAGAACGCCTTCATCTGGGCCGAGATCTCGGCGTAGTCGTCGATATGGACCGAGCCGTACTGGACCGAGGTCTGGTCCAGGAAGTCGGTGCGGAAGAAGCCCGGCTCGACGATGGTCACGTGGATGCCGAACGGCGCGACCTCGGCGGCCAGCGACTCCGAGAAGCCCTCGACGGCGAACTTGGCGGCGCAGTAGAGCGACCCGCCTTCGCCGCCCACCAGCCCGCCCACCGACGAGATGTTGAACACCCGGCCGGACCGCTGGCCGCGCATGGCGGGCAGGACGGCGCGGGTGACGTTGTAGAGACCGAAGACATTGGTGTCGTATTGCGCGCGTGCCTCGGCGTCGGTGGTTTCCTCGAACAGGCCCAGATTGCCGTAGCCGGCGTTGTTGACCAGCACGTCGATGCGGCCGAAGCGCGCCAGGGTCGCCTCGACGGCGGCCCGGGCGTCGGCCTCGCGGGTGACGTCCAGGGGCAGGGACAGCACGCTGTCGCTGTCGGGGCCGAAGGCGGCCTCCAGGGCTTCGCGGCGGCGGCCGGTGACCACCACGCGGTCGCCGGCGGCCAAGGCCGCCTTGGCAATTTCGGCGCCGAGGCCGCGGGCCGCGCCGGTGACGAACCAGATCTTGCTCATGGAAATCTCCTTGTCCATGGCGCTATTGAAGGCCCGGAGACCGTCGAGCGGGTAGGGCGATGCTCGCGTCCTCTTGCACGATCCGATCAACCACGACGCCGGACGCTTGCCGACCCGGCGCCTTCGCGCGCATGAAAAAGCCATGGACCAGCTGACCGAAATCCGCGCCCTGATCGACCGCCACGGCTGCGAGGGCAGCCTGGAGACCGCCGTTCCAGGCCTGACCCTGTTCGTGGCCAGCCGGACGACCGAGGTCATGCCGATCGTCTACCAGCCCCTGCTGTGCCTGATCGTCGCCGGTGCGAAGAATACCACCCTGGGCGACCGGTTCTTCCGCTACGACCCGGGCCAGTTCCTGACCGTGTCGGTCGAGCTGCCGGTCAGCGGCCAGGTCGTCGAGGCGCCGTACCTGGCCCTCGCCATCGCCCTGGACCCGGCCAAGATCGCCGCCCTGATCCTGGAATCGCCCGCCTTTGCGACGATGGGGTCGTCGACCGGTCTCGCCGTCAACGCGGCCGGGCCGGACCTGCTGGACGCGATCCTGCGGCTGGTGCGCCTGCTGGACCGGCCCGGCGACATTCCGGTGCTGGGGCCGATGCTGGAGCGCGAGGTGCTGTGGCGGCTGCTGCAAGGCCCCGCCGGCCCTATGGTCCGGCAGATCGGCCTGGCCGAAAGCCGCCTGTCGCAGATCAACCGCGCGATCCAATGGCTGCAGGCCCACTTCGCCGCGCCCATGCAGGTGGAGGATCTGGCGCGGCTGGCGGGCATGAGCCCGGCCTCGTTCCACCGCCACTTCAAGGCCGTCACGGCCATGAGCCCGCTGCAGTATCAGAAACAGCTGCGCCTGCAGGCGGCGCGCACCCTGCTGCTGAGCCAGCCGGGCGACGTGGCCGGCGCGGGCTTCAGCGTCGGCTACGACAGCGCCAGCCAGTTCAGCCGTGAATACGCCCGCCTGTTCGGCGCGCCGCCAGGACGGGACGCCGCCCGGCTAAGGGCGACGCCGCAGTCGGCGTTCGCGGTGGCCTAGTCGACGCAGATCGTGCCGGTCGACTTGCCGCCGACGATCTTGGCGTAGCAGCCGAACTGGACGTTGGTCTTCTGGCACTGGCCGGTGGTCGCGTCCTGCGATTCCGCATTGCCCTCGGCGATGCAGGCGCCCTGGCAGTCGGCCTTGTCCGAGCAGGTCTTGCCGGCGTCGCTGAAGGGCACCACGCAGGTGGAGCGTTGCAGGCGGCCGACCGGCTGCATCGAGCCGCCGCGCGCGGCGCACGAGGCGTCGGCGCTCTGGGCCGTCGGGGCCGGCGTCTGGGCGGACGGCGCGCAAGCGGCCAGCAGCGACAGGGTCAGAGCAGCGGTGGCCAGGATCGAGAACTTACGCATGCCAAACTCCGAGAGGGCGGGATGGAGTCGCATCGTGCGAGGCGACTCCTTTGTTCCGGTCTGTGCGGTGCGTCTATGTCCGCGTGATGACGACTAGGCCGCGCCCATGAAGCCCGGCAGCCAGGCCTCGTGAGCCGTGCGCAGGGTTTCCAGCGGGATGCTGAACAGGCCCGTCGAGGCGAAGGCTTCGCCGCCCGCCACGCCGGCCAGGTTGGCGTGCACGCCGGCTTCCTTGGCCGCCGCCAGCACTGCTTCGGGATCGGGGGTGGCGACCAGGTAGCGGGCCTGGTCCTCGCCGAACAGGTAGGGGTGGGCGTGGGCGTGGCTGGTGGCGTTCAGGGTGACGCCGACCTTGCTGGCCAGGGCGATGTCGGCTGCGGCGATCAGCAGGCCGCCGTCCGACAGATCGTGCAGGCCCGCGACGAGACCGGTCGGGATCAGGCCGCGCACGAAGTCGCCGTTCTTCTTCTCTAAGGCCAGGTCGACCGGCGGCGGGGCGCCGTCCTCGCGGCCCAGGATTTCGCGCAGATAGATCGAGGCGCCCAATTCGCCGTGGGTCTCGCCGATCAGCACCAGGGTGTCGCCCTCGGCCACGTTGCCGAAGCCCATGCGCAGGTCGTAGTCGCTCAGCAGGCCCACCGCCCCGACGGTGGGGGTCGGCGGAATGGCGACGCCGTTGGTCTCGTTGTAGAGGCTGACGTTGCCGCTCACGACCGGGAAGTCCAGCGCCCGGCAGGCCTCGGCCATGCCGTCGGTGGCGCGGACGATCTGGCCCATGGTCTCGGGCTTTTCGGGGCTGCCGAAGTTCAGGTTGTCGGTGATGGCGATCGGCAGCGAGCCGGCGGCCGTCAGGTTGCGCCAGGCCTCGGCCACGGCCTGCTTGCCGCCCTCGTAGGGGTCGTTGAAGACGTAGCGCGGGGTGACGTCGCTGGTCACGGCGATGGCCTTGCCCTTGCCGTGGATGCGCACGATGCCGGCGTCGCAGCCGGTGGCGCTGTCTTCAAGCGTGTCGGCCATCACGTGGCGGTCGTACTGCTCCCACAGCCAACGCTTGGAGGCCATATCGGGGCTGCCGACCACCTTCAGCACGGCTGCGTTCCAGTCGGCCGGGGCGGCGATCTTGCCCGGGTCCAGGTGCGGATGCAGGGTCGGCTGGACCCAGGGACGGTCGTACAGCGGCGCGTCGTCGAACAGCGGGGCCAGGGGCACGTCGCAGACCGTCTCGCCGTGGTGCTTGAGCACCAAGCGGCCGGTGTCGGTGGTGTGGCCGATGACGGCGGCGTCCAGGCCCCACTTCTCGAAGATGGCGTGGCCTTCCTGCTCGCGGCCGGGCTTCAGCACCGCCAGCATGCGCTCCTGGCTTTCCGAGAGCATCATCTCGTAGGCGCTCATGCCGGTTTCGCGCTGGGGCACCATGTCCATGTTCAGCTCGATGCCGACCCCGCCCTTACCGGCCATCTCAACCGACGAGGAGGTCAGGCCCGCCGCGCCCATGTCCTGGATGGCGGCGACGGCGCCGGTGGCCATCAGTTCCAGGGTGGCCTCGATCAGCAGCTTCTCGGCGAAGGGGTCGCCGACTTGCACGGTGGGACGCTTTTCCTCGGAGTCTTCCGAGAACTCGGCCGAGGACATGGTCGCGCCGTGGATGCCGTCGCGGCCGGTCTTGGAGCCGAAATAGACCACGGCCAGGCCCGCGCCCGGCGCGGCCGAGTAGAAGATCTTGTCGGCGTCGGCCAGGCCCACGCACATGGCGTTGACCAGGATGTTGCCGTTGTAGCCCTTGTGGAAATTGGTCTCGCCGGCGACCGTGGGCACGCCCACGCAGTTGCCGTAACCGGCGATGCCCGCGACGACGCCGTCCACGAGGCGCTTGGTCTTGGGATGGTCCGGCTCGCCGAAGCGCAGGGCGTTGAGCAGGGCGATGGGGCGCGCGCCCATGGTGAAGACGTCGCGCATGATACCGCCCACGCCCGTCGCCGCGCCCTGGTAGGGCTCGATGTAGGACGGGTGGTTGTGGCTCTCCATCTTGAAGATGATGGCGTCGCCGTCGTCGATGTCGATCACGCCGGCGTTCTCGCCGGGGCCGCAGATCACGCGCGGGCCGGTGATCGGGAACTTCTTCAGCTGGTTCTTGGACGACTTGTACGAGCAGTGCTCGGACCACATCACCGAGAACACGCCCAACTCGACCAGGTTGGGCTCGCGGCCCAGGCGGTCGAGGACGACGGCGTATTCCTCCGGCTTGAGGCCGAATTCAGCGGCCGTTTCGGCCATGGACTTCGCGGGAGAGGTCGAGGTGCTCATGGGCGGGCCTTCTAGCGTGGCCCGGGGGATTCCGCTATATTCTAGAAACATCAAAGGCGGTTCTAGAATGGGCATCAGCATCAAGCGGGCCGAGACAGAGGCCTTGGCGCGACAGGTCGCGGACGCGACGGGGGAAAGTTTGACCGAAGCGATCCACCAGGCCTTGGTCGAAAAGGTCGCGAGATTGTCCGATCCCTACGCCCTGAGCGAGGCCGAGGAGGCCGCCAAGCAGGCGTTCTTCGCGGAACTCGACGCTCGCCCGGTGTTCGACGCCCGCGACTGGCGCGAGATCGAGGCCGAGCTCTACGACGAGCATGGCCAGCCGATCGGATGATCATCGACACCTCGGCCTTGATGGCGATTTCGTTGCGCGAGCCCGAGGCGGACGCCTTTTATGCTCTCTTGCTACGCGCCAAGCGTCGCCTGATGTCGGCCGGATCCTATGTGGAGGCGGCGGAAGTCTATATGCGGCGTTGGAATGCGGCGACCGGCATCGCCTTGCTCAACCGAGACATCGCGCGGCTGCGGATCGAGATCGTCGCGCTTACGGCCGAGCAGGCGTACGTCGCAGCGGAGGCTCGCCGGTTTTATGGCAAAACCCGCCACGATGCCGATCTGAACTATGGCGACAGCTTCAGTTACGCCCTGGCCAAATCCCTGGACGAGCCGCTGCTCTTCAAGGGAAACGACTTTATCCACACCGACGTCAAGCGAGCCGCTCCATGATCTCCCGCCGCCGCCTGCTGGCGCTTGCCGCCGTTGTGCCGCTGACCGCTGCCGGCGCCGCGCCTGTCCGGGTACGGATGGTCACGGATCTCGGGCCCATCGTCATCGAGCTCTATCCCGAGAAGGCGCCGATCACCGTGGCCAATTTCCTGGCCTATGCGGACAAGCACTTGATGGACGGCGCCGCCTTCTATCGGACGGTCTCGCCGAAGAACGACAACAATCCCGCCACGATCAGCGTCATCCAGGGCGGGCTGAACCGCGACGACAGCCCGCTGCCGGCCATCGCTCACGAGACCACCAAGGTCACGGGCATCCTGCACACCGACGGGGTGATCTCGATGGCGCGGGGGGCGCCGGGCACGGCGGGGTCGGAGTTCTTCATCTGCATCGGCGACAACCACGCCCTGGATTTCGGCGGCGCCCGCAACAAGGACGGCCAAGGCTTCGCGGCGTTCGGGCGGGTGGTCGAGGGCATGGACGTGGTCCGCAAGATCCACGACGCCCCCACGGTCACCAAGGCCAACGATCCCTACATGAAGGGCCAGATCATCGAAAATCCGGTGAAGATTCAAAAGCTAAGCCGCAACTAAGGCAGCTGGGCCGAAGGAACGGGGCGAGTCCCGGGCCGTTTCCTTGCTCGTGCGCGATCGGCGCGCTGTGCAAAGGAGTAAGCTCATGGGTGACCAAAAGACCCGCGGCCCGCAACAGCAGCAGAACGACCCGCAGCGACAGTCCCCGGGCCAGCAGCAGCAGCAGGGCGACCGCGACAGGCAGAACGAGCAGGGCCGCAATCCGGGCGGCCAGGCCGACCAGGGAGACCAGCAGCGGCGCGACCGCTGACGAATTCCGCTCCGTGATGTGAAGGAGGGCCGGCGGCGAACGCTTCCGGCCCTTTTTCACGGCTGCGTTCCGGATTATGCGGAGGCCTTCGTCGGTCGGGAGCCCTTGCATGATCTACCTGTGTCGCCACGGCGAGACCGCCTACAACCGCGAGCGCCGTCTGCAGGGCCGGACCGACACCGAGCTCAACGCCCTGGGCCGCCGCCAGGCCGCCGCCATGGCCGATCTGCTGGCGGATCTCGTCGCCCGCGACCCGTCGCCGGACTGGCGGATCGTGGCCAGCCCCCTCAAGCGCACGCGTGAGACCGCCGCCGCGATCCAGGCTCGCCTGGGCGTGCCGGTCGCGTATGACGAGCGGCTGGTCGAGATCGATGTCGGCGACTGGTCGCACCGGCTGCGCGACGACGTGGCGCGCGAGAACCCCGAGCTGTTCAAGAGCCCCGAATGGCCCTTCGCCGCGCCGGGCGGGGAGAGCTACGAGGCGATCATGGATCGCGTTTCGAGCTGGCTGGCCGACCAAGCGCCGGAGGACCAGCGCCGGCTGATCGTGGTCAGCCACGGGATCGCCGGACGGCTGCTGCGCGGCGCCTATGCGGGCCTGTCGCGGGCCGAGGTCCTGGCCCAGGACGTGCCGCAGGACGCGGTCTTCCGGCTGATGGGCGGGCAGGTGGACCGGTTCGACTGCGCGCCGGTCGAGGCTGCGTAGGCTGACACTTGCCCCCACCTGACCGCTACGCGGTCTGTCCGCCCCCATAGGGGGCGGAGGACGCGCGCTCCAGTCCTCTTCCCCTATGGGGGAAGGAGGGCCGAAGGCCCGAAGGGGGCAAGTGGTGAGTGCTACTGCCCCACCACCGGCAGCTCGATGAAGCTGGCCGTATCCCCCGCGTGATAGACCCGCTGGGTCGCCTTCACATAGTCCGCCGGCTTGGCGAAGAAGATGTTGGGCACGAAGGTCTGCGGGTTGCGGTCGTAGAGCGGGAACCAGCTGGACTGCACCTGCACCATGATCCGGTGCCCCGGCTGGAAGGTGTAGTTCGCGGTCGGCAGAATGAACTGGTACTTCAGCGGCGCATTGGGCTTGAGCGCCTTGGGATCGCTGAAGCTCTCGCGATAGCGGCCACGGAAGATGTCCATGCCCACAGCCAGCTGGTAGCCGCCCAGCTCGGGCTGGCTGGGGACCTCGTCGGGATAGACGTCGATCAGCTTGACCACCCAGTCGCTGTCGCTGCCGCTGGTGGAAGCCACAAGGTTGACCTTGGGCACGCCGGCGATCTTCAGCGGCGCGGTCAGGGGTTCGGAGACGTAAGACAGCACATCGGTGCGGTCGGCCACCGCGCGCTGGTCAGTCAGCAGCCAGGGCGTCCATTTATCACGATCGCCGAACTTCATCGGACGCGGGATGTAGGGCACGGGCTTGGCCGGATCGGAGACGTATTCGTCATAGGCCGCCGGGCCCTTGGCCGCCGCCGGGGCGCTGAACGACAGGCCGCCCTTGTTGGTCAGGTACAAGGGCTTGCTGCCGCCCTGAGGCCAGGACTTGTAGCGATCCCAGCGGTTCTCGCCCGGATCGTAGATCAGCACCGGCGGGGTGTCGGCCTTGGGCGCGCCGTCCTTCAGATACTGGTTGAAGAAGGGCAGCAGCACATCGCGGCGGAACTGCAGGGCGGTGTCGCCGTCCCACTTGAAGGCGCCCAGGCTTGAGCCGTCATAATTGACCTGGCTGTGACGCCAGGGGCCCAGCACCAGGTAGCTCTTGTCGTTGGCCGTGTCCTTGGGCTCGGTGGCGGCGTAGGCGTGGACCGCGCCCCACATGTCCTCCTGGTCCCACAGGCCCTGGATCCACATGGTCGGCACCTTCAGTGGTTGCTCGGCCATGGTCTTGTCCAGCGCCTGCTGGCTCCAGAACGGCGTGTAGGCGGCGTTCTCGGTGGTCTTCTTCCACCACGGCAGCACATCGACGCCATGGGCCTTGGCGTAGTCGCCGGCCGAGCCGGCGCGACGGAAGTTCTCGTAGTCGTCGGGGCCGGCGCGCTGGATGCCTTCGCCCGCGCCGCGCACGGTGGTCTGGCCGGTGAAGTAGTCGAAGTTCACCTGCCGGAACGCGCCGTAGTGGAACCAGTCGTCGCCCATCCAGCCGTCGACCATCGGGCTCATCGGCGCGGCCACCTTCAGGGCCGGGTGCGGATTGACCAGGGCCATCACCACGGTGAAGCCCTCGTACGAGCTGCCCAGCATGCCGACCTTGCCGTTGCTCTCGGGCACGTTCTTGGTCAGCCACTCGATGGTGTCGTAGGCGTCGGTGGCGTGGTCGACCTCGCTGTTGTTCAGCGGCCCCTTCAGCGGGCGGGTCATGACGTAGTCGCCTTCCGAGCCGTACTTGCCTCGGATGTCCTGGATCACGCGGATGTAGCCGTCCGTGACGAAGACGCTGTCGCCCTCAGCCAGGGTGGCCAGCATCGAGGCGCTGTCGTTGCGCGCCGTGCGCTTGGCGGCGTTGTAGGGCGTGCGGGTCAGCAGGATCGGGGCGTTCTTGGCGCCCTTGGGCACCACGATCACGGTGTAGAGCTTGGTCCCGTCGCGCATCGGCACCATGACCACGCGCTTGTCGTAGTCGTAGCCGACCTTGGGCGCGACGTACTTGCCGTCGATGTCCGGGGTCAGGGCCGGGGTTTGGGCATGGGAGGCGCCGGCGAAGGCGGCGAGGGCGGCGGCGGCCAGCAGGCCCGCGCGCAGGGTGGATGCGAGACTCATGGAAAAGCTCCCCAATGGTGCGGGCACCTTAGGAGCGGTTATTCGAGCTTGCTATAATATAACACCGTTCCAGCCCGCATTCGCGCGGGCGGCGCGACGCCTAGGCGCTGGCGAAGATGCTGCGGAACAGAAGGGCGCCGTCTTCCGAGCCGAGGTCCGGATCGAACGAGCGGTCGGGGTGGGGCATCAGGCCCAGGACGTTGCCCTTGGCGTTCATGATGCCGGCGATGTCGCGGGCCGAGCCGTTGGGATTGTCCTGGTAGCGGAACACCACCTGGCCTTCGCCTTCGATGCGGTTCAGCGTCTCTTCGTCGGCGAAGAAGTTGCCCTCGCCGTTGCCCACGGTCATCACGGCCGAGCGCTGCTCGCCGAAGCCGGCGGTGAAGCGGGTCTGGCTGTTGACCACGTCCAGGGCGACGGGCTTGCAGATGTACTTCAGCTTCTCGTTGCGCAGCAGGGCGCCGGGCAGCAGCCCCGCCTCGCACAGCACCTGGAAGCCGTTGCAGATGCCGACCACGGCGACGCCGTCGTCGGCGGCCTTGATCACTTCGCGCATGACCGGGCTCTGGGCCGCCATGGCCCCGCAGCGCAGGTAGTCGCCGTAGGAGAAGCCGCCGGGCAGGACGATCAGGTCCAGGTCGTCCGGCAGGGCCGTCTCCTGGTGCCAGACCATCTCGACGCGGGCTCCGGCGGAGCGCTCGATGGCGACCTTGCAGTCACGATCGCAATTGGAACCGGGGAAGACGACGACGGCGGCTTTCATAGCGCGGGCCTCTAGCACCGTTCGTGGGGGTTGTCAGCGTATGAAACCCCTTACTTGAGGGGCGGGGCTATGCGGACGCCAGGCCACGCACCTCCGCCAGCGCCAGGTCCACCTCGGCGGGCGAGTTCATGATGCTGGGCGTGAGGCGCACGTGCTGGATCGCATAGGGCGCGGCCGAGGCGATGATCCGGCGGCGGCGCAGGCGGGCTACCGCGGCGTCGGTCGACAGGCCCTGGACGTCGAACGAGACGATGCCCGCCGACAGGCGCGGGTCGCGCGGCGTGACCAGGCGTACATGCGGCATGAGGGCCAGGCCGGCCTTCAGTTGGTCGGCCAGCTCGGTGGTGCGGGCCGCGACCCGGGCCTTGCCGATCTGCTCGTGGAAGTCGACGGCGGCCGGGATCGACCAGAGGTGCTCGAAGGCCTTGAAGCCGCCGGGCGACATCAGCGGACCGTCGGTGTTCTCCAGAAGGGGCGCATTGTTGATCCAGGCGGTCCAGGCGGCGCTGTCGACATAGCTGGGCACCGAGGGACGCAGGCGGGCCCAGCCCTGGGCGTTGGCGGCGATGATCCCGGTGCCGCGCGGCCCGAACAGCCACTTGTGGCAGCCGGCCATGAAGATGTCGCAGCCAAGGCTGGCCAGGGTGGCGTCCTGGTTGCCGAAGCCGTGCACGCCGTCGACGGCCAGGATGATCCGCTCGGGCTCCTGGCGCGTGGCGTTGACCTGGGCCAGGGCGGCCGAGATGGCGGGAAGGGGCAGCTTCAGGCCAGTGCTGGAATGCACCCAGGTCAGGGCGAAGACCCGGGTCTTGGGTGTGACCGCCGCCATCAGGCGGGCGACCATGTCGGCTTCCGACACGGTCTCGATGCGGTCGAAGAGGTCGATGCGCTTTACCGTCGAGCCGTTGCGCAGGGCGGCGCGGCGCAAGGATTCGTGGGTGACGTAGTAGTCCTGGTTGGTGGTGACGATCTCGTCGCCATAGCTCAGCTTCAGCCCGCCATAGACCAGGGCCGCGCCCAGGGTGGTGCTGTCGGTCAGGGCCACCTGGTCGCCCGGCAGGCCCAGATAGCGGCCGGCGGCGGCGCGGCTGTAGCCCTGCAGGCGGCGGTTGTTGTCCTCCAGATAGGTCACCGGCCGCCAGTCCAGCTCACGGCGGAACTGATCGATCGCCCGGCGCACCGGCAGCGGGTGGGTGGCGATCAGCATGGCGCTCATGTTGATCTCGTCCGGCGCGGTCTGGAACTGAGCCTTCACGGCGGTCCAGTCGGGCGGCGGCGGTGGAGGCGCGTCCGGCGACGACTGATAGGGGACCGGCGCGGCCGGCAGGGTCTGGGCCAGCGCGGGGCTGGCGGCCATCGCCAGGCCGCTGCCGAGCAGAAAATCCCTGCGCCCGATGCCCATCGTCTTGTCCCAGCCTTGTGGAGACAACGCGGGGCCGAGGGGATGCGTTCAGATCGCGGCTAGGCGCACTCGTCCAGCACGGGCTCGACGCTGTCCATGTCGGGCGCGGGGAAGGGGACCTTGAAGGTGAAGGCGTCGGGCGCGGGGCCGTTGGCCTCCAGCAGGGCCAGCCTGGCCTTGGCTTCGTCGATGGTGGGGCGGTGGCCGGCCGGGACCCACCACAGCACCATGTAGAGATCCATGTGCTCGAACCACTCGCGGCGGCGGCGCATGATGCGCACGTGGTCGCTGCGATAGACGTAGGCGCCCAGCGAGGGGATGTCGGTCCAGACCGACATGTTGATCGCCATCAACGGGTCTTCGAAGGGCTTGAGGTCCGTGGCGTCGCCGCCTTCGCCGGTCAGCCGCCAGACGAAGCCGGGCGAGGCCTCGGCCAGGGCGTTGATGGGCGCCAGGTTGTCGACGAAGTCCTTGATCATCGGATGGTCGACGGGCGCGCGCAGGCGGCCGAAATTGACCTGGGCCAGTTCGTATTTCGCGCTCATGGATCGCCTCCGCCCGTTTCATCGAACATGGGGCGGCGAAGCTACGGCGGAAGATGCGGGCAAAGAAAAAGCGCCGCTTCCAGGGAAGGGCGCTCTGCTCGCGGCTGGGGACACACGCATGCGTGTGTCCCCAATCGGTGTCGCTAGGCGATCTCGACGCGGTAGCTTTCGATGACCGTGTTGGCCAGCAGCTTGTCGCACATGGCCTTGACCTCGGCCTGGGCCTTGTCGGCGTCGGTCTCGGTGAGGTCGAACTCGATGGTGCGGCCCACCCGCACGCCCGAGACGTCGGCCCAGCCCAGCCCGTGCAGGGCGGCTTCGACGGCCTTGCCCTGCACGTCCAGGACGCCGGGCTTGAGGAACACTTGAACCTTGGCTTTCATGGTCACTCGCTCTAGTGCACGCCGCCTTGGATGACGGTGGGCATTTCCTTCATGATGCCGAGGCGGCGGGCCACCTCGGTGTAGCTTTCGATGACATTGCCCAGGTCGCGGCGGAACCGGTCCTTGTCCATCTTCTCGTTGGTGGCCGAGTCCCACAGGCGGCAGCTGTCGGGGCTGATCTCGTCGGCCAGGATCACGCGGCTGAAGTCGCCTTCGTAGATGCGGCCGAACTCGACCTTGAAGTCCACCAGGGTGATGCCGACGGCGCTGAACAGGCCGCTCATGTAGTCGTTCACGCGCAGGGCCATGGCCATCATGTCGTCGATCTCCTGGGTGGCGGCCCAGTTGAACGCGGTGATGTGCTCCTCGGAGACCATCGGGTCGCCCAGCTTGTCGTCCTTGTAGTAGAATTCGATGATCGAGCGGGGCAGGGGCGTGCCCTCGGCCAGGCCCAGGCGCGTGGCGATCGAGCCGGCGGCGATGTTGCGCACCACCACCTCGAGCGGGATGATCTCGACTTCCTTGATCAGCTGTTCGCGCAGGCCGATGCGGCGGATGAAGTGGTTCTGGACGCCGATGCCGTTCAGGCGCGTCATCATATATTCGCTGATGCGATTGTTGATCACGCCCTTGCCTTCGAGGATCGCCTTCTTCTGGGCGTTGAAAGCGGTGGCGTCGTCCTTGAAGTACTGGATCAGGGTGCCCGGTTCGGGACCCTCGTACAGGATCTTGGCCTTGCCTTCGTAGATCTTCTTGCGGCGGGTGGTCATGGCTCTCGTCGAGGCCCTTCTGGCTGCGGGCGCGCCCCTTACCTGAACACAGGTCCCCGGGAAAACTCCGGAGAAACGAAAAGCGCGCGCGGCCGATAGCTGCGCGCGACGTTCGACTCAAGGCCGCTCACGAAAAATGTCCCGCCGAAACTAGCCGAACGCGGCCTCTGGCGCAAACAGCCCTAGCCTCGTCCGCGGGATTGTGACCGGATCGGGGGTGCTGCGGCGTTGCTTCTGATTGCCGGGCGGCTCGCCACGGGATATGCAGCCGGCTCAAAGACTATTGGGGCTTTCATGACCACCTTCGACGAACGCGAACAGGGTTTCGAACGCAAGTTCGCGCTGGAGCAGGAACAGGAGTTCAAGGCGACCGCCCGTCGCAATCGCCTGCTGGGCGAATGGGCGGCCGAACTGATGGGGCTGGCGACCGTCGACGAGTACGCCCGCGCCGTCGTGAAGTCCGATTTCGAGCAGCCGGGCGACGAGGACGTGCTGCGCAAGGTCGCCGGCGACCTGAAGAGCTCGGGCGTCAATGTCGGCGAGGGCGAAGTCCGTCGCAAGATGGACGAACTGCTGGCCCTGGCCCGCGGCCAAATCGCCGCTGGCGAATAAAGTTCGCCGCCGGCGAATAAGGCTTCCGAGCTTCGGATGCTGAAAGGGCCGCCCCTCGGGGCGGCCCTTTTGCTTTTGTGGGCTACCAGACCCGCGAGCGGTCTTCCGGCTTGAGGTAGTAGGTCTCGCCGGCCTTGACGTCGAAGGCGTCGTACCAGGCGTCGATGTTGCGGGTCGAGCCGATCAGGCGGAACGACGAGGGCGCGTGCGGGTCCGACGCGATCTGCGACTTCAGCGCCTCGTCGCGCACCCTGTCCCGCCAGGACTGGCCATAGCCCAGGAAGAACCGCTGGTCGCCGGTCAGGCCGTCGATCACCGGCGCCGGCTTGCCGCCCAGCGAGGCGTGGTAGGCGTCCAGGGCGATGCGCAGGCCGGCCAGGTCGGCGATGTTCTCGCCCATGGTCAGCTTGCCGTTGACGAACGTGCCCGGCAGGGCCTCGTAGCCGTCGAACTGCTTGCCCAGGACGTCGGCCTCGGCGTTGAAGCGCTTGGCGTCCTCGGCCGTCCACCAGTCGCGCAGCGCGCCGCCAGCGTCGATCTTGCGGCCCTGGTCGTCGAAGCCGTGGCTGATCTCATGGCCGATGGTGGCGCCGATCGCCCCATAGTTCACCGCCGGATCGGCGGCGGGGTCGAAGTTGGGCGCCTGCAGATAGGCGGCCGGGAAGACGATCTTGTTCTGCAGGCCGCTGTTGTAGGCGTTCACGGTCTGCGGGGTCATCGACCACTTCTCGCGGTCGACCGGCTTGCCCAGATCGGCCAACTGGTAGGCCCACTCGAAGGCCCGGCTGCGCTTGACGTTGCCGTAGAGGTCGCCGGCGCTCAGCTTCAGGCGCGAATAGTCGCGCCACTTGTCCGGATAGCCGACCATCACCTGCATCTTCGACAGCTTGGCCAGGGCTTCGGTCTTGGTCGAGGCGCTCATCCACGGCGACTGCTGGATGCGACTGGCCATGGCGGTCTTCAGATTGCCGATCAGCACCAGCATCTGGGCCTTGGAGTCGGCCGGGAAGTGCTTTTGCACATAGGCCTTGCCGACCAGCTCGCCCAGGCTGCCGTCGACCAGCACCACGCCGCGCTTCCATCGCGGGCGCAGCACGGTCTGGCCGCTCAGGGCGGTGACATACTCGAAGCGGCTGTCGACATAGCGCTTGGAGAGATAGGGCGAGACCTCCATCAGGATGTGGACCGTCTGCCAGGCCTTGAGGGTCTCCAGCGGGGTCTCGTCCAGGATCGTGACGGTGTCCTTCACCGCCGACTTCTCGCCGACGATCACCTTGGAGACGGCCGGCACGCCCGCCGCCTTCAGATAGTCCGCCCAGGCGACCTGCGGCGCGAAGGCCTGCAGCTCGGCCATGGTCATGGGGTTGTAGGTCTTGTCGATGTCGCGGCGCTCGGCCCGGGGCCAGTTGGCCTTGGCGATGCGGGTCTCGAAGGCGATGACGGCGTCCGCGCCGGCGGCCGGATCGGGGTGGCCGCTCATCTTCAGGGCGCGCTCGGCGAAGGCCCGGTAGGCGTCCAGCTGCTTCTTGAAGCTGTCGTTCAGATAGTATTCGCGGTCGGGCAGGGTCAGGCCGCCGCCCTGGGTCAGGTAGAGGACGTTGATGTCGGGGTTCTTGGCGTCGGCGCTGACGTCGATGTCGACCAGCAGGCTGCCCAGCCCGCCCCGCGAGGCGCCCATGGCCTTGACGAAGGCAGCCTTGGTCTTGATCGCGTTCAGCTTGGCCAGGTCAGCCTTCAGCGGCTTGTCGCCGACCGCCTCCACCTTGGCCTCGTCCATGAAGCTCTTGTAGAGGGCGCCGATCTGGCTGGCGGCCGGGGCGGTCTCGATCAGGTCGCGCAGCTGCACCTGCGAGAGGTTGTAGATGTCTGTGGTCACGCCGGCCGAGGCCTGGTCGGGCGGGATCTGGGTCTTGGCCTCCCAGGCGCCGTTGACGTAGCGGTCGAAGTCATTGCCGGGCTTGATCGCGGTGTCGCCGTTGGTCAGGTCGACGCCCCAGGCGCCGTAGACCGGCTTGGCGGGCTCGGCCGCGAAGCCGGTGCTGGAAAAGGCGAGCGCCGAGACGGCGGCCAGCAGAACGATGCGCATACGGAAATGGTCTCCCCACAGGAGGGGCGATGCTGCCTCAGTTGGCCCGGCCGCGCAGATGAAAATGCCGTAATGTTCGCAAAAGGCGGTCGACCGCCTCCGACGAGCTCAGGCCAGCCAGTCGAGCAGTCGATTCCAGGCCTGCGCCTTCCGCTCGAACGACCACGCGGCGTGGGCGGGGCTGGAGGAGGGCAGGGCCAGGGTCGGAATGCGGTCGCCGACCAAACGCGCGCCCAGCTTCGCGGCCGTCCCGCCGTTGAAGGCCACGCCGCGCAGGGCGGGAAGGGTCTCGATCAGGGCCAGCAGGTCGTTGGCGGCGGGATCGCGGATGGCCGCGTCCAGGCTGCCGGGCCGCTCGGCCTCGCCGATCACGTCCCACAGGCCCACGCCCCGGGCCAGCAGGGCGGCGAGGCGATCTTCGTAGGCGAGAGGGACCAGAGGCGTGTCGAGCACGCCCTCCATCAGCCGCCAGAAGGCGTTGCGCGGATTGCCGTAGTACTGGGCGAGCGCCAGCGAGGCCTCGCCCGGCAGGCTGCCCAGGATCAGGACGCGGGTGGCCGCGTCCGTCACCGCCGGGAAGCCTGCCTTACGCAAGGGCTCAGGCCTGTTCGCCGAAGACCCGCTTGAAGATCACGTCGACGTTCTTGGTGTGGTAGCCGAAGTCGAACAGCTCCTCGAGCTCGGCGTCCGTCAGGGCCTTCGACACGATCGGATCGGCCTTCAGGAAGTCGATGAACCGGCCCTCGCCGCGCCACACCTTCATGGCGTTGCCCTGGACCGCCGCATAGGCGTCCTCGCGGCTGACGTCCTTGTGGGTCAGGGCCAGCATCACGCGCTGCGAGAAGACCAGGCCGCCCAGCTTGTCCAGGTTCTTGGCCATGTTGTCGGGATAGATGTTGAAGCGCTCGATCACGCCCGCCAGGCGGCGCAGGGCGAAGTCGAGGTGGATGGTGGCGTCCGGCCCGATGCCGCGCTCGACCGACGAGTGGCTGATGTCGCGCTCGTGCCAGAGGGCGACGTTCTCCATGGCCGGCACCACGGCCGAACGGACCAGGCGCGCCAGGCCCGTCAGGTTCTCGGTCAGGATCGGGTTGCGCTTGTGGGGCATCGCGGACGAGCCCTTCTGGCCCGGATCGAAGGGTTCTTCGGCTTCGAGGACTTCGGTGCGCTGCAGGTGGCGGATCTCGGTGGCCAGGCGCTCGATCGACGAGGCGACCACGCCCAGGGCGGCGAAATAGGCCGCGTGGCGGTCGCGCGGGATCACCTGGGTCGAGACCGGCTCGACGGCCAGGCCCATCTTGTCGGCCACGTGCTGTTCGACGCGCGGATCGACATTGGCGAAGGTGCCCACCGCGCCCGAGATCGCGCAGGTGGCGATCTCGAACTTGGCCATGGCCAGGCGCTCCTTGGCGCGCTGGAACTCGGCGTAATAGCCCGCCAGCTTCAGGCCGAAGGTGATCGGTTCGGCGTGGATGCCGTGGCTGCGGCCCACGCAGACGGTCATCTTGTGCTCGAGGGCCCGGCGCTTCAGCGCGGCCAGGACCAGGTCGACGTCTTCCAGCAGCAGGTCGGTGGCGCGCGACAGCTGCACGGCGAAGCAGGTGTCCAGCACGTCGCTGCTGGTCATGCCTTGGTGCAGGAAGCGCGCTTCGGGGCCGACGATTTCCGACACGTGGGTCAGGAAGGCGATGACGTCATGCTTGGTGACCCGCTCGATCTCGTCGATGCGGTCGCTGTCCCAGACCGCGTCGCGGCCCTTTTCCCAGATCGTCTGGGCGGCCAGCTTGGGGATCACCCCCAGCTCGGCCATGGCGTCGGCGGCGTGGGCCTCGATCTCGAACCAGATCTTGTACTTGGTCTGGCTGGACCAGATGGCGGCGGCTTCGGGGCGGGAATAGCGCGTGATCATGGGCCGGGCGTTTGGTCCCGTCCGAGGGGGGAGTCAAGGGAAGGGGATTATTACTTGGCCCGGAATGTCGGCCCGTTCGGGCGCGGTTCGTCCTCGATATGGAACGGGCGGGTCCGCCGGGCCGCTCCCATACCCTAGGCGAGGAAAGGACGAGGCTATGAAGGTCACCCAGCACCTGTGGTTCGAAAAGGACATGGAGGCGGCGGTCCGCTTCTATGTCGACCTGATCCCGGGCTCGACGCTCGAGGGCCTCTCGGCGGTGATGGGCGACAACCCGTCCGGCCCGGCCGGCAGCGTGCGGATCGCCAGCTTCACCCTGGGCGGCCAGAACTACATGGCCATCGAGGCCGGGCCGCTGGACCCGTTCAACCACAGCTTCTCGATCATGGTCGAGTGCGACACGCAAGGTGAACTCGACCGGCTGTGGGACGCGCTCAAGGACGGCGGCTCGGTGGAGGAGTGCGGCTGGCTGAAGGACCGCTGGGGTCTGTCCTGGCAAATCGCCCCGACACGGCTGCGCGAGCTGATGGAAGACCCCGACCCGGCCGTCGTGCGGCGGGTGACGGAGCAGATGCTGAAGATGGTCAAGCTGGACATCGCGCCGCTGGAAGCCGCGGCGCGGGGTTAGGGGCGGCCTATGCTTTCTCCTCACCCGCTGTGCGGATGAGGAGGAAAGGGCTCTATCCCTAGCGGATAGCGATCAGAGCTCAGCGATTTCAATCGCTTGAACTTTTTCGACCTAACTTATCCCCCTCGCTTGGGCCTGCCGTATCCTGATGTCACCTGAAGGCACGGGAAGGGCGCGAGGCCAGCGACCGAAGCGGCTTTCAGGGGTGGACGCGCGGGGTCCTCTTCGGCTTCGGCCGGAGGGAGACTGAAAAAGAGGGCGAGGGACGTAAGCTCGCCCATCAGGGTCTTCGCTGGAAGGCTCCGCCCGTCGTGGGGTTCGCTCCGGTCCTCGTTAGGCTCACTCCCGCCTCTGAACTCAAGCGGTGCACAGATCCAGGAGGAAACACCGGGTGGGGTGAAGGGCGGAAAAGGCCCGCGCGCCCCGGCCTTGCGGATAACGGTTCCACGCGAAGCGCACGGACTTCGTCGAAACGGTACACATACTGCAAATCCTCCGGGCGAGGCCCGGGCGCTTCGCACCCTTCCCAACCAGCTCATGGCCAGATTGGCGTGAGAGCACACCCACTTGCCCCCACCTGACCGCTTCGCGGTCTGTCCGCCCCGTAGGGGGCGGAGGACGTCGCGTTCACGCACCTCCGTGTCCTCTTCCCCCTCCGGGGGAAGGAGGGCCGAAGGCTCGAAGGGGGCAAGTGGTCGCCGAACGAGAAAGGACCTTACCCCTGCACCCCCGCTCGTTCCCGCATGTGCTTGACCATGCCGATCGCCGCCAGGGCGTAGTGCAGGGCGGCCCAGCCGTAGAAGCACAGGGTGATGATGACGCCTTGCTGGGTGGCCCGGGCCATGGCGCCGTGGCAGGCCTTGGCCAGGTCGGCGGGCGAGCCCTTGGGGGCCAGGCCGCCGGGGCACTGGGCGGTGAAGCTGGCCGCGCCGGGGTCGGTGAAGGAACCGCCCAGGGCCTGGAAGATCGAACTCACCCCCGGATGGTTGAAGTGGAACCGCGCCAGGTGGTCGATCAGCCAGCCGGTGAACACCGGCCCGCCGCCCAGGGCGATCAGGTTCAGGAAGAAGAACAGCAGGGCCGTGGCCGTGGCCCGGCGGCGCGGCTCCACCGAGTTCTGGACGACGCCGAAGGTCGGGGCCAGGTAGGTGTAGTGGAAGATGCCCGGGATCAGCAGGATCAGGGCGGTGGTCTGCCAATTGGTCTGCAGATAGGCGGCGATGTAGATCGGGGTGCAGACCGCCAGGCCGATGGCCGGCACCAGGGCGTACCATTTGGCGCTGCGCTTGCCCGACCAGTCGGTCAGGAAGCCGCCGACCAGGGTGCCGACCCCGGCCGAGAAGCCGCCCACCAGGCCGACGATCAACCCGACCTGGGCCAGGCCCAGACCAAAGTTGCGGATGAAGTAGGGCGGCACGAACGCATTGGCCCCGTAAGAGCCGAACGAGGCGATGGTCACGCCCAGCATCATGTGCAGGACGGGCCACTTGCCGAACAGCACCTTCAGCACGGCCCAGATCTCGGCGAATTCGTTGGCCAGGGAGAAGGCCGGCTTGGCGGGCTCCACCACCACGTCCTCGGCTTCGAGGGGGCGCTCCTTGATTTCCGAGTGTCCGCGCGGCGGCTCCTTGACCACCAGCTTGACGATCAGGGCCAGCAGGATGCCCGGCAGGCCCACGATCACGAAGGCCACGCGCCAGCTGAACTCCTGGGCCAGCCAGCCCCCGGCCACCGCCCCGAACATCGTGCCCAGCGGGATGCCGAACGAATAGATCGACAGGGCCGAGGCGCGCTTCTTGGGCTCGTAATAGTCGCTGATCAGCGAGTGGGACGGCGGCGAGCAGCCGGCCTCGCCCACGCCCACCCCGAAGCGGTAGAGGGCCAGTTGGGCGAAGCTGGCGGCGCTGCCGCACAGGGCCGTGAAGCCCGACCAGATCACCAGCGACACCGAGATGATCGTCACCCGGTTCCAGCGCTCGGCCATGCGGGCGATGGGGATGCCCAGGATCGTGTAGAGCAGGGCGAAATAGAGCCCGCCCAGCAGGCCCAGCTGGGTGTCGGTGAGTTTGAGGTCAACCTTGATGGCCTGGCCGATGGTGGCGATGATCGTGCGGTCGATGAAGTTGAAGGTGTAGGTGGCGAGCAGAAGCCCCAGCACCGTGGCCTTGTAGCCGTTCGAGTACAGCGGCGTTGCGCCGCCGGCCGTCTTCGCCTGCGCCATCCCGGGCCTCTCCCTTCAAACATTTGTTCTAATCGTTGGGCCGACCATAGACGTAAGGGAAGCGGCAGCGCCAGAGGGGAAATCGAGGCCGTTTCCAGACCGCCAGATGAACGCCAGACAACGACAGCGCTCATGCCCGTTCAGGCGGAGGGGCCTTCAATGGCGTCATGGCCGCGCCAGACGGTCGTTATGCCAAACCCAACATGGGAGGTCGCTCATGCAGGCCCTGTCCCTTACCCGCCCCGAGCCCGTCGGACGCTCGGCCCAGATCGTCAGCTTCGCCGAGCTCAATCGGGCGCGGTCGCTGCGCGCCCTGGCCCGCGATCCGGGCGCGCCGGCCGAGGTCCATCCCTGGGCCTATGCCTTTCCGCGACCCTTGGTCGACGAAAGCGAAAATCGGTAGCCCGGCGGGCGTTGTTCCCGGCGGGCGGGCGCGCTAAGCCCAGGCGTCCGTTGTTCGCCCAGGGAGACCGCCATGGAAATCGTCGTCGGCACCAAGAAGTGGTCCAGCTGGTCGCTGCGTCCGTGGCTGGCGCTCAAGCGTACGGGCCAGCCCTTCAAGGAGACCGTGGTCGAACTGCGCCAGGGCGAGGCCTCGGACGCCGAGATCGCCAAGCACTCGCCCAGCCGCCTGGTGCCGGTGCTGAAGGACGGCGACCTGGCGATCTGGGACTCGCTGGCGATCTGCGAATATCTGGCCGACAGGTTCCCGGACGCGGGCCTGTGGCCGGCCGATCCCGCCCTGCGAGCCTTGGCCCGCGCCGCCGCGGCCGAGATGCATTCGGGCTTTTCGTCCCTGCGCGGCGAGTGTCCGATGGCCCTGGAGGAGACCCCGCGCCACGTGGCGATCTCCGAGGCCACCCAGAAGGACGTGCGCAAGATCGTCGAGCGCTGGAACCAGCTGCTCAAGCGCTCGGGCGGGCCGTTCCTGCTGGGCGAGTGGTCGATCGCCGACGCCTTCTACACCCCGGTCGCGACCCGTTTCCGCACCTACGGGATCCACCTGTCGGACTACGGCGACACCGGAGCCGCCGGCGCCTATTGCGAGCGCCTGCTGGAGACGCCGGAATTCCTGGCCTGGGAAGCCGACACCTAAACCTATTCGGCCGGCCCGGCCGCCGGGCGGAAGGTCGGGTGCCGGCCCGGCCGCCGCTCGACCTCGCGTTCCAGGGCCACGGCGTTGATCAGCTCGCCCTGCGGGGTGACGATCGGGAAGACGTCGATGGCGCAGAGATAGGCTTCGCCGGACTTTCGGTAGTTCACCAGGGTGGTGGAATGGCGCTCGCCGTTGCGCAAAGCCCGCGCCAAACGCTTGCGCGCGGCCAAACTCGTGCCGGGACCCTGAAAAATGCGAGGATTTTTTCCCAGGATTTCGGCCCGATCGAAGCCGGTCATGCGCTCAAACGTTGTGTTCACATACAGGATGTGGGGACCCGGCGGCGCCAGCAATCCATCGGTCAGCACGACCCCGATATCCAAGTTATCGGCCAGGGCCGCGATGAGCTGACGCAAAGGCATACTGTATTCCGAGGCTTAGCCGTGCGTAACCATACACCGATTGAGTTTTGAAGCGCCATAAAATCTAAATTAATCTGTCATTAATTATTTGAATTGTGACAAGCCTTTACATTTAAAGGGTTCTTGTTTCCTCCATGAGTTGTGGCAACACGTTGTTTTTTAATTAGGGCGCCGTTAACCTTCGTCAGGCCTAAAGCTCGCATCAACTGCACCTATCTCGGGACGGCGACGATGTTTTCAGGTCATGGCAAGGCGCGGCAGGCCGACGCGCGACGCGTCCAGGACCTGGAGGCCCAGGTCGCGGCTATGGATCGCTCGCAGGCGGTGATCGAGTTCACGCTGGACGGCACGATCCTGGGGGCGAACGCCAACTTCCTGGGCGCGCTGGGCTATACGGCCAGCGAGATCGAGGGACGCCACCACAGCCTGTTCGTGCCGCCGGGCGTCGCCCAGAGCGCCGAGTACCGGGACTTCTGGGCCACGCTCAATCGCGGCGAGTTCGTCGCGGCCAAGTTCCTGCGGATCGGCAAGGGCGGCAAGGAGATCTGGATCCAGGCCTCCTACAACCCCGTGCTCGACAAGACCGGCAAGCCCTACAAGGTCATCAAGTTCGCCACCGACGTCACCGAGGTCGAACTGGAGCGGACGCGGGGCGAGGCGCAGCGCCAGCAGGCCGAGGCCGAGCAGGGCGCGGTGGTCTCGGCCCTGGCCGAAAGCCTGGGCCGCATGGCGCGGGGCGACCTGACCGCCGACATCCACGCCCCGTTCGAAGGCCGCTTCCAGCAGATCAAGAGCGACTTCAACACCACCATCGACAGCCTGCGCCGCGCCATGGGGGCCATCGCCTCGGCCACCGACGGCCTGCAGGCCGGCTCGGACGAGATCGCCGCGGCGTCGGACGACCTGTCGCGCCGCACCGAGCAGCAGGCCGCCAGCCTGGAAGAGACCGCCGCGGCCCTGGACGAGCTGACCGCCACGGTCCGCCGCAGCGCCACGGGCGCCAGGGAGGCGTCCAACGCCGCTTCCGCCGCCCGCGAGGAGGCCACCAAGTCCGGCGTGGTCATGCGTGAGGCCGTCGCCGCCATGGGCGAGATCGAGCAGAGCTCGGGCCAGATCACCCAGATCATCGGCGTCATCGACGAGATCGCCTTCCAGACCAACCTCCTGGCCCTGAACGCGGGCGTCGAGGCGGCTCGCGCCGGCGAGGCCGGTCGCGGCTTCGCGGTCGTGGCGCAAGAAGTGCGGGCCCTGGCCCAGCGTTCGGCCGAGGCGGCCAAGGAGATCAAGACCCTGATCGCCAGCAGCACCGCCCAGGTCTCGCGCGGCGTCCAGCTGGTGGGCGACACCGGCCAGGCCCTGAACGGCATCGCCGGCAAGGTCTCGCAAATCGACGTGCTGATCTCCGAGATCGCCCAGTCCTCGCAGGAGCAGGCCACGGGCCTGGCCCAGGTCAATTCGGCCATCAACCAGATGGACCAGGTGACCCAGCAGAACGCCGCCATGGTCGAGGAGGCCACCGCCGCCGCCTCGAACCTGCGCAGCGAGGCCGGCGAGCTGGGCCGGATGGTCGCGCGGTTCGACACCGGCCGGGGCCAGGCGGACGGCCGCCCGATGGCCCGGTCGCGCGCCGCCTAGTCCCCGGCGGGGAACATCGCGAAATAGGGCTCGGCTTCTTTCAGCACCCGCTGGAATGAAGGCCGGGTCAGCAGGCGGTTGAAATAGGCCCTCACCGTCGGGTGGGCGTCCGTCAGGGGCGCCACCTTGTCGGCATAGAACAGGGCCGGGGCGGCCGCGCAGTCGGCCAGGCCGAACGCCTCGCCCGCCGCCCAGGTCCGGCCGGCCAGCTCGGTCTCCAGCAGGTCGTAGGCCATGGCCAGCTGGGCGCGAGACTGGGCCACGCCGTAGGGATCGCGGGCCTCGGCGGGCCGGATGCGGTCGGCGACGATCGCCTGCATCGGCGTCATCACATAGAGGTCGAACAGGCGGTCCATCAGCCGAGCGCGGCGCGCGCCTTCCGGATCGTCGGGAATGAACCGCACGGGGCCGGGATAGGTCTCGTCCAGGTACTCGATGAGGATCGAGGTCTCCGGCACGGTGCGGCCGTGGGCCGTATCGACCAGCAGCGGCATCTTGGCCGTGGGCCACAGCGCCTTGAACGCCGCGACGACCGCCGGATCGCTCAGATCGACCAGCCGCGCCTCGAACGGCGTGTCGTTCTCATAGAGGGCGATCAGCGCCTTCCAGCAGTAGGACGACAGCGGATGCATGTGCAGCGTCAGGGACATGGGCGGCCTCGTCTTTCTGGGGCGCTTCTTGGGGCGCGCTCCGACCTCAGCCCGGCGCGGGGTGATCTTTCTTCCAGACGGCGTAGGCGTCCAGCGCCTTCTTCGGGCTGGTGTTGAACCAGGAATAGCCGTTGCGCCGCTCCAGGGTCAGTTCGTTGACGTCGTCGTGGATGGTCTTGTCGCGGTCGCCGAAGATCGGGGTGTTGCCGGCGGCGGCGTAGTAGCGCGCCCAGATGGGGCCGGCGCCGGGCTTGGCGACCAGGCGGCGGCCGCCCTCGGTGTCCTTCCCGCCGGTCCAGGCCTGGTCGTAGATGGCGTTGGCGGCCAGGTAGTCGGCGCCGGCGTGCACCGCCGCGACCAGGGCGGGCGAGGGCTTGGGCAGGCTCATCAGATAGACCAGGAGGTCGGCGCTCTCTTCGGTCGACAGCTCGGCCGGCTCGAAGTTGCGGCCCGCCACCGGCTTCAGGGTCAGGGCGTCGTGCTGCTGGGCCCAGATGGTGCGCTTGCCGTCGACCACCACCTGGGTGGCCAGGACGACGGCCACGGCGCGCTCGGCGGCGGCGCCGGCCAGCTTGCGCAGGTCGGCCGGGGCGAAGGCGTAATCACCTTGCGCGTTCGCGACGTCGGTCAGCAGCTCGGCGGCCTCGGTGACGGCGTCGTCGTTATAGGTAACGGCGTCGTGATAGCCGCCCTCCAGCGGCCAGACCTGGGGCCAGCCGCCGTTGGGGAACTGTGCGGCCAGCAGGTAGCGGACGCCGCGCAGGAAGCTGGCCCGCCAGGCCTCGACCTCCTTGCCTGGGGCCTGGCCGGCGACGCGGGCCAGGAACCGCAGCTCGGTGATGGTGGCGTCGTTGTCCAGCGTGCCGACATAGTTCCAGTGCGGGTCGCGCGGCGTGTCGAAGTCGTCGGCGGCCAGGTACTTGGAGACGTTGTCGGGGGCGTAGGGCTGGCCGGGCTGGCGCAGGGCGCCGGTGCGCGGCTGGTTCTTGCTCCAGCCGCCGGCCGGGGTCTGGAAGCTGACGATGACGTCGGCCACGTGGCGGGCCTCGGGCGTGGCGTACCAGGCCGCGTCGCGGTCCAGCGGCATGGCCTTGGGGCCGCCCGGACCCTCTTCGGGCGGCGGCGGCGCGGGTTGGCCGGGCTTCAGCTCGGCGGCCAGGGCGGCGCGATCGGCCAGATTCTGCTTCTCCGAGCGCGCCAGATAGGCCGCCCAGACGTCGCGGTCCTTGGCCGGCAGCGCCTGAATTCGCGCGGCGGTGATCGGCGGGGCCGGGGTGTTGGTTCCGACGACGGCGGCCTGGGCGGCGCCGCACATCAGGGCCAGGACCAGGGCGGCGGACAGGGGGCGCAGGGGCATGGAAACGATCCGGTCTCGGCCGAACTGGGCCGTCGGCGGAACGTCCGCCCAAACCCTGTCGCGCGCACCCCATTTTTCCGGCGGGTTTACGGCCGGCGCCGAAGCGGCTTTGATCGCCGCGAAGGGGAGCGGTGCATGGCGGCGTCGAGCGCGGCGGAGATTTCGACCGAGGAGTTCGCCGATCCGCTGGTCGGCCGCATCGTCGCGTTCGTCCGCGAGATCGGAATTCCCGTCGAGGTCGCCGCGCTGGACGGCGAGACCTTCCTGCCCGGGGTGGCGGTGGTCGAGGGACGGCTACGGGTCGATCCCGGGCGTCTCATCTGGCCGGGTGACCTGCTGCACGAGGCCGGCCATGTCGCGGTCGGCGATCCGACCCGCCTGGAAGACGGTGTGTCCGACGACCCCGGCGAGGAGATGGCCGCCCTGGCCTGGTCGTACGCCGCGGCCGTCCATCTGGGCCTGGACGCCTCGGTGCCGTTCCACGAGGGCGGCTATCGCGGCGAGGGTTCGGCGCTGGCCGAGAGCTTCAGCCAAGGCGGCTACGTCGGAGCGCCACTATTGGCCTGGTGGGGACTGACCCTGGAGCCCCACCGCGCCAAGGCGGCAGGCGTCCCGGGCTATCCTCATATGCTGGCCTGGCGGCGAAGGTAGGCGGCGGACCTAGGGCAGGTGCGGCCCGACGCGGGCGTGCAGCAGCGTCACCAGGTCGGGATCCATGAAGGCGTAGTCGTCGGGGATGTCCAGGCAGATCACCCGCGCCTTCAGATGGCGCTTGAACCGTTTGGACAGCTTGGCGCGATGGGTCTTCTCCATCACGAAGATCACGTCGGCCCAGGCCACCAGCTCGCCCGTCAGCGGGTTCTCGGCGTCCTGATTGGTCCCAGCGGAGTCGACTTCGAGATCCGTGCGGGTCGCGAATACCTGCTCGGCGGTCGGGCTGCGCAGCTTGTTCTGGCTGCAGACGAACAGGACCTTCTTCAACGGGGACCTTAAGCCGCCGCGAAGTCGCGGTGCATGGACAGGCCGCTCTGGCTGATCGGCAGGACGAAGCTGACCGTGGTGCCTTCGCCGGGGGTGGAGGTCATTTCCAGCGCGCCGTCGTGCATCTCGACCAGCGACTTGGTCAGGGCCAGGCCCAGGCCCGTGCCCTGGGTGGTCTTGGCGTGCTGGCTCTCGACCTGCTCGAACGGCTTGGCCAGGCGGGCCAGGTCCTCGGCGGCGATGCCGATGCCGGTGTCGGTGACCGAGACGCGGACCCGCTCGCCCAGCGGATCGCGGCGCACCTCGGCCCGCACGGTCACGCGGCCGGCGCGGGGGGTGAACTTGATGGCGTTCGACAGCAGGTTCAGCAGCACCTGCTTGACCGCGCGATAGTCGGCCTCGACCTCGGGCAGGGTAGGGAAGTCGATCTCCAGCTTCAGCCCGGCGGCCTCGGCGCGATTGCGCACCAGCCGCACGGCGTCCTCGGTGACGTCTTCCAGGTGCAGGGGCTCGAACTTCAGGTTCATCTTGCCGGCCTCGATCTTCGACATGTCCAGGATGTCGTTGATCAGGGCCAGCAGGTGCTGGCCGGAGTTGTGGATGTCGAGGCTGTAGCCCTTATAGCGCTGGTCGCCCAACGGGCCGAACATCTCGTTCATCATGATCTCGGAGAAGCCGTTGATGGCGTTCAGCGGCGTGCGCAGCTCGTGGGACATGTTGGCCAGGAACTCGCTCTTGGCCTTGTTGGCGCCCTCGGCCTTGACCTTCTCCATCTCGTACTTGCGGGCCAGTTCGGCCAGCTGTTCCTGGCTACGTTCCAGGCCCGTGACGGCGTACTGCAGCTGCTCCTCGTTGAGGCGGCGGGCCTCTTCCTGGTTCTTGATCGCGGTGATGTCGGCGGCGGTCATCACCAGGCCGCCTTCGGCCGTGCGGCGCTCGCTGATCTGGATCCAGCGGCCGTCGTTCAGCTCGGCCTCGCGCACGCCCTTGGCGCCGTCTGGGGCGGGCTGGTCGTGCTTGATGGCCAGGGCCGCGAAGCGGTTGACCTCGTTGCGCGGCGCGCCCGGCTTGAGCAGCTTGGGCTCGAGGTTGAAGACGTTGCGGTAGTTGCGGTTGCACATCAGCAGCCGGCCCTGGCGATCCCAGAGCACGAAGGCTTCCGACACGCTCTCGATGGCGTCGCGCAGGCGGTTCTCGGCGGCCTGGGCGCGGGCTTGGGCCAGGCGCTCCTCGGTGACGTCCAGCGCCACGCCGATGATCCGCGAATAGCCGTCCTCGCCGGGCTTGCCGAACCCCTGGCCGCGGGCGTCGATCCAGATGGCGCGGCCGCCGTCGCGCGACGGCACGCGGAACGACACGTCGAACGCGCCGTAGGTGGCCGCGTTGGCCAAGGCTTGGCGGACCTTGTCGCGATGGTCGACCGACACGCGGTCCAGTAGCTCCTGGCCGCCCACCACGCCGCCGCCGCCCCAGCCGAACATCGCGCCGGTGACGTCGGACATGAACACCTGGTCGGCGCCCAGCTCCCATTCCCAGATGCCGCAGCGGGCGGCCTCGACGGCCAGGCGGAAGCGCTGTTCGCTGTCGACGAATTCGCGCTGGGCGCGCTCGACCCGGCGGCTCTGCACCATCAGCATCAGGGCCAGGGCGATGCCGACGGCCAGCGGGGCCAGCAGCGAGAAGGCGCCTTCCATCAGGGCCTGGTCGGCGTTGGCCACGGTGCGCGAGCGGGCGCCGGCGGCGGCCAGCAGGGCGCCCTGGGCCAGGGGCTGGACGGCGAGATCGAGGGCCTGGCCGTCCAGCGACTGGCCGCGCAGGGCCGCGGCGCCGTCGCCCAGGTCCTCGACCGAGACGGCGAAGGCTTCCTTCAGGGTGGTCGCGCCCTGGATCGGGCGGCCGGCGGCGGCCAGGATCTGGCCGTCGGCCGTCATCAGCGCGCCGACGGCGCCCTTGGCCGGCTGGGCGATCAGGCGGGCGGGGTCGCTGGAGGCGATGACGAAGCCGCGTCCGCCTGAAACGGGCACGGCGACGGCGACATAGAGGCGGCCGGTGGTTCCGCCGCCGATCCACTGGCTGCGGCCCGAGGCGCCGGCGGCGCGGGCCGCGGATTTCCAGTCGGCGGCCGGGTCGCGGCCGGCGACGGCCAGCACGTCGGAGGGGCCGATCACGGCGACGGCCATGGCCTCGCCGCCGGCCGCGCGCAGGGCGGTCTCGGCCGCGTCGATGGGCGCGCCGGGATCGCGCTGCAGAAGGTCGGAGGCGGCCGAAAGGCCGGCGCGCTGGGCAGCCAGATTGGTCTCGGCCGCGGCGGCCACCAGCTTGGCCTGGGCCGCGAGCGGCGCGCCGCCGGGCGGGATGCTGGCCTCTTCCTTGAGGCGGTTGACGCCGAAGGCGGTATAGACGGCCAGCAGCAGCAGGGCGGCCAGGATCGCCAGGCGCACATAGGCCTGGGACGGCGACTGCGCGGCGCGCGAGCGGGTCGCGCCCGCCGCCGAAAAGCCGGCTCCCGCCAGCCTCCCGGTTCTCGCCCCGCCACGCTCCAACGCTCGATGCTCCCGCAAGCTTCAGCGAGTCACTTCGCCGACATGGTGAATCTACCGCAGCCGGAAGGCCCGCGTCACCGCAGAACCGAGGTTTCGACAGGGGATGAGCCCTTTAGTCGCAACCCCGATACCGAGGAATCACACCACGCTCACCGCCTTCGCGCGGCCAAACGTCAGTCCAGCGCCCGCGACACCAGTTCCAGCACGTTCTTCGACAGGCCGGCGTGGTCGCGGATGCGTTCCAGCTGGCCGCGCATCAGGGCGCCCAGTTCCGGCACGTAGCGACGCCAAGCGCCCAGCGGTTCGACCAGTCGGGCGGCGGTCATCGGGTTGAAGCCGTCGACGCCCAGGATCTGGTCGGCCAGGAATTCGTAGCCGGCGCCGCTGGGGTCGTGGAACCGGGCCGGATTGCCGCTGGCGAAGCCCTGGACCAGGGCCCGCAGGCGGTTGGGATTGCCGGCGTCGAAGTCGGGATGGGCGGTCAGGGCCAGGATGCGGCCGATGGCGCCGTCGCCCGGGTCGCGTGACTGGACGGCGAACCACTTGTCCAGCACCAGCGGCTCCTCGCGCCATTGGGCATGGAAGGCGGCCAGGGCCTTTTCGGCGGGCTCGCCGCCGATGGTCACCAGGGCCGACAGGGCGCCCATGGCGTCGGTCATGTTGGCGGCGCTGTCGAAGTGACCGACGATCCGCTCGACATTGACCGCGTGCGGGTCGGCCGCCAGCAGGTCGCAGCAGCCGTTGCGCAGGGCGCGCTTGCCGGCCGCGCGGGCGTCGGCCGAGAACTCGCCGCCGCTCTGCAGGTCGCCGTGCAGGCGGCGCAGCAGGTCGCCCAGGTGGACGGCCATGACGGTCTTCAGATGGTCGCGCGCGGCGTGGATCGCGGCCGGATCGACCGGCTCGACGGCCAGGCTGAGGTCGCCCTCGGTGGGCAGGGCCAGCAGCAGGGCCTTGAAGGCCGGGTCGGAGGCGTCGTCGACCAGCGCGCGGCCCAGGGCGTCGGCATAGCGCTCCTCGCCGACCTCGTCGGGCCGTCCGGCCGCACGGCCCAGGATCAGCTCGCGGGCCAGGGTCTGGCCGGCTTCCCAGCGGTTGAAGAGGTCCGGGTCGGCGGCGAACTGAACGTAGCGGTCGACCGGCCGGGTGTCGGTGGTCAGGTTCACCGGCGCGGAGAAGCCGCGCAGGGCCGAGATCACCGGGGCCTGGTCGACGCCTTCCCAGCGCAGGGTCTTGGTCGGCGTATCAAGCAGCACGACCTCGCTGTCCCGCAGCACCTCGCCGTCGCCGGCCAGCAGGCCGATGGTCACCGGCACGGGCAGGGGATGCTTGATCGGCTGGCCGTTGGTGGGGGCGGTGGCCTGGGTCAGGGTGATCTCCAGCGCCCCCGCGGCCTCGTCATAGGCGTGGGTCAGCGACACCGCCGGGGTGCCGGCCTGTTCGTACCAGGCGAAGAAGTCGCTCATGTCTCGGCCCGAGGCGTCGGCGAAGCAGGCGATGAAGGCCTCGACCGTGGTGGCTTCGCCGTCATGGCGCTCGAAGTAGAGATCCAGGCTCTTGCGGAAGGTTTCCGCGCCCAGGATCGTCTTGAGCATCCGGATCAGTTCGGAGCCCTTCTCGTAGATCGTGGCCGTGTAGAAGTTGTCGATCTTCAGATAGCTGTTGGGGCGCACCGGGTGGGCCAGGGGACCGGCGTCCTCGGCGAACTGACGGGCGCGCAGGGCTTTCACGTCCTTGATCCGCTGGACGGCCTCGCCGCGCATGTCGGCGCTGAAGCTCTGGTCGCGGAAGACGGTCAGGCCTTCCTTCAGGCACAGCTGGAACCAGTCGCGGCAGGTGATGCGGTTGCCGGTCCAGTTGTGGAAGTATTCGTGGGCGACGACGCTCTCGATGCGCTCATAGTCGAGGTCGGTCGCCGTCTCGGGCGCGGCCAGCAGCAGGGAGCTGTTGAAGATGTTCAGCCCCTTGTTCTCCATGGCCCCGAAGTTGAAGTCGCGCACGGCGACGATCATGAACAGGTCCAGGTCGTATTCGCGGCCGAACGCTTCCTCGTCCCACTTCATCGAGCGCTTGAGGCTGTCCATGGCGTAGGCGCCGCGGGACGCCATGCCGGGATCGACGAACACCTTCAGGGCCACGGTGCGGCCGCTCATGGTGACGAAGCTGTCCTCCAGCACGTCCAGCTCGCCCGCCACCAGGGCGAACAGATAGGCCGGCTTGGGGAAGGGGTCGTTCCAGACGGCGTAGTGGCGGCCCTCCGGCTGGGTGGAGTCGACCTCGCCGCCTTCCCACAGATTGCCGTTGCTCAGCAGCCAGGGGAACGCCGCGTCGGCCTCGATCCGCACGGTGTAGCGGCTCAGCACGTCGGGCCGGTCTGGGAAGAAGGTGATGGTCCGGAAACCTTCCGCCTCGCACTGGGTGCAGAAGCGGCCGCCTGACATGTACAGGCCCATCAGCGCCTTGTTGGACGACGGATCGATCTCGACCTCGGTGGTCAGGACGAAGCTGTCCGGGACCTGATGGATCGTCAGGCCTTCGCCGTCGAGGCTGTACTGGTTGGCGCTCAACGCCTGGCCGTCGATCGCCGCCGAGATCAGCTTCAGCCGCTCGCCGTTGAGGAACAGCGGCTCGCCCGGCTCGCCGGTCCGTTTGATTGTCAGCGTCGCCTTCACCCGCGTGGCGCTGGGGTCCAGCTGGAAGTCCAGTTCGGTGGTCTCGATGGCGAACGGGAACGGGCGATAGTCCGAGAGCCGGACGGGCTGGGGCGTGTCGGTGCGCATGGGGTCAATGTAGGCGGAGGACGCTCCGGCGGCGAGAGGTCACGCGAGATAAGTAGTGACCGCAATGACCCTGCTTTCGGTATGGACTTTGTTCCGGATCAAAGTGGCGCGGTCGATCCGGTCGCATCCCCTGTCGCGAAGACGCCGCCCGACGCGGCGCCCCGAGACGAGGGATATCCGATGACCGTCACCCGCTGCGCCTTGATCGTGGCCGCCGGCCTGCTGACCGCTTCCGCCGCCCAGGCCCAGGAGGCCTTCGTGCCCAAGGCCAAGGGAACCTGGATGCTGAACGTGCGCGCCACCGACGTCAGCCCCGACGCCGGCGACCCGATCCTGACCGCCGCCGGCGCGGCCTCGGGCCTGGAGGCCAAGGTGTCGGATGACGTCATGCCGACCATCGGCCTAAGCTACTTCCTTACCGACAAGATCGCCGTCGAGGTGATCGCCGGCACGACCCGCCACACGGTCAGCGCCGTGGGGCCGGGAACCGATGTCGACGTCCACAAGACCTGGGTGCTGCCGCCGGTGGTCTCGGTACAGTACCACCCCTTTCCGGCCGCCCGGTTCAGCCCCTATGTCGGGGCGGGCGTGAACTACATGATCTTCTACGGCGACAAGGACTTGAACGGTTTCAAGGTCAAGCTGGACGACGGCTTCGGCTACGCCCTGCAGGCCGGCGCCGACTACGCCCTGACCGGCCGCTACAGCCTCAATGTCGACGTCAAGAAGGTGTGGTTCGAGACCGACGCCAGCATCAACGACGGGGCGCTGAAGTCGAAGGTGAACCTGGACCCGTGGGTGGTGTCGGCGGGCGTGGGCTATCGCTTCTAGGCGAGCGCTCCGCCAACGACTAGACAGGGCCGGACCGGAGGCGGGGCGGCGATGTCCAATCGGGAATGCGGTGCGTGCGGCCAGTGCTGCAAGCTGATCGGCGTGCGCGAGCTGGAGAAGGCTCCGCACGTCTGGTGCCGCTACTACAAGCGCGACAAGGGCTGCGGGATCTACGAGGTCCGCCCCCAGGGCTGCGCCGACTTCGCCTGCGACTGGCTGCTGGACGACCGGCTGGACGAGGCTTGGCGGCCCGACCGCAGCGGCTTCGTGCTGCACGCGGGCGAGGGCGGTCGGATCATCAATGTCGAGCTGGACCCGACCCAGCCCACGGCCTGGCGACGGGCGCCGTTCGAGGCCACCCTGCGCGGCTGGGCCAGCGCGGGGGCGGCCGACGGGCTGGAGGTGCTGATCTGGGTCGGCCGCCGCTGCTGGCGCCTGGCGCCGAACGGCGGCGAGATCGACCTTGGCGTGGTGCGTCCGCCGGTCGAATTCGCCTCGCACAGCCGCTTGCGCCGGCCGGGCTCGGGGCGCGACTGGCCGCCTCGCGAGGACGCCGCTCCTACCTGAACTGTTCTTCACTTGAACGCCGTCCCGATCCCGCCAAAGCTCGATCCAGCTTTCGGGGGATCTGAGTCCATGTCGTCCACTGACGTTTCGCCATCGGCCACGGGCCTGGACATCGGTTCGCGCCGGTTTCTTCATCCCGGCATGTTGCGATGGCTGCGCTGCCTGGGATGGGCCGTGCTGCTGTTCTTCATCTTCGGCCTGGTCGACGCGGCCGGCTCGATCCTGCCGGAGAAGCTGTTCGCGGGACAGGGAGCGCTGAACGCCTTGGCGACCCTGGCCATCTGCCTTGCGGGCTTCGGGCTTTACGCGGGGCTGGTCCGTCTGGCCGAAGCGCGATGGCCGTCCGAACTGGCGCTGCGTCCGGCCGTCGTGGAACTGACGATCGGTCTCGTGATCGGGGCGGCCATGTTGAGCCTGGTGGTGGCGCTGCTCGCGGTGTCGGGTCTCTACGAGGTGAGCGGCCCGCGCGCGTCCTCGCCCTGGAGCATGGTCAGCATCGGCATCGTCTCGGGTTTCATGGAGGAACTGATCTTCCGCGCCATCGTCCTGCGCCTGCTGATGCGGGCGTTCGGCGCCTGGCCGGCTCTGGCGCTTTCGGCGGCGCTGTTCGGGGCCCTGCATCTTTCAAACCCGAACGCTACCCCAACGGCGGCCATCGCCATCGCCATCGAGGCCGGCCTGATGCTGGCGGCCTTCTACATGCTGACAGGGCGTCTCTGGATGTCGGTGGGCGTCCACGCGGCCTGGAACTTCGCCCAGGGCTGGATCTGGGGCGCGCGGGTGTCGGGCATCGAGGTCAAGGAAAGCCTCTATCTCAGCGCCCCCAAGGCCGGCGCTCCGGACTGGCTGAGCGGAGGAGCCTTTGGTCCCGAGGCTTCGGTTCCCGCCATGGTCGTCGGCACCGGCGTGGCGATCGTGGTGCTGTACTGGGCCTGGAAGAAGGGGAACTTCAAGGCGCGGAGCGACGCTCCGGCGCCGGTCGCCGAGGTGTTCTCCTAGCCGGCCTCGACGATGCCCGGCGCCTCGGCGGCGGCGGGCACCTCGTGCAGGGCGCGCTCGATGGCCGAGGCGCGCTGGGCCAGGGCCACGAGGGCCGGCGGCGCGTCTTCCGGATGGTCGGCGGCCAGCTCGATCAACTGGCGGGCCAAGGCGTGCAGCTGCGGCGCGGCGGCGATCAGCCGGGCCTGGAATTCGATCTTGCGCGGGTCGCGGTCATACTCGGCCCCAGGCGTGCGCCAGCCGCCCCAGTCGTTGGGGTCGGTGACCACCACCGGATAGGTGCCGGGATAGGGGTGGTGCAGGCAGTCGCTCTCCTGCTGCCACTTGTTGCGAGCCCGCAGGATGCGCCAGTTGGCGACCGCCGCGCCGCCGTCCTCGTCGACGCGGTCCTCGGGCTTCAGCTCATGGGCCTGGAATTCGCGGCCCAGGCCCACGTCGTAGGTGACGCGCACGGGCTCGTCGAAGCCCTTGGCCCAGATCGGCACGATCTTCTCGATCGTCGCCCAGGCGCCGACGCTTTCGACCCACACCTTCTGGTTCCGCTGGAAGACGGTCTTGGCCACGCACGCGTTCTCGTTGATTCAGAGACCGCCATAAGAACCTTAAATCCTTGACGCGAGGTCAATCTTTCCAGCGGACGAACGATCGTTCATCGTGCCTCCGACGTCGCCGCCAGAGCGACCCAAGGAGGAAGTCCAGGTGGATTTCGACTATTCCGACGACCAGAAGTTCCTCAAGGACGAGGCGCGCAAGTTCCTGGCCGCCCGCTGTCCGACCACGGTCGTGCGTGGCGTGCTGGACGATCCGGCCAAGAGCTATGACGCGGGCCTGTGGGCCGCTGTCGCCGAGCAGGGCTGGCTGGGCGCGGCCATTCCCGAGGAGCACGGCGGGCTGGGCCTGGGCCGGGTGGAGCTGTGCGCCATCGCCGAGGAGCTGGGCCGGGCCGTGGCGCCGATCCCCTTCGCCTCCACCGTCTATGTCCTGGCCGAGGCCGTCATGGCCCACGGCTCCGACGCCCAGAAGGCCGCCATCCTGCCCCGCATCGCCGCCGGAGAGCTGATCGGCTGCCTGGCGACCTCGGAAGGTCCCGGCGTGATCACCCCCTCAGCCTTGCAGGCCAAGGTCGAAGGGGGAAAACTTTCCGGCGTGAAGATCCCGGTCACCGACGGCGACGCGGCCGGCCTGGCCCTGGTGCTGGCCAACGAGGGTGGGCGTCCCGGCCTGTTCCTGGTCGACCTGACCGGCGGCGGCGTGAAGGTCGAGACCCTGGAGAGCCTGGACCCGACGCGCGGCGTGGCCCGTCTGACCTTCGACGGCGTCGCCGCCGACCGGCTGGGCGAGGCGGGGCAGGGCTTCGAACTGGTGCAGGCGATCCTGGACCGCGCCGCCGTGCTGCTGGCCTTCGAACAGCTGGGCGGCGCGGACCGCTGCCTGGAGATGGCCAAGGAATACGCCCTGGGCCGCTATGCGTTCGGCCGGGTGATCGCCGGCTACCAGGCGGTCAAGCACAAGCTGGCCGACATGTACGTCAAGAACGAGGTCGCCCGCTCCAACGCCTATTACGGCGCCTGGGCCCTGAACGCCTCCACCCTCAAAGAAAATGGGGCGCCGGAGCTGCCGACCGCCGCCGCCGCCGCCCGCATCGCCGCCTCCGACGCCTTCTGGTTCGCCAGCAAGGAAAGCGTCCAGGTGCACGGCGGCATGGGCTTCACCTGGGACGTCGACTGCCACCTCTACTACCGCCGCTCGCGGCAACTGAGCCTGGTGGCCGGTTCGCCCAAGCTCTGGAAGGAGCGGCTGGTGAGCGAGCTCGAGAAGAAGAACGCGGCGTAAGGGCCCAGGGAGAACACGATCATGGATTTCAACGACTCCCCCGAGGAAGCCGCCTATCGCGAGAAGGCCCGCGCCTGGCTGGTCGAGGCCGCCGCCGCGCACCGCGCCGAGCATGGCGATCCCAAGCCGACCACGCCCGAGCACATGGCGGCCGGCAAGGCCTGGCAGGCCCGCAAGGCCGCCGCCGGCTATGCCTGCATCACCTGGCCCGCGGCCATCGGCGGGGGCGGCGGCACGCCGATCCAGTCGGTGATCTTCGGCCAGGAAGAGGGCAAGGCCGGCGTCTACTACGGCTATTTCACCATTGGCCTCGGCATGTGCGTGCCCACGGTGATGGCCTTCGCCAACGACGACACCAAGAAGCGGTTCGTCTCGCCCGCCGTGAAGGGCGAGGAGATCTGGTGCCAGCTGTTCTCCGAACCCGCCGGCGGCTCCGACGTGGCGGCGCTACGCACCCGCGCGGTGCGCGACGGCGACGACTGGATCATCAACGGCCAGAAGGTCTGGACCACCGGCGCCCACTATTGCGACTACGGCATCCTGCTGGTCCGCACCGATCCCGACGTGCCCAAGCACAAGGGCCTGACCATGTTCTGGATCGACATGCACGATCCGGCCGTCGAGTGCCGACCGATCCACCAGATGTCGGGCGGGCGAGAGTTCAACGAGGTCTATTTCACCGACCTGCGGGTCAAGGACAGCCAGCGCCTGGGCGAGGTGGGGCAGGGCTGGCAGGTGGCCCTGGTCACCCTGATGAACGAGCGCCTGGCCGTCGGCGGCTCGGCCGGTCCGGACTATCGCCAGGTGATGGAGCTGGCGCGCGGCCTGTCGGGCGCCAACGGCCCGGCCCTGAAGGACCAGGCGTTCCGCGAGAAACTGGCCGACTGGTACGTCAATTCCCAGGGGCTGAAGTTCACCCGCTTCCGCACCATGACGGCCCTGTCGCGGGGCCAGACGCCGGGGCCGGAAAGCTCGATCGGCAAGATCATCTCGGCCAACCAACTGCAGGACCTGGCCAATACGGCGGTCGAGGCGCAGGGCGAGTACGGGATCCTGACCGACCCGTCCCTGGCCCCGATGGAGGCGGCGTTCCAGAACAGCCTGATGTGGGCCCCGGGCCTGCGGATCGCCGGCGGCACCGACGAGATCCTCAAGAACATCATCGCCGAACGGGTGCTGGGCCTGCCAGGCGACGTGCGGGTCGACAAGGACGTGGCCTTCAAGGACATGCCCACCGGACGATGATCAGCGTTCGTCGAACGTGACTCGCCTTTGAAGTGTGCCTCGTTCATTCTCCCGTTCAAAGAAACGGGAAGGGGCGAACCATGCGGGCGAGAGCTTCGAAGGACGGTCTGACGGTGCGGGTGATCGCCGGCACGCACGCGGCGCTGCTGGCGTTCGACCTGGCGGACGAGAAACGCCCGGGGTGCCTGGGTTTTTCGATCGAGCGCACGGATGTCGGCACCGGCGACCGGCGCTGGCTGCCCAATTCGCTGCGCTTCCTCAGCGACCCGCGACGCGAGCAGGTGACCACGGCCCGGGCGCCGCTGCAGAAGTTCCGCTGGGGCGACTACACCACCGAGCCCGGGCGGCTCTACCGCTACCGGGTCGTCGCCCGCTACGGCACGCCGGCCGAGATCATCGCCCAGGGCCTGCTGGCCGAGCGGCCGGGCGGCTTCGACACCATCCCCGGCGGGGTGACGCTGGAGCTGCGCACCGAGGACTGCCGCAACGAGGCCACCTCGATCTTCTTCAATCGCGGGGCCGCCGCCAGCCAGGCCTATGTCAACAAGTTCGGCGACAACGATCCCGACGACATTCCCGAGGCCCTCTACTGGCTGTCGCGTGGCCTGGAGGAGGGGCTGGTGGCCTTCATCGCCAGGGCCGACAGTTCCGACTACGCCCTGCACGGCTGCATCTACGAATTCGAGAAGCCCACGCCGATCCAGGCGTTGAAGCAGGCCCAGGCGCGCGGGGCCGAGGTCCACATCGTCTATCACGCCCGCAAGGGGGGCAACACGACGGCGGAGAACCAGCACGCCATCGCCAGCGAAGGCGTCACTTTCCAGACTACGCCCCGGACCAAGGGTTCGGCGATCATGCACAACAAGTACCTGGTGCTGCTGCGCAAGGACGCGGCGGGCGTCCTGCAGCCGATCGCGGTGTGGACCGGTGGCACCAACTGGACCGAGGGCGGCATCTACGGCCAGCTGAACGTCGGCCACGCGGTCTACGACCCAGTCGTGGCGGCGCGCTACGAGGCCGGCTTCCAGGTGCTGGCCCAGGACCTGAGCATCGACGACACCCAGGCCCAGAACGACGTCATCACTCCGGTGCCGGCCAACCGCGCGGCGCTCCAGCACGGGGCGACGCCGCTGTTCTCGCCGCAGAACGGCCTGTCGATGCTCGACCTCTATGCCGACATCTGCAAGACGGCCAAGGTGCTGATGGTCAGCGCGCCCTTCGCCCTGCACCAGAAGATCCGCGACGTGCTGCAGTCGCCCACCGACGGCGCCATGCGCTTCCTGCTGGCCGACAAGGAGGGCTCGTACGGCGAGAAGGGCAATATCGACAAGCTGAACGCCGACCTCGGCAACATGGCCGCCGTGGCCAAGCCCTATGAAGGCACCAAGCTGGCCGACTTCCAGAAGCGCAAGCTGGACCGTGACCGGCTGATGGTGGACGAGAGCTTCCACCACGCCGGCATCCACATCCACTCCAAGATCATCCTGGCCGACCCGTTCGGGCCCGACCCGATCCTTGTCACCGGCTCGGCCAACTTCTCGACCAACTCGACGGTGGCCAACGATTCCAACGTGCTGGTCTTCCGGGGCGACACCGCCGTGGCCGACGTCTATGTCGCCGACTTCATGCGGATGTTCGAGCACTACTGGTTCCGCTCGCGCAAGGACGAGAAGGCCGAGGCCAACCAGGTCTTCGCCCTGAAGGACACCGACGCCTGGTCGGAAAAGTACTTCACCCCAGGAACGCGCGACCAGCGCGACCGCCTGGCGTTCCTGGGGCTGATCACCTAGGCGCTAGCTGCCCTTCACGTCCTTGGCCGCGCGGGTCAACTGCACGAACTCGGCGCGCAGGCCGTAGGGGTCGTCGCCGCGCGCGCCCTGGGCCAGGGCCGTGACCGCGCTCCAGTCGAAGTCGGCGTCGACCCACGGATCGCCGCGCAGCTTCTGGCCGTAGGCGGCCACGGCGACGGCGAAGCGGGTGGCCTCGGGCGCGGCGGCCAGGCTGGCGCGCACGTCGCCAGGACCGATCGGCCGTTCGATCAGCCGCGAGGCCGAACCGCCCGGCGGCTTGTAGCGGATCTTCAGGAAAGCCAGCTCGTCGCCGCCCTTGGCCGGTTTGGGCTCGGCGCCGTAGCGCAGCGGGTCGGACGACGGCTTCGCGCCGACGGGGGTGATCTCGTAGATCGCCGTCACCGCCGCGCCCGAGCCCACCTCGCCGGCGTCGACCTGGTCGTTGTTGAAGTCCTCGCGGTTCAGCAGCCGCGTCTCGTAGCCGATCAGCCGGTACTCGCTGACCTTGGCCGGATTGAACTCGACCTGGATCTTCACGTCGTCGGCGATGGGGAACAAGGCGCTGTCGAAGTCGTCGCGCAGCAGCTTGCGGGCCTCCTGCAGGCTGTCGACATAGGCCGCCGTCCCGTTGCCGTTCTGGGCCAGGGCCTGCATCATCGTGTCGTTGTAGTTGCCTCGGCCAAAGCCGTAGACCGACAGGTACACGCCGCTCTTGCGCTGGTCGGCGACGAAGTCCTTCAGGCGCGAGGGATCGGCGATGCCGACGTTGAAGTCGCCGTCGGTCATCAGGATCACGCGGTTGACCGCCTGGGGATCGAGGTTCTGCTTGGCCAGGGCGTAGGCCAGCTCCAGCCCCTTGCCGCCGGCCGTCGAGCCGCCCGAATGCAAGGCCCCGAGCGCACAGCGCATCTTCAGCTTGGAACGACCGTCGGTGGGGGCCAGCACGGCCCCGGCCGAGCCGGCATAGGCCACCATCGACACCCGGTCCTGCGGCCGCAGCTGGTCGATCAGCACGTTCAGCGCCTTCTGGGCCAGGGGCAGGCGGTCGGGGCCGGACATCGAGCCGGAAGTATCGATCAGGAACACCAGGTTCAGCGGCGGCTGGCCGGCCTTGGGCGTGGCGTAGCCCTGCACGCCGATGTGCAGCAGCTGGCGGTCCTTGGACCAGGGGGAGGGGACCACGGTCACCGTCGACTTGAACGGCAGCTCGGGATTGCTGGGGCGGTCGTAACCGTAGTCGAAATAGTTGACCAGCTCCTCCACCCGCACCGTGTCGCGGGGCGGGGCGGCGCCTTCGTTCAGGAAGCGGCGGACATTGGCGTAGGCGGCCGTGTCGACGTCGATGGAGAAGGTCGAGACCGGATCGTCGGCCACGCGCTTGACCGGATTGGCCGCCGCGCCGGGATACTTCTCGGTGTCGCGCACCGGCGGGATCGGCAGGGGCGGCGGCGCCATGCTGTACGACATGACCGCGGGCGGCGGCGGCGGCGGCGGTGGTGGCGGTGGCGGTGGCGGAGCGAGAGGCGGCGGCGGGGCGACCAGGGCGGGCGGCCGGGCCCGGCTCTCCTGCGCGACGCCGCGTTTGGTGGCCGTGACGACGATGCGATCCTCGGCGTCACGGGACGGCGCGGCGAAGCCCAGGGCAGCGCAGGCCTCCGGTGTCACAACCCCGTCGCCAGGGGATGGAAGGGCCAAGGCGGGCGCCGTGCCGGAACCGGCGATCAGCAGCGACAGGGCCGTGGAACACAGGATGCGAAGATTGCGTGACGCCATCACCGTAAGACCTCCCAAGGTTGCGGACGATGCTGGCGCGCGGCCTGTGGCGAAAGCTGGGCCGTGCTTGAAAACTCAAGGATTCCCCTGAGGCGAGAATCCTTCTGTGAGCAGATCCGCAATGCACTCCCGAACGTCGTTCCGCGAGCTTGACAGCGTTTGCCCCGGAGCACATGAGTGACTTGTTGGAATATGGTTAACGGCGTGCTGAGGGGGAGCGATGCACGAGACCAGCGATGCTGTTTCTCATCTCGACGCCCTCAAACGGGGGCTGGCGTATCTCGTCGATAATCGGGCCACGCTGATTCGGCGGCTGCCCGTCACCGCGGTGGTCGCCGCGGTGGTGATTCCGCTCGTCGGCTGCGACACGGGTCCCAACTTCTGGCTCCAGAAGCGCGCCAGCGCCTGTCCGCGTCCGCAAGGCGCCCAGGGGGTCTCCGGCCAGTTCAATCAACAGCAGCAGGAAATCCGTCAGCTGCGCCAGGGCGGCTTCCGCGGCGACTTCTTCGCCCAACTGGAACTGGCGCGCCGCTATGAAGGCCAGCGCGCGGTCGACAAGAACCTCGAGGATCCGGTCGAGGCGGCCGTCTGGTACGCCATGGCCCTGGCCAACGCCGGCGGCTATTCGCCCATCGCGGCCTATGAGCGCCGGGGCGGCAAGGACAGCGGGCCGCTGTCGCGGTTCGACGACTGCCGCGCCTTCGAGCGCCACGCCGCCTACGGCGCCCTGGACCGCCTGCTGTCGCGGATGTCGACCGAGGAGCGCGAAAAGGTCCGCAACCGCGTGATCTACATCCTGTCCACCCAGGGGGCCGACGGCTACCGGGTGCTGGCGCGCATGCACGACGGCTTCTTCGGCCCGTTCGGCGAGCCGTCCGATAACCTGCAGGCCATCGAGGCCTACGGCACGCCCAAGCGCTCCGGCGCCCCGGCGGCGCTGGACCTGTTCCGTCGCAACGACGTGGACGCCTATCTCTACAACTATCTGGCGGTGCAGACCGGCGACGTGTCGGCCTACGTCATGCTCAAGGACTTCGAACGCTCCTCGCCCCAGCGCGCCTCGTATGGCGGCTTCGTCGAGACCAAGGCCAAGCGCTGGATCCCGCCCTACGAGTTCTATCCGCCCGATTCGCCGGACAGCGGCGTGCCGCACTCCGACGAGAGCGATCCGTCGGGCGACGCCAAGGAGGCGGCGCTGGCGCGCCTGCCCGAACTGCCCTTCGTGCACATCGGCGAGGCCTTGGCCTATCTGCGGGTGATCCCGTCGCCGGTGCTGGACGAGAAGATGCTGAGCGTGAACGACGCCCAGACCTTCCAGGCGATGATCGGTCGGCCGATCACCGGCCGCCTCAGCGGCATCGAGAAGGTCCGCGCGATCCAGTACGCGGCGGTCAACGGCTCGTCCAAGGCCCAGCTGGTGCTGGCGGTGATGTATTCCGAGGGCGTGGGCGTGCCGCGCGACTACGCTCGGGCCTACCACTGGTACGAGGAGGCCGAGCGCCAAGGGTCGGCCGAGGCCAAGTACGCCATGTCGACGTTCTTCTCGCTGGGCCTGCAGGGCGTGGCCGACCAGGATCGCGCCAAGGCCGTGGTCTACCAGCTGGACGGCGCCCTGGCCGGGTTCAAGCCGTCGGTCTGGCGGCTGCAGCAACTGCTGTCGCAGGTCTCGCGGCCGCCGCGCGCCGCCGCGGAGCGGCCCCAGCCCTATGCCGAAAGGGACTACCGATGATCCGCCTGCGTCAGCTCGTCGGGGCCCTGGCGGTGTGGGCCCTCGCGGTGTCCGGCCTGATGCTGGGCGCGGCGCCCGCCGTCGCCGGCTCGCCCGACGCCAAGATCGACCAGCAGATCCGTCCCTGCTTCGGCCTTCTGCTGGAGCCGAACCTGTCGAGCGGTTGCCGGGTCAAGCACGTCCGCAAGCACAAGCCGCGCTACGGCACGGGCTACGGCTACGGCAAGGGCGGCCGCTACCGCACCTGGGTGGACTGCGACCGGTCCTATCCGGGTGAGGTCAGCGAGGTGCTGGAGCGCCTCTATGACGGCGACACCCTGACCCTGCGCTCGCGGGGCGGCGGCGCCTGCGTCGACTCGCTGAACATCACCCGCTCGGTGACCATCGTGGTCGAGGGCTACACACCCTCGCGCGGCAATCCGATCCTGGTCGCGCCCGTCGACCAGCCCTGCATCCGCATCGCGCCCGGCGTCGCCTATGTGGTGATTGAAGGGGTGGGCATCGAGGCCCTGCGCGCCGGTTCGGCCTCGTGCATCACCGGCCGCGCCACCGAACTGGCCCTGAAGAACGTGGTCGTCCGCTACGACGGCGACGGCTCGGCCCTGGACCTCAGCGACAGCCGACTGGAAGTCGCCAACACCACCTTCATCGGCCGCACGCGGCAGGCGGTGGTCAAGGCCACCGGCACGGTCATGGCCGACAATGTCGAGGTGGCCGCCACCGCCTTGGGCGCGGCCTTCGAGGCCGGCGACGACAGCCGCATCCGCGACATGCGCGTCATCCGCCTGGGCGACTGGACGGGTTCCAGCCGCAGCCGCAACTCGGCCGGTTTCGTGCTGGCCGGCATGAACCGCTCGCAGCTGGTGCAGATCGACGGCCTCTATGTCGACGGCTTCTCGCGCGGCATCTATGTGGGCGGCGGCGACGAGACGGTGCTGCTGCGTCCGGTGGTCCGCGACGCCGACTGGGCCGTGGTGGTCGAGAACGCCGACGTGCGGGTGATGGACGGCAAGCTGGAGGCCACGGACGTCGGCATCTATGCCGGCTCGGGCACGGTCAACGCCGCCGACAACGCCATTGCCGGGGTCATGCGCGCGGGCCTGTTCGCCGACAACGGCGCCCAGGTGCGGGCCCGTGACAACCGCGTCTACGCCAAGCCCGGCGGCTGCGAAGCCCTGATCACCGGCTATTTCGACGGCAAGCTGACCTGCCAGCCCTGGTTCGAAGCGCCTGAGCTGTTCCGCACGCCGCGCGACCGCTCGCGCCAGGACTTCGACGCCTATTGGCCCGCCGCCATCGAGACCGCCAGCGTGGCCACGCCCGCCCTGGCCGGGGGAAGCCTGGCCGGCGGCCCGGCGGACGTCCTGGACGCCTCGGCCGCCGCCGGCGGTCCGGTGGGCCCGGGCTCGCCTCAGCCCTACCAGCCGCCCTGCTACGCCTCGTCTGCATCCGGCCCGCCGGTGCAGGCCCAGTGCCCGACCTCCAACGGGGGAACTTCGCGATGAGCAAGCTCGCCGTCGGCCTGATGGCCGCCTTGATCGCCCAGGCCGGCCTGACCGGCCTCGCCTCGGCCCAGGATCGCGGACCGCCGCCCGGCGCCGGCTACGGCGGCGGTAACAACCGGCCCATGCCCTGCGGCGCGCCCCTGGCCGGCGAGGCGCCCGACATCATGACCTACGACCGCGCCACCGGCACCCAGGTGTTCGTCGGCGGCAAGGGCCAAACCGAGGTCTCGGCCTTCAATCGTGACACCGGCTCGTCGGCGGCGCTGCGCGGCGATCTCAGCCGTCCCGGCGTGACCGAATCCTGCGCCGTCGACCGGCTGTCGGGCGACGCCTATCGGGTCAGCTCCGAAGGGCCGGGCGATGTGGCCGTGTCCGGCCGCAGCGGCCGCACGGGCGAACGCTGGGCCTATCGGGCGCCGGACGGCTCGACCCAGTACTGGGACCCCCGGGCCGACAACCGCTGCTTCCGCGAAGGCCTGGGCCTGGGCTCGAACGGCGGCCTGAGCTCCGGCCCGCGTCCCGACCCGCGCGACGGCTACGGACGGTCGGGATGCTGAGGACGACCCTGCTGCTGGGCGCGGCGCTGGCGGTCCTGAGCGCCTGCGGCCCGGCCTATTATCCGCCGCCGGTCCAGGCCCCGTCGCCGCTGCCGATGGACCCTTCGCGCGTGACTCCGCCACCGCCGCCGGTGGATGTGATCCGGCCGAAGGTCTGAGCCCTCGAACCCTCTCCCGCCGGGAGAGGGTTTTTCGTTTCACTTCTCCGGAACCACCGTCTTGAGGAACGCCGGTTCCTTGCGCTTCAGCGTGGCCTGTTCATAGGCGTAGCCCAGGCCGATCAGCCGCGCCTCGCTCCAGGCCGGGCCGATGAAGCTGAGCCCCACCGGCAGGCCGCCGACATCGCCCATCGGCACGGTCAGGTGCGGATAGCCGGCCACGGCGGGCAGGGTGGTGGACGAGCCGCCGTAGTGGTCGCCGTTCAGCGGGTCGATGGTCCAGGCCGGTCCGGTGGTGGGGGCCACGATGGCGATGGCGCCGGCAGCCTTCAGGATCTTATCGATGCCCTCGGGACCGGCCAGGCGCTTGGAGTCGGCCAGGGCCTGCTTGTACTCGGGATCGTCATAGCCCTTGGTCGCCTGGGCCTTGATGAAGCTCTCCTGGCCGAACCACTCCATCTCTTTGGGCGTGGCGTCGTTGAAGGCGATCAGGTCGGCCAGGGTGCGGGTCTTGACCTTGGCGGGGTCGGTCGAGGCCAGATAGGCGTTCAGGTCGACCTTGAGCTCGGTATAGAGCACCACGCCCTCGGCCTTGCCGATCGGGCCCTCGTCGAATTCCTTCACGTCGACCAGCTTGGCGCCCTGGGCCTGGAGGTCCTTCAGCGCCTGTTCGAAGACCGCGTCCGTGCCCGGGGAATAGCCCGTGTAGAAGCGGGCGACGGCCAGGGTCACGCCCTTCAGGGCGTTCTTGTCCAGGGCCTTGGCGTAGTCGCTCTTGCGGGCGTCGGCCTCCTTGGTCGCCACGTCGGCGGGGTCGGAGCCGGCGATGACGGTCAGGATGCGGGCGGTGTCCTCGACCGTGCGGGTCATGGGGCCGGCGGTGTCCTGGCTGTGGCTGATCGGCACGATGTGGGTGCGCGAGACCAGGCCGACCGTGGGCTTGAGGCCGACCAGACCGTTGATCGCGGCGGGGCAGGTGATCGAGCCGTCGGTCTCGGTGCCGATGGCCGCCGGAGCCAGGCCCGCCGCCACCGCAGCGCCCGACCCGCTGGACGAGCCGCAAGCGCTACGGTCCAGCACATAGGGATTGCGCACCGTGCCGCCCACCGCGCTCCAGCCACTGATCGAATGGCTCGAGCGGATGTTGGCCCATTCCGACAGGTTGGCCTTGCCCAGGATCACCATGCCCGCGTCGGTCATACGTTTGACCAGGGGGGCGTCGCGCCCCGTGACATTGTCCTTCAGCGCCAGGGAACCGGCGGTTGTGGCCGTGTCGTCGGCGCTTTCGATATTGTCCTTCAGCAAGATCGGCACGCCGTGCAGCGGGCTTCGGACCTTGCCGGCCTGGCGCTCGGCATCCCGCGCCCGTGCGTCGGCCAGGGCGCGCGGGTTCAGGGCGATGACGGCGTGGAGCTGAGGGTTGCGCGCCGCGATGGTCTCCAGGGCGTTCTGCGTCGCGCGCTGGGAAGCTTCATTGGCGGTCTCGGCGGCCTGCCGTTGGAGATCGCTCATCGAGACGTTCGGGGGCGGCGCATCGGGAATCCTGGCCGGCTTGAAGGGCGCGGGCGCGTTGGTCTGCGCCTGAACGGCATTGGCCAGCAGCGCGGCGCAGGCGCCGCTGATCAGCAAGGTCTTCCGGATCACGTTTCGCCCCCGATTGTCGTGGGCCTCAGATGAACACCGCCACGTTCTGTCGCGCAACGATCAACGGCGTTCCGTCCGAACTCCACACCGCCATGTCCTGGGCGCTGTAGCCTTCCAGCGCGGTGTCGGCCCGGCTTTTCATCAGTCGCCAGCCGTCGTCGTCGGCCGGGACGTCGGCCAGCACGTCCAGCGACCAGGTCATGGTCGAGATCGGCGCGCGCTCGGGGAACAGGGTGATCGCCGCCGGCGGCAGGGCGTCGGCCAGGGCGACCAGGGCCGCCAGCGAGCGGGCGGCGGGGTCCTTGTGGCGGATCCAGACCAGGAAGTCGGGCGGACCGGGGCGGCCGATGGGCGTGCCGCCGGCGGTCTTGAAGTCGAACTGCTGGGTGAAGTTGGGACCGCCGCCGGCGGGGAAGAAGTCCGGCGCCGTGTCTGGGGAGACGGCGGGCGGAGCGGGCAGGTCGACATGGGCCAGGCGCGACTCCCGCGCCGTCCCGAAGGTCAGGATCGCCCGGGTGGCCAGGCCCTGCTCGCCAATCAGGTCCACGCCCATGAACAGGGTCGACTTGCCCCGGCGCAGCACTTCGGTGCGGATCGAAAGCTCGCCGGCCGCCGGGCCGACGAAGGCGAACTGGCCGGAGCGCAGGGGCGGGGCGTCGGGCGCGGCCTTCAGCGCCGCCTCCAGGCACAGAGCCGCCGACAGCCCGCCATAGGTGGTGCGGCCCTGGCGCCAGTCGTCGGTGACTTGGGCGGTAAAGCCGGTCTCGGAAGGCGCGAGGGCGGCGATCAGGTCGGTATAGGAGGTCACGCGTACGCTTTCGTTGTTTCGCACGCGAAGGTTCGTCTTCTTTCGCTACGGAAGTCAAACGCCCAGAGGCGAAAGCCGTCAGGAGGCGGCCTTGGCCATCACCGCCTGCAGCAGCGGGCCCAGCTTTTCCCGCACGGGACCCGGGTCGAAATGCTCGGCCACAGAGGCGACGCGGCCATCCCGGACCTGCAGCACGAAGACATAGGTGTTGCCATAGGCCTCGCCGTTGGAGAGCGTCCCCCGCATCCGCACCTCGGCGGCCACGCGGTCGTCCTCGGCGGTCAGGGAGTCGATGTCGTAGGTGGGACCCTCGGCGAAGATCGAGGCCAGCAGCTTCACGCCGCCCTGATAGCGCGCCCTTGGAGAATGGACCCCGGACGAGGTGGTCCAGGCGGTCATGTCATCGATCAGCAGGTCGTCGGGCAGGGCGCCGCCGGACAGGGCCGCGAAGAAGGCGCGCGCGACGTCGTGATTGGCCTGGGTCATGGTTTTCTCCGGGGGCGGGCGTCGTCGGCCATCACGGGCAGACCTGCACCTTGGTTTCAAGATTTGGCCCGCGCAGGGCCGCGAACATCGCCGGGACGGCGTCCAGCGGAATCACCGAGGAGATCAGCATCTTGGGATCGGCATGGCCGCGATCCATCTCGCGGGCCACCCGCTCGAAGTCGGCCAGGGTATAGCCGACCGGGAACATCAGCGTCGCCGCCTTCATCGCCGCCATGGCTGGGACCAGGGTGTCGGGCGCGGTGCAGAAGCCCATCGACAGCACTTGGCCGAACTTGCGCACGTGCTGGACGCCCTTGGCCAGGAAGCCGGGATTGCCGACGCATTCCAGCACGATGTCCGGCGGGCCGCCCAGCGCCTCGACCACCCGCGCCGCCTCGTCGTCGCCGAAGGCCACGAAGCCGTCGGCGCCCATGGCCAGGGCCATTTCGGCCCGGCGCGCCGAGCGCGAGGCGGCGACGATCCGTCCCGCGCCCAGCCGCCGCGCCCACCAGATGGCGCACAGGGCCACCGAGCCGGCGCCCAGCACCAGCACCCGGTCGCCGGGGCGCAGGTTGGACTGCCGCACGCCGTACAGCGCCACGGCCAAGGGCTCGACCAGGGCTCCGTCGGCCTCGGACAAGGTATCGGGCAGCTTCACCGCCACGACGGCGGGCACGCGCATGTATTCGGCCATGCCGCCCATCACGCCCGGCGCGTCGTGGCACAGCACCAGATTGCCGTGCGCGCAGGCCTCGCAGCGCCCGCAGCCGGTGGAGGGCAGGGCCGTCAGCCGGTCGCCGACCCGCCAGCCTGAGAGGTCGGCGCCCATCGCCACCACCTCGCCGGCATATTCGTGGCCGGGCACGGTGCGGGCGGGGAACTGGAAGGCGTGGCCCTCGGTCATGTGCAGGTCGGTGCCGCAGACGCCGCAGCGGTGGACTCTGATCACCAGTTCGCCCGGACCCGGTTCTGGATCGGCCAGGGTCTCGACGACCAGCGGCGCGCCGGCGCCGGGATAGACCACGGCCTTCATCGACGACTTCCCACAAGGTCGAAGCGCTGCACGTAGTCTCCGAAGCGCTCGCGGATCGCGTCCTGCGTCATGCCGAAGTCGGCGATGTCGTAGCGGTGGGCGCCGTGCTGGCCTTCCGGATCGGCGGCGATGCGGGCCTGCATGGCGGCGCGGATTTCCGGTGTCAGGTCCAGGCCGGCGAAGGCGTAGATCCTCTCGATCACCGTCATCGGCGCGCGGTGGAGGTCGGCCTGGACCACGTCGAGGATCTGGTCGCCCCGGGTCCGGCGCACCCGGTCGGCGTCGGCCACGGCCTTGGCCCATTTCTCGGTTTCGCGCGCCAGTAGGAGACGGGCGCGGACGTCGGCGGGGCCTTCGTCCATCAGGGCGTGGCTCTTCATCAGCAGAGAGCACAGCGACGGCACGGCCTTGGCCGGATCGCGATGGGTGTGGATCACGACCGCGTCGGGGAAGACGGCGAACACCAGGTCCAGATTGGCCACATGGCCGGGGTTCTTCAGCAGCCAGCGCTTGCCCGGTTCGCGGCAGCCCACCAGCTGGACCACGCGGGCGTAGTGCCGGTAGGCGGCCAGCTCGCTCTGGTTCTGCCACCACGCGTCGTAGCCGGCGGCGTACCAGCCGCTGTTCCAAAGGTTCGACACGAACCCCTGGCGCAGGACGAACAGGCACTCGTCCACCTCGGCGGCCGCCATCTCGTGCGCCGCCGCGGCGCCGGACACGGTGGCGTACCGGGCCGCCAGCTGGGCGGCGGCGTCCTGGAACAGGGGATCGGCCTCCCAGGTCTCGCGCGGCGGACGCGGCTGGGGCGAGAGATTCAGCCAGGTCTCCAGCCCCTGGAATTGGGGATCGACGGCCATCAGCTTGTGCAGGGCGGTGGTGCCGGTGCGCGGAATGCCGGTGATGACGATCGGGCGGACCAGCGGCCGGGCGTCGAAGCCGGGGTTGGCCTTCATCGAGGCGATGGCGTTGGCGCGGGCGGTCAGGGCGCCGACCACGCTGCCCCAGGCGATGCGCCGGCCGCGCGGGGTGAAGCGCGGATCGCGGTCCATCGACAGCAGCAGCACTCGCAGACCCTCGCGATAGTCCTGCCCGCCGAAGTCGTCGCTTCCGGCCTGGACGATGGCCAGGTCGTGGGCCTGGTCCTCGGCGTCCCAGAATCGCGCGGGCGGTTCGAACCGTTCGGTCATGGTCACCATGGCGCTACCACCGGCGACGGCGCTGGCAGGCGCGAACGCGCCGCCGCAGTTCCTCGGCGCGCTCTTCCGGAGTCACCACCGGGGTGTCGGCCGGCAGGTGGTCGCGCAGCTGGGCCAGCTTGACCCGCTTGATCGTCGGCGTCGGGGCGCTGTCGCAGTCGAACCAGCGGCCGTAGATGCCGCCTTCCTTGTAGCCGGCCGGATCCAGCCAGTTGGGCACGCCCGGATCGGTCAGGGCGATCACCGCATAGAAGCGGCCGTCGCTGCCGACCTTGGCGCTGTGGCCGTTGAGGCTGGAGAGCCGATAGACATATTCCAGGGCGTTGAAATAGGGATCGTTGAGCTGGATGTTCCGATAGGGGCGACGAGCCGGCAGGTCGGTCTCGATGATCAGGGCCTCGTCGTCCTCGAACTGGAACACCGCCGGCCAATAGACCTGCTTGGCCAGGGCCCCGGCCAGCTTGCCCGGATCGAAGACATTGAAGCCGACCTTGGCCTTCACCGCGTTCTGCATGCGGTAGTAGCTGCGGGTCTTGCGGGCCGGGAATTTCGCCATCTCGACGATGCGGGCGTGGATCTGGTCGGGCGTGAGCCGGGGCTTGGGCGGGACGGGGTTCAGGCACTCGATAGAGATCGTCGGATCGACCTCGGTCTCCCAGTCGTAGCTGCGGAAGCGCACCATCATGCCGGTGGCCTCCGGATGGATCGGCGCCCAGTCGCCTTCGTATCCGGCGGGCCGCACGGCGCTGAAGATCACGGAGAACCGGCCGTCGGCGCCGACGGTGATGTCGGCGTCGTCGATCTCGTTGTGGCCGCCGATTTGCGAGATGTCGTCGACCATGCCCGACATGAAGCGCTGGGTGGTGAAGCTGAGAATCTTCACCGTCCCGCGATCACCGCTGACCCGATAGGTCAGGTCGCCCCGGATCGGGCTGTACAGATAGATGTCGTCGGGATTGGGCTGGAGGGTGAACACCGGGTTCCACAGCGGGGCCCAGTCGGGGTGTTCGGCGTCGGCGTGGAAATAGGCGAAGTAGCTGTAGGACAGGCTCATCATCGCCTGGCGATGGAGGTCGGCCTGATAGGCCGGGTCTTCGGGACGCCAGGTGTTGGCCAGCTCGGCGACCGCGCCTTCCAGTTCGCCCAGATAGCCCAGGATCGGCGGCGCGACGTTCTGCTGGGTCATGGTGCGGACCTCCCCGGAAAGCGGCCGTCTTCGCGGCTTCGCGTTATAGATAGTGCATACTATCTATCGTGTCGCAATGGGGGAGGGAGGCTCTAGTTTCCCGGCACGGTCTCGAAGAAGGCCAGGCCGGCCGGTTCTGGACAGATGTATTCGAGGTAGTGGCCCAACTCGGGGGCGTCTACGAAGCAGCTCTTCATGAAGCCGGGGTTGTGGCTGAGGTGCGGCATGGCGTGGCCGCCGGCCTCCACCCGCGCCATCAGGGCGTTCCACTGGGCGTCGTCGGCGATGTGGTAGCCGAGGTGGTGGTGGGCGAGGGCGAAGTCCGGTCCCGGGGGCAGGCGGCCCATATAGATGTCCGAGCCCGGGCCGCTGGCCGTCAGCAGCTCGTACATGATCGTGCCCACCCAGGCGAGCTCGACCCGGATCGTGCCGCCGGCCTTCAGCGGGCCTTCCAGGCGCCGGAACTCGCCGATGCCGAAGCGCTCGGCGAAGACCTCGCACGCCCGGTCGATGTCGTTGGTGGCGTAGGCCGTCTGGAAGTGTTCGGCGCGCAGCAGGCCCTGGCCGGGGTCGAAACGCGAGGCCGGCCGGCGCAGGCTCATCGCTCGACCTCGGCGTTGATGCCGTCCAGGACGAAGTCGATGATGGCGTCGTCGATGCGCTCCTCGCCGGCCAGCTCGCCCGGGAACAGCCAGGCCTTGAACAGCACGCAGCCCAGCACCGCGGCGAAGGACACCCGCACCATCAGCTTGGGATCGACCCTGGGCCGGTCGCCGACCCGGATGGCCATGGTGGCCGCGCCACGCTCGAAATAGGCCTGCAGGCTGTCGATCTCGCCGGCGTCCCGCGCGCCGGGTCCCATGGCCGGGCCGCCATAGGTGCGGGCGACGATCAGCGACATCAGCATCCTGGAGTGGCCCTCCATGAACTGCTTCAGTTCGACGATGTACTGCCGGGCCTTCTCGCGCCGGGTCTCGCCCGACCAGGCCTCTTGTTGGCCGCGCGCGATGAAGTCCGAGAAATGCCGGTTCAGCGGCTCGAACACCGCCTCGTGGAACAGCTCGGCCTTGGACGGGTAGTAGCGGAAGAGCTGGGCCTCGGTCACGTCTGCGCGGGCCGCGATGGCGGCGGTGGTGGCGCCGGAAAAGCCGCTGCGCTTGAACTCCTCTTCGGCCGCCAAGAGGATCAGGGCGGTGATCTCCTCCTGCGAGCGCCGCTTGCGCCGCGCCGGCGCGGGTTCGGCCAGACTCATCGAATACCGCTCCTCGCAAACAGAACACGCCGGATTCCAGGGGAATCCGGCGTGCTAGATAGTGCATGCCATCTAAGCGATGGCAACGCGGGGCGAAGGCCTTACTGGCCCTTCAGCTTGCGGTCGAAGAAGTCCAGGTGGGTGTCCAGCACGTGGAGGCCCTTGGACTTGCCGCTGCCGGCGCTGTGACGCTCGCCCGGATACAGCATCAGCTCGAACGGCGTGGCGCTCTTCTGCAGGGCCGCCATCAGGCGGGTGCTGTTCTCGAGGATCACGTTGTCGTCGGCCATGCCGTGCAGCAGCAGCAGGCTGTTGGGCTTGAGGTTCTTGAGGCGGTTGAGGACGTCGGAATTGGCGTAGCCTTCCTTGTTCTCCTCCGGCTTGCCCATGAACTGCTCGGTGTAGTGGGTGTCGTAGAGGCCCCACTCGGTGGGCGGGGCGCCCGAGGCGCCGGCCTTGAACGGGGTGTCGGGAGCCGTCATCAGCATCAGGGTCATGAAGCCGCCGTACGACCAGCCCATCACGCCCAGCTTGTCGGCGTCGACGTAAGGAAGGCCGGCCAGGAACTTGGCGCCGACCAGTTGGTCGTCGACCTCCACCGTGCCCATGCGGCGGTCGAGAGCCCGCTTGAACTTGGCCGAGCGGTTGGCGCTGCCGCGGTTGTCCAGCTTGAACACCACGTAGCCGTCCTCGAGGAACGGACGCTCGCGCACGCTCTGCCAGCTCTTGCTGACCGTCTGGGCGTGCGGGCCGCCATAGACCGAGACGATGGCCGGATACTTCTTGGTCGGGTCGAAATTGGTCGGCTTGAGGATCTCGTAGTTCAGGACCTCGCCGTCGGCCGCCTTCAGCGTGCCGTACTCCGGAACCGACAGGGTCGAGGCGTAGGGCCAGTAGGGGTGACCCTCGGCCAGCTTGTTTTCCTCGATCCAGCGCACCCGCTTGCCCGAGGCGTCGTAGAGCGCGGTCTGGGGCGGGGTCTTGGGATCGCTGTAGCCGCCGGCGAAAGCGCCGCCGGCCGCCGCCACCTTGGCGCTCCACCAGCCGCCGGCCGGTGTCAGGGCCTTGGGCTTGCCCGGCTTGGCGTAGGAGACTTCGTAGATCCGGCGCTCGATCGGGGTTTCGATCGAGGCGGCGAAGATGGCCACCTTGCGGGCTTCGTCGACGCCCTCCAGGGCGGTGATCGGCCAGTCGCCCTTGGTCACCTGGGCGATCAGCTTGCCGTCGGCGGCGTAGTGATAGAGGTGGTTGTAGCCGGACTTCTCCGACGACCACAGGAACGTCCCGTCCTTCAGCGGCGTGAAGTCGTCGTTCAGCTCGATCCAGTGGGCGTCGGTCTCGGTGAGGATCGTCTTGCCCTTGCCCGTGGCCGGGTCGTAGGCGATCAGCTCCAGGGTCTTCTGGTCGCGGGTCTGGCGCTGGACGTAGAGGGTCTTGCCGTCGGCCGACCAGTCGACGCGGGCGACGTAGATGTCCTTGTTCGCGCCCAGGTCGATCTGGACGGTCTTGCCCGAGGCCACGTCCTGCACGAACAGGTCGACCACGGCGTTGGGGCGGCCGGCGCGCGGATAGCGCTGCTCGACGATGGTGGCGCCGTTCGGACCGATGTCGGCGCGCGGAATGATGTCCACGCCGCTCTCGTCGACGCGGGTGTAGGCGATGCTGGTCTCGCTGGGATTCCACCAGTAGCCGGTGAAGCGGTCCATCTCCTCCTGGGCCACGAACTCGGCCGTGCCGAACGACAGGGCGTCCTTGCCCTCGGTGGTCAGGGCGCGCTCGGCGCCGCCCGTCAGCGGCTTGATGTAGAGGTTCTGGTCGCGGACGTAGGAGACGAAGCCGCCCTTCGGCGAGACCTTTGCGTCGACTTCGTCGCCCGGCGTTTCGGTGAGGCGGCTGACCTTCCCGTCGGCGACGCTGTCCAGATAGAGGTCGCCGTCCAGTGGCACCAGGATGAAGCGGCCCTGCTTGTCCCAGCTGTATTCGACGATGCCGCGGGACGAGACGCGGGCGCGTTCGCGGCGGGCCTTTTCGGCTTCGGACAGTTCCTTGTCGCCCGACGACAGGGCCGCCGAATCGATCAGGCGGTAGGGCTCGCCGCCCTTCACGTCGGCCGCCCACAGGTCCTGGACGTTGGCCGCCTCGGGCTTGGCCTTCAGATAGGTGACCCGCTTGCCGTCCGGCGACAGGGCCACGCCCTTGGCCGTGGGACCCGACAGGGACGGGTCGGCGAAGACGCGTTCCGGGGTCAGTTTGTCCGCCAGAGCCGGCGAGGAGAGGGCGAGGCAGGCCGCGATGGCCATCAGCGAGGGCTTGATCATGGCGCGGGACGCTATGGGCAAGCGCCGCCGTTGTCAGCAGGGAAATATGAAGACCTCGCGTGTTAGGCGACAGCGTGTCACGTGGTCATGCGCCCGTCTCGTGGTAGACGATCAGGCATGGTTGGCGGGGGACGTCGGACAACCAGGGAAGCGTAACTGTGCGTAACACCAGCGATCAGGCCGCGTATTTCACGGTCGCGACCGGCGACGTCGGTCCTCAGGCGTTTCTGAACGCCGACCAGCGCGGCGGGACCGCGTCGAACGGCAAGACCAGCATGACCATCGACCAGGCCGGTCTGCATCTGGTCGGGGGCGAGCCTGGATGGTCGGCGGCGCTGGGCGTGTCCTACACGGTCACCTACGCCTATCGCTCCTCCGCGCCGTCGAGCATGCCCGAGGACGCGGGCGGCTTCAGCCGGTTCGGCGCCGCCCAGATCGCCCAGGCCGAGCTGGCCCTGCAGGCCTGGAGCGACGTGGCCAACATCACCTTCGTGCGGGTGGGCAGCGGAACCAGCGGCGAGGGCGCCTATTCCAACTCGGCCTCGATCCTGCTGGCCAACTATTCCACGGGCGTGGACGGGGCGGCGGCCTTCGCCGAATATCCCGGCGATCCCAGCTTCGGATCGAGCTCGGGCGACGTCTGGGTCAACAGCACCCTCAGCTACAATCGCAATCCGACGGCGGGCAATTACGGCGCCCTGGTGCTGGTGCACGAGCTGGGCCACGCGATCGGCCTGGCCCATCCGGGCGACTACAACGCCGAGGAAGGCGTCGAGATCACCTACGCCAACAACGCCGAGTATTACGAGGACTCCCTCCAGTACACGGTGATGAGCTATTTCGACGAGACCGACACGGGGGCCGATTATCGCGGCGCCTACGCCGCCTCGCCGATGCTCGACGACATCTCGGCCGCCCAGAAGGAATACGGGGTCAACACCAACACCCGCACGGGCGACACGGTCTACGGCTTCAATTCCACCGCCGACCGGCCGTGGTTCCTGGCCACCAGCGCCAGCGCCAAGCTGATCTTCGCGGCCTGGGACGCCGGCGGGAACGACACCTTCGACTTCTCGGGCTTCGGCGTGGCCCAGACCATCGACCTGCGCGAAGGCTATTTCTCCAGCGTCGGCGGCCTGGTCGGCAACGTGGCGATCGCCAAGGGCGCGGCCATCGAGAACGCCATCGGCGGCTCGGGCGTGGACACCATCACCGGCAACGCCCTGGTCAACCGCCTGACGGGCGGGGCCGGCAACGACGTGCTGAACGGCCTGGGCGGCAACGACATCCTCGACGGCGGGATCGGAACCGACACGCTCTCGGGCGGGCTGGGCGACGACGCCTATTGGGTCGACAACAGCGGCGACGTGGTCATCGAACTGGCGGGCGAGGGCTTCGACACCGTGGCCAGCTCGGTCAGCTACACCCTGAGCGCCAATATCGAGCAGCTGATCCTGGTCGGCCCGGCGGCCAACGCCACCGGCAGCGCCGAGGCGAACATGCTGATCGGCAACGCCGCGACCAACACCCTGACCGGCCTCGAGGGCAACGACGTGCTCAGCGGCGAAGGCGGGGCCGACGTCATGATCGGCGGCGCGGGCAATGACGCCTACTGGGTCGACAATGTCGGCGACACGATCACCGAACTGGCGAACGAGGGCTACGACAGCGTCGCGGCCTTTGTCAGCTACACCCTGAGCGCCAATGTCGAGCAGTTGACCCTGCTGGGCGCGGCGGCCAACGGCGTCGGCAACGCCAGCGCCAATGTCATCACCGGCAACGAGCTGAGCAACGTGCTCGACGGCCAGGGCGGCGCGGATCGCCTGGTCGGCGGGCTGGGCGACGACGCCTACTGGGTCGACAATGTCGGCGACGTGGTGGTGGAGCTGGCCGGCCAAGGCTTCGACACCATCGCCTCGTTCGTCAGCTACACCCTGGCCGACAACATCGAGCAGCTGAAGCTGGTCGGGACCGTGGCCCTGACAGCCACCGGCAGCGCCAGCGCCAACATCCTGAACGGCAACAGCCTCGACAACACGCTGTACGGTCTGGGCGGCGACGACGTCCTGGCCGGGGAAGGCGGCGCCGACACCATGGTCGGCGGGATCGGCAACGACGCCTACTGGGTCGACAACGTGGGCGACGTGATCGTCGAGAACGCCGGCGAAGGGTTCGAGAGCGTGGCCTCCTCGGTCAGCTACACCCTGTCGGCCAATCTCGAGCAGTTGGTCCTTCTGGGCGCGGCGGTCAGCGCCACCGGCAACGCCCAGGCCAACGTCCTCGTCGGCAATGGCCTGGACAACACGATCACCGGCTTGGGCGGCAACGACGTCCTCACCGGTGGCGCGGGCGTGGACACCTTCGTGTTCGGGCCTGGCTCGGGCCATGACCGGGTCACCGATTTCGGGGCCAACGGCGACCACGACGTGCTGAACCTGTCGGCCTTCACCGGCACGGGCGTGACCTGGACCGTCACTCAGCAGGGTTCCGACACCTTGGTGGCGTTCTCGAACGGCGACGACATCCTGCTGAACGGCGTCACCGCCTCGCATGTCACCACCCAAGGGACCTCGCTGATCTGGAACTGACGCGAAGAGGCCTAGGAAGGCCCTTTCGTCGGATCGAAATCGCGCAACCTGACGTGTAGCGCTTGTCGCCGCCCTGGCCCTGGGGCACTGTGCCCTGGGACGCTGCGGGGGCGCGTATGACCACCATCAATGACACCGATAGCGGCAATACGCTGAACGGCTCGTCGGGCGACGACCTGATCAACGGCAATGGCGGCAACGACGTCATCACCGGCCTGGGAGGTAACGACCAGCTGAACGGCGGCGCCGGGGACGACTACATTCAGGGCGACTCCTTCGAGTATTCCTCCGCCGCCGGCGTGGACGTCCTGACCGGGGGCGACGGCGCCGATATCCTGATCGGCGGGCGCGGCGCCGACACCCTGTCGGGCGGCGACGGCAACGACGTGCTGGCCACGGGGGTGGCGTCCAGCACTCCGGGGCTGGGCTATATCGGCAGCTACTATCCCACCATCGACGGCGGCAACGACACGGTCGACGGCGGAGCGGGATGGGACAGCGTCACCCTGTTCTACGCCGAACGGACCGCCGCCATCGTCTTCGACGGCTCCAACATCAGCGCGGTCAACACGATCACCGTCGGCGGCGTGGCGTCCGGCTCGGTCACGAACGTCGAGGTGTACAATTTCCTGAGCGGCTCCGGGAACGACACCCTGACCGGAGCCGGGGAGGGTGACAATCTTCGCGGCGGGTTGGGAAACGACACGCTGAACGGCATGGCGGGGTGGGACTCGCTGTCGGGCGAGGATGGCGACGACACGCTGAACGGCGGCGGCGACGGCGACTATCTGTACGGCGGCGCCGGGATCGACACGCTGAACGGCGGCGACGGCAGCGACTATCTGACCGGCGGCGCCGGGAACGACATCCTGAACGGCGGGGCGGGCTCCGACACCGCGATCTATTCCGGCCTGCGCTCGGCCTACACCGTCACGAGGACCAGCACCGGGTTCACCGTCAGCGGCGCCGAGGGCGTCGACACCCTGACCAGCATCGAGACCCTCCAGTTCTCGGACAAGAGCGAGTATTCGGTGTCCTATCCGGTGGTCGAGCTGGTCGACAGCGGCTCGGCCGACAACCGGATCAACATCGTGATCATGGCCGAGGGCTATACGGCCGCTCAGCTGGACGAGTTCCGCGCCGACGCTTCCAGCCTGATCAACTACATGTTCACCGGCGGCCAGGTGAACGAGCCGTTCGACCGCTACAGCAACTACTTCAACGTCTACATCATCGAGATCCCGTCGACGGAGTCGGGCGCCGACATCCCCAACGACGGCGTCACCCGCGACACGGCTTTGGGCTCCAGCTACGGCTCAGGCAGCGGACCCGACCGCGCGCTCTATGTGGACGACGCCCTGGCCACGGCGGCGCTCAATGGGTCGCTCGACGCCTTGGGCATCACGGCCGACATGGTGTTCGTTGCGGTCAACAGCGACCGCTACGGCGGCGCGGCCAGCTTCGGTCGCTACGCGGTCTACGCGGCCGGTAACAGCTTCTCCAACGACGTGGCCGTCCACGAGATCGGCCACGCCTTCGGCTGGCTGGGCGACGAGTACGACTATCTCAACGGCGACGAGCCGGACTCGGTCTACACCGGCAGCGAGCCGACCTCGGCCAACCTGACCAAGGATTCGACCGCCGCCAAATGGGCCGAGTGGCTCGGCTACGACCAGCCCGGCGTCGGGGTGATCGGCGCCTATGAAGGCGGGAACTACGCCGATCACGGCATCTATCGGCCATCTCTGAATTCCAAGATGCGCTCCAACGGCCAGCCGTTCGACGCCGTGGCGCGCGAGGAGTTCATCCACCGCTTCTACGCCCTGGTCGATCCGATCGACCACTTCACGGCCAACACCTCTACCCTGGTCGATCCGACCGCCATCTCCGTGACCGTGATCGACCCCACGATCATCAACCTGACCTGGTCGGTTGACGGCGCGAGCCTGTCGGGCGGCGGCGCCAATCTGAAGCTGACCGACTTCAACATCGCCTCGGGCACGCACCAGGTGACCGTGCTGGCCGCCGACACCACCGACTGGGTGCGCGGCGACCGCAGCGACCTGCAGCAGACGGTGACCTGGACCGTGGACCTGCAGCACGCGATCCTGCGGGCCAGCGCCTCGGGCTCGACCCTGACCGGCGGTGTCGCCGTCGACCTGGTCTACGCCTCGGTCGGCAACGACGTGCTGGACGGCGGGGCGGGGATCGACACGGTCAGCTACGCCGCCGCGACGGCCGGGGTGACGGTCAATCTGAACCTGACCGGCGTGCAGAACACCGGCGGGGCCGGCAGCGACAGCCTGATCCGCTTCGAGAACCTGATCGGCGGCGCCTTCGCCGACACCCTGACCGGCGACGCGGCGAGCAACACCATCAACGGCGGGGGCGGCGCCGACACGATGCGCGGCGGCCAGGGCGACGACGCCTACTGGGTCGACGCCGCCGGCGACGTGGTGGTCGAACTGGCCGGCGAGGGCTTCGACACCGTGGCGTCCTCGGTCAGCTACACCCTGAGCGCCAATGTCGAGCAACTGAAGCTGACGGGCTCGGCCGTGACGGGCACGGGCAACGCCGACGGCAACATGCTGATCGGCACGACGGGGGCGAACACCCTGACCGGCCTCGAGGGCAATGACGTGCTCAGCGGCGAGGGCGGCGCCGACACCATGGTCGGTGGGACGGGCAACGACGCCTACTGGGTGGACAACGCCGGCGACGTGATCACCGAGCTAGCGAACGAGGGCTATGACAGCGTCGCGGCCTTCGTCAGCTACACCCTGAGCGCCAATATCGAGCAGCTGACCCTGCTGGGCGCGGCGGCCAATGCGATCGGCAACGCGGTCGGCAACATCCTGACCGGCAACGACCTCAACAATGTGCTGGACGGTCAGGCCGGCGCCGACCGCCTGGTGGGCGGCCTGGGCGACGACGCCTACTGGGTCGACAACGTCAACGACGTGGTCGTGGAGCTGGCGAGCCAGGGCTTCGACACGGTGGCCTCGTTCGTCAGCTACACCCTGGCGGCCAATATCGAGCAACTGAAGCTGGTCGGCGCGGTCGCCCTGACCGCGACCGGCAACACGACGGCCAACATCCTCAACGGCAACGCCCTGAACAACACCCTCTACGGCCTGGGCGGCGACGACGTCCTGGCCGGCGAGGCGGGCGCCGACACCATGATCGGAAGCATCGGCAACGACGCCTACTGGGTGGACAACACCGGCGACGTGATCGTCGAGAACGCGGGCGAAGGGTTCGAGAGCGTGGCCTCTTCGGTCAGCTACACCCTGTCGGCCAATCTGGAGCAGCTGGTGCTGCTGGGCACGGCGGCCAACGCCACCGGCAACGCCTTGGCCAACATTCTCGTCGGCGACGCCGTGGACAACGTGATCACCGGCCTGGGCGGCAACGACGTGATGACCGGCGGCGCCGGCGTCGATCGCTTCGTGTTCGGGGCGGGATCCGGCAAGGACCGCATCACCGACTTCGGCGCCGGGGGCGCGCACGACGTTTTGGACCTGTCGGCCTTCAGCGGAACGGGCACCACCTGGAGCGTCGCCCAGCAGGGCGCCGACACCCTGGTCTCGTTCAGCAACGGCGACAATGTCCTGCTCGACGCGGTGCTGGCCAGTCACGTGGTCCAGCAAGGCCAGTGGTTGGTCTGGATGTAGATAGTTCTCCACACGTCAGGGGCGAAATCACGTGGAACTTCTCCATCGCCGCGCGTCGAAAGCGAATTACTATCGCTATCATGTCGCTGAGCTCTGTCCTTCTGCTTGAAATTGTGTGATGCAGCTTAAGGTGTCGGGGGTGACATGAGTTCTAAGTGCGCGCTTGTCGGTTGCACGCTTGCCATCGAGCCTGGCGAAGCGGTCGGTTTCGATCCGACCGCGGCCCGCGCGGCGTCGCCCGACCACGGTCGGACCAGGACTGCCTTCAAGACATCCGCATGGTCGTGATCGACGACTGATTTTCACAAGCCCCGGCGACTCGCCTAGCGACGGGGCCAGTACGGTTTGAGTTTCAGAGGGGGAAGACGATGGCGATCCAGAACGGCACGAGCGGCGCCGACACCCTGACCGGGACGGCTTTCGCCGACACGATCCACGGCAACGCCGGCGACGACCTGATCGTCGGCTACGGCGGCGCCGACACCATCTATGGCGACGACGGCGACGACCTGCTCTGGGGCGAGTCGGGGGCCGACATGGTCTATGGCGGCGCCGGCGACGACCAGATCCTGGTCGGGGCGGGCGACACCGTCGACGGGGGCATCGGCGACGATCTCTTCGAGATCGAGGAGGCCACCAACATCGCCTTCACCGCCACGATCAACGGCGGCGACGGCGTGGATATCGTCAACTTCGAATATTACGACTTCAACCGGACGATCTATCTCGACCAAGGCGCCCAGGCCGGCGCGTTCAACATCAGCAACGTCGAACTGATCTATCTGGGCAACGCCATGTCGACGGTGTTCGGCGGCGGCCTCGACGACTTCCTGCTGGCCGGCGGCTCGGCCGACGAACTGCACGGCGGCGGCGGCGACGACCTGCTGGCCGGGGCCGAGGGCAACGACAGGATCTATGGCGACGCGGGCGACGACCTGCTGGACGGCGGTCCCGGCGACGACATCATCGATGGCGGGGCGGGCATCGACTATGTCGACTATTCGCTGGCCGACGTCGGCCTGAACATCGACCTGCGGGTCACCGCCGTCGCGCAGAACACCGGGCTGGGCCTGGATCGGATCAGCAATGTCGAGGGGCTGTACGGCTCGGACTACGGCGACCATCTGACCGGCGACGCCGCCGCCAACTTCTTCGACAGCGGCTACGGCGACGACGTCCTGGACGGCGGCGAGGGCGCCGACGAGCTGTATGGCGGCCTGGGCAACGACGCCTACTGGGTGGACAATATCGGCGACGTGGTCACCGAGTACGCCGGCGAAGGCTTCGACACCGTCGCCTCGTTCGTCAGCTACACCCTGAGCGACAACATCGAGCAGCTGAAGCTGGTCGGGACCGTGGCCCTGACCGCGACGGGCAGCGCCAGCGCCAACATCCTCAACGGCAACGGCCTGAACAACACCCTCTACGGCCTGGGCGGCGACGACGTGCTGAGCGGCGAGGGCGGGGCCGACACCATGATCGGCGGGATCGGCAACGACGCCTATTGGGTGGACAACACCGGCGACCAGATCGTCGAGAATGCGAACGAAGGCTTCGAGAGCGTGGCCAGCTCGGTCGACTACACCCTGAGCGCCAATGTCGAGCAGCTGTTCCTGCTGGGAGCGGCCACCTACGGGGCGGGCAACGCCGGCGCCAACACCCTGACGGGCAACGAGCTGAACAACGTCCTGGACGGCCAGGGCGGCGGGGATCGCCTGGTCGGCGGTCTGGGCGACGACGCCTACTGGGTGGACGACATCGGCGACACCGTCGTGGAACTGGCGGGGCAGGGCTTCGACACCATCGCCTCGTTCGTCAGCTACACCCTGGCCGACAATATCGAGCAGCTGAAGCTGGTCGGGACCGTGGCCCTGACGGCAACCGGCAGCGCCAGCGCCAACATCCTGAATGGCAACGGGCTCGACAACACGCTGTACGGTCTGGGCGGCGACGACGTCCTGGCCGGGGAAGGCGGGGCCGACACCATGATCGGCGGCATCGGCAACGACGCCTACTGGGTCGACAACATAGGCGACGTGATCGTCGAGAACGCCGGCGAAGGGTTCGAGAGCGTGGCCTCTTCGGTCAGCTACACCCTGTCGGCCAACCTCGAACAGCTGGTCCTGCTGGGCACGGCGACCGCCGCCACGGGCAACGCCCAGGGCAACGTCATCGTGGGCAACGGCCTGGACAACACGATCACCGGCGGCGGCGGCGACGACCTGCTGGCGGGCGGCGCTGGGGCTGACCGCTTCGTGTTCCGCGCCGGCGACGGCCATGACCGCATCACCGACTTCGGCGGCGGCGGCGCGCACGACGTGCTGGATCTGTCGGCCTTCACCGGCACGGGCGTGACCTGGAGCGCCGCCCAGCAGGGCGCCGACACCCTGGTTTCCTTCACCAACGGCGACAGCGTCCTTCTTGAAAACGTCATGATCGGCGGGCTCACCCAGGGCGCAGACAACTTGGTGTGGGCCTGATTTAGGCGACTCGCCCGTCGAGAGCGGGCGAGTCCTTAAGGTGGAAGATTCTTTGGTGAAATCGCTTTAGGTTGAGCTTCACCTCTGCTTGTATCCTCGGAACCGTTAACCACGCCGAGGGGGTGCAGCGTGCCTACGATCACCGGGACGGATTCCGCCGAGACCATCAACGACTCCACGTCCGCCGACATCATCAACGCCTTGGGCGGGAATGACGTCATCAACCTGTCGGGGGGCAGCGACCAAGTCGATGCGGGCGCGGGCGACGACATCGTCAAGGTCACGACCGTCAACGTCGGCGACAGCCTGACCATCATCCTGGGCGTCGGCTACGACACGCTGGACACCAGCGCGGCGACGGTAGGCATCAACTGGACGTCGACCTACCTGGGCAGCAACCTGGGTTACGACTCCCCCGAAGTGTTCATCGGCAGCGCCTTCAACGACACCTACGACGCCGCAACTCTTACGGCGACCCAGGCGATCAAGCTCAACGGCGGAGGCGGGGCCGACACCCTGCGCGGCGGCGCCGGCGCCGACACGATCACCGGCGGGATCGGCAACGACAACCTGCGCGGCAATGGCGGCGACGACATCTATGTCTGGAACATCGGCGACGGCGCCGACAGCATCTACGACGGCAGCGACGGCGGCATCGACACCCTGCTCTTTGGGGCGGGCATCAATCCCAGCGACATCCGCCTCCAGATCAACAGCAGCAGCCTTTCAGTCGTCTACATCCCGACCAACACCTCGATCACCATTTCCGACCAGCACTCCGATCGTGACTCGGTCATCGAAAAGCTCCGCTTCGCCGACGGGACGGTCGTCGATCTGACGACGGGCTACACCTATTCGGGCACGGCTAACGGCGAGACCCTGTACGGGGGCCTGTTCAACGACTCCCTCTCCGGCTTGGGCGGCAACGACACTATCTATGGCAACGAAGGCGACGACGTCATCGATGGCGGCGACGCCGGCGACACCCTCTACGGCGAGGAAGGGGCGGACCGCCTGCAGGGCGGCGCCGGCAATGACAACCTCTACGGCGGCGACAACGAGGACTACCTGACCGGCGGGCTGGGCAACGACACCCTCGACGGCGACAACGGTTCGGACTGGGCCTGGTATCTGGGCGAGACGGCGGCCATCACCGCCACCCTGGCCACCTCCACCGGCTCGGCCACCGGCGCCGGCATCGGCACGGACACGCTCTACGAGATCGAGAACATCTACGGCGGCGAGGGCGCCGACACCCTGACGGGCTCGGCCGGGAGCAACACCTTCAACGGCGCCGGCGGCACGGACACCCTCAACATGGGCGCCGGCAACGACACCGCCCTGGGCGGGGCCGGCGGCGACACCATCAACGGCGAGGACGGCAACGACGTCCTCTATGGCGACGAGCCCTTCTCGCCTAGCCAGAGCTCGACCGCCACCGGTTCCGTCGGCGGACATCCGATCGCCATCAGCCTGACCGGCGCGCGCTTCGATCCCGACAGCTCGACCTCGGTCATCGGCTATGTGGGCTCGCAGGCGCCCACCTCGACCTCGCTGAACATCGTCTATGTGATCGACGTCTCCGGCTCGATGTCCGACAGCTTCTCGGGCAGCGAGACGGTGCCCGACCTGAACGGCGACGGCGACGCCAACACGCTGCTGGACGGGGCCATCGCCAGCTACACGGCCCTGAACCAGTCGCTGATCGCCGCCGGTCTGGGCAGCACCCGCGTCAACCTGGTGATCTTCGACGACAGCAGCAGCCTGGTCTACACCGGCCAGGCCGGGGAAGACGCCGACAGCGACGGCGTGGTCGACGTTGTCGAGTCGCTACGCTCGCTGCAGGTCGGCGGTAGCACCTACTACGATCTCGGCCTGCAGGTGGCCGCCGATGCCCTGCAGCAGAGCCCGACTGGCTCGAACTACGTGTTCTTCATCTCGGACGGCGCGCCCAACGGCGGGGCCTATAACGACGAGGTCAGCATCCTGCTGAACTCGTACAACGCCACGATCCGGGCGCTGGGCCTGGGCAACGGCGCCTCGCTACCGGCGCTGGACCTGGTGGACGACGGCCTGTCCAACAACACCGCCGAGCGAGTCCTGACCCCGTCCCAACTGACCGCCGGCCTAGTGGCGCCCACGATCGATCCGACGCTGGTCGCGCGGGTCGAGATCCTGCTGAACGGGACCGTGGTGAAGACCATTCCGGCCTCGGCCCTGATCTCCACGCCGTTCGGCCTGCAGTTCAACGCCGACCTGACCGGGCTGTCGACGACGGCCTCCGACGTGGTCGCCGCGCGCGTGATCTCGACCGGCGCCACGCCGATCACCGTCCAGACCACGCTGACGATCGCCCAGACGACCACGGCGGTGGGCGGCAATGACGTCATCCATGGCGGCGCGGGCAACGACTATATCGACGGCAACGGCGGCTCGGACCAGGTCTTCGGCGACGGCGGCGACGACACCCTGACCGGTGGCCTGGGCGACGACGCGATCAATGGCGGCGACGGCATCGACTTGCTGGACTTCTCGCAGGAGTTCCAGGGCGTTACGGTCAACTTCCTGACCGGCGTCGCCGACGGCGCCTCGATCGGCCACGACACCCTGGCCAACTTGGAAGAGGCGCGGGGCGGGTTCGGCAACGACACCTTCGTGGCCGGCATCTATACCACCGTTTCGGCGCCCGACGTCGTCAAGGCGGCCGCGACGGCCAACATCTCCACGGCCACCGCCGTGGCGCTGAACGGCACGTTCGACCTCGTGGCCAACGCCAACATCGACAGCTCCTCCTCGATCCCGCACTCCACGGTCAAGGGCACGGCCAACGGCGGCGGCATGGAGTACTACAGCTTCACGGTGCAGGCGGGCGACGTCGGGGTGTTCGACATCGACGGCACCTCGGGCTTCGACAGCGTCGTGCGGCTGTACAACAGCGCCGGCACACAGATCGCGTCCGACGACGACGGCGACGGTGATCCGGGCAGCACCAGCAGCCGCGACAGCTATCTGAGCTACGCCTTCAACACGGCAGGCACCTACTACATCGCCGTTGGTCCCTACACCGGCTCGACCCTCACCGCGGGCGACACCTATACGCTGAATGTCTCCATCACCCACGGCGTGCAGGGCGGCGCGACGACCACGCACGGCATGGTTCTGGACGGCGGGGTCGGCGACGACACCTTCATCAGCGGCGCCGGCGACGACACCATCTTCGGCGGGGCCGGCAACGACACCCTGTCGTACCAGAACGCCACCGGCGCGGTGACGGTCGAGATGGCCTACGGCTTCGCCACCGGCAACGGGTCCGACCACTTCATCGCCATCGAGCGCGTGATCGGCAGCCAGTACAACGACACCCTCAAGGGCGGGAGCGCGGCCGACACCCTGCTGGGGGGCCTCGGCAACGACACGCTGACCGGCAACGACGGCAACGACACCCTGAACGGCAACGAGGGCGGCGACACCATGACCGGCGGCCTGGGCGACGACGCCTACTGGGTCGACAACGCCGGCGATACGGTCACCGAGCTGGCGGGGCAGGGCTACGACACCGTGGCCTCGGCGATCAACTACACCCTCGGCGCCAACCTGGAGCAGCTGGTGCTGGTCGGGTCGGCGACCAACGCCATCGGCAACGGCCAGGACAACCGCCTGACCGGCAACGCCCTGGGCAACACCCTGAACGGCCAAGCCGGGGCCGACATCATGGCCGGGGGGCTGGGCGACGACGCCTACTGGGTGGACAACACCGGCGACGTGGTCACCGAGCTGGCCGGCCAGGGCTTCGACACCATCGCCTCGTATGTCAGCTACACCCTGTCGGCCAATACCGAGCAGTTGATCCTGGTGGGCACGGCGGCCAACGCCACCGGCAACAACGACGCCAACATGCTGATCGGCAACGCCTCGAACAACGTCCTGACGGGCCTCGACGGCAACGACACGCTGAGCGGCGAGGGCGGGGCCGACACCATGATCGGCGGCGCGGGCAACGACGCCTATTGGGTGGACAACACCGGTGACGTCATCACCGAGGGTCTGAACCAGGGCTATGACAGTGTCGCGGCCTTCGTCAGCTACACCCTGTCGGCCAACGTGGATCAGCTGACCCTGCTGGGCTCGGCGGCCAACGGCACGGGCAACGCCCTGGCCAACGTGATCACCGGCAACGCCCTGAGCAACGTCCTGGACGGCCAGGCGGGCGCGGACCGGCTGGTCGGCGGGGCGGGCGACGACGCCTACTGGGTGGACAACACCGGCGACGTGGTCGTCGAGCTGGCGGGCCAGGGCTTCGACACCGTCGCCTCGTTCGTCAGCTACACCCTGTCCGACAATGTCGAGCAGCTGAAGCTGGTCGGCACGGTCGCCTTGACGGGCACCGGCAACGGCACGGCCAACATCGTCAACGGCAACGGCCTGAACAACACCCTCTACGGCCTGGGCGGCGACGATGTCCTGGCCGGCGAGGGCGGAGCCGACACCATGATCGGTGGAACCGGCAACGACGCCTACTGGGTGGACAACACCGGCGACGTCATCACCGAGAACGCCGGCGAGGGCTTCGAAAGCGTGGCCTCCTCGGTCAGCTACACCCTCTCGGCCAACCTGGAGCAGCTGGTGCTGGTGGGCACGGCGGCCAACGCCACGGGCAACGCCCAGGCCAACGCCATCACCGGCAACGCCGTGGACAACGTGATCACCGGCGGCGGCGGCGCCGACGTGCTGACCGGCGGCGCGGGGACCGACACCTTCGTGTTCGGTCCCGGCTCGGGCCAGGACCGGGTCACCGACTTCGGCCTGGGCGGCGCGCACGACGTCCTGAACCTCTCGGCCTACAGCGGCACGGGCGTGACCTGGACGGTGACCCAGCAAGGCTCCAACACCCTGGTGGCCTTCACCAACGGCGACAGCATCCTGCTGGACGCGGTGACGGTCGCGCACGTGACCACGCAGGGAACGTCGCTGATCTGGAACTGATCGCGGCCAGGGCGAGGAAGCTTCACCTCGCCCTGTTCGTTCTCTAGGGTGTCGGCAAGGTTGAGTTAGGGGTGTTCGCGGATTCCCCGAGCGTTGGGGGAAACATGCGTATCGTCGACTACAGCCAGGGCGCGCCCGCGCCGCACGCGCGTCCCGCCCAGTCGGCCGCCGCGCCGGTGGACAGCATCATCCCCTCGCCGGGGTCGCCGCCCGGCGCGCCGAACATGACCGTGCCGGTCGTTCAGCCATTTTCCTACACCGTGGCGACCGGCCAATATCTCTATGCCGTGGACTTGGCCTACCTGTTCATGGGCGACTTCCAGAATAATCTGGGTCCGTTGATCAACAACGGAGTCATCTGGAGCACGGTCACCACCGACGTCTCCACCCTGAACTCGATCGGCCGGTGGGGCTATGTGACTAGCGCCATCAACAATGGTGTGATGGTGCTTGAGACCGGGGCGGCCGTCACCACCGCGACGGTCGGTTTTACCGACACCAAGATCGACAACAACGGTTCGATCTATGTCCGAGCCGACGGGCAGGGCGGCGCCACCTTTCTGCGGAGCTGGACCTCGACCGACTACGTGAACAACGGCCTCGTCGCCGTGCAGTCGCTGAACGGCCTGGCGATCGGATACATGTTGTTCAACGGCGGGTTCGTGACGAACGGCGCCGACGCCTCGATCCTGGTCGAGGGCAAGACGACGGTGATCGCGGTCTATATGGGCGGCGACGGTCCGGCCGCGACGGGGGTCGACAACGCCGGCCGCATCGAGGCGCGCAGCGTGGGCGACGCGCCTTCGATCGCGCTTTACCTGGCGCACAATTCCCGGCCCATCACGGTCGGCAACTCGGGCCTGATCAAGGCCGACATCGCCATCGCGGCGGACTTCAACGCCACGACGGCCCAGTCGAGCGTCGAACTGGTCACCAACGAGGCCACCGGCCGGATCGAGGGCCTGATCTATCTCGACCGCGGCGACGACGTGCTGGTCAACAAGGGGACCATCGTCGGCGACATCTACATGGAGGAGGGCGCCGACAGCGTCGACACCCGCACGGGCACGATCGATGGCGTCGTCGACCTGGGGTGGGGCGACGACACCTTCCTGGGTTCGGCGGGCCGTGACGTCGTGGCCGGCGACGACGGCGCCGACCGCCTGGAGGGCAACGGCGGCGACGATCTGCTGATGGGCGGGGGCAACGACGACGTCCTGATCGGCGGCGCCGGCAATGACGGTCTCTATGGCGAGTACGGCAACGACCGCATCGTCACCCAGGGCGGCGACCAGGCGTTCGGCGGCTTCGGCGACGACCGGATCGAGGCCGGCGACTTCGGCTTCTCGCTGATCGACGGCGGGGCGGGTTTCGACACCCTGGTCCTGCCGAGTGGCGGTCGGAGCCTGGATCTCGCGACCATCCTGCAGGCCGGCGCGCTGAAGGAGATCGAGCGCGTGGTGATGGGCGGCGGCCAGTCGCTGATCGTGCGTTCGGTCGACATCGTCGCCCTGACCGGCGGCGAGAAGCAGCTGCTGGTGACCACGGCGGCCACCGACCGGGTCGAGCTGGTGGGCGCCTGGATCGCCGGCGCCGACCAGACGGTCGACGGCGTGGTCTATCACAGCTACGCCCTGGACGGCCGCACCGTGCTGGTGTCAGGCGCCGGCGTGGTGGCGACCAATTCCACTGCTACCGGCGGTGGGCTGGACGCGGTCAGCGGTGCGCCCGCGCCGGTTCCAGGCGCAGCGGCGGGGCTCGATTTCACCGGCAACGTCCTGGTGCTCGACGGGTACGAGCTCACCCAGCCGATCACGGTGAACCCCGAGGAGACCTGGGTCTCGGCGACGGGCAGTTCGGTGATCACGTCCTACGCGCTGATCGACGTCACCAACTACGGCGCCTTGGTCAGCATCCGCGAAGCCGGGTCCAATGTCCTCGGCTCCACCGCGGCCGTCGGCGGCCCCTTCAACAACTTCCGGACCGTGATCAATCACGGCGAAATCTATGTCGAGGACCACGCCGGCTTCGCCTACGGCGTGAACGTGATTTCGGACGCCCGACTGAACAATTTTGGAGACATCACGGTCTATGGCGCGACCGGCGCCGTGGGCGCATCCTTGGGCTCGGTCGATAACCAGGGCAGCATCGTCGTGCGGGCCGCGATGGGATCGGCGCGCGGTGTCGCCTTGTGGGCGCTCTCCACGGCGTTCAACAACAGCGGCTTGATCGATGTCCGTTCCGACGCCTTCGACCCGAATGTCGGCAGTGTCGACTACAGGGGACTTCCCACGGTCGTCACGGTGTCGATCACATCGCAGGATGATCGTAACGCGGTCGAATACTTCAATTCGGGCGTGATCCTGGCAAGCGGCCCGGGGACCGGCGCAACCAGCGCCACCGGCGCGGCGACGGCGATCTGGATCGAATACAATTCTTCCGTCACCCTGACCAATACAGGGACGATTTCGGCGCCTGTGGCCCTGCACATCAAGTCAGGGGTCTATAGCGCCTCCTACACTCCCAGCTTCCACCTCATCAACAGCAACCTGATCCAAGGGCGGATCGAGCTGGCCGCCGGCGTGGACCGCATCGACAACAGCGGTACGATCGACGGGGTGGTCGAGATGGGCGGCGGCGCGGACGTGTTCGACGGCCGGCTGGGCGTCCAGAAGGGCTGGGTCTATGGCGGCGACGGCGTCGACCAACTGTTCGGCGGCGCGGGCGACGACCTCCTCGACGGCGGGGCCGGCGACGACACCATCACCGGCGGCCTGGGCGCGGACCGCCTGGCCGGCGGGGCGGGCAACGACGCCTACTGGGTGAGCGACAGCCGCGCGGTGATCGTCGAGGCGGCGGGCAAAGGCTTCGACACGGTCGCCAGCTCTGTCGACTACGCCCTGTCGGCCAATGTCGAGCAGCTGATCCTGATCGGCGGGGCGCTGGTCGGGACGGGCGGTTCGACCGACAACATCCTGGTTGGCAACGGCCTGGCCAACACCCTCTGCGGCCTGGACGGGAACGACACCCTCAGCGGCGAGGGCGGGGCAGACACCATGGCCGGCGGCCAGGGCGGCGACGCCTATTGGGTCGACAATGTCGGCGACGTGGTGGTGGAGAACGCCGGCGAGGGCTTCGACACGGTGGCCAGCTCGGTCAGCTACACCCTGAGCGCCAATGTCGAGCAGCTGATCCTGGTCGGCACGGCGGCCAACGCCACCGGCAGCGCCGAGGCCAACATGCTGATCGGCAACGCGTCGAACAACGTGCTGACGGGTCTGGACGGCGCCGACGTCATGGTCGGCAACGGCGGGCTCGATACGATGATCGGCGGCCGGGGCGACGACGCCTACTGGGTGGGCTCGACCACGGATGTCGTCACCGAGCTGGCGAACGAGGGCTATGACAGCGTCGCGGCCTTCGTCAGCTACACGCTCACGGCCAATGTCGAGCAACTGTACCTGCTGGGCTCGGCCGCCAACGGTACGGGCAACGCCGACGCCAATGTCATCACCGGCAATGACCTCAACAACATTCTGGACGGCCAGGCCGGCGCCGACCGCCTGGTCGGCGGCCTGGGCGACGACGCCTACTGGGTGGACAACACGGGCGACGTGGTGGTCGAGCTGGCGGGGCAGGGCTTCGACACCGTCGCCTCGTTCGTCAGCTACACCCTGGCCGACAATATCGAGCAGCTGAAGCTGGTGGGCGACGTGGCCCTGACGGCTACCGGCAGCGCCAGCAGCAACATCCTCAACGGCAACGCCCTGGACAACACGCTCTACGGCCTGGGCGGCGACGACGTCCTGGCCGGGGAGGCGGGGGCCGACACCATGATCGGTGGTATCGGCAACGACGCCTACTGGGTCGACAACGTCAATGACGTCATCATCGAACTGGCGGGCGAAGGCTTCGAGAGCGTGGCCTCGTCGGTCAGCTACACCCTGTCGGCCAACCTGGAGCAGCTGGTGCTGGTGGGCACGGCGGCCAACGCCACGGGCAACGCCCAGGCCAATGTGCTGATCGGCAATGGCTTGGCCAACACCATCACCGGCGGTGGCGGCAACGATCTGCTGACCGGCGGGGCGGGCGTGGACACCTTCGTGTTCGGTCCGGGCAGCAGCCACGACCGGATCACCGACTTCGGCGCCAACGGCGACCACGACGTCCTGAACCTGTCGGCCTTCGGCGGCACGGGCGTGACCTGGACGGTGACCCAGCAGGGCGGGAGCACCGTGGTGGCCTTCTCCAACGGCGACGACATCCTTCTGGACGGGGTGATCGCCTCGCACGTCACCACCCAGGGAACCTCGCTGATCTGGAACTGATCGCGGCCTCGGCGAACGTCGGTCGCCTTTCGCGCGACGCCGGATTGCCGAGGGCCGCGTCGCCGCCTAGAGTTGCGAAAAGGTTTGGTGTTCGCCGTCAGTGAGGCGAACCCGGGGTTGGGGGCGTTGGGACTATGCCGATCAATACTATCAACGGGACGTCGGGGAACGACGTGCTCGTTGGCGGCGCGGATATCGACTACATCTCGGGCAAGGACGGCAACGACACCCTGAGCGGTGGCGACGGCGCCGACAACATCTCGGGCGACGCCGGCAACGATGTACTCAACGGCGACGGCGGCGCCGATTTCCTGCAGCTCCAGTACGGCGGCGACGACAGCGCCTATGGCGGCGCCGGCGACGACACGATCTGGGCCAGCAGCGACACCAACTCCAACCTGATCCAGATCTATGGCGGCGACGGCGGCGACGACGTCGTGCTGTTCAGCAATACCGGCGCGACCAATTTCCTGGTCGATCTGGGGACCGGGTCGGACCGGATCTCGGTGGGGGCGACGCGGGGGCAAGTCACGGTCAGCGCCGGTACGGGCGACGACGTCGTGGATCTGCTTCGCGCCAACGCGGAGATCACCCTGGGCGCGGGGCACGACTTCGTCCGGCTGGACCAGGTCGAAACGGTGACCGGCTCGGTCGGCACGATCACCGACTTCCAGATCACGGGCGCGTCCTCGGATCGCCTCGACCTCGCCCCGACGCTGCTGGGCCTGGGATGGAACGGAACCTCCAATCCCTTCGCCGCGGGGCTGGTGCGCCTAGTGCAGTCCGGCGCCGACACCCTGGTGCAGGTCAAGGTCAGCCAGCCGTTGCCGGGTTACGACGGCTACGCCACCATCAGCCGGCTGATCGGCGTTCAGTCCAGCGCCCTGACGGCGGCTTCCTTCAACGGCATCGACCCCTTGGGCGGCGCCAACGCGGCGGGGATCACCCTGACCGGCGGCGTCGATACCGATCACCTGTTCGGCACGGTGGGTAACGATCTGCTCCAGGGCGGCGACGGAGCCGACGTTCTGGACGGCGGCCTGGGCGACGACACACTGCAGGGCGGGGCCGGCGACGACCTCATTCAGATCCGGGGCTACGGCAGCGACACCCTCTCCGGCGGAGACGGCAAGGACTCGCTGCGAGTCCTCGGAACGGCCAACCACGGCGAGCACTACATCTTCAACGGCGACGCCGGCGACGACTTCCTGGAGTTGCTGGGCAGCTATGCCGACGTCAGCGCCGTGATGAGCGGCGGCGAGGGGGACGACGTCATCCGCTCCAGCGGCCTGGGCAGCGCCCAGATTTCCGGCGGCGGCGGCAACGACACCATCTATTCGGGCGCCGGCGCCGACGTGATCGACGGCGGAACCACCGGCGAGAGCTCGGTCGGCTCGCAGGTCTGGCAAGGGCCCGGCGACACCCTCAGCTACAACATGCTGTACAACGGCGTGGGCGTGACGGTCAGCTTGGCCAACACCTTCGCCCAGAACACCGGCGGCGGCGGCGTCGACACCATCAGCAATTTCGAGAACTTGATCGGCTCGGGGTATGACGACCTGCTGACGGGCGACGACCGAGCCAATGTGATCGTCGGCGCCGACGGCTCGGACGTGATCTTCGGCGCGGGCGGGGCCGATACGCTGCTCGGCTATGCAGGCGACGACGAACTGGACGGCGGCGCGGGCGCCGACCGCATGGAAGGCGGCCTGGGCAACGACATCTACGTCGTCGACAGCACCAACGACCTGGTGGTCGAGCTGGGCGCCCAAGGCGTCGATACGGTCAGGTCCAGCATCGACTACATGCTGGGGTCGGAGGTCGAGAACCTGACCCTGCTGGGCAGCGCGCTGAACGGCAAGGGCAACGCCCTCAACAACACCATCGTCGGCAACAGCCAGAACAACCGCCTGGAGGGCGGCGTCGGCGACGACACCTTGGACGGCGGCTTCGGCGCCGACACCCTGATCGGCGGCCTGGGCGACGACGCCTACTGGGTCGACAACGCCGGCGACGTGGTCACCGAGCTGGCGGGCGAGGGCAGCGACACCGTCGTTTCGGCGATCAGCTACACCCTGGGCGCCAATCTCGAGCAGCTGTTCCTGTATGGCGGCGCGGCCTATGGCGTGGGCAACGCCGGCGACAACCGGATCACGGGCAACGCCCTGGGCAACACCCTGGACGGCGGGGCAGGGGCCGACACCCTGGTGGGCGGTTTCGGCGACGACGCCTACTGGGTCGACAATGCCGGCGACGTGGTCATCGAGGTCTCGGGCCAAGGCTTCGACACGGTGGCCTCGTCGGTCAGCTACACCCTGAGCGCCAATCTCGAGCAACTGGTCCTTGTGGGCGCGGCGGCCAACGCCACCGGCAACAAGGACGGCAACATGCTGATCGGCAACGCGTCGAGCAACGTGCTGACCGGCCTGGACGGCAACGACGTCATGGCCGGCAACGGCGGCCTGGACACCATGATCGGCGGCGCGGGCAACGACGCCTATTGGGTGGGGGCGACCACCGACGTGCTGGTGGAGGCCGCGGGCGAGGGCTTCGACAGCGTGGCCAGCTTCGTCGATCTGACGCTGGCGGCCAATATCGAGCAGCTGACCCTGCTGGGAACCGCCCGCAACGGCATCGGCAACGCCGAGGCCAACATCATCACCGGCAACGAGCTGAGCAACGTGCTGGATGGCCAGGCCGGCGCCGACCGCCTGGCCGGCGGCCTGGGCGACGACGCCTATTGGGTCGATAACGCGGGCGACGTGGTGGTCGAGCTGGCCGGGCAGGGCTTCGACACCGTCGCCTCGTTCGTCAGCTTCACCCTGGCCGACAATATCGAGCAGCTGAAACTGGTCGGGACCGTGGCTGTCACGGCTACCGGCAGCGCCAGCAGCAACATCCTGAACGGCAACGGGTTGGACAACACCCTCTACGGCCTGGGCGGCGACGACGTCCTGGCCGGCGAGGCTGGAGCCGACACGATGATCGGCGGGATCGGCAACGACGCCTACTGGGTCGACAACACCGGCGACGTCATCGTCGAGAACGCGGGCGAGGGCTTCGAGAGCGTGGCCTCGTCGGTCAGCTACACCTTGTCGGCGAACCTGGAGCAACTGGTCTTGCTCGGGACCGCTGTCAGCGCCACCGGCAACGCCCAGGCCAACGTCCTGATCGGCAATGGCCTGGACAACACCATCACCGGCGGCGGCGGCAACGACGTCCTGACCGGCGGAGCGGGCGCGGACACCTTCGTGTTCGGGCCGGGCAGCGGCCACGACCGGGTCACCGACTTCGGTTCGGGCGGGGCGCACGACGTGCTGAACCTGTCGGCCTTCACCGGCACGGGGGTTACCTGGACGGTGACCCAGCAGGGGTCAAACACCCTGGTGGCCTTCTCGAACGGCGACGACATCCTGCTGGACGGCGTCACCGCTTCGCACGTCACCACCCAGGGGACGTCGCTGATCTGGAACTGATCGGCCCGCGTCGCGGATCATGAATGCCGAAGGTTGTATCTGGCGCGCCCGTCACGGCGTCGCTAGAACGGTCAAGCTCGCGTACCGTGGCGTTTGGGGGAAGATTCATGAGTATCCTGGTCGACAAGAACACGACCATTCCGGCCGGCCCCCTCGAGCTCACGTACAGCGACGAATACAACGGCAACAAGGCGTTCCTGATGACGCCGCCGTACAGCGATCCGCACTCGGCGGCGCCCATCAACTTGATCAACTACGGCGACCTGCGGTTCGTCGCGCCGGTGGCGGTCTACAGCACGATCGAGCTGATCAGCGTGGCCACCCACAGATTCTGGACCGGCGACAAGATCGAGAACCACGGCTCGATATATGTGAGTGCGATGGGCGGCGACGCCTATGTCATTCGCGCCAATTCCTGGTCGCCCAGCCTGATCAACACCGGCTCGATCACCGTCGAGGCCAAGAGCCAGGCGATCGCGTTCGAAACCTGGCGCCCCCGTCTCGACGGCGACGGTCCGCTGGTGGACAACAGCGGACAGATCACCGCGCGCGCCGGCGGCAGCACCTTCGGCCTCTATCTGGCCAATGGCGGCGAGGTGGTGAACAGCGGCTTGGTCTACGCCTATTCCGAAGGCAAGGGCAGCGGCGCCTACGCGATCTCGCTACCCAACGGCAATGGAACGGTGATCAATACCGGCCAGATCGTCGCCGAAGACACCGACACCACCACGTCCTACGCCACCGCCATCGCCTTCTTCGGCATGGGCGACACCCACATCGTCAATTCCGGCACGATCCGCGGCGACTACGCGCTCCGCGAGAACAACAACGACAATTCGCCCGAGAGCCAGGCCAGCACGGTCGAGAACTCGGGGACGATCACCGGGCGGATCTTCCTGGGCCGGGGCGACGACGTGCTGGTCAATTCCGGCACGATCGACGGGCTGATCGAGCTGGGCGACCACAACGACTTCTATGACGGTCGCGGCGGCCATACGGTGCAGGCCGTCATGGGCGGCGAGGGCGACGACCTGATCCTGGCCGGGAACGGTGTCGAGAGCTTCTACGGCGAAGCCGGCGACGACACCTTCATGGCGGGGAGCGGCGCGGCGACGTTCGTCGGCGGCGCCGGCTACGACATGGTCGACTACCGGTTCGCCACCGCCGCCGTGACGATCACTCTGGAGAAGACCACCGCTCAATCGATCGGCGGCCAGGCCTCGACGGCGCTGCTGAGCATCGAGGGTCTGCTCGGCTCCGCGTTCAACGACACCCTGACCGGCGACGCCCAGGCCAACCTGATCCTGGGGGGCAGCGGCGACGACCAGATCAGCGGCAAGGACGGCGACGACTATCTGGTCGGCGAGGACGGCACGGACCAATTGAACGGCGGCGCCGGCGCCGACATCCTGGACGGCGGCCAAGGCGCCGACAGCCTGACGGGCGGCGCGGGCGCGGACGTGTTCTGGTTCATCCAAGGCAACGGCCACGACGTGATCGAGGACTTTGTCGTCGGCCAGGACAAGATCGACCTCAGCGACGACGACCATGGCTATTCCGAGATCCTGGGCCTGGTTCAGGACGGCGCCGACGTGGTGATCCAGCTGTCGGCGCTCGACAGCATCCGCGTGAAGAACGTCCAGGTCGAGGCGCTGCGACCCAGCATCGTCCTGCTGAGCCTCGCGCCCCGGACCCTGGTGGGCGACGCCCAGGCCAACCACCTGATCGGCGGCGTCGCCAACGACACGCTGAGCGGCCTAGGCGGCGACGATGTTCTGGAAGGCCGAGGCGGCGACGACGTGCTGAACGGCGGCCTGGGCCGCGACACGCTGAGCGGCGGCGACGGCGTCGACACCGTCACCTTCGCCGACGCGATCGAAGGCGTGACCGTCAACCTGCAACAGGGCGGGGCCTCCAGCGCCACCGGGCTATTCTCGGCCACCCTGAGCGGCCTCGAGAACATCGTCGGCAGCGCTTTCCGCGACGGGCTGGTGGGGACCGACGGCGTCAACGTGATCCGGGCCGGCGACGGCGACGACGGCGTCTGGGGTTGGGCCGGCGACGACATCCTCTACGGCGAGGCCGGCGCGGACGTCATGTACGGCGGCGATGGCGCTGACCAGATGTTCGGTGGCGCGGGCGACGACTGGCTGGAGGGCGGCGCCGGAGACGATATCCTCTGGGACGGCAGCGGTCGGGACCAACTGCTGGGCCAGACGGGCGACGACACCTACTGGGTCGCGGGCGCCCTGACCGTGGTCGCCGAGGAGGCCGGCCAAGGCGTCGACACGGTCAACGCCTATTTCGACTACACCCTGGGGGCCAATCTCGAGAACCTGATCCTGGTGGGCGGGGCGATCACTGGCATGGGTAACGCGGCCGACAACACCCTGGTCGGCAACGCCGGAAACAACACCCTCTACGGCTTGGACGGCGCCGACATCCTGGACGGCGGATACGGGGCCGACACCCTGGTGGGCGGACGCGGCGACGACGCCTTCTGGGTCGATGACGCCGGCGACGTGGTGACCGAACTGACCGGCGAGGGCTTCGACACCGTCGCCTCGTTCGTCAGCTATACCCTGTCGGCCAATATCGAGCAGCTGATCCTGGTGGGGTCGGCGCAGACGGCGATCGGCAACGCGACCGGCAACATGCTGATCGGCAACGCCATCACCAACACCCTCTACGGCCTGGACGGCGACGACGTGCTGAGCGGCGAGGGCGGCGCGGACATCATGATCGGCGGCGCCGGCAACGACGCCTACTGGGTCGACAGCAGCGGCGACGTGATCACCGAGCTGGCCGGAGAGGGCTATGACAGCGTCGCGGCCTTCGCCAACTACACCCTGAGCGCCGACATCGAGCAGCTGTTCGTGCTGGGCGCGGCCACCTACGGGGCCGGCAACGCCCAGGCCAACGTCATCACCGGCAACGCGCTCAACAACGTGTTGGACGGGGCCGGTGGCGCCGACCGTCTGGTCGGGGGTTTGGGCGACGACGCCTACTGGGTCGACAACGTCAATGACGTGGTGGTCGAGCTGGCGGGGCAGGGTTTCGACACGGTGGCCTCCTATGTCAGCTACACCCTGGCCGACAATATCGAGCAGCTGAAGCTGGTCGGGACCGTGGCCCTGACCGCGACGGGCAGCGCCAGCGCCAACATCCTGAACGGCAACGCCCTGGACAACACGCTCTACGGCCTGGGCGGCGACGACGTCCTGGCGGGCGAGGCGGGCGCCGACACCATGATCGGCGGGATCGGCAACGACGCCTACTGGGTCGACAACGTCAACGACGTCATCGTCGAACTGGCGGGTGAAGGGTTCGAGAGCGTGGCGTCTTCGGTGAGTTACACCCTGTCGGCCAATCTGGAACAGCTCGTCCTGCTCGGAACCGCAGTCAGCGCCACGGGCAACGCCCAGGCCAACGTGCTGATCGGCAACGGCCTGGCCAACACGATCACCGGCGGCGGCGGCAACGACCTGCTGACCGGCGGGGCGGGGGCTGACACCTTCGTGTTCGGTCCGGGCAGCGGCCACGACCGCATCACCGACTTCGGGGCTGGCGGCGACCACGACGTACTGAACCTGTCGGCCTTCACCGGCACGGGCGTGACCTGGACCGTCACCCAGCAGGGCTCCGACACCCTGGTGGCCTTCTCGAACGGCGACGACATCCTGCTGGACGGGGTGATCGCCTCGCACGTCACCACGCAAGGCGCGTCGCTGATCTGGGCCTGACGCGAAAAGGCCGCCGTCCCGCTTTCGCGAAACGGCGGCCTCTCGTGATCGCGGACCTTCCCGCGCCCGGCATGACCGAGCGCGGGGGCAGGACTTAGAACGTCTTGCGGATCGTCACATAGGCCTGGCGGGGGGCGCCCGGCAGCAGGGTCATGGCCTGGCCGGTCGGGTCGGCCTTGGCCGCGCCGCCCGAGCCCACGGTCGAGATGTAGTCCTCGTCCGTCAGGTTGGTGACGTTGCCCTGGATCTCCAGGCCGCGCAGCCAGGCGTTGTCGCCGCCGTCGAAGCGGTAGCCCACCGTCAGGTCGGCGACGGTGAAGCCGTCGACCTTGCCGCCGTCGTTCTCGAACGTGTACCAGCGCGAGCTGGTGTAGCTGACGCCCAGATTGCCGAAGAAGCCGGTTCCCTGGTCGTAGCCGAGCGAGGCCTTGAACAGGTTCTTGGGCGTGAACACCACGTCCTTGCCTTCGGTGTGCATGGCCACCGTACCGCCGGCGCCGGGGACGTCGTCCTTGTAGGTGGAGTCGTTGTAGGCGTAGGAGCCGTACAGCGACCAGGCGTCGGTCACGCGGAACTGGCCGGCCAGCTCGATGCCCTTGGTCTCGACCGCGCCGACGTTCGACAGCACGGCCGGCAGGCCCAGGATCGGCGGAGCCGTGCTGGCGCTGTCCAGGCGGTTCTCGAAGTCGACGTGATAGATCGCCGCCACGCCCTGGAAGCGGGCGTTCTTGAAGCGGACGCCGCCTTCGATGGTCTTGGAGGTTTCCGGCTGCAGGTTGTCGCGGATGTAGTCGACCACCGACTGGTTCTGCGAGGCGAACGGACCCGAGGTGGCGGCCGAGACGTAGGCGGCCATGTTCTCGGTGTAGCCGGCGAACAGCTCGAAGCCGTTGTTCAGGTCATAGACCGCGCCGACCTGCGGCAGGAAGCTGTCCTTGGACTGGATCTTGCCGTTCACGGTGCCGACGATCGACTTGATCTCGTTCTCGACCTTCAGGGCCTTGAAGCCGAAGTTCACCTTCAGGGCGTCGGTCACCGTCCACACGTCCTGCACGTAGCCGGTCGTGGTCTTGGTGTTGAACTTGTATTCCCACGAGGTGGCGAACGGGTTCGACTGGAAGTCCAGCGGATCGCGCGACGGGGCCGAGATGGTCTCGGCGTAGAAGCGGCGGGCCTGGTGGAAGTCGTTGTCTTCCGTCCAGAAGCCGGCGCTGATCGCGTGGCTGCCCAGGTCGACATAGATGTTGCCGATCAGGCCCTTGCGGTCGATGTCGTACTCGGTGGTGCGGATCGACAGCGGGGCGGCGTTCGAGCCGGCCGTGCCGTAGCCGGGGCTGACGGTGTAGGGCGTGTACCACAGGCCCTGACCCTGGTTCTTGTGACCGTAGCCGGTCAGGTCGAACCGGGCCGTCTCGCCCAGGTCGTGCTTGAAGGTGACGGCGTAGATGTCGTCGTCACGGATGCCGGCGCCGGCGTAATAGGCGTCGTCCGGAGTGGCCACACCGTACTGGGCGTAGGGGTTGGTGCCCACGCCGGTCCAGTAGCCGCCGCTGAGGACCGGGGTTGGGCCGGCGTAGTAGGCCGGGTTGTTCAGCACCGTGGCCACGCCGATGGCCTTGTTCCAGTCGGGCTGGAAGTTGTCCCAGTCGCGGCCCAGGCGCTTGATCATGTCGAACGACATGTCCTGGTAGTCCTGCTCGCGGCGTTCGGAGTGGTTGTAGAACGCGGTCAGCGAACCGGTGTCGCCCAGCGGCAGCACGACCTTGGCGTCGAACTGGCGCTGCTTCTGCTCGCTGCCGCCCTTCCACTTGTCGGCCTTCTGGTCGACGGCCGAGACGTAGGCGCGCAGGCCGCCCAGGCCCTCGATGGCGCCGGTGTCGAGACGGCCGAACACCCGGTACATGTTGTCCGAGCCGGCCGTGGCGTTGGTCTGGACGTGGAATTCCTTGGACGGGTCGCGCGTGAAGAACTGCAGCGTGCCGCCGAGGTTCGAGGTCGAGGCCACCGACAGGGCGCCGGCGCCTTGCGCCAGCTCGACGCGGCCCAGGTCCTCGCTGGTGACGGCGCGGCTGACGTGCAGGCCGTTGTAGTTGCCGTAGCTCATGTCGCCCAGCGGCACGCCGTCCAGGGTGAAGCCCAGGCGGCTCTGGTCGAAGCCGCGGATGGCGATCCGGGTCGACCACTCGTAGGCGCCGAAGGCGTCGGCCGACTGGAAGCTGACGCCCGGCAGCTTCTCGACCGCGCGCAGCGGGCTGGAGCCGGCGGCCAGGGTCTCGATCTGGGTGGTGCTGATGGTCTGGACCTGGCGGCTCTGGCCTTGGCCCAGCACGATGATCGCCTCGACCTCGGTGGAGTCGGCGGCCGGGGCGGCGTCGGCGGGGGCGGGCGTGGCGGCGGTTTCGGCGGCCATGGCCATCAGCGGCGTGGCCAGGAGCAGAGCGCACGCGGCGCCGCCCAGCATGAGGTGTCGTTTCATGATCAGGTATCCCCACGCCGGCGCTCAAAAGGGGAGGAAGCGGCGCCGGCTTGGAAAGCTCGGGTAACAGCGCTCGACGACAGCGCGCCGACAGTTCCGTGTCGGCTGGTCGACGGAACGGCGACGAAGCCATGACAGCCTGTCGCGGCTCGCCGGGCAGGGGAACATTGCGGAATCCCGTCCCGAAGGCTATCTGAGCGCCCGACCCCCGATCCCGATACGAAGAGGCCGACGCCCGCCATGGCTCAGCAATATATTTTCCAGATGCAAGGCCTGACCAAGGCCTATCCCGGCGGCAAGAAGGTCTTCGAGAACATCTGGCTGTCGTTCTATTCCGACGCCAAGATCGGCGTGGTCGGCGTCAACGGTTCGGGTAAGTCCACCCTGCTCAAGGTGATGGCCGGGATCGACAAGGAATTCTCGGGCGAGGCCAAGGCCGCCGAAGGCATCAAGCGCGGGTACCTGCCGCAGGAGCCGGTGCTGGATCCCACGCTCGACGTCTGGGGCAACGTCATCGCCGACTGCGAGGACAAGCAGATCTTCGACCGCTACAACGCGGCGGCCAACCAGCTCGGCGTGGAATATTCCGACGAGCTGATGGAGGAGATGACCAAGCTCCAGGAGATCATCGACGCCCGCGACCTGTGGGACATCGACTCCAAGGTCGAGATGGCCATCGACGCCCTGCGTTGCCCGCCCAACGACGCCAACATCGAAAGCCTGTCGGGCGGCGAGAAGCGCCGCATCGCCCTGGCCCGCTTGCTGCTGAGCAAGCCCGACATCCTGCTGCTGGACGAACCGACCAACCACCTGGACGCCGAGTCCGTGGCCTGGCTGCAGCATCACCTGGAAGAGTTCCCGGGCTGCGTCATCCTGGTCACCCACGACCGCTACTTCCTGGATCAGGTCACCAAGTGGACGCTTGAGCTGGATCGCGGCAAGGGCATCCCCTACGAGGGCAACTACTCCGGCTGGCTGGAGCAGAAGCAGAAGCGCGTCGTCCAGGAGCAGTCGGAGTCCGAGGCTCGCCAGCGCGCCCTGACCCGCGAACTGGAATGGGTCCGCAGCTCGCCCAAGGCCCGTCAGTCCAAGTCGAAGGCCCGTCTGGCCTCGTACGAGGAAATGGTCGCCGCGCAGGAGAACGCCCGCGCCGCCCAGACCCAGGCCCACATCCAGATCCCGCCCGGCCCGCGCCTGGGCAACGTGGTCCTGGAAGTCACCGGCCTGGAGAAGGAGTACGGCGACAAGGTGCTGTTCAAGGACCTGTCGTTCAAGCTGCCGCCCAACGGCATCGTCGGCGTCATTGGTCCGAACGGCGCCGGCAAGTCGACCCTGTTCAAGCTGATCACCGGCCGCGAGCAACCCGACGCCGGCACCGTGAAGGTCGGCGAGACGGTGAAGCTCTCGTACGTCGATCAGTCGCGCGACGCCCTGGATCCGAACAAGACCATCTGGCAGGAGATCAGCGGCGGCACCGACATCATGATCGTCGGCAAGCGCGAGATTAACAGCCGCGCCTATGTCGGCAGCTTCAACTTCAAGGGCGGCGACCAGCAGAAGAAGGTCGGCCTGCTGTCGGGCGGTGAGCGCAACCGCGTCCACCTGGCCAAGACCCTGGCCACCGGCGGCAACCTGCTGCTGCTCGACGAACCGACCAACGACCTGGACATCGAAACCTTGCAGGCCCTGGAAGAGGCCCTGGAAGAGTTCGCCGGCTGCGCCGTGGTCATCAGCCACGATCGCTGGTTCCTGGACCGCCTGGCGACCCACATCCTGGCCTTCGAAGGCGACAGCCACGTCGAATGGTTCGAGGGTAACTTCGAGATGTACGAGGAAGACAAGAAGCGCCGCCTGGGCGCCGACAGCCTCATCCCCAAGCGCATCAAGTTCCAGAAGTTCGCCCGCTAAGCGGGGCCGCTGGACAACCCGCTTCCCCCATGCGAACCCTTCCTAAGGTTGTGTTCGCTTTGGGGGAAAGCGCGTGGCGTTGATTTTGGGGACATCCGGCTCCGACGTTCTGGTGGGCGGAGACGGCAACGACCAGATCGAGGACTCCTCGGGCGGCTTCGACATCCTGAAAGGTGGCGGTGGGGCTGATACCCTCACCGTCAACCGGCTCCTGGACATGCCTGTCGATGGCGTGGCGGTGTACGGCGAGGCCGGCGACGACATCATCTACTATACCGCGACCAACGATGGCTCTTACGCCCTTCTAGACGGCGGCGCGGGCAACGACCGGTTCGTGATCAGGGCGACCTCCGGCGAAACCCTGATCACCACGGGAACCGGTTCGGACACCATCCTGCTGGGCGGCTACAACCCGACCTGGCCGGGATCGCTGACGATCACCGATTTCACCGCCGGCGCGGGCGGCGACGTCATCTCCTGGGGGCAGATGTTCAACATCTGGCTCCAGAACTGGGGCGGCGGCAATCCGTTCTCGAGCGGCCACCTGCGCGTGGTTCAGGACGGCGCCGACGCCGTCCTGCAGATCGACTACAACGGCGGCGGCAACGACTACGTCCAGCTGCTCGTCTTCGAGAACACGACCGCGACCAGCCTGACGGCCTACAACTTCGGCGGTTTCAATCCCGCGGGCGGCGGGGTGCCCGGGAGCACGCTGACCGGTACGGCGAACGACGACACCCTGAACGGCGGCATTGGCGACGACATCATCAATGGTCTGGGCGGCGCCGATACGTTGCGCGGCGGTGATGGCGACGATCGTCTAGATGGCGGCGATGGCGACGACGCCCTGGAAGGCCAGCGTGGGGCCGACGTCGTGTCTGGCGGGGCGGGGAACGATAGGATCGCCGACCTCGACGGCGGCGATGACTGGCTGCAGGGCGGAGACGGCAGCGACAGTATCAGCCTCTATCGCAACAACAGTTCGGTCGTCGAGCACATCCGGCTGGATGGTGGCGATGGAAGCGACGGCATCATCCTCAGCGCCAACAGCTATGCCTACGTCCAGATCGACGCCGGCGCGGGCGGTGACGATATTCGCCTGAATAACGCCGGTGAGCATGTGACCATCACGACGGGCGCCGGCACCGACAGAATCTGGCTGCCCGGGCGCCTGAACGAGGCGCCGGACATCACCATTACCGATTTCACGACCGGCTGGGACGGCGACATCATCGAGTTCGGCGCGCTGCTGAACTACTGGGGATTGATGTACTACAACCCCTTCCAGCTGAGCTTTGCGCGTCTGGTGCAGTCCGGCGACGACGTCCTGCTGCAGGTGGATTCCGACGGCGCCATCGGGCCTAACGGGTGGACCACCCTGGTCACCTTCCTGGACGCGGACGCCGCCGCCTTCACGACCAACAATCTGGGTTTCGCGAGCTACTACGGGAAACCGGCGGGCGTCGGGCTGTGGGGTGACAGCTTCAACCACGTCTATATCGGCGGTGACGGCGACGACCTGCTGCAAGGGAGCAGTGAAGACGACATCCTCGTCGGTGGCGCGGGCAATGACAACCTGTACGGCGGCTCCGAGGGTAAGGACATCCTGTCGGGCGGGGCGGGCAACGATTGGCTGCACGGCTACGGTTGGACCAGCGCGGCGACTCGGATGGCGGGCGGCGTCTATATCGCCGGCGGCGAAATCGCCGATTATCGGGATGCGACCAATGCGGTGACGGTGGATCTGTCCCGGCCGGGCGTGGCGCAGGACACCGGCCAGGGGATAGACATCCTGGAGTCCATCAGCGGCGTCTACGGCAGCGCCTTCGACGACGTGCTGACCAGCAGCCGCTACAACTCCGACCTGCTGGTGGGCGGCGCGGGCAACGACAAGCTCTACGGAGACGGCGGCGACCTGCTGCTCGGCGGCGAGGGCGACGACCAGCTCTACTACGGGCTTGGCAGCCTGACGATGGACGGCGGGACCGGGAGCGACGTCGCTATCTTCTCGGAGCCGGCGGCAAGCTATGTCGTGGCGACGGATGCGAATGGCGCGACCACGGTCACGACGCAGTATGGCCAGATCGTCACCCTCTACAATGTCGAGTTCATCCGCTTCTCCGGCTCCGCTAATCCGGTGGCCGTCGCGCCCGCATCGGCGCCGACCTATGTCGCCGTGACTCTGAACGGCACGGCCAATGGGGAACAACTGACCGGCAGCGGCGCCAACGACGCGCTGAACGGTCTGGGCGGGTCGGACCGACTGTACGGCGGCGACGGCGACGACGTCCTGGACGGTGGCGCGGGCGTCGACTGGATGTACGGCGGCGGCGGGAACGACGCCTACTGGGTCGACAACACCAACGACATCATCGTCGAGCTGTCCGGCGAGGGCTACGACAGCGTGGCCGCCTCGGCCAACTACACCCTGTGGGTGGCGCTGGAGAAGCTGACCCTGATCGGCGCGGCGACGACCGGGACCGGCAACGCCGGCGCCAACCAACTGACCGGCAACGGCCTGGCCAACACGCTCTATGGGCTGGATGGCAACGACATCCTCAGCGGCGAGGGTGGGGCCGACACCATGGTGGGCGGGGGCGGCGACGACTCCTACTGGGTCGACAACGCCGGCGACGTGGTCACCGAACTGGCCGGCGAGGGTTTCGACACCGTCGCCTCGGCGGTCAGCTATGTACTGTCGGGCAATATCGAGCAGCTGATCCTGGTGGGCACGGCGGCCAACGCCACGGGCGGCGCCGAGGCCAACATGCTGATCGGCAACGCCTCCAACAACATCCTGACGGGCCTGGACGGCAACGACGTCATGGTCGGCAACGGCGGTCTGGACACCATGATCGGCGGCCGGGGCGACGACGCCTACTGGGTGGGTTCGACCACCGACGTGGTCACCGAGCTGGCCGGCGAGGGTTACGACAGCGTCGCGGCCTTCGTCAGCTACACCCTGACGGCCAATGTCGAGCAGTTGGTCCTGCTGGGCTCGGCGGCCAACGGGGTCGGCAACGCCCTGGCCAACATCATCACCGGCAACGAGCTCAGCAACGTGCTCGACGGCCAGGCCGGGGCCGATCTGCTGATCGGCGGCCTGGGCGACGACGCTTATTGGGTGGACAATGTCGGCGACACCGTCCTGGAACTGTCGGAGCAGGGCTTCGACACGGTGGCCTCGTTCGTCAGCTACACCCTGGCCGACAATATCGAGCAGCTGAAGCTCGTGGGCGACGTGGCCTTGACGGCCACCGGCAGCGCCAGCGCCAACATCCTGAACGGCAACGCCCTGGACAACACCCTCTACGGCCTGGGCGGCGACGACGTCCTGGCCGGCGAGGCTGGCGCCGACACCATGATCGGTGGCGTCGGCAACGACGCCTACTGGGTCGACAACGTCAACGACGTGATCGTCGAACTGGCGGGCGAAGGCTTCGAAAGCGTCGCCAGCTCGGTCAGCTACGCCCTGTCGGCGAACCTGGAGCAGCTCGTCCTGCTCGGAACCGCGGTTAGCGCCACCGGCAACGCCCAGGCCAATGTCCTCATCGGCAATGGCCTCGCCAACACGATCACCGGCGGCGGCGGCAACGACCTGCTGACCGGCGGGGCGGGCGTGGACACCTTCGTGTTCGGTCCGGGCAGCGGCCATGACCGCATCACCGACTTCGGGGCCAATGGCGACCACGACGTCCTGAACCTGTCGGCCTTCGCCGGCACGGGCGTGACCTGGACGGTGACCCAGCAGGGCGGGAGCACCGTGGTGGCGTTTTCCAACGGCGACGACATCCTGCTGGACGGGGTGATCGCCTCGCACGTCACCACCCAGGGAACGTCGCTGATCTGGAACTGATTGGACGCCGCGCCCCCGGGGACGAGGGCGCGGCGTCCGTCTACTTCTGCTCGACCGGCGCGCCCGGCGTGGCGGCCGAGCCGGGGAGGTTCGAGCCCGGGGCCGGGTTGGAGCCTTCCGGCAGGACCGGCGGGGTGGCGGGCGGGCTGACGCCGCTGTCGGACGGCATGGTGGTCGAGGCGGCCGGCGGGTTCACCGCGGTGTCGCTGGAGGGCGCTGTGGCCGGCAGGGTGGCCGAGGTGTCGGTCGACGTGCCGGTCGAGGCCGAGCCGCTCCACCAGTCCTTGCTGGCCCGGGCCTTGGGCGAGGCCTTCAGATAGGCGTCCAGCTGGCTGTAGGGGATCGGCTGCTTGGGTGCGCCGGGCAGGGGCTTGGCCTCGGGCGCGGCCGAGGCGACGCCGGACACGAGCACGGCCAGCGCGACGCCGGCGGCGAGCGTTCTGATCATCATGGGGAGTCCTCCGGAAAGGCGCGTCCACGCGGGCGCGTCGCTCAGCAAAACCCCTCGGCGTGGCCACGGTTCACAGCTTGGCCGTCCCATCGACCATCTGGGCGCAGCGAACGACGACACTAAGGCGTTATTCACAAGCGGTTGGCGGTGGCGCTCGGCCGCAACTGGAGTAGCTTGCGTCGCGTTGAGACGGACCCATCTCCGGATAGAGGAACGCATGCCACAGACGCCCGCCGACAAGCCCCATATCGTTCTCTCCCACGAGATGCTGATGCCCCTGCAGCCGATGCTGGAGGCCGCCTACCAGGTGCATCGCCTGTGGGACTATCCCGACCGGCTGGCCTTCCTGGACGGTCCGGGGCGACAGGTGCGGGCCATCGTCCATGCCGGCGAAATGGTGCTGGCCAAGGACCTGCTGTCGGAGATGCCGCGCCTGGGCCTGATCGCCTGCGTCAGCGTCGGCTATGACGGCGTCGACGTGCCGTGGTGCAAGCAGCACGGCATCGCGGTGACCCATTCCACGGGGCTGAACGCCGCCGACGTCGCCGACCATGCGGTGGGCCTGCTGCTGGCCGCCTGGCGCGGTATCGTCGAGGGCGACCAGAAGCTGCGCGGCGGCCACTGGACCAGCATGGAGCGGATGAGCCCCCGCCACGGGCTGCGCGGTCGCAAGGCCGGGATCGTGGGCCTGGGCCATATCGGCGAGGCGGTGGCCCGCCGGCTGGACGCCTTCGAGCTGAAGGTCTCGTGGTGGGCCCCGCGCCCCAAGGAGACCGAGCGGCCCCGCGCCAAGAGCCTGCTGGACCTGGCCCGCGACAGCGACATCCTGGTGGTCTGCGCCCGGCCCGACGCCGGCAACCGGCACATGATCGACCAGGCGGTGATCGAGGCCCTCGGGCCGCAGGGCCTGCTGGTCAATGTGGCGCGCGGCTCGCTGGTCGACGAGGACGCCCTGATCGCCGCCCTCAAGGACGGACGCCTGGGCATGGCGGGGCTGGACGTCTTCGACCACGAGCCGACCCCGGCCTCGCGCTGGGCCGGCGTGCCGCACACCGTGCTGACCCCGCACACGGCCGGCGCCACCCTGGACAGCATCCCGGCCATGGTCGGGCTGACGATCGAGAACCTGCGGCGGTTCTTCAAGGGCGAGACCCTGGCCTCGCCGGTGGATGGCTAGCCGGGGTACGGCGCGGCGAAAGCCTCCGGCTCTAGCCTCAGGCCGTTCACCAGCAGGCTGACCGTGCGGTAGAAGCCGGCCAGCATCATCAGCTCGATCCGCGCCTCCTCGTCGAAGGCCTCTGCCAGCCGCGCCCACAGGGCGTCGTCGATGTTGGCCTTGGCGTTGACCGCGTCGCAGAAGGCGATCAGCAGGGCCTCGCGCTGGGTCCAGCAGGCGGCGACGCCCGGCGTCGTGGTGGCGGCCAGGCGCTCGCTGTCCAGGCCCGCCGCCTGGGCGAAGAGCGCGGCGTGCACGCTCCACTCGTAGGCCGCGCCGTTCAGGGCGCAGACCCGATGGATGACGATCTCGCGCTCGGCCAGGGTCAGATGGCCGGGGTCGAGCAGGCCGCCGCCGGTGAAGCGCGCGAACAGCCGCGCGTCGCGGGCCAGGGTGCGAAACAGCGACAGCGGCTGGTCGCCGGGGGTCTTCAACTGGTCGAGCGTGGCCTGGACGGCGGCCGGGTAGGGCGGCTGGGCGGGCGCGATGCGCGGGGCGGCGTGAGCGGACATGGCGATCTCCTCGTGCTACAGAATCTGTAACATGGCGAAATCCGAGTCCGCTACAAAAATTGAAGCAACCGCGCCGCTGCCCGGTGCGCCGGTGCGCGGCTCCACGACCGGCCGGCCGGTCATGGCGGCGCTGGACCTGCTGGGGCGGCGCGGGGCGCTGCGGATCCTGTGGGAGCTGCGGGGCGAGGCGGCCCTGACCTTCCGCGCCCTGCAGGCGGCCGCCGAACTGCCGCCGGGCACGCTGAACGCCCGCCTGGGCGAGCTCCGGTCGGCTGGCGTGGTGGCCGCGAATGGCGGCTACCGCCTGACCCCGCGCGGCGCCGAGTTGATCCAGGCCCTGTGGCCGCTCATGATCTGGTCCGAGGCCTGGGCGGCGGACCTGGGCGAAGGGAAAGAGGGCTGACATGGCCAAGGTGCTGGGTCTGGGCGGGGTGTTCTTCAAGGCGGCCGATCCCGCCGCCGTCCGTGACTGGTACGGCCGGGTGCTGGGCTTCGAGATCACGCCCTGGGGCGGGGTGGCGTTCGAGCCTACCACGGTGGGCGGGACGAACTGGTCGCCGTTCGACGCCGATACCGGCTATTTCGAACCGTCGCAGGCGGCGTTCATGATCAACTTCGTCGTCGAGGACCTGGACGGCCTGCTGGCCAAGGCGGCGGCGCAGGGCGTCGAGCCCACGGGACGTCAGGACGACGAAATGGGGCGGTTTGCCTGGCTGATCGATCCCGCCGGGGTCAAGATCGAGCTTTGGGAGCCCGGCGAGGCCGCCTCCGAGGCATAGTTTGCCTCTTCCTGCCGTGGGGGCGGCCGGGATGCGACCGGTCCCGCGACGCGAAAACAGCTTGCCAAATCGGACATAAAGATATCTTTATATCCCTTATGAAGGTGTCGTCCGAACAGGTAGTGGATCTGCTGCGCGCGGCCGGGGAATCGACCCGGTTGCGGGTGCTGGCCCTGCTGGCCACCGAGGAACTTTCGGTGCTGGAGCTGTGCCGGATCCTCGACCAGAGCCAGCCGCGCGTGTCGCGTCACCTGAAGCTGCTGGCCGAGGCCGGACTGGTCGAGCGCTTCCCCGACGGGGCCTGGGTGTTCTACCGCCTGGCGCAGAAGTCGCCGGGGCGAGGCGTGATCGGCCGTGCCCTGGACCTCATCGATCCCGAGGACCCCGTCGCGCGCGCCGACATCGAGAAATTGGCCCTGGTCCGCGCCGAGCGCACCGCCGGCGCCCAGGCCTATTTCGCCCGCAACGCCGCGCGCTGGAACGAGATCCGCTCGCTCTATGTCGACGAGGCCGAGGTCGAGGCCGCCATCCTGGAGGCGGCGGGCGAGGGGCCTTTCGACGAGATGGTCGACCTGGGCGCGGGCGCCGGCCGCATGCTGACGCTTCTCGGCCGCCGCGTCGGGACGGCCCTGGGCCTGGACCTGTCGCAACAGATGCTGAACATCGCCCGCGACGAGGTGGCCAAGGCGGGCCTGGTTCACTGCGAACTGCGCCACGGCGACATCTTCGCCACTGGCCTGCCGGGCGGCTGCGCCGACCTGGTGACCGTGCACCAGGTGCTGCACTATCTGGGCGATCCCGCCGCTGCCGTGGCCGAGGCCGCGCGGCTGGTGGCCGACGGCGGCATGCTGCTGATCGCCGACTTCGCCCCGCACGACCACGAGTTCCTGCGCGAGAGCCACCAGCACCGTCGCCTGGGGTTCGCCGACGCCGAGATCGTCCCCTGGATCGAGGCCGCCGGCCTGGTCCTGGACAGCAACATCGCCCTGCCGCCGACCTCGGCCGAGGGGCTTACCGTGAAGATCTGGACGGCGCGTCGACCCGCCGTCCGCAAAGTCGAAAGAAGCGCCGCATGAGCGTCCAAACTCCCCGCCGCGTCATCGGCCCGGTCGCCCGGGCCGGCGAGCGCACCGACCGCCCGCGCGTCTCGTTCGAGTTCTTCCCGCCCAAGACCGAAGCGATGGAAGAGAACCTGTGGGCGGCGATCAAGCGCCTGGCCCCGCTGGACCCGGCCTTCGTCTCGGTGACCTACGGCGCCGGCGGCTCGACGCGCGAGCGCACGCACCGGACCGTCAAACGCATCCTGGAAGAGACCACCCTGAAGCCCGCCGCCCACCTGACCTGCGTCGGCGCCAGCCGCGACGAGGTGGACGAGGTGATCCGCGAGTATTGGGAGACGGGCGTTCGCCACATCGTCTCCCTGCGCGGCGACCCGCCTCCGGGCGAGGGCGGCATCGGCGGCGTCTACGTGCCGCGCGAGGACGGCTACAAGAACGCCACCGAACTGACCTCGGCCATCCGCGGCATCGCGCCGTTCGAGGTGCTGGTCGGGGTCTATCCCGAGAAGCATCCCGAGAGCCCGTCGCTGGACCATGACGTCGAGGTGCTGAAGGCCAAGGTCGACGCCGGGGCCACCCTGGCCATCAGCCAGTTCTTCTTCGACACCGACGCCTTCCTGCGCTTCGTCGACAAGGTGCGCTCCGCCGGCATCACCATCCCGATCGTGCCGGGCATCATGCCGGTGACCAACTTCAAGGGCCTGGTGAAGATGTCGGCTGCCTGTCAGACGGCGGTGCCCGGCTGGCTGGCCAACATTTTCGACGGCCTGGACGACGACGCCGACACCCGCCGGCTGCTGGCCTGCTCGGTGGCCGCCGAGATGTGCGCCAAGCTGCAGGAGCAGGGCTTCTCGGACTTCCATTTCTACACTCTCAACCGGGCCGACCTCGTCTACGCCATCTGCCGCGTGCTGGGCGTGCGCGAGGCCGCCCCGGCGCCTTCGGAGGCCGCGGCATGACCGATCTTTCCACCCGAGCCGGCCGCATCGCCGCCCTCAAGGCCGCCGCCAAGGAGCGGATCCTGATCCTGGACGGCTCCTGGGGCGTGATGTTCCAGAAGAAGAAGCTGACCGAGGCGGACTACCGCGCCCAGCGCTTCGCCGACTACGACGGCCAGATGAAGGGCAACAACGACATCCTGTGCCTGACGCGGCCGGACCTGGTGGCCGAGCTGCACGACGCCTATTTCGCCGCCGGCGCCGACATCTCCGAGACCAACACCTTCTCGGGCACCACCATCGCCCAGGCCGACTACGGCCTGGACGCCGCCACCGTGCGCGACATCAACTACGAGGGCGCCCGCATTGGCCGGGAAGTGGCCGACCGCTGGCTGGCCGAGCATCCCGAAAAGCCGCGCTTCGTCGCCGGCTCGATCGGGCCGCTGAACGTGATGCTGTCGATGTCGTCGGACGTGAACGACCCGGGCGCGCGCAAGGTGACCTTCGACCAGGTCTACCAGGCCTATCGCGAGCAGGTTTCGGCGCTCTACGAGGGGGGCGTGGACCTCTTCCTGATCGAGACCATTACCGACACCCTGAACTGCAAGGCCGCGATCAAGGCGATCATGGACCTGCGCGACGAGGGCCACGAGGAGCTGCCGATCTGGATCAGCGGCACCATCACCGACCGCTCGGGCCGCACCCTGTCGGGCCAGACGGCCGAGGCCTTCTGGAACAGCATCAAGCACTGCAAGCCGTTCGCCGTGGGCTTCAACTGCGCCCTGGGGGCCGACCTGATGCGCCCGCACATCGCCGAGATGGCGCGCATCGCCGACACCCTGGTCGCCGCCTATCCCAACGCCGGCCTGCCCAACGCCATGGGCGAGTACGACGAGGAGCCGCACCAGACCGGCCACCAGCTGCACGAGTGGGCCAAGGACGGCATCGTCAACATCCTGGGCGGCTGCTGCGGCACCACGCCGGACCACATCAAGCACGTGGCCGACGAGGTGCGGGATGTTAAACCCCGCGCCATCCCCGAGCGTCCGAAGGCCATGCGCCTGGCGGGCCTGGAACCGTTCGAGCTGGCTTGAGACACATGCGCACCACCATCCTCTTCGGCGGTATGAGCCGCGAGCGCCTGGTCTCGGTGGCCAGCGCCAAGGCCCTGGCCACGGCACTGCCGGAGGCCGACCTGTGGTTCTGGGCGCCGGACGACCAGGTCTATGTGGCCAGCGACGCCGTGCTGCAGGCCCACGAGCGGCCGTTCGAGATCGACCTGCCCACCGAAGGCGCGGCCATCGGCGGCATCGAAGCGGCGCTGGACAAGGCCAAGGCGGAAGACCGTGTGCTGTTCCTGGGCATGCACGGCGGCGCGGCCGAGAACGGTGACCTGGCGGCCCTGTGCGAGGCGCGCGGCGTGGCCTTCACCGGCTCGGACTCCAAGTCCAGCCGCCTGGCCTTCGACAAGATCGCCACCAAGGCCGCCGTGGCCAAGGCCGGCGTTGTCGCGCCTTCGACCGTCGAGCTGGCCGACGCCGAGGCCGCCCTGGCGAAATACGGCAAGCTGGTCGCCAAGCCGGTGGCCGATGGGTCGAGCTATGGCCTGATCTTCGTCAACGGCCCGGCCGAGCTGGAACAGCTGAACGCCGCCGCCGCCCGCGAGGCCTATGTGATCGAGCCCTTCGTGGCCGGCGACGAGGCCACCTGTGGGGTGCTGGAGCAGGACGGCAAGGTGTTCGCCCTGCCGCCCGTCGAGATCCGCCCGGCCGACGGCGCCTTCGACTATGTGGGCAAGTATCTAGCCAAGACGACCGAAGAGATTTGCCCCGCCACCTTCGCGCCCGAGATCAACGCCGCCATGCAGGAGGCCGCCCTCAAGGCCCACAAGACCGTGGGCGCCGGTGGCTATTCGCGCAGCGACTTCATCGTCACGCCCAACGGCCCGATCTTCCTGGAGATCAACACCCTGCCGGGCATGACCGCCGCCTCGCTCTATCCCAAATCGTTGAAGGCCCAGGGGATCGCGTTCCGCGACTTCCTCGATGGCCAGATCGCCCTCGCCGTGGCGCGGGCCAAGGAAGTCGTCTGATGCGTCCCGTCTTCGTCAACATCGGTGAGCGCACCAACGTCACCGGATCGGCCAAGTTCAAGAAGCTGATCGTCGAGGGGAACTACACCGAAGCCCTGTCCGTCGCCCGCCAGCAGGTGGAGGCCGGCGCCCAGGTCATCGACGTGAACATGGACGAGGGCCTGCTGGACTCCAAGCAGGCCATGATCACCTTCCTGAACCTGATGGCGGCCGAGCCCGACATCGCGCGGGTGCCGGTGATGATCGACAGCTCCAAGTGGGAGGTGATCGAGGCCGGCCTGAAGTGCGTGCAGGGCAAGGCCATCGTCAACTCGATCTCCATGAAGGAGGGCGAGGACAAGTTCATCGAGCAGGCCAAGCTGTGCCTGCGCTACGGCGCGGCCGTGGTGGTCATGGCCTTCGACGAGGTCGGCCAGGCCGACACCGCCGCCCGCAAGATCGAGATCTGTGAGAAGGCCTACAACATCCTGGTCGACAAGGTGGGCTTCCCGCCGGAAGACATCATCTTCGACCCCAACATCTTCGCCGTGGCGACCGGGATCGAGGAGCACGACAACTACGCCGTCGACTTCATCGAGGGCACGCGCGAGATCAAGAAGCGCTGCCCCTACGCCCGGATCTCGGGCGGGGTGTCGAACGTCTCGTTCAGCTTCCGCGGCAACGAGCCGGTGCGCCGGGCCATCCACTCGGTGTTCCTGTACCACGCCATCGAGGCGGGCATGGACATGGGCATCGTCAACGCCGGCGACCTGCCGGTCTACGACACCTTGGACGCCGAGCTGCGCGAGGCCGTCGAGGACGTGATCCTCAACCGCCCGCAGCGCACCAACGTCTCCAACACCGAGCGCCTGGTCGACATGGCCCCGCGCTACAAGGGCGACAAGAGCCAGGTCCAGACCGCCAACCTGGAATGGCGCAATGGCACGGTGAACGAGCGCATCACCCACGCCCTGGTCAACGGCATCACCGAATATATCGATCAGGACACGGAGGAAGCCCGCCTGTCGGTCGAGCGCCCGCTGCACGTGATCGAAGGCCACCTGATGGACGGCATGAACGTGGTCGGCGACCTGTTCGGCTCGGGCAAGATGTTCCTGCCCCAGGTGGTGAAGTCGGCCCGCGTGATGAAGCAGGCCGTGGCCTGGCTCGAGCCCTTCATGGAGGCCGAGAAGGCCGGCAAGCCGCGCGAGCAGGCCGGCAAGATCCTGATGGCCACCGTCAAGGGCGACGTCCACGACATCGGCAAGAACATCGTCGGCGTCGTGCTGCAGTGTAACAACTACGAGGTCATCGACCTGGGCGTGATGGTCCCGGCCGACCGCATCCTGGACGAGGCGCGCAAGCACAACGTCGACATGATCGGCCTGTCTGGCCTGATCACGCCCTCGCTGGACGAGATGGTGTTCGTGGCCGCCGAGATGGAACGCCAGGGCTTCACCATGCCGCTGCTGATCGGCGGCGCCACCACCAGCCGCACCCACACGGCGGTCAAGATCGAGCCGGCCTATCGCGCCGGTCCCACCACCTATGTGCTGGACGCCAGCCGGGCGGTGGGCGTGGTCTCCAACCTGCTGTCGGCCACCGAGCGCGACCGGGTGATCGGCGAGACCCGCGCCGAATACGTTAAAGTGCGCGAGCAGTACGCGCGCGGCCAGACGGTCAAGGCCCGCACCGCCATCGGCGAGGCCCGCAAGCGCAAGTACGCCATCGACTGGGCCGGCTACACGCCGCCCAAGCCGGCCTTCATCGGCACGCGCGCGTTCGAGCCGTCGCTGGAGGAACTGGTCCCGTTCATCGACTGGTCGCCGTTCTTCGCCAGCTGGGAGCTGATCGGCCGCTTCCCGCAGATCCTGGAGGACGACGTAGTCGGCGAGGCCGCCACCGATCTCTATCGCGAAGCCCGCCAGATGCTCGACAAGGTGGTGGCCGAGAAGTGGTTCGGGGCCAAGGGCGTGATCGGCTTCTGGCCGGCCCAGGCCGACGGCGACGACATCGTTCTCTATACGGATGAAACTCGCACGACCGAGTTGTCGCGCCTGTTCACCCTGCGCCAGCAGATGGACAAGTCCGAGGGCAAGGCCAACCTGGCCCTGGCCGACTTCGTCGCGCCGGTGGGGCAGGGCGCCGACTACATGGGCGGTTTCGCCGTCACCGCCGGCCATGGCGAGGACGAGATCGTCAAAAAGTTCAAGGACGCCGGCGACGACTACAGCGCCATCATGGCCTCGGCCCTGGCCGACCGCCTGGCCGAAGCCTTCGCCGAGTGGCTGCACTACAAGGCCCGCGTGGAGCTGTGGGGCTACGCGCCCGACGAGTCGCGCGACGTCGATGTGATGATCGCCGAGAAGTACCAGGGCATCCGCCCGGCCCCCGGCTATCCCGCCCAGCCCGACCACACCGAGAAGGGCACGCTGTTCAAGCTGCTGGACGCGGAAGCCGCCACCGGCATGATCCTGACCGAGAGCTACGCCATGAGCCCCGGCGCGGCGGTCTCGGGCCTCTATTTCAGCCACCCGCAGAGCCACTATTTCGGCGTCGGCAAGGTCGATCTGGACCAGGTCGAGGACTACGCCCGCCGCAAGGGCTGGGACACCGCCCTGGCCGAGAAGTGGCTGTCGCCGATCCTCAACTACGACCCGGCCGCCCGGGCGCGAGGCGAAGCGGCTTAGCATCCTGATCCCTCTCCCCTTGCGGGAGAGGGTGGCCTCCGAAGGAGGTCGGGTGAGGGGTTGAAGAACAGAACCGCCGCGATCAGCCGAAGGGCCGGTGGTGGCGGTCTTCGTTTGTGCGACCCCTCATCCGTCGGTCTTCGACCGACACCTTCTCCCGCAAGGGGAGAAGGGTTAGTCCAGCAAGTCAACCAGCCGCATCCGCAGCTCCGGCATCAGCAGCGGAGCGATCTCGGCGTCGGCGGGGTAGGTCTGCACGGAGCGGAAGCGCTCGTCGGACGGGTCGCGGTGGACGATCACTCGCCGCTTTTCGACGTCCACGACCCAATAGTCGCGCACGCCGTGGTCGGCATAGAGCCCGGCCTTCAGGCCCAGGTCCCGCGAGAGGGTGTCGTCGCTGACTTCGATCAGCAGCGAGAGGTCGCCGCCTGACAGCTCCTCCGGCTTCAAGTGGCGCGGATACAGCATCAGGTCGGGTTCGACGAAGAGCATCTCGGCCAGATAGAGCGTGGTCTCGACGCCCACGCGCTGATCGTCCGGCTTCCCCTTCACCAGCCATTCGTTGAGGGCGTTCTTGGCGATCTCGTGATCGTTCTTCTTGGCCGCCATCAGAACGAGCTCACCTTCGATCAACTCGACGTTCTCGTCCGACTGCATCACCCCGGCCTCGACCATGCGGAACACGTCCTGCGTGGTGAACAGCCGGCGGGGAAGGTCGGGCGGGGGGCGAACGGGTGCGTTCATGGCTTCGATCCTACCACGGGCGCCGAGGAGCGGGGAGGGGCGTGTGCGCCCTGGTCTTATGCGCTACCACTTCTCCCGAATCCGGGAGATCCAGCGTGAGCCAGTTCAATCGTCGTGACGTCCTAGCCCTCGGCGCGGCCGCCGCCGCGTTCGGTGGGAGCGCCCGGGCCACCGCTTCCGGCGACGCCGCCATCGAGGCCATGCTGGCCCAGGTGGCCGAGGACCTGATGCGGGAATATCCCGAGAACGCCTCGGCCCTGGGCTTGGACAAGGACGCTCGCGCCGGGCTGAAGGCCTCGCTGACCGACCGCTCGCTGGAAGGCCGCGCGAAACTCGCCGCCACCGCCAAGGCGCGACTGGCCAAGATGAAGGCGGTGGACCGCAAGACCCTCAGCCCCGCCGCCGTGCTGGACCTGGGCGTCGTCCAGACCGCCCACGCCCTGGCCGTCGAGGGCTTCGACTTCCCCTATGGCGACGCCATCGGCCTCAGCAACCAGTGGTCCTATCGCAACGCGCCCTATGTGGTGGCCCAGAACACCGGCGCCTTCGTCGAAACGCCGGACTTCCTGGACAGCCAGCACGCCATCGCGGGCGCCGCCGACGTCGAGGCCTATCTGCACCGACTGGAGCTCTACGCCGCACAGCTCGACGGCGAGACCGCGCGCCTCAAGCACGATGGCGCCCTGGGCGTGATCGCGCCAGACTTCCTGCTGGACAAGACCCTCAAGCAGCAGAAGGGCGCGCGCGCCCAGCCGGTCGCCGATTGGGGCCTGGTCGCGGGCTTGGCCAAGAAGACCAACGGCATGTCCGGCGACCACGTCCGCCGCGCCACGGCCATCGTCGAGGGCAAGATCGCCCCGGCCATGGACCGCCAGATCGCCGAGCTCCAGGCCCATCGCGCCAAGGCCACTTCCGACGCCGGCGCCTGGAAGCTGCCCCAGGGCGAAGCCTACTACGCCTGGGCGCTGCGGGCCGGCACCACCAGCCGCATGACGCCCGACGAGGTCCATGCCCACGGCCAGGAGCAGCTGAAGGCGCTGTTCGCCCGCATGGACACCCTGCTGAAGGCCCAGGGCCTGACCCAGGGCAGCGTCGGGGCGCGGATGAAGGCGCTGGGCGAGGACCCCAAGAACCTGTTCCCCGACACCGACGCGGGCCGGGCCCAGCTGCTGGCCTATCTGAACGAGCGGGTGGCCGACATGCGCACGCGCCTGCCGCGCGCCTTCGCCACGATGGTGCCCGGCAACCTGCTGATCAAGCGCGTGCCGGTGGAGGTCCAGGACGGCATGCCGGGCGGCTACGCGGCGGCGGGTTCGATCGATGGGACCGTGCCCGGCAACTACTACATCAACCTGCGCGACACGGGCATGTGGCCGCGCTTCGGCCTGCCGACCCTGACCTATCACGAGGGCATTCCCGGCCACATCTGGCAGGGCGAGTACACCTACAAGCTGCCGCTGGTGCGCTCGCTGCTGGCTTTCAACGCCTATTCGGAAGGCTGGGCGCTGTATGCCGAGCAGTTGGGCGACGAACTGGGCGCCTATGACGGCGATCCGCTGGGCCAGCTGGGCTATCTGCAATCGATCGCCTTCCGCGCCTGCCGCCTGGTGGTCGACACCGGCATCCACGCCAAGCGCTGGACCCGGGACCAGGCCATCGAATGGTTCGTGACCACCAACGGCTCGACCCGCGAAGAAGTGCAGGGCGAGGTCGACCGCTACTGCGCCTGGCCGGGCCAGGCCTGCGGCTACAAGGTGGGACACAGCGAGATCGTCCGCCTGCGCGGCAAGGCCCAGGCCGCGCTCGGCGCCCGCTTCGACCTGCGCACCTTCGACGACGCCGTGGTGATGGGCGGCAACGTGCCCCTGACCGAGCTGGAGGGCGTGATCGACCGCTATGTGGCGGCCAAGCGGAGCGCCTGAACACCCCTAGTCAAAACTATCGATTTGCCCTCATCCTTTAAGGCGCACGGAGGCGGTCGACCTTCGGCCACACGGGGGTGAAGGTGGGCGACAGGGGCATCAGCCGGCGGGCGCTGGGCGCGCTCGCGGCCGGAGGGGCGGCCGGACTGGGCTTGAGCGGTTGCGACCGCGCCGGACCGACCGAGGCGACCGTCAAGTCGCGGCAGTTTCCGAAAGACTTCGTCTGGGGCGTGGCCACGGCCGCCTTCCAGACCGAGGGCTCGCCCGAGGCCGACGGGCGCGGGCCCAGCATCTGGGACACCTTCGAGAAGCAGCCGGGCCGGATCAAGGACGGCTCGACCGCCGACGTGGCCACCGACAGCTACCGCCGCTATGCGGAGGACGTCGACCTGATCGCCGGGGCCGGGCTGAAGGCCTTCCGCTTCTCGATCTCGTGGTCGCGGGTGCTGCCGACCGGGGAGGGCACGGTCAATCCTGCGGGCCTGGACCACTACGAGCGTCTGGTCGACGCGTGCCTGGCCAAGGGGATCACGCCCTACGCCACCCTGTTCCACTGGGACCTGCCCCAGGCCCTGCAGGACAAGGGCGGCTGGAGCGCCCGCTCCACGGCCCAGAGCTTCGCCGACTACGCCGCCGCCGTGATCGAGCGGCTGGGCGACCGGCTCAAGCACATCATCACCCTGAACGAGCCGGCCGTGCATACGGTGTTCGGCCATGTGCTGGGCGAGCACGCGCCGGGGCTGAAGGATCTGGCCCTGCTGGGGCCGACCACCCACCACATGAACCTGGGTCAGGGCCTGGCGATCCAGGCCCTGCGCGCGGCGCGCGGCGACTTGAAGATCGGCACGACCCTGGCGCTGCAGCCCTGCCGGCAGGTGGGCGGGCCCCTGGCCTTCTGGAACCGGCCGGCGGCCGACGGGCTGGACGCCCTGTGGAACCGCGCGTGGCTGGATCCCCTGCTGAAGGGCAGCTATCCGGTGCTGATGGGCGAGTTCCTGAAGGGCCATCTGCGCGAAGGCGACCTGAAGACCATCCGCCAGCCGATCGACTTCCTGGGCGTCAACTACTACGCCCCGGCCTATGTCAGCCTGGACCTGGCCAACGCCAGCCACATCGCTCCCGGCGCGCCGCCCAAGGGCGCGGAGCTGGACGCCTTTGGCCGCCAGATCGATCCCCTGGGCCTGGCCGAGGTGCTGGCCACGGTGCGCCGCGACTACGGCAATCCGCCCGTGCTGATCACCGAGAACGGCTGCTCCGACCCGTTCGGCAACGGCCCGGGCGTGATCGACGACGGCTTCCGCAGCCAGTACCTGCGCCGCCACCTGGAGGCGGTGAAGAGCGCCATGGAGGCCGGGTCCAGGATCGGCGGTTACTTCACCTGGACCCTGGTCGACAACTGGGAGTGGGACCTGGGCTACACCTCCAAGTTCGGCCTGGTCTCGCTGGACCGGGCCACCGGGGTGCGCACGCCGAAAAAGTCCTACACCTGGTTCAAGGGCGTGGCCGAGAGCGGGCTGCTGCCGAGCTGAACCGTCAGTCCGGCTTGCAGACCAGCACGCTCTTGCCGTTGCGCTTGGCGGGCGTGAGGCTGCCGGCGCAGGGCTGGGGGTTGTTGGGATCGACCACGAATTCGGCCTTCTTGGACGGCGCGGCGGCGGGCTCGGGCTTGGGCTCGATGATCGGCGCGCCGGCGACGTAGCTGTCCATCGTCGGGAGAGGCTTGGCCGGAGCAGGGGCCGGAGCAGGGGCCGTGGTCGGCGCCGGCGCGGCCGGCTTCTTGGCCACCGGCTTGGCCGCCGCCGGCTTGGCGGCGGGCTTTGCGGCGACGGGCTTGGGCTTGGCCGCTTCGGGCTCGGCGACCGGCGGCGGCGCGGCCGCCTCGGCGACGGCGGCGTTCACTTCGGCGGCGGCCGCTTCTTCCGACGGCGTGGGCGGCGCGGCTTCGGCGGGCGCCTCGTCCTTCTTGACGTTGTAGTTCAGGGCCTGGCCCAGCAGGTTGGAGCGCTTCTCCAGGGCCTTGGCGCGGCTCTCGCAGTCGCCGGGTGGGCTCCAGCTCATCCACACCTGGGCCAGGCGCGCCTTGTCGACCTGCTCGGCGCCGCCCCAGACCGAACGGCCCTTCTTGATCGCCGCCGCGCCGTATTCCGAGATCGGGCGCGGGCTGGCCTTCTCGGCCGCGACGATGGCCGCGCGATAGACCTTGAGGTCGCTCTGGGCCTGGGTGCGCATGGCCGGATATTCCTTCATGGCCGCGGCGAAGCCGTCAGGGCCGGGGAAGGTCTTCTCGATGCGGGTGACCTCGGGCATCACCCGGTCATAGAGCTCCACATAGCCGCCCAGCGCGCCGTAGCACCAGCCGACATAGCCGTAGTCGTCGGTGGGGGCCGTGGCGGCGGGCTGGGTGCGGGGCGGAGGAGCGGAAGCGATCGGCGCCGTGGAAACCGGAGCGTCCTGGGCCATCAGGGCCAGGCCGAGAAGAAAAGCAGTCGCCATGCGGGCGGAAGTCCTCTTGAAAGGGCGTCGATCCAGAGAGTCGTGCGCGTGGAATAGAGCATTTCCGGCCCCATTGAGACCGGAGCATGGCGCCGCTCGGGTTTCAACCCGTTCGGCCGCCAAGCGTGACCATAACGACGCAACCGGACGAAACGCTCCCTCGCGGATGGAATTTTTCGCGGCGCGGCGGATCGCGGGGCCTTGGCCGTAACGTGTTCGCCCAGGGTTACGAACTTTCAATGTGCGGCGCAGCAGGCCCCGGGTGGGGCTGCGACGTTTTTGTGCTAGAAGGCAAAACGGGAGCGTGATCCGTTGGGGGGCGGGCGACGTATCTCAGGTCGTCATCACTCCGCCACGCTTCTGGACTTTCGTCGCCGACATGACCTTCTGGCGCAATATCGCAACCCTGGCCGCGCGGCGGCTGGACCTGGCGGAATGCCAGGAGTGTCCCCCCGGGCTGCCCGGCCAGGACCCGGCGTTCTCGACGGCCGTCACGGCGCTGGGCGCCAAGCTGGCCAAGGCCGACGGCTCGGCCGACGGCGACGAATACGCCGCCTTCGCCGAAGTCTTCCATCCCGACCCGGAGTCGGAAAACAACATCCACCGCCTGTACGATCTGGCGCGCCAGACCACGCACGGCTTCGAGAGCTACGCCAAGCGGCTGGCCAAGCGCTATCGCACCTGCCCGCAGATTCTCGAGGACGTGCTGGACGGGCTGTTCCACATCGCCAAGGCCGACGGCGCGGTCACCCAGGACGAGCTGGCCTATCTGGAGCGGGTCGCGGACCTGTTCGGCATGTCGCCGCTGTCGTTCCGCCGCCTGACCGCCACCCATGTCGGGACGGGTCCGGATGATCCCTATCGCATCCTGGACGTGCCGGCCGACGCCGACGACGCGGTGGTGCATTCGGCCTGGCGCGCGGCCATGTCGGAGGCTCACCCCGACCGGGCGCGGGCGCGCGGCCTGCCGCTGGAGTTCATCGAGGTGGCCGAGGCCAAGTCGGCCGCGATCAACGCCGCCTTCTCGACGGTGATGCGCGAACGTCGCGAACTGGCGGGAATCGACGCCCGCTAGCGCCGAATTCATTTTACGGAACCTTCAAGCGGGTGTTCAGTTGACGTTCAGAACTGGCGCCCCACCTTAAGACCAAGGGCTGGGCATGCCTGCGAGGAAGACGATGGACGCACCCAAGGCTACCGGTATCGCCTGGCGCAGCCTCGCCGCGCTCGCCGGCGCCGTGGCGACCTCGGTCGCCGTCGCCGTCGCCGCCGTGATCGCGGTGGTGTTCGCCGCCACCCTGGTGGTGATCGGCTTCATGGCCACGGCCCTGCTGGGCCTGGCCGCCTTCGCCTTCCGTGGCCGTCACCAGTCCGCCGCCGCCGCCAGCGGCGACCCTGGCCTGATCGAAGCCCGTCACATGGGCGGCCACTCGTGGGTGGCCTACGGCTGGAACGAGCGCCGCTAGGGCGCTTCCCGCCGATCTTGCTTTCCATCCCAGGTCTCGCGTCGAGACCTCTTGCCCTCCGCGCCGGCTTCCCCGACACTGCTTCAAACAAGTGTTTGGCTTTGAGCCTCGGGAGGACGACATGATCGGCGTGGTGGCGGTGCTGAAGGTTCAGCCAGACAAGACGGCGGACTTCGAGACGGTGTTCCTGGACCTGCAGAACAAGGTGAAGGCCAACGAGCCGGGCTGCCTGGTCTACCAGCTGACCAAGAGCCGGACCGAGCCTGGCGTCTACAAGGTGCTGGAGCTCTACGCCTCCGAAGAGGCCCTCAAGCATCACGGTGGGACCGACTATTTCAAGGCCGGCGGCGCGGCGATGGGGCCGTTCATGGCCGGGCGTCCTGAGATCGAATATCTGGACGGGGTGGAATAGGACGCAGTTTTTCTGCATCGTCCTCAAACGCAACCCACCTCTATAACCAGCGCTTACCCAGCCTTCTCCGGAGCCGCCTCATGGCCCTCGACGCCCTGTTCAAGCCGTTCGAATTCAAGTCGCTGAAACTGCCCAACCGGGTGGTGATGGCCCCGATGACCCGGTCGTTCTCGCCCGGCGGCGTGGCCACCGACGACGTGGCCGCCTATTACCGCCGCCGCGCCGAGGGGCAGGTCGGGCTGATCGTCACCGAGGGCACGGGCGTGGCCCGGCCGGCCTCGCTGAACGACGCCAACGTGCCGCGCTTCCATGGCGACAAGGAATTGGCGGCCTGGAAGAAGGTGGTCGACGAGGTCCACGCGGCCGGCGGCCTGATCGCCCCGCAGCTGTGGCACGTGGGCTCGGCCAAGGGGACGGCGCAACTGGGCAAGGTCGACAGCCCCTCGGGCCTCTCCAAGGCCGGCGGCGCCCAGTTCACCGAGCCGATGACCGACGCGGACGTGGCCGACACCATCGCCGCCTTCGCCACGGCCGCCGCCGACGCCAAGCGCCTGGGCTTCGACGCCATCGAGCTGCACGGGGCCCACGGCTACCTGATCGACCAGTTCTTCTGGAACGGCACCAATGTCCGCGACGACCTGTTCGGCGGCCCCACCATCGCCGAGCGCAGCAAGTTCGCCGCCGAGATCCTGAAGGCTGTCCGCGCGGCCGTGGGCCCTGACTATCCGGTGATCATCCGCCTGTCGCAGTGGAAGCAGCAGGACTACGCGGTCAAGAACGCCGAGACCCCGCAACTGCTGGAAGCCTGGCTCCAGCCCCTGGCCGACGCCGGCGCCGACATCTTCCACTGCTCGCAACGCCGCTTCTGGGAGCCGGAGTTCGAGGGCAGCGACCTGAACTTCGCCGGCTGGGCCAAGAAGCTGACCGGCGCCCCGACCATCACCGTCGGCTCGGTGGGCCTGTCGGGCGAGTTCATCGCGGCCTTCGGCGGCGAAGGCAGCCAGCCGGCCTCGATCGACGGCCTGCTGGAGCGCCTGGACCGCGGCGAGTTCGACCTGGTCGGCGTGGGCCGCGCCCTGCTGCAGGACCCGGAGTGGGTGGTGAAGATCCGCGACGGCCGCACCGACGAGTTGAAGAACTTCGAGCGCGAGGCGCTGGGGGTTCTGTACTAGGCCTCGTCCTGATCCTTCTCCCCTTGCGGGAGAAGGTGTCGGCGTAGCCGACGGATGAGGGGTTGAAAGACAGCGCCGCCGCGATCAGCCGAAAGGCCGGTCGCGGCGGTTTTCGTTCGCGCGACCCCTCACCCGACCTCCTTTGGAGGCCACCCTCTCCCGCAAGGGGAGAGGGGTTCTACGCATTGAAATTCAGCTTCAACCCCGTCCTCGGCCACCGCGCCTTGTAGAGCTTCCCCGTCCCCGACGCCGTGATCCACGCATCCCGCATGTCGGCGCCGCCGAAGCAGATGTTGGTCACGATCGCGTCGGGCGCGGGATAGTGCTCGGTCGAACCGTCCGGCGAAAAGGCGGTGATCCCGCCGTTGATGATGGTGGCCACGCACACCTTGCCGTCGGCCTCGACCGCCAGGCTGTCAAGCAGCTGGTAGCTCGGCAGGTTGCAGACCACGTTCCCCGGCTGGAGCGGCGCGGGATCGGCCAGGGCGCCGGGCGAGGCCACGTCGAACGACCACAGCCGCCCCAGCATGGTGTCGGCCATGTAGACCGTCTTCTCGTCGGGCGAGAGGCCCACGCCGTTGGGCGAGACGAAGTGGTCGCGCCAGCGCGTGATCTTCGAGCCGTCGGGCAGGGCGTAGTACAGCGCCCCGTACTTGCGCCCCTCGGGCGTGGAGCAGCCGTGATCGGTGAACCAGAAGCCGCCCTGCCTGTCGAACACCAGGTCGTTGGGGCCGACCAGGGGCTTGCCGTCGCATTCGGTGTAGAGGGTGGTCACCTGGCCGGTTGCGATGTCGACCCGCTGGATCGAGCCGCCCGTGTGGCTGGGCGGGGTGGGGCCGGGGATGTTCAGCCCATTGGCCTCGATGAACTGGAAGCTGCCGCCGTTGTTGGTGACATAGATCGCCCCGTCCGGCCCGATGGCCGCGCCGTTGGGACCGCCGGGAACCTGGGCCACCGTCTCCTTGCGGCCGTCGGGATGGATGCGGGTCAGGACCTGGCCCTGGATCTCGGTGAGGATCACCGAGCCGTCGGCCATGGCGATGGGGCCCTCGGGGAATTGCAGGCCCTCGGCGACGAGTTCCAGCTGCATGCGTCTCTCCCTGGATGGCGCCTCTGACGGGCGCGTGGAGGGAGTAAACGGTCGTTTGAAGGGGGCGGCAAGCCGTGATCGGGGACATGCACTTGTGCGTGTCCCCAACAGGAAGCGCCGAGCCTGGAATTGGGGACACGCGCATGCGCATGTCCCCGGCTTCAGTTCAGATCATAAAGCTCGTAGGCGATCAGCGCGCCGTCGCTGGCCAGGAAGGCGCGGCCGTGGGCCGAGCGGACCAGGGCCTCGCGATCCAGCCACTTGGGCGTGGCGTCCGAGGCGCCCGAGCCCTGCAGGGCGCAGGGCACGGTCAGGCGCACCGACTGGCGGGGCTTGAAGCGGGCGCCGCGCTCGGCCCGGATCGCCCGGCCGAACACCCGGCAACTGGCCACCTCGCCGCTGTCGAGTGGGCGCACCTTCAGGACGTCGAACACCACCACGTCGGTGGCGGCGGCGCGGGCCAGGCTGTCGCTCTGGCCGAAGCCCGCCGACAGCGTCAGGACGCCGGCCAGGGCCGCCAGCCAGCTCATCGCGCCCGCTCCAGCACGCGGAAGACGAAGGCGTGGTCGTCGTCGGGGCCGGCGGGGTGTTCTTCGCGTCGCACCTCGGTCCAGGCGCTCTCGTCGAAGGCGGGGAAGGTGATGTCGCCGTCCACCTCGGCCTGGACCTCGGTGAGATACAGGCGCTTGGCCTTGGGCAGGGCCATCTCGAACAGGGCGTGGCCGCCGATCACGCAGACCTCGTCGACGCCGTCCTCGGCCGCCTGTTCCTTGGCCATCTGCACGGCCTCCAGGAAGCTCTCGCAGACCACGGCCTGGGGCGGCTCGAACGTGCCGTCGCGCGACAGCACGATGTTCATCCGGCCGGGCAGGGGCTTGCGGGGCAGGCTGTCCCAGGTCTTGCGGCCCATGATCACCGGCTTGCCCAGGGTGGCGGCCTTGAAGATCTGCAGGTCGGACTTCAGTCGCCAAGGCAGGTCGTTGTCGCGGCCGATGACGCCGTTGAGCGAGCGGGCCACGGGGCCGACGGTGAGGATCACGGACATGGGTCCTGTTTAGCGTGCGTCGCGAGGATGGACCACCCGCCGTGTCGGACGCCCGACCGTTCAGGTCGTCAGCCGCCGAACGGAACCACCACCTGTTGCGCCGAGGCGCGGGCGATCAGTTCGCCGTCGGGGCGGCGGAAATCGGCCTCGACATGAATCATGCCCTTGGTCGCGGCGACCACGCGGCCCTCCAGGCTCAGAACCTCGGCCTTGCCCACCCGGATGAAGTCGATCTTCAGGTTGCTGGTGCGGAACATCGCATCGCCCGGCGCGACGGTCATGGCGGCGAGGGCCAGGATCTGGTCGGCCAGGGCGGCGATGTAGCCGCCGAACAGCGAGCCGTCGCTGTTGAGCAGTTCGGGCGCCGGCGTCCAGGTCTTGCGGACCCAGCCTTCGCCCCAGTCGTTCAGGCCGCCCAGCTTCAGGGTCTGCACGACAGGCGGCAGGGGCGTATCGCCGCCCTTGATCTGGTCGAGCCGGTCGGTGGCCCAGGTCAAACCGCGACCGCGGCCTTGATGTGCGGGTGGGCTTCGTAGCCTTCCAGCTGGAAGTCCTCGTACTCGAAGGCGAAGAGGTCGCGCTTGGGGGCGATCTTCATCGTCGGGAACGGCTTGGGTTCGCGCTGCAACTGCTCGCGGGCCTGGTCCAGGTGGTTGAGGTACAGGTGCGCGTCGCCGAAGGTGTGGACGAACTCGCCCGGCTCCAGCCCGACGACCTGGGCGACCATCAGGGTCAGCAGGGCGTAGGAGGCGATGTTGAACGGCACGCCCAGGAAGACGTCGGCGCTGCGCTGGTAGAGCTGGCAGGAGAGCTTGCCGTCGGCCACGAAGAACTGGAACAGGCAGTGGCAGGGCGGCAGGGCCATGTCCTCGACGTCAGCCGGGTTCCAGGCGCTGACGATGTGGCGGCGGCCGTTGGGATTGGTCTTCAGGCCCTCGACGAGGTTGGCGATCTGGTCGATGGACCGCCCGTCGGGCGTGGCCCACGAGCGCCACTGCTTGCCGTAGACGGGTCCGAGGTCGCCGTTCTCGTCGGCCCACTCGTCCCAGATGCGCACGCCGTTGTCCTTGAGATAGGCGATGTTGGTGTCGCCCTTCAGGAACCACAGCAGTTCGACGATGATCGACTTCAGGTGCAGCTTCTTGGTGGTCAGCACCGGGAAGCCCTTGGAGAGGTCGAAGCGGATCTGGCGGCCGAATACGCCCAGCGTGCCGGTGCCCGTGCGGTCGCCGCGCTGGGCGCCGTTCTCCAGGATGTCGGCCAGCAGGTTCAGGTACTGCCGCTCGGGATGGTCGGCGGCGGCCTGTTCGGCGTGGATGGGCGTGACGGCGTTCATGGGCCGACTTTGGGCGCGAATCGGGCCGATGGGTAGTGCGGCGGATCGGACCATCCACAGGCCCCCGCCGCTTGTCCCGCCCTAACCAGCGAAACCGCCCTCGTCGAGGAAGGCCTGTTCGGCCGCCGTCGTGGTCCGGCCCAGGGCGGCGTTGCGATGGGGGAAGCGGCCGAAGCGCGCGATGATGTCGCGATGGGCGATCGCCCATTTCAGGCTGTCGGCGTCGCCGGTGTCCTTCAGCAGGCCTTCGAACAGGGCCAGGCTCCGTTCCTGGTCGGCCAGCAGTTCGGAATGCTCGTAGGGCAGGTAGAAGAATGGCCGCAGTTCGGACGCGACGGCCTTGTCGTGGCCGGCGGCGATGGCGGCGGCGGCGATGGCGCGGGCCTTGCCGTCGGTGGCGAAGGCGTGGCCGCTGTCGCGGTAGAGGTTGCGGGGAAACTGGTCCAGCAGGATCAGCAGGGCCAGGGCGCCTTCAGCCTGCTCGGCCCACGCGTCGTACTTGCCGCGCGCGGCGGCCAGGTGGACGGGCTCGAACTTCAGCCGGATGGCGGAATCGAAGGCCTCGGACTTGGCGAACCACTTGGCCGGTCCGGCGGCGGCCCAGAAGGTGATCACGTCCTGGGGATGGGCGGTCATGACAAAACCCCTTCCTGACTCTCGAACGGGCAGAGTCGTTCAAACGCGGTTCATGGAGCAAGGACGACATTGCATACAAGGGATGAGCGATGGGGCCAGCACAAGGCCCCCTGGAGCACTTGGACATGAAACGTCTGATAACGACCGCGCTGGTGCTGTCACTGCTGGGCGGGGCCGCGGCCCAGGCCGGCGCGGCCGGCGCCGTGGTCGGCCAAAGGGACCGGCAGGGCCAGCAGGGCGGCGGCGATCGCGGGCCGCGCCAGGACGGCGGCGGCGGCGGTTGGCGTCAGCCTTCGCAGCAACAGCCCTCCGGCGGTGGTGGCGGCGGCGACCGTGGTGATCGTGGCGGTCGCGGCAATGGCGGCGGTTGGGGTGGCCAGCCCCAGCAGCAGCCTCCCCAGGCCCAGCCGCCCGCGCAACCGCCTCAGGCGCCCAGCCCGCAGCCGGGCCGTGGCGGCGGCGGTCGCGGCGACGGCGGCGGCTGGGATCGCGGCGGCCAGAACCAGGGCGGCGGTCGCGGCCCCGGCCAAGGCCAGGGTCAAGGTCCTGGTCAAGGCCAAGGTCAGGGCCGTCCGGATCAAGGTCAGGGTCGTCCCGACCAGAACCCGGGTCGTCCCGGCCAAGGCGGGCGTCCGGATCAAGGCCGTCCGAACCAGGGCGGCTGGGATCGCCCCGGCCAGGGTCGCCCCGACCAAGGCGGTTGGGACCGTCCCGGCCAAGGCCGGCCGAACCAGGGCGGTTGGGATCGTCCGGGCCAAGGTCGTCCGAACCAAGGCGGCTGGGACCGTCCCGGTCAGGGCCGTCCCGGCAACAACGCCCAGTGGCGCGATCGCGACCGCGACCGTCCGCGCTACGACCAGAACCGCTATCGCCCGGCCTATCACGCGCCGCAGCGTTACCGGGCGGCGGCCTACCGCTATCCGCGCGGCTGGTATTCCTATCAGTGGTCGTTCGGCGACTATCTGCCGGGCGGCTGGTACGGCTCGTCCTACTATCTGAACGCGGGCATGTACGGCCTGCCGTATCCGCCGGTCGGCTGCGAGTGGGTGCGGGTCGGCGACGACGCCGTCCTGGTCGACATCTGGTCGGGCCAGGTGCTGAGCGTCTATTACGACCTGTTCTGGTAACAGGTGACACGGATGGGGACACGCGCATGCGCGTGTCCCCGATCGCATCTCAGACGTTCGTCGTCGACTTGGCCGCCCGCTCGTCGTCCTTGACGGCGACGACGCCCTTGGGGCCGACATGGGCGACGAAGCCCTTCACCCAGGCGTCGAACGCGGCCATCCCCGCCTTTTCGGTCATCATGTCGTCGGTCTGGTCGTCGGCATAGGGCTTGCCCTCGCCGAAGGTCCCGACCTTCCACAGGTCGTCCGGGACCTCGATCCCGCTATAGCGGCACTGCCAGACCAGCCCCTGGTAGGCCAGGCGCTCGTCGGCATAGGGTTCCTTCTTCGGATCGAACCAGGCCTTCTCCTTCACCAGCCAGGGCCGGCCGTCCTCGCCGATCTCGACACCTCCGCCGTCACAATAGGTGAAGAACCCCGCCGTGCGGCCCTCCAGATGGTTGTGGGTCAGCCGCCGCCATTGCGGCGAGCGCTCCAGGGCCTGGGCCTTCAGGGTGTCCTTCTTATCGATCAGGTCCGGGCGCGGATTGCCGCCGGCCGCGCAGACCAGGCGGTCGAACATCAGCTTGAAATTGGTGGTCGGCCCATACCAGTTGGTCGGGCCGATGAACGCCCAGGCGTCGGCGCGGGCCAGGCGGCCGTAGAGGTCCAGGTCCCACATCAGGTCGGGCTGGGTGGTGCTGCGCGGGCCGTAGCAGTTGCAGGGATAGACGCACAGCGCCATCGACGAGGAGACGCAGGCGTTGCAGGCCTGGATCTTGGGCTTGCCGTGCTGGTTGCCCAGGTCCTCGGTGTCGACCTGCCAGGCGGCGGGCAGGGCGGCGGCCATGCGCAGCATCAGGGCGCGGGCCTTCGAATCCAGGCCCGGACAGCTGTTGTGGCGGCGCTGCGAGCCGGCGATCACCAGCACCCTCAGGGCGCGTTCCTCGGCGGGTTGGGGCGAAACGATCGGGGCGTCTTGCGACGCTTCTTGGGGGCTGGGCATGGCGGTGGAACGCCCCAGAGTCTAAAACGTCGCCGCAGAGGCTTTCGCGTCACGATGTTCTGCCGGCTTCGCCTTGACGAAACGGCAAAAAAACGCTCAAACGCCCGGCCTTTGTCGCTTCGCCGTTGCGCGGGGCGGCCATATTGACCAGTCCTTGGAGAAAAAACATGCGCGTCTATTATGATCGCGACGCCGACCTCGCTCGTATCTTGGACAAGAAGATCGCGATCGTAGGCTATGGTTCGCAAGGTCACGCGCACGCTCTCAACCTTCGGGACTCCGGCGCTTCGAACGTCGCCGTCGCCCTGCGCGCCGGTTCGGCCACCGCCAAGAAGGCCGAAGGCGAAGGCCTGAAGGTCATGACCGTGGCCGAAGCCGCCGCTTGGGCCGACCTGATCATGATCCTGGCGCCCGACGAGCATCAGGCCGCGATCTACAAGAACGACATCGCGCCCAACATCCGCGACGGCGCGGCCCTGCTGTTCGCCCACGGCCTGAACGTCCACTTCGGCCTGATCGAGCCCAAGGACACCATCGACGTCCTGATGGTCGCCCCCAAGGGCCCCGGCCACACCGTGCGTGGCGAGTACCAGAAGGGCGGCGGCGTGCCCTGCCTGATCGCGGTGCACCACAACGCCACCGGCAACGCGCTCGACCTCGGCCTGGCCTACGCCAGCGCCATCGGCGGCGGCCGCTCGGGCATCATCGAGACCAACTTCCGCGAGGAATGCGAAACCGACCTGTTCGGCGAGCAGGCCGTCCTGTGCGGCGGCACGGTCGAGCTGATCCGCGCCGGCTTCGAAGTGCTGGTGGAAGCCGGCTACGCGCCGGAAATGGCCTATTTCGAGTGCCTGCACGAGCTGAAGCTGATCGTCGACCTGATCTATGAAGGCGGCATCGCCAACATGAACTACTCGATCAGCAACACGGCCGAGTACGGCGAATACGTCACCGGTCCGCGCATCGTCACCGCCGAGACCAAGGCCGAGATGAAGCGCGTGCTGGAAGACATCCAGTCGGGCAAGTTCGTCCGCGACTTCATGCTCGAGAACGCCGTGGGTCAGCCCTCGTTCAAGGCCACCCGCCGTCGTTCGGGCGAGCACCAGATCGAGGAAGTCGGCGCCCGCCTGCGCGGCATGATGCCCTGGATCGCCAAGAACAAGCTGGTGGACGTGACCAAGAACTAAGGTCGCGGCTTCATCGCCGGAACGACGAACGGCGGGCTCGAAAGGGCCCGCCGTTTTTCGTTTGGCGAGGAAGAGCCAAGCGCTAGTTTGCGGAAGACCTCGCAACTGGGGACCCATGACTTGAAACCACCAAGCCCAGAGGCGCTCCGGCGACGCGAGGCCCGCGGTACGCTTGAAGTCGAGCACATTCTGGCTGCCGGCCGCGAGCCGTCGCTCGAACTTGCCGAGACGCTCGAAGCCCTGGCTGCGGAGTATGATTGGCAAAGGGCTCCGTGTTTTCCGCTCGTGCCGTTGAGGACCTGGAGCGAGGTCGTCGTCCACTATTGCCGAGGTGGATACAGCGCCTTGGCGACAATGGTCGTCACCCCCGAATGGCGGCGGTTCGTGCTGGGGCTGCTCGAAGAGCTTGGCGGAGAGCAGGCCTTCGAGGTCGTTCTGGTGTCGGCGTCCGGCCTTTCACTGGATGCTGTGGATGACCTCGACGGGGCCTTTCAGGTTGCCGCGTCGATCAATCTTATTGGCATGAAGGGCAACGGCGTCGCCCCGGAAGCGCAGCAGCGCGCTCGTGCCTTTCTTGATCGATTGCTGCCGTTGTCGCGTAGCGATGCCGAGACGGGCACTGTTCTTTGCGCGCTGCGATATTTTGGAGACGACCATTCGCTGGACCAGGTCCGCGCCACGCCTGACCTGTCGCCGTCTTGGCGGGGGGCGAAGACCGCCGCCATCAGGGCGATCAAGGCGCGGATGCGGCGGCAGGCGCAGGTCGCCTGACAGCGTCTACCCCAGCACGAACACCGGCCCCCAGGCCACCAGGTACTTCCGCGCGCCGGTCGACAGGTGGGGGCGCAGTTGCCAGGCGCCGGGCGGCAGGGTCTGGGCGCGGGGGTCTTCGACATAGGTCTCGACCAGGGCTTCGGCGCCGGGTTCGGACACCGAGAACTGGTCGATGCGGGGGCTGGCGCGCGACAGCGAGACGCTGATGGCGCCCACCGAGGCGACGCGCAGCGGGGCGGGGGCGGGCAAGCGGGCCGAGACCTCGGCATAGGCGCCCACGGCGATCACCTCGCGGCCCCGGCGCAGGGCGCCGTAGCCCACGTGGGTGAAGGTGGGCGCCAGCAGGTTGGCGCGGTGGCCGGGGCTGTTCTTCCATTGGCCCATGATCTGGTCCGGGCGGACTTCGCCGTCGCCGTTCAGCCGCTCGGCGATGTTCTCGGCCGGGGCGCCGACCAGGTCGCGGGCCAGCAGGCCCACCCGGGCGGCGGGGCCGAAGCCCTCGCGGGTCATGTGGTCGAAGACGGCGGTGCGGGCGATGTCGGCGGCGTGGGCGCGGGCGGCCAGGGTCAGGCCGGGATCGGGCGCCAGCTCGCGCAGGCCCTTCACGCGCCGGAAGATGTCGCCCAGGTCGTGCAGGGCGTCCTCGAACTCGGGATCGAAGTCGCCGTCGCTCTGGGCCAGTTGGGTTCGCAAGCGGCGGTCATAGGCCAGCCAGGGCGCGCTGGGGGCGGCGAACACGCGATGCGGGGTCAGGCCCAGCGTGGCCAGGCCGGCGGCGGCGATTAGGGCGCGGCGGTCGATCAAGGTCTTCAAAGCGGTTGACAGCGTCCTCTTTCCGCAAGCTCTAAGGCCTCATGAGACCCGTACGTTCCATATGGCTGGCCGGCCCCGAACCTTGGCTGCCCGACGCCCAGACGCAAGCGGCTCGCCAGCGCGCCCTGTGCGCCGACAACAGCTTCGTCGGCGTCACCGCGCCGGTGATCGTCGAGGCCGAGACCGACAATGTCGAGATCCAGGCCCGGGAACTTTACGCCGAGCGCATGGCGAAACTGCGCCAGTCCGACGCCGGGGTGATCAACCTGACGCCGTTCCGGGGCGCATCCTGCGCCGCCGCCGCCGCCTTCGAGGCTGGGGTGCTGGCGGGGCTGGGGAGGCCGGTGGTGGCCTATCTGAACATCTCCGACGTCAGCCAGGCCGAATATGTCGACCGCGTCGAGGCCCATGTCGGCGCCCAGCGCGACGAGCACGGCGTCTGGCGCGACGGCGACGGCTGTGTGGTCGAGGACTTCGGCCTGCCCGAGACGGTGATGCTGTGGGCCGAGGCGCGTCGTCTGTTCGTGATCATCACCGACGATCCGCTGCACGACCTGACGGGGCTGGAGATGTGTCTGGAGGCCCTGGCGCTGTACGCGGAGTAGGGGGCTTCCAGCTCGCTACTCCCTAGCAGCCGTCATCCCGGGCCTTGTGCCCGGGACCCCTGGTTCAACCCGCACCTGAAGAGCAAGCGGTTCGCTGGCGAACCGCCCCTCCCGCACTTGCAGCGGACAGAGGGGTTCCGGGCACAAGGCCCGGAATGACGGTTGAAGGGGAGGGGCTGGCTACCCAACCGCCAACAGCGCCCGCGCGGCCTTCGCCGCCGCCACCATGTTGACCAGGGCCGGACGCACCTCGTCCCACTTGCGGGTCTTCAGGCCACAGTCGGGATTGACCCATAGCTGGCCGGGCGACAGCCGCGCGCCGGCCCTGGCCAGCAGGGCGACCATCTCGTCCTGGCCGGGCACTCGGGGCGCGTGGATGTCGTAGACCCCGGGTCCGATCTCGGCCGGATAGGCATAGGCCTCGAAGGCGTCCAGCAGCTCCATCTTCGAGCGGGCGGTCTCGATGGAGATGACGTCGGCGTCCATCGCCCCGATGGCGGCGATGATGTCGTTGAACTCCGAATAGCACATGTGGGTGTGGATCTGGGTGTCGTCGCGGACGCCCGAGGCCGTCAGGCGGAAGGCCTCGACCGCCCAGTCCAGATAGGCCTGGCGGTCGGCGCGGCGCAGGGGCAGGCCCTCGCGTAGGGCCGCCTCGTCGATCTGGATCACCTTGGCGCCGGCCGCCTCCAGGTCCAGCACCTCGTCGCGGACGGCCAGGGCGATCTGGCGGCAGGTCTGGCCGCGCGGGATGTCGTCGCGGACGAACGACCATTGCAGGATGGTGACCGGGCCGGTCAGCATGCCCTTCATCGGCCGGTCGGTCAGCGACTGGGCGTAGCGCCACCAGTCCACGGTCATCGGTTCGGGCCGCGAGACGTCGCCGAAGATGATCGGCGGCCGCACGCAGCGCGAGCCGTACGACTGCACCCAGGCGTGCTTGGTGAACACGAAGCCCGACAGGCGCTCGCCGAAATACTGCACCATGTCGTTGCGCTCGAACTCGCCGTGCACCAGCACGTCGATGTCGATCTCCTCCTGCCAGGCCACGGCCGCGGCGGTCTCCTCGCGCAGGAACAGCTGGTAGTCGGCGTCGGCCAGGGCGCCCTTGGCGTGGGCGGCGCGGGCCTTGCGCACGGCGCCGGTCTGGGGGAACGAGCCGATGGTGGTGGTCGGCAGGGGCGGCAGGTTCAGGCGGGCCCGCTGCAAGGCGATGCGCGTGGCGAACGGGGCGTCGCGGCGGGCGTCGTCCGGGGTCACGGCCGCCAGACGGGCCTGGACGGCCGGGTCGTGGATGCGGGGCGAGGCGCGGCGGGCGGCGGCGGCCCTGGAGGCGGCCTCCAGGGCCGGGCGCACGGCGGCACGGCCCTCGTTCAGGGCCTTGGCCAGCACCGTCAGCTCCTCGATCTTCTGGACCGCGAAGGCCAGCCACTGGCGCACTTCCGGATCCAGGGCCGTCTCCAGCTCCAGATCGATCGGCGCGTGCAGCAGCGAGCACGACGGCGCCAGGATGATCCGGTCGCCGCCGCGCCGCGAGACGATGGGGTCCAGGCGGTCGAGGATGGCCTCCAGGTCGGCGCGCCAGACGTTGCGGCCGTCCACCACGCCCAGCGACAGCACCAGTCCCTCACGGGCCGACGACAGCACCGCGTCCAGCTGTTCCGGCGCGCGGGCCAGGTCGACGTGCAGGCCGTCGACCGGCAGGTTGGCGGCGGTCGACAGGTTGTCGCCATAGGCCCCGAAATAGCTGGTCAGCAGGATGCGCAGGCCCGGCGTGGCGTGGGTCAGCAGGCCGTAGGCCCGGCGCAGCTCGCCGCGCTCGAAGTCGGTCAGGTCCAGGGCCAGGCACGGCTCGTCGATCTGCACCCAGTCGGCCCCGGCGGCGGTCAGCCGCTGCAGCACCTCGACATAGATCGGGATCAGCGCCGACAGCAGCGACAGGGGCGAGAAGCCGGCGTCATGCGTCTTGGCCAGCTTCAGGAAGGTGACCGGGCCCAGCAGCACCGGCCGGGTGCGCACGCCCAGGGCCTTGGCCTCCAGGACCTCGTCGATCGGCTTGGTCGACGACAGGGCGAAAACCTGGCCGCGCGACACCTCGGGCGTCAGATAGTGGTAGTTGGTGTCGAACCACTTGGTCATCTCCATGGCCGGCAGGCCGGCGCCCTGGGCGTGGTGGTGGCCATGCTCGCAGACCTCGGCCTGGCCCTGGGTTCCGCGCGCCATGGCGAAATAGCTGGCGGTGTCGACCGCGCCGCCGGCCTCGCCATAGGCGGCCGGGATGGCGCCGACCATGACGCTGGTGTCCAGCACGTGGTCGTACAGCGAGAAGTCGTTGCTGGGCACGTGGTCCACGCCCAGGGCCTTCTGGCGGCTCCAGGCCTTGGCGCGCAGCTCGGCGGCCGTGGCCAGCAAGGTGGCGGCGTCGGACTTGCCGGCCCAGTGATCCTCCAGCGCGAGCTTCAGCTCGCGGCGAGGGCCGATGCGGGGAAAGCCCAGGGTGGCGACGGTGACGGTCATTTCAAAAAGCCTCTGCCGGTGATGTGGCGGAGGCTGGCCGGGGCGCGGGCAGGGGATCGCGCACGGACGTGCGGGTCCGGTCGCGCCTTGCTAGCGACCAGACCGGGCACCCCGCCGGAGGACGTTATCTGTCGAGGCAGGTCTCCTGGCTCACGGGTCAGCGCCCCTGTCCTGGCCTTCCCGACACGCCACCGATCCAGCTCGGCGCGTCAGTGACACGTAACGGACAGCGGCTCGCCGCTCACAGTTGCGGGGGCAGCACCGGATTCGGGTTTTCAGGCCCTCACCGGCTTCCCTCTTAGCTCCGGACGCGCGAACGCCCGCAGACCACGACCAGTCTAGGAAGCGCCCGTTCCGATCGGTCGTCAAGAGGGATATAAAGATATCTTTATATGATTTTCACCAGCCGAGCGCGGCGTCGCCCCGCAGGATCGCCTCGGCTTGGGGGGAGTGCCCCGACGTCTCGCGCCCGTGCAGCACCAGCGGCGGCAGCAGCACCAGCGGCGCCTTGCCGGTCTTCACCGCTCGTACGATCACCCGCTTGGCCGGCGCGTCGGCGAAGGGCGAGACCGGCCGCACCTTGAACGAGCCGGCCTTGGGCGCCAGCAGGGCCAGGATGTCGGCCAGGCGGTCGGCGCGGTGGATCAGGGTGATGGTCCCGCCCTCGCGCACCGCCTTCAGGCAGAAGCTCGTCCAGGCCGCCAGCCCGCCGTCGGCCATCCAGGCCCCGGACTTCTCCGGCGCCGGCGCGCGCAGGGCGCCGGGGTCGTCGAAGAACGGCGGATTGCTGATCACCGCGTCGAACACCGGCAGGTCCAGCGCCCGAAAGCCGCGCTCGACGTCGCCGGCCAGGATCTCGACCCGATCCCTCAGATCGTTGAGCGCGACGTTCTCGCGCGCGAGGCCGGCGGTGGCCGGATCGCGCTCCAGGCCGACGAATCGGACGCCGGGACGCCGACTCGCCGCCGCCAGCAGGGCGCCGCCCACCCCGCATCCGGCCTCGATCACCCGCTCGCCGGGGTCCGCGTCGCACGCCGCCGCCAGCAGGGCCGCGTCCATGCCGGCCCGGTATCCGGACACGGGCTGGCGCAGCCGTACACGGCCGTTCAGGACGGTGTCTTCGCTGACCTCGAGGGGCGGTATGTCGTCCGGCAACGTTTCAAGCCTTGTGCTCGCCTTGACCCTGACCTATCCCGCCACCATTGTCGCTCGCAACGGCTGATCAAGCCCACGAGACGCGAGGCGCACGCCGACCGCCGGTGGGTGTCAGTCAGGGAGTATGGTTTTGGACGCAGCTGCAGCGACCCTCGCCCGCGAACCGGGATCGGTGGATCGTCTCGTGCGGCTGGCCGCCGGCGACATGGCCGGGGTCGACGCCCTGATCACCGCGCGCATGCAGAGCGAGGTCCCGGTCATCCCGGCCCTGGCCGAGCACCTGATCGCCGCGGGCGGCAAGCGCCTGCGCCCGCTGCTGACCGTGGCCGCCGCGCGCCTGGCTGGGTCGGACAACGACAGCTGCCTGAAGTTGGCCGCCGCCGTCGAGTTCATCCACACCGCCACCCTGCTGCACGACGACGTGGTCGACGGCAGCCAGCTGCGCCGGGGCAAGGTGGCCGCCCACCTGATCTGGGGCGCGGCGCAAAGCGTTCTGGTCGGCGACTTCCTGTTCGCCCGCGCCTTCGAGCTGATGGTCGAGACCAACTCGATGAAGGCGCTGGAGATCCTGGCCAAGGCCAGCCGCGTCATCGCCGAGGGCGAGGTGCTGCAGCTGACCCGCAGCCACGACCTGAACCTTTCGCAGGCGCTGTATCTCGAGATCATCGGCGCCAAGACCGCGGAGCTGTTCGCCGCGGCTTCGGAAGCCGGCGGCGTGTCGGCGGGCGTGTCGGCCGAGAAATCCGACGCCCTGCGCGCCTACGGCATGAACCTGGGTATCGCCTTCCAGCTGGCCGACGACGCCTTGGACTACGGCGGCGCCACCGAGGCCCTGGGCAAGAACGCCGGCGACGACTTCCGCGAAGGCAAGGCCACCCTGCCGCTACTGCTGGCCATCGCCCGGTCGGGTCCGCGCGAGGCCGAGTTCTGGGAACGCGCCATCGGCCGTCGCGAGCAGACCGAGGCGGACTTCCGCCGCGCCCGCGAGCTGATCGTCGGCACCGGCGCCCTGGAGGCCACGCTGGACCTCGCCGCCGAATATGCCGACAAGGCCAAGGCGGCCCTGGCGGGCTTCCCGGCGGGCGACTGGCGCTCCAGCCTGGAGAGCCTGGCCGACTTCGCGGTCAGCCGGAGAGCCTGACGATGTCGAAGCGAAGCGTGTCCCAGACGAACATGCTTCCGCTGGCGCAGGACGGCCCGCTGCCGCGCCTGGAGACCATACTGGAGACCACGCCCCAGAATCCCAGCGGCGACCCGCACGGCCATGGCGCCGCGCAGGAAGCGGGGGAGGTGGCCGGCAAGGTCATCGGCGGCGGCCTGGGCGTGGTGATCGGCTTCGGCATCCTGCTGCTGGCCTTCGGTCCGGTGCTGTGGGCGCCGTTGTGGGCCGCAGTGCTGGCCGGCACGCGCACCGGCGCCCTGGCGCACAATGTCTGGCTGGGCACGGCCGTGGGGATCCTGGCTGCCCTGGCCGTGGGTTTCGTCCAGTTCCTGCTGCTGGTCCAGAAGAGCCCGATCCTGCGCTATCCGGCCGTGCTGCTGTTCTCGCTGGCCTGGGTGGGCGGGCTGTGGCTGGAGATCACCGCCCCGCCGCACAACTGGCTGCTGCCGCCGCCCTGGCACACGCCAGGACCGTGGGCGATGGCCATCGTCGGCGTCGGCACTGTGATCTATGCAGGCCTCTACCTGCTGATCCTCTCGCGCTTCGGCAAGGGCCGCTGGGCCAAGCGCTGGCAGTTGATCAGGTAGCGGCTTAGCCCTTCGCCTTCAGGCACAGGTCCAGGTGGGTGCCGCGGTCGACCTCCACATGGTGCGTCCAGGCCGCGTCGATCTTGGCGATCACCTCGGCGGGCGTGTCGCCCTTGACGGTTTCGCGCTTCTTCTTGCGATGCAGGATCTCGACGCCGTAGCCCATGTCGAGGAAGAAGCTCAGCAGGGCCGAGCCCTCGGCGCGCGAGGTCTCGGCCTGGAAGCGCGGCGAATATTCCAGGAAGGTGATCGGCTTCTGCTCGGCCATGAAGGCCTTGGCGCCCATGAAGGCGCGATATTCCATGCCCTCGATGTCGATCTTCATCACGTCGACTTTGCCTAGTTCCCCGCGTAGCAGGTCGATCGGGACGACCGGCGCGAAGTCGTAGTCGGAGAGGTCGTCCGGGGCGGCCTGGCCCGCAGGCTCAAGCTGGTGGTTGTTGTGCATGGTCTGGCGACGCATGACGGCCGTCTCCAGCTTGTCGGACACGCCCACCAGGATCAGGCGGATGTTGTCGACGGCGTTGGCCTTGGCGCTCTCCAGGATCACCCGGCCGTTGCCGGGGCTCATCTCGATGGCGATCACCTGGCCGGTGGGGCCGATCTTCTTGGCGGCGGGCAGGGCGAAGGCGCCCCAGCTGGCGCCGACGTCCAGCACGGTCATGCCGGGTTTCAGGGTCTGCAGGAAGTAGTCCAGCACCCAGGGCTCGTAGTCCTTGCCGTCCAGCAGCTGCTTGGTGATCACCCAGTGGTCGGGCATGCGGTAGGTGCAGCCGCGGAACTTCACCGAGGCGGGAACGGGGGCGACGCCGACCGGCAGCGAGATGGCTTGGTGCTTCTTCTTGCGGAACAGGCCCATGGGATCCTCGTGACGGCGCGTGGAATCGCGCGCGGCGCTTTCGTTTCTCGTCCGTCACATAGCGATAGCTTGTGGCAAGGTCACGTCCGCAGGCATGAAAACGGCGAAGCTCGACATCGGCCGCGATTCGTCGCACGCCTAGGGCCTGCCTCGCCGGAGACGCGTCATGATCCGCCTGCTGCTCAACATCCTGTGGTTCATCTTCGGAGGTTTCATCTCCGGCTGCCTGTGGCTGCTGGGCGGCGCGCTGCTGGCCATCACCATCGTGGGCCTGCCCTATGCGGGCGCGGCCTGGCGGATCGCCGGCTTCGCCTTCTGGCCGTTCGGCAAGGAGATCGTGTCCCGCGACGCCCTGACCGGCCAGGAAGACCTGGGCACCGGTCCGCTGGGCTGCGTGCTGAACGTGATCTGGTTCCTGCTGGGCGGCTGGTACATCGCCCTGTCGCACCTGATTGCCGCCGCCGCCGAGGCCGTGACGATCATCGGCATCCCCTTCGCCATCAAGGACCTGCAGCTGGCCCTGGTGGCCCTGGCGCCCATCGGCAAGACCGTGGTGGAGAAGCGCTAAGCCTCAGAAGCCGGTGAACAGCCGATCGACGGCGCGACGGATGTCGTCTTCGTAGGTCAAGAGAGAGCCGCGAGAGCGACCTAGTCGTGAACGTTCGACATTGGCCAGGAACGCCGTGTTCACGACTAGGTTTTCGTCGGCGAAACTCACTTCGACCAAGATTTTGCCGCCTTGTACGGATTGATCGAGACGCATCAGAGGCGCGATGACCAGCGTCGGCAGAGCCTCGAACAAGTGGGATTGCAGGACGACGACATAAGGGATTGTTGCGCGCGTCGGCGCGCTCGGGTTGTCGAATACGTCGTACTGACGGATCACCACGTGCGCAGATCATCTCCAAATGCGCCGTGCTCTTCGACGAACTTATGGAGTGCCTTCAGCGCCTCGGCGTTCTCCTCGGCCCATCGCCGGGCGCGTTCCTCGGCGCCGGCGGGATCGACCTTCTGGAGGTGCAGCCGCAGTTGGGTCTCGCTCATGCCGGCGACGGAAATCCCCAGCCGCTTGGCCTGAGCCAGCAGCTCCGAGTCTATGCCGATGTCGAGTTCGACCTTGCCCATGGGGCGAAGGCTATCATGGCTCCTCGTCGTCCGACAGCAGCACGTCCAGGAAGGTCTGGCGGCGGTTGAGGAAGTTGCGGGTCACCTGGAAGTGCTCGGTGTCTTCGTACTCCACACGCTCCAGGCCGCGTTCGGAAGCCTGGTAGATCCAGGCGTCGGGATAGCCCAGCAGGATCGGCGAGTGGGTGGCGATGATGAACTGCGAGCGGGCCAGGACCAGCTCGTGCAGCCGCGCCAGGAACGACAGCTGGCGCTGCGGTGACAAGGCCGCTTCGGGCTCGTCGAGGATGTACAGCCCGTCGCCCCGGAAGCGGTTGTCGAACAGGGCGAAGAAGGCCTCGCCGTGGGATTGTTCGTGGAGAGGGACGTCGCCATAGCCGGAGACGCCGACTTCCTCGATATAGCTGGCGACGTTGAAGAAGCTCTCGGCCCGCAGGAAGTAGCCGTCGATGGGCCGCAGATGGCTTCGGACCCGGCGGATGTGCTGGGACAGCGGCGAGTGGGAGGAGCGGGTGGTGAAGTTCACGCCCGTCGAGCCGCCCTCGGCGTTGAAGCCCCAGGCCACGGCCAGGGCTTCGATCAGGGTCGACTTGCCCGAGCCGTTCTCGCCGACCAGGAAGGTCACGCGCGGATGGAAGGCCAGGCGGTCGAGATTGCGCACCACGGGCAGGTTGAAGGGATAGGCGCCGGGGTCCCACCCCTCGCGCCGCTCGAACAGCGCCTCGATCCAATACGGGCGGTCGAGGGCGGTCATCTCGTGGTCACGCCCGCCCAGGAGAGGCCGCCGGGCAGGTCGAAATCGGCGTAATCGACTTGCAGCACCCGCCGTCGGCGCGGCGGTTCGGCGCGGTCGGAGGCATGCAGGATCGGAGTGGCGTAGGCCCAGACGTCGCCGGCCTTCGCCAGGCAATCGATCACCGGATGCTCGGCGGCGCGGGCGGCCACGTCGCTGGCCGCCACGCGGCCCAGGCGGTGCGAGCCCAGCGCCGCGCGCAACGGAGCGTTGGCGGCGTCCACGGGGTCGAGATGGACGCGCAGGGTGACCATGCGGGCCAGGATCGCGAACGGCGGGGCCACGTGCAACTGGCCATCCTTGGTGGACCAAGGGCCGAAGCCGTCGACCTCGATCCGCTCGGCCACGGGCAGTACACGGTCCTGGTGCCAGGCGACGGCCCAGTTGGAGTCCGGCGTCTTGTCGAACATCACGGCCCGGACAGGGCGAGCGGCGGGCGAGGTCAGGCGGGCGGCCAGGGCACCGACGGACCCCGTGGTCGCCAGGATGGGATCGAGCACCTCGGCGCCGCGCAGACGGGCTCCGGGACGTGCGCCCACGGCCTGATCGGCAAGGTCTTGGAGCATCGAGAGCTCGCCCGCCGATAGGACGTTGGCGAAATGGGCTGCGCCATCCCGCGCGAAATCGAGAGGTGCGCTCATCGGAGACTCCGCCGCAGCACGTGCGTCCAAGGTCCTGACGCGTCCGGCGAAAAGCCCTGGGCTTCCCAGAAGGGCGCGGCGGCGGGGGAGGCGGTGGCGTTGCAGGTCAGGAGGTCGACCTGGTCGAGGGCTTCCTGCACCAGGGCCGAGGCCAGGGTGCGGGCCACGCCTTGCCGGCGGAAGGCGGGGCGAACGTAGAAGCGGCGCACGCGGCGGGCGGGTTCGGTGGCGGCGGTCTCGACCGACAGGCCGCCGATCCCCGCCGGTTCTCCCGCGAGCAGCGCGCCCAGTAGGGTTTCGCCATCGCGGTCGAAGCGCTGGTCGCCGCTGGCCCACCCCTGAGCCAGCAGCGCCATGTGGCCGACGCCCTCGCTCGCCGCGTCGGCGAGGAGAGCGTCGAAGCCTTCCGGAAGTTCGTGGATGATCCGGATCAGCTGGATCAACGAAATCAGCCCGGCGAGATCATGTTCTCGGGGCGGACGTACTGGTCGAACTCTTCGTTGGTCAGGTAGCCGCCGCCGACGGCTTCCTCGCGCAGGGTGGTGCCGTTCTTGTGCGCGGTCTTGGCGATCTTGGCGCAGGCGTCGTAGCCCAGCTTGCCGTTCAGGGCCGTGACCAGCATCAGGCTGTTCTCGACGCCCTTCTGGATGTTGTCGACGCGCGGCTCGATGCCGACGACGCAGTTGTCGGTGAAGCTGATGGCGGCGTCCGACACCAGGCGCACCGACTGCAGGAAGTTGTAGGCCATCACCGGGTTGAAGACGTTCAGCTCGAAGTGGCCCTGGCTGCCGGCGAAGGTGACGGCGGCGTGATTGCCGAACACCTGCACGCAGACCTGGGTGAGGGCTTCGCACTGGGTCGGGTTGACCTTGCCCGGCATGATCGACGAGCCGGGCTCGTTCTCCGGCAGGGAGAGCTCGCCGAGGCCCGCGCGCGGGCCCGAGCCCAGGAAGCGGATGTCGTTGGCGATCTTGAACAGGCTGGCGGCCACGGTGTTGATCGCGCCGTGGCTGAAGACCATGGCGTCGTGGGCGGCCAGGGCCTCGAACTTGTTCGGGGCGGTGGTGAAGGGCAGGCCGGTGATGCCGGCGATCTGCTCGGCCACCTTCTCGGCGAAGCCGATGGGGGCGTTCAGGCCGGTGCCGACGGCGGTGCCGCCCTGGGCCAGCTGCATCAGGGCCGGCAGGGTGCTCTCGATCCGGGCGATGCCGTTCTCGACCTGCTGGGCGTAGCCGCCGAACTCCTGGCCCAGCGTCAGCGGGGTGGCGTCTTGCGTATGGGTGCGGCCGATCTTGATGATCTTGGCCCAGGCGTCGGACTTGGCCTTGAGGGCCGTGTGCAGGTGCTTCAGGGCCGGCAGCAGGTCATGGACGATCTGCTCGGCGCAGGCCACGTGCATCGCCGTCGGATAGGTGTCGTTCGACGACTGGCTCATATTGACGTGGTCGTTGGGGTGGACGGGCTTCTTGCTGCCCATCTCGCCGCCCAGCATCTCGATGGCGCGGTTCGAGATCACCTCGTTGGCGTTCATGTTCGACTGGGTGCCGGAGCCGGTCTGCCAGACCACCAGCGGGAAGTGTTCGTTCAGCTTGCCTTCGATCACCTCGTTGGCCGCGGCGACGATGGTTTCGGCGATCTTCGGATCCAGCTTGCCAAGGGCCAGGTTGGCCTCGGCGGCGGCGCGCTTGACGATGCCCAGGGCGCGGACGACGGGAAGCGGCTGCTTCTCCCAGCCGATCTTGAAGTTGCCGAGCGAGCGCTGGGCTTGAGCGCCCCAGTACTTGTCGTTCTCGACGGCGATCGGGCCGAAGGTGTCGGTCTCGTTGCGCGTGGCGGTCATGCGGCGGGTCTCCGGAAAAACGGTCGAGCGCGGTCTAGACCCAAGGCGGGCGGAGGGCAACGCTCGGTGCTTGCGAAGCCGCACCGGCGACGCTACGACGGGAACGTTCGAAGAACGGAGTTCCGCCATGAGCCCTCACATCGCCCTGCTGCGCGGCGTCAATGTCGGCGGCCGAAAGGTGCTGAAGGACGACCTGCTGGGCCTGGCCGAGGAACTGGGTTTCGACGAGGCCAAGACCCTGCTGGCCAGCGGCAACCTGGTGCTGTGGGGGAAGGGCGGTTCTGACGCCGACATCGAAAAGCGCCTGGAGGACGGGCTGGAAAAGCGCATGGGTTTGCGCACCGAGTTCTTCGTTCGGACCCCGGCCGAGCTGAAGGCGATTATTGACGGCAATCCGTATCCGGATCAGGCCAAGGCCCACCCCAATCACCTGCTCGTCCACTTCATGAAGGCCCCGCTGCCGGACGGCGACGAGGCGACGCTGCGGGCGGCGATCACCGGACCCGAGACCTTCCAGGCGCGTGGCCGCGAACTCTATGTCGACTATCCCGAGGATGTCGGACACTCGATGCTCGATCGCGACTGGAAGAAGACCAAGCGGTTGCCCAGCAACACCAGCCGCAACTGGAACACGGTGCTGAAGCTGGCGGCGATGGTGGGTTTGTGAGGGACGCGGCGGGGCGCCGTTGGCTATACCGACCCAAGACAAGGAGACACCCATGCTCGTCGCCACGACCAACGATCTGCCCGGCTATCGCATCGTCGCCCATCTGGGGCTGGTGCGCGGCGTCACCGTCCGCTCGCGCAGCGTGATCGGCAATATCGGCGGTTCGATCCAGTCGATCTTCGGCGGCAAGCTGTCGATCTATGTCGACCTGGCCGAGGCCGCCCGCAAGGAGGCCTACGAGCTGCTGGTGGCCCACGCCGGCGAGATGGGCGCCAACGCCGTCATCGCCATGCGCTACGACGCCAACGAGATCATGGAAGGCATTACCGAGGTGCTGGCCTACGGCACGGCCGTGAAGGTCGAGCCGATCTCGTAATGGATGACGGCTGGACGCATCACGGCAAGGTCCGGGCCCGCGAGGACGGCGGCGAACTGACCCTGGTGGTCGACGGCCTGACCACCCAGGCCAAGTACTACAAGCCGCTGATCTACGAGTTCTTCCGCAAGTCCTGGCGCGGTTCGCGCCCGGCCTGGGGCGAGTTCTCGGTCGAGATCGGCATGGAGTTCGTCGGCGAACCGCCGTGGATGGACCTGGATAACCTGGCGAAAGCCCTGCTGGACGCCATCAAGGGCTACGCCTTCCACGACGACGCCCAGGTGGCCCGGCTGCTGGTCGAGCGCCGGCCGGCCGAGCGCGAGCGGATCGTCATCGTGGTGCGGAAGCTAGAGTCGCGCTTTCTGCGGAGCACGCTCGAAGACTGACGCGCCGATCGACAGCAGGGCCACCAGCACGAAGGCGCCGTAGCGGCCGATGCTGACCGGATCGTCGGAGATCAGCTTCTCGAAATGGGCCAGCACCAGGTCGGCGCCCGCCAGGATCGGCACGCCGAAGGCGATGGCGGGATAAAGCCGCCGGCCGCGCGGGATGCGCCGGAAACGCGACGCCAGCACGAAGACGAAGGTCGTGGCCGCCGCCGCCGCGAAGGCGTTGACCGCATAGAACCAGAAGGCCTTTTCCAGCAGGCCGCCGCCATAGGCCGCATAGAACAGGGTGGCGGCCAGCCAGGCCAGCAGGCCGGCGGCGGCGAAAATGGCGGCGTCCAGTTTTGACACGATCGGCTCCCCCAGGGCGTCTCTCTGGGTGATGAATGCAGGGGATGTGCCGGTGCGCGGGTCGGGGACAGGCGCATGCGCCTGTCCCCAGCCGTGGCTCTAGGCGTTCCAGAATTCCAGGAAGCCCCAGGCCGCCAGGATCAGAGCGAAGCTCAGGAAGATCAGGGTGGTGCAGGTGAAGGCCAGCTTGCGCAGCGAGGTCCAGCTGTCGACCCGCCGCCCGCCGCGCCACACCACCGGCAGCATGGCCAGGGTGGCCAGGGTCAGCAGGGTGGAGACGAAGGCGCAGGCCGAGGCGGTCAGCAGCCAGCCGCTGGGCCAGCCGTAGACGACCGCGGCCACGTCGCCGGCGCCGCTGGCGAAGACGCCGACCCCGATCAGGGCCACCAGCCACAGCAGGGCCTGGATGGTCTGCAGCAGGCTGGCGCGGGCCTGGGTGGGGGTCTGGCGCGACTCGCGGCGGTCGCGGGTGGCCACGCCGATCAGGGTGGCGATGGCGGCCAGGGCGGCCAGGGCGGCGAAGGTCTTCAACAGACCCGGCTGGTGCGGGAAGCCGATGCGCTCGTAGGCGGCGACGCCGATGGGCGAGAAGAAGCGCACGACCTTGCCGTCCTCGCGTTCGAAGACCAGCAGGCCCGGGCCGCTGACCGGCGCGAAGGTGTCGGGCTGGTCGGTGGCGGTCCACAGGCTGGAGCGGCCGTCCAGGGTGAGGGTCAGGCGACCGTCGGGGGCGGCGCGCACCTTGGCCTCGCCGATCAGCCGGTCGATGAAGCCTTCCAGACCGCCATAGGCGCGGCGGGTGGTCAGGAACTGGCCTTCGTAGGCCCGGGCCTGGTCGTGGGTGATCCGGCTGGGGGCGGGGACTTCCGGCGGGCGGACGTAGAAGCGCTCGAGGATCGTGGCCGGCAGGGTGGCGGCCAGGTCGGCGCCGGTGTCGGTGTTGGTCGACACGAACACGCCCAGGCCCAGGTCCGGCACCAGGGTCATGTTGGAGTGGAACCATAGGGTCGCGCCGCCGTGGCCGAAGCCGCGATGGCCGCCGGGCAGGGCCATGTCCATGAAGCCGGCGTTCGAGCCCGGCGCGCCCTCGGCGGGGCGGTACATCGGCGTGCGGAAGAGGTTGGCCGCGCGGGCCGAGAACACGGTCTTGCCGTCGATGGTCCCGCCGTTCAACAGCAGGGTCATGTAGCGGGCCATGTCCCCGGCGGTGCTGGAGGCCGAGCCGGCGGGGGCGATGTGGCCAATGAACTCCGGATCTTCGGTCTGGAAGCCCAGCGGGGTCCAGCGGAAGCCGTCCGACAGGCCGGCGGCCAGGGCCGGGGCCATCGGGGCGGGCAGGCCGTCGCGCCACTCGCGGGCCTCGCGGAAGGTGGTGTGGGTCAGGCCGGCGGGGAAGATCACCTGGTCGGTGACCTCCTTCTCGAACGGCTGGCCGGTGACGTTGGCCAGGGCGGCGCCGGCCAGGCCCGCGCCATAGTTGGAATAGGCCGGCAGCAGGCCGGGCTCGCGCACGCGGTTGGGGCGCTCCTGGCGCAGATACAGCTCCAGCGGCCGCTCGCGGCGCACGTCGCGCTCGAACAGCTGGCCCAGCGCCCGGTCCTCGAACCCGGCGGTGTGGGTCATCAGGTCGCGCAGCTGCACCTGGGTCTTCTTGCCCTGGTCCTTCAGCTGCAGCTTCTCGGGCAGGTAGATGTTGATCGGCGTGTCCAGACGCATGCGCCCGGCGTCGACCTCGTTCATCAGGGCGATCCAGGTGAAGGTCTTGGAGATCGAGCCGACGCGGAACAGGGTCGTGTCGGGATCGACGCGCCGGCCGTCCTTCAGGCTGGCCACGCCATAGCCCTTCTTGAGCACCACCTGGCCGTTCTGGACGACCGAGACGGTGACCCCGGCGATGTGGTCGCGAACCATCCGGTCACGGACGACGCCGTCGACATAGGCCTCCAGCTCGGCGACGGGCAGGGGCGCGGTCGGGGCGAGGACCGGTGCGGCGGCCGGGGCGGCGGGAGCGGGCGCTCCGGCGACGGCCTCGGCCGGGGGCGTCTGGGGCGGCGCGGCGGGCGCGGGACGCGGCCGTGGGATGCGCCGGCGCGTGGCGGCGTAGGGGATCGGCGCGTCGGGAAGGGCGGCGGCCGGAGTCGTGGCCGGCGGCGGGGCGGACGCGGCGTCCTGGGTCTCGGCCATCGTCGCGCCGAACAGGCCGCAACCGATGATCGCCGCCGAAAGGACGGCCCTGAACGAAAGACGCAGCGTCACGAACAAGACCTCGGCGGTTATGGAAAAACGATGTGCTGACTTCTAGGGCGCCCCGCCCTCGGATCAAAGGCCCCGCGACCGCTCCGGACCGTCTTTCCGGTGGACGCCCGATCGTTCAGCGACGGGGCGGAGTAGCCTTCACCGGCGGGCGAACGAAGGCGTAGAGCGGCAGCAGGGGGCGCAGGCCCGGGCCGATCCACAGCTGGGGCTCCGAAGCCGGCGTCGCCCCGGTCTCGCGCTCCCTGCGGGCCACGCACGCCTGCACCGCCCGGCCCAGCGCCGCGAAGTCGGGCGCGGTCTTGGCCGACAACAGGAAGCAGTCGTCGAAATAGGGATACTTGTCGTCCTCGCCGCAGCCGAACGAGGTGCGATCCGATCGCGCCGCGGTCAGGATCATCCGGTCGTTGCGCTGCAGCGGCTGGACGAAGACGCCCGAGAAGCAGGCCGAGATCACCACGATCGAAGGACGGCCGGGACAGGCGTCGTCGATCACTGCCGCCATCAGAGGCGGCGGCAGGATGTCCTCGTCCAGGATCACGCCCTCGGGCGCACCGTGGCTGGTGATGTAGAACAGGCAGCCGGCGGGGTTGGCGGCCGCCAGGTCGCGCAGGCCCGTATGGATGGCGTCCATCTCGGTCTTTTCCGGACGAACGGCGGGGTAGCGCGCCGGCCGCACCGAATACTGCCGGATGGCCGTCGGCGAGAAGCCCAGGCCGACCAGGCTCGCGGCTACGTCGCGGCGGGCGTTGTCGAAGGCCTCGGTGGGGCCGCCCGAATGGGCGTGCCAGTCGCCGGCCACCACGACGCTGGCCCAGCCCTTGAAGGGGTTTTTGGCGGCGGGGGCCTGGGCGCAGGCCGGAACGGCGAGAAACGGCAGAAGCAAACCCAGGATCAGGCCCGCGAACCGCCGCATGCCGCCCTACTTCTTGAACTTCACGAACGGGGTGGGGATCGCCGTGGCGCTGGCCTTGGCCAGCAGCCGTCCCTCGGGGTCGTAGAGCTCGCCCTCCAGGAAGCAGACCGTCTTGCCCCAGCGCACCACCCAGCCCACGCCCTTCAGCGGGCCGGGCATGGCGGGACGCAGGAAGCTGGTCTTCATCTCCAGGGTGGGCACCACGCAGGTCATGCCCGAGGTGACCAGGCCCGCCACCGACATGCACTCGTCCAGCATGGCGCAGACATAGCCGCCCTGGACCTGGCCCATCGGATTGCCGGTGGCCTCCAGCGTGGGGGCGAAGGCGATCTCGACCCGGCGCTCGGCCTGGTTCACCGACAGCATGTGGAAGCCGAGGGTGCGCGAGCTGCCCGGCGGGTTCCTGGCCGCGTGGAAGCGCGCGAGGATCGCCTCGTCGGTCAGCGTTTCGGGCTTGTCCGAGGCGATGTCGCTCACGCGGCTATTTCTTGCGGAACTGGTCGAGCGAGATGATCTTCGGCGCTTCCTCGCCGCCCTCGGCGACCGGGGCGACCTCGGGTTCCGGCTCGGGCTCGGGCTCCTGCGGAACGATCTCCGGGGCTTCGAACTGCAGGGCGAACTGCACCGACGGGTCGTAGAACCGGGTGACCGCCGCATAGGGGACCGACAGCCGCTTGGGCTGGCCGCCGAACTTCAGGGTCACCGAGAAGAAGGTCTCGCCCGGCGCCAGGTCCCAATACTGGTGCTGGAGGATGATGGTCATCTCGTCGGGATACTTGCTCAGCAAGTCCTGAGGACCCGACACGCCGGCCGCCTGGGTCTTGAAGGTGATGTAGAGGTGGTGCGGTTCGGGCAGGCCGCCGGGCGCGGCGGCCTTCTTCAGCGCGGCCTTCACGACGCCACGCAGGGCGTCCTGGGCCATGGCCTCATACTGCATCAGATCTTCAGGCGGATTGGTCTGGGCCATGCGGTCCATCGAAAGCGGGAACTGGAACGGAACACGGAGAGTAGCGTGTCGCGGTGGCCACGAGAAGGTGGCGCGGGCGTCAATTTTCTTCCTCACCCGTGAAACGGGGGAGGTGGCTCGGCGCGCAGCGGCGAGACGGAGGGGGCGTTGTGCGGCGGCTGGACGCCCCCTCCGTCACGATGCGTATCCGCATCGCGCCACCTCCCCCGCTTTGCGGGTGAGGAGGAAAGCGCGTCGGCGATATCGGGAGAAGTGGAGGGATTCTGTTGGCAGGCTCCCTCCGGGCCCCGCCTAAGGATCTGAACCCCTAGGACTTAAGAGGCGAATTCACCCGCACCGCATTACGCGGCGATGGCGAACTCTTCAGCGAAGTTATCGTTCGCATTTAGTTTAGCGGCCCGGAACGGTGAGCCACGCCGAGAGAAAGCATACACCTTTACACGTCTGTCGATGCTGATCGGCCCCATGCATTCCCGTGATAACTCGGGAGGTTTTGGTGGAGCCGCCGGGAATCGCACCCGGGTCCAGTCCGCTTATTACGTGCGCGTTTATCCCCATAGTCCGGGCGAACCCGGACGGACTCAATATAGGGGGTGGGGGTCTTCGAGGGAAGAGCGTCTTGCGTACGGACGTCGACGCCCCTCGGCGCGGGGCGGCGGGGTCAGGCTGAGACGGCCTTCGGTCAGCCGGCCCGAAAGCTGCCCGCCGCCGTCCTCGAACAGGCGCAGGTCGTCGCCGACCAGCTCGTAATGGCCCTCGAAAACCAGCTCGCCCTCGTGGTGCTCCTCGAAGCGTCCGTCGGGCAGCAGCTCCAGGCTCACCGTCCCGTTGGCGCTGGCCCAGACGCCGGAAACGCGGCGGCCGATCAATGGAAGGCTCCCGAGGCGGACCCGAACACGGGCGTGACGGCGGTGAGGAGGGCGGCGGCGGCCAGCAGCGCGGCCACGAACCATGCAGGCGCGGTTTTGGGCGCGGCCTGGGGCCGGCGGGGGAGGTAGCGTGTCATGATATCCTCGGGGGCGGATGGCCGTCGTGACGTCCGGTTCCCGGACCGGATCGGTTCGGGAAGAGGGCGGCTATGGCGGCGAGGCGGGACATCCACACCATGACCCATGAACCGCCGTTCTCGATAGACCGATGCTCTCCCTTGATTGCACGATCCTGCACATCACCTTTGCAAGGCGTGACGCCGCCGCTCGGCGGGCGTAGGGAAACGGCCTTCAACAAAAGGAAATGTCGATGATCGAGCAAGGCGAACTCGCCGCGCTGATTGAACGATACGTGCCCGAGGACGGCGCGCGAGAGATCGGCGACAAGGCTTCCATCCTGCGGATCAGCCATCCCACCGAGCCCAGCCATGGCGTGTTCGGCGCGGCGGTCTGCGTGGTGGCCCGAGGGCGCAAGCAGGTGATGAGCGGCGGCGCGGTGCTGGTCTACGACGCCATGAACTACCTGGTGGCCTCGGTCGACCTGCCGGTGATCGGCCAGGTGGTCGACGCCTCGCCCGAGCAGCCCTACCTGTGCTTCAAGATGACCCTGGACCCGGCGGTGATCGGCGACCTGCTGCTGCAGCTGGGCGGCGAGCCGGCCCTGGCGCAGGACGCCGGCCCCCTGGTCGCAGCCATGGCGGTCTGCCAGGTCAATGCGCCGCTACTGGACGCGGTGGTGCGGATGGTCCGCCTGATCGACGATCCGCGTGAAGCCGCCGTCCTGGCGCCGCTGATCGAGCGCGAGATCCTCTACCGCATGCTGCTGGGCGACCAGGGGCCGCGCCTGGCCCAGATCGCCCGGGCCGACGGCCGCATGCGCCAGGTCAAGCGGGCCATCGGCTGGATCCAGCGCCACTTCGACCAGCCGTTCAGCATCGAGGAGCTGGCCTCCGAGGCGCGGATGAGCCCTTCGGCCCTTCATCGCCACTTCAAGGCGGTCACCGCCCTCAGTCCCCTGCAGTACCAGAAGCAGATCCGCCTGCAGGAGGCGCGCAAGCTGATCCTGGCCCAGCGCCTGGACGCGGGTTCGGCCGGTCACGCGGTGGGCTATGACAGCGCCTCGCAGTTCAGCCGCGAATACGCCCGGATGTTCGGCGCGCCGCCCCTGCGCGACGCCGCCCGCCTGCGATCACGCCCGGACCTGTTGCTGGACACCTGAACGCGTCTAGGGCGACGCCTCGCCGCGCCTGGCGGTTTCGCCCTATTCCCCGGCCCAAGCAAAGAGCGCCAAGTTCCCCGGCCCGTCTTCGAGAAGAGGCGGCCCGATAGAGGGAGGCGTTCAAATGTCGAAACTGGTGGCCGAGTTCATCGGCACGTTCGCCCTGGTGCTGTTCGGCTGCGGCGCGGCGGTGCTGGGCGGGGACCACGTGGGGCAGCTAGGCATAGCCCTGGCCTTCGGCTTCGCGATCGTGGCCATGGCCTATGGGATCGGGCCGATCTCCGGCTGCCACGTCAATCCGGCCGTCAGCCTGGCGGTCTTCGTGGCCGGGCGGATGAGCGCCAAGGATATGGCGCTGTACTGGGTGGCCCAGTTCGTCGGAGCGACGACGGGCGCCGGGGTGTTGCTGCTGATCGCGGGCTCCACCGCCCACGGCCTGGGCCAGAACGGCTGGGGGCCGGGCTATGGCGGCGGCTACGGCCTGGAGGCGGCCTTTGCCTTCGAGGTGGTGATGACCGCCCTGTTTGTGATCGTGATCCTGGGCGCGACGGGCGCCGACGCCGCGCCCGGCTTCGCGGGGCTGGGCATCGGCATCTGCCTGGCCGTGATCCACATCGTCGGCATCCAGGTGACCGGGGTCTCCGTGAATCCCGCGCGCAGCTTCGGCCCGGCCGTCCTGGTGGGCGGCCAGGCCTTGGCGCAGTTGTGGCTGTTCTTCGTGGCCCCGGCGATCGGGGCGGTGTTGGGCGCGCTGCTCTACCGCTTCAACGCGTTGAAGGTGGGATGAAGCGCGCCGGTCGGTGCTAGTGCGGCAGGTCCGACCAGTTGACCACGACCGAGGCCTGGGCCTGGCCGATGATGGTGATCTTCTGGCCCTGGTCGTCGCTCAAGGCGTCGAAGACATACCGGCCGCCGGGATATTCGACGTTGCGCAGGACCGAGCCGTCGGCGCCGTAGGTGACCAGGGCGAACGAGACGCGGTTGTCGTTGTAGCTGTAGATCCAGGTCTTGGTGGTCCCGTAATAGATGACCGGGCAGGTCTTGCTGGCCTGGTAGCCGCCGTCGGGCGCCTTGGTGCACGAGGCGTTCAGGCCCGCAGGGGGTGCCGGATGGTCGCCGATCGGGTCGAACTTGATCTGAGGGGTGTTCGGCACGGCCTGGGCCAAGGCGGGCGAGGCGCCGAGCGCGGCGGCGAGGCCGGCGGCGGCCAGCAGGGTTTTCAGGGCGACGGTCTTGGCCATGGCGATTCCTCCCGAGGTTTTATGGCCAAGGTTGATAACGGCGTTATCCAGAAATTGCAATTTCAGGGCGTGCCCTTGAAAGGCCTCTCCCAAACCTATTGCGGCGAGGTTGGAGCGGGCTCCGGCGCGTCGTCGTCCGGCGAGATCGGCGCGGCCGCCGGCTGGGGGCGGCTGTTGGCGGCGGGCTTGAGCCGGCCGCCCGAGGCGATCAGCGCCTCGTACGCCCGCTGCTGGCGCGAGAAGTCGCCACCGTGGGCGAACATGGCGTCGAAGCGGGCGTCGCGGCCCGTGGCCGCCGACAGGGCCGAGGCCAGGGCCGGGGCGATGGAGCCCACCTCGGCGTCGTCGCAGGCTCGCCGCAGGTGCCGGGCCTGGCCGGGGATCAGCAGGGTTACGTCCCAGGAGACGCCGTCCAGGCACACGGGCTCGACCGCTCCGCCGCCGTAGTCGATGGTCACCGCGCGGGGCTGGCCCCACAGCGGATTTCCGACCAAGGCCTTGAGCGGCGCGATCTGCTCAGGGGCAAGCTCGGCGTCGATATCGACCCGGCGGCCGATCTCGGGCGTGCAGCAGCCGAGGCCCGCGCGAGCCTGGACGAAGGCGCGGCCGTCGCGGCGCACCGTCACCCGGACCACGGCCTGGCGCACGCCGGTGGCCGGCCGGGCCCAGGCCTCCAGCACCAGCTCGCCGGGCTTGATCAATTGGCTCTGCAGGGGCTGCAGACCCCACAGGCGGTAGAGCAGGGGATCGACGCCGTTGTCGATCGGGACCAGTTGCTCGCCCTTGCGCAGGCGCCGACCCTGAAACGGGTCCTGCTCGGGCGGCGGCTTGGGGATCGCCGGGGTCCACCAGGCTGCGGGATCCGGCGCGGGCGTTACAGCGACTGGGGGCGCGGGCTGCTGGCCGGCGAGGGCGATCCCCGCGACAAGACCGGCGATGAGGCTCGCGCCCGGCATGGCTACATTCCTTCGACGCCCCGCTCGATGGAAAGCACGCCGGTGCGCGACAGTTCCACCAGGCCCAGCGGCCGCATCAGGTCCAGGAACTTGTCGATCTTGGACGGCGCGCCCGAGATCTCGAACACGAAGCTCTCGAGCGTGGTGTCCACAGGCTTGGCGCGGAAGATCTCGGCGATGCGCAGGGCCTCGACGCGGTCGACGCCCGAGCCGCGCACCTTGACCAGGGCCAGCTCGCGCTCGACGCCGTTGGGGTCGCGGGTCACGTCGTGCACGCGGCGGACATTGACCACCTTGTTCAGCTGGGCCTCGATCTGGTCCAAGACCTGGCGCGTGCCGCGCGTCACCACGGTGATGCGGCTGGTGTGGGCCTTGTGGTCGGTCTCGGCGACCGTGAGGCTCTCGATGTTGTAGCCGCGGGCGGCGAACAGCCCCACCACGCGGTGCAGCACGCCCGGCTCGTTGTCGACCAGCAGGGCGAAGGTTGCGGTCTGCTCGACCTGCTCGTTCGGAGCCATGTCGTAGGCCGAGGCGGGGGCGGGTTGGACGTTGGTGGTCATCAGGCGCGCTTCTTTTCTGCTTTGGCCACATGCTGGCGAAGCACGCGGTTGATCTCGGTCTGATAGGGCTTGCCGCCCGCGTGTTCCTTGAACCAGCCTACGATGTCGGCGTCGAGCCGAATGGTGACGGGCATCTTGATGGGGCGGCTCAAGCCTGGGCGGACGGCTGTCGCCCATTGCTCATCGGTGATCTCTGGAATGTCGCTGAGGTCGATATCCTCGTCGCGCATGGCCCTCAGGCGAGCCAACTGTTCCAGCTCCTCGGGGCTGAAGGGCTTACCGCCCATACCGGCGTGTTTCTGAAGGCGTCGCCTTTCGGGCGCTGATGATTCTGACATGGTCCTCATCGTCTCCAGCGGGATAGGTGTGCACTACAAGCACGATCATGGTTCCATCGACGAGGCCCACGGCATGCCACCGCTGCTCACCGTCTACCACGCGGTCCAGAAAGAGCGCGTAGTGGGGATCATGCCATACCCGTGTCGCGAACTCGAAAGAGACACCGTGCTTGGCGAGGTTGAGTTTCGCCTTCTCGATATCCCATTCAAACGACATTTGTACGTACAATTTTGTGCGTACAATGCTTTCTCGTCAAGCGCGCCTGCATCGGATATGTTCCCATCTTGTTCTCGCGTTGCGGCAAGATTGAATGGGAAGTCGCCGACGTAAAGCGAAGAAACCGGCCTTTTACACCAGCCCGCCGCCCGCCTCGCCGATGACGTTTCCGATGTCCTCGACGTCGCCCATGATCATCTCGTTGTGGGCCTTGCCCGAGGGGATCATCGGCAGGCAGTTCTCGTGCTTCTCGACGCGGCAGTCGAAGACCACGACCTTGTCGCTGTTGATCATCTCCAGGATCTTCCCGTCCAGCTCGGCCGGGTCCGAGCAGCGGATGCCGACCGCGCCATAGGCCTCGGCCAGCTTCACGAAGTCGGGCAGGCTGTCGGAATAGGAGTGGCTGTAGCGCTCGCCGTGCAGCAGTTGCTGCCACTGGCGGACCATGCCCATCCATTCGTTGTTCAGGATGAAAATCTTGACTGGCAGGTCGAACTGGATCGCCGTCGACAGTTCCTGGATGCACATCTGGATCGAGGCCTCGCCGGCGATGTCGACGACCAGGGCGCCCGGATGGGCCAGTTGCACGCCCAGGGCGGCGGGCAGGCCGTAGCCCATGGTGCCCAGGCCGCCGGAGGTCATCCAGCGGTTGGGCTCCTCGAAGCGGAAGAACTGCGCGGCCCACATCTGGTGCTGGCCGACTTCGGTGGTGATGTAGGTGTCGCGGCCCTTGCTCAGCTCGTACAGGCGCTCGATGGCGTACTGCGGCTTGATGACCGTGTCGGAGCCGCGATAGGCCAGGCAGCGGCGGGCGCGCCACTGGTCGATCTGGGCCCACCAATCGGTCAGGGCGGCCTTGTTGGGCTGGTGGCCGCCGGCCTTCCAGGCGGCGATCAGGTCGTCCAGCACGCTGCCGGCGTCGCCGACGATGGGCAGGTCGACGCGGACGTTCTTGTTGATCGACGAGGCGTCGATGTCGATGTGGATCTTCTTGGAGTCCGGCGAGAAGGCGTCGAGGCGCCCGGTGACCCGGTCGTCGAAGCGCGCGCCGATGCAGACCATCACGTCGCAGTCGTGCATGGCGTTGTTGGCCTCGAAGGTGCCGTGCATGCCCAGCATGCCCAGCCACGACGGATCGGCCGCCGGGAAGGCGCCCAGGCCCATCAGGGTCGAGGTGACGGGCGCGCCAGTCAGGGCCGCGAACTCGCGCAAGGCCTCGCTGGCGCGCGGGCCGGCGTTGATGACCCCGCCGCCGGTGTAGAAGATCGGCCGGCGGGCGCCCGCGATCATCCGGGCCGCCTCGGCGATGCGGTTCTGGTCGCCCTTGGTCTTGGGATTGTAGGCGTGGGTCGAGGCGACCTCGGCCGGGCCGTAATATTCGCCCTTGGCGAACTGGACGTCCTTGGGGATGTCGATCAGCACCGGGCCGGGACGGCCGGTGGTGGCGATCTTGAAGGCCTCGTGGATGATCTGCGGCAGGTCGCGGACGTCTTTGACCAGGTAGTTGTGCTTGGTGCACGAGCGGGTCATGCCGACGGTGTCGGCTTCCTGGAAGGCGTCGGTGCCGATCAGGTGGGTGGGGACCTGGCCGGTGATGACGACCATCGGGATCGAGTCCATCAGGGCGTCCATGATGCCGGTGATGGCGTTGGTCGCGCCCGGGCCCGAGGTGACCAGGACGACGCCCGGCTTGCCCGACGACCGGGCATAGCCCTCGGCGGCGTGGGTCGCGCCCTGCTCGTGGCGGACCAGGATGTGCTGCAGGCGCGGTTCGTGGAACAGCGCGTCGTAGATCGGCAGGACCGCGCCGCCCGGATAGCCGAACAGCACCTCGACGCCCTGGTCCACGAGGCCGCGAACCACGATCTCGGCGCCGGTCATGGCGCGGTTCGCGGTGTCGGCGGGAGCTTGGCTCTCGATGGTCTGATGGGCGGTCATGGGACTGATCCGGGTTTGGGTAAGCTTGGTTTGGCGTAGGGCGGAAAAGAAAAAAGGCCCCGAAGGACCTTTTGTGCGCGCGACCGATCTATCAGCGTGACTTCGAGGTCACGCCGTGAACGGCCGCTCCATAAGTACGATCATGGTGTCGCGCACGAGTGTTGCTCCAAATGGATGATCGGGGAATGCCATGCTCATCGAGGGGCGTCAAGGCGCTGATTGACGCAAGGTTCTGCCTTTGGCGGCGGCGCGACCTTACCGGAGTTTCACTCGACGGGAGCAGGTTTTCCCCCTCACGGTCGCGCATCCGCAATCGAGGAGCGCTGCAGTGTTCGGACGGCGAGAATTTCTAGCCGGCGCGGTCGCGTTCGGATTGGCTCAAAAGGCGCGGGCCGAGGTCGCGTCGGGCGCGGCGGCCGATCGGGTCGTCGATGATTTCCTGAAGCTCCAGCCGTTCCAGGGCGTGGTGCTGGTCGGCAAGGCGGGCAAGCCGATCTATTCCCGGACCGTCGGGTTCGCCGATATCGAGGCCCGCCGGCCGGCGACGCTGGACACGCCCTATCTGATCGCCTCGATCTCCAAGTGGTTGACCTCGACCGCCCTGCTGCGCCTGGCCGAGGCGGGCAAGCTGGACCTGGACGCGCCGATCGTCCGCTGGCTGCCCGACTATCGCGCCGACACCGGCGGCAAGGTCACGCTGCGCCACCTGATGACCAACACCAGCGGCGTGCCCAACGGCTTTTCGACCTGGACCAAGGCCAACCCCGATCCGGATCTGTTCAAGAAGCGCTTCACGACCGCGGAGGCGGTGAAGCTGTGGTGCTCGGGCGACCTGGCCTTCGAGCCGGGGACCAAGTTCGACTACGCCCTGACCAACTGGGTGATCATCACCGCGATCATCGAGGCCGTCACCGGCAAGGCCTATGCGGAGGCCATGGTCGAACTGGTCACCGGGCCGCTGGGCCTGAGCCGCACCACGCCCGTCGATCCGGCGGACGTCGCGATCTCGTACCGCACGCTAGAGCCGCTGGTGCGCCAGCCCAACGAGCGCTTCGCGTTCTTCGCGGCCAGCGGCGGCTACGCCAGCACGGCGGGCGACCTCCTGAAGGCGGCCCACGCGATCTTCGACGGGGGGGTCCTGACGCCGGCTCGGAAGAAGGAACTGCTGACCGTCGGCTGGCCCGACCAGGACTATGCCCTGGGCGGACGGGTGAAGACCCTGTTCGCTGACGGCATGCCGCGCGTCCTCGCCTGGGAGACCGGCCGGGCGGCCGGCTATCGCTCGGTGCTGGGCCACCGTTTCGACGACCAGACCACCGTGGTGCTGCTCGACAACACCAGCATCACCCAGAAGGCGATGGACGAGTTCGCCTACGCCCTGTTCGGCACGGTCTAGGCGGCGGAGAGGGCGTCCAGCAACAACTGCAGGGCCGCGTCCCGGAAGGTTTCCATATTGGCCGCGCGATCGCCGTGGCCGGTCTCCAGGGTGCGGGTCAACTCCAGCGGTCCGGCGACCGCCACGCAGGTGTGGCCGGCCGCGTCGCCGTAGCGGTTGCCGTCCGGACCGGCCGCGCCGGTTTCCGAAAGACCCCAGGTGGCCTTGAGGTTCTTGCCGACCACCCGGGCCAGCAGGGCGGCGTAGGGCTCGCTGGCCGAGCGCAGCCCGTCCATGGCTTTCTGCGGGATGTCCATCAGGGTCAGGCGAGCCCGGGCGGTGTAGACGACAGAGCCGCCGACATAGAACTTCGAGGCGCCTGGCACGCTCAGCAGGGCCGCCGAGATCAGGCCGCCGGCCGAGGATTCTGCGACGGCGACGGTCTCGCCCCGCTCGATCAGGCGAACGCCGATGGCGGCGGCGAGGCGGGCGGTTTCGGTCATGCGGTGGTCCTTTCCCAATCCGGCGTCTGGTTGCGGAACCAGGTCATCTGCCGCTTGGCGTAACGTCGAGTCTCCTGGCGCGCGGCGTCCAGGGCCTCGTCCAGCGAGGTCTCGCCGCGCAGGTGGGCGGCCAGTTCGCGGTAGCCGACGGCCTTGAGGGCGGGGAGGGACGGGTCCAGTCCTCGGGCCTCCATCGCCCGCACCTCGTCCAGGGCGCCGTGCTCGACCATCTGGCCCAGACGCGCGTCGCAGCGGTCGTAGAGTTCGGCGCGCGGCGGGTCCAGGATCACGCCGCGCCAGCTGCCCTTGGCCAGGGCCGGCTTGGTGTCGGTCTGCCAGGCGGTCAGCGACTTGCCGGTGGCCACGGCCACGGCGTGGGCGCGGACCAGGCGCTGGCGGTCGCCGATCTCGATGCGCTTCTCGGCTTCGGGGTCCAACTCTGCCAGGATATCGCGGAACTCCGGCTCACCCCGCGCGGCGTAGAGCAGGCTGGAGATCTCGCGCTGGGTCTCGGGCACCGGCGGCACGTCGGCGAGGCCGTGGGTCAGGGCGCGGAAATAGAGGCCGGTGCCGCCCACCACCACGGCCGTCCGGCCCCGGGCGGCGATGTCGTCCAGCACCGTGACGGCGGCGTTCAGCCATTTGCCCACCGACCAGCCCTCGGCCGCGTCGACCACGCCGAACAGGTGGTGGGGCGCGGCGGCCAGTTCCTCGGGCGAGGGACCGGCGGTCAGCACGCGAAGGCCCGCATAGATCTGCATGGAGTCGGCGTTGACGATCTCGCCGCCGGTCTCGCGCGCCAGGTCCAGGGCGAAAGCCGACTTGCCGCTGGCCGTCGGCCCTCCGATAAGAACGATGCTGTTTCCGGACAATCCTGACTCGAGCCCCTGGCCTCGCGGACGGCGTGTCTGCCTTACCGGGGATGCCATATCATGCTTCACGTGATCTTCGCCGCCGCCGTGGCCACCACGACGCCGGCCCCGGTCAAGCCGCCCCCGCCCGCGCCGATCACGGCGGCGGTCAAGGCCGACCAGAAGTTCGGCTGCGCGGTGGTGTTCGTCGGCCTCGACGAGATCGTGCGCGCCAATCCGGGCGTGATGGGCAAGTTCGACGACGGCGACGGCAGCGGGAAGGCCATCTCCCCGATGCTGAAGATGCTGGGCGTCACCGGCGAGGCGATCGTCAACGAGACCCTGACCCAGGCCATGGCCCGGGGCGAGAAGCCCGCCGACGTATACCGGCGCGGCGTCGCCGGCCTCTCCACCCTGGTGGCCAACACGCCGTCGACCAAAAAGGGCGACGAGGCCGCCCAGGAACGCGGCATGGCGGTCTTCACCGACTGCCTGTCGCTGATGACCGAATAGGCCAAGAGCACAGCTTCGAGGTTGACGTGGAGAGCTTCCTCCAATAGCCGCCGCGTCATGCTCGCGATCACCCTCGTCTCGCCCGACCCTGCCGCCCTGGCGGAGGCGGCCGCCGCCGTGCGCGCCACGCTGGAGGTCTCCTCCGAAACCGTGCTGGGCGAGGGGGCTCTGGATCTGTTCGTCGATGGTCCTCCAGTCGAGAGCCACCAGGCGGTCAAGGTGGCGGTGGGCGAGCGGCCGGTCGACTTCGCCGTCCAGCCGGTCGAGAACCGCAGGAAGCGCCTGCTGATCGCCGACATGGACTCCACGATCATCAACGTGGAGTGCCTGGACGAACTGGCAGACTTCGCCGGGGTCAAGGACAAGGTCTCGGAAATCACCGAACGCGCCATGCGCGGCGAGCTGGCCTTCGAAGGCGCCCTGCGCGAACGCGTGGGCATGCTGACAGGCCTGTCGGTGAACGCTCTGCAGGCCTGCTACGACGACCGCGTGAAGCTGAACCCCGGCGCGCGCACCCTGGTGCGGACCATGGCCGAGCATGGCGCCCGCTGCGCCCTGGTCTCGGGCGGCTTCACCTTCTTCACCTCGCGGGTCGCCGAGGCGGCCGGCTTCCACCTGAACCGCGCCAACACCCTGATCGAGGCCGACGGCAAGCTGACCGGCCAGGTGGGCGATCCGATCCTGGGCAAGGAGGCCAAGCTGGCCGCTCTGCGGGAAGAGACCTCGGCCCTGGGCCTGACCCCGGCCGACGCCCTGGCCGTGGGCGACGGCGCCAATGACCTCGCGATGATCGAGGTCGCCGGCCTGGGCGTGGCCTACCGCGCCAAGCCGATCGTGGCGGCCCAGGCCCACGCCAAGGTCGATCACGCCGACCTTACCGCCTTGCTCTACTTCCAGGGCTACAAGAGCGCGGAGTTCGTCTCGTGAGCTTCCCGCGCGGCGTCCAGGCCGTGGTGTTCGACATGGACGGCCTGTTGCTGGACACCGAGACCGTCTACCAGGCGGCGATGGCCGAGGCCGGCCAGGCCTTCGGCATCGACTTCACGCCCGCGATCTACCAGTCGATGGTGGGCAAGACCAATCCCGAGTGCGCGGGGATGCTGCGCGGCCTGTATGGCGACGACTTCCCGGTCGAGGCCTATTTCAAGCGCACCTGGACTGACGTGGAGCTGATCCTCGAGGCCGAGGTGCGGCTGAAGACGGGCGTTATGGAGATCCTCGACTATCTGGACGCCCTGGGCGTGCCGCGCGCCATCGCCACCTCCAACAGCCGCGAGGCCGTGGAGCGCTATCTGGGCCGCTTCGACCTGGTCAAACGCTTCCACGCGGTGGTCGCCAACGCCGACGTCGTGCGCCACAAGCCGCATCCGGATCCCTATCTGGAGGCCGCCCGCCGGCTGAACGTCCATCCGACCCTGTGCCTGGCGCTGGAGGACTCCCACCCCGGCGTCCGCGCGGCCCACGCGGCCGGGATGATGACGATCATGGTGCCCGACATCCTCGATCCCAACGAGGAGATGCACGACAAGTGCGTCCACGTGGCCGACAGCCTGCACGTGGTGATGGACCTGCTGAAGGCGGCGGCCTAGGCGGTCTTGCGGCCCTCGGCCGGCGTCGCCAAAAAGCCTTCCAACGCCGCCAGCGGCATGGGCCTGGCGATGTGGAAGCCCTGGGCCAGGTCGCAGCCCATCATCTGGAGCATAGCCAGGGCCTCGCGGCTCTCCACGCCCTCGGCGACGACCTTCAGGCCCAGGCTGTGGGCCAGGTCGATGGTCGACTTCACCAGCAGGGCGTCCTTGGCGTCGCTCTCCAGCGACAGAACGAAGGCCTTGTCGATCTTCAGCTCGTCGGCGCTGATCTGCTTCAGATAGGCCAGGGACGACAGGCCCGAGCCGTAGTCGTCGATGGAAACGGCGATGCCGGCGGCGCTCAGCTTCTCCAGCACGCCCAGGGCGACGTCCGGATTGCCGATCACGGCGGTCTCGGTGATCTCGAAGCAGAAGCGCGCCCCGGCGGCGGTCACTTTCTCGATGGCGCGGTCGGCGAACTCGGGATCGTCGATCAGGCGGCCGGAGATGTTGATCGACATGGTCAGGTCGTGGCCGGCCTGGCGCAGGGTCTTCTGGTCGGCGATGGCCATGTCCAGCACGCAGTCGGTCAGGGCGCGGATGTGGCCGGTCTCCTCGGCCATGCCCACGAAAAGGTCGGGGCGCAGCAGGCCGCGTGTCGGGTGGTTCCAGCGCACCAGAGCCTCGACGCCGGTCACCCGGCCTTCGCGCAGGTCCAGCTTGGGCTGGTGGTGCAGGAACAGCGCGCCGCTGGCCACGCCCTCCAGCATCTCGCTCATCAGCGAGAGATTGCCGGCCGGGTCGCCATAGGCCTCGGCGTCGAAGGGGGCTACCTTGCGGCCGGACGCGCGGGCCTGATCGAGGGCGATCATGGCGTGCTCGACCAGGCGGAAGGCGCTGATCCCGGCGTCCGCCCCGGCCACGCCGTGGGTCAGGTGGACGTCCACCAGTTCGCCGTCCAGCCGGACGGGGGCCTCCAGCATCGGCGCCAGGGTCTCGACCCGGGGAACGGCGGTCTCCAGGTCGGTCATGTTGGAGATCACGCAGAGGGTCGAGGTCGTCAGGCGGGCGACCGTCACGCCGGGATCGATGGCGCGGACCCGCATGCCGATCTCGGTGACCAGCTGGGTGAACAGGGCGTAGCCGATCGCGCCGCGCAGGAAGGCGAAGCGGTCCAGGCCCAGGGCGCCGACCACCACCTGCTGGCCGGGCTGGAGGCGGGCCATGCGGGCTTCGATCTCGCGCTCGGCGGCCAGGCGGTTGGGCAGGCCTGTCTCGGCGTCGTGCAGGGCCAGTTCGGTGATCCGGTGCTCGCGCTCGCGGATCTCGGCGGCCATCAGGTTGAAGCTGTCGGACAGGCGGCCGATCTCGTCGCTGGAGCGCACGTCCACGTGGGCGGCCTCGCCGCGCTGCAGCCGGCGGGCGGCCTCGTCCAGGGCGATGATCGGCTTGGCGATGTCGCGCGACAGGGCCCAGCTGGCGGCGGCGACCAGGGCCGCGCCGATCAGGCCGGCGATGATCACCGCGGCCATCAAGGGCTGATAGGGCGCCATGGCCAGGGCCATGGGATAGCGCAGCACCAGAGCGGCGGGGGTCTGGCCGTCCAGCGCCTTCAGCGGCCTGACCAGCACCAGGTTGTCGCCGTGGGCGGTGCGCAGGCGCCCGGGGGCGGTGATCTTTTGGCCCATGGCCTGGGCGACGAAGGCTCCCAGGGCCTTGGTGTCGGCGGTCTTGTCGGTGGTCACCCAGGTCTCGCCGCGACGGTCGAACACCTGGGCCTCCAGACGGATGGCCGCCAGCTTCTCCAGGGCGGTCATCTCGTGGTCGTCCAGCCGCGCGCCGAACACGATCCAGCCGGTCAGGGTGGGCGACATCACCGGCGCCGAGATCAGCTGGTACGGCTGGCCGTCGACGATGAACACGCCCTGGGCGCCGTCCTCGGCGTCCAGGGCGCTCCACAGCTTCTCGATGTCGACCTTGGACGGGTCGACCCCGACCACGTCGCCGTCGACCCCGACCAGGAAAGCCAGGTCCAGGCCCATGCGCTGGCGCAGGTTGGTCACCGCCGACTGCACGGTGGGCGCGTCATGGGTGGCCACGGCGGCGCGGAAGCCGAAGTCGCGCGAGAGGAGGTCGGCCCCGTCGCGCAGTCGCTGGGTGCGCAGGGCCCAGACGCTGTCGAACACCGTGCCGGTCGCCGCCAGTTCCTTGCGGACCTGCTGCTGGGCGTTGTTGGCGATGGTCAGATAGACGGTCACCGCCACCAGGCTGAGCGCCAGGGCGAACAGTCCCGCATAGAGGACGGTCAGCTTGGTCTGGAGGCGGTTGAACATCGGGGTCAGCGCCCGCCGGCGCGCAGTTCGACCGTCGCGGTCTCGCGCGCCGCGCCGTGCACGGCGGTGGTGGTCAGGGTCTTCTCGTTCTTGGGCGCGCGCAGATAGGGATGCCAGACCTTGGCGACCACGGGGCCATCGGGCAGGCCCCGGATCACCGCGTTTCCGTTGGCGTCGCTCTTGGCGGCGTAGGCGGTGTCGACCACCTTGATGAAGCCGACCATCTGGTCGTGGATGTTGCAGCCGATCGCGGCCACGCCGACCGCGGGCAGCTTCACCACGCGGTTCTCCTCGTGGCCGTACAGCTTCAGCTCGAACTTGTTGCCGGCCGAGAACGAATAGACGTGGTGGCGCACCTTATCGAGGTTGGGGAACGACACTTCGGCCCCCGCCGGCACGATCAATACGAACGGCGTGAACTGGATGTTCTGCTGGGCCACGCGGTAGGGCCAGTCGAACTTGATCGGGCCCTTGGTGGGCTGGCCGTTCGGATAGACGGTGACCACGGCGTCCGGCACGGGCTTGCCGTCGGCGCCGCGCACCGAGACGGTGAGATCGGCGGCCTGGGCCGACACAGCGATCGCCGCTGCGGCCGTCAGCGCAACCCTGAAGAGTATTGATGCGATCTTCATGGCTCTGCTTTAGCCTTGTCGCGATGAAATCCCAGTTAATGCGCGAAGATCGGCGGCCGTCGAAGAGAACTGCGACATTTTGACATGCTGAAGGTTCGTTAAAGTCTTTCTCGGCATGGTCCCGCGCGAAAGCGCTTGGGGACGTCATGCGATCGAGACTTCTGGGATTGGCCGCCTTTATGGTGACGCTTGGCCTGTGCGGCGCGGCGAGCGCCGGCGAGATCGAGCCGGGCGGCAAGCTGCTGCTGACCGGCGGCGTCAGCGCGCTGGAAGGCGGGGCCGGCGGCGGTCTGTCGACTTGGGCCCTGATCGGCGGCAACGAGACCACGCGCGGGATCGGTGGCAGCGTCCACGCCACCTATGTGAACGTCCCAGATTACGAGCTGCGCTCGGCCGGCGTGACGATGGGCCTGTTCGACCGGCTGGAGCTGTCGTTGGCCCGCCAGGAATTCGACACCGGCGCGACGGGCGCCAAGCTGGGCCTGGGGCGGGGTTTCACGTTCAAGCAGGACATTGTTGGCGTGAAGGTCCGCGTCCTGGGCGACGCGGTCTATGACCAGGACACCTGGCTGCCGCAAGTCGCCGTCGGCGCCCAGTTCAAGCAGAACAACCAGCCGGCCATCGTCCGCGCCGTCGGCGCCCAGGACGACACCGGCGTCGACTACTACGCCGCCGCCACGAAGTTGCTGCTGGACAAGAGCCTGGTGCTGAACGGCACGGTGCGCCTGACCAAGGCCAACCAGACGGGCCTCTTGGGCTTCGGCGGGGCCAAGGACGGCTACGGCGCGCAGTTCGAAGGCTCGGCCGGCTATCTGCTGTCCAAGCGCCTGCTGGTCGGCGCCGAATACCGCTCCAAGCCCGACAACCTCGGCTTCGCCAAGGAGAACGACTGGGCCGACGTCTTCGTGGCCTATGCGTTCAATAAGACGCTGTCGGTGACGGCGGCCTATGCGGACCTGGGCGACATCGCCACCTTCAAGAACCAGCGGGGCCTCTACGTCTCGCTGCAGGCCGGCTTCTAGAGGATCACGACCATGCGCCTCGTCCTGGCCGCCACGGCCCTCTCTCTGACCTTCGCGGGCGCGGTCGCAGCCCAGACCGTCCCGCCCGGCGAGAAGCCGGTCGATCCCTACGTTCAGTCCAACGACAACGCCGACGCCGCGCCCCTGAAGGACCAGCGCGTCCTGGCGGCCTTCCACGGCAAGGATGGCCTGGCCCGGATCGCCGGCGACCTGGTGGACCGCAACATCGCCGACCCGCGCATCAAGGACATCTTCGCCACGGCCGACACCGTGCGGCTGAAGCGAACCCTGACCGAGCAGTTCTGCTACATCCTGGCCGGGCCGGCTTCCGAGGGCGGCTGCGACTACACCGGCAAGGACATGACCGCCGCCCACAAGGACCAGGGCATCACCTACAAGGACTTCAACGCCCTGGTCGAGAACCTGCAATGGGCGATGAACAAGGAAGGCGTGCCCTTCGCCGCCCAGAACAAGCTGCTGGCCAAGCTGGCTCCGATGAGCAGGCAAGCGGTGGAGCGGAAGTAAGCGCTTTTCCTTCTCCCCTTGCGGGAGAAGGTGGCCTCCGAAGGAGGTCGGATGAGGGGTCTTTCAAACGAAAACCGCCGCGACCGGCCTTTCGGCTAGTCGCGGCGGTTCTGTCTTTCGACCCCTCATCCGTCGGCTGCGCCGACACCTTCTCCCGCAAGGGGAGAAGGATAGGTTCCTACCCCGCCGGGCCTTTCTCGAAATACTTGAAGAAGGCGCTGTCGGGCGAGAGCACCAGGGTGGTGTCGCCCTTGCCCAGGGCGGCCTCGTAGGCGGCCATCGAGCGATAGAAGGCGGCGAAGGCAGGATCGCGGCCGAAGCTCTGGGCGAACAGCTGGGCGCGCTGGGCGTCGGCGTCGCCTCGGATCTTCTCGGCCTCCTCGTAGGCGGTGGCGACGATCTCGCGGCGCTTCTGCTCGCCCATGGCCCGCAGTTGGGCGGCTTCCTGCTTGCGGGCGGTCTGCATGCGCTCGAACACCGCCTGGGCGTTGGCCGGGGGCAGGTCGGCGCGCTTGATCCGCACGTCGATGATCTGGACGCCCAGGTCCGAGGCGGCCACCTGGCCCGCGACCTTGGCGCGGATGGCGGCCATCACCTGGGCCCGCTTGCCGGCGATCACGTCCTCGGAGTTGGAGCGGCCGATCTCCTCGCGCAGGGCGGCGTTGACGATAGTCTCCAGGCGCTGCTTGGCGACGCCCTCGGTGCCCAGGGTGCGGTAGAACTGGCGCGGATCGGTGATGCGGTAGCGGACGAAGGCGTCGACCACCAGGCGCTCCTGGTCGGCAGCGGTGACCTCTTCCTCGTTGGCGTTCAGCTCGATGTTGCGCTTGTCGAACCGCAGCACCGTCTCGAACGGGCTCTTGAAGTGCAGGCCGGGCGTCAGCACCGTGCGTACCGGATCGCCGAAGCGCACGACCAGGGCCTGCTGGCGCTGGTCGATCTTGAACAGGGTGACGTTGGCCAGGATCAGCAGGCTGACGGCCGCGACGCCGGCGGCGATGGCTTTTCCGCTGAGGGTGCTCATCGGGCGGCTCCTTCGACGACGGTGGCGCTGGCGGCCGGGGTCTTCGGCCGGAAGGTTTCGGAGGGCAGGATGATCGGGGCGTTGGCGCCCTTGCTGTCGACGATCACCTTGTTCGAGCGCTCCAGCACCCGCTGCATGGTCTCGATATAGAGGCGCTCGCGGGTGACGGCGGGGGCCAGCTTGTACTGCTCGTAGACCTGGTTGAAGCGCGCGGCGTCGCCGGCGGCCTCGCGGACCACCTGTTCGCGATAGCCGAGGGCCGCCTGGGTGATCTGGGCCGCCTCGCCACGGGCGTTGTTGGCCGCGGACTGGGCGTTCTGGGCGGCGCGCTGCACGTCGCGATAGGCTTCCAGCACCGGGCCGGGCGTGGTGGCGGTCTGGATGTTGACGCTCTGGACCGACACGCCGATGTCGTAGCGGTCGAGGATCTGCTGCATCAGGGCGCGCGTCTGGGCCTGCACCTGGCCGCGTCCGTTGGTCAGGATCGGGGTCAGGGCGGTCTTTCCCACCACCTCGCGCATGGCGCTCTCGGCAACGTCCTTGATCACCGAGTCGGGCTCGTAGACGTTAAAGGTGTACTTGGCCGCGTCCGACACCCGCCACTGCACGGTGAAGGAAAGGTCGACGATGTTCTCGTCGCCGGTCAGCATCAGGCGTTCGTCGGCCACCGGCTGGGCGGCGCTGCCGCCGATGTCCATCGACTGGGTCGAGGTGAACGGCACCATCTCGGCGCGCTCGATGGGGTAGGGCAGGTGGTAGCGCAAGCCGGGGCCGGCCGTGCGGCTGTAGGCGCCGAAGGTGGTGACCACCGCCTGGTCCTTGGGCTGGACCACGTAGCAGCCCGACAGGGCCCACAGCCCGACCAGGACCGCGCCGGTGACGGCGATGGCGCGCGGGCGGCCCGGGCCGTTGAAGGCCTGGCGCAGGCGCTCGGTCACGCGATCGACCAGGGCGTTCAGGTCGACGGGCGGCGGCGGGGCGCCGGGACCTTTCGGCGGGCCGGGACGCGGGTCTTCGCCCCTGGGCCGGTCTCCGTCCTTCTTGCCGTCGTTGGGCGGCGGGGATCCCCAGGGGCCGGGGCCGGCGTTGTCGTTCCAGGGCATGGGCGGCTTGGTCTTCCCGTCACAGAATGGGCGGGGTTGTAAAACGACCCCCGCACGCGGATATGAGAGCCCCCGCAGAACAAGGCAAGACAAACCCGTGACCGCAGCTTTCCCCGCCACCCTGGACGACGCGCGCGCGGCGCTGGACCGGGTGATCGATCCGATCACCGGCGAGGGCCTGGTCGCGGCCGGCCTGGTGCAGGGCCTGGTGGTCCGCGCCGGGCGCGCGGGCTTCATGCTGGAGGTCCCGGCCACCGACGCGGCGACCTACGCCCCGGTGCGCGAAGCCGCCGAGAAGGCGCTGGCCGGTCTGCCGGGGATCGAGGTCGCCCAGGTCGTCCTGACCGCCCAGGCCGCCGAAGGCGCGACCCGGGTGCGCAAGGGCGCCAAGGTTTCCGAGGACGGCCAGGCCAAGTTGGTCCCGCCGCCCCAGGCCGAGAAGCCGGCCCATGTGATGCACGTGGTCGCCGTGGCCTCGGGCAAGGGCGGGGTGGGCAAGTCCACCGTCGCCACGAACCTGGCCTGCGCCCTGGCCGCCCAGGGGCTGCGCGTGGGCCTGCTGGACGCCGATGTCTACGGTCCCTCCGCGCCCCGGATGATGGGCGTCGACGGCGAGCCGGTCTACGAGGACGGCAAGCTGGTTCCGCTGGAGGCGCACGGCGTCCGCCTGATGTCGATGGGCTTCCTGGTCGACGAGGGCCGGGCGATGATCTGGCGTGGCCCGATGGCCTCGTCGGCGGTGCGCCAGATGATCCACGACGTGCGCTGGGCCACGCAGGACGCGCCGCTGGACGTGATGGTGGTCGACCTGCCGCCCGGCACCGGCGACATCCAGCTGACCCTGGTCCAGAAGCTGCGCATCGACGGGGTGGTGCTGGTCAGCACCCCGCAGGAGATCGCCCTGATCGACGCCCGTCGCGCCGCGGCCATGTTCGGCAAGACCGCCACGCCGATCCTGGGCCTGATCGAGAACATGGCCTTCTTCGCCGATCCCTCGACCGGCGCCCCGATCCCGATCTTCGGCGCCGGCGGCGGCGTGGCCGAGGCCCAAGCCCTGGGCGTGCCGGTGCTGGCCCAGGTGCCCATCGAGATCGCCGTGCGCGAGGCGGGCGACGGCGGGACCCCGGTGGTGCTGCGTGCGCCCGACAGCGCGGCCGCCAAGGCGTTCGCCGAGGCCGCCAAAATCCTGTGGGCGACCATTGGATAGAATTTGCGATTGACTCGCAACTGGAGTCGGCCTTAGTTGCGATCTGTTCGCAAGAACTGTATCGGGCCGCTCACCGAGGTCACACTGGGCAAGCAGGATCGGCCCCCTGTCTTGTCCGGGAGACTTGCGGCGTGCGGCCCGATCCATCCCAACCCATCGACCTTGGCGACCTGCTCTATGGCGAGCACCTGATCGTCTGGGCGTTCCGCAGCTTCGCCCGCGGGCGCGACTGCCTGATCGTCCGGCGCGAGTTCGACCACGGATGCGGCGAGCGCGCGGGCGAGGCCTTCGCGGCCATGCGCGTGTTCGTCCAGCAGTGGGCCATGAAGGGGTGTCGCGCGATCGTCCTGGCGCCGCCCGGGGGGCTGAGCGTGGCGCGGGACGAGGCGACGATGCTGGGGCTGTTCGCCGCCGCTCAAGGCGGCGACGGGGCGGGTTTCGCCGGTCATTTCCACCTGCTGACCGGCGGCCCGCCCAACCCTATCGTCGAGCGCGCCGTGACCCTGGTCGCCGAGGCCCTGCTGGCGCGCGGACACCGTCTGCGCCCGCTCGGCGCTCCGGCCCCCGTCGCCGATGCTTCGCGCCTGAGCGCCTGACCCCCATCGCCACCGGAGACGCCCGCTTGCACCGCCTCGAGAAACTCTGCGTCGACAAGGGCATGCGCATGACCGAGCAGCGCCGGGTGGTGGCCCGCGTGCTGTCGGCCGCAGACGATCACCCCGATGTCGAGGAACTGCACCGTCGCGCCCACGCCGTCGATCCGCACATCTCGATCGCCACGGTCTATCGGACGGTTCGCCTGTTCGAGGAAAGCGGCATCATCGAGCGTCACGACTTTCGCGACGGCCGCTCGCGCTACGAGGAGACACCCGACCACCACCACGACCACCTGATCGACATGAAGACCGGCAAGGTCGTCGAGTTCGTGGACGAAGAGATCGAGGCCCTCCAGAACGCCATCGCCCGCAAGCTGGGTTACCGCCTGATCGATCACCGGCTTGAGCTCTACGGGATGCCGCTGGACTAGCCGCACCCAAAGAAAAAGGCCGCCCGGGTTGCCCCGGACGGCCCTTGTTTCGTCGGTCGACGTGGAGGCTTAGAAGCTCCAGCGCATGCCGGTCGAGATGACCACGGCCGAACCGCTGACGTCGCCCTGGAGGTTCAGGGTCGTGGCCGCCGCGGTGCCGCCGTAGATCGTCTCGGTGCGGTTGATCTGGGTGTCCTTGAAGGCGATGTAGGACAGGGCCGCATCCAGCTTGATGGCGTTGGTGGCCGCCCAGGTGGCGCCCACCGCGTACAGGGTGCGGTCGCCGTCCGGCACGCGGGCGGTGCGGCCGACGTCCGGAGTCGGGGTCGGATCCTTTTGCACGCCGCCGCGCAGGGTCAGCTTGTCATTGACGTCGTAGTCGATGCCGACGGCCACCGTGGTGGTGTCCTTGTAGTTCTGCTCGCTGACGCTGCCGCCGCCCGTGTAGGTGACGACGATCTTGTCGAACTCGCTCCAGCCGATACGCGAGACCGAGGCGTTCAGGGTGACCTTGTCGTCGACCTTCCAGCGGGCGCCCAGGTTGGCCATCCACGGGGTGGTGATCTTGGCCACGCCGTCGGTGTTGACGTTGGCGCCGGCCAGCGGACCGACCAGGCCGCTGATCAGGACCTTGCCGTCCAGCTCGTGCTTGATCTCCGAACGGTACGAGGCCCCGATCGTCAGGTTCGAGGTCGGGTGGAACTGGGCGCCGGCGTTCCAGCCGTAGTCCCAGTTGCCTTCGCCCTTCAGCGACGACGAGCCGTCGGCCAGGGCCGGCGACAGGTTCGGCAGGGCCGAGGTCAGCTCGGCGTCGGTGTATTGGGCCGAGACGCCCACGCCGACGTCGAACATGTCGTTGATGCGGTAGGCGACGCTGCCGTTGACGTCGATGGTCTTCAGGTTCGACTTCAGGGCGTCGTAGCGGGTCCAGCTACGGCTGTTGTAGTCGGTAGTGAAGTTGTAGGGCGCGGCGACGGTCAGGCCCAGGGCCAGCTTGTCGTTGACCCGGAAGGCGCCGGCGAAGTTGGGCACGATGCCGTTGTTGATCGGGCCGCCGGCGCGGGGCTCGCCGCCCACCGGGCTGGTCAGGCCGCCCGGGATGACCGGACGGGTCAGCGTGGAGTTGGCGTTGTCGACCTGCGAGTCGACCTGGACCAGGTGGACGCCGCCGTAGACTTCGTTGGTGTCGATGCCGGCGATGGCGGCGGGGTTCCACCACAGGCTGGCGGCGCCGCGGTCGGCGACTTCGCCCGAATAGGCGCGACCGGCGCCGCGCACCGATTGTTCCTGCAGGTAGAACGCGGCGGCCGAGGCCTGGCTGGCCACGACGAGCGCGGCGACGGCCACGCCGCCGGCGAGGATTTTACGCGAAATGGACATGAGAGAGACCTTCTGGGGGAGGAGGTTCCGGCGCCCTTGATGGCGCCGGTTGCCGTCGCTCTAACGCATTCAGTCAAAAAACGTTGCTATTTATTCGCGTAACAATGAATTTTGTACATGGTGTCAAATAATCGTTGGCCTGTGCGGCCATCTATATTTCGTCGTTATGTCAGAAGCGCTGTCGGTTGCCTGAAATAGACGCAAAAAGGCCGGCGAACAGAATATTCGCCGGCCACATTCGCGCCGCAATCCGATCCCGCGACAGGGGAAAACTAGCCGCCGGCCAGTTTGCGGAAGAACTTCGCGCCCTGTTCGCCGCCGTTGAAATAGGCCTTCTGGTCGGGCTCGGCGACGATCTTGTCCCAGTTGTCGCGGACTTCCTCGGCCGACAGCCCGCCCTCGCCCAGATAGACGCCCTCGGTCTCGTAGATGCGCGACAGGGCGAAGGCGCCCGCGCCGGCGGTCAGGATCGCGCCGGTGGGGGCGTCTTCCGAGACCAGATAGACCACGCCCGGAGTGACGTATTCGGGCTTCAGCTTCTCCAGCACTTCGGGCGGCATCAGGCCCTCGGTCATGCGGGTGGCGGCCACCGGGCTGATGGCGTTGATCTTGACGTTGTTCTTGGCGCCTTCCAGCTTCAGCGTGTTCATCAGGCCCAGCACCGCCATCTTGGCCGCGCCGTAGTTGGACTGGCCAAAGTTGCCGTACATGCCCGAGGACGAGGTGGTCACGACGATGCGGCCGTAGTTCTGGGCCTTCATGATGTCCCAGACCGCCTTGATCGGCTTGAAGGTGCCGAACACGTGGACCTGCAGGACCAGCTCGAAGTCGGCCAGCTCCATCTTGCTCAGGGTCTTGTCGCGCAGGATGCCGGCGTTGGCGATCAGGATGTCGATCCGGCCCCACTTGTCGAGGGTGGTCTTGACCAGGTCCGCGACGCCAGCGTCATCGGTCACCGAGGCGCCGTGGGCGATGGCCTCGCCGCCGAAGGCTTTGATCTCGGCCACCACGGCCTTGGCGGCTTCGGACGAGCCGCCCGAACCGTCGACGCTGCCGCCCAGGTCGTTGACCACCACCTTGGCCCCGCGCCGCGCCAGTTCCAGCGCATGCTGCCGGCCCAGACCGCCGCCGGCCCCCGTGACGATCGCCACCTGACCGTCGAACCGGATATCGTCCGCCATGCTCGTATCTCCCTCAAACGCGTGTTTGGTTTGGCGCGTTTGTGCGGTGCGGGAGACGGGGCGTCAAGCTCCTCCCCCGAAGGGGACGGAAGCCCCTAGCTCTTAACCGGATCCGGCTGGCTATTCGCCGGGCGCTTGGCCCCCGCCGTTGCGCCGGGCTTCATGAACTTCACCAGCACGCGCTGGCCGATCAGGAACGGGGTGCCGTCGGCGCTGATGACCACTTCCACCACGCGGGCGTCGGTGCGTTCCGACGGGTCGTCGGACTGCAGCTTGCGGGCGCCGAAGACGGCGGCGCGGCGCAGGACCTTGCCGGTATAGACCTTGGACTGGTCGGCTTCCGGGATGATCTCGACGGCCTGGCCCAGGCTGACGAAGGGGATGGCCGACTCGCTGATCTCGGCGCGGACGATGCGGGCGGTCTGGGGCTCCAGGTCGAACATCGGGGTGACGTTCAGCGACGAGGCGCCGGCGCCGGGATTGGCGTAGCGGCGGGCGATGCGGCCGTCGGCCGGGGCGCGGATCACCGTCAGTTCCTGGTTGTAGCGGGCCTGGTTCAGCTGGGCGGTCGCCACCTGGATGGCGGCCTGCTGGGCCTGGATATTGGCGTTGGCCGAGGCGATCTGGTCCTGGGCCGCGTCGAGGCGTTGGCCGGCCACGAAGTTGGAGGCCGAGAGGTTCTGCAGGCGCTTGTACTCGCGCTGCCCGGTGCGCAGCTGCACCTGATAGAGGGCCAGCTGGGCACGGGCCGAGTTGAGGCCGGCCTGGGCGGTCTCGGCGGCCAGGCGCGCGTCGTCGTCCTCCTGCTTGGCCAGAACCTGGCCCTTGGTCACGGTGTCGCCTTCCTGGACCAGCACTTCGCGGATGATGCCCTGGCGGCGCGCGGCCACCTGGATCACGCCGCCTTCGACGTCGGCCTTGCCGTCAGCGACGGCGCCGTAGGGCGTGGCGGGAGCGGCGGCGGCGATGGCGGCCATCTTGGCCTTCTTGGCCTTGGCCTGGCCTTGCATGACGAAGATGATCGAGCCGAGGGAAACGACGATCAGGATGACGACCCAGAAAGACGGTCGGCGAAGCAGGGCGGGCATGGAACTCAGGCTCCGATCAGGGGGCGGTCGCTCGACGCGGCGGTCGAGGCGGGCGTGACGCGACGGTCGTCGAGGATGCGACCGTCTTCGATGTGGATGACGCGGTCGGCGAAGGTTTCCAGGCGCGGGTCGTGGGTGACGCAGATCACCGCGGCCCCGTGCTCCTTGGCGGCGCGATGCAGCAGCTTGGTCACCACCTGGCCGTTCTCGCCGTCCAGGGCCGAGGTCGGCTCGTCGGCGAACAAGAGCTTGGGCTGCTTGGCCAGGGCGCGGGCGATGGCCACGCGCTGCTTTTCGCCGCCCGACAGCTCGGCCGGCTTCTGGTTCATGCGCTTGCCCAGGCCCACCTCTTCGAGGGCGGTGATCGCCATGGCCTTGGCCTTGTCGGGGCTGTGGCCCTGGTACTTCAGGACCGTGGTCACCTGCTGCAGGGCGCTGAGCGCGGGGAACAGGTTGAAGCCCTGGAAGATGAAGCCGCAGTTGTCGAGGCGGAAGCGATCGAGCTTGCCGGAGGTGAGGCCGCGCGGACGGCCGTCGGGGCCGCCCCACAGGTCGGTGCTCAGCGCCTCGACCTTGCCGGCATCGGGCCGCAGCAGCCCCGAAAGGCAGGCCACCAGGGTCGACTTGCCCGAGCCCGAGGGGCCCATGACCATGGTCACGTCGCCGTGCAGGGCGTCGAAGTCCACGTCCTTGAGCACCTCGATATAGGTGCGGCCGGTCTTGAAGCGCTTCTGCAGGCCCTTGGCGACGATGGCCGTCTTGCCGGCGGCGGGGGAGGGGGCGCTCATCGCAGCAGGTCCGCCGGCTGGCTTTTCTTCAGGATGCCCAGGGCCATCAGGCCCGAGGCGACGGAGATCAGGATCAGGAAGATCGCCACGAAGATCACGACCGGGATCGGGAAGCTCATCGGCACGCCGTTCGCGCCGGCCAGGGCCGCGGCGCCGGCCACCAGCACGGCCGTGGCCGCCAGACCCGCGACGCCGGTCCAGAAGCCCAGCTCGATGACGATCATCCGCAGCGAGCCCATCGACACGCCCAAGGCGCGCAGGGCGGCGAATTCCTTGATGTTGGCCAGGATCGCGCCGCGCAGGGTCTGGGAGGTGATGCCCACCCCGATGAACAGGCCCAGAACCAGCGACGAGACCAGCATGATGCCGATGAAGCTCTCCTTCATCATGGCGCCGTCGTTGGCGTCCGACAGCTCCTGGCGGGTCCAGGCGCGGTACTTCTTGTCGGAGACGGCGTTGAGCTGGTCGCGGACTTGCTCGGCCATCTCCGGATGGCGGATGCGGATCATCAGCGGGCCCACGCGGCTGCCGTTCGAGGCCTGGCCCAGCAGGCGCAGGGTGTCGCGCGAGATGACGATCGTCGGCTGCATCATGTTGGGGTAGCCGTCGAGGATGTAGCGGACATGCACCGTCTGGCCGTTGATGGCGGCGGTGTCGCCCAGCTTCTTGATCCCCAGCTTGGCCATGCCGGTCCGGTCGATGGCGACGGCGTAGGGCTCGAGCAGGGCGATGCGGATGTTTTCGTTGTAGTCCTTGGGCCAGGTCACCGAGTCCGAGCGCGGGTCGACCGACGAGGTCTGGATCCACTCGCGCACCTGCTTCTTGCCGGGGGCGGGGACGTTGGTCCAAAGGCCGTTGCCGCCGTCCAGGTCGGCGACCTCGACGATCTCGGGGTGCATGTACATCTGGGCCATGACGCGGCGGGGCAGGCCGCTGCCGCCGTTCATCAGGCTCTCGGCCTTGGGGCCCAGCACCATGATGTCGGCCGGCGAGCGGTCGATGGTGGCCGTGAAGCTCTTGCCGATGCCGGTGAACATCCCGACCTGCGCCAGGACCAGCAGTCCCGCGAACGCCAGGGCGATCACCGCCGCCATATATCTACGCCACTCGTATAGCAGTGTGGCCAAGGCCAGCGACATGCGCGGTACGCTCCCCAATCAAGGGTTGCAGCAATGCCCGGCGAACCCCGGGCGGCCAAGTTAAATCGGGGTAAGGCGCGTTCTGCGCGCCTCGCGGGCGCCGTGCTGCGTATTTACGCGGCGCGAAACCCCGCCGGCGACCCGAACCTGGGCGCACGTTCCCCGCCCTTGAGCATCGATGGGCCGATCCATTGTATCAGAGTCGTAACAACTTGAAATAAGGCATGTTTTTAGCACCGAACTTGGTGCGTCGGACTCCCGGCGCGGGCGTTCGGCGCAGGGGCCGGCGTTCTCCTCCTCCAGGAGAGACAGATGACCATCTCCAGTGTGGGGTCCTCTTCGCTGATGCAGCAACTGTTGCAGGCGAGGGCGGCGACCTCCACCCAGTCCACCAGCGCCGACTCGAGCGCGGCCAGCGCCTTCGCCGGCGTCGGGCAAAACATGCCGATGGGCGGCAAGAACGGCGGGCCGCCGCCGATGTCGGGCTGGTCCTCGTCGGGCCAAGGTTTCGGGGCCGATACATTGAGCTCGCTGCTCGGCGCCCAGGAAACCAGCCAGACCGACCGCGCCGCCTCGATGTTCGCCGACGCCGACGCGGACAGCGACGGCTCCGTCACCAGCGACGAGCTGGCCACGGCCATGGCCGCCCACGCGCCCTCGGACCTGCCGTCCGACGCGCCCAGCGCCACCGACATGGCTTCGAACATGCTGAGCAACGGCGACACGGACGGCGACGGCGCGCTGTCGCTGGACGAGTTCTCGGCCATGAAGCCGCAAGGTGGCCCGGGCGGCCCCGGCGGTCCCCCGCCCGGACCTCCGCCCAGCGGCGGCTCGGAGGAGAGCGGCTCGTCGACCTCTGGCTCGACCGACTCGGCCGACCTGAACGGCGACGGGGTGGTGTCGGCGGCGGAACTGGCCCAAAGCCTCAGTTCGTCGATCGACCAGCTGGGTTCGGACGTCTCCAGCGACGCGGCCGACCTGATGCAGAAGCTGCTGGCCTCGCTGACCAGCAACCTGACCGGCTCGACCACGTCGGACTCGACCTCCACCACCTCGGTCGACGTCGCGGCCTAGGCGGTTCCGTGCGAGGGCTGGGCAGATGGCCCGGCCCTCGTGGTTTCGTGCGCATTGCGCTTGCGCCCCGCCCCCCATTCATAGTCATTTGGGCCCTTGGATGGCGTCGCGGGGGCGTCGCCTCATCAGTTTAAGGTCCTTCCGTCTTGATCTTCCTTCCCGAGAACGTCCAGGCCCTGGCGGGCGTGGCGCTGATCCTCGGCCTTTGCTGGCTCGTCTCCGAGAACCGCAAGCGCTTCCCGCTGGTGCTGGCCGTCTGCGCCATCGCCATCCAGCTGGCCCTGGTGTTCATCCTGTTCAAGCTGCCCGCCACCCGCGACGCGCTGCAGGGCGTGAACGGGGCGGTCGAGGGCTTGGCCTCGTCGACTCAAGCCGGCACCAACTTCGTGTTCGGCTATCTGTCGGGCACCACCCCGCCCTATACCGAGACCAATCCGGGGGCCGGCTTCCTGTTCGCCTTCCGCGTCATGCCGGTGATCCTGGTGGTCTGCGCTCTGTCGGCCCTGCTGTGGCACTGGGGCATCCTGAAGTGGCTGGCCAAGGGCCTGGGCTTTCTGTTCCAGAAGACCCTGGGCCTGCGCGGCCCGCCGGCCTTGGCCACCGCCGCCACCATCTTCATGGGCCAGATCGAGGGGCCGATCTTCATCCGCGCCTATCTGGAGCGTCTGACCCGGTCGGAGCTGTTCATGCTGATCGCGGTCGGCATGGCCTGCGTCAGCGGCTCGACCATGGTGGCCTACGCCACGATCCTGCACGACGTGCTGCCCAACGCCGCCGCCCACGTGCTGGCCGCCTCGCTGATCTCGGCCCCGGCCGGCGTCCTGCTGGCCCGGATCATGGTGCCCGGCGACCCCAGCGAGAAGTCCGACGACCTGGACCTGGCGGAGGAAGACAAGACCTACGGCAGCTCGATCGACGCGGTCATGAAGGGCACGACGGACGGTCTGCAGATCGCCCTGAACGTGGGCGCCACCCTGATCGTCTTCATCGCCCTGGCCACCATGGTCGACAAGATCCTGTTCGCCCTGCCGATGGTGGGCGGCGAGCACCTGAGCATCGCCCGCGTGTTGGGCCTGGTGTTCTCGCCCCTGGCCTGGGCCATGGGCATCCCCTGGAAGGAAGCGGGCACGGCCGGCGGCCTGCTGGGCGTCAAGCTGATCCTCACCGAGTTCACCGCCTTCATCCAGCTGGCCAAGGAAGGCCCCGAGCTGCTGGACCCGCGCACCCGGATGATCATGACCTACGCCCTGTGCGGCTTCGCCAACATCGGCTCGGTGGGCATGAACGTCGCCGGCTTCTCGGTGCTGGTGCCCGCGCGCCGGCAGGAAGTGCTGGGCCTGGTCTGGAAGGCGATGATGGCCGGTTTCCTGGCCACCTGCCTGACGGGCTCGCTGATCGGCCTGATGCCGCGCGGGTGGTTCGGGCTCTAAAGAGCCTTCCCTTCCTTCGCGGAACCAAAGCATCCTCCCGGTCAAAAGCCGGGAGGATTTCTTTTGAAGCTCTACGACAGTCGCCGCGCTCCCAATCCCCGCCGCGTGCGGTGGTTCATGGCCGAGAAGGGGATCGAGGACATCGAGATCGTCGATGTCGACATCTTCGGCGGACAGCATCGCACCCCCGACTACCTGGCCAAGGCGGGCCTGCCCAACGTGCCGGCCCTGGAGATGGACAACGGCCAGACGATCACCGAGTCGGTCGCCATCTGCCGTTACCTGGAGACCGTCTATCCGACCCCCAACCTGTTCGGCGAGGACGCCTGCGAGGCGGCCGTGATCGAGATGTGGGCGCGGCGCACCGAGATGATGGTGGCCACCCCGCTGATGATGACGGTGCGCCACAGCCATCCGGCCCTGGCCGCCATCGAGACCCAGGTCCCCGAGGTCGCCGCCGCCAACCGCGCCATGGCCGAGAAGGGCCTGAAGGTGCTGGATCGCCGCTTGGCCGAGAGCGCGTTCATCGCCTGCGAGCGGGTGATCATGGCCGACATCCTGGCCGCCACGGCCATCGACTTCGCCCGCATGGTGCGCTTCCGGCCGGACGCCGAGCTGGTCAACGTCAAGCGCTGGCTAGAGGGGATGATGGCTCGGCCGGCGGCGAAGGCGGGGGTCTAGCCTACCGCGGCCGGATCTTCTTGATCACGCCCGAGAAGTTCAGCATCGGCGACCCGCCGGTGGACACCAGCCCGCGCACAAACAGCAGCGAGCCGCCGGCCTTGGTGACCTCGCCGGAGGACTCCACCAGGTCGCCGGCCCTGGCCGGGCCCAGGAACTCGCCGTTCAGGCTGACGGTCACGGCCCGCACGTCCTTCAGGTGCGCCCACGAGATCGCGAAGAGCGAATAGTCGGCGAAAGTCATCATGCAGCCGCCATGCATGAAGCCGCCGCCGTTCATGTGGCGAGCCTCGGCGCGGAAGGCGCTGCGGACGACGCCGTTGTCCTCGCGGAAATAGAACGGCCCGGTCTGGTCCTCGAAGGCGTCCATGCCCGACCAGGTGCGCCAGCCGGCCCACTCGCCCTCGGTCACCAGCTTGGGGCCTTCCCAGATCTCGTTGCCGCCGTCCATGATCGCGCCCCTTGAGTTGTCTTTGAGGACCTAAGGCCCCGCCGGGATCGAGGCAAGCGGCCGCGCTCGCGCTGCTGACGGATTCGTGTCATTCCGTCCGCCATGACCACCACGCCCATCCAAGACACCATCCTCTCGCAGCTGGCCGCCGTGGCGCCGGGCAAGTCCATCGACCCGATGTCGGTGGCCAAGGCGATCCAGCCCGAGCGCTGGCAGCGCCTGCTGGGCCACGTCCGCAACGACGCCATCGACCTGGCCCGCCAGGGGACCATCGTGATCCTGCGCCATAACAAACCGGCCGATCCGGAGACCTTCCGCGGCGTCTACCGCCTGCGCCTGCGCCAGGACGGCGACCCGACCAGCTTCGAGCCGGCGACGGACGAGGCGGGCGACGAGGACTGATCGCGGCGGCGCGCCGCCCAAGTCTTGAATCGAAACCCGACCCGTGGACCTATGAGCGAAACTCATAAGGGAGGGTCCGTCATGATCGTCTACGGCTCGTCGCTGTCGCCTTACGTCCGCAAGACCCTGGCCTTCGGGGCCGAGAAGGGGCTGGCCCTGGAGAACAAGGTCACGCCGCCGGGCGCGCCCGACCCGGAGTTCCTGGCCTGCAGCCCGTTCAGGAAGATCCCGGGTTTCAGGGACGGCGACTTCCAGATCTCGGACTCCACGGCGATCATCACCTATCTGGAAGCCCTGCATCCCGAGCCGAACCTGATCCCGACCGACCCGCGCAACCGCGCGCGGGCCATCTGGTTCGAGGAGTATGCCGACACCATCATGGTCGGGGCGGCCGGGCCGCTGTTCTTCAACCGCATCGTCGGTCCGCGCTTCATGGGCGTGGCCGGCGACGAGGCGGTGGCGACCAAGGCCGAGACCGAGACCATCCCGCCGGTCCTCGACTATCTGGAATGCACGATCCCGGAGAGCGGCTTCCTGCTGGAGGATCGCCTGACCCTGGCCGACATCGCCGTGGCCAGCCCGTTCGCCAACCTGCGCCACCTGGGTTTCGACCTGACCCGCTGGCCCAAGACCAAGGCCTATGCCGAGGCCATGCTGGCGCGGCCGTCGTTCTCCTCCTGGCTGGAACGTGAGACGCGGTTCCTGGGCGGGTAGGGCGGAGCGGCTCAGGCCGTGGCGGTCCGCAGGGCGCGGTCGAGGGCTTCCAGGATCAGTCGCGGCGGAAAGGGCTTGGCGACGAATTGCGAGCCCTGCACGCCTTCGTCCGGAAAGCGCGCCCCGGCCGCCGCCGAGATGAAGACCACCGGCAGGTCGGGATAGGTCGCGCGGGCGCGGCGAGCGACTTGGAAACCGTCCTCGCCGGGGCCCAGGTTGATGTCGGTCACCAGGGCGGCGATGGGTTCGGGATCGCCGATGATCCTGGCGGCCTCGCGGGCGCTCGAGGCTTCGGCGACCTCGTAGCCGACTTCCCGCAGAACGGTGCAGTTCAGCAAGCTTAAGGTTGGATTGTCCTCCACGAATAGAATTCTCAATCGCGCCATAAGAAGCATCCTCAATGATGCTGCGGATAATACTTGAGGTGGAATTTGTTTCCGAATGCGCTGAGTTAGACTCATTCTGTCGGGTATGCGACATAAGTCTTTGCTTTAATGCAGAGGTTTATGTTTGGGCGCGGGGTGGCGAAGGGCTCGCGTTTCTGATCTCGCGTCGGGCGGGAAAATGTAGAACGATCTCAGGACGATGGCCCGGGCCGAGCTTGCGTTCGGTTCGGGATCGTCTCATGGCTCGGCCATGCCGCTGGACGCCATCCTCGCCGACATCCGCGCCTGCCGGGCCTGCGCGCCCTATCTGCCGCATGCGCCCCGGCCGGTGGTGAGGGTGGAGGAGGGCACGCGCCTGCTGATCTGCGGCCAGGCGCCGGGGCGGATCGTCCACGAGACCGGCCTGCCGTTCAACGACGCCTCGGGCAACCGCCTGCGCGACTGGATGGGGATCGACCGCGAGACCTTCTATGGTCGGCCGGAGATCGGGGTGGCGGCCATGGCCTTCTGCTTTCCGGGCACCAATCCGAAGGGCGGCGACTATCCCCCGCCGGCCCGCTGCGCCGTGCTTTGGCGGCCCCAATTGCTGGCGGCCTTGCCCAAAGTGGAACTGACCCTGTTGGTCGGGAGCCATGCCCAAGCCTGGGCGTTGGAGTCGCGCATGAAGGGCAACATGACCGACACCGTCGCCGCCTGGCGCGACTATATCGACGAGGGCGTCCTGCCCCTGCCGCACCCCTCGTGGCGCAACACCGGCTGGCTCAAGGCCAATCCGTGGTTCGAGGCCGAGGTCGCGCCCTATCTTCGCCGCCGGGTGGCGGGCATTCTGGCGTCATGAACCGTCGGTCCCTTCTTCTCAGCGCCGCCTGCGTGGCGGGTCTCGCGGCCTGCGCTCCCGTCACCCAGCGTCCGGGCCTGGGCCAGCTGGGCTTTCGCGGGCCGCGCCTGGAGAAGGACGGGCTGGTCAGTTTCGACGGGCAGAAGCTGGGCCTGATGACCTGGCTGCCGCCCGAGGGCCAGCCGGTCACCCACGTGATCGTCGCCCTGCATGGCATGAACGACTATTCCAACGCCTTCCACCTGGCCGGGCCATTCTGGGCGAGCCAAGGGATCGCCACCTACGCCATCGACGTGCGGGGTTTCGGCCGCTCGCCCGATCGCGGGGTGTGGGCGCCGGTCGACTTGGTGGCCGAGGACATCCGCACCGCCGTCGCCCTGGTCCGCGAGGCCCATCCCGAGGCCAAGGTCGCCCTGGCCGGCGAGAGCATGGGCGGGGCCCTGGCCATCGCCGCCATGGCCGGCGAGCGCCCGCCCGCCGCCGACCGCGTCCTGCTGTTCGCTCCCGCCGTCTGGGGCTGGTCCAACCAGCCGCTGCCCTACAAGACCAGCCTGTGGATCACCGCCCACACCACGCGCAGCTGGGTGGTCAAGCCGCCGGAATGGCTGGTGAAAAACGTCCAGCCTACCGACAACATCGAGGAGCTGCGCCGCATGGGCCGCGATCCCCTGATGATCTGGGGCGCGCGGTCCGACACCCTCTACGGCCTGGTCGGGCTGATGGAGAAGGCCTGGGCGTCGCTGGGCAAGGTGCAGGTCCCGATCGCCTATTTCTATGGGGCCAACGACCACATCATCCCCAAGGAGCCGACCATGGAGGCGGCCCGGCGGCTCAAGCCCGACGACCGCTCGGCCTATTACGCCAACGGCTGGCACCTGCTGCTGGTCGACAAGCAGGCCGAAGTGGTGTGGCGCGACGCGGCCGCGTTCCTCAAGGATCCCCTGGCCGACCTGCCGTCCGGCGCTCCGCCGATCCCGGGCGCCCCCACCGCGCCGAACGTGGTGAAGACCGAGGTTTCGGGGCGATAGACGGTGCGGCGAGGCGAGGGGTTGTAGCCGCAGGCCCACAAGCGTACACCCGCGCGCAAACTTTCTGGCTACGGCAGGACTGACGGCATGACCTTGTTCGATTCCCCGGATTTCGAGGGACATGAAGGCGTTCACGCGTTCTTCGACGAAAAAACCGGCCTCAAGTCGATCATCGCCGTCCACTCCACCGCGCGCGGCCCCGCCGCCGGCGGTTGCCGGATGTGGGATTACAGCAGCAGCGACGCCGCCGTGACCGACGCCCTGCGCCTGTCCAAGGGCATGTCGTACAAGAACGCCATGGCCGATCTGGACTTCGGCGGCGGCAAGGCCGTGATCATCGGCGACGCCCGCAGCCAGAAGACGCCGGCGCTGTTCGAGGCCTTCGGTCGCGCCGTCGACAGCCTGGGCGGTCGGTACTGGACCGCCGAGGACGTCGGCGTCTCGCCCGCCGACCTGGTCAACACCCGCAAGACCACCCGCTATGTCGCCGGCCTGGAAGGCCACGCGGCCGCCTCGGGCGATCCCTCGCCGGTCACCGCCGAGGGCGTGTTCCGCGGCGTGCGCCTGTGCGTCCAGCGGGCTCTGAACCGCGACCTGAACGGCGTCACCGTCGCCATCCAGGGCGTGGGCCACGTCGGCGCTTATCTTGCTGAAAAGCTGCATGCCGCCGGGGCGAAGCTGATCATCGCCGACGTCAACCAGGCGGCGCTCGACGAGGTCGCCGCCAAGACCGGCGCCAAGATCGTCTCGACCGACGCCATCTTCGACGTCGAGGCCGACGTCTTCGCCCCCTGCGCCCTGGGCGGCGCCATCTCGGCCACGACCCTGCCGCGCCTGAAGGTCAAGGTGATCGCCGGCGGCGCCAACAACCAGCTGGCCGACAAGACCGTGGGCCAGGCGGTCTATGATCGCGGCATTCTCTATGCCCCCGACTACGTGATCAACGGCGGCGGCATCATCAATGTGGCCGGCGAGATCCGCGCCCTGGAGGCCGGTACGGCCTTCGACCCGGCCTGGGTGGCGACCAAGCTCGACCGCCTGGCCCAGACCCTGGGCGAGGTGCTGGACCACTCCCTGGTCGACAAGCGCCCCGCCAACCTGGTCGCCGACGAGATCGCCCGCGCCCGCATCGCGGCGGCGCGGAGCTAGAACCCTCTCCCATAGGGAGAGGGCAGGGTGAGGGGTTACGGCGCCCGCCGGCGCGCCGGCACGGCGTCTGCGAGAAATCGGTGAGGGTGTAACCCCTCACCCTCCCACCGCTATGCGGCGGGCCCCTCCCTCTCCCTCTGGGAGAGGGTTTCCGATGCTCGCACCCGCCCCGAAATCTCCGCCCCCGCGTCCCGGTCCAGCCGCAGGTACACCGGCAACGCCAGCAAGGTCACCGCGCCGATGGCGACGAAGGGCCAGGTGAAACGGTCGGGCGTCAGGTGGGCATCGTGGCCGCGCGCCAGGTGCAGCATCAGCCCGCCCAGGCTGACCCCCAGGGCCAGGCCCACCTGCTGGGCCACGGCCGACAGGGTCGAGGCGGCGGCCACCCTGGGCTGGGGCACGTCGGCATAGGCGATGGTGTTGGCGGCGATGAACTGGTTGGAGCGCGCGAAGCCGCCCAGGAACAGCGCACCGGCCATCAGGGCCATGGGCGTGGCCAGGGTGAAGAAGCCGGGCGCGGCGGTCAGGATCGCCGTCATCGTCACGAAGAACGCCAGCTGGGTGCGGAAGCCGAAGCGCTTGAGGCTGGCGGCGGCGAACGGGCGGGCGATCAGCACGCCGAGGCCGGTGCCCAGGGTGACCACGCTGGCCTTCAGCGGGCTCCAGCCCAGGGCCACCTGCAGCAGCAGCGGCAGCAGGAACGGGCTGGCCCCGATGCCCAGCCGCACGAAGGTCCCGCCCAGCAGGCTGGCGCGGAAGGTGGGGTACTTCAGCAGGTCCAGGTCCAGGATCGGCCGGGGCGTCACCTTGGCCTTGACCAGATAAAGCCAGCCGCAGGCCAGGGCCACGGCCAGGACGCCCGCCTGACCCCACCACGGCAGCAACGACAGCCCCGCCGTCTCGGCCACCACCACCAGGCCGCTGATCGCCACCGCCGACAGCACGAAGCCCAGGGTGTCGAACCGGCCCATCTCGGCAGGCTGGCTCTTGGGCACGAAGCGCATGACCGCCACCATGCCCAGCACCCCGATGGGGACGTTCAGGTAGAAGATCCACGGCCAGTCGGCGACGCTGAGCACCAGGCCGGCCAGGGGCGGGCCGATCAGCGGGCCGATCAGGGCGGGCATGGTGAACCAGCCCATGGCCCGGATCAGCTTGTCCTTGGGCGTGGAGCCCACCACGATCAGCCGGGCCACCGGGGTCATCATGGCCCCGCCTATGCCCTGGACGATGCGCGAGGCCACCAGGGCTTCGAGGTTGCGGGAGACGCCGCACAGGGCCGAGCCGGCCAGGAACACGATCATGGCGGTCATGAACACTCGCCGCGCGCCGAACCTTTCCGCCGCCCACCCGCTGGCCGGCGTGAACACCGCCAGGGCCAGGATGTAGGAGGTCAGGGCCAGCTTCAGGTGGATCGGGTCGACGCTGAACGCACGCGCAAGCGTGGGCAGGGCGGTCGACAGGGCCGTGGAGTCGATGAACTCCATCAGGAGCGCGCTGGCCACCGCCAGGGCGATCAGGCGGGTTCCGACGGCGGAGGACTCTGGCTGGACTGAGGACACGGGGAGGGGCTTACGCCTCGCCGCTGCTGTTCTCAAGCGTGGGCGATCTCAAGCTTGGCGCGTTATGGTGAGGAGATCAGCCGAGGGGGAGCCCGCATGCCGTCCCAGACCCACCTGTCGGAACTGGAGGAGGAGATGGCCCAGGCCGTGGCCTCCGAGGACTTCGAGACCGCCGCCGCCCTGCGCGACCAGATCGACCTGATCCGCCGCGACCTGCGGGTGATGGAACAGCCCGGCGCCGACGCGCCCCAGGCCTCGTACCTGCGCCGCCAGGAGCCTGGGAAGATGGGGCTGGGCACCAACCAGTCATCCTACGTGCCGCCCAAGGGCTGGGTCCCGCCGAAGAAGCCCGATCCGATGACGACGGGCCATTCGAAGGGCGGGCGGCGGGTGAAGTGAGCTAGTGCGCCGGCCGGGGCTCGAAGGAGCGCTTTTCCTGGACCTTCAGGCACTCGGCGTCCGGCTTCTGGCCGTGTTGCGGCTTGGGCTCGGGGTGGGGGATATGGCCGGTGTTCAGCGGGGTCTGGTGCTGGAAGTTCTTGATCATGGAGCGTCCTCCCGAGAGTTGTTCTTATATCACGCCGCGACGCCCAGCGCGTCGAGCAATCGCACCTCGACGCTGACGTCCAGGCGCGCTTCGCCCGGGTCGTCCAGGATCGTGCCCGAGATCGGCTTGGCCTCGTTGGGCGTGCGGGTGTGGGCCACCAGGATCAGGTCGGGCGACTCCGCCAGGCCGTTGGTGGGGTCGAACTCGGTCCAGCCCAGGCCCGGCAGGAACACCTCGCACCAGGCGTGGGTGGCGCCGGCGCCGCGCAGGCCCGAGGTGGGGCCGCTGTACAGATAGCCGGTGGCGAACACCGCCGCGTAGCCCAGCCGCCGCAGGGCCTCGACCATCAGCCAGGCGAAGTCGCGGCAGGTGCCTTCTCCTGACGCGATGGTCTCGGCAGGGGTCTGGGTGCCGGCTTCAGGTCGGGCCTTGTAGGTGAAGCTGTCGTGGATGGTGGCGTTCATCCGCAGCAGGAACTCGATGGCCGGCTCGTCGGGCCGCTCCATCTGCTGGCGCAGCCAGCGCAGCAGCACCCGGTCGTCGTCGTCGGTGGCCGGGGTGATGAACGGGTTCAGCACCGCCCGGTCCTCGCGCGAGTAGACGATGGGCGAGATGGTGTGCGGGTCGTCGATGTGCAGGGCGGTCAGGGGGGCCGGGAAGCGGTCGATGACCAGGCGGCTGACGATGACCAGCTCGTCTGCCTCGCCCTCGGGGGTGAACCAGCACACGCAGTTGCCGACGGCGTCGTAGGTCCAGCGGGTCTGGCCGGGCAGGGAGGTCTGCAGCGAGGCCTCGACGATGCGGATGGCGTGGCTGTCGCGCGGCCGGATCAGCAGCCGATGCGCCCCGAAGCCGACCGGCCGGGCGTACTGGTATCGTGTTTCGTGCAGGATCCCGAGACGCGCCATCGGCGTCCATAACCCCGCTGGGCCTGCTTCGTTCCGTCACAGGCGGGTGATCGCCATCGACAGAACAAAATGAGAACAATAGGATGAGCGCATGGCCGTCCTCGATCTCAAACGCAAGCTCGCCATCCTCTCCGACGCGGCCAAGTACGACGCCTCCTGCGCCTCCTCGGGGGCGGAGAGGCGCAATTCCGTCGGCGGCAAGGGCGTGGGCTCGACGGAGGGCATGGGCATCTGCCACGCCTATGCGCCGGACGGGCGGTGCATCAGCCTGCTCAAGATCCTGCTGACCAACTTCTGCATCTACGACTGCGCCTATTGCATCAACCGCGTGTCGTCGAACGTCACGCGGGCGCGGTTCAGCGTGAAGGAGGTCGTCGACCTCACCCTCAACTTCTACAAGCGCAACTATATCGAGGGGCTGTTCCTGTCGTCGGGGGTGATCCGCACCGGGGACTACACGATGGAGGAGATGGTCCGGGTGGCGAAGTCGCTGCGGCTGGACCACGACTTCCGCGGCTACATCCACCTGAAACTGATCCCCGAGGCCTCGCCGGAGCTGGCGGCGGAGGCGGGGCTCTATGCCGACCGGGTGTCGATCAATGTGGAGCTGCCGGGCGACGAGAGCCTGGCGGTGCTGGCGCCCGAGAAGGACGCGGTGGGCATCAAGCGGGCCATGGGCCGCATGCGCCTGCGGATCGAGGACCACGCGGAACCGGCGCGGAAGGCGGGGCGTCGCAAGTTCGCCACCGGCCAGTCGACCCAGCTGATCGTCGGCGCGGACGCGGCCAAGGACGGCGATATCCTGGCCCGCAGCGCGGCGCTGTACGGTTCCTACCAGCTCAAGCGCGTCTATTATTCCGCCTTCAGCCCGATCCCCGACGGCAGCGCCCGCCTGCCGGTGATCCGGCCGCCGCTGGTGCGTGAGCATCGCCTGTACCAGGCCGACTGGCTGATGCGGTTCTACGGTTTCGGCCAGGGCGAGATCGTCGCCCCGGGCGAGGACCTGGACCTGTCGGTGGATCCCAAGACCGCCTGGGCGCTGCGCAATCGCGGCGACTTCCCGGTGGACGTCAACACCGCCGACCGCGAGACCCTGCTGCGCACGCCGGGCCTGGGCGCGCGGGGCGTCGACCGCATCCTGCTGGCCCGGACCCAGACGCGGCTGACCCTGGACGACGTCAAGCGCGTCTGCGGCTCGGTCAAGCGCGCCAAGCCGTTCATCGTCACCGCCGACTGGACGCCCGGCGCGGCCACGGACGGGGAGGGGCTGCGGGCCACCCTGGTCCAGCCTCAGCAACTGAGCCTGTTCTGATGCGGGTGGCGCGGCTGGAGTCCGAGATCGACTTCGACGGCTGGCGGGATGCGGCGCGGGCGCTGCGGGCCGAGGGGGTGAAGCCGGAGGCGGTGGTGTGGACGGTGGAGCGAGATCTGTTTGAAGCGCCACAAACAACGGCTGTCATCCCGGACGAAGCGCAGCGCAGATCCGGGACCGACCCAGAGCTCGGCGCTTCCGGCGGTCCCGGATCTGCGCGCTTCGCGCTTGTCCGGGATGACAACGGAAATTGCGAAGCCTCCGGCAAGCCTGCCTTCACCGTTCCGCCCGCCTTCATCGACCTGGCCAAGACCGTCATCCTGCACCGCTCGCCCGAACGGCTGGCGTTGCTGTACCGCATCCTCCACCGCCTGGAGGCCCAGCCGCGCCTGCTGGACAACCCCGCCGACGCCGATGTCTGCAAGGCGCGCGACATGGCCAAGAACGTCGGGCGGGCGATCCACAAGATGCACGCCTTCGTGCGCTTCCGGCTGGTGGAGGACGTGACGCCCGAGACGTTCGTGGCCTGGTTCGAGCCGGCCCACCGGGTCACCGAGGCGGCCGCGCCGTTCTTCGCTCGGCGTTTCGCCAACATGAACTGGTCGATCCTGACGCCCGACGCCTGCGTCCACTGGGATGGGAGCACCCTGACGACCTCGCCCGGCGCCGATCCGGCCGACGCGCCCTCGCAGGACGCCCAGGAGGAGATGTGGCGCACCTACTACGCCTCGATCTTCAACCCGGCCCGGCTGAACCCGGCGATGATGAAGCAGGAGATGCCCAAGCGCTATTGGCGGAACCTGCCCGAGGCGGCGCTCATTCCGGACCTGATCGCCAATGCGCAGGATCGGACCCGGACCATGGTCGCCGCCCAGCCCACCAAGCCCTCCGAAAGGGTGCTGAAAGCCGCGCTGAAGCACGCCCGCGACGGCTCGTACGGCGAGGGCAACCTGGTCAATCTGGAGGAGGTGGCGGCCGGCGTGCAGGTCTGCCGCCGCTGCGACCTGTGGCGCGACGCCACCCAGGGGGTGCCGGGCCTGGGGCCGGAGAAGGCGGCGCTGATGATCGTCGGCGAGCAGCCGGGCGACCAGGAGGACCTGCAGGGCCTGCCCTTCGTCGGTCCGGCCGGCCAGCTCCTGGACCGCGCCATGGCCGAGGCCGGCGTCGCGCGCGAGCGCGTGTTCGTCACCAACGCGGTCAAGCACTTCAAGCACGAGCCGCGCGGCAAGCGGCGCCTCCACAAGACGCCCGACCGAGGCGAGGTCCAGGCCTGCCGCTGGTGGCTGGACGCCGAGCGGCGGCTGGTGAAGCCCAAGGTGATCCTGGCCCTGGGCGCGACGGCGAGCCTGGCGGTGTTCGGCAAGGCCGTGCCGATCGGCAAGACGCGCGGCCAGCCGGCGCCGCTGGACGGCGGCGGCCAGGGCCTGGTCAGCTGGCACCCGTCGTTCATGCTGCGCATTCCGGACGAGGACGCCAAGGACCGGGCGTATGCGGAGCTGGTGGAGGACCTGCGGCTGGCGTGGGAGATGGCGGGGTAGGGGACGAGAGCCACGCCCCGCCTTGTTCTGGACGGAAACACGGCCGAAACGGACCTCCGCCCCGTCGCCACGAGACCCGCCGATGAAGCCCGACCTGCTGCTCACCCAACCGATGTCGGCGACGCTCGAGGCGGCTTTGGACGCGGCCTACGCCGTTCACCGGCTGCACGGCCAGGCCGACGCCGAAGCCCTGCTGGCCCAGATCGGCGCCAAGGTTCGGGCCGTCGTCACCGGCGGCCAGACCGGCTTGCCGGCGGCGCTGTGGGACAAGCTTCCCGCGCTGGAGATCATCGCCGTGCACGGCGTGGGCCTGGACGCCATCGACCTGAACCGCGCCGAGGCAGCCGGCGTGAGCGTGACCACCACGCCCGACGTCCTGACCGAGGACGTCGCCGACCTGGCCATCGGTCTGTGGCTGTCGCTATCGCGGCGGATGATGGTGGCAGACCGCTATGTGCGGGCCGGCGCGTGGCCGGAGAAGAAACCGATCGCCCTGTCGACGCGGGTCAGCGGCCGCCGGGTCGGGATCCTGGGTCTGGGCCAGATCGGCCAGGCCATCGCCGCCCGCGCCGCGCCGTTCGCGGCCTCGATCACCTATCACAGTCGCAAGCCCGTTGACGGCGCGTCCTACGCCTATGCCGACAGCCCGCTGGCCTTGGCCGAGGCCTGCGAGGTGCTGTTCGTGGCCGTGGCCGGCGGGGCCTCGACGCGGGGCCTGGTCGACGCCGCCGTGCTGGAGGCCCTTGGGCCGGAGGGGCTGCTGATCAACGTGGCGCGCGGCTCGGTGGTGGACGAGGCGGCCCTGATCTCGGCGCTGGAGCGGGGCGTGATCATCGGCGCGGGCCTGGACGTCTTCGCCGACGAGCCGCGTGTGCCGCCCGCCTTGCTGGCGCGTGAAGACGTGGTGTTGCAGCCGCATCTGGGCAGCGCGACGGTGCAGGGGCGGGCGCAAATGGCGGACCTGGTGCTGGAGAACCTGGCCCGCCATTTCGCGGGGCGCTAAGCCGCTCTCACCCGCCGGCTCACTCGCGCCTTGCGCTTCTTCAGCCAGATCACCACGCCGGTCACGCTGAGCGCGGCCACGACCACGCCCATGAACGAGATCAGGATGCGGCCCGGCAGGCCCAGGATGCGGCCCGAGTGCAGCGGGAACTGGGCCTGGACGAAGATGTCGGCGGCGGTGCCGACCCAGGGCTGGGAGACGCCGGCCAGGGCGCCGGTCTTGCCGTCGAAATAGAGATAGGGCGGACCCACGCCGGCCGCGCCGTGGTCGCCGCCCGGCTCGTGGAAGGCCACGCCGTAGAGGCCGTATTCGGGCGAGTAGAACGCGCCGCCGGCCGGCGCCGTCCAGCCGCGCTTGGCCGCTTCCGCGCGGGCGCTGTCCAGCACCTGGGCGTAGGTCTTGGTGGCGACGATGGGCGAATGATGGTCGGCTGGGGTGCGCACGTCGAACGGACCGGGCGTCACCTTCGAAACCTTGGACATCACCGGATAGAACACCTCGGTGTAGAGGTTCAGCGAGAAGGCCGTGAAGGCCACGGTGAACAGCACGCCCCACAGCCACAGGCCGAAGGCGCGGTGGATGTCGAAATTGATCCGGTAGGCGCTGGCCGAGGTCTTGATCACCCAGGCCGGCTTCCAGCGCGCCCAGAAGCCCTTGCCGGGCTTGGGCTTTCCGGCGGTCTTCTTCTGGCGCGGCGGCAGGGTCAGGTAGAAGCCGACGAAGCAGTCCAGCGTCCATAGGATCGCCACCCCGCCCAGCAGCCAGATGCCCCAGTGGTCGATGCCCCACATCTCCGGAATGTGCAGGCTGTAGTGCAGCACGTAGAGGAACGAGACGAAGGTCTCGCTGGTGATCGGCCAGACCGCGCCCCACTCGCGCCGACCCTGTTCGACGCCGGTGACCGGGTCGACGAACACCTGGTTGTAGCGCGGCTCGTGCAGCTTGCCCGTGGCCGGGTTCTGCTTGGGCGAGACGCCGAAGGCCAGGGTTCCGCCCGGCTCGGGCGCCAGGGGCACATAGGTGACCTGGACGCGCGGGTCGCTGGCCTCGATCCGGCGAACCAGCTCGAGAACGGGCAGGGCCGCCCCCGGGGCCTTCGCCCCATCCTTGCTCGACTGGTCCTTGGCCGATTGGGCGAACATCAGGTGCGGATTGAGCACGTCGTCCAGTTCGTGGTCCCAGGAGATCACCGCGCCGGTGACCCCCGAGACGAACAGGAAGGCGGCCATGAACAGCCCCACCCACCGGTGGATGAAGGTCAGGGCCGGCCGCAGGCTGGGCGGCGTGAACCGGGCCAGACCCCGCTTGGGCTCTGGAGCGGTCGAGATCGAGTCCTGGGTCCGCGCGTCCATGTCGGCTCCTAGAACGTGTAGGCCAGGCGCACGTAGGCCGCGCGCGGGGCGGCGTAGAACGCCTGGTTCCACAGCAGGCTGGCCAGGTACTTCTTGTCGAACACGTTGTTGACGTTGACCGAGGCGCGGACCTTGTCGGTCACATCGATCCCGGCGTTCAGGTCGACGACGGCGTAGGACTTCTGGACGATCTCCACCGTGGCGTCGCTGGCGGCCACGTAGTCGAACATCGAGATGTCGTCCTGCCAGCGCAGCTGGGCGCCCAGGGTCAGGTTGCGGAAGGTCGGCACGGTGTAGGTGGTGGCCACCTTCAGGGTCTTGCGGGGCAGGTAGGTGCGCGCCGCCGCGCCCGACTCGTCCTTGATCGACAGCTGGGTCCAGCCGCCGCTGACGCGCCACTGGTCGGTGATCGCGCCGCTGATCTCCAGTTCGTAGCCCTTCGACGTGGTGTCGACGCCCACATAGTAGTAGCCGCCGCACTTGCCGGGGCCCTCGTCGGCGTCGTCGACACCGTCGCAGAACTCGCCCGCGAAGCTGGCCAGGCCTTCCTGCTTGGACTTGAACACCGCAGCCGAGGCGTAGAGCTTGCCGCCGAACCACTCGCTCTTCAGGCCGCCTTCGTAGCTGGTGCCCTGGGCCGGATCGAGCTTGACGTTGTCGATGCTGACTTCCGACTGCGGATTGAAAATGTCGGTGTAGCTGCCGTACAGCGAGACGTTCTTGGTCAGGTCGAACACCAGGCCCGCATAGGGGCTGACCTTCGAGGCCTTGCGCGCCTGGTCCGTGCCGTAGGAGTCGCCCGACGACTTCAGGTCGATGGCATTGAAGCCGACCACGCCCTTCAGGCGGTCGGTGAAGTTCAGGTGCGCGGCGCCGTAGTAGCGGTTCAGGCGATCACGGGTGTCGGCGGCCAGATAGGCGCCGGGATAGGCCGGCTCGGCGATCTGCTGATCGCCCCAGTCTCCGATCGCCGGATAGGGCAGGCCGCCGCCGGCGAAGTCTTCCCATTCCTTGCCGTTCTGTTTGGCGGTGCTGGCGCCGAACACCAGGTCGTGCTTGCGGCCGAACAGCTCGACCGGGCCGGTGACCTGGATCTCCCACAGGTCCTGCTTGTAGGTCGACGGATAGCGGCCCGTCTGGCCCTCGACGCCCAGGCCCGTGGTCGGATCGGGGTTGCCCGAGGCGTAGAGGAGTTTGGCGTTCTCCTCGAAGGTCTTGTGGGTGTAGGTGCCCTTGGCGCTCCAGTCGCCGCCGAGGTCGTAGGTCAGCTCGGCGAAGGCGCTCTTGTCGTGGGTGTCCCAGTAGGTCCAGTCCGCCGAGGTGGAGGCCGAACGGGGATAGTCGATCAGCGTGCCGTCGGAATATTCCAGCGGCAGGGCGCCCCAGAGCACGCCGCTGGCCAGGTTGTCCTGGCGCGAATAGCCGGCGGTGGCGTTCAGCCTGGGCGTCACGTCCCACGACAGCATGCCGTAGTAAACGTTGCGGTTGACCTTGTTGTAGTCGAGATAGCTGTCCTTGTCCTGGTTGGCGTAGACCAGCCGGCCGGTGACCGTGCCCGTGGCGTTGAGCGGGCCGGAGACGTCGGCCTCCAGCCGCATGTCGTTCCACGAGCCGTAGGCGGCCGAGGCCTTGGCCTGGAACTCCTGGGTCGGGCGCTTGCGCACATAGTTGACCGTGGCCGACGGGTTGCCGGTGCCGCTCAGCATGCCGTTGGCCCCGCGCACCACCTCGACCCGGTCGAAGATGGCGGTGTCCAGGTCGCCGAACTGGATGCCCCAGATCATCGGCAGGCCCATGCCGTCGACCTGGAAGTTGGTGATGTCGAAGCCGCGCGAGTTATAATAGGTGCGGTCGGTCTCGACCCGCTCGACGTTCACCCCCACCACGTTGGCCAGCAGGCTGTTGACGTCGTTGAGGCCGAAGATCTCGATCTGCTCGCGGCCGATGACGGTCACCGACTGGGGCGTCTCTCGCAGGCTCATGTCCAGGCCGCTGACGGCCGAGGTGCGGGCGCGGGCCCCGGTGACGGTCACGCCCTCGACCTGGTTCTCCGGGGTGGCAGTGGCCACGGCCTCGTCGGCGGTCACGTCGGCGATCTCGGCGGCATGGGCGACCGCGCCCAGGGAGAGGGTCGCCAGGGCGGCGCCGGCCAGCAGCAGGGCGCGCGGAGAGAGGGTCATGAGGCGGTCTCGCTTGCGGATGAGAATAAGTCGCAAGCGCAGTAAGTTAAATCGGCGCGGCCTGTCAAACCGCCAGGGCGGCTTTAGGGTGTGTTTGCAGGATAAAACCGGGAGGTGTTGCGTGGGAGCCGATACGGCCTGTCATCCCGGACAAGGCCCGAAGGGCCGCCGATCCGGGACCGACCTGGAGCGCTGAGTTCACGCGTCGGTCCCGGACCTTCGCGCTGCGCGCCAATCCGCCGTCAGGCGGATCGCTCACGCGACCCGAAGGCCGGGATGACAGCGAAAAGTGCTACGCCGAGAAACCCGCCTCGGCGAAGTTCAGCATCCGCGTCAGCAGGGCCTCGACGTCGGCTTCGCTGGTCGTGCCTTCCGACAGCACGTTCAGCCGGTCGAACTCGGCGAAGCGGTTGTTGTGCAGCATGCCCAGGGTGAAGTGCAGCCGCCAGTAGATTTCCTCCGACGGCAGGTCCGGCCGCGCCTTCAGCAGGGCGTCGGAGAAACGGCGCAGGTGGGTGACGTCGGTCTGCAGCACCTTGCGGATCTCGTCGGTGCCCTCGCTGCGGGCCCGGATCAGGAACTGCAGCGAGATGCGGCGCTCGTGGTCGGGGGCCAGCCACTTCAGAGGCGGGGTCAAGAGGGCGGCCAGGATCTCGCGCACGGGCGGGGCGCCCGCATGGCGGTCGATGGCCTCGTGCAGTTTCTTGGCCCGCTCGCGGTTCAGCTCCACCGTGCGGCGGCGGAAGATTTCGTAGAGCAGGGCGTCCTTGGAGCCGAAGTGATAGTTCACCGAGGCCAGGTTGACGCCGGCCGCGGCGGTGATGTCGCGCACCGACACGTTCTGGAAGCCGTGCAGCGCGAACAGGCGCTCGGCGGCGACGAACACCAGGTTCTTGGTGACGGCCTCGTTGTCGACGCCTTCGACGTCGATCTCGGGCGCGGTGGTGACGGCAACGCCGTCGCTCTTCGGACTCACTTACGGATCCCCTTTACCTTTAGGGAAGTCTTACGGCCGTTCGAATTTGGCGCAAGCGTCAAGATGGAACGCCGACGGAGGAAATCGGCAAGCGCCGCCGGGGCGATGCGGATTGACCGTTTTACATGCGCGCGGCGGGCCTAGGCGGGATCGCCCCGATCAAGGGCCGCCAAGGTGCGCCCGTCGCGCCGGCCGCCGTAATATTTGTCCAAGGCCGTAGCGAAGACCCGAGGCTCGGTGGCCGCCTGTTCGAACAGGGTCAGGCACGACTGGAACTTCTGGTCGTCGGGCGAGCCGAAGATCTCATGCGCCGACCGGTTCTCGACCGCGTTGACCGCCTCGACCCCGGCGATCAGCCGCGGACCCAGCACCGGATGGGCCAGATAGGCCCGCGCCTCGTCCAGCGAGCCGATGGCGTAGCGCCGCGACATCTGGCTGAGCCCCAGGCCCGCGATCTGCGGAAAGACGAACCACATCCAGTGACTGGTCTTGCGACCGCGCTTCAGCTCGTCCAGCGCGGCCTCGTACACGCCGTGCTGGGCGTCCAGGAAACGCAGCAGGTGGTGGGGATCATCCATGGTCCGTCCGCTCGACCCTGACGCCGCTGAAGAAAGCGCATGGGCTCCTGGAGTGCAATTTATCAGCGCGGGCCGAAAAGGTTGCTGCCAATGATTGCGCGAGTCTTGAATTCCTGCATTCTTCCTTGGGTTGTGAAAAGAGGACGATATGCAATACGGAAAACTGGCCAAGAGGCTAACGATCGTTGCGGCCGTCGTGGGACTGGTCATCCCGGCCGTCAGTGGGGCGGTGCCGTACCGCAAACGTGAAATCCACTATTTCGACGATGCCGCGCACACCAATGAGGTCGGCGTCTGGATCAGCAATTGCGAGGGTTCGATCGTCACCGGCGGCGTGAGGACCGCGTTCTATGAGGTCTGGGTGGACGAGGTCTGCACAGGCAACGGACCCGACTAACCAAGGGTCTTCGACCTGCGGGGGGGGCTTGAGCTTTACCCCCGCACCAGCTCGCGCATGGCCTTGTCCAGACCCTCGATGGTCAGCGGATACATCCGGTCGTTCATCAGCTGCTTCATCACGCCGATCGACTGGGTGTAGTCCCAGTGCCGCTCTGGCGTGGGGTTCAGCCACACGGCGCTCTGGTAGATGTCGGTGACCCGGCTGACCCAGGCCGCGCCCGGCTCCTCGTTCCAGTGCTCGACGCTGCCGCCCGGATAGGTGATCTCGTAGGGGCTCATGGTCGCGTCGCCGACGAAGATCACCTTGTAGTCGCTGGGGAACTTGTGGAGCACGTCCCAGGTCGGGGTCTTTTCGGCGAGGCGGCGGCGATTGTCCTTCCACACCGCCTCGTACAGGCAGTTGTGGAAGTAGAAGAATTCCAGGTGCTTGAACTCGGTGCGGGCGGCGCTGAACAGCTCCTCGCAGAGCTTGATGTGGCTGTCCATCGAGCCGCCGATGTCGAAGAACAACAGCACCTTGATCGTGTTGCGCCGCTCGGGACGCATCTGGATGTCCAGATAACCCTTCTCGGCGGTGCCCCGGATGGTGCCGTTGAGATCCAGCTCGTCCTGCGCCCCCTGGCGGGCGAACTTGCGCAGGCGGCGCAGCGCCACCTTGATGTTGCGGGTGCCCAGCTCGACCGTGTCGTCGAGGTTCTTGTACTCGCGCTTGTCCCAGACCTTCACGGCCTTGCCGTGGCGGCTCTTGTCCTGGCCGATGCGCACGCCTTCGGGGTTGTAGCCGTTGTTGCCGAAGGGCGAGGTGCCGCCCGAGCCGATCCACTTGTTGCCGCCCTCGTGGCGCTTCTTCTGTTCTTCGAGACGCTCGCGCAGGGTCTCCATCAGCTTCTCGAAGCCGCCCAGGGCCTCGATCTGCGCCTTTTCCTCGTCGGTGAGGAACTTCTCGGTCAGGGCCTTCAGCCACTCTTCCGGAATGTCGGCGGTGATGCCGTCCTCGACGGTCTCCAGCCCCTTGAAGACGTGGCCGAACACCCGGTCGAACTTGTCGAGATTCTTCTCGTCCTTCACCAGGCTGGCGCGCGACAGGAAGTAGAAGTCCTCGATCCGCCGGTCGATGACGTCGTTGTCCAGCGCCTCCATTAGCAGGAGGTATTCGCGCAAGCTGACCGGAATCTTGGCGGCGCGGAGCTCGGAGAAGAAGCGGAGGAACATGGGTCTGCTTTCGAACGGTTGTTCGAAGGATGGCGGGTTATGGGGCTAGGCGCAACGGCGCCGAAGGTGGGGACACACACTCGCCCCACGATTTCGGCAGGGCGATCTCGGGCCGAGGAGCGAGTGTGTGTCCCCGGTGTCTGTCACCCCCGCCGCAGGATGAACTCCAGGTCTCGGGTCTCGCCGACGGGGAAGAAGTACTCCCCAACCTTCTCGAAGCCCTTGCTCTCGTAAAGCTTCTGCGCCCCCAGGTTCTGCGACCACACCCCGATCCATAGCGGGCGGGGGCCGTCGCGCTCCAGCCAGTCCAGCACGGTCTTCAGCAGCAGCGAGCCGCGCCCGCCGCCCTGGAAGTCCTTGAGCACATAGATGCGGTTCAGCTCGCCGTGCTCGGGCCGCACGTCCGGATGGGGCAGACCCGCCGGACCGGCCGTGGCGTAGCCGATGGCCTCGCCGTCCAGCTCCATCAGCCAGGTGGCCATGGCCGGATCGGCCAGGTCGCGCTTCGTGCGCTCCAGGCCGTAGGCGTAGGCCAGGAAGGTCTCCAGGTCCTCGGTCGGGTACAGATGGGCGAAGGTGTCGCTGAAGGTGCGGGCGCCGAGGCTGGAAACGGTGTCGGCGTCGTCGATCGTGGCGCGGCGGATGGTCGGGGTCATGACGCCTGGATAGCCGCCACGACCCCGGTCCGGCAATCGGTTCAGAAGCCCTCCAGCACGATCTTGCCGCGCGTGCGGCCGCTCTCGATGGCGGCGTGGGCCTTGACCAGGTTGGCGGCGCCGATGGGGCTGAGCACCTCGGTCACCGTGGTCTTCAGGCGACCGGCGTCGACCAGATCGGCCACGGCGTTCAGGAGTTCGTGCTGGGCGATCATGTCAGGCGTCTGGAACAGCGAGCGGGTGAACATCAGCTCCCAATGCAGCGACACGGCCTTCAGCTTCAGGGGCACGACGTCGAGCGACTTGGGATCGTCGATCACCGCGATGCGGCCCTGGGGCGCGACGATCTCGACCAGGGCGGGGAAGTGGTCGGTCGTGTTGGTCAGGCCGGCGATCAGGGCGACGGGGCCGACGCCGGTGGCGGCGACCTGGGCGGCGAGGTCGGCGGAATGGTCCACCACGTGGTGGGCGCCCAGCTCCAGGCACCAGGCGCGGGTCTCGGGCCGGGAGGCGGTGGCGACGACGGTCAGCTTGGTCAACTGGCGGGCCAGCTGGATCAGGATCGAGCCGACCCCGCCCGCGCCGCCCACCACCAGCAGGGTCCCGTCGCTGTCGGCGGTCGCGCCCAGGCGGTCGAACAGCAGCTCCCAGGCGGTGATCGCCGTCAGGGGCAGGGCGGCGGCGTGGGCGAACGACAGGCTGGCGGGCTTCCTGCCGACAATCCGCTCGTCGACCAGTTGGAACTCCGCGTTCGAACCGGGCCGGTCGATGGCGCCGGCGTACCAGACCGGGTCGCCGATCTTGAACAGGGTGACATCGGGCCCCACGGCCTCGACCACGCCGGCGGCGTCCCAGCCGATCACCTCGACCTGGCCCTCGGCCGGTTTGCGGCCGGCGCGGATCTTGGTGTCGACCGGGTTCACCGAGACGGCGCGGACGGCCACCAGCAGGTCGCGGCCGGTGGGCACGGGTTTGGGCAGGTCCAGATCGATTAGCGAGTCCGGGGCGGCGACGGGCGAGGGGGCTTTGAAGCCGACGGCTTTCATGGCGGGATCCTTGTGTGGCGGCCTTGTATCGGTTGGCCTGGACCCCAGATCGGACTAACCTGCGAAACGCGCAAGTACGGTAAAATTCTGTCGGTAGTACCCAAAAGGATACTGTGATGGCCAAGTTCCGCGACTACCAGTGCGCCGAGGGCTGCCCGGTCGAGGCGACGCTCGACCTGATGGACGGCAAGTGGAAAGGGGTGATCCTGTTCCACCTGAAGCGCGACGGCACGCTGCGGTTCAACGAACTGGGCCGGCGCCTGACCGGCATCACCCAGCGCATGCTGACCAAGCAGCTTCGCGAACTGGAGGAGGTCGGCCTGGTCGATCGCCGCGTCTACGCCCAGGTGCCGCCCAAGGTGGAATACAGCCTGTCCGAGGAAGGGCGCAGCCTGGGGCCGGTGATCGACGCCCTGGCCGCCTGGGGCGAGGGGCGCATCGCCCGGCTGGCGGCCCAGCGACAGGCGGCCTGATCCATGGGCGTGGCGCTCTACACCCATCTGGACATGCTGGACCACCGGCCCGGCGACAACCACGCCGAGCGACCGGAGCGCCTGCGGGCGGTGATCGACGCGCTGGACGACGACGCCACGCTGGACCTGGAGCGGTTCGAGGCCCCGCTGGTCGAGGTCGCCGACCTGGCCAGGGTGCATCCCCAGGGCTTCATCGACGCCATACTGGCCGCCGCGCCCAGCCACGGGCGCCACGCGCTGGATCCCGACACCGTGCTGTCGACCGGCAGCCTGACCGCCGCCTTCCGGGCCGCCGGGGCCGTGGTCTCGGCCGTTCGGGCCGTGGCGGGCGGGCAGGGCAGCCGGGCCTTCTGCGCCGTGCGGCCGCCGGGCCACCATGCCGAGCCCGACACGGCCATGGGCTTCTGCGTGTTCTCCAACATCGCCGTGGCCGCCCGCGTGGCCCAGGCCTCGGGGCTGAAGCGGGTGGCCATCGTCGACTTCGACGTCCACCACGGCAACGGCACTCAGGCGGCGTTCGAGCACGATCCGTCGGTGTTCTTCGCCTCGATCCACCAGTCGCCGCTGTATCCCGGCACGGGCGACCCGTCCGAGCGGGGCGTGGGCAATGTCGCCAACGCCACCGTCGCGCCCCATGCGCCGCGCGAGACCTGGCGCCGGGGCTTCGAGGGGCTGATGGACCAGGTCGACGGATTCGCGCCCGAACTGATCCTGGTCTCGGCCGGCTTCGACGCCCATGTGCGCGATCCGCTGGCGTCGCAGAGCCTGGAGGCCGAGGATTTCGCCTGGGCGACCCGGGCGATCGCCTCCGTCGCCAACCGCCGATGCGGGGGGCGTATTGTTTCCTCGCTCGAGGGCGGCTACGACCTACAGGCGCTCGGCCGTTCGGCGGCCGCGCATGTCCAAGCGTTGCAAGAGGGGTGAGAGGTCCGACAGATCGCGCGCGGCGCGAAACCGGACCTGCAATATCTATGGCCGACGAATCCGCCGACCACCTGTCCACCACTCCAGTCTCGGGAACCGGCGTCCGGCCCGGCGCCATCACCTTGGCGCGTCACGGCGAGCCGGCCCTGTCGCGCAAGGTCCGCTTCAACGCCCCGGCCTATGGCGAGTGGTGGGCGCGCTACGAGGAGGGCGGCCTGCTGGCCGGCCAGACGCCGCCGGCCTCGCTGGTGGCCACGGCGCGCGACGCGGGCGCCATCGTCGCCTCCACCCGTCGCCGCTCGATCGAGACCGCCACGGCCGTGGCCGGCGGCCGGGCCTTCGCCACCGACCCGCTGTTCATCGAGGCCCCGCTGCCGCCGCCGCCCTGGCCGCGCTGGATCAAGATGTCGCCCAAGCACTGGGGCTTCTTCTCGCGTTTCTGGTGGTGGTTCTTCGACCATCACGCCGGCCAGGAGAGCCGGGCCCAGGCCGAGGTCCGCGCCGACCAGGCCGCCGACCTGCTGATCGACCTGTCGCGCAACGGCCAGGACGTGCTGCTGGTGGCCCACGGCTTCTTCAACACCATGATCGGCCTGTCCCTGCAGAAGCGCGGTCTGAAGAAGACGGTCGACCAGGGTTTCCAGTACTGGTGCGTCAAGCGCTTCGAACGCGTCTAGGCGCCTTCGCAAGCGACACCGGGGCCCGGCCCCGTAACCCCGTTCACCAAAACGCTGGCCAACGACGTTGCCCGCGCCGACGCCCGCCACTAGGGTGCGCCCATTCGCTCCGGAGTAGAAATGATCAGCCCGCAGGATCTTGAAGGCATGAGCTTCGAGCAGGCCCTGGCCCGCCTCGAGCAGATCGTCGGCGAACTGGAGTCCGGCAAGGCCGAACTCGAGCGCTCGATCGAGATCTACGAGGACGGCGCGGCGCTGAAGGCCCACTGCGAAAAGAAGCTGGAAGCGGCCCGCCTGAAGGTCGAGAAGATCGTGCTGGGCCAAGGTGGCGCCGTCGCGGCGGAAGCGGCCGAGTTCAACTGATGGGCCAGGCCTCCCCGCAGATCGGCTACGAGGACTTCGAACGCGTCGATATCCGTATCGGCACGATCGTGAAGGCCGAGCCGTTTCCGGAGGCCCGCAAGCCCGCCTATAAGCTGACCGTCGATTTCGGCCCGCAGATCGGGGTCAAGAAATCGTCCGCCCAGGTCACCAAGCACTATACGCCCGACGAGCTGCTGGGCCGTCGCGTGGCGGCGGTCGTCAATTTTCCCCCGCGCCAGATCGGTCCGATGAAGTCCGAAGTGCTGTGCCTGGGTTTCCCCGACGCCGAGGGCGGGGTGGTGCTGATCGACGTCGACCGCGACGTCCCCAACGGGGGGAAGCTGTTTTGATCGATCTCGAAAAGCGCATCGTCCAGGCCGCCGACATCGTCACCGTCGCGCTCGACGAGCTGCTGCCGCGCGCCGACGGTCCCGAAAGCCGCCTGACCGAGGCCATGCGCTATGCGGCCCTGGGGCCGGGCAAGCGCCTGCGGCCGTTCTTCGCGCTTGAGACGGGCAAGATGTTCGACCTGCCCGAGCGGCCGGTCCTGCGGGCCGCCTGCGCGCTGGAGTGCATCCACGCCTACAGCCTGGTGCACGACGACCTGCCGGCCATGGACGACGACGACGTGCGGCGCGGCCGTCCGACCGTCCATATCCAGTACGACGAGGCCACCGCGATCCTGGCCGGCGACGCCCTGCAGACCGCCGCCTTCGAGATCATGGCCCACCCCGATACCCACGACGACGGCCACGTCCGCTCGGAACTGGTGCGCAAGCTGGCCATCGCCTCGGGCGCCAAGGGCATGGCCGGCGGCCAGATGATCGACCTGCTGGGCGTGCGCGACGACCTGGGCGCGGTGGCCCGCATGCAGCGGCTGAAGACCGGGGCTCTGATCGCCTTCGCCTTCGAGATCCCGCTGATCATCGCCCGCGCCAAGGATTCCGAGCGCGCGGCCCTGATGGGTTTCGCCCAGGACCTGGGCCTGGCCTACCAGATCGTCGACGACATCCTGGACGCCGAGGGCGACGAAGCCGTGCTGGGCAAGGCCGCCGGCGGCAAGGACGCGGCCAAGGGCAAGACCAACTACGTCACCCTCCTGGGCCTGGATGCGGCGAAGGAGCGCGTGAACCTTCTGGCCGCCCAGACTCGATCACATCTCGATATTTTCGGCGAACGGGCCGAACATCTTCGCCTTAGCGTGGATTTCGTGCTGGACCGCCGCAACTGACCGCGCTTTCTTCGGACATGCCTGCCTTGACCCCTCTCCTCGACACCATCTCCTCGCCGGCCGATACGCGGGGTCTTTCCGTGGCCGAACTGAAGCAGCTGGCCAGCGAGGTACGGGCCGAGACCATCGACGCCGTCTCCGTCACCGGCGGGCACCTGGGCGCGGGCCTGGGCGTGGTCGAGCTGACCGTGGCCCTGCACCACGTGTTCGAGACACCCAAGGACATCGTCATCTGGGACGTCGGCCACCAGGCCTATCCGCACAAGATCCTCACCGGCCGCCGCGACCGCATCAAGACCCTGCGCCAGGGCGGGGGGCTGTCGGGCTTCACCAAGCGCGCCGAGAGCGAATACGACCCGTTCGGCGCGGCCCACGCGGCCACCTCGATCTCGGCGGCGCTGGGCTTCTGCGCCGCGCGTGACGCCAAGGGCGAGGACAACAGCGTCATCGCCGTGATCGGCGACGGCTCGATGAGCGCGGGCATGGCCTACGAGGCGATGAACGCGGCGGTCGACACCACCAAGCGCCTGATCGTCATCCTCAACGACAACGACATGTCGATCGCCCCGCCGGTGGGCGGCATGAGCGCCTACCTGGCCAACCTCGTCTCGGGCGGCGCGTACCGGAAGGTCCGCAAGCTGGGCAAGACCGTGGTCGAGAAGCTGCCCACCCCGATCCGCGACGCGGCCCGCAAGGCCGAGGAATACGCCCGCGGCATGGTCACCGGCGGCACCTTCTTCGAGGAACTGGGCTTCCACTATGTGGGCCCCATCGACGGCCACGACATGGACGCCCTGGTCAGCGTGCTGAACAACGCCAAGAACTTCGACGAGAAGCCGGTTCTGGTCCACGTCGTCACCCAGAAGGGCAAGGGCTACGCCCCGGCCGAGGGCGCGGCCGACAAGCTGCACGCGGTGGTCAAGTTCGACGTCGTCACCGGCCAGCAGCACAAGGCCGCCGCCGGCCCGCCCAGCTACACCAAGGTCTTCGCCCAGGAGCTGATCAAGCACGCGGCCGTCGACGACAAGATCGTGGCCATCACCGCCGCCATGCCCTCGGGCACGGGGCTGGACCTGTTCGGCAAGGCCTATCCGGACCGCACCTTCGACGTCGGCATCGCCGAGCAGCACGCGGTGACCTTCGCCGCGGGCTTGGCCGCCGACGGCATGAAGCCGTTCGCGGCGATCTATTCCACCTTCCTGCAGCGCGGCTACGACCAGGTGGTCCACGACGTGGCCATCCAGCGCCTGCCCGTGCGCTTCGCCATGGACCGCGCCGGTCTGGTCGGCGCCGACGGCCCCACCCACGCGGGCACCTTCGACATCGGCTTCATGGGCGCTCTGCCCGGCATGGTGCTGATGGCCGCCGCCGACGAGGTGGAACTGGCCCACATGGTCTCGACCGCCGTGGCCATCGACGACCGCCCCAGCGCCTTCCGCTATCCGCGCGGCGAGGGCCTGGGCCTGACCATCCCGGACCTCGCCGCTCCTCTGGAGATCGGCAAGGGCCGCATCGTCCGCGAGGGGACCAGCGTCGCCATCGTCTCGCTGGGCACGCGCCTGGGCGAATGCCTCAAGGCCGCCGACCTCCTGGCCGCGCGGGGGCTCTCCGCGACGGTCGCCGACGCCCGCTTCGCCAAGCCGCTGGACGTCGACATGCTGCTGCGCCTGGCCCGCGAGCACGAGGCGATCATCACGGTGGAAGAAGGCGCCATGGGCGGCTTCGGCGCCTTCGTGCTGCAAGCCCTGGCCGAGCACGGCGCCCTGGATCGCGGCCTGAAGATCCGCACCCTGGTCCTGCCGGATGTGTTCCAGGACCAGGACAAGCCCGACCTCATGTACGCCCAGGCCGGCCTGGACGCCGAGGGCATCCTGCGCGGCTGCCTCGCGGCGCTGGGCGTCGACAACATCAGCGCGGCGGGGCGTAGGGCTTAGACCCGGCCGGGGACACGCGCATGCGCATGTCCCCGGCCGTTAAACCGAACACGCCTTGAAGAACGCCTTCACGTCCCTGCGATCCACCGGCGCGGCGTCCAGGCTGTGGCGTTCGTCGGCGACCAGCAGGTCCAGGTCGCCGGTGCGGCGGAAGGCGCTGAGCGCCGAGGCGTCGACCGAGGTGCGGGCCTCCAGCACGCCGTCGCCCATCGCCGAGGGCGAGGGGGCGGCCTTCAGGCGGGTGACCGTGTGGCCCGAGGCCAGGGCGATCTCGCCGCCGGTCAGGCCCGTCGCCGTCAGGGTCACGGCCGAGGCGCGCGGCGCGCAGGCCATCATCAGCACCACGTCGTCGCTGTCGGGCCGGCCATAGGCGAGCTTGGCCCCTTCGCCCTCGCTGGTCATGTAGTTCCAGGCATAGCCCGGCGCGGTCGAGCGGTCGTAGGCGCAGCCGGCCAGCGCCATACCGCCGAGGGCGAGGGTCAGGACGGTCGGGAGCAGGCTGCGGCGAGGCATGGGCGGGTTCCTTCGCCAGAGGGAACGCCGTCCGCCTTCCGTAGGTTCAGAGCCGCCAGTCGGATACCCCGCCTTCGCCATCGCGCAACGACCCCGTCCGGCCGATGGCGAAGGCCTCGGGATCTGTAAGGGCCGCCAGGGTGTCGGTGTCGCTCGCCGGCACCCGCGCCAGGCTCCTGGCGCCGTCCGGAAGACGCACGATGGCCACACCATGGGTGGGCGCGCCGTCGCGGTCGTAGAGCACGGTGTGGGTCTCCAGCGTCGCCGGGCCGGTCGCCGCCTCCACGAAGGCCGGGACGGGTCCCCGCCGGGCGTCGGCGACGTCCTGGACGCTGACCGCCTCCAGCGGCCGCCCGGAGGTCGCTGGCGCGCGGCCCAGCACCAGACCGTGGTGCTTGGTGACGAACTCGCCCTGGCCGTAAAGCAGGCCCGTCTCGCCGCCCTCCCGCAGCCGCCGGGTCATGGCGACGGCGGCGTGAGTCATGTAGCTGTTCATCGGGGCGCCGAAGAAGGTCAGGCCGCCGGTCACGGTGGGCGTCACGTCTTCGGCCAGGCCCAGGTTCCGCCGCGCCATCTTCGGCACGCAGGGGAAGCAGCTGTAGAGCTCCAGGGCGTCGAAGTCGCCCGGCGCCATGGTCGCCACGGCCGCCAGCACCGCCTCCTGGGCGGCCGAGCCGTGATAGTGGTCGCGCTGGAGATAGTCGGTCGGCTCCTTGGCCGCCGCCCCGCCGTGGATGAAGACCAGCCGCTCGTCGGCGATCCCGGCGGCCCGGGCGGCGGCCAGGCTGGTGACGATCACCGCCGCCCCCTGGTTCACCTGCATGTTGGCCACCATCAGCTTGGTGTAGGGCCAGGCGATGGGGCGGTTGTCGGGGCGCGGGACGGTGATCTGCTCGGGCGTGAAGGCGGTCTTCAGCCACGCGTTCGGCTGCCGCGCCGCCACCGCCGCATAGGCCGACCACAGGGCGCCGGACTCGGCCAGGGCCTCGCGCGGCGTCTGGCCCCAGTGATGGGCGGCGGCGTTCTCGTAGAACGGATAGACGCTGACGGGCAGGAAGACGCCCAGCTTGAAGGCCAGGGGATGGACCTCGATGCGCGGGCCGTGGCCGTCGGCCGGCGGCTTGGGCGTCCAGGGCAGGTCGAGGCCCGCCGCGCGGGCCTTGTTGGCGCTCCACTGGGCCTCGGCCCCGACCACGGCGCAGACCTGGGCCTCGCCCCTCGCGATGCGGATCGCCGCCTCGTGCAGATAGCGCACCGGGCTCTCGCCGCCCACGGGGCCGTAGACCGCGCGGGCCGGGGCGATGTCCAGCCAGGCGCACAGCTCGGCGGCCGCATCGGCGTAGCGCCAGCTGAGCTGGTTGACGACGTCGAGCGAGCCGATCCGCTTCAGGAAACCGCCGCTGGAGTCCTCGTCGGCGGCGCGCAGGGCGGCCTCCATCAGGGCCAGGGGCTCCAGGGCCTGGGAGAGGTCGCTGGGGCGGTCCAGGGCCTCGCCGACACCGACGATGACGGGAATGCGATCAGGGCTCACAGGACGGGTTCTCCGGCGCTTTCGGCGGCCAGGGCGCGCTGGTAGCCGGGGCGGGCCTTCATGAGCGCCAGATGCGCCTTGAAGGGCTCCGGGAAGCTCTCGGCGAACCCCAGCTGCTCGCCCAGCTTCAGGGCGTAGGCCACCGAGATGTCGGCCATGGTGAAGCGGCGCGCGGCGACATGGCCGCTGTCGTCCAGCAGCCGGGCCGCCGCCTTCAGCCGCGACAGGAACCACTGCACATAATCGGCCGCGGCCTGGGGCAGGCGGCGCTCCTCGGGCTCGAACACCGCGTAGCGCAGGTGGATCGTCTGCGGGAAGGTGAGGGTGGCCTCGCCCATGTGCAGGAAGTTGAGATAGGCCCCGAAGCCCGGCTCGTCGGGCGCGACGGTCAGGTCGGAGGGGCCATGGCGGCGGGCCAGGTATTCGCCGATGGCGGCGGACTCGCTCATCAGGACGTCGCCGTCGATCAGGGTCGGGGTGGTGCCCAGCGGATTGACGTCGAGGTATCCAGGCTCGCGGAAGCGGGGCGGGAAGGGCGTCAGCTTCAGGGTGTAGGCCAGGCCCAGCTCCTCCAGCGCCCAGAGGGCCCGGAACGAGCGCGCCCCGACGCAGTGATAGAGGGTGATCATTCCGTCCGCCTCCCGCCTTCGTTGCGGGCAGCATCCAACGGATCACAACGTCAGGCCATCGTGCCCTTACGTCCGCCGCGCGAGCAGCGTAGAAGGCGAGTGCGCGGACGCGCGGCGACGACGCGCTCGGCGGCGTCCCCGGAGGGGAAAGTCTTTGAAGTCTTTGGAGGAAATGGTGGGCGCAGTAGGATTCGAACCTACGACCCGCTGATTAAGAGTCAGCTGCTCTACCAACTGAGCTATGCGCCCGCGCGGCCCGAAGCGGTGGTTTGCCTCGGCGGCGAGGCGCGGAACATACGCAAAGAATCTTGGAACGCAAGGGACTTTTTTTGGCCAAACGAGATATCAGCGGAGCCGTGGATTTCGCCTATCTGGAACGGTTCGCGATGGACGATTCCACGGTGATCGACGAGGTGCTGGCCCTGTTCCGCGAACAGGCCGCGCTATGGACTCCGATGCTCGATAAGAGCTCGCCCGGCTGGATGGACGCGGTCCACACGGTCAAGGGCGCGGCGCGCGGCGTGGGGGCCTTCCAGCTGGGCGACATCTGCGAGGGGGCGGAGCTGGGTAACAACAGCCTGGGCGACGTACGCACGGCGCTGGACCGGGCGTTGCTGGACATCGCGGCCTATGCGCACGAGCGGGCGCTGCGGTCGCTGAAGGGGTAGGGCGGGACGCCCCCTCCGTCACGATGCTGCGCATCGCGCCACCTCCCCCGCTTCGCGGGTGAGGAGGATGCGGAGACGACCTTCTCCTCCCCCGTGAAACGGGGGAGGTGGCCGCGAAGCGGTCGGAGGGGGCGTCGCCTTAGGGCTTCTCCCGCGTGAACTCGCCTCTGAACCCGTCCAGGGCGATCACCCCGTGGTCGGGGTCGCTGAAGGTCAGGGTCAGGTTGGACGACACCAGGAAGAACCGGCCCGGCGCCTCGGCCAGCAGGGGTTCGGTCGAGCCCTTCCAGATCTCGGCGACCAGGCCGTCCGGCCCCGAGTGGATCGTAAAGTCGCCGACGCTGGGGATCATGAACGTGCCGGCATAGGGCGCGCGCTGGTCGGCGGTCAGGGGCGCGGCGGTGCGGACCACCTGGCGCTGGTCGGGCCAGCCATAGGCGGCGGCCACGGCGCGGACGATGCGGTTGCCCAGCTCGTAGCCCTTGTCGCCGTTGGTCAGCACCACCACCCCGTCGCCCGATTTGACGAAGCCCAGCATGACGGCCTTGTAGCCGACGTTCGAGCCGTCGTGGCCGAAGGTGATGTCGTCGCCCTCGGCATGGACGCCCACGCCCAGACCGTATTCCGACTTCACCGGGGTCAACATGAGTTTGGCGGTGGCGGGCGACAGGGCATGGCCGGTCTCGCCGCGCACGGCGCCGCGCAGGTCGAGGACGAAGCGGGCCAGGTCGTCGACATTGGTCCACAGGCCCGCCGCCGCCATCTCGGGATAGACGTGCGGGCCGCCCTCGATGGGCGCGCCCTTGGCGTCGTGCGGCTGGGCGACGTGGGCCAGTCGGGCGGCGTCCAGCGGCTGGTCCTCGGTGCTGGCCGTCATGCCGATGGGCTTGAACACCGTGCGGGCGACGATGGCGGGGAAGGTCTCGCCGGTAGCGTCGGTCGCCATCAGCTGGGCCGCCGTGTAGCCGCCGCCGGAATAGCGGTAGGCCTGGCCCACGGCGGTGTCGACGACCACCGGCTTGGTGTTGGCGGGCGGCGCGCCGTCCAGCACCTGGGGCACGGTGGGAACCGCTTCGCCCGCCGCGTAGCCGGGGAAGCCGTGCACCGTGGTCCCGGCCGTGTGCGAGAGCAGGGCGCGAAGGGTGACGGGCGTCTGGGCCGTGTAGGGGCCGGCCGGCAGCTTCCAGCTCTTCAGCACCGTGTTGACGTCGGCGTCCAGCGGCAGGCGGCCGTCCTGGACCAGCTTCAGAATGGCCATGGCGGCGATGGGCTTGCTGACCGATCCGGCTTGGAACAGCGTGCGGTCGCTCACCGCCTCGCCGCCCTGCCGGGTGACGCCGAAGCCGCGCGCCCAGTCCACCTTGCCGCCCTTGATCACCGCGATGGCCACGCCCGGCACGTGCAGCTCGTCCATGTCATGGGCCAGGGTCGAGCGCTGGACCGGCTGTCCGGTCACCGCCACGGCCGGGCGCAGGCCCTCGGTGACGGCCTTGATCCGGGTCTCGACGTCGTCGGCCCTCGCTGTCGTGGCGGCCAGCAGAAGGGCGACGAACGGAACGGCGGCGTGACGCATGCGGGAACTCCTGTTTCCGAAGTCGGAACCGAGCTTGGCAATGCGGTCAATTTAAGGATGCGTAATTGGCGCACCGGCGTTCGCTTGCCTAAGGTGACGCCGAATCCAACGGAGTTCCGAAACGCCATGACCAACGGTCCCTGGTCCCATCACCGCAGCGCCGCCGTCGCCGACGACATCGACTTCGAGATCAAGGGCCAGGAGCTGCAGTTCCTGGAGATCGAGCTGGACCCGGGCGAGAGCGCCGTGGCCGAGGCCGGTTCGTTCGTCTGGAAGGACGCGGCGGTGCAGATGACCACGGTGTTCGGCGACGGCTCGGGCGACCAGGGCGGCGGCTTCATGGGCAAGCTGCTGGGCGCGGGCAAGCGCCTGGTCACCGGCGAGAGCCTGTTCACCACGGTCTTCACCCACACCGGCCAGGGCAAGGCGCGGGTGGCCTTCGCCTCGCCGACGCCGGGTTCGATCCTGCCGCTGAATCTCGGCCAACTCGGCGGGTCGCTGATCTGCCAGAAGGACAGCTTCCTGGCCGCCGCGCGGGGCGTCTCCATCGGCATCCACTTCCAGAAGCGGATGATGACGGGCCTGTTCGGCGGCGAGGGCTTCATCATGCAGCGCCTGGACGGCGACGGCTGGGTGTTCGTCCAGATGGGCGGCACGCTGGTGGAGCGCGAGCTGAAGGCCGGCGAGGAGCTGCACGTCGATACGGGCTGTCTGGCCGCCTACACGCCGGGCGTGGACTTCGATCTGGTCATGGCCGGCGGCGTGCGCAGCGTGCTGTTCGGCGGCGAGGGCCTGTTCTTCGCGCGGCTGCGCGGGCCGGGGAAGGTGTGGATCCAGTCCCTGCCGTTCTCGCGCCTGGCCGGCCGGATGATGGCGGCGGCCGGCGGGACGGGCGGGAACCGCGGCGAGGGGTCTATCCTCGGGGAGATCGGGGATCTGATCGGGGGGAATCGCTGAGGCGGAGGGACGCCCCCTCCGTCAAGATGCGTATCCGCAACGCGCCACCTCTCCCGTTGCACGGGTGAGGAGGGAGGCGGTGCTGGTCTTCTCCTCCCCCGTGAAACGGGGGAGGTGGCGGGCGAAGCCCGACGGAGGGGGCGTCTCCGACGATTACCCCTTCGTCCGATCCCAGCTGTCGTATTCATACGCGATGCAGCGGTCGATCAGCGTGCGCCACACGGGTTCGGCGATGGCTTCCGACAGGCCCGACTCGCGCGCGGCGGCCTTGACCTTCTCGACCACGTCCTCGATCCGCGCGCGGTCGAACACCTTGGAGCGGTCGGCCTTGATGCGGGCGGCGGCGTCCATGTAGCCCTGGCGCTCGGTCAGCAGTTGAACCAGCGCCCGGTCCAGGGCGTCCACGCCCTGGCGGACATCGGCCATGGACTGGCAGTCGCCGGGAACCAGTCGTTCGCCGACCTCGATAATCGTCTTGACCATATAGCTTTAGATGCCCGCGCCGTTGTCCATGGTGAGGAGCGCCGCCTCGTGGGCGGCCGCCTCGGCCTGCAGCCAGGAAACGAACGCCTTCACTTGCGGCAGACGCCCCTTGGCCTTGGGATGGACGACGTAATAGGCGAAGTCGACGGCCGTGGGAATCTCGAACGGGATGACCAGTCGCCCGGCGTCCAGATCGGCCTGGGCCAGGGTCTGTTTGGCCAGGGCGATGCCGCGTCCGTTGGCGGCCGCCTCGATCACCAGGCTGGACTGGTTGAAGCGCGGACCCCGCGCCCCGTCGACGCTGCGGATGCCCCGCGCGGCCAGCCACATGGCCCAGTCCGGGCAGCTGTCGTCGGCGTCGGGCGAGCCGTCGTGCAGCAGGATGTGGTGGGCGAGATCTTCCGGCGATTCCAAGGGGTTGGAGGCCAGAAGTTCAGGGCTCGCGACAGGAATGACCGTCTCGCTGAGCAGGCGGATCACCTCCAGCCCGGGATAGCGGCCCGAGCCGTAGCGAATGGCCAGGTCCACCTCGCCGGCGGCGAAGTCGACTACCTCCATGCCGGCCGACAGCCAGACGTCGACCTGGGGCTGGGCCTGCTCGAACTTCCCCAGGCGCGGCACCAGCCACTTGGCGGCGAACGAGGGGGCGGCGGTCAGGGTCAGGCGGCGGCCGTCGACGGCGGCGGTCAGCAGGCTGGCGGCCTCGGCCAGGCGGTCGAACGCCTCGCGCAGGGCGGGCAGGGCGGTCTGGGCGGCGTCGGTCAGCAGCAGGCCCTTGGGCGTGCGCTTGAACAGGGCCGCGCCGACATAGTCCTCCAGGTTCTGGATCTGCTGGCTCACGGCGCCGGGCGTCACCGACAGCTCGTCGGCGGCGCGGCTGAAGTTCAGGTGACGCGCGGCCGCCTCGAACGCACGCAGAGCGTTCAAGGGCGGGAGCCGCCGCCGTTCCGACTGTCTTTCCATGAGTTTTACTGAACGCCCCGGCAGAAGACCTTGTTTGCGAATTGGCCCGCCGACGACCAATTTGCAAGCGTTCGCTGACGGGAATGGCCCTTTTCGTCGGTGAACGCGAGCGGGGCGGACCCTAGGGTTCGCCCCGTAATGCTTTGCGGGGAACCGGTTTGGCGAAGTCGCCGGTCCGGCGCTTCGGCAATGGTGACTGGCTTATAGAGGACCTGAATCGCATGGCTCGGCCGACGGTCCGATCCGCTTCCCGGCCCAAGGCCGGTCTCGTCGCCCTCGGCGGCGGGGCGAGCGCGCGCCTGCCTGGGATCGTGACCCTGGTCGGGGCCGGTCCCGGCGATCCCGACCTGCTGACGATCAAGGCCCTGAAGGCCCTGCAGGCCGCCGACGTGGTGGTTCACGACGGCCTGGTCTCGGGCGAGATTCTCGACCTGGCGCCCGCGACGGCGCGGCGGATCGACGTGGCCAAGCGCAAGTCGCGCCACACCCTGCCGCAGGACGACATCAACCAACTGCTGGTGGCCCTGGCCCTGGAAGGGTTGAGCGTGGTGCGGCTGAAGGGCGGCGATCCGTTCCTGTTCGGCCGCGGCGGCGAAGAGCTGGCCGCCTGCCGCGCGGCCGGCGTGGACTGCGTCGTGGTGCCCGGCGTCACCGCTGCCCTGGCCGCCTCGGCCGGCGCCGGCGCGCCCCTGACCCATCGCGGATCGGCCCAGGCCGTCACCTTCGTCACCGGCCATGCCGCTCACGGCGAACCCGACCTGGACTGGACCGCTCTGGCGCGTCCGAACCAGACCGTCGTCGTCTACATGGGCGTCTCGACCGCCGGCCTGATCGCCGAACGCCTGACCGCCGCCGGCCGCGCCGGTTCGACCCCGGCCCTGGTCGTCGAGAACGCCAGCCGCGGCGACGAGCGCCGCATCCTCACCACCCTGGCCGGGCTGTCGCTCGCCGCCGAGGGCCTGAAGGGTCCGGCGCTGCTGATGGTCGGCGAGGCCATGGCCATGGCCGAGATCGGCGCGCCCGACCTCATCGACTCCGTTGTTCTCCAGTCCGCGAGCCTGCGTTCATGAAAGCTGTCACCGCCAATCGCCTGATCGACGGCGAGGTCGTGTTCTGGAAGGCCGGCGCCTGGGTCGACAGCTTCGGCGACGCCCAGCTGTTCGGCGAAGGCCAGGACGCCGAGGTCGAGGACGCCGTCGCCAAGGGCAAGGCCCAGCCGACCGTGATCGTCGATCCCTATCCCATCGACCTGGCCACCGTGGAAGGCGAGGGCCTGGCCCCGGTCAGCTACCGCGAACGCATCCGGGCCCTGGGCCCCAGCAACGAACCCGCCCACGGCAAGCAGGCCGTCGGCGGCGAGGTGATCGAAGCGCTGCGCCACGCCCATGGCGCGGCCCGCTCGACCGGTCGCGTCGACCTGATCCGCAGGAAGTAGAGATGTATCAGTACGACGTCATCGACCGCGAATTCCTGACGGACCGCTCCAACGAGTTCCGCCATCAGGTGGCCCGCCGCCTGGCCGGCGAGCTGACCGAGGACCAGTTCAAGCCGCTGCGGCTGATGAACGGCCTCTATCTGCAGCTCCACGCCTACATGCTGCGCGTGGCCATTCCGTATGGTTCGCTGAACAGCCGCCAGGCCCGGCGCCTCGCCTGGGTGGCCCGCACCTACGACAAGGGCTACGGGCACATGACCACCCGTCAGAACGTCCAGTTCAACTGGATCAAGCTGAAGGACGCGCCCGACATCCTGGACGCCCTGGCCGAGGTGGACCTGCACGCCATCCAGACCAGCGGCAACTGCATCCGCAACACCACGGCCGACCCCTATGCCGGCGCCACGGCCGAGGAGATCGACGACCCGCGCGTGTGGTCGGAAGTCATCCGCCAATGGTCGACCCTGCACCCGGAATTCAGCTTCCTGCCGCGCAAGTTCAAGATCGCCATCACCGGCGCCCTGACCGACCGCGCGGCCGTGAAGGTGCACGACATCGGCCTGATCCTGCGCAAGGGTCGTGACGGCGAGATCGGCTTCGAGGTGATCGTCGGCGGGGGCCAGGGGCGCACGCCCTATGTCGGCCCGACCATCAAGCCGTACCTGCCGACCAGCCGCCTGCTGAGCTATCTGGAAGCCGTCCTGCGCGTCTACAACCGCCACGGTCGCCGCGACAACATCTACAAGGCCCGCATCAAGATTCTGGTCGCCGCCCTGGGCGCCGAGGAGTTCGCGCGCCAGGTGGAAGAGGAGTGGGGCAAGATCGACGCCGAGCGCGCCGACCTGCCGGCCGCCGAGCTGACCCGCATCCGCGCCGCCTTCGCCCAGACGAACTTCGAGACCCTGCCGGCCGTGTCGGACGCCTTCGAGGCCGCCCGCGCCGCCAGCCCGGCCCTGCAACGCTTCGTGCGCAACAACGTCAAGCCGCACAAGCAGCCGGGCTACGCCATCGTCGAGGTGTCGCTGAAGGCTATCGGCCAGACGCCGGGCGACGCCACCGCCGACCAGCTGGACGTCGTGGCCGATCTGGCCGAACGCTACGGCCTGGACGACCTGCGCGTGACTCACGCCCAGAACCTGGTCCTGCCGCACATCAAGCTGGACGACCTGCCGGCCGTGCACGCGGCGCTGGAGGCTGCGAACCTGGCCACCGCCAATATCGATCTCGCCAGCGACATCATCGCCTGCCCGGGCCTGGACTACTGCGCCCTGGCCAACGCCCGCGCCATTCCGATCGCCCAGGACATCGCCCGCAAGTTCGCCGACCCGGACCGGGCGGAAAAGGTGGGCGAGCTGAAGATCAAGATCAGCGGCTGCATCAACGCCTGCGGCCACCACCACGTGGCCCACATCGGCATCCTGGGCGTCGACAAGAAGGGCGAGGAATTCTACCAGCTGTCGCTGGGCGGATCGGGGGCGGAAGACGCCTCCATCGGCAAGATCCTGGGCCCGGGCCTGTCGGCCGACAAGGTCGCCCCCGCCATCGACGCCCTGGTCGACCGTTACCTGGACATCCGCGCCGGCGAGGAACGCTTCCTCGACACCTATCGCCGCGTCGGTCTCGAGCCCTTCAAGGAGGCTGTCTATGCCCAAGCTGATTAAGCTGGTGGGCGCCGAGGCCCAGTGGGCCGAAGACGCCTTCGTCCACGTCGCCGACGAGGACGCCATCCCGGACGGCGACGTGATCCTGTCCCTGGCCCGCTTCCAGGCCGAGGGCGAGATCCTGCTGTCCAACAGCCGCCGCGTGGGCGTGCGCATCGAGCCCGACCAGGAGGTCGAGGCCCTGGCCTATGACCTGCCGCGCCTGTCTGTCGTGGCCCTGGCCTTCCCGAAATACCGCGACGGCCGGGCCTACACCTCCGCCCGCCTGCTGCGCGAGCGGCTGGGTTTCACGGGCGAGGTGCGCGCCGTGGGCGACGTGCTGCAGGAGCAGGCCGGCTTCATGGTCCGCTGCGGCTTCGACGCCTTCGAGCCGGCCGACGGCGCCACGCCCGAGGCCTGGACCAAGGCCGCCCACCGCTTCCGCCATGTCTACCAGCGCGCGGCCGACGACCGAAAGGTCGCGTTCGAGGAAAGGGCCGTCTGATGGCCTACGACCAGTCCGTCACCGAGGTGAAGCCGTGCGCCGCGGCGCAGCCGAGCCTGGCTGAGCGGCTGGACGCCGAACTGCGCGACGCCCATCCGCTGACCATCCTGCGCCGCGCCTACGAGACCTTCGGCGACAAGCTGGCCCTGGTCAGCTCGTTTGGCGCGGAGTCGGCGGTGCTGCTGCACATGGCCAGCCGGGTCGCGCCGTCGATCCCCGTGCTGTTCCTCGACACCGGCATGCTGTTCGGCCAGACCCTGGACTATCGCAAGTCCCTGGCCGCGAAGCTGGGCCTGACCGACGTGCGCGACCTGCGCCCGGCCTTCACCGACCTGGCCGTCCACGATCCGAAGTCGGACCTGTGGCGCTCCAGCACCGACGGCTGCTGCCACATCCGCAAGGTGCTGCCGCTGGACCGCGCTCTCGGCGAGTTCAAGGCCTGGACCACGGGCCGCAAGCGCTTCCACGGCGGCGACCGCCTGCGCCTGCGCGTGGTCGAGGAGGCCGAGGGCCAGATCAAGTTCAACCCCCTGGCCAACTGGGGCAAGACCGAGCTGGAGGCCTACGCCGCCGAGCACGACCTGCCGGCCCACCCGCTGGTGGCCCAGGGCTTCCCCTCGGTCGGCTGCTGGCCGTGCACCAAGCCGGTGGACGATCCCAACGCCGACGTCCGCGCCGGCCGCTGGGCGGGCCAGGACAAGACCGAGTGCGGCATCCACGTCGCCCGCGCCCCGGGTGGGGCTCCGAACGTGGGCGAGGGGATTTAGGCTTAAAGGCAAGATCGCAATATGAGTTAGGCTGGGTTCGGCGCGATGATCGCATTGCTTGCAATGGGCGGCGTAGCTTTAGCTCCCGCTACCGCGTCTTGTGGGGGCCGCCATAGCATCTCTAACTGATTAAGCGACGTAACTGAGCCACCACACGCGCGCCATCTTCCAGCTGCGCGGTGGACAGGTATGATAGAGGTGCTTCGAAATCGATTGGCCCTTTGGATGATCCGCTGGAAACTGTTCTTACTTCTGTGACCAGCGCGTGCGCGAATGCGTCAGCTGCCGTGCGGTGCCCAAGGATTGTCCCTGTGATGTAAGAAACTGCCTCTTGGTTAGCAGACCACCAGTACCAGCTGATCAATCTATTGAGAATGCCGTAATCCTGTAGAGCTTCGATCGAGACGCCCGGATAGGTCACCGGCTCAAAGATTGCGTCGCAGGCGATCGCGCGATGAAGCAACTTGTGTACGATATTACGGGGGGCCTGATCGGAAATAGCGGTTAAGAGCAAAGCGCCGGCGAGCTCGCGGCGTTCAAAGGTCGTGTTTTGCGCTGGACGGGCGCGGAGAAACATCGAAATTTTTTTGTGAAGATTTTCACCTGGGGCGGTGTTTATGGCGAGTACTTGAGGGTCTCTCGGGGAAAATACAGGCCAAACTCTTGGTGGAGTTGGCTCGAAGTAGCGGCGGAGTGGTGGCGGGGCGGCAGGCGGCAAGGCCTTGGCTAGAAGATCTGGATGATCTCTGTATTTAATTTTTATTGCTTCTTCGCTTTCAATCCCAGCGCTATTAAATGGAATATTGTTTATAACCCTTTCTAGCAGAGATGGGTGTTCTCGCATAATGCGTTCGAATCGAAATGGATCATCAAGAGGTACATCAAAAGATTCGAAGACTTCCCTGGCCTTTCTTACGGTTGTTTCTCTGGACTTTTTTAGTTGATTAAAGCTCTGCTCTCTGATGTCCCAATAGGAGCTACAGCTAAATTTAATAATAAATGATAACTTATCAATCCCTTTTTGCTTAAAAGCCATTCTCATGAGATCGTTTCTGACTTCTGGGGAGCTTTGGCTGGTAACAAATTCTGAAGAAAAGGAAATTTTTTGTGCTGAAGGTATGTCCATTTCAGATATTCTGCGTATATAAATTTGCTTAGATTCAAAGGAGATTTTTCTCCTGAATTGTCGATTTATCTCTATAAATTCGGCCTGGAGCGCTTCTGAATTTGAGGTGACGTCGATTTCTTGTGTCTCGCCAGGTGTTTCTTCTGGCGCTGCCTCGTCACCTGTCGTCAGGGGGCTTTCGATCCGCCATGGTTCTCCTGGCGTGCAGATGGTCTCGGCGAGTTGGGCATGTGTTACGGAGGGGCCGAAAACGGTTCCTGAAACGAACGCTCCGGTGAAAATCGTTCTTGTGAAATCGAAGGCTGTTAAGCGTTGGCCGCGTAGATCGGTCCCGCTCAGGTCTGTGCCGCGAAAGTCTTGCGCTGGGTCTAAATTTGCCCGCTTTACAAGTGTTGCGAAATCGGACGTGTCGCAATCGGCCACAGCCTGAAGTGCGTTGTCCAGACTGCCTTTTGGTTCGATAACGGTCATGGCGATTCAGGCCAGAGCTGAACTTCACCATGTAGTGGCTTCAGAAATTTATTGAGGAGTATTTCGCCAATCGCAGATTTGTTTCTGTCCTCTGAAAGAGGAGCCCAAATGCCAGTTGCGCGGCGTATGCGAAAGGCGTTTTCGTTGTTATTGTCCATTGTCATCAATAGCTTCACTTTAACATGCTTGTCCTCTATGCTTAAAGGTTCTTTTTCTGGCTCAAATATGTTGAATCTGTCCATTTCGGGATTAAGCGATGCTAGATCATCCTTGCCAAATGAACGAAATTCAAGGACTCGCCTAAGGGCCGTCCTATTAGGAATTTCAATGCGATATTGCCTCTCTGAATGAGATTCTTCGGCGCTCGTGGTTGCGTCGCGTAATATTTCTGCGTCAGATCGATTTGAAAATTCGCTTTCTCCCCCGGTCCCTATACCTCCGATTCCGATTTTGAAACGTAATTTCGCCTTCGTTTCGTTCGATTTTTTATGTGTTTCTTGTGATTTGTTGCTGTTTATTTCCTTTAGATTTATTTGAACGATATTGTCTGCGATGAGGTTTTTGACCTGTTCGCTCCATCCCCAATCCTTGCACTCTGCAGGGAGTTCAAACATTAAGGTCGCGGTGCGAAGGCAAATTTTTAGAGCGCCAGCGCCTTTGGGTGCCTCATAGGTGCAGACATTGAAACATAGTGATAGGCCAAAGCCGAGATTGCTGTTTCTTGAAGTCGCAAAACAAAGTGGCTGTGTACGTTGAAAATGCTCTAAGGCAGCGCCAGCCTGCTCTTCGTTGGCCGCGGGCGCTTCTATGGGAAGGACCGGTGCTGGTTTAGGTCGCTTGCCAAACATCGTTTTTCCAAGATGCCGATAAGCCGATCCTTGTGCAAGGCAATGTCACGCATCTGGCAGGTTGCGTATGCGCAGAACCTTAAACGCTCGCGGTCGAGTGTGAGCGCTTCCCCTTTCAATACCATTCCAAGTTCAAAGTTTGCGTCCACCTGCCCATTTGAGGGGGCGGCGGCAACATCAGAAAAAGTTATCCCCCTCGCTCCCGGCATGGTTCTTCAACGAAATCAACGCGCCGAAGTCGTTTATCCCCCACCTCCCAGGCTCCCGTACAATGACCGGACTTCAAGGCGATGGGGAGGGCGCTAAGGCCTGCGACCTTCGCGGCCTTGGGGAGCGGTCGAGCGGGCGCGCTCGTCGGCGGCGGTCTCGCGAGGGGCCGTAACCTTGTCCATCTGGTGCCGGCCGGGCCTCGAAAATAAACGGCGTTGGACGAAGGGCTGATGAGGGCGACAGGCTTGCGGCGACGCAAGCGTTCCGGGACCGGGCGACGCAAGCCCGGCCCGCCCGTCGGGGGCTAAGACCGGCGCGGTTCCAACAGGACCGGACGCGGGGCGCTCCCGGATAACGATCGCGCGGAGCGTCGGTCCAAGTCGAAACGGTATTTCTTCAAACAGCTTCCGGGCCTGGCCCGGCGCTCCGCAGCCCTCCCCGAACTTCGCAGCGGCCCGCCGCGTGAGGCGGCCAGATCATGTCCAATGTGAGGAGAGACGTCATGCCCCGATCCAGGACCCGTGCGCGACTTCGCGCCATTCGCCGCGCCGAGTGGGAACGCGACGGCGTCGACGACAGTGGCCGCACGCCCGAGGCGGTCGCCTATGTGCGTCGGGAAATTCGCCGGCGGCTTGATCGGTTAGAGGAGATGCTGGCCGCGAACGAGGCGCGGTCTAAGTGCTGCGACGCAGCCTAGTCCGGCGGGCAGCCCTTGAATTCGCCGACCTTGGTGACCGAGAGGGTCGCCAGGTTCAGGGCCTGCAGGGGCTTCATCGAGGAAGCGCCCTGGCCGCTGAACAGGTCCAGCTTGTTGCCCTTGATGGCGCCGCCGATGTCGGAGGCGTACCAGTAGCCGTCGTGCTTCTCGCCGTTGGGCATGGGCAGGCCGACGGTTTCCTTGATGAACACCACGGTGCGGCGCGGGATCACCTTGGTGTCCACGGCCAGGGTGCGCATCGCCACCACCTTGCAGCCCAGGCTGTCCAGGGCGCGGATGCCCTTGGCGCCGGCGTGGTACAGGGTGGCCTTCATCTTGTACTCGACCGAACCCGGAATCGTGCCGGTGAGGGCGCCGGCGATCAGGTCGCCCAGCGGGTCGCTGCGCGTGGGCGCGGCGTCGGCGGCCAGGGCGGGGAGGGCGATGGACATGGCCGCGACGGCCAGAAATCCCGCAAACGTGCGTCGCATCGAGGGGTTCCTCTTATCGGCGTATAGGTCTCGGTCGGCGGCCTGATTACTAAGATCACGGAGCCGTGACAACCCACTCTGGGGTGACCTGGTGTCGCGTTGCGTCCTCCACGGTAGAGCCGGGCGCCATCGCATGAGGCGCGATTTGGTTCCGCGGCAGGCGCAAGTCCTTGAGAGTCCAGGGGTTTCACGGCGACGCTTCCCCATCGTCACGCCACGCTCTGGCGGTCGCCGCGCGGGTGACATAAACCTTGGGCACAGAGCAGATAGCGGGCTGTGCACGCGCTTTGGGCAGATTCGAAGGCCCGGCGAGTCGCGAACCCGATGTCGGAATTTTCAGTTCGTCGGAGCCCGCATGAAACCCTCGGCCCCCGTTTTCCTCGGTCGTCTTCTCACCAGCGCCGCCCTGGTGGTGGCCATGGCCGCGCCGGCCGGTTCGGCCTTGGCCTGGGGCGCCTCGGGGCACCGCATGGTCGGGGTGGTGGCCGCCAAGAGCCTGCCCAGCGACGTGCCGGCCTTCCTGCGCACCCCGCAGGGCGTGGCCGCCATCGGCGAATACGCCCGCGAGCCGGACCGCTGGAAGGGCTCGGGCAAGATCCACGACACCGACCGCGACGCCGCCCACTTCCTGGACGTCGACGACGAGGGCAAGATGTACGGCGGGCCGAAGTTCACGGTCGAGACCCTGCCGCCCACCCGCGCCGACTACGAAAAGGCCCTGCAGGCCGTCGGCCACGACAGCTGGAACGCCGGCTACCTGCCGTATTCGATCATCGACGGCTACCAGCAGCTGGTGAAGGACTTCACCTACTGGCGCATCCTCAAGGCCGTGTCGGTCAGCGAGAAGGACAAGACCAAGAAGGCCTATTACGTGGCGGACCTGAAGCGCCGCGAGGATCTTCTGCTGCGCGACCTGGGCGTCTGGGCGCACTATGTGGGCGACGCCAGCCAGCCGCTGCACATGTCGGTGCACTACAACGGCTGGGGCGACTATCCCAATCCGAACGGCTACACCCAGAGCAAGGGCACCCACAGCGCCTTCGAGGGGCCGCTGGTCAAGGCCGTGGCGCTCGAGGCCGACGTCCAGAAGCTGGTGCCGGCCTACAAGGACTGCGCCTGCAGCATCGAGACCCGCACGGTGGCCTATCTGACCAAGACGGTCAGCTATGTCGAGCCGCTGTACCAGTTGGAGAAGGACGGCGGCATGGTGGCCAGCGATCCGCGCGCCAAGGCCTTCGTCGACGAGCGCCTGGCGGCCGGCGCCACCGAGCTGCGCGACATGGTGGTCCAGGCCTGGAACGCCAGCGCCCAGGGCAAGATCGGCTACCGTCCCGAGATCACGGTCGACGACATCGTCAGCGGCAAGGCCGATCCGTGGAACGACCTGTACGGCAAGGACTGATCCCTTGCTGGTGTTCGACGCTCCCGACGGCGAGCTGGAATACAAGCACCGCTGGGCCGCCTTCGGCATCGCCGAGGGGGCCGGGGGGACCATCGCCCTGGTCCAGGTCCGCAAGCCGGACCGCGAGCCCTATTTCGACCTGCCCGGCGGGGCGGTCGACGGCGGCGAGGACGAGGAGGCGGCCATCATCCGCGAGTTCGGCGAGGAGACCGGACTGGTGGTCGAGGTCGGCGCCCGGGTGATCCAGGTCAGCCAGCCGTTCCTGAAGTCCGACGGCCAGCCGGTGTGCAACAACGGCGGAATCTATGTGGTGCGGGTCACCGGCGAGCGGCCGGAACTGAAGGTCGAGGACGACCACACCCTGGTGTGGCTGGATCCCCGCGACGCCGTGGTGGCCCTGCGCCACGACGCCCACGCCTGGGCCGTGGCGGCCTGGCTGCGGCGGGGCGGCTAGGCTACTTGGCCAGCAGCGCCTTGGCCTTGTCCGGCGCCACCTGGTCGAAGATCATCCGCAGGTGCTGGTCCTTGGCGTGGTCGTTGTGCAGGTCCCAGGCCAGGGAGACGGGCAGCTTCAGCCGGCCGCCGTCGTTCAGCTTGGCCACCAGCACCCGCCAGGAAAAGCCGTCGCCGGGATCGCCCAGCGGGTCCTTGAACTCCAGCGGGGCCGGATCGCGCAGCCGGAAGGTCCGCCCCTCGTGGGCCTCGAACCAGGCGATGTCGGCCTGGGCGACGGGGTCAGCGGCAGGCGTGACCAGCTTGCCCTTCAGATTGCGGACCATCCTGGACCTCCTGCTTGCGAACGGGGTCTCTAGCGCCTTTGGCGAGGCCTTGCCATCGGCGGCTTTCGTCCCATCTGCGGTGGAGAACCAAGGCAGGACCCCGTGAGCCACGACAAGCCCTTCAAGCGCGCGCGTTCCGACTGGACCGAAGTGGTCCTGGTCTGCCGCAAGTGCTCCAAGAAGCTGGATGGCGGCTTCGGCGAGGACGGCGACCAGAAGCTTTCCAAGGCGCTGCGCAAGTCTCTGAAGTCCGGCAAGGGGCGCAAGGCCACCGTCGGGGTGATCGAGGTGGGCTGCTTCGACGTCTGCCCCAAGAACGCGGTGGTGGCGGTCAAGGCGTCCAATCCTGGCGACTGGGTGATCGTGCCGCGCGGCGCCTCGAACCAGGCGGTGACCGAGCGGTTGGGGCTGGAGGGTTCTTCCGCCGGGGAGGAGCCGATCCGAAACGTCAGGGCGCCGGCCTTGCGCCTGGTCGATCCTTCTTAGGGTTCTTTGGGGGTGGCGATAATATACCCGGGTAATATTGACTCCATAAAACACCCGGGTAAAAAAGCGCCATGGAAACTCGAAACGATCGCCGCGCTCTGGTGCGCGACTACAAGGAGCGCGAGGTCCGCGCCGGAATCTACGCCGTCCGCTGCGCGCCGACCGGCCAGGTCTGGGTGGGCGGGGTTCCGAACGTCGCGACGCGCCGCAACGGCCTGTGGTTCACCCTGCGCATGGGTGGCCATACCTGCGCCAGCCTCCAGGCGGCCTGGACGGCGCATGGCGAAGACGCCTTTGCCTTCGAGGTGCTGGAGGTGCTCGACGACAAGAACCTCGAGCGCCTGGGCAAGGCCTCGCTGCTGGCCGAGCGGCGGGCGCACTGGCTGGCGGCTCTCAACGCCGAGGGCCTGCTGCGATGAGCGGCTATGTCGTATTCGAGGGCGAACGGCGCCTGGCCGCCGGCTCGAAGCTGGAGGTCGCGCTTGCCGCCCAGGCGCGCCCCGAGGCGTCGCTGCTGATCTTCGATCCCGAAGGGCGGCAGGTTGATTTCGACTTGCGCGGCGGACCGGCCGACCTCGCCGCTCGGCTGGGCGAGGTCGAGGCTGCTCCCCGTGGCCGGGGCCGGCCCAAGCTGGGCGTCACGGCTCGCGAGGTCACTCTGCTGCCGCGCCACTGGGACTGGCTGGCCGCCCAGCCCGGCGGGGCGTCGGTGGCTCTGCGCAAGCTGGTCGAGGCCGCCCGCCGCGAGAGCGAGGGGCCGGACCGCCGCCGCGCCGCCCGCGACGCCGCCTATCGCTTCGCCTCGGTCATGGCCGGTGACCGTCCGGGTTTCGAGGCCATGATCCGGGCCCTGTTCGCGGGAGACGCCGAGGGCTTCACCGAGCGGATCGCGGCCTGGCCGGCCGACATCGCCGAGCAGCTGCGCGGCCTGGCGGCGGAGGCGTTCGAGGTGGAGGCCTAGTGGGCGCCGCCCCGCGTCAGCACCTCGGCCAGCACCGCTCTGTAGGCCGTGTCGAACGGGGCGCGGTCGCTGTCGGGCTTGGCGGGATAGACCGCCCGCAGGTCGGCGATGCGCTTGGCGGTCGCGGCCTGCCAGGCCGGGTCCATCTTGGCCAGACGGCCCAGGATGGCGGCGTCGTCGCGGCCGGTGACCGGCTCGTAGGCCAGCAGCGCCTTCACCTGCCACAGGAACTGCCGCAGCGTGTCGGGCGTCGCCCGGCCCGGCGTGCGCCGGCCGGTCCACTGGACGGCCTCGACGATCTGGTGGCGGAAGCGCGGGTCGGTCCAGGTCGAGGGGGTGTGGCCCAGATTGGTGAAGAAGAGGCGGCCCTTGCCGATCTCGCGGGCCCAGGCCACCGGCACGGCGTAGGGGCGGCGCAACGCCATCTCGCTGAAGTCCAGGGTCTGCAGCACCCGTACCTTGGCCGGATCGAAGTCGCTGTGCTGGTAGATCTCCTCGGCATAGTCGAAGCCCAGCGGCCACATGCTGACCAGCGGCGAGTCGGGATCCAGGGTCTCGATCCGGATCGGCGTGCCCTCGGTCCAGGGATGGCCGGCGAACTTGCCGTCGATGAAGGCGGTGTAGGTCTCGCCGGGGCCGTCATAGGACCAGGCGGTGTCGGTGGCGCTGTGCAACCCCACGAAGCCCAGCTTGCCCGCCGCCACCCGCTGCTGCACGGCCGCCCAGGCCCCGGCCGAGATCGGCAGGGCGCCGGTGGTGTAGAACACCAGCACGTCGACGCTCGAAAGCTTCTGGGGCGTGATCTCCCGGGCGTCCTGGGTGACCTCGGCGACGAAGACGCCGCTCTCCTGGCCGATGGCGATCATGGCCGTCTCGGACGGGGCGAGGCCGCCGTCCTTGGGCCGCGCGACCGGAACGTGCCGCCAGCCGACCGACTGGTCCAGATACAGCACCCGCAGCGGCGCGGGCTTGGCCTGGGCGGGCAGGGCGGGCAGGGCGGTCAGGGCCGCGAAGGCCACCAGCAGGACGGTGAGCAGGCGGCGCATCGGTCAGGCCTTGGTCTTGGGCTGCAGCAGGTCCCAGCGGTTGCCGTAGAGGTCCTCGAAGACGGCCACGCTGCCATAGACCTCGTGGCGGGGTTCCTCGAGGAACTTCACGCCGGCCGCGACCATCCGGGCGTGGTCGGCCTCGAAGGCGTCGGTGTGCAGGAACAGCCAGACCCGGCCGCCGCCCTGGCCGCCGATCAGGGCCTTCTGCTGCTCGTCCGAAGCCTGGGCGAGCAGGAAGCGCGAGCCGCCGGGGCTGGGCGAGACCACCACCCACCGCTTGCCGCCGCCCAGGTCGCTGTCCTCGAGCAGTTCGAAACCCAGCTTGCCGACATAGAAGCCCAGGGCCTCGTCATAGTCGCGGACGAGCAGGGACAGGAGGGCGAGGTGCTGGGCCATGGGGGACTCACTGAAGCTGGGCCGACCCTAGCGGCAAGCGATCCGGCGGCCCAGGCCCGTCGCGGTATCGGTCGTGTGAACGGTATGATACCGGTGTCTTCTTCGTTCTGGCCGCCGGAGAGACCCATGTCCCTGAGCAAGATGCGCGTGACGATCCTGGCTTCGGCCCTGGCCCTGACGGCGTCGGCCGCCCTGTCCTCCGCCGTCCTGGCCGCCGCGCCCGAGACCAAGATCACCAAGGTCCCCGCCGCCGACCTGCCGCCGGCCGTGAAGGCCGTCGTCGAGAAGGCCGCGCCCGGCCTGCGGATCGTCGAGGCTGAGCTGAAGGAGCGCGAGGACCGGCGCTATTTCGACGTCGAGGGCGTGCTGCCGGACGGCGCCGAGATCGAGTTCGACCTGCTGGAAACGGCCGGGGCCTGGAAGATCGTCGAGACCCAGCGCGACATCGCCTGGACCGCCACGCCCCAGCCGGTGCGCGACGCCGCCGTCAAGGCCGCGCCCAAGGTCTCGCCGGTGCGGGTGATCGAGAGCACCCAGAACGACGGCACGGTGATCTACGAGCTGTTCGCCGAGGGACGTCCCAAGGAGCCGGCGCTGGAAGTGAGCTGGAAGGACGGTCAGGCCAAGGTGCTGGCTGAGACCTGGCCGCACTAGCCGCCGAACAGCTTCAGCAGGTAGCTCGGCCCCGAATTGGCGATGCTGAGCGACTTGATCGCCAACTGCTGCTTGATCTGCAGCGCCTGGAGCTTGGTGGCTTCCTTGGCCATGTCGGCGTCGACCAGGCGGCCGACCGAGGCGTCCAGGGTGTCCTGCAGTTTGTCGATGAAGGTCATGTGGGTCTGCAGGGCGTAGGACCGCGTGCCCAGGGTCGAGAGCGCCGAGGTGACGTTTTCGATGGCGCCGCTCATGGCCTTCAGGTCGGCGGCGCTGACCGGCGCGCCCAAGAGGTCGGCCCGCATGCCTGAGAGGGCCGAGCCGGTGGTCGACAGGTCCACGTGGTCGACGTCGACGGTGTCGGTGGCGTTCGCATTGGCCAGGGCGCGGACCTGACCGGTCGAGCCGGACGAGATCAGGTTCACCCCGTTGAAGTCGGCGGCGCCCACCGCACGGTCGATCTGGCGCTTGAGGTTCAGGTAGTCGTCGTTCAGGGCCTTGCGGCTCATGGTGTTGAGGCTGGTGTCCGAGGCCGCCAGCATCTTCTCCTTCATCTGGGTGAGGAGATCGGTCACCGTCTCGCCGGCGGCCAGGGCCACGTCGGTGATCGACTGGCCGCGCTGCAGCGAGGCGCGCACGGCGTCCAGCGACTTGGACTCCGCCCGCTGGTTCTGGGCGATGGCCCAGACGGCGGGATTGTCCTTGGGGCTGGAAATGGCCAGGCCGGTGGCGATGTGGCGCAGGGTGTCGGACAGGTCGCGGTTGATCGCGTTCAACGACTGCAGGGCGATCATCGCGCCCACATTGGTGTTGATGCTGTTCAGCGACATCGATCGGTTCCAGGTTCGGCCCATTCCTGAGGCTAGGTGGGGCCGAAGGCGCGTTTTGCGCCTGGAGACAACCTAGGCGGCTGCGCTTAGCGGAACGTTAGCGGTGAAGGTTAAGGCGTCTGGCCGGGGTTGCCCAAAGCGTGGGCATCGGTCACTTTCCCGGCCTCTTTGAAAGGCCCTGAAAATGTCGCGTCCCGCGGCCGCGCCGGCTCCCCGCCATGGGCAGCCGCACGGCGTCCTTGTCTCCGACCTGATCGAACTGCTGCGCCTGGCCGGGCCGGTGGTGCTGTCGCGCCTGGGCATCATGGTGATGGGCCTGACCGACGCCATCGTGGTGGGCCACTTCTCGGCGACCCAGCTGGGCTTCCACGCCATGGCCTGGGCGCCGACCTCGATCTTCGTGACGGTGACTGTGGGCCTGCTGGTCGGAACCCAGGTGATGGGCTCGCGCGCCATGGGGGCGGGCAAGCCACACGAGGTGGGGGCGGTGCTGCGCCGGGGCGTGGTCTACGCCCTGTGGCTGGGCCTGGCGGGCTCGGTGCTGCTGGTCCTGGCCGGACCGCCGCTGCTGCATCACGCCGGGATCGACAAGGCCCTGGCGCAGGGGGCGACCGCGCCGCTGATCGTCTTCTCGCTGTCGATGACCCCCTATGCGGTCAGCGTGGCCCTGAGCTTCTGGCTGGAGGGGCTGGGGCGACCGGGGCTGGTCACGGTCAACATGTGGATCGCCAATGTGGTGAACCTGGCCGTCAACCTGCTGCTGGTGCCCGGGACCTTCGGCCTGCCGGCGATGGGGGCGGTGGGCGCGGCCTGGGCCACCTTCGTGGCCCGCACCGTCTTCTCGCTGATGCTGGCGGTGGTGATCGTGCGCCTGAAGGACGCCCGGGCCATGGGCGTGTTCGACAAGGCGCCGCATGACCCGACTGCTGCCAAGGCGCAGCGCCGGGTCGGCTACGGGGCGGGGACGTCCAACCTGTTCGAGGTCTCGGCCTTCGCGGGCATGAGCCTGATCGCCGGCTGGCTGGGCGGGCTGAACGTGGCCGCCTGGGCGGTGGTGCTGAACGTGGCGGCGGTGATCTTCATGGTCCCGCTGGGCCTGTCGACCGCCACGGCCGTGCAGGTGGGCCGGGCCTATGGCGCGCGCGACAGCCTGGGCATGAGCCGGGCGGGCTGGATCGCCTTCGGCGTCACGGCGGTCTTCGCCCTGGTGGTGGCCTTGCTGCTGGTTCCGCTGCGCCATCTGGTGGCCGGCGCCTATACCAGCGATCCGGCCGCCCTGGCCCTGATCGCTCCGGCCCTGGTCCTGACCAGCCTGTTCCTGGTGCCCGACGCCGTGCAGGTGGTCTGCGCCCAGGCTCTGCGGGCGCGAGGCGAGGTGTGGATCCCGGCGATCACCCACATGATCAGCTACGCCCTGATCATGGGGCCCCTGGCCTGGTGGCTGGCGATCCCGATGAAGCTGGGCGTCAACGGCATCGTCTGGTCGGTGATCGTGACCAGCTTCGTGGCGGCGGCGTTCCTGCTCGGGCGGTATCGGATGTTGGACGTGAAGGGGCGGTGACGTCGTCCTTCTCCCCTTGCGGGAGAAGGTGGCCTCGCGGAGCGAGGTCGGATGAGGGGTTGATGGACAGATCAGCCGCAGGCAGCGGACAGGGCGGCGCGACCCCTCATCCGTCGCTTCGCGACACCTTCTCCCGCAAGGGGAGAAGGATCAGATGGCGGCCCCGAGGATCCAGCCCTCCTGCGTTTCCGCATCGACCACCACATCCTCCGGCGCGTCCTTGCCCGGCCCGAACAGGGCGGCCAGCTTGCCGGCCTCGTCCAGCTTGGCGAAGTGTTCGGCCAAGGCGCGCACCTGGGCCGCGTCCTTGATCTCGCCCGGCCCGGGGACGGCCTTGATCAGCGAGGGATAGACCTCGGCGATCACCACCTGCACGCCTTCGAGGTCGGCCTCGGTCAGGGGCTTGAAGCCCGTCTCGAACGGCCACACGCGCGCGGCGTCGCCACGGGCGTCCTTCAGGCGGCGCGCGGCTGGAATGCCCATGATCGCCTGACCGCCGACAGAGCCGTTGTAGTAGAGCTTCCAGATCGAGTGCGCGCCCTTGGCGGCCGTATCGGCGTGGCGGAACTCCGGCAGATCGTCGGGGCCGTGCTCGCGGGTGCGCTTGGGCTGCAGGGTGGTCAGGGCGTCCTTGGGCGGGCAGCCCCAGAACGGGAACGGACCGCCGGTCAGGCGGCGGTTCAGCTCCGAGCCGACGCCGAAGCGATTGTTGGTGTTGTCGGCCTTGTCCTTGACCATCTTGTTCAGCTGGTCCCAGACCGCGCGCCAGGGCTTTTCGCCCGGCAGGCTGAGGGCCTGGGAGAAGCCGCGCGGGAAGCCCAGCGGGAAGTCGAAGCCGACCAGGGCCCGCTCGCCCCGCTTCTTCAGGTCGTCGAGGATCGCCGTCAGCTTGGCCTCGGCCTCCTGGCGCGTGGCCGGGTTGAAGGTCTCGAAGGTCAGGCGGAAACGCACGTCGCGCTTCATCACGCCGATCCACACGGAGTCCGCCCCCGTGGTCGGCTTGGCCGCCGCGCTCCAGTCGACGATCACATAGGCGCTGAAGAGGCGCGACACGGCGGACGCTCCGTTTGGATTGAACGAAGCGCGCTTCTACTCCGGTCGGGCGGAAGCGGCCAGACGCTAAACAGCGCCCGGCCGATAAGGATTTCAGGCGGCGTTCTGTTCCGCCGGTTGCTCGACGATCGCGGCCGGGCGCTGGCGGGTGAACCAGCGGGCCGGGGGCTCGCAGGCCGAGCCCAGGGCCGCGCGGACGATGGCCGGCGGGCGGCGCTCTTCGGGGGTCATGAACAGGCCGTTGGCCTTCAGGCCCAGGCCCGCCACCTTGTGGGCGCCCAGCATGGTCAGCGGCACGGCCAGGATCAGGCCGGCCAGGATCGGGGCGGTGGCGGTCAGCAGGTCGGGCGTGAACCAGAAGGCCACGGCCAGGGCCGCGCCGGTGACGCTGATCCAGCCCATGGCCGCGAAGGCTTCCTTGCCGGTGACCTTGTCGGCGTCGCGGCGCTGGGTGGCCCAGCCGCCGACCTTGCCGGCCAGGATCTCGACCAGGGCGCGGGTCTGGGTGAACATCAGCATCGGGGCCACGAGGGCCGACAGCAGCATCTCGACCGACAGGCCGGCGGCGATGCGGCGGCGACCACCGAAGCCCTTGATCTCGCTCTTGCGCGACAGGACCAGGATGGTGCCCAGGATCTTGGGGCCGAACAGCAGGACGAAGGTGATGATCATGGCCCAGGCGGTGGCCTGGATCTCGCGCCAGTCGATCAGGGCGTGGGCCGCGGCCTGCAGGTCGGCCATGGTGAAGGCGGCCTTCTTCAGCTCGGGCATCAGCATGCGCGAGACGATGCCCGACGACAGGGCCACGAACCACAGCGGCGAGAGCACGTAGCTGAGCACGCCGATCACCAAGTGCAGGCGGCTCATCCAGTGCAGGCCGGGCAGGCCCACCAGCGGGATGTGCTGCACGTTGCCCCGGCACCAGCGGCGGTCGCGGGTGGCGAAGTCCAGCAGGTTGGAGGGGCTCTCTTCGTACGAGCCGCCCAGATAGGGGGCCAGGTGCACGCCCCAGCCGCCGCGGCGCAGCAGGGCGCTTTCCAGGGCGTCGTGGCTCATCACCTCGCCGCCGAACGGCTTGGGGCCGTTCAGGCTGGGCAGGCCGCAGGTCTCGGCGAAGGCGCGGGTGCGGATGATGGCGTTGTGGCCCCAGAAGCTGCTTTCCGAGCCCGACCACCAGGCCAGGCCGGTCCAGGCGACGCGGCCGTACAGGCGCGTGGCGAACTGCAGGGTGCGGGCGAAGATCGTCTGGCCGTTGATGATCATCGGCATGGTCTGGATCAGGCCCACGCGCGGGTGACGCTCCATGGCGTCGGCCAGGCGGACCATGGCCTCGCCGGTCATCAGGCTGTCGGCGTCCAGCACCAGCATGTGCTCGTAGTCGCCGCCCCAGCGGGCCACCCAGTCGGCGATGTTGCCGGCCTTGCGGCCCGTGTTCTGGGTGCGCTTGCGATAGAAGACGTGGCTGTTGGCCTCGCGGCGGAAGCGGGCGAAGCAGGCCTGCTCGGCCAGGGCCACCTGGGCGTCGCGGGTGTCGCTGAGAATGAAGATGTCGAAGGCGCGGCTGGCGCCGGTCTCGTGCAGCGAGGCGTCCATGGCGCGCAGGCGGGCGAACACCTCGGCGGCGTCCTCGTTGTGCACCGGCATCAGGATGGCCGTGCGCGCCTTGGGCTTGGGCATGGCCGAGCCCTCGGAATCGTCGATGCCCAGCGGGTCCTTTGGCTTGCCCAGCAGCACCACGAAGCCGACCACGGCGGTGCAGAACCACAGGGCCAGGGCCAGGAACAGCGGAACCAGCAGGGTCAGGACCACGGCTTCCAGGCGCGTCACCCCGCCCAGGGCGACGGTGTCGAAGGTGGCCTTCCAGCCGGCGAAGGCCATGATCGCGGTCGCCACGAACACGCCCCAGCGCCGCAGGACCAGGTTTTCCTTGGCCGTGTGAGCGGGCTTGGCCTCGCCCTGCCAGAAGGCCAGGGGCTGGACCGGCATGGCCAGGGGCGCGTCGACGGGGATTTCGACCCGATCGCTGGTCGAGACCGCGATGTCGTAGGCGACGCTCCGCGAGGAGGTCAGGTCGAAGAAAGCGCCGCGTTCGCTCATCAGGTCCATCGTCTCGGGCTGTCCGAACCTCGGATCGTCCGAAGCGCGGGCCTCTCCGGCAGGGGTGTCGAGCGACGCGAGAGACCTTCGGACGCGTCCTGTCGGGCGCGCTCGAAGGCGGGGTCTGGCGTTTCACGAGACCGGCGTCGGAGAGCCGCCGGCCCCTCTAGAGTAAAACTTCGATCACAAAATCGCTACCAGTTTCGTGAGCCTTTTCGCACTTGCGGTAAAAAACCTTGTATGAAGGACGTGTTCGGATCGTTCCGGTGGCCGTGTATTTTCAATAGTGCAATGAAAATAAAGACTATTTCCGCAATCCTGCTCGTCTCCATGCTCGCTGCCTGCGGGCCGGGCAAAACGGCGAAAACCGCATCCGAGGCGAAAAATACGCCCATGGCGACGCTTCCGACGGGCCCGGAATTCGACTCGATTGGCGTCGTGGCGGCTCTGGACGGCCAGATGATAACGCTCGATCACGAGGGCGCGAGCGCGGCTCAGCTCGCCGCCGGCCGCACTCCGTTTCAGGCCTATGCCGACACCCTGGCCGAGGCGCCGCTGGCGCCAGGCTCGCGCGTGGCGTTCAAGTTCCACAAGGTCGGGCAGGCCTGGGAGCTGACCGAGCTGAAGGCCCGCTAGAGCAGCGCCAGCAGGGCGGTCGCCAGGATCAGGCCGCCCATGACCAGGTTCATGGCCCGCTCGGCGCGTGGCGACATCCGGGCCTTGCCCACCACCACGCCCAGCCACAGCCAGGCCAGGTCGACCACCACCATCACGATCACGCAGATCGTCCATTTCAGGCCAAGATCGACAGTTTCGCGCCGGACGACGGGGTATGCGGCCATCAGCGAGGCGAAGGCGATATAGGCCTTGGGGTTGGTGATCCCCAGCAGGGCGCCGCCCAGGGCCGTGTCGGCGAAGCCCGACGTCTTGGCTTCGGCCGTGTCGCCCACGGGCGCGGTGGCGATCTTCCACGCCAGGTACAGCAGATAGACGGTGGCGACGATGGTCAGGCCACGCGCGGCGAAGGGCAGGGCCTGGATCGCCGAGAACAGCCCCGCCGCCGAGATCGCCGCCGCCGCGGCCAGGCCCAGTTGCAGGCCGCCATAGAACCTCAGGCCGCCGGCCAGGCCCTTGGTCTTGCCCACCGAGATCAGGGCGGCGATGCCGGGTCCCGGCGATCCGAGCAGCACGGTCGCGGCCACGGTGAACAGCGCGGCGTTGGCGAGATCGAGGGGCATGGGTGGGTTTTCCGAAAATCATATAAGGATATCTTTATATGATTTTCGGAAGCTTCGCCATGGGGCGGGAGCCACTGCGGCCGGCCGCTTGTTTCCCGCCCGCAACGTTCCGATCGAAGCCGCAACGAACCCGCCCCGCTTTCGTCACCGCGACACTGGATTGCGGTCACGCGGTGTCGCTCCGATGAACCTTGGCCATGGCCGGCGTTCAGTGAGGGCTCAAGCGCCGTCGCCCATAACAGACATGCCAGGACGAGGTCGCCGAACACGGCGGCCCACCGGCAAGGAGACGAGAGCCATGAAGAAGATCCTGACCGCCGCGATCGCGCTGTCCATCGTGGCCTCGGCCGGCGTCGCCGGCGCCCAGCCCGGCCAGCAGCGTCCCGACCAGCACCAACAGCAGGGCCACGACAATCATGGTCCGCAAGGCCCCGGCAAGGGCGGCGACAACGACTACGAGCGCCACGCCACCAAGCGCTACAAGGCCCCCAGCCGCTACCAGCCTCCGCGCGGCTATCAGGCCAGCCACCAGTGGCGTCGCGGCGAGAAGCTGCCCACCAGCTATCGCGGCAAGCCCTATCAGGTCGACTACCGCCACTACGGCCTGAAGGCCCCGCCGCGCGGCTATCAATATGTGCGGGTCAACAACGACGTCGTCTTGGCCGCGGTCGCCACCGGCGTCATCAGCTCGGTGATCTACCAACTGTTCCAGTAACCCCAACGCGAAACGCCGCCCGGTCTTGCGACCGGACGGCGTCCCGCTAGCCCTTCACGCACACCACTTGGCGCAGCGTGTGGACGATGTCGACCAGATCGCTCTGGGCGGCCATCACCGCGTCGATGTCCTTGTAGGCCATCGGCGTTTCGTCGATCACGTCGGCGTCCTTCCGGCATTCGACGCCGGCGGTGGCCGCCACGTGGTCGGCGATGGTGAACCGGCGCTTGGCTTCGTTCCGGCTCATCGCCCGTCCGGCGCCGTGCGAGCAGGTGCAGAACGAGTCCGGGTTGCCCCGGCCGCGCACGATGAACGACTTGGCGCCCATCGAGCCGGGGATGATCCCCAGCTCTCCGTCCTTGGCCGACACCGCGCCCTTACGGGTCAGGTACACGTCCTTGCCGAAGTGCTTTTCCCGCGACACGTAGTTGTGGTGGCAATTCACCGCATGCTGCGTGGTCACGAGATCCGGGAAGGTCTTACGGAGCACGTCCAGGACCTGCTCCATCATCACCTCCCGGTTGGCCAGGGCGTACTTCTGCGCCCAGGACACGGCCCGAACGTAGTCGATGAACCCTTCGCTGCCTTCGGCGAAGTAGGCCAGGTCCTCGTCGGGCAGGTTGATGTACCAGCGCCGCATCTCGTACTTGGCCCGCTCGATGAAGTAGGTCCCGAACCGGTTTCCGACGCCCCGCGACCCCGAGTGCAGCATCACCCAGACGTCGCCGGCCTCGTCGAGGCACAGCTCGACGAAGTGGTTGCCGGTGCCCAGCGTGCCCAGGTGGCCGAAGCCGCGCGGGTGGGCCGCCTTCGGGTGCCGGGCCACGACGTCGTCATAGCCGGCCTTCAGGCCTTCCCACTTCGCCGCCGCGATCGCCGGGGGCTCGGACTGCCAGGCGCCCTTGTCGTTGCGCCCGCCGTTGTCGGTCCGGCCGTGCGGAACGGCCGCCTCGATGTCGGAGCGGATGCGAAACAGGTTGTCGGGCAGGTGCTCGGCGCGGACCGAGGTGCGCACCGCCATCATGCCGCAGCCGATGTCGACCCCCACGGCGGCCGGGATGATCGCCCCCTTGGTGGGGATCACCGAGCCGACCGTCGCGCCCATCCCCCAGTGCACGTCGGGCATGACCGCCACGTGCTTGTGGATGAAGGGCAGGGCGGCGACGTTGCGCAGCTGCTTGAGGGCGGAGTCCTCGATGGGCACGCCCTGCGTCCACGCCTTGATCGGCGCGCCGTCGCTTTCGATGTGTGTGAAGCCGCTCATGGGCTTCTCCTTTTCCAAACCGCCCCTCCTGGCGACTTGGTCGGAGAACTTCCCGCACAAAACGAAGAACCCCTCCGGCCAGGCCAGGAGGGGCTCCTACGTACATCCCGAGTTCAGACGAACCCTAGACCGGAACCCCTACCGACGCGCACGCGCCCATCCGTTCGACCAGGCGGCCAAACTGATTGAGTGCGGGCAGATAGGTCAGGGCTTTGTGCGCCACGGGTCTCTTCCTTACGGGAGGCGGGCGATTACAGCGTTCGCCCAAGCCTGGGAAGAGGTGAAATGCAAGGTTGTGCGAAGCGTGGCCGCAAAGCCACGCTTCGCGAGGCGGTGAGCCTAGTGGTCGGCGGGCGGCGGCTGGTCCGGCGCGCCGCCTTGCTGCTGGCGACGGGCCTTCATCTTGGCCATGGCGGCCTTCAGCTCATCGGGCGTGACCTTGCCGTCGCTGTCGGCGTCGACCATGGCGAAGCGCTCTTCCTTGCGGCCGGCCGCGACCCATTCGTCCTTGGTGACGACGCCGTCGGCGTTCTTGTCCCAGGCTTTGAAGATGGTCTCGGGCGACGGCATCTGGGCCATGGCCGAGCCGGCGCCGAGGGTGGTCAGCGCCGTGAGAGCCAGGGCGGCGATCTTGCGATTCATGTGGTTTCCTTCCGGGACGTCCCCTGGGGGCGGACCATCTGCGCGCTATGTTGCGACCGTATTTCGCTGTTCGGCGCGATTGCGGCGAATGGCTCGGCTAGCGCGGCGCGTTTCGAGCGGGCTCGGCCGGTGGGAAATCGACCCGCACGATCTTGGCCACGAACAGGCCCCAGACAACCAGCGCCAAGGCGACCGCGCACAGCGCCAGGCCGAGCGCGCGCTGGAGGTCCATGCCCTAGTGCTTGCCGCGATCCCGGCCGAAGTTCGGCTCGGCGCTTTCCTGGCCCGCCGCCACGATGCCCCGGCGGATGGCGCGGGTGCGGGTGAAGTGGGCGTGCAGGGTGTCGGCGTCGCCCCAGCGGATGGCGCGACTCATGGCCTGCAGGTCTTCGGTGAAGCGGCCCAGCATCTCCAGCACCGCATCCTTGTTGGCCACGAAGATGTCGCGCCACATGGTCGGGTCGCTGGCGGCGATGCGAGTGAAGTCGCGGAAGCCCGAGGCCGAGTACTTGATCACCTCGTTCTCGGTGACGTTCTCCAGGTCGGCCGCGCTGCCCACGATGGTGTAGGCGATCAGGTGGGGCAGGTGGCTGACCACGGCCAGCACCAGGTCGTGGTGCTTCTCCTCCATCAGCTCGACCTGGGCGCCGAACGACCGCCAGAAGGCCGACAGCTTGGCCACGGCGGCGGCGTAGTGCTCGTCGTCGCTCTCGAAGGGGGTCAGGATCGTCCAGCGGTTCTCGAACAGCTCGGCGAAGCCGGAGTCGGGGCCCGACTGCTCGGTGCCGGCGATCGGATGGCCGGGGATGGCGAAGATCTTCGAGGTGTCCTGGGCGCGGAAGGCCTCGGCCACATTGGCCTTGGTCGAGCCGACGTCGGTCAGGGTGGCGCCCGGCTTCATGGCCGGGATGACCACGGCGGCCAGCTCGGGGATCGACAGCACCGGGGTGGCGATCACCACCAGGTCGGCGTCCTTGACGGCCTGGGCGATGTCGTCGGTCACGTGCTCGGCGACGCCCAGCTCGACCACGCGGGCGCGGTGGGCGGCGCTGGCGTCGGCCACGGTGATCTCGCCGACCACGCCTTGCTCGCGCGCGGCGCGGATGATCGAACCGCCGATCAGGCCGCAGCCGATCACGGTCATCTTGGGATAGAGGACGCCCGGATGGCTCATCGGGTCACAAATTCCCGCAGCAGTTCGACCACGGCGCGGTTGTGCTCTTCCAGGCCGACCGTAACGCGGATGGCGTTGGGCAAGCCGTAGTTCGCCACGGCGCGGACCAGATAGCCCTTCGACGCCAGAAAGGCCTCGGCCTCCAGGGCGGTCTTGCCGGGCGTCGGCGGGAAGTTGACCAGCACGAAGTTGGCGGCCGAGGGCGTCACCTCCAGGCCAAGCCCGCCGATCTGCTGGGCCAGCCACGGGCGCCACTGCTCGACCAGGGCGACCGAGCGCTGCTGGAACTCTTCGTCGGCCAGGGCGGCGATGGCCGCGTCCTGGGCCGGGATCGAGGTGTTGAACGGCGGGCGGATGCGCTCCAGCGGATCGATGATCCCGGGCGCGGCATAGCCCCAGCCCACGCGCAGGGCCGCCAGGCCGTGGATTTTGGAGAAGGTGCGGGTGACGATGACGTTCTCGGCCGTGCGCGCCAGGTCCAGACCGTCCTCGAAGCGCGGGTCGGTGCAGAACTCGGCATAGGCGCCGTCCAGCACCAACACCACCGACGGCGGCAGGGCCGCGTGCAGGGTGCGGATTTCCTCGCCGGTCAGCCAGGTGCCGGTCGGATTGGCGGGGTTGGCGATGAACACCAGGCGCGTGCGCTCGTCGACGCACTTGATCACCTCGTCCACGTCGATGCGCTGGCCCGGCTCCTTGGCGAAGCGGACCTCGCCCTGGCAGGCGCGCGCCCCGATGGCGTAGGCGGCGAAGCCGTGCTCGCCCTGGACGATGTTGTCGCCGGGCTCGAGATACACCTGGTTCAGCAGGGCGAAGATCTCGTCCGAACCGTCGCCCAGGGTGATGCGCTCGGCTTCCAGCCTATAACGCTCGGCGATGGCGGCGCGCAGGGCGCTGCCCTTGCCGTCCGGATAGATGTGCATCCGGTCGACGGCGTCGCGATAGGCGGCCTTGGCGTGGTCGCTGCTGCCCAGGATGTTCTCGTTGCTCGACAGCTTCACCGGATGGGCGACGCCCTCGATCTTCGACTTGCCGCCCACATAGGCGGCGATGTCGAGAATGCCCGGCTTGGGCGTGGGACGCGGCGCGGCGAAGCGGTCGGTGGTGGGAACGGTCATCGGGGAACTCGGTAGCGAGGAGCGGGTCTTCTTACACGTCGAAGGGGGTGGGCGCAGCCCCGATGACGCCCGTCAGATGCCCCGGCGCGCGGGCCAGGCGCTCGTCGCCGGCCTGGTAGAAGCCCAGCAGCGAGAACAGCTTCAGGCCCCCGGCCTCGGCCACCAGCTCGGCGGCCACGCCGTCGACGGCCAGGGCCTCGATCACGGCGGCGGCGCTCTTGGGGCTGTCGGTGACCCAGAAGGTCTGGTCGCCGCCGGTGGGCTCGACCTCGACCTCGGCGACCGCGAAGGCTGTCTGCGACCCCCAGCCTTGCAGGCAGGGCAGGGCGGCGAAGATCTTCAGGCGGGGCTCGGCCAGCAGCCGGCCCCACCAGGCGCTGTCGGGCGCCAGGGCCAGGACCGAGACGCCCCAGGGGGTTTTGGCGGCGGCCAGGGCGTCCTTGTCGGTGGCGACCACCTTCAGCGGCGGGGCGACGCCGAACCGCAGGCGGGTCAGCTCGACGGCGCGGGCGGGGCTGGGGCCGCCCCAGACGGTCAGGTGATAGGGGCCCTGATTGCGGAGGCTGTCGGACATCAGCTCGCGCCAGATGCGCACGACCAGGGCGTCGGAGGCGGCGGTGCGGGGGGCGCCCAGCAGCTTGCGGACGATCAGGGCCTCGCGGCCGGGACGCAGGCCAAAACCGGTGTCGCCCGCCGCTTGCTTGGCCGCCGCCACGGCGCGCGCCAGGCCGGCGCGCTCGTCCAGCAGGGCCAGGAGTTCGCTATCGATGGCGTCGATACGCCATCGAACCTCGTCCAGCGAAGGCGTCGCGTCGCCTGCGTCGCTACCCATGATTTATCCCCGAAATTGGAGGCCGGAACATAGACTTTGCGACGAGGGGTGCAATAGGGCGTGGTCGCGGGAATAAAGTTGCGTAACGGGATTGTGCGTTTGCGAGACGCCCCCTCCGTCGCGATGCGTATTCGCATCGCGACACCTCCCCCGCTTCGCAGGGGAGGAGGATCGCGACCGTCTTCTCCTCACCCGTGCAACGGGGGAGGTGGCGCGTCGCGAAGCGGCGTGACGGAGGGGGCGTCCTACCGCGTTCAATAAACCCGCGGCGAAGGCCCCGTGTCGAACAACCCTAGCCGAGTGCGGCCGTTCTGGAAGGTCAGGGTGGCCGACAGGGTGGGGTCCTTGCCCAAGGCCTGGGCGACGGTCGCGGCGGCGGCTTCGGGGCTGCTGAACGCTTGGCCGGGCACGGGCTTCTCGCGGACGGTGACGTCCAGCGCGCCTTGCAGGCGGCCGTTGTCGCCCACGGTCAGGGCGCCGGACTTGGCCTCGATCATCGCCTCGCCGGCGTTGAGCTTGCCCTGCTGGACGGTGAGGGCGCCGCCCGCCGCCGACCAGTCGCGCACCGCGTCGGCCCAGTTGGAGCCGTGCAGGGCGCTGACCTTGCTGATCCGCGAATCCCACATCAGGTCGGCCGTGCGGTCCTCGGCGATGCGGCCGAGCAGGCCGGTGAAGCGGGCCTTGGAGCCGGTGGCCTTGAAGAAGATCGCGCCCTGGTCGTCGGGACCGGGCACCACGTGCAGCTGCAGGGCTTGCGTCGACAGCAGCGGGAACGGCGCCGCGCCGCCGATCGGGGTGAACACCAGGTTCGCGCCCTCGACCGAGATGCGCGGCGGATACTTGTCGAAGCCCGCGAAGCTGGCGCGCAGGGCCTGGCCGGTGATCGACACGTCGCCGTTGATCGGCCGGGTCATGATCACGCCCTTGGGCGCGACGATCACCCAATGGCCGATGTCGTAGGCGTTGGCCTCGCCCCTCAGCTCCGGCGCCCGCAGGGCCCAGCCCGAGGGCTCGGCGACCCGGGCGTTGACCAGCTTGACGTCCATGCGGAACGGATAGCCGCTGAACGTGCGGCTCTCCCACGACATGTCGTAGCCGCGCGCCTTCAGCGACAGGGCCGTGGCGTCCATCCGCTGCTCGGTCTGGCCGCGCAACCACAGCCAGCCGATGCTCCATCCGACGGCGACGATGGCCACAAGCACGAAAGGTCCCCACAGACCGCGACGCCGGGGCTTGCGGGACGGGACGGTGGCGCTATGGGTCATGGAAAGGGCGGCTCCGGTCGGGAACAGTGATGAGCGTTGTGGGCAGCGAAGACCGCTGGGTGTTCGGATATGGATCGCTGATGTGGCGGCCCGGGTTCCCGTTCATAGAGCGAAGAACGGCCGTGCTCCATGGCCGGCGGCGCGCCTTCTGCATCTATTCGGTCCATCATCGCGGCACCTACGAGCGGCCGGGCCTGGTGCTGGGCCTGGCGCCGGGCGGGGCCGTGCGCGGCGTGGCCTACCGCGTGGCGGGCGAGGCCTGGCCCGAGGTCTACGCCTACCTGCGCGAACGCGAGCAGCCAACCGAGACCTATTTCGAGGCCTGGTCCGACCTGAAGATCGACGGGAATGGGAAGGTCTCGTCTCTGGTCTTCCTGTCGGACATGAAGCACAGCCAGTGGGCCGGGGCCCTGACCCTGGACCAGCAGGCCGAGCTGATCGCCGGCGCCACGGGTCTGTCGGGCCGCAACATCGACTACCTGCGCGACCTGGTCATGCACCTGCGCGAGGACGGGGTGCGCGACCACGCCATGGAGACCCTGCTGAAGATGGTCGAGGCGCGCGAGGCCGCGGCCTAGGAGCGCATCGCCTCCAGCCGTCGGTAGGCCTCGCCCACTCGGCGCTCGCAGATCGCCCGCAGGTCCTCGTCGGCCTCCTGTCGCTTGGCCTCGCCATCGGGGGTGAAGACGCGATCCGGCGCCTTGGCGTCGCGGACGGCGGCGGCGCGGATCAGGGCCAGTTCGTCCGGCGAGGGTGTCACGCCGAAGTGGGGCAGTATCTGGTCCGTCAGGGCGCCCGGCAGGTCGCGATAGTTCACCAGTAGGCCCGCCGCGTCGTGATGGTCGGCGGCGGCCTGGCAGATCGCGGCCAGGACGCGGGCGCAGTAGTCGGCGTCGGGAACGCCGGGATCGGTCAGCCCCAGGCGGGCGGAGGGCACGAGTTCCGGAATCATCTGCACGCCCCGCCGGCGCAGGTGCGAGACCAGCACCTCGGTCGGCTCGCGATAGAGGAAGACCCAGGGCGTGTCCGGAAAGGCCCGCCGGAACAGCGGCAGATCGCGCACGTGCCAGCAGTCGAGCTTGAGGAACAGCCGGGTCTCGCCGTCGCGGGGCCGGCCCAGGGCGGCGGCCATGGCGCGCAGGGCGTCGGCCTTGGCCGCGTCGTCCAGCGGCAGGCGCAGGATCGCCTCCAGCGGCGGAGCCTCGGAGATCACGATATTGGCGGGAGAGGCCGCCAACATCTGGGCCGCCAGGGTCGAGCCGCAGCGCGACATGTGGAAGATCAGGCCGTCGGGCGCGGGGCCCGGCCGGTCGGGCAGGGGCGTTTGCAGGGCCGTGAAACGATTGAGCGGCCGATAGCCAACCGTCGTCGCGGCGTCGGCATAGAACGGCTCGACCAGCCGCCGCCGACCGAACCAGCGCCAACGGACCGTCGATCCGTCCAGGACCTCGACCGGCAGCCACCCGGGCGGGGCCTCGGCGCGCTCGGCGGGCGGGACCGAGACGGCGCGGACCTGATCGGGGTCGAGGCCGGGCAACCGCTCGACCGCCCGCGCGGCGAAGGTCTCGACGTCGTCGACATCGAGGGCTTCGGCCACGGCGGGATCGTCGACGATCAGGTCGCGCAGCGCTTCCAAGCCCGTGCTCATCGCGTCTCCGGCTTGCGGCGAAGCTCGCCGCCCCATAGCGTCACGGGATGGTCTACCCCGATAGATTGCAACTGCCGCTGAGCTTCGATCCGGTCCTGTTGCGCCGCGACCTGGAGATCCTGTCGGCCACGCCCTGGACCGCCCACTTCGTGCGGCAGAACTACGAGGGCGATTGGAGCGTGATTCCCCTGCGTTGCGTGGCGGGCGAGACCCATCCGGTCCGGATGATCTATTCGGACCCGACGGCCACGGACTATATCGACACGCCGTTCCTGAGGTCCTGCGCCTATTTCCAGTCGGTGATCGCCGCCTTCGCCTGCGAGGTGCGCAGCGTGCGGCTGATGCGACTGACCCCGGGCTCGGTCATCAAGGAGCACACCGATCTGGATCTGGGCGTGGAGAGCGGCACGGCGCGCATCCACATCCCGGTGACCACCCACCCGGACGTGGAGTTCCTGCTCAATCGCCGCCGGGTCGAGATGGGCGAGGGCCAGGCCTGGTACCTGCGCCTGGGCGACCCGCACGCGGTGGCCAATCGCGGGCCGACCGACCGCGTGCACCTGGTGCTCGACCTGATCGCCAACGACTGGCTGATGGGGTTCTTCGAGGCCGCGCGAGCCGAGGCTTAGAGCCCCTCGTCCTCCAGAGCCTTGGTCGCGGTGTCGATCCGCGTCTGCAGTTCGCGCATGAACTCGCCGCGCTTGAGGCCGGCGGGGATGGGCGGCAGGTATTCGAAGACGATGGTGCCCGGTGGGCGCAGGAAGCCCTTGGGCCAGTGGACGCCGCAGTTCAGGGCCAGGGGCGTGACCGGCATGTCCAGTTCGCGATAGAGGGCCGCGATGCCGGGCTTGTAGTCGCCGGCGACGCCGACCTCGCCGCGCGTGCCTTCCGGGAAGATCACCACCTGGCGGGTTTCCTTCATGCGCTCGACCGCGTCGCGCACCAGCTTCTTCAGGGCGGTGGAATGGCCTTCGCGGTCGACGACGATCATGCCGGCCTTCTGCCCGTGCCAGCCGAACAGCGGCACCATCAAGAGCTCCTTCTTCATCACGAAGCAGGCGTCGGGCAGCAGGGCGAACTGACTGAAGACGTCGAACATCGACTGGTGCTTGGCGGCCACCAGGGCCGGCCCGGTCGGCCGGTACTGCTCGCCGCGCACCTCGACCTTGACGCCGGCCAGCCAGCGCAGGGCCAGGATCAGGCCCTTGGCCCAGGTCGTCAGCGACCAGGTGTTGAAGCGGCGCGGCAAGGGAAAGGTCACGACCATGCCGATGGCCCAGACCACCGACCACAGCCAGAAGAACAGCTGGAACAGGAACGAACGCAAATAGATCAAGAGGCTTCCTTCGCCGGCTGTTGCGCGGCTTTTTCCTTGGGACCCAGCTTCAGGAACGCCTCGCGGCCCAGGATCGCCAGGTATTTGCAGTATTCCACGGTCATGCGCCGCGCGCTCATGCCGCCCTTCCACCACCGGTGGGCGTTCAGGCTCTCGGTGATCACCGGATAGGGATGCAGGGTCACGTCGGGCATGGCCGCGTGAAGCTCCAGCATCGAGCGCGGCATGTGGTAGTCGGCGGTGACCACGATCAGGCTGTGATAGTCCTTGGCCTTGGCCCATTCGGCCGTCTCGCTGGCGTTGCCGATGGTGTCGGCGGCCGTGTAGCCCAGGTCGACGCAGCATTCGTAGATCGGCCGCACGGCCTTGGTCACGCCTAGGACATCTTCGCGGGAGGCCTCGCGATTGACGCCCGAGATCAGCAGGCGCTTGCCCTTGCCGGCCTCCAGGAGCTTGGTGGCCGCCTCCAGACGGATGTTGGAGGCGCCGGTCAGCACCACTACCCCGTCCGACACGGGCGGTTCGGCGGCGGGCGTCGACTGGTCCACGCGGCTGGTGAAGGCCAAAAGGCCCACGAACCAGACCATCACCACGATCAGCAGGGCTGCGATGCTCTTCACGGCATGCCTCTCAACAGGCGCAGGGAGGCGGCGCGGGCCGCGATCCCGGCCACCAGCGCCGCCACCAACGGGCAGGGCAGGGGCGCCAGAAGATCGATCCAGGCCAGCGGCAGGACCGGCGTCAGTCCCTGGCCGCCCCCCACGAGCCGCGCCGCCGCCCCGATCATGGCCGCACCCGCGCCGCCCAGCAAGCCGGCCCAGAAGGCCATGCCCGCGAAACGGTTCTGGAACAGGTTGGCGATGAAGCCGTCCTCGGCGCCGGACAGGTGCAGAACCTCGACTACGTCGTGGCGGGCGGTCAGGGCCGCGCGGGTGGCGAAGATGATCACCGCCCCGGTCGCCGTGGCGATCAGGCCGAACACCCCGATGGCCGCCCAGCCGGCCAGGCGCGCGGCGCGCTCGATATCGGCGATCCAGCGGCTGTGGTCGTCGACCACGGCGTCGACATTGGCCTCCTTGAGCGCCTTGGTCAGGGCGTCGGCGGTGGCGGGGGCCTTGGGATCCAGATCCAGCGTCACCAGGCGCGGCACCGGCAGGTCGGCGATCAGGGCCTCGCGGCCGATCCAGGGTTCGAGCAGGGCCTCGGCCTTGTCCTTTGGCAGGGCGCGGGCCTCGGCGACGCCGCGCACGCCCGACAGGGTCTCGGCGGCGCGGGCCGCGGCGCTGTCGGGGCTCTCGCCGCCGCGCGGACGCACCACCACGGTGGCCGAGCCGGTCAGTTGGGCGGTCCAGCCGGTGGCCGCCCGGGTCGAGGCGATGGCCGCCAGGGCGGTCAGGCAGGCCAGGAAACAGAGCACCGCCACCACGAATAGCAGCGAGCCGTCGCGGGCGTCGCGCGGCGGCAAGAGCTTGCCGGGCTTCCAGCGGTCGATGGAGAAGGTCTCGCTCACGCGTCCTCCTCGTAGTCGTCGTCATCGTCGTCGCGACCCAGATCGACCAGGCGGCCGTTCTCCAGGTGCAGGGTGGGGCGGTTGGCGCGGGCGACCAGGTCCTCGTCGTGGGTGGCGATCAGCACGGTGGTGCCCAGCCGGTTCAGCTCGACGAACAGCCGCAGCAGGCGCAGCGACATGGCCGGATCGACATTGCCCGTCGGCTCGTCGGCCAGCAGCACGTCGGGCCGGTCGACCACGGCGCGGGCGATGGCCAGGCGCTGCTTCTCGCCGCCCGACAGGGTGGCCGGCAGGGCGTGCATGCGGTCGCCCAGCCCCACCCATTGCAGCAGTTCGGCCACGTCGTCGCGATAGGTGGCGGGCTTGCGGCCGGCGATGCGCAGCGGCAGGGCGGCGTTGTCGAACACCGACAGGTGGTCCAGCAGGCGGAAGTCCTGGAACACCACCCCGATGCGCCGACGCACGAACGGCAGGTCCTCGGGACGGGTCAGGCTGATGTCGCGGCCGAACAACTCCACGCGGCCTCGTGACGCACGGTGGGCCAGGTAGATCAGCTTCAGCAGCGAGCTCTTGCCGGCCCCCGACGGGCCGGTGAGGAAATGGAAAGACCCTGGATATAGACTGAATCTGAGGTCGCTCAGGGTTTCCGGCCCTCGTCCGTACCGCATCGAGACGCCCTCGAAGCGGACGACGGGGACGGTGTCATCGTCCTGATCCAAGTCGATGCGCAAGGGTGTGTCGCTGGGTCGTGTGGACATGGCTGGCAAAATCGGCGACCTCGTGTGTAGGAGCGGGGAGCGTCCGATTCGCGGCCATGATACTGACCTGTCCAGAGTGCGCCAGCCGCTATTTCGTCGATGACTCCAAGGTTGGCGCGGCGGGTCGAGTCGTGCGTTGCGCGGCGTGCGGCAACAGCTGGACGGCCCGCAACGATGACGCCCTGGACCTGTTCGACGAGCCGTCCGCCGCCGAGCTGGCCGGCGAGGCGGCGCTGACCTCGCTGGACGGCGCGACCAACCCCGCCGACGATCCCGCCACCCCTGTCAACGAACTTCCGGGCGAGGAACTGCCCAAGGTGTTCCGGGCCCGCGCCGACGCCGAGCGCCGCCTGAAGGAAGCCAAGACCACCGGCATCATCTGGGGCGGCATGGTCGCGGTGATGGTGGTTATGCTGGTCGCCGCCGGCGTCTTCCGCATGAATGTCGCCCACCTGTGGCCCAGCACGGCCGGGGCCTACGCCTTCGCCCGCATGCCGGTGAACAATGTCGGCCTGGTGGTCGAGGACCTGAAGGCCGAGCCGACCATGCAGGACGGCCATGCGGCCATCGTCATCACCGGCGTGCTGCGCAACATCACCGACCGTCCGGTCGAGGCCCCGCCGCTGCGCGTGGCCCTGCTGAACGAGCACGGCAAGCGAGTGTCGGGCAAGCTGGCCGCCGCCGCCGAGCCGCTGATCCCGTCCAGCCAGACCCGGCACTTCTCCGTGACCCTGCTGGACCCGCCGCGCAGCGCCAACACCCTGGAGATCGGCTTCGCCCTGGAGCCCGGCGCGGCCAAGGCCGCCGGCCCGGCTGCTCATCTGCAGAAGGTTTCCGACCACGGCGCGCCCGACCTGCGCGGCGCCCAGGACCAGCCGTCCGATCACGGAGAAGGCGGCGAACCGGCGCTCGACGAGACGCAAGGGGCTGGACACGAACCCCCCGGTCATGAGACCGGAGCGGTCGACCCGGCCCCGGCCGACCATCACTGACCAAGAAATCCTGAAATGACCGACCGCTCCGCCCCCGAAGTCCTGATTTCCCAGGAAGAAATCGCAGAGCGGGTCGAGGCCCTGGCAAAAGCCATCGCGCCGCGCATCGACGACGACACGGTCGCTGTGTGCCTGCTGACCGGCGGCCTGTGGTTCGCCGCCGACCTGACCCGGGCCCTGTGGCGCGCCGGCCGCGACGTGCGCTTCGACGCCCTGTGGCTGGCCTCGTATCACGACGAGCGCAAGAGCTCGGGTCGCTGCGAGGTCCGCGCCGACCTGCAGCGCCCGCTGATCGGCCGCCGCGCCCTGGTGGTGGACGACGTGCTCGACACCGGCCTGTCGCTGGGCGAGGCCGCCCGCCTGGTCAAGGACGCCGGCGCCAGCGAAGTCCTGACCGCCGTCTTCGCCCGCAAGCCCTGGGACAAGCCCCGCATCGAACCCGACTTCGTGGCCTGGGAAGCCCCGGCGCGGTACCTGGTGGGTTACGGCCTGGACGACGAGGGCAAGAGCCGTGGCCTGCCGTATATCGGCGCGCTGGACTGATCCTCTTTCCTTCTCCCCTTGCGGGAGAAGGTGTCGGCGTAGCCGACGGATGAGGGGTCTCTCAAAAGCAAAAGCCGCGACCGGCCTTTCGGCTTGTCGCGGCTTTTCTGTTCTTCAACCCCTCACCCGACCCCACTTCGTGGGGCCACCCTCTCCCACAAGGGGAGCGGGGAGGCTCAGACCCACTCCGGCGGCACATCCCGCGCCAGTATCTCCTCGTACGACGGCCGCGCGCGGATCACAGCGAACCGGTCGCCGTCCACCAGCACCTCGGGCACTAGCGGGCGGGTGTTGTACTCGCTGGCCATGGCCGCGCCGTAGGCGCCGGCCGACATGAAGGCCACCAGGTCGCCTGTCGCCAGCGGCGGCAAAGCGCGGTCGCGGGTAAACGTGTCGCCGGTCTCGCAGATCGGCCCCACCACATCATAGGTGGTCTCCCCGGCGCGCTTCACCAGCGGGCGGATGTCGTGGAAGGCGTCGTACATGGCCGGGCGGATCAGGTCGTTCATGGCCGCGTCGATGACCAGGAAGCGCTTGCCCTCGGGCCGCTCGTGGACGTGGATCACCTCGCTGACCAGCACCCCGGCGTTGGCGGCGATCACCCGGCCCGGTTCGAAGGCCAGCTTGACCGGCAGGCCCTTGGTGACCTCGCCCACCATCGCCGCGAACTCGGCCGGCGAGGGCGGTTCGGGCATGTCGAAATAGGGCACGCCCAGGCCGCCACCCAGGTCCAGGCGCTCGACGTGCAGGCCCTCGCCCAGAAGCTGCTCGACCAGGCCCCGCATCTTGGTGAAGGCCGCGCGCATGGGGGCCAGGTCGGTGATCTGGCTGCCGATGTGGCAGGCCACGCCGATGGGCTCCAGGTTTCGGTTGTTGCTGGCGTTGGCGTAGAGGCGGGCGGCCTCGGCGAACGAGACCCCGAACTTGTTCTCCGACTTGCCGGTGGCGATCTTGGCGTGGCCGCCGGCCGCGACGTCCGGATTGACCCGGAAGGCGACCTTGGCCTTCACACCCAGCTCGGCGGCGACCTGGGCGATCAGGTTCAGTTCGGGCTCGGACTCGACATTGATCTCGGCCACGCCCGCCTGGAGCGCGAAGGCGATCTCGCCGCGCTTCTTGCCCACGCCCGAGAACACGATGCGCTCGCCCGGGATGCCGGCGGCCAGGGCGCGGCGCACCTCGCCCTCGGAGACCGTGTCGGCCCCGGCGCCCAAATTGCCCAGCACCTTCAGCACCGCGACGTTGGAATTGGCCTTCACCGCATAGGCGATCAGCGGATCGACCACGCCGGCGGCGGCCAGGGCGTCGCGGAACACCGTGAAGTGCCGCTCCAGTGTGGCGCGGGAATAGACATAGACCGGCGTCCCGACCTCGGCCGCGATGCGGGCCAGCGGGACGCCTTCACAGGCCAGCCCCTCGGGGCCGTATTCGAAATGATTCACGAGAAGCCTAGTTGGGCTGGGCGCTGGGGAAGCCGGCGCCCGAGGGGCCGCCGAAGGGGTCGGACGGGGTGCCGCCCAGCGGCGCGGCGCGGGTGGTGCGGTTGCTGGAGGCCGGGTCGATGTTCTCCTGAGCGCCGTTGGCGCGGGCCGGCTTGTTGACCTGGCTGGAGGCGGCGCGGCGCTCGGCCTCGTAGGCGGCCTTCTTCTGGGCGTTCCACAGCGGGGCGGGGCGCTCCAGCGCCGCCTGCTTGCCACAGGCGGCGGCCGTCAGGGCCAGGGCGGCGACGGTGAGGACAGTTACGGGACGGATCATCCGAGCAGTTCCTTCCAACGCGCGATCTGGGCGCGGACCTGGGCGGGAGCGGTCCCGCCGTAGCTGATGCGGCTGGCCGCCGAGGCGGCCGGGGTGAGCACGGCGTAGACCGCGTCGGTGATCCGGGGCTCGATGGCCTGGAAATCGGCCAGCGAGAGGTCCGCCAGATCGAGGCCCCGCGTCTCGGCCGCCTTCACGGCGGAGCCTGTCACGTGGTGGGCGTCGCGGAAAGGCATGTTCAGTTCGCGGACCAGCCAATCGGCCAAGTCGGTGGCGGTGGAGAAGCCCGCGCCGGCGGCGGCGGCCATCTTCTCGGTGTTGGGCGTCAGGTCCGAGACCATGCCGGCCATGGCCAGTAGGCTGAGCTCCAGGGCGTCGAAGGCCTCGAAGGTGGGGACCTTGTCCTCCTGCATGTCCTTGGAATAGGCCAGCGGCAGGCCCTTCATCACCACGGTCAGGGTGGTCAGCGAGCCCAGGATGCGGCCGACCTTGGCGCGGATCAGCTCGGCCGCGTCGGGGTTCTTCTTCTGCGGCATGATCGAGCTGCCGGTCGTGAAGGCGTCGGTCAGCTTGATGAAGCCGAACATCGGCGTCGTCCACAGCACGATCTCCTCGGCCAGGCGCGACAGGTGCGTGGCGGTGATCGAGGCGGCCGACAGGGCTTCCAGCGCGAAGTCGCGGGCCGAGACGCTGTCCAGCGAATTGGCGGTGGGGCGGTCGAAGCCCAGGGTCGCGGCCGTGGCGTGGCGGTCGATGGGGAAGGGCGAGCCGGCCAGGGCCGCGGCGCCCAGCGGGCACTCGTTCATCCGGGCGCGGGCGTCCTTGAAGCGGCTGGCGTCGCGGCCGAACATCTCGACATAGGCCATCAGGTGGTGGCCGAAGGTCACCGGCTGGGCCGGCTGCAGGTGGGTGAAGCCCGGCATCAGGGCGTCGGCATAGGCTTCGGCCTGGGCGATCAGGGCGCGTTGCAGCGCCTCCAGCTGACCCGCCGAACGCTCGCAGGCCTCACGCACCCACAGGCGGAAGTCGACGGCCACCTGGTCGTTGCGCGAGCGGGCGGTGTGCAGCCGGCCGGCCGTAGGGCCGATCAGCTCGCGCAGCCGCGCCTCGATGTTCATGTGGATGTCTTCGTACTCGTCTCGGAACGGGAAGGCCCCGGCCGTGATCTCGCCCTCGATGGCGTCCAGGCCCTTGAGGATTTCCTCGCCGTCTTCGCTTGCAATCACGCCTTGGCTGATCAACATCCGCGCATGGGCGCGGGAGCCCGCCAGGTCCTGCGCCCACAGGCGCTTGTCGAAGCCGATGCTGACATTGATCGCCTGCATCAGCTCCGCCGGCTTGGCCGAGAACCTGCCGCCCCACATGGCTTGGCCCTGTCCGCCCGTCGCGGTCTGGGGCTTATCGGAGGCGTTGTCGGACATATGAGCGAGTTCCAGTCGGAGAGGGAAGAAGCCGCGCGCAAGCTCGGCCCGCTGAAGTGGTTGATCGCCGCCGCTTTGATCGTCGGCGTCGCGGCGGTTCTATACGTCATCGCTCAGGCTTCGTTCAAACCCGCAGGTGTGCTCGACCTCAAGGAATTCAAGAAAGCGTCCCTAGAGAAGCTGGAAGTCCCGCCCGAACCGCGCGCGGCGCCGGCTACCGTCTTTACCGACATGGACGGCAAGCCCCACACCCTGGCCGACTTCAAGGGCCAGGTGGTGGTCATGAACCTGTGGGCCACCTGGTGCGCGCCGTGCAAGCGCGAGATGCCGACCCTGGCCAAGCTGGCCGCCGCTTACGCCACCCAGCCGGTCAAGGTGCTGCCGATCAGCGTCGACCGCGACAGCGACGTGAACCTGATCCAGGCCGAGATGGCCGCCAACCCGCCGCTGCAATCGTATCGCGACCCCGGCTACAAGATGTCGTTCGAGCTGGAGCCGCGCGCCGCCGGCTATCCCACCACGGTGATCTACGACAAGCAGGGTCGCGAGCGGGCCCGCCTGGCCGGCGACGCCGACTGGTCCAGCAAGGAGGCCCGGGGCCTGGTCGAGGCGCTGCTCCGCGAGCCCTGACGCCGGGTTCGCGCTTAAGCATAACGCCGTTTTTTGAATTGACCCTCTCAACGGGGGCGTGTCCACTAGGTCGTGCAATCCTGGATTTGGGCCTGACCGGACGACCGAGATTGTTACCCGCCCGACTGTCCGGGCATTGGAACGGCCTCGGGCCAGGAGAGACGCGAGATGGCGACCGGCGTGGTGAAATGGTTCAACGGCACCAAGGGCTTCGGCTTCATCCAGCCCGATGACGGCGGCAAGGATGTGTTCGTGCACATCAGCGCCGTCCAGCGCGCGAACCTGCGCGGCCTCGACGAAGGCCAGAAGGTCGAGTTCGATACGGCCGAGGAGCGCGGCAAGGTCGCGGCGACCAACCTCAAGGCGCTCTAGGTTTCGGGCGAAATCCTCCGAAACGCGAGTTTTCGACAGGCGCCGGTTCCGACGAACCGGCGCCTGTCTGCTATTGAGGATTCGATGACCCTCGATCCTCGTCTCCTGGAAACCGTCGCCGACCGCGCCTGGCCCGCGCGGGAGAGCGGGGCGGTGGGCGGCTGGCGGCTGAATGCGTCGGACGGCTGGTCGCGCCGCATCAACGCCTGCTGGCCGCTGGGCGAGCCCGGCCTGCCCATCGACGAGGCCATCGCCGCGACCGAGGCCTTCTACGCCGCGCGCGGCCTGCCGCCCTGTTTCAAGCTGGCCGACGGGGCGGTGGTCCCGACCACCCTGTCCGAGCATCTGCGGGCGAGGGGCTACCGGCCCGCCCACGGCACGCTGGTGATGGTGGGCGAGGTCGGCGACGGTCCGAGCGACCGGTCGGTGGTCCTGTCCGACGCGCCGGACCCGGCCTTCGAGGCGGTGCTGACCGCCAGCGCCGCCGGCAACGCCGCCGACGCCCGCGAGCGCCTGGACGCCCTGGCCCGCATCCCCGCGCCGGCCCGCTTCGCCCGGCTGGACCTGAATGGAGAGGTCGCGGCCCTGGGCGCTTGTGCGGTCGACGACGACTGGGTGGGGATCTTCGGCATGCGAACCCTGCCCAGCCATCGCCGCAAGGGTCTGGCGCGCCGGATCCTGGCCGCCTTGCTGGCGCAGGCCCACGCCCTGGGCGCGCGCCGGGCCTATCTGCAGGTCGAGGCCGACAACGCCCCGGCCATCGCGCTTTACAGCGGCCTGGGGTTCACCCCGGCCTACGGCTATCGCTACTGGGCGGCGGAGTAGCCGGCCGGCTTGCGCGCCGTGATCGCCACCCACGGACCCTGGCCGCCTTCGTAGCCGCCGCCCTGGTATTCGACGACGGACAGGATGTCCCAGCCGGCGTAGGCGGCGCGGACCTCGTCGGCCGTCAGGTAGTTGAAATAGCGCCCCAGCACGTCGCGTCCCTCCCGGCCGCCGCCCTTGAAGCTGGCGAAGTGCAGGCCGCCCGGCTTCAGGGCGCGCAGGATCAGGGCCAGCACGTCCGGCAGGGCGGACCGGGGCACGTGCAGCAGGCAGGCCTGGGCCCAGACGGCGTCGTAGGCCTCGACGGCGTCCAGCTCGTCGAAGCGCATCACCCGCACCGGCCGGCCGATCCGCGCCTGCGCCTGGCGGGCGATCTCGGCGACGCCGTCGGTGGGGTCGAGGTCGAAGCCCCGGGCCAGCATCGTTTCGCTGTCGCGTCCGCCGCCGCAGCCCAGTTCCAGAATGCGGACGCCGGGCGGCAGGCGCTGGAGAAAGGCCTCCAGGTGACGGCTGGCGCCGCCCGAGCCGCTGGCCGTGTAGGTCGGCGCCTCAGCGGCATAGAAGTCCAGCGTCGCCGCGTCGCGCGCGGCGAGATCGGGCTTGGGGGAGGATGGCTCCGCCATGCCCGGCGGCCTCAGACCGCGCGCTTCATGCTGGCGATCTTCACCTGCGGGTCCAGCATCTGGCCCTTCATTACCGGATAGGGGGCGGGACCGTTGGCCGGCAGGGCCAGGATCTTCTTCACCACGTCCAGCCCCTGCACCACCTGGCCGAAGGCCGCGAAGCCGAGATTGTCGCCGGGGGCGCCCGGATGGGCGTCTAGATAGGGCATCGGGCTGGCGCAGATGAAGAAGTCGCAGGTGGCCGAGCCCGGGCCGTTGCGCGCCATCGAGATCGTGCCGGCCCGGTGCTTGATCCCGGTCTGCCGCGTGCTCTCGTGGGCGATGGGGGCGAAGCGGCGGACCCGGGCGAGCGGCCCACCCTGGATCGAGCCCGCGCCCTTGACGCCCTTGGTCTTGGAGGCGCGATAGAAGGTCCCGCCGTCGTACTTGTGGGCGTCCACATAGCGCAGGAAGTTGGCGCTGGTGACGGGGGCCTTCTTGTCTTCCAACTCCACGACGATGGCGCCGTGGTCGGTCTGGATGATCACCCGAGGCTTGCCCCCGGCGGCGAAGGCCGACACGGGCGCGGCCGCCAGCAGGCCGGCGGCGCCGATCAGGGTGCGTCGGGCGAGAGTCATGGGCGGGCGTCTCCTGGGTGGCAAGGCTTGATGCCCGACTTCGCGGCCGGACGGAACTGGGGAGATGCAGGCGCTGAGCCGTTCCACGGCCGGGGACATGCACTTGTTCGTGTCCCCAACCTCATCCGCTGGGCATTCAGATCAGACGCCGTGGGCGAAGGTGGGGACACGCACAAGTGCATGTCCCCGGCTCATGGCGCGGCAGGCCTCTGAAATCACTGCGCTAAATCTTTATTCCCCGCACCGACTCAGACCCGCCGTATCCTGTGCTCACCTCGCCGCATGGAAAGGGCGCATGGCCAGCGACCGATGCGGCGGCGGGGAGTGATCGAGCGGGACTGGGCTGGAGGGGGTTACTCCGGCGTGTCCGGGGACTTCCATCGTTGGGAAGCCCGCCCGCCGTCGGCGTCGAACGGGGATAAAGCGCGTGTTTTGCCCATAGGCCCGCGCCCCCGGCGTCCGGGACCGTCGGAAACGGCGGAACCGGGTCCGGCTAAGCCTCAACAGGGCTGCCTACCGGAAGCTGGCGGATAACGGTTGCGCGGAGCGGTCTGGCTTCGTCGAAACGGTACACACAAACACACACTCCGGACGTTGTCCGGCGCTCCGCGTCCCTTTCCTCCAACTCACAGCCGCTGGCGTGAGATCACACCCACTTGCCCACACCTGGCGGCTTCGCGGTCTGTCCGCCCCCGTAGGGGGCGGAGGACGCGCGCTCCGCCATCACAACCGCGTCCTCTTCCCCCTCCGGGGGAAGGAGGGCTGAAGGCCCGAAGGGGGCAAGTGTTCGCCGAAGGAGACCGTCCTGTCAGTCGAGATCAAAGACGAACTTGTCGTGCTCCGGGTGCAGGCAGCTGTCGTCCACCTTGGCCGTCGGGTCGGCCAGGAAGGCGCGGATCATCTTGCGGGCGCAGGCGCTGCCTCGATAGACGCCGTGGGTGGTGTTGGGGATGATCACCGACTGGCCCTTGGAGAACCGGCCGACGGCGGCCTTGGCCACGGCGGGCGGGCAGCCGGGATCGATCTCGGCCGACAGGAACAGGGTGGGCAGGGCGCTGGAGACCGGCTGGGCCTCGACCGGGTCGGGCTTGCCCACGTCATAGGCCTTGCAGACGGCGAAGTAGCGGCCGAACGAATTTTCCAGCAGGCGCGTGACCGGGTCGCGCTGGGCGCCCTTGCGCATGGCCGCCTCGCTCTCGAACGGGAACTCCTCCTTGCAGAGGTGGGTCAGGTGCTGGGCCTCGCTGTAGCCGCTGCGACCGGCCATCTGCTCGTCCAGGCGCGAGAGGTCGCCGGCCGCGAAGCGGGCGACGGTGGCGGGCAGGGCGCGGGCGTCGGGACCGCTGTAGGCCGCGTCCATCAGGAAGCCGCCCAGGTCGTCGGCGGCGTAGGTCGTGCCGCCGATCGTCTGCGGTCCGGCCAGCAGCTTCTGGGCGAAGGCGTTCAGGTCGGCGGCCGGATGCGGATATTTGGTGTTGCAGGCGGCGTCGGCCGCGCAGCGCTTGAAGATTTCGGCCACGGCGTCCGACACCATCTCGGGTCCGCCCTCGGCCCACTTGGCCTCCGGCGTCCAGGGCGAGTCGAGCACCACGGCGCGCACGCCGGCGGGGTCGTGCTTGACCACGGCCAGGGCGATGCGGGTGCCGTAGGAGACGCCCATCAGGTCGACCTGCTTGAGGCCCAGGGTCTTGCGCAGGTCCTGGATGTCCTTGACCACCTCTTCTGCGTTGTAGCGCGACAGGTCCACGCCCGAGGCCTTCAGCCGCTGGGCGCAGGCGATGGCCTGTTGGGCGGCGGTGTCGTTCAGCGGGCCGGCGTCGTTCAGGGCCACCTCGCCGCAGTCGAGCATCGGCGAGGCCACCCCGCCGCCGCGCTGGTCGAAGAAGATCCAGTCCTGGTCCACGCCCACCAGCTGGCCCGTCGGGCCGCGCAGCAGTCGGGCCACGTTCTGGACCACGCCGCCGCCGGGGCCGCCGTGCAGATAGACCACCGGGACCGCGCCCGGCTTGGGCGCGCTGGCCTTGACGGTGGTCACCGGCAGGGCGACGCGGCGCGTGCTCGGTCCGCCCCGCGTCTCGTCGACGCTCAGGGTCCCGCATTCGATCTTGCCGGCCACGCCCGAATAGTCGCCGGCGCAGGGACCGGGCGTGAACTTCGGCTCGGCGGCATGGGCGCTGCTCGCCAGGGCCAGGGCGCCGAAAACGCCGGAAAGGGCCGCGCCCCAGATCTTCTTGCGCATGTGAATCCCACGGTGCTGAAGCCCCGCAGTGAGCACGACGACGGGGAGGGGGCAAGAGCGCCGCGGGGCGCCCTAGTGGAACGGATCGCCGGTCACGCGGTCGTAGGCCCAGCGCTGGACCAGCGCCCAGATCGCGCGAAACACGCCGGCCGCGAGGCTGGCGAGCCCGACCAGCGCGCCGGCCAAGCCAAGTCGGTTCCACAGTTCGTAGTCCCCGTCCTTGTGCAGGAACAGGATGCCGACGACGACGGGGGAGCCGATCCCGACGGCCATCCAGGCCGCGCCCTTGAGGAAGGCGACCCAAGGGGTGTCCGGCTCCCTGAGTATCTCTCCCAAACCGTCCCCCGCGCAGGTTTCCCGTCGAAACCTAGGCGATCGCCCGACCTCCAGCAACGACCGCAGGGTCGCGGGGGGTGGCATCGCCGGCGCCATCTCGTGTCAACAAGTTTACAAAACAAACTAGTTGATCCATGGTGCGATCATCGAAACCGGAGCCGGGCCATGCACGCGCCTCTCAAATCCCTCGAAACCTCCGCCGTCGCGGACCCGTCTGTCCGCAATGCGCCGGTGGGCGCTTTGCGCGCCTTCCTGACCCTGCTGGTCATCGCCCACCATGCGGTGCTGACCTATCACCCGTACGCGCCACCCCCGAAGGCGTTCACGGCCGAGCCGATCCTGTGGACGGCCTTCCCGGTGGTGGATCCGCAGAGGTTCGCGCCGTTCGGCCTGCTGACCCTGGTCAACGACATGTTCTTCATGTCGCTGATGTTCCTGGTCTCGGGCCTGTTCGTGGCCGCCAGCCTGCAGGCCAAGGGGCCGGGCGGGTTCCTCAAGGGGCGGGCGTTGCGTCTGGGCGTGCCGTTCGTGATCGGGGCGGGGCTGCTGGCCCCGCTGGCCTATTATCCGGCCTGGCTGCAGTCGGGCGGCGAGCCCTCGCTGTCGGCCTATGCCCAGGCCTGGACCAGCCTGAAGTTCTGGCCCAGCGGGCCGGCCTGGTTCCTGTGGGTGCTGCTGGCCTTCGCCGCGATCGCCGCGACCCTGGACGCGGTGTTCCCCCGGCTGATCCCGGCCCTGGGCCGCTGGACGCAAGGGGCGGCGCGCCGGCCCGGCCGGGCGTTCCTGGCGCTGGTCGCCCTCAGCGCCCTGGCCTATGTGCCGCTGAACATGGCGCTGCCCTTCGGCCACTGGACGATGGAGGGGCCGTTCCTGATCCAGACCGGACGGGCGGGCCACTATCTCGTCTACTTCCTGGCGGGCCTGGCGTTCGGCGCGGCCGGGGTAGGGCAGGGGCTGACCGATCCGCAAGGGGCGCTGGCCCGGCGCTGGTGGGCCTGGCAGATCGCGCCGGCTCCGGCGGTGATCGCGGCGGTGGCGGTGTTCATCGTCGCCTTCTCGCCCAACCCGCCGCCCAAGCCGTTGCTGGACGTGGTCGGGGGCCTCGCCTTCGTCCTGGCCTGCGCGACCCTGTCGTTCGCGGCGCTGTCGATCTTTCTGCGCTTCGTGCGCAGGACCGGGGCGTTGGGACGCAGTCTTCAGGCCAACGCCTACGGCATGTACCTGACCCACTACGTCTTCACCGCCTGGCTGGGCTGGTTGCTGCTGCCCCAGGCCTGGGGCGGTCTGGCCAAGGGCGCGGTGGCGTTCGGCGGGGCGGTGATCCTGAGCTGGCTCCTGACCATGGCGCTGCGCCGTCTGCCGCTGTTGGGCCGAATCCTGTGAACCGGCATGATGCGACGCTGAAGGGAACTCCGCGCATGAACGACAAGATGAAGTCGGCCCAGGACGACCTGGCCTTCCTGCGCACCATCGCCGAGCGCGGCGGGAACGGCGGGATGGGCGTGGCCGGCAGCGCGCTCTACGGCTCGGCCGGGGTGCTCTACGGGATCCAGACCCTGAGCTACTATCTCCAGGAGATCGGGGTGTTCCGCATGGCGCCCCTGGGCAGCCTGACCATGGCGTGGGCGCCGACGGCGATCTTCCTGGTGCTGATGACCATCGTGATCGTCATGGATCGCAAGAAGCCGGCGGTGGGCGTGACTAGCCGGGCGGTCAATTCGGCCTTCGCCGGGGCGGGCATCGCCAACCTGGCCCTGGTGATCGTCTTCGCCAGCGCCGCGGCCCGCACCCGTGACTTCCACTTCTGGCTGTTCCATCCGGCCGTGGTCTTCGTGCTGCAGGGCGCGGTCTGGTACGTGATCTTCATGCTGCGCAGGCGCTGGTGGATGGCGGTCGTCGCGGCCGGATGGGTGATCTCTGGGGTGGCGCTGGGCATGCTGATCTGGCGCGCCGACCTCTATCTGCTGATCGCGACCCTCAGCCTGTTCCTGCTGATGGGCGTCACCGGCTTCGGGATGATGCGCCAGGCCCTGCGCCAGGCGGCGGCCTGAGATCGTCGTGAGCGGCAAGTTCGACATCAGCGGATTGGACGACGTCATCCACGGCCGGGTGCGGCTGGGGATCGTCGCCTATCTGGCCAGCGCCGAGGTGGCCGACTTCACCGAGCTGAAGGACCTGCTGGAGGTGACCCAGGGCAATCTGTCGGTCCATCTGCGCAAGCTGGAGGACGCCGGCTACGTGGCCATCGACAAGAGCTTCGTGGGGCGCAAGCCCCTGACCCGGGTTCGCCTGACCGAGACTGGCCGCGTGGCCTTCGGGGCTTATCTGAAGGCCATGGGCCAGCTGGTCGAGCAGGCCGGCGGCGGCTAGAGGCCCATCTCGGCGCGCAGCTGCTCCGGGGTCACGCCCGCCGCCCGCAGTTCGCGCAGGGTCTGGGCCTTGTCGCGCTTGGCGTAGCGCCGGCCATCCGGGCCGGTCAGCAGGCGGTGGTGGCGATAGGTCGGAACGGGCAGGTCCAGCAGGGCTTGCAGCAGGCGCTGGATGTGGGCGGCCTCGAACAGGTCCTGGCCCCGGATCACGTGGGTGATCCCCTGCAGGGCGTCGTCCATCACCACGGCCAGATGATAGGCCACCCCGACGTCCTTGCGGGCCAGGACGATGTCGCCGGCCAGCTCGGGCCGCGCCGCGATCAGGCCGGTCTCGCCGTCGGGACCCGCGCCTTCCTCGACGAAGGCCAGGCCCTCGAACCCGCCCAGGGCGCGGCGGGCCGCGTCCAGCGACAGCCGCCAGGCGAAGGCCTCGCCCCGCTCCAGCCGCGCGGCTTCCTCGTCCGGGGGCAGGGGCGCGCCGATGAAGGGAACGGCCGGTTCGTGCGGGGCGCGGCCGATGTCCAGCTCCTTGCGGGTGCGGAAGCAGCGATAGACCAGGCCCCGGTCGCGCAAGGCCTCGATGGCGCGGTGATACTCGGCCAGGTGTTCGGACTGGCGGCGGACCGGCTGCTCCCACTCAAGGCCCAGCCAGGCCAGGTCCTCAAGGATCGCCGCGTCGTATTCAGGACGGCAGCGGGTGGCGTCGATGTCCTCGATCCGCAGCACGAACCGCCCGCCCTCATTGCGCGCGGCCTTGAAGGCGGTCAGGGCCGAGAAGGCGTGGCCGCGATGCAGATAGCCGGTGGGCGAAGGGGCGAAGCGGGTGGCGAACATCAGGACTTCTCCTCACCCGTGAAACGGGGGAGGTGGCTCGACGCGCAGCGGCGAGACGGAGGGGGCGTCCAGCGGTGGGCGACGCCCCCTCCGTCACGATGCGTATCCGCATCGCGCCACCTCCCCCGTTTCACGGGTGAGGAGATCACGCCTGGTCGAGCTTGGCGAACATGCCCAGGTGGTCGAACACGGCGCGCAGGAACGCCTCCTCGCCGCCCAGGGCTTCCTTCAGGTGATCGAACTGCTTGAAGCCGGCCATCTCGGCCAGGCCGTGGCCGGCGCACCAGGCGGCGATGGTGGCCAGCTCCAGGTCCAGCGGCGCGACCGTGCCGCCGCTGCGCTCGTCGATGGTGTTGCGCACCTGGCAGTAGGCGCCTTCTTCCTTCATCTGGTCGGGCAGGGCGTCCTTGTCGCGCGAGCAGTCGTACATCACGCGATAGAGGGCGGGGTTGTCGCGGGCGAAGCAGACATAGGCCACGCCCAGACCGGTCATCCGCTCCTTGCTGTCGGCGGCCTTGGCGCGGGCCTCGCTGAGGGCGGCGTCCAGGGCCACCCACCCCTCGTGGGCCACGGCCTCCAGCAGCTCGCCCTTGTCCTTGAAGTGGTGATACGGCGCCGCCGGGCTGACCCCGGCCTCGCGGGCCACGGCGCGCAGCGAAAGGGCGGCCGGACCGTCGGTTTCGAGGATGCGGCGGGCGGCCTCGACCAAGGCGCGGCTGAGGTCGCCATGGTGATACGGACGGGCTTCGGAGGCAGCAGGCTGTGTCATCTCCGACACTGTAACCGTTCCTGTTCAAAAATCCATCCTAACGCCGTCAAGATTATCTTGACGGCGTTTAGATATGCGCTATCTAAGCAATGTCCAGATCGGGCTCGATCCGGATCCGGGGCGGGCTCTCGATCACCACGCCCCGGCAAACCAACTCAAAGGATGTGTGTGATGACCAATACCTTCTTCGCCTTCGAAACCGCTCTCGACCGCATGGCCGTGGGCTTCTTCCTCGCCGCCGCCGTCGGTGTGGCCGCCGCCCTGATCGGCGTTGCGATCTAGTCTCCAGACAGCGTTCGTGGCCGACGGGACATCGCGGATCCCCACGCGATCCCGCCGACACGATCAGCACCCAGTCGTCCGAAGCCGCCCGCGCTTGCCCGCCGGCGGCTTTTGCATGTCTTGATCCGGCTTCGCGAGGCGACTACGTCCGATGCTCCTGGCGCGGAACGTCCCGTCACGGACCGGATTTCCCAGACATGACCCCTTTCCGTCCAGAACACCTCCGATGAGCGTGGCCTTCACCAAGGAAGGCGACAGCGAGGCCTTCGCCGCCGACCTGCTGGACCGCCCGATCTCGTCGCACCCGAACCTGGTGACGCCGTCTGGCCTGGCCCGGATCGAGGCCGAGCTGGCCGCCGCCCGCGCGGCCTACAGCGCCGCCCAGGCCGAGGGCGACGTGGCCCAGGACCGTACCGCCATGGCCCGCGCCACCCGCGATCTGCGCTACTGGTCGGCCCGCCGCGCCAGCGCCCAGCTGCGCGAGGTCGATCCGAGCCTGGACGTGCTGCAGTTCGGCGGAACCGTCACCTTCGACCGCGACGACGGGCGTCGCCAGACGTTCCGCATCGTCGGCGAGGACGAGGCCGATCCCGCCCAGGGCTCGGTCTCCTACGTCTCGCCGGTGGCCCGCGCCCTGTTGGGCAAGGGTGTCGGCGACACCGCCATGGTGGCCGGCGGAGAGGTCGAGATCGTCGAGATCAGCCAGGCCTGAATTCGTCACGCGGCCAGCGCAACCATGTCTTGGTTCTGTCGCGGACTTGGCTCATCCTTTCTGTGCGTTCGGGAATGAATGGCGATTCCCGAGAACGCGCAGGAAGGAGGCCCGTCTTCAGTCCGATCGCGTATCCGCTTCATAGGGGTCTGTTCGACCCGAGAGGGAGGGCCTGATGCAGGTGCTGTCCCGTCCACCGTCCGGCATGCCGGCGCTCGTCCTCAACGCCGACTATCGGCCCCTCAGCTACTATCCGCTGTCCCTCTGGCCCTGGCAGGAGGTGATCAAGGCGGTGTTCCTCGATCGTGTGGACGTGGTGTCGACCTACGACCACGTGGTGCATTCGCCCTCGTTCGAGATGAAGCTGCCCAGCGTGGTGTCGCTGAAGCAGTACGTGCCGCAGGATCGCCCGCCGGCCTTCACCCGCTTCAACCTCTTCCTGCGCGACGGGTTCTCCTGCCAGTATTGCGGTTCGCCCGACGAGCTGACCTTCGACCACGTGATCCCGCGTTCCCGCGGCGGACGCACGACGTGGGAGAACATCGTCACCGCCTGCGCGCCCTGCAATCTCAGCAAGGGCGGCCGCACGCCGCGCGAGGCGGGGATGCAGCCGTTCCACACCGCGCGCCGGCCCAGCATGCACGAGCTGCAGGATCGCGGCCGCCGGTTCCCGCCGGGCCATCTGCACGCCAGCTGGCTGGACTACCTCTACTGGGACATCGAGCTGGAGGCCTAGACCGCGACGCGGCTCCGATGAGCCGAGTCGCGAAAATGTCGAGGAAACAATACCTTCCGGCTCCGCTTGCATCGACTCGCCGGTGGATCGACCCCAAGGGCACGGGGGCTTTCCATGGGAGGGTTCGATGCATGTGGGGCCGACGCTTCACGAACATGGCCGGCAACTGAGCGTCCGGCGCCGCTTGCGATGGCTGCTGGCCGCCCTGACGCTGGCGAACTTGGCCGTTTGGTCGGTGGTGCTGCTCTAGCGGCGCAACCTCGGACCCGGCTCGAGGGTTTTATCTTCCGACGCCCCAGCGGCGACAGATCGGGAGAGACCCCCATGATGTTTGGCCAGAAAAAAGAAGAGCAAGGCCGCCACTTCACCCACGGCACCAGCGCCTCGACCGCCGACATGGCGTCGGAAGGCAAGGTCCGGCACGAGGACAAGCACTTCGACGCGCCCCATTCCCGCGAGGCCGAGAAGCCTCTGGAGGAGGGCGAAAAGCACGATCAGCTGGCCGAGAAGGTCGAATGCTCGGAGAGCCGTCAGGAAGCCCTGCTGGACGAAGGCCTGGAAGAGAGCTTCCCGGGCAGCGACCCGGTCAGCGTCAAGCGTATTACCTAGAGCGTGGCAGCCGAAAGTGTGAGCGGTTTCGGCGCCTGCCACGCTCTAAATGTTTGATTTAGAGCCTTTTTAGACGCCTCACATGTTTCCATGTGAGGCTAAAAGGTTCTAGGCGCCGCGCGGATAACGGCGGGCGGCCCGCTCGGCGAAGCGGGTCGGTCGCTCGCCGGCGACGGCCGGATCGGCGACCGGCATGACCGGCGCCGAACGGCGGGCCCGGCGGCGGCGGTTCTGGGCGGCGATCTCGCCGAAGGTCATGGCTCCGCGCTCGCGGGCCTGCGAGCGGACGGCCTCGATATGGCTGGCCAGATAGATCACACCCACGCCCACCGAGTCGGCGAAGAGGTCGCCGAACGAAGCGCTGCGGTCGCTGGTGAACAGTTGGGCCACCTCGACGCTGGCGCCCAGCATGACGGCGGCGATGGCCAGGTCGTTGCGGCGCATGCGGGGGAAGGCCAGGAACGAAACGGCCAGCAGGCCGCCGAAGGCGATGGCGTGGGCGGCCTTGTCGCTGAGGCCGAACACCTGCTCCAGGCCCGGCCACGGACCCAGCATCAACGTCGCGGCGGTCAGGGCTCCGCCCACCAGAACGACGCGGGCGGCGGTCACGACATGGTTAGGCGTCAGCATCGGCTTCTCGGCTCCGGATGAGCCCAAAGCCTTACAGCGCCTTGGCTCATAAGCCGTGAAGGAACAGGGTCAACGGAAGATGACCGGCCGAACGCCGTCGTCCCTGGAGCCAGGCCCAGGGACGACGGCGACGGTGCGGATCGCTACGGCTTGGCGGCCGCGGCCTTGGCGTCGGCGGCCTTCTTGGCCGCTTCGTCCGTCTCCTTCTTCCAGGCCTGGTAGTCCTCCAGATAGGGCTGGCGGCGCAGGACCTTGGAGGCGGGGTCGACGATCACCGGCACGGTGTCGCCCACCGTGATCCGGCCCGTTCCGTCGGCCATCGGCGCGGTGACGACCTTGTCGCCCACCTGGACCTCGACCGGCATCGGGAAGGCCTTGCCCGACGGAGTCTTCCAGCTCAGCACCAGCGCGTCGCCCTCGCGGGTCTGCACAAGTTCCGGCAGCTTGGCCTGGTAGAAATAGGCGTCGAAGAACCACTGGTAGTCCTTGCCGGTGGTGTCGTTGACGATCTTGATGAAGTCCTTGGTCGTGGCGTAGCGCGGCGCGAAGTTGCCGGGCTTGGGATCGGGGCGGCCGTAGACCAGGGTGCGCACCGACTTGAAGAACGCCTCGTCGCCGATGGTCGCCCGCAGGGTGTGCATGATGTTGGAGCCCTTGGCGTAGATGTCGTTCGCCGGGCCGCCCACGGGCTTGTAGACCTCGTCCTCGGTCATCACGCGGTCGGCGACGATCGGGAACTTGTTGACCGTCTGGACGCGCTGGGCGTTCAGGCGGGTCATGTATTCCATGTCGCCGTGCAGCCATTGCGAGAACAGCGGCTGCATGTAGCTGCCCAGGCCTTCGTGAATCCACATGTCGTCCCAGTCGACATTAGTCACCTGGTTGCCGAACCACTCGTGCGACAGCTCGTGCTGGAATAGCCAGTCGTAGCCGAAGACGTCCTTGCGGTACTCGTTGCCGTAGGCGTTCATGGTCTGGTGTTCCATGCCCAGGTGCGGGGTCTCCACGACGCCCAGCTTCTCGGAACGGAATGGGTAGGGGCCGATCATCTGCTCGAAGAAGTCGAGCGTGACGGGGAACTCGGCGAACAGAGCCTTGGCCTTGGCCGGATCATCGCTCTTCAGGTACCAGTATTCGATCGGGAAGCTGTCGCCGAACCGGCTCTTGTAGGTGTCCGAGAGCTTGTCGTAGGGGCCGACATTGACCGCGATGGCGTAGGTGTCGGGCTGCTTCTGGCGCCAGTGGAACGTCCGCCAGCCGTCCTTTTCCTTCACGTCGATCAGCACGCCGCCGGCCGGGGCCGACAGCGGGGCGGGCACGGTGACGTAGAAGTCGACCAGCAGGGGCTCGCCGGTCGGGAAGTCGATGCAGGGCCAGAACAGGTCGCAGCCGTCGCCCTGGACGGCGCTGGCCACCCACGGCTCGCCGGTGGGGGTGGTCTTCCAGACGAAGCCGCCGTCCCACGGGGCCTTCTCGGCTTCGTGCGGGGTTCCGGCGTAGCGGATCTGAACGACCGTCTTGGCCCCGGCCTTGATCGGCTTGGGCGGGGTGATGGTCAGACGGCCCTCGGGATTGGTCCAGGCCGAGGCGGGCAGGGTCTTGCCGTCGACGATCAGGGCGCTGATCGCGAAGTCGCGGTCGAAGTCCAGAACGATGCGCGGCAGGGCGCTCTTGGTCTTCAGCGTCAGGGTGGCGTCGCCCTCGATGGCCTTGCGGTCGGGGATGATCTTCAGCTTCAGATCGACGTGCTCGATGGTCAGCGCCGCTTCTTCAGCGGGGATCTGGCCGCCGGTGCCCAGGGTCAGGGCGGTGGTCGCCTTGGCGGGCTTGGACGCGTCGGCCGCCTGGGCGTGCGCGACGCCCGTCAGGGCCAGAAGCGAAACGGCGCAGAGGGCGGCGGCCCGTCGGAACTGGCGATGAAACGGAACAGGCAAAGCGAAACTCCCCTCGCGACGCATTTTTCGGCCACATGGGTAAGCTCGGCCGCGCATGTCGCCAAGCGGGAAGTTTCAGGGATAGCGTGCCCGGCTTTCGGCGAACGCCGGTCAGATCTTCTCGCTGATCTTGATGGCCGCGCGACAGCCGGCCTTGATCACCGCCGACAGCAGCGGATAGGCCGGGGCCTCCAGCGCGCCTTCCTCGATGGCGATCTCTTTGTGGTGCAGCTCGTCGTCGCGGAACTGGCTGAGCTCGGCGGCCAGGGCCGGGTCGCGGGCCTCCAGCTCGGCGATCTGGCCGGCATAGTGCTGTTCGATCACCGTCTCGACGGCCTCGGTGCAGGCGTGAGCGGCTTTCTCGCCCAAGAGGGCGGTGCCGGCGCCCAGGGCGAAGGCGGCCGCGCGCCAGACCGGCGACATCAGGGTGGGGCGCACGCCGCGCTCGCCCAGCAGTTCGTTGAAGCGGCTCAGGTGGACCTGCTCGTGGCCCTCCATCTCTTGCAGCTGGTCGGCGATCCGCTCGCGGCCGGGCGCCTGGCGCATCACCGCCTGCTGGCCGCGATAGATGTGGACGGCGGCCAGTTCGCCGGCCTGGTCGACCCGCAGGATCTCGGCCAGCCGCGCCTTCTGGGCGCCGAATCCGGGGCGGGGAGGGACGGGCTGGCTCATGCTCACGCGGCCTTCTTGCGCAGGCCTGCATAGGCCGAGGCGACAGCCAGGCCTAGCGAGATCACGGCGTTCCAGCCGGCCATCGACAGGCCCAGAAACACCCAGACGGCCTTGTCGCACGAGGGGGCCTTGATCGTGGCGCCCTTCAGCATGGCCACCAGGTCGCTGGCCTTGGCCGCGCCGCCGCCCGCGCAGGCGGCGGGACCGGGCCACCACTTCCACTCCGCGCCGGCGTGATAGGCCGCCAGGCCCGCGCCGTACAGGAAGCCGACGCCCAGCAGCAGGATCAGCGGCTTGCGCACGCGGTCGGCCAACGGCGTGCGCGACAGCACAACGCCGATCAGGGCCACGGTCCCGGTCACCCAATAGACTTCGCGCTGCTTGAGGCACAGCAGGCACGGGGCCAGCTTGCCGAAGGTCTCGAAGGCGTGGGCCGTGCCCAGCATGAAGGCGCAGGCGGCCAGGGCCAGGGCGGGCCAATGCTCGGCGGCCAGATCGAGCGCGCCGCGAGTCGAGGCGAGGGCCGGTGCGACATGGGCCGGACCCGTGGCGCGGACCTCGGTGATCCGGGGCTCGACGTCTCCGACTGGCTCGACTTCCCCGACGTTCTCGATCGTCACCCGCACGCTCCGCCACTGCTTCCACCCAAGAAGTGGCTCGCCGTGAGGCCGATGACAAGCAGGGCGATGAGGATGCCGGCGAACAGGGCCAGGCGCTTTTCGATCACCGGCATCATGGCCGGGCCGAATTTCTTGACCACCCAGGCCACCAGGAAGAAGCGCGCCCCCCGCGTCGCCACGCAGGCGGCGATGAAGATCGGGAAGCTGAACTGCAGCAGGCCCGAGGTGATGGTCACCAGCTTGAACGGAATGGGGGTGAAGCCCTTGGCGATGATCACCCACGAGCCCCACTGGCGGTACCAGCATTCGGCGTCGGCCAGGGCGTTGGGCTTGCCCAGCACCGCCAGCAGCTTCTGGGCCGCGTCGTGGAAGAAGAAGCCGATGCCATAGCCCACGATGCCGCCCAGCACCGAGGCCAGGGTGCACAGCGCCGCGTAGCGCCAGGCCTTCTCCGGCTTGGCCAGCACCATCGGCGCCAGCATCACGTCGGGCGGCACGGGGAAGATCGAGCTTTCCGCGAACGAGATCGCGAACAGGCTGGCGGGGGCGTGACGGGAGGCGGCCAGGCTCATGACCCAGTCGTAGAGGCGACGCAGCATGCGAGCTCCGAATAGAGAATGCGCCGTAGCTAGCAGCGGGGCGTGATCTTGTCGCGACGGTTCGCGCGATCTGGCGCAATCCTATTGGAATTGCGGCCTCACGTGGCTATCACGCCCGTTCGACGGCGTTAGCCGCCCAGAATTCTTCGAAAGACCATCCCATGAGCGACACGCTTCCCGACCGCCTGGCCTCCAATCCCTCGAGCCCCTATTACGACGCCGACGTGCTGGAACGCGGCGTGGGCATCGTCTTCAACGGCGCCGAGAAGACCAATGTCGACGAATACTGCGTCAGCGAGGGCTGGATCCGCGTCACCGCCGGCAAGGCCGTCGACCGCAAGGGCAACCCGATGACCATCAAGCTGCAGGGCAAGGTCGAGCCGTACTGGCGCAACGACAACGCCGAAGAGGCGTAAGGCCATGGCCCCGCGCCGCCTGATCGACCTGCCCGGCTTCGCCGACCTGGAGACCCGGGCGCTGATGAAGCCGTCGTTCGCCGAGCCCGAGGCGCGGGCCCAGTTTCCAGAGATCGACCAGCTGGCGCGCGACACCTTCGGCCTCACCGCCGACGAGGCCGCCGCGATCCCCGATCCGCCGGGCTGGGACGGCATCGACGTCAAGTCGATGCGCGACCAGGCCGACCAGTTCGAGCTGGAGGGCTGGGACGTGATGGACGACAAGCGCCGGCCCTTACGGATCCTGGGCCATTTCAGCCACCCGCTGTGGCTGGCCCTGCGCGGCGTGGCCGGTCACCTGCCTTTCGAGCCCGAGCCGGACGAAAAGGACGTCTCGGGTTCGTCCCTGGCGGCCGAGGCGGCGAAGTTCCGGCGCGACAAGCGATAGGGAAGGGCGCTAGCGCTTCTTCCCCAGCTCGGCGCCGATGTCCTTGATCGAATTGCCGACCTTGCGGTGGGCGGCGACCAGCTGATCCTTGGTGACGCCCCAGCGTTTCATCCAGTATTCGAGCTGATGGCGTTCGCGGGGATCCAGGCGATCCTCGTCGCGGAAGTCGCGTTTGCCTTTCGGGGCGCCCATCGTCGTCTCCTTGGCTGTCGTCGGCGGGCCTAGCCCGCGCCGCGCGCCTTGTCGAGGCGACGATCAGACAACGGAAAGGCGCCATGAGCGATCCCGACCTCGAATCGATGGCCCAGGACGAGCTGTCGCGCGCCATGACCCTGAGCTGGCGCGACCTGAACAAGGTGATCCCCTGGGGCGACACCTTCGAGGGCATTTCGCCGGCCGGCCGCAATGTCGAGGTCGAGCGGAACTATCTGTGGGCCGACCAGCCGGGCGGCGACATTCTGTGCGAAGTGGCCGTCTACGGCGGTCCCAGCCGCTACGACCAGGGCGCCCGCGCCAGGGGCGTCATCGCCCGGCAGGGGTGACGGACGCCTCCGTTCGCGGCGGATATTCTCCTGTCAGGTGAAAAGCCCCCGGATCGCATAACCTTGGTCGTGCAAGCTGCGCCGGCTTGCGTTAACCATAGGACTCTTGATGCCTGCTGCTGGAGGGGGTCCGGTGTACCAGTCTGAGTTTCCCGTCGATACGCCGGTTCCGATCTTCGATCCCACCCTGCTGGTCGGCATCGCCCTGGTCGTGGCGGCGGTCGCCATCCTGACCTTCTACATCGGCAAATATGTCGGCGGGAAAGGGCGCGACGACCGTTGGCGCGACGTGCCCAAGACCATCCACGACGCCATCAAGGCCAAGTGCGTGGCCGCCACCAGCGCCCCGTCCTCCGAACTGGAGCGCAAGGCCGAGGAACTGGTCGAGGAGGTGCAGAAGCGCCTGGGTCCGATTCTGGCGTTCGGCGGTCCCTGCGCCAAGGCGCTGAAGGGAATCACCGAGGCCTTCAAGGGCGAGCCGCCCGAGGACAAGTCCAAGGAGAAGGACAAGGCCAAGGACAAGGGCGCTCACGGCAAGAAGGACGACAAGCACGGAGGTGGCCACGGCGGCCACGGCCACGACGCCCCCAATGACGGCCACGGCCACAAGACCGAGGCCGAGCTGGAGCTGGCGGCGGCCAACGTCACCATCCTGGGCGGCCAGACCCTGGTGCTGACCGGCCATCGTCCGGCCCCGGAGCCGGGCCATGGCGGACACGGCGACCACAAGGAAGAAGAGTGCGAATGCCCGCCGGTGCTTGACCGCAAGGAATATCAGCGCCAACTCCGTATGGCCGTTGTGGAATTTTCCGATTTCTGGAGCCGTGGCGATTGCCTGAACGAACTTCAACGCTGCCAGAAGGCCCTGACCAAGACCGATGCGTTCGACAGGCACGGCGGCAAGGGCGACCACGGTCACTGATCCATTTCGAGGGGGCGCCCCTTCGCTGGGCGTCCAGGCGGTCGAATGCACAACCGCCAAGCGAAACGCCGGCTTTCCTGTCCCCGGGCTTGGCCATGATTGAGCCGCGCCCGCGCCCCGCGCCAGATCGGGCCTCGTCGACGCGAGCGACCGCCAGAGTCGCGGGCGTCTGGAGGACGGAAGGAAACAGGGCATGGCCGCGACGGTCTCACCGATGACTCAGACACCCCCCGAAGGCGCGCCCGAGCACGTCTCGCTGGCCGACTATCTGCCTTATCAGTTGGCCACGGCGTCCACCGCCGTCAGCCGCCTGATCGCTCGCGCCTATGAAGACCGTTTCGGCCTCAGCATCCCGCAATGGCGGCTGATGTCGGTGCTGGCCGAAGGCCCGCTGACCCAGCAGGCCGCCGTCGTGCGCACGGCCATGGACAAGGTGCGCGTCAGCCGCGCGGCCCAGGATCTGGTCGAGCGCCGCCTGGCCGTGCGTCTCAGCAACCGCGTCGACCGCCGCTCGCACAGCCTGGAGCTCACCGCCGCCGGCCGTCGCCTGTTCGCCGAGATCGTGCCCCTGGCGCGAGCCTACGAGGCCGCCCTGCTGGCCGGCCTGGCCCCGGGCGAGGTGGCGACGCTGAAGCGCCTGCTGGGCCGGCTGGAGATCGCCGCCGGCACGCTTTATGGGGCCGATACCGCGCCGGGCGGCTAGCGCGCCTCGAACACCCCGCGCGCGATGGCCCGGGCCAGGGCGTCGGCGGCCGCCGAGCCCAGCCTGGCGATCGTCAGGGCGCGCCTAGCGTCGTTCTCGATCTCGACCGCGCCTGAAGAGAGGGCGAACACCACGTCGCCGTCGAAGGGCGTGTGGACCGGGCGGATGGCGCGCGCCAGGCCGTCCTGGGCCATCATCGCCACGCGCGTCGCCTCGGCGGTGGTCAGAGCCGCGGTGGTCGCCACCACGGCCAGGGTGGTGTTGGCGCCGGCGTTGAAGCGGTTGAGGGCCGCCAGCTTGGTGTCGTCCGGCACGGGCTCGACCGCCGCCGCCAGGGCGCCGGGCCTGCGCCCACCGAACTCGCCGTCGATCTCGAAGGGCCAGGCCCAGAAGGTCCCGCCGTCGGCCATGTAGACCGAGCCCACCGGATTGACCGCCGCCAGGGCGCCCACGATCAGGCCTTCGCCCAGGTCCAGCGAGGCCGAGCCGATCCCGCCCTTGTGGACCCCGGCCACCGCGCCGCGTCCGGCCCCGACCGAGCCCAGCGGGAAGTCCTGGCCGGCGTCCGTCACCGCCGCCAGGCCCAGGCTCCGATAGGGCGGCTCCAGGCCCCAGGCCTTGTCGCCGCCGTTGCCCAGGTCGTGCAGCACCGCGCCCGGTACGATGGGGATGGCCGGCACGTCGGGCAGGCGCTTGATGCCGTGGCCCGCCGCCGACAGCGCCGCCGCCACCCCGTCGGCCGCCCCCAGGCCGAACACCGAACCGCCCGACAGGGTCACGGCATGGGCGCGGCTGAAATTGTTCTCGGGCCGCAGCACGTCGCTCTCGCGGACTCCCGGACCGCCGCCGCGCACGTCCACAGCGGCGACCCAGCCCTCGGGGCAGAGCAGCACCGTCACGCCGCTGCGCACAGCCTCGTCCGTCGCGTGGCCCACGGTCAGGCCGGGCACGTCGGTGATCAGGTTGCGAGGGCCGGGGCGGGGCTGGGACAAGGCGACTCTCCTGCGCGCGGCGCGAGCATCGGCCGGAAGGCGTCGACAGAAAAGCACCAAAGGAAAGACATCGCGACGACTGGAACTTCCGCCATGCCTTTGCTAGACAAGCCTCCCTTCGCCGACCCAGGTCGGATCGAAGCGCGGGCGTGGTGAAACTGGTAGACGCGCCGGACTCAAAATCCGGTTCCGAAAGGAGTGTCGGTTCGACCCCGACCGCCCGCACCAACTCCTTCCTCCATCGACGGAAGCGAACTGCCTCGGCCGGGTGCTGTTCATTTCAGTCCAAACCCATATTTCTGCGAATTTCTTCGAGAAGCGCCTGCTTTTTTCTTTTTTCAATTTGAGGATCCGTTACCTGAACGAATTCTACGGCAGAAAAATTGTCGCCTCGCTTTCGATTTAATGGAGGTTCAAGGCTTTCAATTAGTAGGGCCTCCATAGTCTCTATTACTACATCGTGAGTCCAGGGGACATTTTCTTCAATAAGTATCCCGGTGTCGCTGACCCCGCGAAGCCCAAACCAGGAAAATCTATCCCATCTGCCGGACAATCGATCGGAAGTGTGGGCTTTCAATCTAATGTAGAGATTATCTGTAGCGCGCCCAACATAAATTACACGATCTCTATCATGTAGTAGATATACGCCGACTTGATCTGAAAAATTCACGTCGGATGCGCCCGTGCCTTGTCGGCCTATCAGGCGAGGTGTTCCGCTCCAAACAACGTCATCACGCTTCCAATACATTCCAAAAGCTCTTAGGGCTCCGGTTTCTGTTTGTTCAGCTGCGTTGGAGTTTTTGGAATCTTCCGATTGCGTTTTGCTTTCAACTTTTATTTTAACTGTAAAGAGGCCTCTAGAGACCTTTACGAAGGGGGTTTCATCGTCTCGAAGGGAAGTGCTTAGCGTTGCTGCTACAGTCTGAGCAGGTGTTGCGCCCCCATTCTTTCGAAGGCCAGCATTTAGGATACGATCTGATATTTCTGACGGCGAGAGCGCGCTATCTGCCTGCGCCAACACCCGTTGCGTCGCTTCCAGCCATGACATGTCTCGTGCAGCGGGGGCGGTCGCGGTATCACTCGTTTTCGGCGCTTTGCCCATCGTTCACTCCCTCCAAACTTGTTTTTGGATCACATGACGATCGATCTCGCGCAAGGCGTAGCTATGACAAAGGGGAGTGAGCCGATCCGACAGAGGGAAATCTCCAAATTGGCGATCACCGAGTCCGCAAATCCGTTCACAGATGGGTGCTTGCGATATTGGGGGTAGTTCCGCGCGCCTCAGTGCGTCGGGTCGAAGTCCGGCGCCTGGGCCTTCACGTAGGCCTCCCAGCCCGCCCGGTCGTGGAAGTCCAGGCCTTTGTCCCAGGCCGCGCCCATGTAGTAGACGAACGGCTTGCCCGGCTCGACCTTGACCAGGACGATGTAGTTGTCGGCGTCCTGGCGCACCTCGACCAGGGCCTTGGGATCGACCATCAACGCTATGCCCATGGTGCCCTTCACCGGATCGGTGGGCTCCCAGTACGAAACCCGACCCGCGCCCAGATCCGCCTTGGTGAACACCCCGCCGGCGCCCTGATGGGTGGCCTTGCGCTTGCTGATGCCGATACCGACCACTAGCGGACCGGGCTTGTCGGAGCTGATGGTCGAGACCATCCGCGTGAAGTTCGTGCCCAGGGGCAGGGTGAAGGTGCGCGTCTCCCAGACCTTGCGGTCCACGTCGACCGGCCAGGGGGCGTAGGTGACCTTGAACTGGGCGACGTCGCCGCCGGTCTTGAGGATCTCGTAGGACTTCCAGTTGCGCGAGGTCCACAGCTTGTTGTCCTGCCAGACGCCCAGGCCGCCGGCGCCGCGGAAGGTGTTGACGTCGTAGAAGTCCATCCCCTCGCCGTGGAAGTCGTGCTGCTTGCCGGTCTTCAGCTGGCGCTCCATGAACGGCCAGCGCACCAGCTTGCCCCAGGCGTCGATCCCCGAGGTCGAGGGCGGCTCGGCGGCCTGCAGGGCCGGGCCGTAGATGCGGTGGGCGGTGCGGTCGTTCTCCCAGAGGATGTCGTCGTAGCGATAGGGCGCATAGGCGACGATGGCGCGGGGCTTCTGGCCCTCGGCGTCGGGCTTGGCTAGCACCGGCTCGACCAGGGGCGGCAGGGCTGCCTGGGCGTTGGCCAGGACAGGAGCGGAGAGGCACGCGGCGGCCGCGAGGGACAGGATCAGCTTGGACATGGGCGCTCGCTCTAGATCTCGGTGCGCCGAGCCAGCTCGCGGCGCTGCTCGGCCATCTTCTGGCGGGTCTGCTGGAGGGCGTCGAGTTCGGCCACGGCCAGCAGGTCGTCGATCACCTGGGCCAGGTGGGCGTGGATCGCCTGGCGGGCGGCCTTGGGATCGTGATCGCGCAGGGCCGCGACGATCGCGCGGTGCTCCTCGACGAAGTCGCCGCCGCCGTGGGCCCGAGCCCGCCGCAGCAGGGTCCCGCAGGTCGGCGACTGCTGGCGCAGGGCCCACAGGTCCTCGACCCCCGCCTCGATGGCGGCGTTGCCGGTGGCGCGGGCGATGGCCAGGTGGAACTCCTGCTCCAGCCGCTCGACCTCGTCGGGCGCGAAGCCGCGGGCCATCTGGCCGACGATCTGGTCCAGCTGGGCCAGTTGCTCGTCGGTGACCGTGGCCGCCGACAGGGCGCAGGCCTCGCCCTCGAACAATCGCCGCGCCTCGGTCAGCTCCAGAGCGCCGACCTCCATCTCGGACGGATCCTCGGTCCCCGGCGCGGCGACGGCGTTGACATAGACGCCCGAGCCCTGGCGCGCCTCGACCAGGCCCTGGAACTCCAGGGCGATCATGGCGTCGCGGATGGTGGGACGACTGACGCCGAAGTCGTCGGCAAGCTCGCGTTCGGACGGCAGCCTGTCGCCCGGCGCGTAGCGGCCGTCGTTGATGGCCGTGGCGATCGCGCGGGCGATCTGCTGGTAGAGCTTCTGGGTGTCTGGCGCGCCGGTGGTCATGCCAATCATCCTAACGGGGCGAAGGGGCGGAGCAATGCTTCACCGCTTGGCCGGAGGGAGCCGCGAGACCTCGCTGGCCGACAGCAGGAAGGCGCCGACGCCGTAGAGCTGGGTGTCGTCCGCCCCCACCTGGTCGGGGGCCACGCCCACGCGCTGCACCCAGCCCAGCTTGCCGTCGGGCTCGACCGCCGCCGTCAGGGCCTTCCAGCCCTTGTCGATGGCCGGCCGATACTCGGCGGCGGGCAGCAGGCCGTGGTTTACGCCCCAGGCCAGGCCGTAGACGAAGAAGCCCGTGCCGCTGGTCTCCGGCGTCTTCTGCGGCTCCAGCAGCGAGACCGGCCAGTAGCCCTGCTCGCCCTGCAGGGTGACGATCCTGGCGGCCATCTGCTTGAAGATCGCCTCGTAGCGTGGCCGGCTGGGATGGTCCTTGGGCAGGTCCTGCAGGATGCGGGCGAGGCCCGCGAACGCCCAGCCATTGCCCCGACCCCAGAAGATCTTGGCGCCGGCGTCGCTGCGCCGCGCGATGAAGCGGCTGTCGCGGAAATAGAGGTGCTCGTCCTTGTCGTAGAGCAGGTCGGTGGTGGCCCAGAACTCGCTGTCGGCATGGGCCAGGTAGCGCGGGTCCTGGGTCGACTTAGTCAGGGCGACCCAGGCGGGCGGGGCCATGAAGATGGCGTCGCTCCAGCACCAGCGCGCCTGGCAGTAGGGATCGCCGCCCTCGGGGGGCTTGGCGTCGAAGCCCAGGTCAACGGTGGAGGGCGCGGCCAGGACGGCGTCGAAGCGGGCGCGGGTGGGGGCGAGCTTCGCTGGGTCGTGGGTGCGATTGGCGGCCCAGATCCAGACGGCGCTCGTGGCGTCCGCGTCGGCGTGGCGCGGGCGCTTGTCGAAGCCCCAGCCCTCGGCCTGGCCGTGGGCGACGATAGCGTCGGCGTATTTGGCCTGGCCCGAGGCGTCAGCATAGGCGGAGAGGCCGATATAGAACGCCGCCTGGATCCAGTCGCGCGGGGCCTCGGTGTCGCGGCGGAACGACGAGGCGGGGATGTAGTCGAAGCTTCCCATGTGGGCCAGCTGCCAGTCGGCCACGTGGGCGCCGGCGGCCAGGACGGCGGCGTCGGGGCGTGTGGCGCTGGCGGCCGGCTTGGCGGGCGTCGCGGCGCAGGCGGGCAGGGCGCCCAGCAGGGCGGCGGTGGCCAGGAGGGCTCCCGTCAGGCGTCGCGGCATCGTCTCGTCTCCCCAATCTACTTCTTGGCGGTCGTTCTTGTCGTTGTCGGACCGTCCGCGCCTAGCGCAGGTCGGCCAGGGTCAGGTGGTCCATGTCGTCGAAGTCCAGGTTCTCGCCGCCCATCGACCAGACGAAGCGGTAGTCGGCCGTGCCCACGCCGCTGTGCATCGACCAGCTGGGCGAGAACACCGCCTCGCCGGCGTCCATGAACACCGTCCGGGGCTCGGAGGGTTCGCCCATGATGTGCATCACCCGGGCGGCCGGGGCGATGTCGAAATACATGTAGATCTCGCTGCGCCGGCCGTGGGTGTGGGGCGGCATGGTGTTCCAGACGTTGCCGGGCTCGAGCTCGGTGAAGCCCATGACCAGCTGGCAGGTCTCGACGACGCCCGGCCGGATGCTCTGGCGGATGACGCGGCGGTTGGCGGTCTTCTGGTCGCCGGCCTGGATCACGCGCGCCTCGGCCTTGCGCACCAGGCGGCTGGGATGGGCGGCGTGGGCCGGATAGCTGACGAAGTAGAACTTGGCGGGGGTTTCGGCCGACGCGCTGGCGAAGATCACCGACCGCACGCCGCGGCCGACATACAGGCTGTCGAGGGTGTCGAGGTCGTGGCCGTCGCCGTCCAGCTCGATCCGGCCCGGACCGCCGATGTTGATCACGCCTATCTCGCGGCGCTCGCAGAAATAGGCCGAGGCCAGGCGGCGGTCGGTGGGCAGGGGCAGGGGCTGGTCCAGCGGCGCGGCCGAGCCGACGACGGCGCGATCGACCTCGACATAGGTCGCCGAGACCTGGCCCGGGCGGAACAGGTCGCCGATCACAAAGGTGTCGCGCACGTCCGCCGCGCTCATCCGGCGCAGGCCGTCGCGATCCGTGGTGGACCGGAAGTTCATGCCGTCGGACCCGGTCATCGCGCCCGCTGCGCGCTGGGCGGCGAGGCCCTGCCGGTCTGTGCGTCGCGGATCATGCGCTCCCCCATTTGTGTGACCAATTTGGCATTACCAATTTGCCGCGCATCCGCAAAGCTAAATGACCATGGATCGTTCGATTTGGCAAAGCCGGCGAAGGGGTTCCGAGCTGTGACATCGATGGAGTTCAGTGTTTTCAATTATTTATCACGTAATGGCAACGTTGTCATAACTGGCTTGACAATTTAAGTGACCAATGGCCAATTTTGGCCTTACCAAAACTGGCGCTGATAATTGACCAAATAACCGGCCAGCGCCGCGCGAGGAAACGAAGGGGAGAGAAGCATGCAAGCGATTCAGCGTGTCCTGCTGGCGTCCACGGCCATGATCGCCGTCGCGGCCCTGTCAGGCGTGACCCAGGCCCAGACGGCCGGCGGCGATCCGTCGGTCCAGCTGGAAGAGATCATCGTCACCTCCACCAAGCGGGCCGAGCGCCTGCAGGACGTGCCGGTGTCGGTGACCGCCCTGACCCAGGACGTGATCGACCGCAACAACGTCCGCGAACTGGGCGATGTGGTGAAGCTGTCGCCGGCCATCTCGATCGACTACGGCAGCCAGCCGGGCAATTTCAGCATCAAGATGCGCGGCATCGGCACCTTCTCCAACGGCATCGCCGTGGAGTCCGACGTCGCGGTGGTCATCGACGACGTGCCGATCGGCTTCCAGGCCGCCGCCTTCAAGGACCTGATCGACGTGGAGCGGGTGGAGGTGCTGCGCGGCCCGCAGTCGACCCTGTTCGGCAAGAGCGCCATCGCCGGCGTGCTGAACATCGCCACCGCCGCCCCGTCCGATACCTTCGGGGGCAAGGCCATGCTGCTGACCACCGACGACGGCGAGAAGCGCGCGGGCTTCACGGTCACGGGCCCGGTCAACGACGACGTCCGCGTGCGCTTGACGGTGTCCAAGAGCGACTACGACGGCAATCTGAAGAACCTGACCACCGGCAAGAACGTCAACGGCAGCTCGGGCCTGACCGCCACGGCCAAGATCGAGTGGACCCCGACCGAGAACCTGACCCTGAGTCTCGCGCCACGGTTCAACCACAACGTCTCCAGCTGCTGCGCCAGCGCCATCACCGAGCTGACGCCGGGCCTCTACTATCAGGGCGAGCCTGGCTTCCCCGCGACCACCACCCTGCGCGGGATCACCATCGACAAGAACAACCACTTCATCCGCGCCGATGATCGCATCGGCGGCGGCAATTCGGAGGTGTTCGGCACGACGGGCCGCCTGGACTACGTGTTCGACGAGGGCTCGGCCCTGAAGGGCCACGTCCTGTCGTCGATCACCTCGCACGACCGCTGGAAGATGCGCGACTTCCAGGACATCGACGGCACCGACGTGCCGTTCCTGCTGGGCTTCCCGGTGGCCAGCCCCTCGGGGATCAACAGCGGCGCGGTGATCAACGGCTACTTCCACGCCTCGTCCTGGACGCAGGAGTTCCGCCTGACCTCGCCGGGCCAGGGCAAGCTGCGCTACGTGGCCGGCCTGTGGTACGCCAAGAACGACCTGGACCGGTTCCTGGATCGCGGTCCGGTGCTGCAGCTGGCCCGCTATCTGGCCGAAAGCACCAACGAGAACTATTCGGCCTACGCCAACGCCACCTACGACCTGACCGACAAGCTGAGCCTGACCGGCGGCGCCCGCTGGAACCGCCAGAAGATCAGCTACGACTTCGACAAGACCATCTTCGCCAGCACCGCCCCCGGCGCGGCCACCACCCACCAGTACTTCGGCAAGTCCGACCGTGACGACGCCGTCACCGGCAAGATCGGGGTCCAGTACAAGTGGACGCCGGACATCATGACCTTCGCCACCTATTCGACCGGCTACAAGGGTCAGGCCTACGACCTGGTCAGCACCTTCGACAGCCGGATCGCCGCCCAGATGCCGGTGCCGCCCGAAACGGCCAAGAACTACGAGCTGGGCTTCAAGAGCAGCCTCTTCGACCGCCGCGTCTACTTCAACGCCACCCTGTTCCGGGCCGACTACAAGGGCTTCCAGACCTCGGTGACCTCGTTCCTGCCCGACGGCACCTTCCTGACCTTCCTCAACAGCGTGGGCCAGCTGCGCACCCAGGGGCTGGAGCTGGACGCGGTGGCGCGGATCACCGCGAACTTCCGCCTGAACGGCGCCTTCGCCTATACCGACGCCACGGTCGTCGATTTCCCGAACGGCCCCTGCAACAACAGCCAGCCGGCCACGGCGGCTCTGCCGCTGCAGCCCGTCGGCTATGTGGGCGCGCCGGGCGAGTGCTACCGCACCCCCACCACCAACGGCCGGGTGCAGAACCTGGCGGGCAAGCGCCTGAACAATGTGCCCAAGTACAAGTTCAGCCTGGGCGGTCAGTACGACATCGACCTGCCCGACAGCGTGCCGTTCAAGGGCTTCATCGGCGCCAACATCCGCTGGCAGGACGACATCAACTTCTCGCTCAGCCAGGACCCGCGCACGATCCAGAAGGCCTACAGCGTCACCGACCTGAACCTCGGCATCGCCGACCGGGACGGCAAGTACAAGCTGACCGCCTTCGCCACCAATCTATTCGACAAACGCTACGCCCAGGGCCTGGGCAACGGCACGTCCGGCTACAGCAACCCGGCCATCCCGACCGCCCAGGGCAAGACCTGGTTCCCCGGTCGCGACGCCTTCCGCTACTTCGGCGCGCGCCTGGACGTGAACTTCTAGACCGCCTCCCGAGATCGTTCCCCCACTGAATGGCCGGACCTCCCCCAGGTCCGGCCAAATTTTTTGCGCGACACGACTGGGGCGCGTGCCGCCCTACGGATCGCTTGTGCTATTGCCGCGCTCTTGCTGGCGAACTTCCGCCGAACGAGTGCGATCCGAATGTCCGACGCCGCCGACGATCTCGAGCCCACCGACCCGACGCTGCCCGCCGGGACCCCGGACGAGACGGCCAAGCCCAAGCGCGTCCGCAAGCCCCGCGCCAAGGCCGCGACCGACGCCGCCGCGGCGGTCGTCGAGGGCGCTGAGCTCAAGCCGAAGCCGAAACGGTCCCGCGCCAAGCCGAAGCCGGTCGAGGCCGAAGCCGTCGAGACGCCCGCCGTGGAGGCCGCCGAACCTGTGGCGGTCGAGCTGGTCGAGGAGGCTCCGGCCGTCGTCGAGCCGGTCGAGCCCGAGGTCGTCGAGCCGCCCGTCGTCGAGGCCGCCGAGCCTCCGCCGCCCGTTCCGCCGTCCGCCAAGCCGCCGATCTGGAAGCGCCGGCCGTGGCTGATCGGCGGGGCGGCCGCCACCGTGCTGGTGGTGATCGCCGTGATCGCGTCGCTGCTCTGGTCGCTGCCCCTGGGCCGCGCCTTGGAGCCCCTGGCCAATCCGACCCTGGTGATCGTCGCCGCCGACGGCAAGCCGATCGCCCGGCGCGGTTCCTACAAGGAGGCCCCGGTCGACGTCTCCAAGCTGCCGGCCTATGTGCCGGGGGCCTTCATCGCCATCGAGGACCGGCGCTTCTACAAGCACATGGGCGTGGACCCCAAGGCGATCCTGCGGGCCGTGGGCGCCAACGCCAAGGCCGGCGGGGTGTCGGAGGGCGGCTCGACCATCACCCAGCAACTGGCCAAGAACGCCTTCCTGTCCAACAAGCGCACCTTCCGGCGCAAGATCCAGGAGGTGCTGATCGCCCTCTATCTGGACGCCCGGCTGTCCAAGGACGAGATCCTGTCGCGCTACCTGTCGTCGGTCTATTTCGGCGACGGCGCCTTCGGCCTGGGCGCGGCCTCGCGGCACTATTTCGACAAGTCGCCCGATCAGCTGACGGTGGGCGAGGCGGCCATGCTGGCGGGCCTGGTCAAGGCGCCGTCGCGCTGGGCCCCCACCGAGAACTTCGCCGGCGCCAAGACCCGGATGAAGGTGGTGCTGGGCGCCATGGTCGACACCGGCGTCATCACCGAGCGTCAGGCCAAGCTGGCCGTGAACCAGGTGCGCGTCGAGACCGGCCGCAAGAAGCTGCCCACCGGCTCGTACTTCGCCGACTGGGTCTTCCCCCAGGCCAAGGAGGTGTTCGAGAACACCTATGGCGAGACGATCGTTCGCACCACCCTGGACAGCGATCTCCAGGCACAGGCCGAGAAGATCCTGAACCAGGCCATCGCCCGCGACGGCAAGGTGCTGAACGTCACCCAGGGCGCCATCGTGGCCATGCGCAAGGACGGCAGCATCCTGGCGATGGTGGGCGGCCGCGACTACAAGGTCAGCCAGTTCAACCGCGCCGACGCCGACCGCCCGCCCGGCTCGGCCTTCAAGCTGTTCGTCTACCTGGCGGCCATCCGCCAGGGCATGACCGCCACCAGCCCGATCCTCGACGCCCCGGTGCAGGTCAGCGGCTGGACGCCCAAGAACCACGAAAGCAAGTACGCCGGGCGCGAGGTGCCGCTGATCACCGCCTTCGCCGCCTCGTCCAACGTGGCGGCCGTGCGCCTGGCCCACGACATCGGCCGCGACGCGGTGGTGCGCACCGCGCGTGACCTGGGCATCACCGACCCGATCCCCGACGACCTGACCCTGGCCCTCGGCACCGGCCCGATGAGCCTGGTGCGGCTGACGGCGGCCTATGCGGCCATCGACGCGGGCGAGGCCCCGATCATCCCGCACGGCCTGGCCGACTGGAAGAAGCCGGCCAACGTCCATCCGCTGACCAAGGCCGAACTCTTCAGCATGCGCGACCTGCTGCGCTCGGCCACCCAGCGCGGCACCGGCATCGAGGCCGCCATCCCCGGCGCCTTCGGCAAGACCGGCACCAGCCAGAACTACCGCGACGCCCTCTACGTCGGCTATGTCGGCGACATCGTGATCGGCGTGTGGGTGGGCAACGACGACAACAGCGCCATGAACGGCGTGGTCGGCGGCGGCTTGCCGGCCAAGATCTGGAAGAGCGTGGCCACCTACGCCGTCAACCGCAACGCCCCCAAGGCGGCGGAAGAAGTGGTGGGCGACGACGCGGTGTCGGCGGCCGAGGACGCGACGCTGGTGGGACCGGATGGGCTGCCGCTGGATCCGAACGCGGTTCCGGTGGAAGGCGTGGCTCCGGTCGCTCCGGCTGATCCGAACGCTCCGCCGCCGGCGGCCCCAGCAGCGCCCGCCGCTCCGCCGGTGGTCAATGTCCCTGCCGCGCCGACACCAGAGCGGCAGCCGGGCTAAGTCCAACGCGGCCGGGGACATGCCCTTGCGGCGTGTCCCCAAGTCTTGGCTCGGTGGATGCTGATGGGGACACGCCGCAAGGGCATGTCCCCGACGGTGGGCGCTACTTCGCCGCGCTCGCCGCCCGCAGCGCGATCTCTTCGCGCTTGGAGGCCAGCCGCTCGCGCGTCTGCTCCATGGCCTCCAGTTCGGCCGTCAACAGCAGGTTCTCGATCAGTCCGCCCAGGTGGGTCTGCATGGCGGCGCGGGCGGCCTTGGGGTCGCGGGTGCGCAGGGCCTCGATGATGTCCTGGTGCTCGTCGTTCAGCGGACGCTTGCGCACGTGCCGGGCCTTTTCCAGCATCTGCATGCACAGGCGCGACTTGTAGCGCAGGTCCCAGGTGTTCTCGACCACGCGGACGATGGCGCTGTTGCGGGTGGCCTGGGCGATGGAGATGTGGAACTGGCGGTCGGCCAGTTCGGACTGCTCCTTGGTGGCCTTCTCGCTGTTCATCTCGACGACCAGGGTCTCGAGATAGGCCAGCTCGTCGTCGGTGATCAGGGTGGCGGCCAGGGCCGCGCTCTCGCCCTCGAACAGGCGGCGGGCCTCGGCCTGATCGAAGGCCCCGATGTCGAGGTCGCGCGGCGGAGGCGGCGGCTGGCCGCCGGAGCGCACATAGACACCCGAGCCCTGGCGGGCTTCCAGCAGGCCGCGCATCTCAAGCGCGATCACGGCGCGGCGAACGGTGGGGCGGCTGACGCCGAATTCCTCGGCCAGGTCGCGCTCGGACGCCAGGCGCGAGCCGGGCTGATGACGGCCGTCCGCGATGGCCTCGCTGATCGACGCGGCGACCTGCTGGTAGAGGCGCAGAGGATTGGCGGTCGGCGTGGTCATCGTGTCTCGGGGCCCTCTCGACAGCGCTATCCTAGGTCGCGTCGAGAGGGAAGGGTAGCGGTCAGTCGGCGGGCGGCGGGGCGCCGCCGCCGCTCATGGCCTTGTTGGTCAGCCAGATGCAGGGGATCAGCAGCACGGTCAGCCAGGCCGAGGCGCGGAAGAAGTCCAGCGTGGCCAGCAAATAGGCCTGGTTGACCACCTGGGCCGTCGCCGCCCCCACGGCCTGGGCGTGGCTCATGCCGACCGCCTGCATGTGCTCGATGGCCTGGATCCAGGTGGGATCGTCCGAGGCCATGGTCTCGGCCAGGCGCGTCTGGTGCAGCGACTCACTACGGTCCCAGATGGTGGTGGCCAGCGAGGCGGCGAAGCTGCCGGCGGTGATCCGCGAGAAGTTCGACAGGCCCGAGGCGCTGGGCAGCTGGTGCGGCGCCACGCCGTTCAGCGAGATGGTCACCATCGACAGGAAGAAGGTGCTCATGGCCACGCCCTGCACCAGCATCGGCCAGACCAGGGCCCGGAAGTCGACGTCCGGCGTGAACTCCGAGCGCATGAAGAACGACAGGGCGAAGGCGGCCATCGACAGGGTGGCGGTCCAGCGCGCGTCGACCTTCTGCATCAGCCGGGCCATGAACGGCGTCAGGATCACCGCGACCACGCCGCTGGGCGCGGCCACCAGCCCCGCCCAGGTGGCGATGTAGCCCATGCGGGTCTGCAGCCACAGCGGCTGGAGCAGGTTGCTGCCGAAGAACACCGCGTAGCCCAGGCAGAAGGCCAGGGTGCCCAAGGCGAAGTTGCGCGACTTGAACAGCGACAGGTCGACGATCGGGTGCTTTTCGTGGGTCTCCCAGATGACCCAGGCGATGAAGCCGACGATGGCCACCAGGGTCTCGACCACGATGGCCGGCGAGTTGAACCAGTCGGCTTCCTTGCCGGTGTCCAGCATCACCTGCAGGGCGCCCACCCAGACCAGCAGCAGCATGAAGCCGGTGGTGTCTATGGGAACCTTGCGGGTGGGGGTCTCGCGGCTGCTCATGCCGCGCCAGCACAGGAAGGCGCACAGCAGGCCGACGGGCACGTTGATCAGGAAGATCCACGGCCAGGAGATGTTGTCGGAAATGTAGCCGCCCAAGATCGGCCCGCAGATCGGCGCCACCAGGGTGGTCATCGACCAGATCGCCAGGGCCGTGCCCCGTTTCTGGGGCGGGAAGATCATGATCAGCAGGGCCTGCGAGCCTGGGATCATCGGACCCGAGACCAGGCCCTGCAGCAGGCGGAAGGCGATCAGCGACGACAGGCTCCACGAGATCCCGCAGAGGAACGAGGCGATGGTGAACAGGATCACCGAGACCACGAAGGTCTTCACCACCCCGTAGCGGCCCATCAGCCAGCCGGTCAGGGGCACCGAGACGCCGTTGGCCACGGCGAACGAGGTGATCACCCAGGTGCCCTGGCTGGAGCTGACGCCCAGATTGCCGGCGATGGTCGGGATCGAGACGTTGGCGATGGTGCCGTCCAGCACCTGCATGAAGGTGCCCAGGGCCAGGGCCACGGCGGTGACGCCGAGGGTGACGCCCGTCAGGGGCGCGGGGCCCGCCGGCGCGGCGCCGGCGGGTGCGGGGGAGGAGTCCTGGTCGGCCATGCGGCGCTTCCTTGGGGGACTAAGAGACGCGGACTAGCGGACTATTTGGAAGTGTCGATCGTGGCCTTCATCGACAGGCCCACGCGCAGGGGGTGCTGCTTCAGCTCGGCCGGATCCAGGGCGATGCGGACGGGCAGGCGCTGGACCACCTTGATCCAGTTGCCCGATGCGTTCTGGGCCGGGATCAGCGAGAAGGCCGCGCCGGTGCCGCCCGACAGGCCGGTGACCCGGCCGTGGAACTTCACGCCGCCGCCGTAGAGGTCGGAGGTCAGCACCACCGGCTGGCCGATGGCCACCTTGTCCAGCTGCACTTCCTTGAAGTTGGCGTCGACATAGGCGTTGGTCGTCGGGACGATGGCCATCAGCGGCGCGCCGATCTGGACCTGCTGGCCCACCTGCACGGCCTTCTTGGAGACGACGCCGGCCAGGGGCGCGCGCAGCACGGTGCGGTCCAGGGCCAGTTGGGCGGAGGCAAGGCGCGCCTCGGCGGCGGCGACCTCGGGGTTCTTGTTGGCGGGCAGGCCCGAGATCAGGGCGGTGTTTACCTCGCGGCTGCCCTCGGCGGCGGCGCGGGTGGCCTTGGCCTGGGCCAGGGCGGCGCGGGCCTCGGTCAGGGCCGACTGGGCGTTGGTGAACTGGCTCTGGGCGGTTGTCAGTTCCTCGCCCGAGACGGCGCCGGAGTCGGCCAGGGCCTTGCGGCGGGACAGCTCCACGCGAGCCTGCTCCAGGCTGGCCTGGGCGCCGGTCACCCCGGCGTTGGCGCGGGCGATGTCGGCGTCGCGGGCGGCGACCTGGCCGGCCAGGGCGGTGTCGCTGGCGAAGTAGCCCTGCACCTTGCGCTGGGCCTGGCCGAGGGCGGCCTGGGCGGCCAGGACGGCGATCCTGGCGTCGGCGTCGTCGATCACCACCAGCGGCTGGCCGGCGGCGACGACCTGGGTCTCGGAGACCAGCACCTTGGCGACCGGACCGCTGATCAGCGGCGTCACCTGGGCGACCTCGGCCCCGACATAGGCGTTGTCGGTCTCGACGTGGTTCGCGCCGATGAAGACGGCGTAGAGGACCCAGAGCACGATCCCCACCACCACGACGGCGGCGAGGCCGGTCAGCAGCTGGCGGCGGTTGTTCGGCTTGGAAGGGGAGGCGGCGGTGTCGGCCATTGGGATCGTCCTGAAGGCGCGAAAACGGGAAACGGCGGAAATCGGTTCGAAGAGCGTCAGGCGGGGGCGAAGCCGCCGCCCAGGGCGCGCACCAGGGCGACGTCCAGGGTCAGGGCGCGGCTTTCCAGATCGGCGACGATCCGGCGCTGGGTCAGCACCGCCAGCTCGGCGACCAGCACGTTCTGATAGGTCGACAGGCCGCCCTTGTAGCGCAGGGTGGCGATGCGGAAGCCGTCCTCGCTGGCGGCCAGGGCGGCGCGGGACTCGGTGAGGCGGGTGTCGAGCGCCCGCTCGCTGGCGGCCACGTCGGCCACGTCGCGCAGGGCCTGGGTCACGGCGGAGTCATAGGCGGCCACGGCCGCGTCGCGGTCGGCCTCGGCGGCGCGGAGATTGGCCTTCAGCCGGCCGCCCTCGAAGATCGGCAGGCTGACGGCGGGGCCCACGCTGCCGACGTCCGAGCCGCTGTCGAACAGCTTGTCCAGGTGCAGCGACTGCACGCCGATGGCGGCGGCCAGGTTGACGTTCGGATAGAAGGCCGCCTTGGCCTGGCCGATCCGCTTGCTGGCGGCCTCGGCCCGCCATCTGGCGGCGACGACGTCGGGACGACGGCCGATCAGGTCGGCGGCGAGGTTGGCGGGCAGGCCCAGCGGCTTGAGGGCCGAGGCGGTGGGACGGGCGATGGAAAGGCCCCGGTCGGGACCGGCGCCCAGCAGGGCGGCCAGGCCGTTGCGGGTCTGGGCGATCTGCTCGTCGATGGCGGCCAGCTCGGCGCGGGCGTTGGGCGGCCCCGCCTCGGCCTGGCGCAGCTCGCCGCGCGTATCCAGGCCGTTGGTCACCCGGTCGCTGACCAGGTTCAAGGTCTCGGTGCGCAGGGCCACCGACCGCTCGGCCACGTCGCGCTCGGCATAGAGGCGGGCCAGATCGGCGTAGGACGCGGCGACCGAGGTGGCCAGCATCAGCCGGGCCTGGGCGGCGTCGGCCTGGGCGGCGCGGGTCTCGGAGGTGGCGGCGGCGACGGCCGCGCGGTTCTTGCCCCAGAAGTCCAGCTCCCAGGCGAAGTCCAGGCTCAGCCGGCCGTAGTCGTTATAGCCCTGGGGGACGAAGTCGGCGGGAATGCCGTTGTTGTAGCTCTGCTTGGCGCGCTCGACGCCGCCGTTGGCGGTCACGGAGGGCAGCTGGGCGGCCTTGGCCTGGCGGGCCAGGGCCTGGGCGCGGCGCAGGCGCGCTTCGGCTTGAGCCAGGGTGGGCGAGCCGGCCAGGGCCTCGTCGACCAGGCCGTCCAGCTGGGCGTCGCCATAGGCCTCCCACCACGCATCGGCGGGCCAGGCGGCGTTGGAAGCGGGCAGGGACTGGGCTGTGGCGTAGGCCTCCGGCGCCTTGGCCACGCGGGCGGGGGCCGCGTCCGGCATGGTCGCGCAGGCGCTGGTCAGCAGGGCGGCCAGCAGGATCGAAACGGTGGCGCCGATTTGCTGTGCGCTGTGTGATCGTATGACAGGCGAAGCGATAAACGTCTTGTCCAGGGCGGTCGAGATCATGGGCGCTGGCCTTGAATTGACCGTACTGTACGGTCATATAGTGGCGCTGATATAGCCCACGGCCCGACGGGATCAAGGGGCGCCCGAAGGAAAGACACGATGCAGGACGTGAAACCACGTCTCGACCGAGACGCCCGCCGCGAAGCCATCCTCGACGTCGCCCGCGACGTCTTCCTGGAGGAGGGCTACGCCAATGCGTCGATGTCGACGATCGCCGCCCGGGTCGGCGGGTCGAAGGGCACGCTCTACAACTACTTCAAGAACAAGGAGGATCTGTTCGCCGCCTATGTGGTCCGCCACTGCGCCTGGCAGCGGGATTCCATGTTCGAGCTGGCCGCCGAGGCGGGCGACATCCGCGCGACCCTCATCCGCGTGGGGCGCGTCTTCCTGTCGACCGTGCTGAGCGACTACAGCATGGCCAATTTCCGCGTGATCGTCGCCGAGGCCCAGCGTACGCCGGCCCTGGGCGAGGCGTTCCACGAGACCGGGCCGCGGCGCGGCGCCGAGCTCTTGGGCGGCATCCTGCAGAAGGCCGTCGACGACGGCCAGCTGAAGATCGCCGACCCGGTGCACGCCGGCCACCAGTTCATCGGCCTGATCCAGAACTGGATGATGAAGGCGCGGCTGTGCAACGCCATGGGCGAGCCCACGCCCGAGGAGATCGACGGCGAGGTGCTGCCGGCGGTGGAGATGTTCCTGGCCGCCTACGGCGTGCGCGACTGACGATTTCCGCTTGGCGGCGCGGCCTTGAGGCGGCACTTGGTCCGCCGAGAGAAGGAGTTCCGCCATGCAAGGCGTCACGATCGTCGACCACCCCCTGGTCCGCCACAAGCTGACCAAGATGCGCGACAGGGACACCTCGACCAAGACGTTCCGCGCCCTGATGCGCGAGACGGCCACCTTGCTCTGCTACGAGGTCACCCGAGCTCTGCCGACCCACACCGTGCGGATCGAGACGCCGGTGGCCCCCACCGACGCCGAGGTGATCGCCGGCAAGAAGCTGGTCTTCGCCCCCATCCTGCGGGCCGGCCTGGGCATGGCCGAGGGCATGCTGGACCTCGTACCCTCGGCCCGGGTGGCGCACATCGGACTGTTCCGCGATCCCGAAACGCTGGAAGCGGTCGAGTACTACTACAAGACCCCCGAGGACATCGCCGACCGCCTGGTGATCGTGGTCGACCCGATGCTGGCCACCGGTCACACGGCGGTGGCGGCCATCGACCTGCTCAAGCGCTCGGGCGTCAGCGACCTGCGCTTCGTCTGCCTGGTGGCCTCGCGCCAGGGCGTCGACACCCTTCGAGCGGCCCATCCGGACGTGCAGATCTGGACGGCGGCCGTCGACGGCGAGCTGAACGACCACGGCTACATCGTGCCCGGACTGGGAGATGCCGGAGATCGCACCTTCGGCACTCGCTAAACTCAAGCGGGAGCTTGCTTTCCCCAGGGGAATCGCCGCGTTAACCTTCGGGCATGTCGGTTGCGCCCCTGATCTTCGTCGTCGACGATGACCCCGTCACGCTGGAGCTGATCGAGATCAGCCTGGCGGCCGACGGATTGCGGGCGCGCACCTTCGGCTCGGTCGACCAGATGCTGCCGGCCTTGTCGCGTGATCGGCCCAACCTGCTGCTGCTGGACGTGCGCATGCCCGGCCAGAGCGGCCTGGACGCGCTGAAGGCGATCAAGGAAACCCCCAACGGCGCCGATCTGCCGGTGCTGATGATCACCGGCGAGGGCCGGCTGGACCGCATCGTCCAGGCCATGCAGCTGGGCGCGGCCGGTTATGTGATGAAGCCCTTCACCGCCCGACAGCTGGTCGCCAGGGTGCGCGAGGCCCTGGCGGGCTAGGGCCGCCGCACCACCACGCCGTCCTTCATCACCAGCGTCACGGCCTTGGTCGCCTCGATGTCCTTGGTCGGATCACCGGCCACCGCGACGATGTCGGCCAGGAACCCGGGCTTCAGCCGCCCCAGGTCGTCCTGGCGGCGCAGCACCTTGGCGTCCACCGCCGTGGCCGCCAGCAGGGCCTGGACCGGGGTCATGCCATCCTTGACCATCCAGACCAGCTCGCGGGCGTTGTCGCCGTGGCGGAAGACGCCGACGTCGCTGCCCGCGCCGATGGTCACGCCGGTCTGGAGCGCCAGGCGGAAGGCCCGCTCGGCCGCCTGCATGGCCGGGGTGGCCGGGGTCTTGCCGGCGACGTAGCCGCCGAAATAGGTCGAGGTCGCCTCGCTGGCCGTCAGGGTGGGGAAGAAGGCCACGCCCTTTTCGGCCATCAGCCTGAAGGTGGCTTCGGATCCGCCGTAGCCGTGCTCGATGGTGTCGACCCCGGCCAGGATCGCGCGGCGCATGCCCTCGTCGCTGGAGGCGTGGACGGCGACCGGGCGGCCGGTGGAATGGGCGGTCTCGACCATGGCCTTCAGCTCTTCCAGGCTGAAGGTGGCCTGGGTCGAGCCGTCGGGGCCGACGCGGTAGTCCGCATAGATCTTGATCCAGTCGGCCCCGGCGCCGGCCTGTTCGCGCACCGCGCGGACGACCTCGTCGACACCGCTGGCCTCCTGGGCGCCCTGGGGCAGGTCGGCGTCGGGATTGTAGTTGCGGCGGGCCGGGCCGTAGGCGCCGGTGGCGACGATGGCGCGGGTGGCCACGAACAGGCGCGGGCCGGGGATCACCCCGTCCTTGATCGCCCGCTTCAGCGACACGTCGGCCACGCCCGCGCCCTCGGTGCCCAGGTCGCGCAGGGTGGTGAAGCCGGCGTCCAGGGTGGCCTTGGCGTGCACGGTGGCGCGCACCACGCGGTAGTCGGGCGCCTCCTTCAGCACCTGATCGTCCCACGAGGCCTCGTTGTAGGGATGCAGCAGCAGGTGGCTGTGCAGGTCCATCAGGCCGGGGATCACCGTGGCGCCGGGCAGGTCGATCACCTCCGCGCCCGTGGCGTCCAGGCCGGCGACGGGGCCGACGGCGGCGATCCGGCCGTCCCTGACCAGAACGGCCCACCCCTCGTGGGGCGGCCCGGCGTCCTCGGCTGTCCACACCCGCGCGGGCTTCAGCAGGATCGGCTGGGCGGCGTAAGCGGCGGCGGGCGCCAGGATCAGGGCGAGGGCGGTCAGCAGGCGGTGCATGGGGGGACTCGGGATGGGTGACGCGCCGAGCTAAGCCGAAAACGGAGCTGGGTGCATCTCCTCACCCATGAGACGGGGGAGGTGGTGGGCAGCCACGGCCGGGGACATGCACTTGTGCGTGTCCCCAACGACGTCCGCAGCGTCGGATCGGCATGCCCAGCGGATGAGTTTGGGGACACGCACAAGTGCATGTCCCCGGCTTGATGCGCGCCAATCCGCTGAAATCGCTGGGCTAAATCTTTATTCCCAGCAGGGTCTCAGACCTCCCGTATCCTATACTCACCTGAAAGCACGGGAAGGGCGCACGTACGGCGACCGTTGCGGCTTTCGGGGGCGATCGAGCGGGAGGCTCTGTTGGTGGTTCTCTTCGGAGGACAACCCTGTCCATCTGGTGCCGGCCGGGCCTCGAAAATAAACGGCGTTGGATGGGGACCGACTTTGCGGCAGGCGGGCGGTGATGCGCTCGCGGTCCGGGATCGGGGATGTCGCCCCGGTTCCGCCCGTCGGAGGCTTCAAGGCGGCGAGGCCCTAACAGGGCTCAGCGTCGCGGGCTTTTGGATAACGGTCGCGCGAAGCGCTCTAGCGTCGTCGAAACGGTATTCAAAACTGCAAATCATCCGGGCGAGGCCCGGGCGCTTCGCATCCTTCCCACACCTTCAGCGGCGATCCGCGTGAGGCGGCGAAGCCGTGTCAGATCACTCCGGCGCGCAGCAGGTCATGCACATGCAGAACCCCGACCGGTCGGCCCTGGTCGACCACGAACAGCACCGTGATACGGCGGTCGTTCATCAGCTTCAGGGCCTCGGCCGCCAGGGCGCCGGGGGCGATGGTCAGGGGCGCGCGGGTCATGACCTCGCCGGCCGTGTGGCCCATCAGCCCGTCCATGTGGCGACGCAGGTCGCCGTCGGTGATCAGGCCGCTGAGCGTGCCGTCGGGCGCGACCACGCCCACGGCGCCGAAGCGCTTCTCGCTCATCACCAGCAGGGCTTCCGACATGGCGGCGGCCTCGCGGGTCAGGGGCAGTTCGTCCTGACCGTGCATCAGGTCGCCGACCGTGCGCAGCATGGCGCCCAGCTTGCCGCCCGGGTGGAAGATCCGGAAGTCGCTGGCGGTGAAGCCGCGCCGCTCCAGCAGGGCCACGGCCAGTGCGTCGCCCAGGGCCATCTGCAGGGTCGTGGAGGTGGTGGGGGCGTTGACCTCGGCGGTGGCCTCGGGCGCATCGGGCAGCAGCAGCAGGATGTCGGCCGCCCGGCCCAGCTGGCTGTCGGCCACGGCGGTGATGGCGATCAGCGGGATCGAGAAGCGCTTGGCGTAGGCCAGGCTGTCGGACAGCTCGCGCGCCTCGCCGGACTTCGACAGCGCCAAGACCACGTCGCCCTGGCCGATCATGCCTAGGTCCCCGTGGCTGGCCTCGGCGGCGTGGACGAACATGGCCGGCGAGCCGGTCGAGGCCAGGGTGGCGGCGATCTTGCGCGCCACGTGGCCGGACTTGCCGATGCCGGTGCAGACCACCCGGCCCTTGGCGTCGAACAGGGTCTCGACCGCGCGGACGAACGAATCGTCCAGGCCGGCCGACAGCTGGGCCAGGGCTTCGGCCTCGGCGTTCAGCACGCGCTGGCCGACGGCGACGGCGTCGAAGCGGCTCATGGGGCGGTCGCCACGCCGGCCTGTTGGCGGGCCTGACGCTCGTGCATGATGGCGGCGTCCTTCTCGCGCTGCATCTTGGCGCGCATCTCGGGCGTCTGCTGCAGCGGCACGGTGCCCCACGGGCCGGGCGAGCGGTCGCCGTAGCCTTGGGGCCAGACCAGCGAAAACGCGATCATCGCCAGGCCGATGAGCGCCAGAAGAGGCATGAAGATGCGATCGGGCATGGCCTGCCTATAGCACGCCCCTTTCGCGAGAGAAGGGCGCCAGAAGGACGAGAGAGCGGCGAGAGCGGGGCGGAGCGCTTGACGCCGCGTCGCCTGGGGCTTAGCCCGCCCTGCGTCACATCCTGGAGGTCCGATGCCCGTTCTCGTCCTGCTGCGCCACGGCCAGAGCCAGTGGAATCTCGAAAACCGCTTCACCGGCTGGGTGGACGTGGACCTGACCGCCGAGGGCGAGGCCCAGGCCCGCAAGGGCGGCGAGCTGATCAAGGCCGCCGGCATCCAGATCGACGAGGCCTTCACCTCGGTCCAGACCCGCGCCATCCGCACCAACAACCTGGCCCTGGACGCGGCCGGCCAGAGCTTCGTGCCGGTGACCAAGGACTGGCGCCTGAACGAGCGCCACTACGGCGGCCTGACCGGCCTGAACAAGGCCGAGACCGCCGAGAAGCACGGCGAGGAGCAGGTCACGATCTGGCGTCGCTCGTACGACATTCCGCCGCCGGAACTGGCCCCGGGCGGCGAGTACGACTTCAGCAAGGACCGCCGCTACGCCGGCAAGGACCTGCCCGCCACCGAAAGCCTGAAGACCACCCTGGTGCGCGTGCTGCCCTACTGGGAATCGACGATCGCTCCCAAGCTGAAGGCCGGCGAGACCATCCTGGTGGCCGCCCACGGCAACTCGCTGCGGGCCATCGTCAAGCACCTGTTCAACGTGCCGGACGCCGACATCGTCCATGTCGAGATCCCCACGGGCAACCCGCTGGTCATCGACCTGGACGCCGGCCTGAAGCCGACCGGCGCGCGCTATTTGGACGAAAGCCGGGCCCAGCCGCTGCCGTCGGCGGGCTGACGCGACTGGTGGGACGCTCGTGCGACAGATGCTCGAGCGTCCCGAACTGCTTGGAAACGCAGCGTTAATGCCGCCTGGCGCATTGTAACGATCTAGCCCTTCGGGGAGTCGATACCGAGCAGCCATGAGCGCCCCTCCCGCGGCAGGCCAAGAGCACAAACGCCTGACGCAACACGACGTGGACGTGATCTGCGCCAAGCACGACCGTCTGTGGTCGGCTCGGATGGGCGGCGCGCGGGCCGTTTTCGCCTTCTGTGACCTGTCGGGCCTGTCGGTCTCCGGACGGAACCTCTGCGACGCCGATTTCACCGGCGCCCTGATGGTCGGCTGTGACCTGCGCCGCGCCAAGCTCGACAACGCCAATCTGTACGGCGCCGACATGCAGGGCTCGGACCTGACCGACGCCTCCATGCGCCGGGCCGACCTGCGCGGCTCCAGCCTGCGCGGCGCCAACCTGACCGGCGCGGACCTGTTCGAGGCCGACCTGCGCGAAGGCCAGATCGCCGCCGCCGACCGCAAGGAAGGCTACCGCATCATCGAGCCGGTCCAGCGCGAGGCCATCGCCCACGGCGCGATCCTGGCCGGGGCCAACCTGGAACGCTCGCGCCTGTCGGGCATCATCGCCACCAAGGCCGACTTCAGCGACGCGATCCTCAAGGACGCCAAGCTGGTGCGCGCAAACCTCAAGCAGGCCAATTTCAACGGCGCGAACCTGGCCGGGGCCGACCTTTCGGGGGCCAATCTGGTCGGGGCCGACCTGCGCAACGCCGTCCTCGTCGGCGCCAAGACCATGTCGTGGAACATCAACGACACGAACATGGAAGGGGCCCTGACCGACAAGGCGTCGGGCAAGGACGTCGCCGACATGCCCTACGAGCAGATGATCGCCGACCATGCCAAATGGTGCGAGACCGGCGGCGCCGAGGGCAAGCCGTCGGTGTTCGACAAGGCCGACCTGCGCAATCTGAAGTCTGTCCGCGGCTTCAACCTGACGGCCCTGTCGGCCAAGGGCGCGGTCTTCTACGGCCTGGACATGGAAAGCGTGCAGATGCAGGGCGCGCAGCTGGAAGGCGCCGACCTGCGATCCTGCAACCTGCGCCGCGCCGACCTGCGCGGGGCGCGGCTCAAGGGCGCCAAGCTGGCGGGGTCGGATCTGCGCGAGGCCCAGCTGGGTCCGCTGCTGATCGGACGCGACCGCCTGCTGCCCAGCGACCTGACCGGCGCGCTCCTGACCAACGCCGACCTGGCCCGGGCCGACCTGCGCCAGGCCTGCCTGAGCGGCGCGGACCTCTCGCGCGCCAACTTCACCAACGCCACGCTGAAGGACGTCAACCTGACCGGCGCGATCCGGATGGGGGCGCGCGGCCTGGACGACGTGATCTAGGTCTCTGGTATCGCTAACGGCGAAATTTCCGATACTTACGTCAAATAGTTGCGGCAAAACGGCGCGGTTTTAACGCTTCGCTCGGGGATCGGGTCTAGGTTTGGTCCATCGGGGTAGTCGGGGCAAGGCGTAGGATCATGTCGGCGGTGCAGAGCATTGCGGGACGGCGAAAGCTGAGCCAGGCCGAGCTCGACATGATCGTGACCGCCCACGAGAAGTTCGTGACCGGCAAGCAGGGCGGCAAGCGCGCCTCGCTGCGTTTCGTGAACCTTTCCGGCCTGGACCTGTCCTTCCGCAATCTGGCCGACGCCGATTTCTCCGCCTCGATCCTGGACGGCTGTCGCATGGTCCGCACCCGGTTGGAGCGGGCCAATCTGTTCGGCGCCGACCTGCGCACGGCCGACCTGCGCCAGGCGATCCTGGTCCGCGCCGACCTGCGCGGCGCCTGCCTGCGGGGCGCGAACCTGTCCCAGGCCGACCTGACCCAGGCCGATTTCCGCGAAGGCCAGGTGGCCATTCCTCACCCTCGCAAGGGTCTGGAGACCATGGGCCACGAGACCCGCAACGGCGAGGTCGACGAGGCCAACTTCTCGGGCGCCACCCTGGACGGCTCGCAGTTCTCGGGCGTCTCGGCCTTCAAGGCCGACTTCAGCGACTGCTCGCTGCGCGGCGCCAAGCTGTCGGGGGCCAATCTCAAGGAAGCCAATCTCAGCGGCGCCATCCTGGAAGGGGCCGACGTCAAGGGCGCCAATCTGGAAGGCGCCAACTTCACCGGCGCGGTGATGGCCGGCGTCGACACCTCGGCCGCCCGCACCAGCGGCGCGGCGATGCAAGGGTGCCTGGCCGCCTCGACAGAGCGCGCGGTGGCCCGGGCCGACGAGATCCACCAGCGCTGCCTGGCCAACCAGGCCTGGTGCAAGACCGGCGGCAAGGAGGGCGCGCCCGCCCATCTGGACGGCGAGGACCTGCGTCCGCTGGCCGATCGCCTGAAGGGCCTGCGGCTGACGGCGATGAGCGCCTCGGGCGCCTGCATGGTCGGGCTGGACCTGTCCGGCGCCCAGCTGCAGGGCGCCAATCTGACCAACGCCGACCTGCGGACCGCCAATCTGCGCGGGGCCGATCTGCGCGGCGCCAAGCTGTCGGGGGCCAATCTGACCAAGGCCGATCTGCGTCAGGCTTTCCTGTCGCCCCTGCCGCTGGGGCCGGAGCGCAAGACCCTGGCCACCTTGCGGGCGGCGCGTCTGCGTTACGCGCTTCTGCAGGCGGCCGACCTGAGCGAGGCGATGCTGGACGGCGCCGACCTGCGCGGCGCGGACTTCACCGGGGCGCGTCTGACCCGGACCAGTCTGCGCGACTGCGACCTGAGCCAGGTGCAGGGCCTGGAGCTCGTCCCAGGCTAGGGACGTAAAAAAGGGCGACGCGTCGCCGCGCCGCCCTGAAAGTCTAGAGGGGAAACCTGATAACGCGCGAAGGGACGATTAAGCCGCTTTTTCGCCGTCGATCTTGTCGCCTTCGATCAGGGCCGAGGCCGACTTGATCTCGATGGTGCGCGGCTTGAGGGCTTCGGGCAGCTCGCGCTTCAGGGCGATCGACAGCAGGCCGTCCGACAGCGAGGCGTCGGTGACGATCACATAGTCGGCCAGCTGGAAGCGGCGCTCGAAGTTGCGTTCGGCCAGGCCGCGATGGAGGTAGCGCTTGGCCTCGTCGTTGGCCGGCTTGCGACCGGTGACGGTGAGGAGGTTTTCCTTCACCTCGATGCCGAGCTCTTCCGGCTTGAAGCCGGCGACGGCGATCTCGATGCGGTACGCGTTCTCGGCGGTGCGCTCGATGTTGTAGGGGGGATAGCCCGAGGCGGCTTCGTTCTTCGCGGCGGCGTCCAGTTGGGCGGCCAGGCGGTCGAAACCGACGAGCGAGCGATACAGGGGCGACAGGTCGATCGTACGCATGGTGACATCCTTCTTTCAAAGCAAGGTTGTTCAATCTGTTCAGACCTTTGGCGACCCTGTTCAGGCGTCGCCGGCGATCCGGAAGGCCCGGGTTTCCAGCGCCTTCGAGACCAAGGTGGTGAGCCGATTTTCGACTTCAAGAGGTTGAACCAGGGGGAGGGCGGTGAATCGCTTGATCGCCGTTCGCCCACCGCTAAGGTCGGCGCGCCGAACCCTGGCCAATCCTGGAGAGCCCGACGATGACCTCCCGCCGCCAAGTCCTGGTGTTCGCCGCAGCCGCCGCGCTTTGTCTGGGCGCGACGCCCGTCATGGCCGCCGACGCGGCCTTGCAGGCGGCCATCGCCTCGCCCGACCGCACGCCGGCCAGCGTGGCCCGCGACGGCGCGCGCCACCCCTATGACAGCCTGATCTTCTGGGGGCTGAAGCCCAAGCAGACGGTGATCGAGGTGTCGCCGGGCGGCGGCTACTGGACCGAGATCCTGGCGCCCTACGCCAAGGCGACCGGCGGGACCTACATCGTCGGCGTCGCCGACCTGGCCAATCCCAAGATCTCGGAGGGCGCCCGCAAGGCCCGCGCCAATTTCGAGATGCGCTTCATGGACCCGGCCAAGTACGGCAACGTCCAGTTCGTCAATTTCGGGCCGGTCGCCGCGCCGCTGGGCGCGCCGGGTTCCGCCGACCTGGTCCTGACCGCCCGCAACGTCCACAACTGGACCGGCCAGCCGGGCGTGGCCGACAAGATCTTCAAGGACTTCTTCGACGTGCTGAAGCCGGGCGGCGTCCTGGCGGTCGAGGACCATCGCGCCGATCCGAAGGCCGAGAGCGACAAGGGCGCGGACGGCTATCTGTCGACGGCCACGGTGGTGGCCCTGGCCGAGAAGGCGGGCTTCAAACTGGACGCCAAGTCCGAGATCAACGCCAATCCCAAGGACACCAAGGATCACCCGTTCGGTGTCTGGACCCTGCCGCCGGTTCGCCAGAGCGCGCCCAGCGGCCAGCCCGCCGACCCGAATTTCGATCACACCAAGTACGACGCCATCGGCGAAAGCGACCGCATGACGCTGCGCTTCCGCAAGCCCGGCTGAAAACTCCCGCCAAGGCGCAGTTTCGCCCAGGTCGGGTGCATGATCCAAGTCTGAAGCGATGTCGGGGGAGAGTATGAGTCCAGGACTTCCATGGTCGCGGCGGAGGCTGCTGGCGCACGCCGGCGCCATAAGCGTTTCCGCCGGCCTGGTCGGTTGCGGCCGCAAGGACGACGCGCCCAAGGAGGCCAAGCCGAAGTCCAAGGCCGAGCCGATGAGCTTGAAGGCCGCGACCGAAGGCGACTGGCGCTCGCCCGCCGACAAGGCCCGCGACGCCTGGCGCCATCCGATCCAAAGCCTGGAGTTCTGGGGCCTGAAGCCCGGCCAGACCGTCGTCGAGTTCTGGCCGGGCGTGGGCTGGTACACCGACATTTTGGCGCCCTACCTGGCTGCGACAGGCGGCAAGCTCTACGCCGCCACCCTGCAGACCGATTTGCCCGACGAGCCCAGCGCCAAGGAGACGGTCGAGGCCTATGTCCGCAAGCTGACCGACAAGAAGAAGCTCTACGGCGACGTCACGATCACCGCCTTCGGCCCCACCAGTGGTCCGGTCGCTCCGGCCGGGTCGGCGGACCTGGTGCTGTTCCTGCGCAACCTGCACAACTGGATGGCCGCGGGCCTGGTCGAAAAGGCGTTCCGCGACGCCCTCGTCGCCCTGAAGCCTGGCGGGGTGCTGGGGATCGAGGAACATCGCGGCGAGCCGGGCCGGGTGCAGGACGTGCTGGCCGCCGACGGCTACGTGCAGCAGGCCTATGTGATCGAGATGGCCAAGGAGGCGGGGTTCGTCCTGGCCGAGGCCAGCGAGATCAACGCCAATCCCAAGGACACCAAGGACCACCCGTTCGGCGTCTGGACCTTGCCGCCCACCCGCCTGTCCGCCCCGCGCGGCGAGCCGGCCGAGGCGGGCTTCGACCACGCCAAGTACGACGCCATCGGCGAGAGCGACCGCATGACCCTGAAGTTCGTGAAGCCCAAGTGAGCCATCGCGTGAAACGACGCGCCGCCCTTGTGGGGCTGATGGTCCTGACCCTCGCGCCGCTCGCCTACGCCGACGCCGGCAAGACCGTTCCGGCGACCAAGGTGTTTCCGTTCCTGGAGTCGATGCTGAAGGTCCCGCCCGCCGAACGTGCACGGATCAAGGTCACCTACGGCCTGCGCCATGACGGCAAGCCGGCGATCGGCGTCAAGGCCACGCTCGTCGAGGCCGGCGGCGCGCGCACGCCACTGCCGATGGACGATAAGGGGCGGTTCGAGCGCCTGCCGACGCTGGCCCAGCTTCAGGCCAAGGCCCAGGTGAACCTCGACGTTCCCGCCGACGCCAAGTTCGGCGCGGCCATGCAACTGGAGCCGGTGCTCAAGCCCGCGGCCGAGTACGACGCCCGCGAACTGGTCGCCACGGTGGAGGAGTCCAACAGCGCCATCCGCAAGGCGGCCGGCGCCATGGCGCTGATGGCCCCGCAGATGACCGGCCTGGCCTTCCTCAAGGCCGAGTCCGGCGTGGCCTTGTTCCCCAACGGAAGCTCCAAGCCCTTGTCCGTCAACGCGGGAACCGTCGTGTTCCGGCCGGACGACTTCAAGGGCGCGTCCCGTGTCAGGCTGGCCAAGGTTCCCGTTTCGGTGGATTATTACGACAAGAAGAAATAAGCCGCCGCCCAGTCTGAACGGTGTTTACTCGCCGCGATCCAGCGGCCAGTGTGCCGCCCCAGAATCCACGCGCAAAAGAGGGAGACGCGTAATGGCCACGTTGCAGGAAATCACCGATCGTATCAAAGGCGCCGTCGGCGACGACAGCGGCCTGGGCAAGAGCCTGAAGTTCGACCTGAAGGAAACTGGCGTCATCCACATCGACGGCGGTTCGGTGACCAACGAAGACAAGCCGGCCGACCTGACCATGACCCTGTCGCTGGACGACCTGCTGGCCATCGGCGCCGGCTCGCTGGACCCGACCATGGCGGTGATGACCGGCAAGCTGAAGCTGTCGGACATGGGCACGGCGATGGCCCTGCAGTCGAAGATGGCGGCCCTCTTCTCGAAGATGCGCTGATCCATGGGGGATGCGGCGCCGCTGGTCTCGATTCCCGAGGCGCCCGTCCCCGATCATGGAAAGGCCGAATGGTTCAGCGGCGCGGATGGGGCGACCCTCCGCGCCGCTTTCTTTGCGCCCGAAGGCCCATCTTTCAAGGGCAAGCCGCGAGGTTCGGTCGTGGTCAGCCCCGGCCGCAGCGAACCGATCGAGAAGTATTTCGAGGTCGTGCAGGACCTGCTGGACCGTGGCTTCGTCGTGCTGGTCCACGACTGGCGGGGGCAGGGGCTCTCGCACCGGGCGCTGCCCGACCGGCTGAAGGGCCACGCGGCGGGCTTCAAGGATTTCCTGGGCGACTACCAGGCCCTGCTGGCGGCGTTCGAAACGCGACTGCCCAAGCCCTGGATCGCCGTGGGACACTCGATGGGCGGCTGCCTGACCGCCCTGGTCCTGGCCACGGGCGAGACCCGTTTCTCCGCCGCCGTGCTCTCGGCCCCGATGCTGGGCCTGAACACCGGCGGCAAGCCGGCGCGCGCCGCCCGCGCCCTGGCCTGGATCATGGCCCGCTGGGGTCTGGCGGGCGACTATGTGCTGGGCGACAAGGGCGACCCGTTCACCCAGAAATTCCCCGACGACGCCCTGACTCACGACGAAGCGCGCTATGCCCGCTTCCAGGCGCAGGTGAAGGCCAATCCCGACATCACCCTGGGGGGCATCACCTGGGGCTGGGCCGATTTCGCGTTCTCGGCCTGCGCCTTCCTGCGCCGGACCAAGGGGGTGGAGGCGGTGACCATCCCGGTGACCATCGTCGGCGCGGGCGACGACAGCCGCGTGCTGGTGGCCGACGAGAAGTCGATCGCGGCGCGGATGCCGAACGGCCGCTACGTCGAGATCGCCGATGCCTTCCACGAGATCCTGATCGAAACCGACGAGCGCCGGGCGGTGTTCTGGCGCGAGTTCGACGCGACGGTCGACAGGGTGGCGCCGCGATGAACGCCTGGCGGCCGAGGCAGGCGATCCGCGCCGTGGCCATCGGCCTGCTGCGCGACGGCGACCGCCTTCTGGTAGCCGAGGTGCCCAATGACGACGGCTCGGTGAAGGGCTGGCGGCCCCTGGGCGGCGGGATCGAGTTCGGCGAGGCCGCCGAGGTCGCCCTGAGGCGCGAATTCCAGGAGGAACTGGGCGTCGAGATCCAGATCGACGGTCCGCCGACGATCTTCGAGAACCTCTACGATCACGCCGGCCATGTGGGCCACGAGATCATCTTCGCCTTCCCGATCCGGGTTTCAGACGACGCCGTGCGCGCCGAGCGCCGCTTTCAGGTCCGGGACAACGATACGCCGGTCTGGGTCGAATGGGTCGAGCTGGCGCGTTTCGAGACAGGCGAGGTCCTGTTCCCGACGGCCCTACGACCCTTGCTGACGAAGAGCTGACTATTTCGCCGAGCGGCGCAGGGCCACCAGCGCTTCGTCCAGGCAGCGGCGGTCGCCGGAGATGACCATCTGGCCGCCGTCCTTGCCGATGGTGTCGCCACGCCAATTGGTGACGATCCCGCCGGCGCCTTCGACTAGCGGAATGGCCGCCTCGATGTCCCAGGACTTCAGGCCAGCCTCGATAACCATGTCCATCTTGCCCATGGCGACCATGGCGTAGGCATAGGCGTCGCAGCCCAGGCGGGCCAGCTTGGCGGCGGCGCGCACCTGCAGCCAGGCACCGCGCTCGGCCCCGTCGAAACAGGCGTCCGGATCGGTGGTGGCGATGACGGCGTCGGTCAGGCGCGGGCATTCGCGCACCTGGATGGCGCGTTCCGAGCCGCGCGAGAGCAGCCGCGAGCCGGCGGCCGAGCCGACGAAGATCTCGCCCACATAGGGCTGTCCGATCGAGCCCAGCACGGGGCGGCCCTGATGGCGCAGGCCGATCAGGGTGGTCCACAGGGGCAGGCCGGAAATGAAGGCGCGCGTGCCGTCGATGGGATCCAGCACCCAGACGAACTCGGCGTCCGGGCGGTCCTCGCCGTATTCCTCGCCGATCACCCCGTGCTCGGGATAGCGCTCGGCGATCAGCTTGCGGATCGCCGCCTCGGCCCCGCGATCGGCTTCCGTCACCGGATCGAAGCCCGCGTGGGTGTCACGCGGCAGGTTCTTGCCCGCGCTCTTGTCTTCCAGCCCGTGATCGGCCCGGAACAGCGGCAGGATCGCCGCCGCCGAGGCGCGGTTCAGGTCGATGACGAAGGCGTCGAGCTGGGCGAGGCGGTCGGCGGCGAGGGTCATGGGCGAGGCTTTAGCCCGACCCGCGACTCGACGCCACCGTTCGCGAAACCGTTTACGCCTCGATCGGCTCGCCGCCGTTCAGCGACTTGGCCAGGTCCAGCAGGCGACGGCGCGGACGCTCGCCCAGCAGGTAGTAGGCGCGGACCAGGTCCAGGGTCTCCTTGCGGGCGAACATCTCGCCGCCTTCGGCCTCGACATTGGTCTCCTTCAGCGCACGGTCCGACAGGCCGTCGTAGAAGTAGCCAACCGGAACCTCCAGCGCCTCGGACAGCTGCCAGAGGCGAGCGGCCGAGATGCGATTGGCGCCGCACTCGTACTTTTGGATCTGCTGGAAGCGCACGCCGACCGTGCCCGCCAGTTGCTGTTGAGTCAGGCCGAGCAGGCGGCGCCGACGCCGCAGTCGCTTGCCCAGGTAAACGTCGATGTCGTTGCCCATAATGACGCCCCGATTTCATGTCTTCCGTCCCGAAACGGAACGGTCTGGGTTGACATCCGCAAGTCGCGTGCCGGGCGAAACAGATCGAGTCGATACACGCGCCGAGTCCCACTCATTCGCGAAGCAGGCTAATAGGACTTCATGTCGGATAAGCGTCGGCCCTGGGCCCAAGACTTGTTGTGGCGCGCGGAAGCGCTGGGGTTCGACCTCTTCATCGGCGTGGTGCGCCTGCTGGGCGTGGACGCCGCCTCGGCGTTCGGCGGCTGGCTGGGCCGCACGTTCGGGCCGCTCAGCGGGGCCCACAAGGTGGCGACCCGCAATCTCAAGCTGGCTTTCCCCGAGAAGGACGAGGCTTGGCGCGAGGCCATGCTCCAGGCCCAGTGGGACGGCCTGGGCCGCACCTTCGCCGAATTCCCTTTGATGGACAAAATCCTGCCGTCCACCGGCCGGGTCGAGGTGGTCAACCAGGAGCGCCTGTTCCAGATCGCCGCGGAGAAGACGCCGGTGGTCTTCGTGTCGGGGCACCTGTCGAACTGGGAGGTGATGCCCGCGGCCATCGTCGATTCCGGCGTGGTCTGCGAGATGACCTATCGCGCGGCCAACAATCCGTATGTGGACGAGCGCATCAAGGCCAGCCGGTTCCGCTATGGCGTGCGGCTGTTCGCGCCGAAGGGTGGCGACGGCGCGCGGGAACTGCTGGAAGGCATGAAGCAGGGCAAGTCTGTGGCCCTGATGAACGACCAGAAGTTCAACAGCGGCGTCGAAGGCCTGTTCTTCGGCCATCCGGTGCGCACCGCGCCGGGGCCCTCGCGCCTGGCGATCCGTTTCGGCACGGTGCTGCAGCCGATGTCGGTGCAGCGGACCAAGGGGGCGCGCTTCCGGGCGGTGGTCCACGATCCGATCGTCCTGCCCCGCACCGGCGACCGCACGGCCGACATCGAGGCGGGCGTGAAGCTGGTCAACGCCTTCATGGAAGAGCGCATCCGTGAGCGCCCCGAGGAGTGGTTCTGGGTGCACCGCCGCTGGCCCAACGAGGTCTATGCGGCGCTGGCGGCCCAAGAGGAGCGCTAGAGCTCCAGGGTGCGCTCGTTGCCGCGCCGTTTGGGGCCCGTATAGGACGGGTCGTCGCGTCGCCGGCGGCAGGGGCCGAAATAGTCCTCGGTGCGGATGAACGGGCGGGGCTTGAAGATCACCGTGTTGATGCGGTCCAGCAGCGAGCGGGCGGTGACCGGCTTGACCACGATCTCGGTGACCCCGGCGTCGCGGGCCTCGAACACGCGGTGACGTTCGGCGAAGCCGGTCAGCATGATGATCGGCAGGAACGGGTCGGTGCTGTCGGGCGACTGGCGCACCAGCTGGGTGAACTGCACCCCGTCCAGCGGCGACATCTTGAAGTCGACGATGGCGATGTCGATGGCGTGGTCGCGCAGGGCCTGCAGGGCTTCGGCGCCGTCCATGGCCTCGTAGACGTGCCGCGCGCCCACGCCCTTGAGGATCGTCGAAACGATCGCTCGCATGTGATGGTTGTCGTCCACCAGCAGGAAGCGCAGTTGCTCGAGCGCCGCTGACACGCGGACGGACCTCCATCACGAAAACGGGAGGGCTGGGGATACTTCACAGTTAACGGACTGTCGATCCCCGCAAGGCCCTTTCGCGCCACAAAACTCGCCCTAGGCGAGAATTTTCCGGCGGGCCTCAGGCGCGGGGCGCCGGTAGTCCCACCATGAGGGACGGGTCCAGATTCTGGTCGCGCCACTTCATGCGCCAGCACAGGTGCGGGCCGGTGGCGCGGCCCTCCTTGCCGACGGCGCCGATCAACTGGCCCTGGGTCACCGACTGGCCGGCGGCCACGTCGACGCGCGACAGGTGGAGGTAGGCGGTGATCAGGCCCTGGCCGTGGTCGATCAGGATCAGCCCGCCTTCGAAGTGCAGGCCGGTCTCGGCGAAGCTGACCACGCCTGCGGCCGGGGCCACCACGGGCGTGCCGACGGGGGCGGCCAGGTCGACGCCGTAATGCGGCCGCTTGGGCTCGCCGTTCAGGATGCGCTGGCCGCCGAAGCTGGACGAGCGCCGCGTGGCCTGGACGGGCCAGACGAAGCCGGTGCGGAAGAAGTCGCCGTCCACCCGGCTGGCGAAACCCGCGGCCTTGCGGCTTCCCTCGGCGGCGATACGGGCCAGCAGGGCCGGATCGCTGGGCGCGACCTGGTCCTGGGCCAGGCCGTCGATGCGCTGGATGTCGAAGGTTCCCGGCGCGATGGTCGCCTGGTGGCTGGCCGAGCCGTCGGCGGTCTCGACCGTGATCAGGGCCGGAGGCGGGGCGTCGCGGTCGAAGCCGATCACGAACCAGCCGGCGGCCGAGGCCTGGGTGGCGGGAAGGCCGTTCAGCAGAACCGTGGCCCGAGGCGCGGTGTGGCCCACGACCATGCCGCCCTGCACGAACCGGCCCGACAGGCTCAGGCCCGGGGCGGCGGCGTACGATCGAGATGCGGCGAAGGCTCCGGCGCCGCCGGCAATCAGAGCGGCGAGCGCGGCGCGCCGGTTCAGCCCCGGCTCTCCTGCCAGCGCTTCAGGGCTTCGGCCGGACCGGCATAGGCTTCCTGCAGCTCGGGACTCCAGTAGCGCAGGGCCTCCAGCGCCACCTTGGTCCCGGTGACGGCGCACAGCACGTACTGGCCGGGGCTCATGATGGCGAACTCGCCGTCGCCGTAATGCAGGGTGGCCGGGCCGCCGGATTTGCCGAGATTGGGATCGAACGCGTTCATGGGTGTCTTTTACGCCAAATGGGCTGGGGCGAACAGATAGGGGCTCGGGGGCGGGATCAAAACAGGCTGCCCTGATCCGAGGACGGCGGTGGAGCCTTGGGCTTGGGCGCCGGGCGCGGCGCGGCGGCCGGAGGCGGCGAAGGCGGGGGCGTCGAGCCCTCCCCGTCGATCACCGCGTCGCGGTCGCCGGCCTTGAACTTCAGGTTCACGCGCTCGCCGCTGGAAAGCTCGCCGGCCGAGCGGGCGATGGTCCCGTCGGCCTTGCGCACCAAGGCGAAGCCCATCTCCAGCGGGCGCTGGGGGTCCAGTGACAGCCGCAGCTTGTCGAGGCTGGCGAGCCGCTCGCCCTCGCGTTCCAGCCGGCGGCGGGCCACGGCGTTCAGGCGCTCCTGCAGGGCCGGCAGGCGGGCGTGCTGGGCCACCCGCTCGGGGACGCGGCGGGCGGCCAGGTCCATGCGGCGGGAGAGGTCCTCGACCCGGCGGCCACAGTCGGCGCGCTGGCGGTTCAGCGTCTCGGGCGACAGGCGGGCGGTGACCTTCAGCAGGTCGCGGGCATGGATGTCCGTGTTGCGCTGGAGCGCCAGGTCCAGGCGCGCCGCGACCTCCTTGAACCGGCGCTCGGCCGGGGCGGTCAGGTCGTCCAGGCGGGGCAGGCCGCGCACCGCCAGGTCCAGCCGCTGCTGGGCCAGGGCCAGCAGGTCGGCGGGGCGGGGCAGGCCGCGCGCGGCGCCGACGAGGCGCGTGCGGCGGTCCTCGATGACCCGGCCGCCGCAGGTGTTGAGGCGGCGGTCGTAGTCGCTGACCAGGGCCTTCAGCTCGGCCAGGACGGGCGTCGCCATCTCGGCGGCGGCGGTTGGAGTGGGCGCGCGGCGGTCGGAGACGAAGTCGATCAGGGTGGTGTCGGTCTCGTGGCCGACGGCCGAGATCAGCGGGATTGTCCCCTCGGCCACGGTGCGGGCCAGGCCCTCGTCGTTGAAGGCCCACAGGTCCTCGACCGAGCCGCCGCCCCGGGCGACGATGATGATGTCCGGACGCGGCACGGGTCCGCCCGGCTGGATGGCGTTGAAGCCCCGGATCGCCGCGCTGACCTGGCCGGCGGCGGCGTCGCCCTGGACCACGCAGGGCCAGACCAGCACCTGGCACGGCCAGCGGTCGCGGATGCGGTGCAGGATGTCGCGGATCACCGCCCCGGTCGGGCTGGTGATCACTCCGACCACGGCCGGCATGGAGGGCAGGGGCCGCTTGCGGTCGGGGGCGAACAGGCCCTCGGCGTGAAGTTTGGCCTTCAGGCGTTCGAGTTGCGCGAGCAGGGCGCCGACCCCGGCGGCCTCCATGGTCTCGATGACGATCTGGTAGCGCGAGCCGGCCGGATAGGTGGTGATCTTGCCGGTGACGATGACTTCCAGGCCGTGCTCGGGCCGGATCTGCAGCTGGCGGACATTGCCCTTCCAGACCACGCCGTCGATGGCGGCCTTGTCGTCCTTGATGGTCAGATAGACGTGGCCGTTGGAGTGGTGGGTGACCTTGCTGAGTTCGCCCCGCAGCCGGACGAAGCTGTAGCGGTCTTCCAGCGTGCGCTTCAGGGCGAAGGCCAGCTCGGAGACCGAATAGGCCTGGGCGTTGGAATCGGGGGCGGCGACGTCGGTCATGGGGTTCTAGATAGGACGGATTGGGGGTGGGCTGAAATGGGTGACTCCGTGCGGCGAACACTTGCCCCCTTCGCGCCTTCGGCGCTCCTTCCCCCGGAGGGGGAAGAGGACGCGCGCTTTCGTCCTCCGCCCCCTACGGGGGCGGACAGACCGCGAAGCGGTCAGGTGGGGGCAAGGGGGTGTGATCCCACGCCTGCGGCTGTGAGCGGATGGAAAGGGACGCGGAGCGCCGGACGACGTCCGGAGTGTTTGAGTAAGTAACCGTTTCGACGAAGCCAGAGCGCTCCGCGCGACCGTTATCCGCAAGCCCTCGGCGCTAGGCCCTGTTGGAGCCGCGCCTCGGCGCCTGCGACGGGCGGATTGGATCAACGAACCCAACCCGGACCGCGAGCGTCGTCCGCTCGCCTGCTGCTCAATCGACCCTTCGCGTCACGTCGTTTATTTTCGAGGCCCGACCGGCACCAGAGACGCAAGGTAGTCCTCCGAAGAAGACGTCGACAGAGCTTCCCGCTCGATCGCCCCCCGCCGCCGCATCGGTCGCTGGCCATGCGCCCTTTCCCTGCGGCGAGGTGATTACAGGATACGGCCGGTCTGAGTGGGTGCGGGGAATAAAGATTTAGCCGAGCGATTTCAGCGGCATAGTCCGCCCTGAGCCGGGGACATGCACTCGTGCGTGTCCCCACCTTCACCCACGGCGTCGGATCGTCATGCCCAGCAGAAGCCTTTGGGGACACGCACAAGTGCATGTCCCCGGCCGTGGAACGTCATCCCCAGACGCAAAAATCCCGGGCGATCTTTCGACCGCCCGGGATCTTCAGGTTTTCCGACGTTTCGGCGCGCTTAGATGTAGCGGCGCAGCGAGCGGGCCAGTTCGGTGGCGCCGGCCTTCTTCTTGGTCTGCTGGGGCTGATAGGCCACCCGGGCGTGTTCGACGCAGTAGGGCGCGCCTTCCGACGAGCGGCGGCCGCAGAAGGTGAAGCCGTCGGTCGACGGATCGCCGATCGGCCACTTGCACATGTGGGCGCCCAGGGTCAGCACGGTGGCCGAGCCCGGCTCCTCGGCGCGGAACGCCGGGACCGACGGCTGCTGGGCCACGGCCGGGAGGGCCGCCGGCTCGGCGGCGATCACCCGGCGCGGCGCCGAGGGCATGGTGGTGGCGGCCGGACGCGCCGGACGCGGGGCCTTGAAGGCCGGACGCGCGGGCTGCGAAGGCGCGGCGCGGCCCGACAGGCCCAGCCGGTGAACCTTGCCGATGACGGCGTTGCGCGTGACGCCGCCCAGCTGTTTGGCGATCTGACTGGCGGAAAGCCCATCCAGCCAGAGCTTCTTCAAGGTGGTGACCCGTTCGTCAGTCCAGCTCATTGCCCATCTCCGCCTAAAAAAGAGTCCGAAACGGGTTTCCCCGACTCGCCTCGGCCTCTACATCTGGTGTGCGCTCGGCCCCGCCGGCCGCTCGCCTACCAGATAGTGTAAAGAATACGTTAAAACACACAATAGGCGCCATTCGGTCTGTCCACAGAAACAAGATATTGATTCTGTCGGAGCGCCGCTTGCGCTGGAACCGCCTCGGGCGCACATGCGCAGGCAGTTCGAGCAGGAACTCCAGGATTCCAGGCCCATGAAAGACGTGACGGGAACCGTCATCCCCCCGCAGCCGCGCGACTATCACGGCTGGAACTGGAGCGGGTTCTTCACCCTCTATCAGCGCGAGATCCGCCGCTTCTGGAAGGTGGGCACCCAGACCGTGGCCGCCCCGGTGGTGACGACCCTGCTCTACATGCTGGTGTTCGTGGTCGCCGTGGGCGCCAGCCGCCCGGCGGTGGGCGGGGTGACCTTCGGCCATTTCGTGGCTCCGGGCCTGATCATGATGGCCATCCTCAACAACGCCTTCGCCAACGCCTCGTCCTCGCTGATCCAGGCCAAGATGATGGGGCTGACGCCGGACTTCCTGACCCCGCCGCTGTCGCCGCTGGAGCAGGTGGCGGCGTTCGGCCTGGGCGCTGCGACGCGCGGCATCGTGGTCGGGGCGGTGACCGCCCTGGTGATCGGCGTGCTGCCGGGCGCGGGCCTGTCGTTCGCCCACCTGTGGGCCATCGTCTATTTCGCGGTCGGCGCCTCGATCATCCTGGGCCTGGCCGGCGTGCTGGCGGGCCTGTGGTCGGAGAAGTTCGACCAGCTGGCGGCGGTGACCAACTTCGTGATCATGCCCATGACCTTCCTGTCGGGCACCTTCTACCTGGTCGACAAACTGCCCGAGCCGTTCCGCTCGGCCAGCCACTTCAACCCGTTCTTCTACCTGATCGACGGCTTCCGCTACGGCTTCATCGGCCACGCCGACGGCTCGGTGGCCATCGGCGTGGCGGTTACGGCCGGCCTGTCGGTGGGGCTGTTCCTGTGGTGCTGGGCGCTATTCCGGACCGGGTACCGGCTGAAGAGCTAGGATCGCTGGTCGGGGACACACGCATGCGTGTGTCCCCAGCCGTGGGCGCCGCTACTGCGCGACGCCCTTGACCAGCACCGTCACGTCCTTCGTCGGGCCGCCGTTGATCACCGCGATATGCTCGTCGTTGATGAACCGCAGCCGGCCGTCCACCTCGACCCGCGCCGAGACCGCAACGCGGGCCGAGGCCGGGATCGTGGCGGGGTCGTAGCCCAGCGAGAAGGCGACCGGCGGGGTCTGGGCCGGGATCACGGCCTCGGCGATCACGCGGGCGGAGGCGTCGGCCAGGCTGACGTCCTGCAGGCGCACGATCACCTTGGTCTGGGGCGGCAGCATGATCCGCTCGCGCCAGACCACCTGGCCGGTGACGGCGGCGCTGGACGGGCCGGTGGGCGCGGGCGGCGCGGTGGCGCATCCAGCCAGCAACGTCAGGGCCAGCAGGGCGGGGGCGAAGAGCTTCATGCTTGCCTCATGAACAATTTTCTTCTCGCCCCAGTTATAATCGAACTAAATTCGGTGAATAATTTCACCAGATTCTACGATCTCACATCGCGCAGCATCGAGAAAGTTCACGGGCGAGCCATCTTCAAGCTCCAAACGCTTCAGGCCCTTTATCCATTGAGCTGATCCTTCAAGAGGCTGATAGGATCTAAACTCCTGAATCTCAATGACGAGATATGTCTCTCCATCCCCGCTTCGATACTCAAAGCGGCCTGTTTCTTTTTCCATTGGCTTCCACTCCTCCGTGTGACGGATCGGAATTGGTCAAGGTGGAATTATTGTTCCCATAATGTTCTTGGTTGGTCAATGCCTTCGGTGGAGTCCGAATCCCAAAAGTTGTTAGCCGAGGTGGCCTCCGACACTCAAAATTCACGGGCGATTTGTTGACACGACGGGGTTACGCGCCGACAACGCTCAGCCTTCCGGTCCCCGCGCTTTCAGCACGGGGGCTTCTTTCCTTTTTGGGAGGTCGGTCTTGAGCACCGCGACGTCGTCAAATCCCTCGCAGCAACACCACATCATGGGCGTCTACAACCGCGCCCCGCTGGCGTTCGAGCGAGGCCGAGGCGCGCGCCTGTTCTCGACCACCGGCGAAGAGTACCTGGACTGCGTGGCGGGCATCGCCACCGACGGCCTGGGCCACGCCCATCCCGTGCTGGTCGAGGCGTTGAAGACCCAGGGCGAGAAGCTCTGGCACGTCTCCAACATCTACCGGATCCCCGAGCAGGAGGAGCTGGCCGACACGCTGTGCGCCAACAGCTTCGCCGACGTGGTGTTCTTCACCAATTCGGGCACCGAGGCGATCGAGTGCGCCCTGAAGACCGCCCGCAAGTTCCACACCGCCAACGGCCAGCCGGAACGCGTCGAGATCTTCGGCTTCGACGGCTCGTTCCACGGCCGCTCGTACGCGGCGGTCAATGCGGCGGGCAACCCGAGCTATGTCGAGGGCTTCGGTCCGCGCCTGCCGGGCTACACCCAGCTGACCTTCGGTGACTTCGACGCCATCAAGGAAGCCGTCGCCAAGCCGACCACGGCCGCCGTGATCATCGAGCCCGTGCAGGGCGAGGGCGGGGCCCGCGCCATGAGCGTGGAAGACCTGAACGAACTGCGCCGCCTGACCCGCGAGGCCGGCGTGCTGCTGATCTATGACGAGGTCCAGTGCGGCATGGGCCGGACCGGCAAGCTGTTCGCCTACGAGTGGGCCAGCGACGCCGCGCCCGACATCATGTGCGTGGCGAAAGCCCTGGGCGGCGGCTTCCCGGTCGGCGCGTGCCTGGCCACTAACGAGGCGGCCAAGGGCATGACCGTGGGCGTCCACGGCTCGACCTTCGGCGGCAACCCGCTGGCCATGGCCGTGGGCAAGGCGGCGTTCGACACGATCAACACCGACGAGATCCTGGACAACGTCAAGCAGGTGGCCGGCTACTTCGTCCAGCAGCTGAACGGCCTGAAGGATCGCTTCCCGGACGTCATCGTCGACATCCGCGGCAAGGGCTTCCTGATCGGGATCAAGCTGATCCCGAACAATCGCGAGTTCATGGTCCTGGCCCGCGACGAGAAGCTGCTGGTGGCCGGCGGCGGCGACAACTGCGTGCGCCTGCTGCCGCCGCTGAACCTCACCATCGAGGAAGCTTCGGAAGCCATCGCCAAGCTCGAGAAGGCCTGCGAGGCCGCTCGGGCGCAAAAGGCCGGCTAAGGCCTTAGGCCACCTAATGAAACCGCTCGTTCCGGCGCGCGCCGGGGCGGGCGGGCAGGGGGATTTGCAATGACCGAACCCAGGCACTTCATCGACCTGTGGAAGCTGGACGGCGCCACGCTGCGCCTGATGCTGGAAGACGCCAAGGCCCGCAAGGCCGCCCGCGCCGGCTGGCCCAAGGGCCGCGTGGACGCCGACGCGCCCGCCGCCGACCGCGTACTGGCGATGATCTTCCAGAAGAACTCGACCCGCACCCGCTTCTCGTTCGACGCGGCGATCCGCCAGCTGGGCGGCAGCGGCATCATCTCGACCTCCAACGACATGCAGCTGGGCCGCGGCGAGACCATCGAGGACACCGCCAAGGTGCTGTCGCGCATGGTGGACGCGGTGATGATCCGCGCCAACAACCACGCCGACGTCGAGCGCTTCGCCCAGGTCTCGACCGTGCCGGTGATCAACGGCCTGACCGACAAGAGCCACCCCTGCCAGATCATGGCCGACCTCCTGACCATCGAGGAACATCGCGGCGACATCGGCGGCAAGACCATCGCCTGGGTGGGCGACGGCAACAACGTCTGCTCCAGCTTCATCCACGCCGCGCCGCTGCTGGGCTTCAAGCTGAACATCGCCTGTCCGGCGGTCTATCACCCCGACCTGGTGGACCTGGCCCGCGCCCAGGAGCTGCAGGGCCAGATCGTCATGACCGACGACCCGCGCGAAGCCGTGCGCGGCGCCGACGTGGTGGTGGCCGACACCTGGGTGTCGATGGGCGACACCGATCACGACGAGCGTCTGGCGGCTCTGGAGCCCTATCAGGTCGACGACGCCCTGATGGACCTGTCGGCCCCCGACGGCGTCTTCCTGCACTGCCTGCCGGCCCACCGGGGCGAGGAGGTCACCGACAGCGTCCTGGACGGTCCGCGCTCGCTGGCCTGGGACGAGGCGGAGAACCGCATCCACGCCCAGAAGTCGGTGCTGGCCTGGTGCTTCGGGGCCATCGGCTAGAGGGACCGGCATGGCCAGGATCGAATTCGACAAGCCCGTCCGCGAGGCCCTGGCCTACAAGCTGTCGCGCTATCTGAGCAAGGAGCTGGACTGCGAGGCCAGCCTCCTGGAGGCCGGCTTCCTGCTGGAGTTCATCTCCGAGCAGATGGGGCCGTACTACTACAATCAGGGCGTCCAGGACGCCCAGACCCTGTTCCGCGCCAAGCTGGAAGACGTGGTCTACGAGATCGAAAAGCCGATCGCCGACTAGCTAGAGATAGGCCGTCAGGGTCAGGCTGGCGCTCAGGGTCTCGCCGCCGCGCCGCAGGGGCAAGGTGGCCGAGGTTCCGGCAGGGCCGGCCACCAGCTTCAGCGCGTCGCGGATCGTGGCTGCGCCCTCGATCACGTCGCCCTTACGGATCCCGGCCGTCGCCGCCGGGCCGCCGACGCCGACATCGACCACCTCGACCTTGCCCTTGTCGGCCTCCAGCCAGAAGCCGGCCAGGCTGTAGGGCTGCTGCGGGACCTCCAGGCCGTTGCGCTTGACCCACACGGCCTTGCTGGCCTTGTCGAACGACAGGTTCAGGGTCCGCAGCACCGCCAGGCCGACGATGTCCTTGTTGCCGGGCGTGTCCGGCGGGCGGATCACGACCAGCGGCGCCTCGTAGGTCGCCGGACCGATCTTCAGCCGGGGCAGGCGGACCAGGCGGCAGACGCCCGGCAGCATGCCCTGGATCCCGCTGACGCGGATCGGCGCGTAGGGCGTCTTGTCGCTCCACAGGCCCAGCTTGCGGCCGGTGGGATAGTCCAGGTTCATCGCCCAGGGCGCGCCGGTGTCGAACACCACCTCGCGGGTCTCGCCGGCCAGTTCGACGTCGGCATAGATGCGGGGCGTGCCGTTGCTGCCCTGCTCGTCGCGGATCTGCGAGTCCAGCCGCGTGAAGCCGGCGCGGTCGGGCGGGCCGCCGGGGAAGACGCGCCATTCGCCGACGTCGAAGTCCAGCTCGCTGTCGAAGGCGGTGACCATGCCCGAGGCCAGCAGGCCGTCGGCGCCCAGCCGCTCGCCCTCCAGGCCGAACAGGGCCGCGCTCTGCCGCACCGCCCCGCCCAGCTGCAGGTCCTGGACGGCGTAGAGCGGGAAGGTCTTGCCGTTCAGCCGCACGTCCCGAAGCTTGGGCAGGTTCAGCGGGGCGATGACCTCGTTGCGCATGCCGCTGACGACGGCGCCGGTGTCGATCGCGAACTGGAACGGACCCTTGCCGTTCACCATCCCGTCGATGAGCACGCGGTTTCCGGAAACCCGGATCGGAGCCACGATCGGCGCGGTCGCCGCGCGGGCGACGCCGGTCAGGGCCTGGAGAAAGGGCAGGGCCAGGGCGCTGGCGGCGAGACGGCGTCGGGTAAGCATGAGCGCTCCAAGGCTACGGCTCAATACAGCCTTGGGCTGTGCGCCGGGTCAATCGCCGTTTGATGAAAGCCGCCCGAACGCGGCTCCGTGGCGCGGGGGCTCGCATTTTCGCCACGAGCGACTATTTAACCGCCCCATGACCGACATCACCGCCAACACCGTCGTCGAGGGCGCGCCCGACGACCTCGTTTCCGCCTTCCAGATCGAAGGCCTGCCCGTGCGCGGCCGCATCGTGCGCCTGGGCGCCGCGGTCGACGAAGTGCTGACCCGCCACGACTATCCCGAGCCCGTCGCCAACCTGCTGGGCGAGGCCTGCGCCCTGGCGGCCCTGGTCGGCTCCAGCCTGAAGTTCGAAGGGCGCCTGATCATCCAGGCCCAGGGCGACGGCGCGGTGCGCTATGTCGTGGTCGATTACGACACCACCGGCGGCCTGCGCGGCTATTGCCGCTTCGATCCCGAGGAGGTCGCGGCCATTTCGGAAGGCTTCGCGCGTCCGGGCGCCAAGACCCTGTTGGGCGGCGGCACCTTCGTGATGACCGTCGACCAAGGGGCCGACATGGACCGCTATCAGGGCATCACCCCCATCGAGGGCGAGACCCTGGCCCTGTGCGCCGAGCAGTACTTCGCCCAGTCCGAACAGACGCCCACGCGCGTGCGGCTGGCCGTCGGCCAGGCCGACGCGGGCGAGGGCGCCAAGTGGCGCGCGGGCGGCATACTGATCCAGTCGATCGCGGGCGACGAGAGCCGGGGCGAGACCCAGGAGGCCTGGCGCCACGCCCAGGCGTTCTTCGAGACCACCGGCGAGGACGAACTGCTCGATCCCAGCCTGCCGACCACCACCCTGCTGTGGCGCCTGTTCAACGAGGACGGCGTGCGGCTGACCGAGGAAAAGCCCCTGCGCGCCTTCTGCCGCTGCTCGGAAGACCGCATCGCCACGGTGCTGGACTCGTTCTCGGCCGAGGAAGTGGCCGACATGGTCGAGCCCGACGGCAAGATCCACGTCACCTGCGAATACTGCTCGCGGGTCTATGCGCTGCCGCCGCCGGCGGCGGGGTGAGGGCGACGTCGTGCGCTGCTCGCGCACGACTGTCGCGTTCGCTGCTTAGGTCTATGGCTCGGGCTGCCAAAGTTCGATGGGATTGCCTTCCGGGTCGGCGATGCGAACGAAGCGCCCGATACCCGGCATGTCCCAAGCCGGATCGGTGCGAACCTCGATCTTCGCCGCGTGGAGTCGCTCGCAGAGCGGGTCGAGATCATCGACGCGCAGATTGAGCATCCATGGACGGTCCGTCGCGAAATAGTCGCTGTCGGCCGGGAAGGGTGAAAAGACGCTGGGTCCGGCCTGGGTGTCCCACGCGCCATAGGGGGTCGATCCTACGCCCAGGTGTTGAACATACCAGGCGCGAAGCGCCTCGGGGTCGCGAGAGCGAAAGAAGAAGCCACCGATTCCGGTCACGGCCATGTTGATCTCCGGTGCGAGAACCGCGCGCGGCGGGCTCGGATTTGGGAAAGAGAGGTCGAGCGCGCCCTGAGCGTTCAGGGCGTTCGTCGGTCAAGCCTATGGCGATCCAGGGGAGCGGGCGGTCGAGGCGCCGTTACCCGCCAGCGCGGCGCAGTCGCCGCCCAGCCTCTGCCCGAACGGTCCGGCCGAATAGGCGATCTCGTTCGGACGTTCGACCGCGACCACGTAGCGGACCAGGGCGGCGGGATCGTCGCCGGCGTCCAGAACCCAAGCGTCAACGGGGCCGCTGGGGGTGTCGGTCTGCTCGCGGCCAACCACGTTCACGGTGAACGCGCCGAAGCCCTTGTCGTATTGCCAGAAGGGCAGCGACAGACGGGCGCCGTCGCGCAGGGGCATGGCGGCGAAGGTAAAGCCCCAGAGATTGCCGTCCCAAACCGCGTGGTCGAGGGGCGTGTCGATCGTCACCGCGCCGTCCTTGGTCTCCTTCGTGCCGGTCACGCGGTCGGTGGCGTATCGGAGCGTGACACGGCGCCAGCCCGGGCCACTGGGATCGACGCCCCTTACACTTTCCAGGCTGACAGGACGCAGCGTCTTGCGATCGACCACGAAATGGTCGCGCATGTCGAAACGGCCGTCGCTCATGCGCTGGTGAATGACGATGTCCCATGTGGCTCTTCCGCTCGTGCGAGTGGGACGGATGGCTTGCCAGGTCAGGCCCATCGGTGATCCGCCGCGCGTGATCGTGAAACATTGCTCGCCCGCGCTCAGGCGCGCGCCATCGGGCGATGGTGTCGTTGCGGCCAGCAGCGCCGTCGCCAGAAGCATCATCATCGAAAGGCTCCTTTCATCGGGGTTCGCCGTAGGGCGGCCGAGACCATGAACAAGGCCAGCAGAACCACCTCGACGCCGAAGCCGGCGAACTGCACGCACACGCCCTTCCAGTCGGGCATGATCTCCAGGATCGAGGCCGCGAGCGCGATCGACGTCAGCAGCCCGGCGCCCATGGCCCCAAGCGCTGGGCGTGGCCGCAACGCCACCAGATGCCAAGCGGCCGCAAGATGGGCGCCGGCCAGCAAGATCAGCAGACCGCCCAGAAGCGGCGCGGACTGCGCGTAGGCGACGGCGATCTGCCGCTGCGCCTGGCTCCCGGCCAGCAGGGCGGCATGGAAATGGTCGGCTCCGCCGAGCGCGAAGCGGAAGCCGCCGTAGGCGCAGCCGAGATGGAAAACCGCCAGCGGGAGCAGGGTGATGGACACCAGCCCCGCTCGACCAATGGCCAACCCATCGGTCGGTTGGGCCAGATGCGCTCGCACCACCGTCACCGCGCAGCCGAACGCGAAGGGCAGGCCTCGCCCGCCCTCACAGGCTTCCTCATACTCCACGCGCATGGCCAGACCCCAGTCCGCGCAGCCGTCGGGCAGTCGGCGCGTGGCGAAGTTGACGAGCCACCGGGCTAGGGACTCGGTCAGGCCCATGCGGGAGACGCTCCATTGGCGCCGGGCTCGGCGGCGAGCAGCGACGCCGCCAACCGCGCGCCCGCGGGCGTAAGGCGGTAACCGTGGCGCGCTGGACGTCCTGGCTTTGACGGCGCCTGCCATTCGGCTTCGACAAGGCCCTGATCGGCCATACGCATCAGCAGGGGATAGAGCGTGCCGGACTGAAGGCCCGTCTCGGTCATCAGATCATAGCCATGACGCACCTGTGGCGCGCTGGCCGCCAGGACCTGGAGCAGCGTCGTCATCTGAGGAGAAGGGCGGCGATTGCGCTTGTTCATCGCCTATTACGATATATGTAGATTTAAGCGGGTCAAGACGCTGAACGCCGCGCGGTCGCTTGCGAGCAAAGCGATGGATGGAGCTTCAGTTCACCCTTCTTGCCGCGCCCGGCAGGTGCAGCGAGAACTCCGGGATTAGCGCCTCGAAGGTCTCGCCGGCCTCGGTCATCATCTGGAAGTGGCCGACCATCGAGCCCGTCGGCGTGGGCAGGGGGCAGTTGGAGACGTAGCGGAACGCCTCGCGGGGCCGCAGTTCCGGCTGCTCGCCCACCACGCCCGAGCCCTCGACCTCGGTGGCGCGGTTCAGGCCGTCGGTGATGGTCCAGTAGCGCGAGACCAGTTGCACGGTCTCCACGCCATGGTTCTCGATCTCGACCGTATAGCCCCACATCCACAGGCCCTCCTCGGGCGCGGAGTCCTCGGGCTGGTAGACGGTGGAGACGCGCACGACGATGTCGCGCGTGCGCGCCTCGTAGATGCCCGCATCGGCGCCGCGACGCCGGCGGATCCGCTTCAGCGGCGGGGAGGTTTCACGCCTGGTCGAGCGCACGCGTCACGTCCCGGGTCAGGTCCGCCAGGCTTTCCAGCCCCACCGACAGGCGCACGCCGCCCTCGACCACGCCCAGCGACGGGCGCATCTCTTCGGGCACCGAGCGGTGGGTGGTGGTCGGCGGGTGGGTGGCCATCGACTTGGCGTCACCCAGATTGTTGGAGATGTCGACGATCTCCAGGGCGTTCAGGAACTTGAACGCGGCCTCACGCGAGCCGAGGTCCAGGGCCAGCACGGTGCCGCCGCCGCTCATCTGCGATTTGGCGACGTTGTGGCCTGGGTGGTCGGCGCGGAAGGGGTAGAGCACCTGCTTGACCGCCTTGTGCTCAGCCACCACGTCGGCGAGGGCCGCGGCGGTGTCGGTCTGGCGGCGCACGCGCAGGTCCAGCGTCTCCAGGCCCTTGACCAGGACCCAGGCGTTGAACGGCGACAGCGACGGGCCGGTGTGGCGCAGGGCGTCGCGGTAGCATTCCTCGTTGATCGCTTCGCTGGTCAGGATGGCCCCGCCTAGCACCCGGCCCTGGCCGTCGATGTGCTTGGTGGCCGAATAGACCACGATGTCGGCGCCCAGCTTCAGCGGCTGCTGGAAGATCGGGGTGGCGAAGACGTTGTCGACGATGACCTTGGCGCCGACGGCGTGGGCCATTTCCGACACCGCGCGGATATCGGTGATCTCCAGCACCGGGTTGGACGGGGTCTCGATCAGCACGGCCTTGGTGTTGGGGCGGATCGCCGCTTCCCAGGCCTTGGGATCGGTGGCGTCGACGAAGGTGGTCTCCACGCCGAAGCGCGGCAGCCACTCGGCCACCAGCCAGCGGCACGAGCCGAACAGGGCGCGGCCGGCCACCACGTGGTCGCCGGCGCGGACAAGGCCCATCAGGGCCATGTGGATCGAGGCCATGCCAGTGGCCTGGGCGCGGCAGACTTCCGCGCCTTCGAGCAGGGCCAGGCGGTCCTCGAACATCTTCACGGTCGGGTTGTTGAACCGCGAATAGACGAAGCCCGGGTCCTCGCCGCCGAACCGGCGGTCGGCGCCCTCGGCGCTGTCATAGGTGAAACCCTGGGTCAGGTAGAGGGCTTCGGCCGTCTCCATGTGTTGCGAGCGCGCCAGACCGCCACGGATCAGCTTCGTCGCAACGTCCCAGTCTTTCGGATCCTCGGCCACGGCCTGTCCTCACGCCCACTGTCGAAAAGGCCGGTATGAAGGGTATCGGAGGGGGGCGGTCAAGCCGACAATCGCGTGACGTTGCACGGACTTGCGCGAAGTTCGGCCGTCGCGCGAACGCGTGGGAACCAAAACGGCGCCGTTAACCTTAAGCGTACGGCTCGGCCCGCCGACGGTCGGAGACGGGGCCGGGATTGGGGAGACCGCCAATGTCGCTGACTGGAGTGTTTCGTGTGTTCGCCGCCATCCTGGCCATCTTCGGGGCGCTGAACATCCTGCTTCTGATCCTGTCGGATCGCGTGCTGTCGTTTCTGCCGGTCGAGTTTCATCCGATCAGCACCCTGACCGAAGCCACGACCCTGTTCGGGGTGGGGGCGGGGATCTATCTGCTGTCCGGCCATCAGGCGGGCAAGAAAGCCCACCACTAGTTCCGCTTTCTGTGTTCGTGGCTTGCTTCGGCGCGGCGCTTTAGCGAGTGTCGCCCCGATGACCGACGCCCATGCCGCAGGGATTCTGCCCTGCCAATCGATCGAGGACCTGATCGCGCAAGAAGCGATCACCTCGCAGACCCCGTTCGACACCGACCAGGTGCAACCGGCCAGCCTGGACCTGCGCCTGGGCGCGCGGTGCTGGCGGGTGCGCGCCTCGTTCCTGCCGGGCGTGGCGCGTCGCGTGCCCGACCGCCTCAAGGACGTGGCCATGCACGAGCTGGACCTGACGAAGGGCGCGGTGCTGGAGAAGGGCTGCGTCTACATCGCCGAAATCCAGGAGCGCCTCAGCCTGCCGGGCAACGTAGCCGCGCGCGGCAATCCCAAGAGCTCGACCGGTCGGGTGGACGTGTTCGTGCGTCTGCTCAGCGACCACTCCAAGGCCTTCGACGACATCGAGAGCGGCTATGAAGGCCCCCTCTATATCGAGATCGCGCCCCAGACCTTCTCGGTGCTGGTGCGGGCCGGCACGCGGCTGAACCAGCTGCGCCTCAAGCGCGGCGATCCGGCCAAACTGGCGATCAAAAGCGTGGGCGTGGACCTTACGCCGGGCGAGGGCGGCATCGTCGGCTTCCGCGGCCGCCGTCACGCCGGCGTCGTCGACCTGGACCACGAGGACGGCCACGATCCGCGCGACTTCTGGGAGCCGCTGGAGACCCGCCACGGCGAGCTGCTGCTGGATCCGGGCGAGTTCTACATCCTGGCCTCCAAGGACGACGTCGAGATCCCGGTGCTGGAAGCCGCCGAGATGACGCCGATCGATCCGTCGGTGGGCGAGTTCCGGGTGCACTACGCCGGCTTCTTCGATCCGGGTTTCGGCACGGAAGAGGCCGGGGCTGTCGGCTCCAAGGGCGTGCTGGAGGTGCGCAGTCACGAGACGCCATTCCTGCTGGAGGACGGCCAGATCGTGGCCCGCCTGGTCTACGAACCCCTGACCGCGCGGCCCGACCGCCTCTATGGCGAGGGCGGCTCGCACTACCAGCGCCAGGGGCTGAAGCTGTCCAAGCACTTCAAGGCGTGGCGTTAGGTCGCAACACCGCGCTCTTCCCGGCTTAACCGCTGCGTCCGTAACCTGACCGTCTGTTGAGTCCAGACGTCGGGGGACGTGGTGTCGAGTTCGGGCGCGTATCGCGGGCTGTTGGCCGTCGGTCTGGCGGTCTGCATGCTGGCCTGCGCCACGGTGGCGAACGCCGCCCCGGCCCTGTGGGAAGTGCGCGACAAGGACACCACCATCTACCTCTTCGGCACGATGCACGTGCTGCAGCCCAAGGCCAAGTGGCGCACCCGGGCCTTCGATCGCGCCTATGCCCGGGCCGACAAGGTCTGGTTCGAGACCCGCGCCGACGCCGATCCCGCCGAGGTCCGGGCCCTGGTTGACCGCTATGGCGTGGATCCCGACCGCTCCCTGACCGAGAAGCTGCCGCCGCGCACCGTGGCCACGCTGAAGGCGGCGCTGGAGCGCGACGGCGGCTCGCTGGACCGCGTGGACCGCCTGCGGCCCTGGGCGGCGGCGATGATGCTGTCGGTGCTGCCCATGACACAGCAGGGCGCCAGCGTCTCGGCCGGGGCCGACGCCACGGTCACCCGCCAGGCGCGCGCGGCCGAAAAGCCCATCGCCACCTTCGAGACCCTGGAGCAGCAGATCCGCCTGTTCGCCGACCTGCCCGAGGCGGTCGAGGTGCAGTACCTGGACGACGTCGCCGCCGAGACCCTGTCGCCGCCCCGCAACGGCGTGGCGCTGGAGGCGGCCTGGCTGCATGGCGACATGGAGAAGCTCGGCCCGCTGGTGGTGGACGTGATGAAGCGCGACCGGCCGGCGCTGTACGACACCCTGCTCAAGCGCCGCAACGCCGCCTGGGCGCAGGCTCTGAGCGCCGAGATGGACAAGCCCGGCGTCGAGCTGGTCGCCGTCGGCGCCCTGCACATGGCGGGCGAGGACGGCCTGCCGGCCCTGATGGCCGCGCGCGGGTTCAAGGTGCGGCGGGTGCAATAGTGACCTGATCCTTCTCCCCTTGCGGGAGAAGGTGGCGCGCAGCGCCGGATGAGGGGTCTCTCAAACCTGTCAGGATGGGCTTGTCCGCAGCATCGCCGCCGTGCGACCCCTCATCCGTCAGCTTCGCTGACACCTTCTCCCGCAAGGGGAGAAGGAAGGGGGCAGGCATGATCGATCCAGACTGGCTCTCCCACTTTCTCCGCGCCGAAAACCTTCCCGCCGGCTTCGCCGCCGAGATCGAGCGGCTGCATGCGCCGCTGGCCGCGCGGATCGCGGCGGTGGCCATGGGACCGGCCTTCGTTGTCGGGATCTGCGGGCCGCAGGGCTCGGGCAAGACCACGACGGTGCGCGTGGTGGCGCGGCTGCTGGAGGCCCAGGGGCTGACGGTGGCGACCCTGTCGCTGGACGACCTCTACCTGACCCGCGCCGAACGCGAGGCCCTGGCCCGCGACGTTCATCCGCTGCTGCGCACGCGCGGCGTGCCCGGCACGCACGACGTGGCCCTGGGCCTGTCGGTGTTGGACGGCCTGGCCGGGGAGGGGGCGACGGCGCTTCCGCGTTTCGACAAGGCCGCCGATGATCGGGCTTCGTCCGAGACCTGGCCGGTGGTCGAGGGGCCGGTCGACGTGGTGCTGCTGGAAGGCTGGTGCCTGGGCGCGCGACCACAGCCGCCCGAGGCCCTGGCGACGCCGATCAACACGCTTGAGAAGGAGCGCGACCCCGACGGCGCCTGGCGATCCTACGTCAACGCCGCCCTGGCCGGTCCCTACCGCGCCCTGTTCGCCCGGCTGGACCTGCTGGTCCTGTTCACCGCCCCCGACTTCGAGACCGTCCTGGCCTGGCGGCTGGAGCAGGAGGCCAAGCTGCGCGCGCGCCTGGCCGCCGAGGGGCGCGAGGGCGCGATGAGCGACGCCGAGGTGGCCGACTTTGTCCAGCACTACGAGCGCCTGACCCGCCACATCGCCGCCGAACTGCCCGCCCGGGCCGACCTCGTCATCGCTCTGGACAAGGACCGGCGTTCGGTCATGCTGTGACTGGCCAATCGGTCGCGCGGCACGCTGTCGCACTAGATGTGGTGTGGCCGCAAACGTCCTTCCACCAGTGCTAGTTTCCCTTGGTCGGCGAAACGACTCACCGAGTCGCCGACGAAGCGGAGCCTTTCGACCATGAGCGCACTCTTCGGCGGGACCTATTCCACCCACGCCAAGCGGGTCGAGATTTGGAACCGGGCCGCGCCGATCCCCGGCTGCGACAAGGCCGTCTGGCGTTGCGACGAGCACGGCCGGATCATCCGCTGGGCCGACTACGACGACCGCTTCTCGCGCTACGGCTGGACCATCCTGCGCGAGCGTGGGGAAGGTCGGCTGGCCCGCGCCCTGGGCCTGGTCTCGGCCAAGGCCGTGCACCTGAACCAGGCCGACGTCCTGGAGGCCGCACCTTTCCGCAAGGCCGCCTGACCGAGCCCGCTGTCTTCTCTCCTTGATAATTTGACAAGCTTGCTTGACATGATCGTGTCTTAATAAGACAAGTATCCTTGTCACAAAGACGAGGAGGCTTGTCATGACGAGCGACACCGCGCCGGCTGGGCGCCTCAAGAAGCTGGGTCTGTTCGCGGCCTTCATCCTGGCCATCGCCTTGTCGGTCTGGATCGGCACTCAGGGCGGCGTCTGGGCCTATGTCGGGGGGCTGGGCACGGTGGCCGCGTCGCTGGCCTTCGCCCTGCTGTCCAACCGGCTGTTCCGACGCGAGACGATCCGTCCGCCCATGCGCCGCTACCTGTTCCGGTTCGGCGTCTCGATGAGCGCCTATGTCGTGCTGCTGGTGACGGCGGTGTCGCTGGGCCGACAGGGATACGCCGACGGCCCCTGGGGCTATCTCATCGCGCTGGCCCCGTCGCTGGGCGTGCTGGGCGCCATCGCCACCATGGGCTTCTACCTGGCCGAGGAGACCGACGAGTTCGCCCGCACCACCCTGATCCAGAGCCTGCTCTGGGGCGCGGCCGGCACGCTGAGCGTCGCCACGATCTGGGGTTTCCTGGAGACCTTCGACAAGGTCCCCCACGTGCCGACCTGGGCGATGGTGCCGATCTTCGCGGTGTTCATGGGGATCGCCCAGACCCTGATCGCCCGCCGCTATCGCTGACCGGAGGGCGCCGTGAAAAATCGCCTCAAGGTCCTGCGGGCCGAACGGGACTGGAGCCAGGCCGACCTGGCCGAGCGCCTGGACGTCTCGCGCCAGACCATCAACGCCCTGGAGACAGGCAAGTACGACCCCAGCCTGCCGCTGGCCTTCAAGATCGCCCGCCTGTTCGGCCTGTCGATCGAAAGCATCTTTCAGGACGAGGCCTGAGCCCTCTCGGGCTCGTCCGCCACCCACCTTCAAACCCGGAGACCACCATGACCGTCCGCCGCTTCCTGGCGCGCGCCGCCTTTGCCTGCGTCGTCACCGCCGTCACCGCCGCCGCCGTGCTGCGCCCCGCCCACGCCGCCGAGCCCGTCGCGGTTCCCTCGGCCGCCGCCCCGCGCTTCACCGTCGCGGTGAGCGGGCAGGGGCCCGACGTGATCCTGATCCCGGGCCTGGCCTCGTCGGCCGCCGTCTGGGACGACACCGTCAAGCAGCTGCGAGGCCGCTACCGCCTGCACGTGATCCAGGTGGCGGGCTTCGCCGGGACCCCGGTCGGCGCCAACGCCGAGGGGCCGGTGATCCAGCCCACGGTCGACGCGCTCGACGGCTACATCAAGTCGGCCAGGCTGAAGTCGCCGGCGGTGATCGGTCACTCCATGGGCGGGCTGATGGGCCTGATGCTGGCCCGCCAGCATCCCGAGGATGTCGGCCGGCTGATGGTGGTCGACAGCCTGCCGTTCTACGCGGTTGTGTTCTCGCCCCAGGCCACGGTCGAGGGCGTCCGGCCCCAGGCCGCCGCCATGCGCGACATGGCCGAAAAGTCGACGCCCGAACAGTGGGCGGCCGGCGAGACCCGCATCATGGCCAGCATGGTCAAGTCGCCCGCCGGCCTGAAGGCCGCCACCGAGGCGGCCATCGCCTCCAACCCCTCGGTCACCGGCCGCGCCCTCTATGACGACCTGATCACCGACCTGCGCGGCGAGATCGCGGCGATCAAGACGCCCACCGTCATGCTGTATCCGTGGGACGAGACCACCGGCGCGCCCCAGTCGGCCTTCGACGCGATCTACACCGGCGCCTACGCCCCGATGGCCTCGGCCAAGGTCAAGCGCATCGACGGCTCGCTGCACTTCATCATGCTGGACCAGCCGGCCGCTTTCGCCGCCGAGGTGGAGAGCTTCCTGAAGTAGAGGCCGCTTGTCGGACGGGCCCGCGGGCGGAACAGTGAAGCCATGATGATTCTGCTCGCGTCCGTCCGCCGCTTCGCTCTTGCCCTCGTCGTCCTGCTGGCGGCGGGGGCGAGCCCCGTCCTGGCCGAGCCCGCCCTGTGGGTGATCAAGGACAAGGACTCCACGATCTACCTGTTCGGCACGATCCACGTGCTGAAGCCGACGACGGCGTGGAGCTCGCCCAGGATCGAAAAGGCCTTCACCGAGGCCGACGACCTGGTCACCGAGATCATCGAACCCGACGACAAGGCCGTCATGCAGGGCCTGATGCTGAAGTACGGCCTGGACCGCGACACGCCGATCTCGGCCAAGCTGAAACCCGAGACCTACGCCAAGCTCCAGGCGGCCGCCCAGGCCATGGGCCTTCCGCCGACCGGCATGGACGCCATGCGGCCGTGGCTGGCGTCCATCACCGTGTCGTTGGTCCCGCTGTTCAAGGCCGGCTACGACCCGGAAAGCGGCGTCGAGAAGAAGCTGACCGCCCAGGCCAAGGCGGCGGGCAAGCCCATCGCCGCCTTCGAGACCTTCGAACAGCAGATGCGCTTCTTCGCCGACATGACGCCCGACCAGGAGGCCCAACTGCTGGACTCCACCCTGGACGAGGTCGCCGACGGGCCGGCCAAGGTCGGCGCCTTGGTCGACGCCTGGGCCGCGGGCGACCAGGCCGCGCTGGAAACCCAGATGATCGACGAGATGCGGCGCGACTATCCGGAGGTCTACAAGCTGCTGCTGACCGACCGCAATCGCGACTGGGCGGGCCAGTTGAAGACCAAGCTGGCCGGTTCGGGCGTCAGCTTCGTGGCGGTCGGCGCCGGGCACCTGGTCGGTCCCGACAGCGTGCAGGTCCAACTGAAGAAGTTGGGGATCAAGGCCGAGCGGGTGGAGTAGGCGGCGGCTTAGCGCGTGCCGACATTCAACCACTCCCCCTTCTTGCCGTCATTCCCGCCCTTGTGGCGGGAACCCCTCTGTCCGCCGCAGGTGCGGGAGGGTGGCGCGCCAGCGCGCCAAGGCATTTCACTTGCGAGCTGAACCAGGGGTTCCCGCCACAAGGGCGGGAATGACGGCTGAAAAAGGAGGCGTCGAGCCATTCGAGGCTGAACGTCGATCCGCCTAGTCGATCTCGTAGACCGCGGGCCGGGGCGCCTTAGCGGCCGGGCGCGGCGGCGGAGGCGGCGGCGCGACGCGCTCGCGCTTGCCCAGCACCGCCTCGATCCGCGACAGCAGGCTCTCGGGGGTGAACGGCTTGACGATGTAGCCGTTGGCGCCGGCGTGGCTGGCCGAGCGCACGGTCTCCACGTCGCCGCGCGCGGTCATCATCATCACCGGCACCTTCAGCTTCTGGTACTGGCGCAGCATCTTCAGCAGCTGGATGCCGTTCATGCCCGGCATCTGGATGTCGAGCAGGACCAGGTCCCACCGGGTCTGCTTCAGCGCGTTGAACCCCGTCTCCGGCGTGCCGGCCAGCGACACGCTGTGGCCGGCCTGGGTCAGCACCAGGTCGACGAACTGGCTGACCAGCGGATCGTCGTCGATGACGAGGATGGAGGCGGACACGGTCGAAGCTCTTCCAAGGCGCGGCGGGTGGATCGGACGCACCATGCCGCGAAAGGCTGAAAGGTCCGTTAGGCTCCCGACATTAGGATCACGAAGGTGCGACCATCGGTGTCTGGACGGGACCGGTCGGCCGCTGCGAGTATCAGAGTGCGAATCCGGCCTTGCCGGCCAGGGGAGACACGATGGTCGCACTGCATTCGGCGCCCGTCGTCTACGTGGTCGACGACGATCCCCTGATCCTGGAATTCCTACAGGGCGCCCTGGCGCGCGAGGGCTATCGCGTCGCGGGTTTCGGAGACGCCGACTCCGTGGTCCAGGCCGCGCGCGGCGCGCGGCCTGCGGTGTTCATGGTCGATGTGCGCATGCCGGGCGTGGACGGGGTGGAGCTGGTCGGGCGCCTGCGTGGGCTCGAGGCCTGCCTGACCACGCCGGTAATCATGCTGACCGGCGGCGGGCGGCTGGACCGCATCGTCCTGGCCCTGAACGCGGGAGCCAACGCCTATCTGATGAAGCCCTTCACCCCCGACCAGGCCCTGACCAAGATCGCCGAACTGCTGGCCGGAGGAGCTTCCTGATGCCGACCCTTTCGTCCGGCACGAAGCGCGCCTCCAAGGGACTGATCCTGCCGGCCATCGTCGGCCTGGTGATCGTGCCGGCCCTGCTGCTGACCGTCGCCCTGGAAATCGGCCGCGAGTTCAATCGCGGCCGCGAGCTGCGGGCGGCCGTGAACCACTCCTACGAGGAGCGGCTGCAGATGCAGACCGTGTTCTCGCTGATGCAGGACGCCGAGACCGGTCAGCGCGGCTACATCATCACCGGCCAGCCGCGCTTCCTGGAGCCTTACGCCAACGCCTTGCAGTCGTTGGACAAGGAGCGGCGGCGCCTGCGAACCCTGCGGCTGGGCGATCTCACCAGTGCTTCGTCCACCTCGGCGGAGGCGCAGGCCGAACTCGATCAGCTGGACGTCAAGATCGACGCCAAGCTGGCCTATATGCGCGCCAGCATCGAGACGCGCGACACCTTGGGCGCCGCCGCCGCTCAGGCGATGGTCGGCGAGGGCCGGGGCAAGCGGATGATGGACGAGATCCGTGTCCACATGGCCCAGATGGTCAAGGCCGAGAGCCAGGCCCTGGCCGAGCGCATCGCCGCCGACGCCGAGCGCACGCGCCACACCGAGCGCCTGACCCTGACCTTGTTCCTCACCCTGGGTCTGCTGCTGTTCGGGGCCTTCGTCCTGATCCTGCTGCAAGGGCGTGGACGCCAGAAGCTGCTGGAGCGGTTCGAGGTCACCGCCGCGCGGATGACGGCCATCTTCGACAGCGCCCAGGACGGCCTCCTGACCTTCAACCGGTCGGGCACGGTGGAGAGCGTCAATCGCGCTGGCTTGGCGATGTTCGGCTATGCGGCGGGAGAGACCACTGGCCGCGACGCGGCGCTGCTGTTCGACATTCCCGAGGACAACCAGCTGTTCCTGGACCGGCTGGGCGGCGGACGCGACCTGCGCCAGGGGCTGACGCGCGAGTTCACCGCGCGCCGCAAGGACGGCTCGACCTTTCCGGCCGAGGTGTCGCTGGGCCGCTTCGACCTGGCTAGCGGCGCCTATGTGGTGGCCGCGGTCCGCGACATGACCGAGCGTCGCCGTGTCGAGCAGATGAAGTCGGAGTTCGTCTCCACCGTCAGCCACGAGCTGCGCACGCCCCTGACCTCGATCGCCGGCTCGCTGGGCCTCCTGGTCGGCGGGGCGGCGGGCGCCTTGCCCGAGCGGGCCTCCCGCCTGGTGGGCATCGCCCATTCCAACAGCCAGCGGCTGGTGCGGCTGATCAACGACATCCTGGACGTCGAGAAGATCGAGTCCGGCCAGATGACCTTCAATCTCGAGCCGCTGGACATGGTCGAGGTGACCCGCAAGGCGCTGGAGGCGATGCAGGGCCTGGCCGGCGAACTGGGGGTGAAGCTTATCCTGTCGGCGCCCGGCGCCGCCATGGTGCGCGGCGACGCCGACCGGCTGGCCCAGGTGGCGACGAATCTGATCTCCAACGCCGCCAAGTTCTCGCCCAGGGGCGGGATTGTGGAGCTGCGCGTCGCGCGCGAAGGGGCTCGGGTGCGGTTCAGCGTGCGAGACCACGGGACAGGTGTTCCCGAGGCCTTCCGTGAACGGATCTTCTCCAAATTCGCCCAGGCCGACGGCTCCGACACCCGCCGCCTGGGCGGTACGGGACTGGGCCTGGCCATCTGCCGCGAGATCGTCGAACGGCACGGCGGGCGGATCTGGTTCGACTCGCCGCCGGGCGAGGGGGCGACCTTCCATGTCGACCTGCCGCTGATGGACGGCGGCGCGGCGACGGCGTCGGCTTCGCCGGCGCGGCGCGTGCTGATCTGCGAAGACGACGCGGACGCCGCCACCGTGCTGAGCGAGATGGTCGCCGAGCTGGGCCTGGCCGCCGACGTGGTGGGCACCCTGGCCGCCGCCGAGGCCGCCCTGGCGCGGCCTGCCGCCTACGGCGCCTTGCTGCTGGACCTGCGCCTGCCCGACGGCAACGGCCTGGACCTGCTCAAGCGCCTGCGGGCCCGTCCGGAGACCCGGGCCCTGCCGGTGCTGATCGTGTCCGGCGACGTCGGGGAGACGCCCCAGAGCCTGGACGTGCTGGACTGGCTGCAGAAGCCCGTGGACGTGGCCCGCCTCAACGCCGCCCTGGCCAATGCCCGGCGGGGCGACGACACGCGGCTGCTGGTGCTGCACGTCGAAGACGATCCCGACGTGCGCCAGCTGGTGGCCGACACCCTGGAGGCCCATTGCGAGGTGGTGGCCGCCGACAGCCTGAAAGCCGCCCGCCGCCTGCTGAAGGACATCTCGCCCCAGCTGGCGATCCTGGACGTGGCCCTGGGCGACGGATCGGGGCTGGACCTGCTGCCCGACCTCAAGCCGCGCGGCCGCGCGCCGGTGCCCGTCATCGTGTTCTCGGCCCAGAGCATCGACGACGAGCAGGTGGTGACCTCGGTGGACGCGATCCTGACCAAGTCCCGCACCACGCTGGACGAGCTCAGCGACCGCGTGCAGCGGCTGGCGGGCCTGGGAACGGTGGAGAAGGACGCATGACGCCGCTGAAGCTGATGTATGTCGACGACGAGCCCGACATCCGCGAGGTCGCCTCGTTCGCCTTCGAGCTGGATCCGGGCATCGAGCTGCGGGCGCACGCGTCGGGCGCCGCCGCACTGGCCGCCCTGGCCGCCGATCCGTGGCGACCGGAGGTCATACTGCTGGACGTGATGATGCCCGACATGGACGGTCCCACCACCCTGGACCGCATCCGGCAGATCGCGGGGCTGGAGGCCACGCCGGCGATCTTCATCACCGCCCGCGCCCTGCCGCAGGAGCGCGAGGCGTTCCTGGCCCGGGGCGCGGTGGGGGTGATCACCAAGCCGTTCGACCCCATGACCCTGGCCAGCGACGTCCGCTCGATCATGGCGGGCGCATGAGCGATCCTCTCGCCGCGCTGCGGGCCAAGTTCGTCGCGCGCTGCGCCGAGGACCTGGCCGTGGTCCGCGCGGATCCCGACGCGCCGGACCTGGCGCGAGTGATCCACCGCATCGCCGGGGCGGCCGGCATGTTCGGCTACGGCGCGCTGGGCGCCCTGGCGGGCCGCATCGACGACGACGCCCAGGCCGGCAAGGGTTTCTCGGATCAGGACCTGGCCGAGCTGGCGACGGCCCTGGAGCAGGCCGCCGGCGCCTGAGGGATCGCCTTGGCGATGTCGGCGCTACGGCGCGCCCATCCGTGGACGCCATCGACGCGCGGCCGTTAGTAGATCGGACCGGACGGCCGGAAGACTTCAGGAGACTCCCATGAGCCAGGAACGAGACGAGGCCGTCGACCGCGTGATCGGACTGGAGGAGGAGGTCGAGGCCTCGGGCGTGGCTGCGGTCGAGGGCGACTCCCTGACCCATGCCCGGGCCATCCTGCACGCGTGGGTGGACCAGATGGTCGGGGTCGTGGTCTCGCCGGGCCTGGGCCGGGTCACCGTGATCCACGAGGGCGGCAAGCGCTCGACCATCGCCTCGGCCAGCCTGCCGTTCCTGATGAGCCTGCCGGTCGGCGCCAAACCCTGACATTTGCCGACGCGGCGGCTTGAGCGCGCCGGGAAGACCGGCTAAGTCACCCACGCAACGCGGGCCGCGCCTTCGTTCGCGGGCGTAGCTCAGAGGTAGAGCGTCTGCTTCCCAAGCAGAATGTCGTGGGTTCGATTCCCATCGCCCGCTCCAATCCCGCCGATCTCCCGAAAATTGCAACGCTGGCGACAGGCGTCGTCGGATGTCTCGCGATGGGACATATAACTTTGTTCTCCCAGAGCGCGAAAAGCGTCCGATTCAGCCTAGGAAGCAGCTAAGCTGTGGGCGCGTGACGGGCCGAAGGCCGCGGCACGCCGAGGGGGAAGACGATTATGGGCAAGTTGGCGAACACGGCTGCGGCCGCTGGTGCGGGGACCTCGCGCGTTGATCGCCTGGCGCGGTTCGCCGAGGGGCTGGAGCAACTGGCCGACCGCTGGAGCCGCGAGGCGCGGGATCCGCGCGTCGCCGCCGCCCTGAGCGAACGCTTCGGTCCGTCCGCGCCCGAACTGCTGGCCACCCAGGACGCCGTGGCCCATCTGCTGGCGACCTCGTTCGGAACGCCCGGCGCCCTGCCGCCCAAGCTGCTGCTGCGCCTGCACGACGCCCTGGCGGCCCTGGCCGTGCTGGCGGCCCACAAGCCCGAACCGACCGCTCTGAACGTCGTCCCGATCATCGACACGCGCAGCCGCGCCCAGGCCGCGCGCCTGGAGACCTCGGCACGCAAGCTGCTGAAGGGCCTGGGCAAGGTCCTGGCCGCCGGCGCTATCGGCGCGGCCGTGCTGGGCGCCATGCCCGCGGCGGCCGGCGACTATGTGAACCACACCAAGGACGGCTCCGGCGGCAGCGGCGGCGGCACCTATCCCGCCCAGGGCGGCGACGGCGACAACGGCAACGGCGGCGGCTCGCTGACCCTCACGCTCGGTAGCAACTACGACAAGGCCGGCGGGCCGGCGGTGAACGTCACCGCCAACGGCGGCAACGGCGGCAACGGCGGCGACGGCTTCCTGATCCCGCCCTTTATTCCCGTCGGCTTCGGCGGCGACGGCGGCGCGGGCGGCGACGGCGGCACGCTGGACCTGACCCTGCACGGCGACATCTCGACCACCGGCAACAACGCCGTGGGCGTGCAGGCGCTGAGCAAGGCCGGCGCGGGCGGCGACGGCGGCGACGGCTATGGCGCCTATGGCGAGGGCGGGTCCGGCGACCACGGCGGCGCCGGCGGCAGCGTCGACCTGACCAGCACCGGCACGGTGACCACCCAGGGCAACCAGTCCTCGGCCCTGTTCGCCCAGAGCGCCGGCGGCGCGGGCGGCGACGGCGGCTACGGCGCGGGCCTGGTCGGCTCGGGCGGCAGCGGCAGCGGCAGCGGCCCCGGCGGCCACGTGGGCGTGGTCAACGAGGGCCTGCTGGAGACCTTCGGCGAAAGCTCCAACGGCATTCTGGCCCAGAGCATCGGCGGTCTGTCAGGTTCGGGCGGCTCGGCGGGCGGCATCGGCGCCTTCGCGGGCGGTTCGAACGCGGCGGGTATCGGCGGCGACGTGCACGCCGACAACCACGGCCGGATCGTCACCCATGGCGACCTGTCGTACGGGATCCTGGCCCAGAGCGTGGGCGGCGGCGGCGGCGCGGCCGGCGGCGCGGGCGGCGTGGCGGCCCTGGGCGGCGAC
>NZ_JBWKPL010000002.1:845464-890764 GCF_059418225.1 Caulobacter sp. GW821-FHT09B08 | reverse complement strand
CGGAGGACGCCGCACGCACGCAGCTCTTCCCCCTATGGGGGAAGACGACCGCGAAGCGGTCCGTAGGGGGCAAGTGCATCGCGCCGAGCGCCTTAAAACAACAACCCAAACAGCCGGCAGTCCCGGCGTTCGCCGTCACGGTCCACATGGCCCTTCAGATAGCCTTCCTGCTCGAAACCCAGCTTCTCCAGCACCTTCTCCGAGCGATTGTCGCCCACATGGGTGCGGGCGATCATGCGCTTCAGCCCCAGGGACGAGGCGCAGTGGGAGAGGAGGGCGGTGACGGCTTCGGTGGCGTAGCCTTGGCCCCAGCCCTCGCGGGCGACGATGAAGCCCAGCTCGCCGCGATGGTGGCGCCAGTCCAGGTCGACCAGTTCGCAATAGCCCAGGAAGGCGTTCGTCGCGGTCAGGCGGATGGCCCAGTACAGCGCCTTGCGCTCGGCCATCTCGGCCACCTGGGCCTCGACGGCGGCCTGGACCTCGTCGGGATTCTCGATGGCGGCGCGGTCCCAGTGGGCCATCACCTCCGGATCGCTCATGAACGGATAGACGAAAGGGGCGTCCTCGACGGTCAACGGCGTCAGGCTAAGGCGTTCGGTCTCGAGGATCATGCGCGAGAAAGGACCCGAGTACGGACTTGAGTGGGGGCGGTTCGTCCCCAGCTATGGCGCGGGGCCGTCTCAAGTGATAGAGGGGCCGCTTCGTTTTTCGCGACGGAAGTGTCCGTCGCCCGGATCGAGATCGATTTAGACATGCTCATCGGCGCACTGCTGACCATCAACATCCTCGTTTGCATCGCCCTGATCTGCGTGGTGCTGATGCAGCGCTCCGAAGGCGGCGCGCTCGGCATGGGCGGTGGCGGCGGCGGTTTCATGACCGCCCGCGGCGCCGGCGACCTTCTGACCCGCACGACCTGGATCCTGTTCTCGATCTTCCTGATCATCAGCCTGGCCCTGACGATCCTGACCGGCCGCATGGGCTCGGGCGCCTCGGTGGTCGAACGCCTGAAGCTGGACGGCCTGGACAGCAAGACCCTGAACGCCGCGCCGCTGCCGGCCGCGCCGACGGCTCCGGCCCCGACGACCCTGCCGGCCGCTCCCGCGCCCTCGACCAGCGCCCCGGCCTCGCTGGACGCTCCCGCGCCGCAACTGAACGCCCCGGCCCCGACCATCTCGGCCCCCAAGCCGGTCGCCCCCGCCGCCAAGGCTCCGGCCGCCGCCAAGGCCCCGGCCTCGGTTCCGGTGGTCAGCGCCCCGGCCGCGACCTCGGAAAAGCCGGCCCAGTAAGGGCTGGCTGCGAGTTTCTGTCGATGCCGAGCCGTCCCCGCCGGGGGACGGCGCATTCTTTCTGTGAATGAACCTCGGTCTTTTCACCGGCGATGGCGAATCACGGCTAATCTGAGCGCCCATGACGCGGTACATCTTCATCACCGGCGGCGTGGTTTCCTCCTTGGGAAAAGGCCTCGCCTCCGCAGCGCTGGGCGCTCTCCTGCAGGCTCGCGGCTACAAGGTTCGCCTTCGTAAGCTCGACCCCTATCTCAACGTCGATCCGGGCACGATGTCCCCGTATCAGCACGGCGAGGTCTTCGTGACCGACGACGGGGCCGAGACGGACCTGGACCTGGGCCACTACGAGCGCTTCACCGGCGTGTCGGCCACCAAGGCCGACAACATCACCACCGGCCAGATCTACAAGACGATCATCGAGAAGGAGCGCCGCGGCGACTATCTGGGCGCGACCGTCCAGGTGATTCCGCACGTGACCAACGAGATCAAGGACTTCGTCCTGTCGCCGGCGCTGGACGAGACGGGCGAGAAATCGGTCGACTTCGTGCTGGTCGAGATCGGCGGCACGGTGGGCGACATCGAAGGCCTGCCGTTCTTCGAGGCCATCCGCCAGCTGCGCCAGGACCTGCCGCGCGGCCAGAGCTGCTACGTGCACCTGACCCTGCTGCCGTTCATCAAGACGGCCGGCGAGATGAAGACCAAGCCGACCCAGCACTCGGTCAAGGAGCTGCGCTCGATCGGCATTCAGCCCGACATCCTGCTGTGCCGCTGCGAGCAGGACATCCCGGTCGAGGAAAAACGCAAGATCGCCCAGTTCTGCAACGTGCGCCCCAGCGCCGTGATCCAGGCCATGGACAGCGCCTCGATCTACGCGGTGCCGATCGACTATCACAAGGAAGGTCTGGACGCCGAGGTGCTGGACGTGTTCGGCATGAGCGACGCGCCCAAGCCCGACCTGTCGCGCTGGGAAGCCATCGACCAGACCGTCCAGCATCCCGACGGCGAAGTGACCATCGCCGTGGTCGGCAAGTACACCGTCCTGAAGGACGCCTATAAGTCCCTGATCGAGGCCCTGCACCACGGCGGCCTGGCCAACAAGGTCAAGGTCAACCTGGACTGGGTCGAGAGCGAGACCTTCGAGGGCGATCCGGGCGCGGCCGCCGCGCGGCTCGAGAACGCCCACGCCATCATGGTGCCCGGCGGCTTCGGCGAGCGGGGGGCCGAGGGCAAGATCCGCGCCGCCCAGTTCGCCCGCGAACGCAAGGTGCCGTACTTCGGCATCTGCTTCGGCATGCAGATGGCGGTCATCGAGACCCTGCGGAACGTGGCCGGCATCACGGACGCCTCGTCCAGCGAGTTCGGCCCGACCGAGCGTCCGGTGGTCGGCGTCATGACCGAGTGGATCAAGGGCAACGAGACCGTCCAGCGTCGCTCCGGCGACGACCTGGGCGGCACCATGCGCCTGGGGGCCTACGAGGCCGTCCTGACCGCCGGTTCGAAGGTGGCCCAGATCTACGGCTCCACCGACATCAGCGAGCGTCACCGCCACCGCTACGAGGTCAATATCGGCTACGCCCACCTGATGGAGGACGCCGGCCTGAAACTGACCGGCCGCTCGCCCAACGGCGTGCTGCCCGAGATCGTCGAGCGCGAGGACCATCCATGGTTCATCGGGGTGCAGTATCACCCCGAGCTGAAGAGCCGTCCGTTCGCCCCGCACCCCCTGTTCGCCAGCTTCATCGCGGCGGCCAAGGAGCAAGGACGACTGGTCTAACAAGCGCGGTTGCATCTCCGAAGAGATTCGGGCATAAGCGCGCCCTCACGCGGCGGCCTGGGCATTCCCCGAGTCGCCGCTTCCGATTTTCACGCTCAGCGAGCAGAGTCACTTCGATGGCCGTTCCCAAAAGAAAAACTTCGCCTTCTCGCCGGAACATGCGCCGGTCGCACCACGCCCTGGGCGCCAATTCCTTCGTGGAAGACAAGGACTCGGGCGAACTGCGCCGTCCGCACCACGTCGACCTGAAGACCGGTCTGTACAACGGCAAGCAGATCCTGACGCCGAAGGAAGACTAAGGTCTTTCCGGCCCGTTTCGGCGGGCCACAGGACGAAGCCTGAAAGGCGGCGGTCTCCGGACCGCCGCCTTTTCGCTGTTTGGCACTATTCCCCAAGCGGCGTGGCCGCTCCCGTGCTTGCAATGACCGGTTATCGACGCCGCTGTCGAAAAACCGTGTTATCTTGACGGCAGGGAGATTCACCCATGCTCACACGCCGAAACCTAACGGCGGGACTGGGATTGTCGCTGACGGCCGGCCAGGCCTGGGCTCGATCCACGACGCCCGAACCTCTGCTGAAGACGTCGCTGCAGACGCCGTCCGTCACCACGCCGCCGCCGCTCGCGCCCCCTGCGGCCGCCGAGCCGCCGACCGTCTTCCTCGACACCGCCCTGGACGAGATCGACCGCATGACGGTCGAGGTGTTCATCAACGGGCAGGGGCCTTTCGCCTTCGTCGTCGACACGGGGGCCGACCGCAGCGCCCTGTCGATCCCGCTGGCCACCCGGCTGGGCCTGCAGCCCGGTCGCGACGTGATGCTGCACGGCGTCGGCGGCTCGGCCCTGACCCCCACGGCCAAGGTGCCGCTGATGACGGCCGGCGATTCCCGCATCAAGGACGCCGAGCTGCCGGTCCTGCCGTCCGAGCGCCTGGGCGTCGACGGCCTGCTGGGCGTCGACATGCTGGAGCGGGCCAATGTGGTCATGGATTTCCGCCGCAGGCGGCTGGAAATCCGCCGCAGCACCCAGTTCGCCCCGGCCTTTCCCGGCGTGCGCGAGGTCTCGGTCGTGGCCGACGACCGCTTCGGGCGGCTGGCGGTCGCCAACGCCCGGGTCAGCGGCGTGCGCTGCGTGGCTTTCATCGACAGCGGCTCGGGCGCCAGCATGGGCAACATGGCCCTGGCCGAGGCGATCAAGCTGCGGGTGCGCCGAAAGCCCGAGCCGTCCATGGCCCTTCGGCTGATCGGCGCGGCGGGCGAGGCGACGGTCGGCGAACTGCGGGTGGTGCGGTCGATCGAGATGGGGGCGCTGCGCATGACCAACCTGCCGTTGGTCATGGCCGACCTGCATATCTTCGACGTCTGGAACCTCAACAACCGCCCCGCCGTGCTGCTGGGCGTGGACGTGCTGAAGATGTTCGCCCGGGTCGAGCTGGATTTCGGGTCGGATCGGGTGAAGTTCCGCCTGGGCAAGGGCTGGGCGCCGCCGGTCCTTGAGGCCTGAACCTTCGCTTGCGAGGACCTCGAACGCACGTTCGTTCGGGCGATGAGCGGTCGCGCCGGTTGCGGTTCGAGGGCGGCGCCGCTAAGGGGAAGCGCCTTTTGAAAGGGAGCTCCCATGACCGAGATCGTCGACATCATCGCCCGCGAAATCCTCGATAGCCGCGGCAATCCGACGGTCGAGGTCGACGTCGTCCTCGAAGACGGCGCCTTCGGCCGCGCCGCCGTGCCCTCGGGCGCCTCGACCGGCGCTCACGAAGCGGTCGAAAAGCGCGATGGCGACAAGGGCCGCTACGGCGGCAAGGGCGTGAAGGCGGCGGTGGACGCGGTCAACGGCGAGCTGTTCGACGCCCTGTCGGGCGTGGACGCCGAGGACCAGCGTCGCGTCGACAACCTGATGATCCAGCTGGACGGCACCCCCAACAAGAGCCGCCTGGGCGCCAACGCCATCCTGGGCGTCTCGCTGGCCACCGCCAAGGCCGCCGCCGAGTCGGCCGGCCTGCCGCTCTACAAGTATGTCGGCGGCGTGAACGCCCGCGTGCTGCCGACCCCGATGATGAACATCATCAACGGCGGCGCCCACGCCGACAATCCGATCGACATCCAGGAATTCATGATCCTGCCGACCGGCGCGAAGGAGTTCCGTGAAGGTCTGCGCATGGGCGCCGAGATCTTCCACAGCCTGAAGAAGGCCCTGAAGGACGCCGGCCACAACACCAACGTCGGCGACGAGGGCGGCTTCGCCCCGAACCTGGCGTCGGCCGAAGCCGCGCTCGACTTCATCGTCAAGGCCGGCGAGAAGGCCGGCTACAAGGCCGGCGAGGACTTCGTCCTGGGCCTGGACGTGGCCTCGACCGAGTTCTTCAAGAACGGCAAGTACGAGCTGGAAGGCGAGGGCAAGTCGCTGAGCCCCGACCAGATGGTCAAGTACCTGGAGGACCTGGCCGGCAAGTTCCCGATCCTGACGATCGAGGACGGCATGGCCGAGGACGACTTCGACGGCTGGAAGCTGCTGACCGACACCCTGGGCAAGAAGGTCCAACTGGTCGGCGACGACCTGTTCGTGACCAATCCCAAGCGCCTGCAGATGGGCCTGGACAAGGGGCTGGCCAACTCGATCCTGGTCAAGGTCAACCAGATCGGCACGCTGTCGGAAACCATCGACGCCGTCGAACTGGCCCATCGCCACGGCTACACCAGCGTCATGAGCCACCGCTCGGGCGAAACCGAGGACAGCACCATCGCCGACCTGGCGGTGGCCCTGAACTGCGGTCAGATCAAGACCGGCTCGCTGGCCCGCTCGGACCGCACCGCCAAGTACAACCAACTGCTGCGCATCGAGGAAGCCCTGGACGACCAGGGCGTCTACGCGGCTCGCGCGGCGTTGAAGGGCCGCTAAGGCGCCCCGGAACGACGACGAAAGGCGGCGCTTCGGCGCCGCCTTTTTTCGTTTCGGATGTTCCGATTCTGGGGATCGCCACCGCGATGGCCCATTTTCGAGGCGCCGGGCGCCCGAGTTCACCAACAATTTTTCTAAAAGCGATTTGGCCGCCGCGCTGCATCGCCGCGAAAAAACGCCGGAAACGGCCGTTTAGATGCTGCGACGCGGTATCTAGATGCCGTTGAAACCATCTCAAATGAAAGCGTTAGGAAGCTGCTTTCGACATCTTGCCCCGACCCCGTCAAACCGCCCGTTTAGTAAGGCGTTAAGCATGATCGGGCAGGGTAAACTTCCCCTCCTGGGAATCGCTGATGTTCGCCCGACTGCAACCCTTCCTGCCGACCGCGGCGCTCCTTCTGCTGATCACTTACTTCGTGTTTCACGCTCTGACGGGCGAGCGCGGCCTTCTTTCGACGTCGCAGCGCAACGCAGATCTCGCCGCCAAGACCTTGGAGCTGAAGAAGATCCGCGCCGAAAGGATGGACCTGGAGGCCCGTGCTCGTCTATTACGCAGCGGCAGTTTGTCGGCGGACCTCCTGGAAGAACGTGCGCGTTCTCTCCTGGGATACACCGACCCGAAGGACTACGTGATCCGTACCCGGCGTTAGGGCGCCGAGCGGAAAACCGGTTCTCGGTTCTGCCGACGGAACAGGCCAGCCTGGGCCGTTTCGGGTTCGACACAGGGTCCCCATCTACGCGGAACCGAAGGTTCATTCGGTCGATGGGCGCCCAGGAGTAGGCCGCGATGAAGATTGGCCAGGGAGAGTTGAATGGCGCGTACGCGCAAGGGTGAAGCCCCCGCGGGGAAGGCTGATGCCACCGGTGTCAATACCTTCGTCAGCAAGGACGAGCTTCTGAAATTCTACCAAGACATGCTGCTGATCCGCCGCTTCGAAGAGCGCGCCGGCCAGCTGTACGGCATGGGCCTGATCGGCGGCTTCTGCCACCTCTACATCGGCCAGGAAGCCATCGCGGTCGGCATGGAGTCGATCAAGGTCAAGGGCGACCAGATCATCACCGGCTATCGTGACCACGGCCACATGCTGGCCGCCGGCATGGATCCCAAGGAAGTCATGGCCGAGCTGACCGGCCGCGCGGGCGGGTCCTCGCACGGCAAGGGCGGCTCGATGCACATGTTCGACATCGAGACCGGCTTCTACGGCGGCCACGGCATCGTCGGCGCCCAGGTGTCGCTCGGCACCGGCCTGGCGCTGAACAACCACTATCGCGGCAACGGCAATGTCGCCTTCGCCTATTTCGGCGACGGCGCGGCCAACCAGGGCCAGGTCTACGAAAGCTTCAACATGGCCCAGCTCTGGAAGCTGCCGGTCGTGTACGTGATCGAGAACAACCAGTACGCCATGGGCACCAGCGTCGAGCGTTCGGCGTCGGAGACCGCGTTCCACAAGCGCGGCGTCTCGTTCCGGATCCCGGGCGAGGAAGTCGACGGCATGGACGTGACGGCGGTGGCCGAGGCCGGCGCTCGCGCCGCCGAGCACGCCCGCAGCGGCCAGGGTCCCTACATCCTCGAGATGAAGACCTATCGCTATCGCGGCCACTCGATGTCGGACCCGGCCAAGTACCGGACCAAGGACGAGGTCGACAACGTCAAGCAGACCCGCGACCCGATCGACCATCTGAAGGAACGTCTGGCCAAGGCCGGCGTCACCGAAGACGACCTGAAGGTCATCGACGGCGAAGTGAAGCGCATCGTGGCCGAAGCGGCCGAGTTCGCCCGCACCAGCCCCGAGCCCGATCCTTCCGAATTGTACACCGACGTATACCTGGAGGCCGCCCAGTGACGGACATCCTGATGCCCGCCCTGTCCCCGACGATGGAAGAGGGGACCCTGGCCAAGTGGCTGGTCAAGGAAGGCGACACCGTCAAGGCCGGCGACGTGATCGCCGAGATCGAGACCGACAAGGCGACCATGGAAGTGGAAGCCGTCGATGAAGGCGTGATCGAAGCCATCCTCGTGCCCGCCGGGTCCGAGAACGTGAAGGTCAACACCCCGATCGCCAAGCTGAAGGGCGAGGGCGAAGCCGCTTCGCCGGCTCCCGCCGCTGCTCCGGCCGCCGCGCCCGTCGCTGAAGCCGCTCCGGCTCCGGTCGTCGTCGCCGCGCCCGCCGCCGCGCCGATCTCGGCCGCCTCGACCTTCGCCGATCCGGAAATCCCGGAAGGCACGCCGCTGAAGAAGATCACGGTCCGCGACGCCCTGCGCGACGCCATGGCCGAAGAGATGCGCCGCGACCCCAACGTGTTCCTGATGGGCGAGGAAGTCGCTCAGTACCAGGGCGCCTACAAGGTCAGCCGCGACCTCCTGCAGGAGTTCGGCGACAAGCGCGTCATCGACACCCCGATCACCGAGCACGGCTTCGCCGGCCTCGGCGTCGGCGCCGCCATGGCGGGCCTCAAGCCCATCGTCGAGTTCATGACCTGGAACTTCGCCATGCAGGCGATCGACCAGATCATCAACTCGGCCGCCAAGACGCTCTACATGTCGGGCGGCCAGATCAAGTCGTCGATCGTGTTCCGCGGCCCCAACGGCGCGGCCTCGCGGGTCGGCGCCCAACACAGCCAGGACTACGCGGCCTGGTACGGCAATGTCCCCGGCCTGAAGGTCGTCGCGCCCTATGACGCGGCCGACGCCAAGGGCCTGATGAAGGCCGCCATCCGCGACCCGAACCCGATCGTCTTCCTCGAACACGAGATGATGTACGGCCACGAGTTCGACATTCCCGATGTCGAGGACTGGGTCGTGCCGATCGGCAAGGCCAAGGTTCGCCGCGAAGGTTCGGACGTCACCCTGGTGGCCTACAGCCGCATGGTGGGCTTCGCCCTGCAGGCGGCCGAGGAACTGGCCAAGGAAGGTATCTCGGCCGAGGTCATCGACCTGCGCACGATCCGCCCGATGGACCACGCCACGATCCTGGAAAGCGTCAAGAAGACCAACCGTCTGGTGACGGTCGAGGAAGGCTGGGGCCCGATGGGCGTCGGCGCCGAGATCGTGGCCCGGATCACCGAGTTCGGCTTCGACTACCTGGACGCCCCGCCGCTGCGGGTCCACCAGGAAGACGTGCCGCTGCCCTATGCGGCCAATCTGGAAGCCCTGTCGCTGCCGTCGGTCCCCAAGATCGTCAAGGCGGCCAAGACGGTCTGCTACCGGTGATCATCCGGCCCGTTCACCTAGGCCCCGGCCTGTGTGGACGGGCGCGGAGGACTCCATGACCCAGACCCTCAACGGCTCCTGCCATTGCGGCGCGGTGCACGTGCAGCTCGATCCCGGCAAGCCGGTGGCCGAGCTGGCCCTGCGGGCCTGCCAGTGCTCGTTCTGCCGTCGGCAGGGCGCGCGGACGACCAGCGATCCGGGCAGCCGGCTGCACATCACCGCCGCGCCGGGATCGCTGATGCGCTACCGGTTCGCGCGGCGCGGGGTGGATTTCCTGATCTGCCGCGAATGCGCCGTCTACGTGGCGGCGATGATTGAGGACGACGGGCTGGCCTACGCCACGCTCAACGTCGTAGGGACCGACCTGCCGGGTTTCGCCGACCGCGTGCCCGAACGGCTGGACAGCCACGACGAAACGGACGAACAACGCCTTGCCCGTCGCAAGGCCAAATGGACGCCGACCGTTCTGGTCGAAGCCGTCCCGAACGCTTGAGGAAGAAGCTCAATGTCGATCGACATCCTGATGCCCGCCCTGTCGCCCACCATGGAGGAGGGGACCCTCGCCAAGTGGCACGTCAAGGTGGGTGACACCGTCAAGGCCGGCGACGTGATCGCCGAGATCGAGACCGACAAGGCGACGATGGAAGTCGAAGCCGTCGACGAAGGCGTGGTGGAAGCCATCCTGGTTCCCGCCGGCACCGAGAACGTCAAGGTCAACGCCCAGATCGCCAAGCTGACCGGCGAGGGCGAGAGCCCGGCTCCGCCGCCGGCCAAGCTCGCGCCCGCCGCCGAAACCCCGAAGGCTGCTCCGACGCCCGCCGCGCCCGTCCAGGCCGCCGGCGAAACCGCCGCTCCGGCCAAGGCGGCTCCGGCCGCCGCTCCGGCCGGCGACCGCGTGTTCGCTTCGCCCCTGGCCCGTCGTTTGGCTTCGGCCGCCAACCTGGACCTGAAGGCCATCCCGGGCTCTGGTCCGCATGGCCGCGTGGTCAAGGCCGACGTCGAAGCCGCCGGCAAGGGCGCTCCGGCTGCTCCGGCCGCCGCGCCGAAGCCCGCCGCAGCCGCTCCGGCTCCCGCCGCTGCTCCGGCCGCAGCCGCCGGCGGTCGCACCAGCCCGACCCTGGAGCAGATGGGCATCCCGCCGGGCTCCTACGAGCTGACGCCGCTGGACATGATGCGCAAGACCATCGCGCGTCGTCTGACGGAAAGTTTCCGCGACGTGCCGCACTTCCCGCTGACGATCGATCTGGAGATCGACTCGCTGCTGGCCGCCCGCGCCAAGATCAACCACCTGCTGGAAGGCCAGGGCGTGAAGGTGTCGGTCAACGATATCATCATCAAGGCCGTGGCCGTGGCCCTCAAGCGCGTGCCGGAGGCCAACGCCTCGTACTCGCCGGAAGGCATCGCCCTGCACAAGCATGCCGACATCGCGGTGGCCGTGGCCATCGACGGCGGCCTGATCACCCCGATCATCCGCGCCGCCGAGACCAAGGGCCTGGCCCAGATTTCGGCCGAGATGAAGGACCTGGCGGCCCGCGCCAAGTCCAAGAAGCTGAAGCCCGAGGAATTCCAGGGTGGCACCTTCTCGATCAGCAACCTGGGCATGTTCGGCATCAAGGCCTTCGCCTCGATCATCAACCAGCCGCAGGGCGCGATCATGAGCGTCGGAGCCGGCGAGCAGCGTCCGGTGGTCAAGAACGGCGAGCTGGCCGTGGCCACGGTGATGACCGTCACCCTGACCTGCGACCACCGCGTGGTCGACGGCGCGGTGGGGGCCAAGTTCCTGGCCGCCTTCAAGCCGCTGATCGAAGAACCGCTGACCCTGATCGTCTAACTCGAACCGGGGAGGGGCAGGGATGTCCGTCTACGACTACTCGGCCAAGACGCTGGACGGCCAGGACGTGAGCCTGGCCGACTATCGCGGCCAGGTGCTGCTGATCGTCAACACGGCCAGCAAGTGCGGCTTCACCCCGCAGTACGAGGGGCTGGAGGCGCTGTACCGGCAGTACAAGGACAAGGGCCTGACCATCCTGGCCTTCCCCTGCAACCAGTTCGGGGCCCAGGAGCCCGGGAACGCCGAGGAGATCGCGAACTTCTGCTCGCTGACCTACGACGTGACCTTCCCGGTCCTGGCCAAGATCGACGTCAACGGTCCCCAGACCCATCCGCTCTACGCCTATCTGAAGCACGAGCAGAAGGGCCTGCTGGGCACCGAAGGCATCAAGTGGAACTTCACCAAGTTCCTGATCGGTCGCGACGGCCAGGTCGTCGAACGGTTCGCCCCGACCACCAAGCCTGAAGACCTGAAGCTCGCCGTCGAGGCGCTGCTGTAATTCCCGGATCGGCCTTCGGGCCGGTCGTCGTCGCCGACGCTCCCCCGTCCTGGCGACAAAGCTAGGGTAAGAAAGACATGTCCACGGAATTCGACGTCGTCGTCATCGGAGCCGGTCCCGGCGGTTATGTGGCCGCGATCCGCGCCAGCCAGTTGGGCCTGAAGACGGCGATCATCGAGCGCGAGAACCTGGGCGGCATCTGCCTGAACTGGGGCTGCATCCCCACCAAGGCGCTGCTGAAGTCCGGCGAGATCTACGAGCAGCTGTCGCACCTGGGCGGCTACGGCCTGTCGGTCGAGAAGGCTTCGTTCGACTTCGGCAAGATCATCGAGCGCTCGCGCGGCGTGGCCAAGCAGATGTCCTCGGGCATCGCGTTCCTGATGAAGAAGCACAAGATCGAGGTCGTCGAGGGCGAGGCCAAGCTCGAGAAGGGCGCGCCTTCGCCCAAGGTCGTCGTGGCCCTGAAGGCCGGCGGCAGCCGTACGATCCAGGCCAAGAACGTCATCCTGGCCAGCGGCGCGCGGGCTCGCGACATCCCGGCCATCGGCGCGGTCTCGGACGGCGACAAGATCTGGACCTATCGCGACGCCCTGGCTCCCAAGGCCATGCCCAAGTCGCTGGTCGTCATCGGCTCGGGCGCCATCGGCATCGAGTTCGCCAGCTTCTACCGCGCCCTGGGCGCCGAGGTGACCGTCGTGGAAGCCGTTGATCGCATCATGCCGGTCGAGGACGCCGAGGTCTCCAAGGCCGCCCAGAAGGCCTTCGAGAAGCGCGGCATCACCTTCCGGGTCGGCGCCAAGGTGACCAAGGTCGAGAAGACCGCCAGCGGCGTCTCGGTGGCCATCGAGGCCGGCGGTAAGGCCGAGGTCCTGACCGCCGAGAAGTGCATCGTCGCCGTCGGCATCGCGCCCAATACCGAGGGCCTGGACGCCATCGGCCTGAACATGGATCGCGGCCACGTCGTCACCGGCAAGCACGGCGAGACCAACGTGCCCGGCCTCTACGCCATCGGCGACGCCGCCGGCCCGCCCTGGCTCGCCCACAAGGCCAGCCACGAGGGCATCCATGCCGCCGAGCACATCGCCGGCTACAAGACCCCGACCGTCAATTCGCCGATCCCCGGCTGCACCTACGCCAACCCGCAGGTCGCCTCGGTGGGCCTGACCGAAGCCGCCGCCAAGGCCGCCGGCATCGACGTCAAGGCCGGCCGCTTCCCGTTCAAGGTCAACGGCAAGGCCGTGGCCGCGGGCGAGACCGAAGGCTTCGTCAAGACGGTGTTCGACGGCAAGACCGGCGCCCTGATCGGCGCCCACATGATCGGCCATGAGGTCACCGAGATGATCCAGGGCTTCGTCACGGCCATCACCCTGGAAGCCACCGAAGAAGACCTGCACGGCATCGTCTACGCCCACCCGACCATGTCGGAAGCCATGCACGAGGCCGCGCTCGACGCTTATGGGCGCGTGCTGCACATCTAGGCTTCCGCCTAGCGGCAAAAGAGAAGGGCGGCGCTAGTAGCGCCGCCCTTTTTGTTTGGTCTGAGCTGGCGTCTACGGCCGCTTGCGCGCCTGGGCGTCGAGGCTCCATTCGCCCGGTCCGGCGAACACCAGGTACAGGAAGATGAAGCTGAACAGGATCGCGGCCTCGCCGCCGTTCAGCGCCGGCCAGAAGCCTTGCGCGAAGTGGGCGATGAAATAGGCCACGGCCATCTGGCCCGACAGGACGAAGGCCACCGGCCGGGTGAACAGGCCCAGCACCAGCAGGGCGCCGCCCACCACCTCCAGCCAGGCCGCCGCCAGCAGCATCGGCGGCAGCGGATCGGGCGCGCCGGGCTGGGCCGCCGGGAAGTGGAACAGCTTCATCAGGCCGTGTTCCATGAACAGCAGGGCCGTGATGATCCGCAGCAGGCTGAGGACGCGGGGCGCCCAGACGTACAGTCGTTCCATGTCGTTTTCCCTCTCAAGTCGATGGTGGAAACGAAAAACCCCGGCGGACCAGAACGATCCGCCGGGGTTTCGAAGGTGGCCGGGACGGCGCCGAGCATCAGGCCGCTTTGGCGTCCTGGTCGGCCATCCGCTGGATGGCGACATAGTCGGTCTTGCCGCTGCCCAGCACCGGCACTTCCTGGACCTTGAGGATCTTGCGCGGCACGGCCAGTTCCGGCGCGCCGATGCTCTGGGCATGGGCCACCAGCGAGGTGACGGCGGCGTCCTGGCGGTCGGTGACCAGCACCAGCTTCTCGCCCTTCTTCTTGTCGGGCATCGAGATGACTGCGTGGCGGCCGTCGGGCCAGACGGCGCTGGCCAGATCCTCGGCGGCGGTCAGGGAGACCATTTCGCCGCCGATCTTGGCGAAGCGCTTCACGCGGCCCTTGATGGTGATCCACAGGTCGTCGGTGACGGTGACCACGTCGCCGGTGTCGTGCCAGCCGCCCTCGGGAGCGTCGACGCCCCCGTCCTCGCGCAGATAGCCCGACATGATGTTGGGTCCGCGCACCAGCAGGCGGCCGCCTTCGGGGATGCCCTCGACCGGCTCGACCTTCCATTCCTGGCCGGGCAGCAGGGCGCCAACCGTGCCACGGCGGTTGTCTTCGGGCTTGTTGACCGCGATGACCGGCGAGGCCTCGGTGGCGCCGTAGCCTTCGAGAACCGGCACCGGGCCAAATTTCTCGGCGATAAGGTTGTGGGTCTCTTCGCGAACCTTTTCAGCGCCGCAGACGATGAACCTCAGACCCGACAGCTCGTCGCTCTCCGAGGCGCGGGCGTAGTGGTTGACGAAGGTGTCGGTGGCGAACAGCACCGAGGCCTTGGTGTCCTTGACCAGCGCCGGGATCTGCTTGGTGTGCAGGGGCGAGGGGTACTGGAACGCCTTCATGCCTTCCAGCAGCGGCAGGATCACCCCGCCCGTCAGGCCGAAGCAGTGGAACACCGGCAGCGGGTTGAAGAACACCCAGTCGGGATCCAGCGCGATATGGGCGGCCACCTGCTTGGCGTTGGACACCAGGTTGGCCTGGCTCAGCACCACGCCGCGCGGGGCGCCAAAGCTGCCCGAGGTGAACAGCACCACGCCGGGGTCGGACGGCTTGGCATGGGCGCGGAACTGGCGGGGGAACAGGCCGGCGGCGGCGGCGAACAGCTTGTCGGCCACGCCGATGGTGGCGCGCACGTCCTCCAGATAGGTGATCGTCGCCTTCTCCTCGAGAGCGTCGATCACGTCGTGCAGCTTGCCCAGCTCGATGAATTTGTGGGCGGTCAGCACGAGCTTGACCCCGGCCAGCTCGCAGGCGGCGCGCAGGTTGCGCAGGCCGGCCGTGAAGTTGAGCATGGTCGGCACGCGGCCGAAGGCGTGCAGGGCGAAGAACGTCACCACCGCGCCGGCGCCGGACGGCAGCAGAACGCCGACATGCTCGCCGGGCTTGGTCATGGCCGCGACCTTACGGCCGAGCGCGAAGCTCGCCCGCACCAGGTCGGTGTAGCTCATCGGATTGCGGTCCTGGTCTTCCAGGATCAGCTTCTTGGGCCCGTACTTGTCGCGGGCGTCGAGCAGGGCGTCGAAGAGGGCCTTCTGGCCGTCTTGCGCATCGAAAACAACCGGCATGCCGGCGAAACCTCCCGGAGGCGACATCGCGCCCTCGTCTAATTGAAGCGGGACCCTAGCGATGGCGGGTCGCTTTGCAAACACCCGTTACGCGCACGTAAGCGCACCGGTCCTTCTAAAATGCGCTCAAACCCTTGTCGTTCAAGGCTTGGGGTGCGGATAGGCCGTGCGGGAGCGTAGGGTCTCGTCGATCTTGTCGAGCCAGGGCGTGCGCACCGAATCTGTCTCCAGGTGCAGGGCGTGGCGCGCTTGGGGCCAGCGAGTCTCGACGCAGCGGGGCAGGGCCGTGCAGACGGCGCGTTGGGGCGCGGGCAGGGCCGCCGTGTCCTGGCCGGCGTCGAGCATCGTCACGGCGGTATCGACGCGCTTCAGGTCGCGGCCCGTGGCGTCCACGGCGTCGTAGAAGGCCGCGTACCAGCCCAAGCTCGGCGCACCCATCCGCAGGTCCGGATTGGCCAGCCGCCAGGCCTGCTGGACCGCGCCGCGCGTCGGATCATTGGTCAGCTTGGCCGCGACGCCGTCCGGCCCCTCGCGCTTCCAGCCGGACTGGCCGGGATAGCGCAGGAAGCCCAGCTTCAGTCCGCGGACCCAGCGGGCGATGCGGATCAGATCGGTCTTGGCGCGAGGCGGGACGGCCAGGTCGAAATTGGGCGAGGACAGGATCGCGGCGTCGGCCCGCAGGCCTTCCTCCAGGGCGCGCAAGGCCACCAGACCGCCGTCGCCTGCGCCCAGGATCACGAACGGATCGCGGCCTTTCGGACGGATCACCGCCTTGACCATGGCCTTGGTGGCCGTGACGTCGGGGGCGAAGCTGCTCACGTGGCCAAGATCGCGCCAGGGCGTGGCCCGTTCGGAGCCGCCCTGGCCCTGACGCTCCAGGATCCAGACCGTGTAGCCCCGGTCGTTCAGGTCGCGGGCCGTCTCGAACCAGCCCTCGGCGGACTCGCCATAGCCCGGCAGGATCAGGATCTGGCCGCGCGGCACGCCCTGGGGCGCGGAGACGCCGTAGCGCTGCACCAGGTCGTCGCCGACCGTCACATAGCCCCAGGCCCAGCCCGGCGGCGGCTGGAAGCGCTGGGCCAGGGACGGCGGGGTGCGGCTCTCGGCGAAGGGCGCGCGGGCGCCCTCGTCGCCGCAGGAGACGAGGAGCGGGGCCAGGAGGCACGCCAGGGCGATAACAGGAAGACGGCGACGCATTCCAGGCACTCATTTCGCGCCTTTGCGTCACATGCAAGAACGCATGCTTGATCCGGAGGCCAAGAAGGCCGATCTAGGCCGTTATGGTCACTCTGATCGACACGCTGAACGCCCGCGCCTCCACCGAGCGCCTGCGTCACCCCGAAAAGCAGAACCGTCCCGACACGCCGGTCCTGCGCAAGCCCGAGTGGTTGCGCGTCCGCGCCCCGGGCTCGGCCGGCTATAACGAGACGCAAGGCATCGTACGCGAGCACAAGCTGACCACGGTCTGCGAGGAAGCCGCCTGCCCGAACATCGGCGAGTGCTGGAGCCAGAAGCACGCGACCATGATGATCATGGGCGAGATCTGCACCCGGGCCTGCGCCTTCTGCAATGTCACCACCGGGATGCCCACCCAGTTGGACCCCGACGAGCCGCGCCGCGTGGCCGAGGCCGTCGCCAAGATGGGCCTCAAGCATGTGGTCATCACCTCGGTCGACCGCGACGACCTGATCGACGGTGGCGCCCGCCACTTCGCCGAGGTGGTCACCGCCATCCGCGCCGCCGCGCCGAGCACGACCATCGAGATCCTGACCCCCGACTTCCTGCGCAAGGACCGGGCCGAGAACGTGGTGATCGACGCCAAGCCCGACGTCTTCAATCACAATCTGGAAACCGTGCCGCGGCTCTATCTGAAGATCCGCCCCGGCGCCCGTTACTACAATTCCCTGCGCCTGCTGGAGCGGGTCAAGGAGCGCGACCCCACCCAGTTCACCAAGTCCGGCATCATGGTCGGCCTCGGCGAGACCAAGGAGGAGGTCATGCAGGTGATGGACGACATGCGTTCGGCCGGCGTCGACTTCATCACCATCGGCCAGTACCTGCAGCCCACCCGCAAGCACGCGCCGATCGACCGGTTCGTGACGCCGGAAGAGTTCAAGGCCTACGAGGCCATCGCCCGCGCCAAGGGCTTCCTGATGGTCTCGTCCAGCCCGCTGACCCGCTCGTCGCACCATGCCGGCGAGGACTTCGCCAAGCTGCAGGCCGCGCGCCGGGCCCTGGACGCGAAAGCGGCGGGCTAGGGCGCTTGCACCGTCATGTCGTCACCCGGGTGCTGCCCTATGCGCCCGAACAGCTCTTCACGCTCGTCGGCGACGTCGAGGCCTATCCGTCGTTCGTGCCGTGGATCACGGCCATGCGCACCTGGAACGGTCGCGTCGACGGCCAGGTTTCGACCGTGGACGCCGAGGCCCAGGTCGGGTTCTCGTTCCTGCGCGAGAAGTTCGCCACCCGGGTGCGCCGCGATGCGGCGGCCCTGACGGTGGACGTCAGCCTGCTCTACGGCCCCTTCAAGCGGCTGTCGAACCAGTGGCGGTTCTCGCCGCATGAGGCTGGAACCACCGTGGAATTCGTTATCGACTTCGCGTTCAAGTCCAAGCTGCTCGACGCCATGCTGGCCGCCAATCTGGACCGGGCGGCCAACACCTTGATCGGCTGCTTCGAGGACCGTGCGAAGGCGATCTACGGCAAGTCTAGCGCCCCTTGAACGCCGTCGGGCGCTTCTGAAGGAAGGCGCTGACGCCCTCGACGAAGTCCTCGGTCTTGCCGGCGGCCTTCTGGGCGTGACGTTCGGCGTGGAGCTGACCCACCCAGTCGGCGTCCAGGCTGTCCCACACCAGCCTGCGGATCGTCGAGAGGGCGGCGGGGCCGTCGGCCAGGCTCTTGGCGATGCCGGTGGCGGTCGACAGGAGCTCGGCGTCGGGCACGCAGCGATTGATCAGGCCCCAGGACAACGCCGTGGCGGCCGGGATCTTGTCGCCCAGCAGCATCATTTCCATGGCCCGCGCCTTGCCGATCAGGCGCGGCAGCAGATAGGTCGAGCCGCCGTCGGGCACCAGGCCGATGCGCCGGAAGGCCTGCAGGAAATAGGCGCTCTCGCCCGCCACCACGATGTCGCCCAGCAGGGCCAGCGAACAGCCGATCCCGGCGGCCGGGCCGTTGACGGCGGTCACGAGCGGCAGCGGGAAGTCGCGCATCAGGGTGACGAGCGGATTGTAGGTGTTCTGCAGTTCGGCGCCGGCGTCCGGCTTGCCGTCGACATCGACCGGCCGCGCGTCGGGACCGCCGACCGCCAGGTTGGCTCCGGAACAGAAGCCCCGGCCTTCGCCGGTCAGGATCACGGCCCGCGCATCGACCTTGCCTTGGGCGAGAGAGCCGAAGGCGTGGATCAGTTCCCTGGCCATGTCCAGGCCGGCGGCGTTAAGGGTGGAGGGATCGGCGAGGGTGACGACGGCGATCCCGTCGGCGGTCTCGAGCCTAATCTTCTCGTAGGTCATGGCGTCCTCCCAAGGCTTTGTCGCTCTTGCCTGAAGCTAGGCGCGACTAACCTTGGGGAACGCCAGAGAAATTATCCCGAGGCGAAATTGGGGGCCGAAAAGCCCCGGAAACTCAGGCCGCGTTGGCCGAGTCCGGCTTGCTCTCGGCGGCGGTGACGCGGTTGCGGCCGCCGCGCTTGGACGTGTAGAGCGCCGCATCGGCGCGCTCCATGACCGAGTGGCCGGTCTCGCCCGGACGACGCTCGGCGAAGCCCGACGAGATGGTGATCGCGCCCAGGTCCTCGTTGGTCGAGCGGCGCTTGAGCATGCGCGAGGAGACCTCGACGCGGATCTCTTCCAGGGTGCCGGCCACCAGCGACGCCGATTCCCGCGGGAAGATCATGGCGAACTCCTCGCCGCCGTAGCGGGCGGCGAAGCGGGGCGGGGCGGCCACGCGGCCGATGACGCTGGCGACGTAGCGGATGACCTGGTCGCCGGTCTGGTGACCCCAGGTGTCGTTGAAGCCCTTGAAGTGGTCGATGTCGAGCACGGCCAGGCAGATGGTGGTGCCGGCCTCGTCGGCCTCGCTGCAGGCGCGGTCCAGCTCTTCGTCGAAGGCCTTGCGGTTGGCCAGGTTCGTCAGGCCGTCGGTGGTGGCGTCGCGGCGGACCTGCTCCAGATGCTCGCGCAGGCGATCGACCTCGGCGGTGGATTCCGCCAGGCGGGTCTCCAGCGACTTGTTTTCCTTCTGGACGCGGCGGGTGGCCTCGGCCAGGCCGCTGACCACCGACTTGATCTTGCTGACGTCCTCGGAGCTGTCCAGCTCCTTGGCCGCGCCCGTCAGGGTCTTGCCGTAGGCGGCGTTGCTCTTCTGGGCGTCCTGGATGGCCTTGGAGACCGATTCCAGTTCCTTGCTCAGCAGGTCGCCGGCGTCGCGGATCTGTTCGTTCAGCTTGGCCTTGGGCAGGTAGGTCGCCGCCAGCTCTTCGGAGAGAAGTTCGGTCAGCGGCTCGCCCAGCGAGATCAGGCGGGTCAGCTCGCGGGCCAGGGCGCCTTCGGGGTCGGCGACGAAGTGAGTCCACAGCTCGAAGTTCAGCGCGGTCGGCCAGACCTGATGGCGCTCCATCAAGCCCAGGGCCCGGCCGGCGATCTTGTAGGCCTCAGGGCCGCGCAGCGTGGTCTCGACGTCCGACATCTCTATTCCCCCAACGGCGGCATCGCCCCGGATGCGCGCTTGGAGCGGCAATCTAGACCGAAGAGTTCAAACGAGCCGTTAAGAACGAACGACGTTCGTCTTGCATGATGCTTGGGCGCGATCCATGGTGAACACTGATAAGATGAGCCTCTAGGCCGCTTGGGAGGAACCTGACCGTGAACGCGCCCGCCAACCTCAACCTGCAATCGGCCCAGGCTTCGATGTCGAGGATTCTGGAAGCCCAGAAGGCGGCTCACCTGCGACAAGGCGCCCCCACGGCCGAACGGCGCATCGACTGGCTGGACCGCTGCATCGGCCTTCTGGTCGACCACCAGGCCGAAATCGCTGACGCGCTTAACGCCGACTTCGGCGCCCGCTCCAAGGACGCGACGGGCCTGACCGACATCGCCGGCTCCATCGGCCCGCTGAAGTTCGCCAAGGAGAATGTCGCCAAATGGATGCGCCCTGAGAAGCGCAAGACCGCGCCGGCGATCCTGGGTCTGTTCGGCGCCAAGGCCGAGCTCCAGTACCAGCCCAAGGGCGTGGTCGGGGTGATCAGTCCCTGGAACTTCCCGGTCAACCTGACCTTCGCGCCCCTGGCCGGGGTGCTGGCGGCCGGCAATCGGGCGATGATCAAGCCGTCGGAGTTCACGCCGGCGACGTCCGAGCTGATGAAGACCATGTTCGCCAGCGCCTTCTCCGAGGAGGAGATCGCCGTGATCACCGGCGGACCCGAGGTGGGGCAGGCGTTCACCGGCCTGCCGTTCGACCACCTGATCTTTACCGGGGCGACTTCGGTGGCCCGGCACGTGATGCGGGCCGCCGCCGAGAACCTGGTGCCCCTGACCCTGGAACTGGGCGGCAAGAGCCCGGTGATCCTGTCGCGCGGCGCCGACATGGCCACGGCCGCGGCGCGGGTGATGAACGGCAAGACCCTGAACGCCGGTCAGATCTGTCTGGCGCCGGACTACGTCCTGGCCCCCGCCGACCAGCTGGATGCGTTCGTAACCGAGGCCAAGGCGGCCGTGGCGCGAACCTTCCCGACCATCAAGGACAATCCCGACTACACGGCCGTGGTCGCCCAGCGCCACTACGACCGGATCAAGGGCCACGTCGAGGACGCCCGGGCCAAGGGCGCGACCATCGTCGAGATCAATCCGGCCGGCGAGGACTTCAGCCAGCAGGAACACCGCAAGATCCCGCCGACCCTGATCCTGAATCCCACCGACGACATGACGGTGATGCAGGACGAGATCTTCGGTCCGGTCCTGCCGGTGAAGACCTACGGCAAGGTCGAGGAGGCGGTGGACTATATCAACGGCCGCGACCGTCCGCTGGGCCTCTACTGGTTCGGGACCGACATGGCCGAACGCGACATGGTGTTGAACCGCACGACCAGCGGCGGGGTGACCGTCAACGACGTGATCTTCCACGTCGCCCAGGAAGACCTGCCGTTCGGCGGCGTCGGCCCGGCCGGCATGGGCAGCTATCACGGTCGCGACGGCTTCCTGGAGTTCAGCCACAAGAAGGCGGTGTTCCACCAGCTGAAGAAGGACATCGGCCCGATGCTGGCCCTGCGCCCGCCGTACGGGGAGGGGATCCGGAAGTACCTGGCGGGGCAGATCAAGAAGTAGACGCCGGCGCGGGGCGTACTTGCCCCCTTCGCGCCTTCGGCGCTCCTTCCCCCGTAGGGGGAAGAGGACGCAGGCTTTCGCCCTCCGCCCCCTATGGGGGCGGACAGACCGCGAAGCGGTCAGGTGGGGGCAAGTGGGTGAGCCACCGACGGGGACACGCGCAAGCGCATGTCCCCAGTCGAGATCCTAGTCTTCGCTGTCGCTGGCCGGGGCCAGGCGCGGCGGAGCGCGCAACAGGAACGCGGGGGTGTCGTTACCGAAGCCGACCACGCGGCGGTCGTCGTCGTCCTCGCGGCCGCGCACGGGCTGGACGCCGCGCACCGGCATGGGGGCGCGCGACGGACGCTCGGCTTCGGCGCGGGGCTGTTCGACGCGAGGCTGCTCGGCGCGTTCGGTCCGCTCGGGGCGGCGATCACGATCACGGCCGCGCTCGCGACGGGCGGGACGTTCGTCCTCGCCGCGCTCGACGGTCTTGGCGGCGGGCTGCTCGGCGGCGACGTCCTGTTCGACGCGCGGTTGGCGGCCACGATCGCGCGAGGAACCGCCACGGTCGCGACGACCGCGCTCGGTGGCCGGAGCCTCTTCGGCGGCGATGGCGGGAACTTCGGTCTCGACGGCTTCGACGGCGGCCTTTTCGCCACGCTTGCGGCTGCGCGCGGGACGCTTGGTCGGCTCTTCGCCCACCGAGGTGGGGATCGGCTCGCCGGCGATGGCGGCTTCCAGATTGGCGGAGGCGACGTCCGACGGCACGGTCGGGGCGCGGTTGCGATCACGGTCACGGCCGCGTTCCCCGCCGCGCGAGCGGTCGCGGTCACGCCCGCCGCCGCGCTTGTCGCCTTCGCGCTTGATGGTCACGGCGTTGGAATAGTCGAGGTCCAGCTTCTCTTCGTCCGGGGTCGAACCGATCAGCTTGACCACCTTGTCGAAGCCCTTGTCGTCGGCGGGGGTCACCAACATGTAGGTGATGCCCGAACGCCCGGCCCGGCCGGTACGGCCGATGCGGTGGACGTAGTCGTCGGCGTGGTGCGGGACGTCGTAGTTGAAGACGTGGCTGACGGCCGGGATGTCCAGGCCGCGCGCGGCGACGTCCGAAGCCACCAGGATCTTCAGCGAACCGTCGCGGAAGGCCGCCAGGGTCTTCATGCGCTGGCTCTGGTCCAGGTCGCCGTGGATGGCGGCGGCGTCGAAGCCGTGGCTCTTCAGCGACTTGGCGACGATGTCGACTTCGGTCTTGCGATTGCAGAACACGATGCCGGTCTCGATGTTGGCCTTTTCGATCAGGGCCCGCAGCGCCAGGCGCTTGGCCTTCGGATCGGAGGAGGGGACCTTGACCAGCAGCTGGGTGATGTTGGCGTTGGTGGTGGCCGGCTTGGCCACCTCGATCCGCACCGGATCCTTCAGGAACTGCTTGGTGAGGCGCGTGATTTCCGGCGGCATGGTCGCCGAGAAGAACAGAGTCTGCTTCTTCGGCGGCGTCAGCTTGAAGATGCGCTCGATGTCGGGGATGAAGCCCATGTCCAGCATGCGGTCGGCTTCGTCGACCACCATCATCTGCACGCCGGTCATCAAGAGCTTGCCGCGCTCGAAGTGGTCGAGCAGGCGGCCCGGGGTGGCGATCAGCACGTCGACGCCGCGATCCAGCTTCTTTTCCTGGTCGCCGAACGACACGCCGCCGATCAGCAGGGCCCACGAGAGCTTGGTGCCCTTGGCGTACTTCTCGAAGCTGGCGGCGACCTGGTCGGCCAGTTCGCGGGTCGGGGCGATGACCAGGGCGCGCGGCATGCGGGCCTTGGCGCGGCCCGAGGCAAGCTTGTCGACCATGGGCAGGGTGAAAGCGGCGGTCTTGCCGGTGCCCGTCTGGGCGATGCCCAGCACGTCCTGTCCGGCGAGGGCCACCGGGATGGCCTGGGCCTGGATCGGGGTGGCCGTCGTATAGCCGGTATCGGCGACCGCTTGGAGGGTCGTGGGCGAAAGCCCGAGTTCGGAAAATTCTGTCATGTCACGCTGGTCTGAAGTCCGGAGCCACCCGTGTTTGGGCGAACGGGTGGCGCGGATTCGCCAAGCCTGCTCCGAAGCTGGGGATAAATAGGCTTTGGCCCGCCAAAGTCAATCGTCGGCGGTTTGCGCGGCCAAGCTCTGGGCGAGGTCTCCGTTGGCCGTAACCGCAACGCCGGCAAGGCCCAGCCAGGCGGCCATAAGCCGCAGTTCGGCGGCCAGGGCGAGGGCGGTCTCCGCGTTCGCGGCGGGTTCGCGATGGGCCGACAGCACCCGCAGCACGCCCGCCTTGCGGTCGGCCTTCAGGTCGACCCGGGCGGTGATCGCCTCGCCTTGCAGGAACGGCAGCACATAGTAGCCGTGGGTGCGCTTGTGGGCCGGGGTGTAGATCTCCAGACGGATGCGGACGTCGAACAGGCGCTCGGCCCGCTCGCGGAACCAGATCAGGTTGTCGAACGGGGAGAGCAGGGCGTTGGCCTTGACCGAGCGCGGTCGTTTTGCGTCCGGCGCCAGATAGGCCGGCTGGTCCCAGCCCTGCACCTCGACGGGGACCAGGTCGCCGGCCTCGACCAGTTCGGCCACCCCGCGCCGGGCGTCGGCCAGGCCCATGCGGAAATAATCCCGCAGGTCGCGTTCGGTGGCCACGCCCATGGCGCGGGCCGCGCGGCGCAGCAGGATGCGGTGGGCTTCGTCGCGGGGCGGCGTCGGCGTCGACCAGATCGCCTTGGGCAGCACCTTTTCCGGTAGACCGTAGACCCGCTCGAAGGTCCCGCGCCGGGTGGCCGTGGTCAGCTCGCCGGCCCAGAACAGGCATTCCGTGGCCCGCTTGGCCTCGCTCCATTCCCACCAACCGGCCCGGCCGCGTTCGCCCAGTTCCAGCTCGCCGGCCGACAGGGGGCCGCGTGCGTGGATCGCGGCCAGGGCGGTGTCGATGAAGGGGCGGTGCTCGGCCAGGAACTTGGCGACGTTCTTCCACACGCCGACGCCCTGACGCGCGTCCTCCATCCGCCAGCGCAGCAGAGGCTGCAGGTCCAGCGGCATCAGCGAGGCCTCGTGGCCCCAATATTCGAACAGGGCGGGCTTCCGGCCCCAAGCCAGATCCTCCAGCAACGGACGCGGATAAGCGCCCAGGCGCGAGAACAGCGGCAGATAGTGCGAGCGCGAGACGACGTTGACGCTGTCGATCTGCAGCAGCGCCAGGCGCTCGATGGTCGCGAGTAGGTGGCGTCGGGTCGGGGCGGCGGGCCGGTTGTCGGCGAACCCCTGGGCGGCCAGGGCGATGCGGCGGGCTTGCTTGTGCGACAGGGTCTCGACCATCGTCCTGACAGAGCATGGCCTTGGGTGAAGAGGCAACGCCGGCGCTGCCGACTGCTGACAAAAGGCGTCAGCGGAGCGGCAGCTCGAACAGCGCGCCCTCGAATGTGTCAGCGCCGCGCCCGATGGCGGCGACGGCCGCCGACATCCGCCCGTCGCGGCCTAGGGCGGCGTCGGCCAGGGCGACCATCAGCGGGTTGGGCGTGGCGGAGGGCGCGGCGGCGCGCAAGGCCTGGGCGATCTCGTCCTCGGACCGCTCCGGCGCGCGTTGGCAGGCGATGACGAAGGCCGCCGCCGTCGAGCGGCTGACGCCCGCCCAGCAGTGGACCAGCATCGGCCGCGCGGCGTCCCAGCCGGCGGCGAAGTCGAGGAGGCGGGCGACCAGGGCGGCGTCCGGCGCGATCAGGCCTTCGCGAGGCTCGGGGATGTCGTGATAGGCCAGCCGCAGGTGAGCCTCCGCCTCCGACCGTGGCCAGGTCTCGGCGGCGGAAGTCGGCGACAGCAGGCTAACCAGGTGTGACGGACGGTGCAGGGCTCGCGCCGTCTCGACCTGGCTGAGCGGGCAGACCAACAGGGTCATGGCGCCGCCAAAATGGCCGAGACGCCCAGCAGCACGCCCACCTCGCAGGCCTGCTCGATCCCGCCCAGCACGTCGCCGGTATAGCCGCCGATCAGCCGGCGGGCCGTCAGGGCCAGGGCGGCGGCCAGCACCGCGCCGACCGCCGCGCCCATCAGGCCCGCCGCGCCCAGGAAGGCCAGCGGCCACAGGCCCAGCACGGCCGCGATCAGCAGCTCGAAGGGACGGACGCCCTCGGGCGCGGGCTTGTACTTGGCGTCGGCGCGGTCGCTGACATGGCGCTCCAGCACCATCACCACCACGGCGGCGACGCGGCCGGCGCCATGGGCGGCGACCAGGGCCAGGGCGGCGGTCGCCAGGGGCAGGGCGGCCAGGGCCGCGACCTTGATGGCCAGCACCAGGCCCAGGGCCAGGACGCCGTAGGTCCCGACGCGGCTGTCCTTCATGATCTCCAGGCGGCGCTCCGGCGTCTGGCCGCCGCCCAGGCCGTCGGCGGTGTCGGCTAGGCCGTCCTCGTGGAAGCCGCCCGTGATCAGCACGCCTGCCGCTACCGCCAGCAGGGCGGGCAGGGCGCTGCTCCATAGCTGCCCGGCCGCCAGCAGCACGCCGGCGCAGGCCGCGCCGACCAGGATCCCGACGAGGGAGTAGTAGCGGGCCGCGCGAGTGATCCAGTCGGGCTGGAAGTCGGCGAACGACGGTGTCGGCAAGCGCGTCAGGAACTGCACGGCGCAGAGCAAGAGCTTGAACTGGCGAAGCATCAGCCGGGCCCGGCCAGGACTTCGGCCAGGTCGGCGACGTCGGTCAGCAGCTTGGCGGCGGCGACCAGCAGGGGAGCAGCCAGGGCCGCACCGGTGCCTTCGCCCAGCCGCAGGTCCAGGTCCAGCAGCGGGCGCGCGCCGAGGCTTTCGAGCATGAGGGCGTGACCGCGTTCGGCCGAGCCGTGGGCGAAGACGCAGTAGTCGAGCGCGGCCGGGACCAGTCGTACGGCGGCCAGGACAGCGGCCGTGCTTATGAAGCCATCGACCAGCACCACGCGCCTCATGGACGCCGCGCCCAGGGCCGCCCCGGCCATCATGGCGATCTCGTAGCCGCCGAACTGGGTCAGCACGGCCAGGGGCTCGGTCGCGTCCGAACGCTGGGCGGCGCGGGCGATGCCGGCGCGCTTGCGGGCCATGCCCTCGACACCGTGGCCCGTACCCTGGCCGATGCAGTCTTCCAGCGGCGCGGGGGCCAGGCGGTGCATGATCAAGGCGGCGGACGAGGTGTTGCCGATGCCCATCTCGCCCAGGGCGATGACGTCCGCGCCGTCAGCGGCCGCCGCGCGGGCCAGCTCGAAGCCGTGGGCGATGGCCGCCAGGGCCTCGTCCTGGGTCATGGCCGCCTCGCGGGCGGCGTTGCGGGTTCCGCGCCGAATCTTGGCGGCGATCAGGTCGGGATGGGCCGGCAGGTCGGCGTCGACCCCGGCGTCCACCACGCGCACCCGCACGCCGGTGGCCTGGGCGAAGGCTCCGACGCTGGAGCGACCGGACAGGAACAGGCTCACCATGGCGGCGGTGACACTGGACGGATAGGCCGAGACACCTTCGCCCGTCAGGCCGTGGTCGCCGGCGAAGACATAGAGGTCGGTGTGGGCGATGCGCGGGTCCAGGCGGTTCTGGATCAGGCCGATGCGCACGGCCAGGTCCTCCATCCGGCCCAGCGAGCCGGGCGGCTTGGCCTTGCCGTCCAGCTGAGCGCGCAGCAGCGGCTCGAGCGCGGCGTTGACGGGCTGGACGGCGGCCGCGATGGCGGAGAGGGTGGTCATGGCGGGCTCCTGGATAGACGAGCGAAGGTCATCGGGCGAGGGCGACGATCAGGCCGATCGCGGCCGGTATGGACCACAGCAGCAGGCAGGCCCGGCGGTAGAGGCGCAGGCCGCGCGCCAGATCGTCGGACGTGGGGACGGGGCCGTCGCCGAAGATCGGCCGCTCGGTCGGCACGCCGTCATAGGCGGCCGCGCCGCCCAGACGGACCCCCAGCGCCCCGGCCATGGCGGCCTCGGGCCAGCCGGCGTTGGGCGAGGCGTGCTTGCGGGCGTCGCGCAGCATGGTCTTCCAGCCTCGCCCCCCAGCCAGGGCGATCAGGGCGCCGGCGAGGCGGGCGGGGATCAGGTTCATCAGGTCGTCGGTCCGCGCCGAAGCCCAGCCGAACATCCGCCAGCGCGGTTCCCTGTGGCCCACCAGGCTGTCGGCGGTGTTGACGGCCTTGTAGGCGAACAGGCCCGGCAGGCCGCCGACCAGCAGCCAGAGGGCCGGGGCGACGACGCCGTCGTTGAAGCTTTCGGCCAAGCTCTCAAGGGCCGCGGCGGCGACCTGCCCGGCGTCGAGGTTTTCGGTGTCGCGCCCGACGATCATCGCTACCGCCGCGCGGGCTTGCGGCAGGTCGCCGGCCTCCAGTGGCGCGAGCACGGCGGCGACGTGGTCGTGCAGGCTGCGCTGCGCCAGGCCCACGGTCGCGATCAGGGCGACCACCGCCAGGCCCACGACATGGCGGCCCAAGGCAAAGTGAAGAAGAACGCCCAGCGCTGCGGCGCATGCGATCAGGAGCAGGACCAGCACTACACCTAGCAGGCGGCGTCGGCCGTCCGGGCGGGCCGGGTCGTTCCACCGCCGCTCCAGGGTCTCGATCAAGGCGGCCGGCCAAGCCACTGGATGGAGCAGGATGGGCGGGTAGCCCAGCGCCGCCTCAAGGACCAGCGCCAGGACCACCACCCATGCCCAGGGCGGGTTCTCAACCAAGAACCTGGCCGATCAGTTCGATCAAGGGGCCGGACAGTCCCGGAACGATGGCCGCCTCCACGCCATAGGCCTTGGCCAGCACCTCGGGGGTCAGGGCCTCCATGGGCGCAGCGTCGGCGATCACCCCGCCGCCTTGCAGAACCAACACCCGGTCGGCCAGGCGCAGAGCCACGCCCAGGTCGTGCAGGGTCATGACAACGCCCTGGCCGGGCTGGCCGGCGAAGTCGCGCATCAGCTCGACGGCGTCCAGCTGGTGGCCGGGATCCAGCCCCGCCAGCGGCTCGTCGGCCAGCAGCCACGAGGGCTCGCCGGCCAGAACCCGGGCCAGCAGGGCGCGGGCGCGCTCGCCGCCGGACAGGGTGGTGACGTCGCGCCGCGCCAGGCCGGTCAGGCGGGTGCGGATCAGGGCCTCCTGGACCGCCGCGCGGTCGGTGTCGCCCAGGCCCCGCGCGCCGCAGTGCGGAGTGCGGCCCAGGCCCACCAGGGTCTCGACGTCCACCGCCCAGGCCACCTCCGGCGTCTGGGGCAGGAAGCCGACGCGCCGGGCGCGGTCGCGGTGGGGCAGGGCCAGGATCGGCGTCTCGCCCAGCCGGACCTCGCCGGTGTCGGGCTTTCGCAGTCCGGCCAGACAGGCCAGCAGGGTCGACTTGCCCGTGCCGTTCGGACCGACGATGGCGGTGACCTCGCCCGGCCGGAACCGGGTGTCGACGCCGTCCAGCACGGTCCGGCCGCCCAGCACGACGGTCAGGGTCTCGGCGACCAGGTCGTAGGTGTGGGTCGCGGTCATGCCAGCCTCCGGCGCATCGAGATCAGAAGGGCCAGGAAGAACGGCCCGCCCACGGCGGACGTCGCCACGCCCATGCGGACCTCGGCCGCCGAGGGCGTCAGCCGCACCAGGATGTCGGCGGCCAGGACCAGGGCCGCGCCCGCGATGGCGCTGGGCAGCAGCAAGGCGCCGGGCCGGTGGCCGACCAGCGGACGCATCAGGTGCGGGACGATCAGGCCGACGAAGCCGATCATGCCGGTCACCGCCACGCTGGCCCCCGAGGCCAGGCCGACGCCGACGGCCAGCAGCACGCGGGTCAGCCGCAGGTCCACGCCCAGGGCCTGGGCCCCGGTCTCGCCCAGGGTCAGGGCGTCCAGCGCCCGGCCCAGGAACAGTAGCAGGCCCGAGCCCACGGCGATGAACGGCACGGCGCGCCAGACGTCGTCGGCGCTGCGGTCGGCCAGCGAACCCAGCAACCAGTTGATGATCTCCTGCGCCGCCCAGGGGCTGGGGGCCAGGCTGAGCGCCAAGGCCACGCCGGCGCCGGCCACGGTGTTCAGGATCACCCCGGCCAGGATGAAGGTGATGGTGCCGCCGGTCCCGCCGGCCAGCACCAGCATCACGGCCACCCCGACGACCGCGCCGATCATGGCGGCCACGAACAGCACCCACGGCGTGGCCAGGCCCATGCCCAGGTACATGGTCATCACCGCGCCGAGGGCGGCCATGGCCGAGACGCCCAGCACGCCCGGATCGGCCAGCGGATTGCGAGTGTAGCCCTGCATGGCCGCGCCCGACAGGCCGAGAGCCGCGCCCAGGGCCACGGCCAGGGCCGTCCGGGGCAGGCGCAGTTCGAAGATGATCGCCCAGCGCGGGTCGGTCGGATCTGTCCAGGCGCTCCAGGGCGCCCAGACCCGTCCGGCCATCAGCGACAGTCCGCTCAGGACCAGGACGAGCAGGACCAGCCCGCCCAGCAAGAGAAGGCGCTTACCGGTCATGCGGCGGCTCCCAGGATCTGTTTGCGCGCGGTGGCCAGCACGGCGGCGGTGTCCATCAGGCCCGGGCCGCCGCAATAGAGCAGGCGCTCGGGGAACACCGCCCGGGTCATGCGGGACGAGACGGTGGCCAGGGCGGGGTGGTTGAGGATGCGTTCGGCGAAGGTGGTGGCGTCGGGCGAGGCCTGTCCGGCCAGCAGCACCTCGGGAGGATCGGCCAGCAGCCGCTCCAGCGAGACATTGCCCCACTTCTTCAGGCCATAGCGCTTGGCGACGTTCACGAAGCCCGCCCGACGCATCATCTCGTCGACCAGGGTGCCGCTGCCGGCCGCGAAGCCGTTGGGCTGGAAGACCAGGGCGGTGATCGGGCGCGTTCCGGGGCGCGGCGCACCCTTGGCCATCGCCGCCTCGACCCGGGCGATCAGGGCCTCGCCGCGATCGGGATGGCCACAGGCCTCGGCGATGCGCCGGATCTGCTCCTGGTTCTCCTCCCAGCTGTTGGGCACCTTGAAGAGCTCGGTGCGGATGCCCAGCCGCTTCAGCGCGGCGCGGGTGGCGGGCGAGGAGTGGGCGGCGGTCAGCACCACGTCGGGCCGCAGGGCGATCACCTCCTCGGCGCTCTCGTATGTGATCGGATAGGTGAGGGCGATCCTGGCGATGCTCGATTGCTGCGGATCGCGGGCATAGTGGCTGAGGGCCACGATCTGTGAGCGGTCGGCGACGTGGACGAGCACGGCGTCGAGGCACGGGTTCAGCGAGATCACGCGGGGCAGGGCGCGGGCGTGCGCCGAACCACCGGCCAGACCCGCCGCGAACCCCGTCCCGACCGCCGTCCGTCGGGTCAGGCCGCTCAAAACTCGACCCCGCGCTGGGCCTTGAAACCCTGTTCGAAGGGATGCTTGACCAGGGTCATCTCGGTGACCAGGTCGGCGATCTCCAGCAATTGCGGCTTGGCGTTGCGACCGGTCAGGCAGACGTGCTTGTCATTGGGACGGGCCTTCAGCACCGCCACCACCTCGTCGATGTCGAGATAGTCGTAGCGCAGGGCGATGTTGATCTCGTCCAGCAGCACGAAGTCGAGCTTGGGATCGGCGATCATCTCCTGCGAGACCAGCCAAGCGGCGCGGGCGGCGGCGATATCGCGCTCGCGGTCCTGGGTGTCCCAGGTGAAGCCCTCGCCCATGACTTCGTAGCGGACCTGGTCGGGAAACTTCTTGAAGAACAGTCGCTCGCCGGTCTTCCACTTGCCCTTGATATATTGAACGACCCCGACTTTCAGGCCCCAGCCCAGGTGGCGGGCCACCATGCCGAAGCCGGCCGAGGACTTGCCCTTGCCGTCGCCGGTGTGGACCAGCAGCAGGCCCTTCTCGAGGGTCTTGGTCTCCATCATCGCGTCGCGCTCGGCCTTGAGGGCGCGCATGGCTTCGGCGTGTTTGGCGTTGAGATCTTCGCTCATCACATTGTCTCCAGGGCGTCTGCGAGACGGAGCCAGTCCTGCTCGGGGCCTGAAAGCCCGAAGCGGAGCAGCGTCTCGTCCCAGGAAAAGGGGCGTGTCAGGATCCCGGCGCGGGCCAGGACCTCGAAGCGGCGCGGCGCGTCGGCCGCGCGGGTCAGGCGGAACAGGCAGGTTCCGCCGGCGATGTCGAAACCGGCCGAGCGCAGCAGGGCGTCCAGACGGGCGGCGTCCTCGGCCAGCCGTCGGCGGGTCTGGTCGGCCCAGGCGGTGTCGGCATAGGCCGCCAGGCCGGCGGCGATGGCCGGACCCGAGACGGGCCAGTCGCCCAGCGCGCCGCGGACCCGAGCGGCCAGTTTCGGTTCGGCGACCAGGAAGCCCAGACGCGCCCCGGCCAGGCCGTGGAACTTGCCGAACGAGCGCAGGACGATCAGGCGCTCATGTCCCTTCGCACCGGCCAGCGGGGCGACCGACAAGGCCGGATCGACCTCGACGAAGGCCTCGTCGACCAGCAGGGGTCCGTCGGTCAGGTCCAGCACCTGGTCGGGCGACAGCGCTCGGCCGGTCGGGTTGTTGGGATTGACCAGCACCCGAAGGTTTGCGTCGCGGTCGCTGGCGATCACGACCTGGGCGCCCGCGAGCGACCAGGCCTCGGCGTGGCCGCCATAAGTCCGCGTCGAGACCGCGATCCGCCGGGCGTCCAGCAGGCGCGGCAGCAGGCGGATCAGCGCCTCGCTGCCGGCCGCCGCGACGACCCGCGCCGGATCCTCGACGCCGAAGGCCGTGGCCGCCGTCCGCTCCAGGGCCTGGAGGGCCGATGGATCGGGCAGGCGCGACCAGATCTCCGGCGCGAGCACCGGAGCCGGATAGGGACAGGGATTGATGCCCGTCGACAGGTCTAGCCAAGGCGTCGGCGCGTCCGGCCAGGCCGTCCGCGCCGCGCCCAGGCGACCGCCGTGGCCCAGAAGGGCCGCCGGCGTCGCCATGACTAGAACTTGGCCCGCACGCCGGCGTAGGCGCTCCGACCCAGCGATCCATAGCGGTAGATCGTCTCGTACTGCTGGTCGAACAGGTTCTCGACCCGGCCGTAGATCTCGAACGTGTCGTTGATCGGATAGGCGATCCGCACGTCGGTCAGCACGTAGCTCTTCAGGCGACGGGTGTTGGTGACGTTGTCGAAGCTGTGACCGACATACTGCATCGTCACGCCGCCGGTCAGACCGTTCGGCAGGGTCAGCTCGGCGTCGGCCGAGGCGCTTTCGCCGGCCCGGCGGGCCAGGTCCTTGCCGTAGTTGGCGCCAGGCGACTTATTGACCGCGTCCATGTTGGTGTAGTTGGCCGACAGGGTCAGCAGCGAACTGACCTCGTAGCTGGCCTCGACCTCGACGCCGTCGGCCTTGGTCTTGGCCGTGTTGGCGTAGCCGCCGTAGTTGGGCGGGGTGTTGTTGGACAGGAAGTCGATCTGGTTCTTGGTGTCGCGGTTGAAATAGGTGATCGACCCGCGCAGGCGGCCGTCCAGCAGGCTGTGCTCGACGCTCAGGTCCCAGCTCTTGGCCTCTTCCGGCTTGAGGTTGATGTCGCCGTAGGGGCTGTAGACCTGGTACAGCGACGGGGCCTTGAAGCCTTCGCCGTAGTTGGCGCGGAACACCGTGGCGCCGCCGTTCGGAGTCCAGGTGGCCCCGGCCTGATAGGTGGTGGCGCCGCCGAAGGTGTCGTGGTCGTCGTGGCGCACGCCACCGGTCAGGGTCACGCCTTCGACCGGCTTGGCCTGCAGCTGGCCGTAGACGCTGTCCATGCCGACCGCGTGACGGCTGCCGGTGGGATCGTAGGGGAACGAGGCGGTGCGGAACCAGCTGCGTTTGGTCTCGGCCCCGAACACCGCGCGCCAGACCGGATTGATGGTCCAGGTGCCCTGGTATTCCAGGCTGTTGTCGGTGCCGCGCGCGTCGAACGACTTGGTGTCGGCGCCCAGGGTGGGATCGTAGTTGTCGCGGTCGGTCTGGGTGTAGGCGTAGCCGATGCGGCTTTCCAGAGCGCCGCCGAAGCTGGTCAGGCGCGTGCCCAGATAGCCGACCAGGTCGCGGGTCTTGCCGTATTCCGGATCGTCGCCGAACGAGAAGGTCGGGTTGGAATAGCCGTCGAACTCGTTGCGGCCGGCGGCGTAGGACAGGCGGGCGTCCAGGGCGGCCCAGTCGGCCAGGTTCAGGTCCAGGCGGCCGCTGACGGCGGTGTTGCGGTAGCCGTCCTTCTCCTTGCCGCCCATGGCTTCGTCGAAGTTGGAGACCCCGGCGGTGGTGTAGGATCCCGCCGACAGCCGCCAGCCGCCCCAGTCGCCGCCGGCGCCCACGCCCACGCGGGCATAGGCCGTGGCGTGCGAGCCGCCTTCGACGGTGGCGTCGCCGGCCAGCGGGCCGTTCGGGGTGGTGGTGATCATGCTGACCACGCCGCCGATGGCCTGACTGCCCCACAGGGTGGATTGCGGGCCGCGCAGCACCTCGATGCGGCTGACGTCGCCGGCAAGCAGGGTGGCGAAGTTGTAGCCGCCGCCGGTCGAGGACGGGTCGGTCAGCTTGACGCCGTCGATCAGCACGGCGGTCTGGTCGCTTTCGGCGCCGCGGATGCGCACTTGGGTCGAGGCGCCGACGCCGCCGTTGCGGGTGACGCTGACGCCGGGAGTGCGGGCCAGGATGTCGGAGACGACCACGACCTGGCGCTGGCGCAGGTCGTCGGCGGTGATGACCGTGGTGCTGACGGGGGTTTCCGACAGCTTGTCGGCGGCGCGGCCGGCGGTGATCACCACCTGGTCGACCGCGTCGGCGGCGTCCAGGGTTTCGGCGGCGAGCACTTGGCTCGGCAGGCCGAGAGCGGGAAGGGCGGCCATCAGGGCCAGGACGGAAATCGAGCGCATGTTCTAGTCCTCCGTGCGCAGCAACGAAGGCGGATCCGAGGATTCGGACCTGCCTGACGATGTCGCCTCGGGGGTAGAACCCCATCGTACGGCGCACCCCGGCCGGACGAAGGACGACCGCGACGGGCAGGTCTCCTGGCTCGCGGGTCAAGGCCGGTGCGCGTCGCCTTCCCAGCCGCTTCCCGAGGGAAGCTTCCAGTGGCGTATGACGCGCGGGCTCGCCGCTTACAGTTGCGGGGGCAGCCCGGGTTTCGCACCCGAGTTCCCTTTTCATCCTCTTTCGAGGAACCTGTCGCGGGAGCTGCACTATATGTTGCGCCGCACACGGTCAATCGGACCGGCAATCTGGAGCCCGCCTTGTCGTTCACCCTCGTCCTGGGCGGAGCCCGTTCCGGCAAGAGCGCCTTCGCGCAAGGCGCGGCGGAGGCCAAGGCGGCTGAAACCGGCGGCCGACTGGCGATGATCGCCACCGCCCAGGCTTTCGACGACGAGATGGCCGACCGCATCGCCCGCCACCGCGCGGACCGGGGCGGGGCCTGGATCACGCTCGAAGCGCCCTTCGATATCGCTGGCGCGTTGCGCGGCCTGGGAGCGGGCGATGTCGTGGTGGTCGATTGCCTGACGCTGTGGCTGTCGAACCTGATGCTGGCCGAGCGCGACCTGGCGGCGGCCTCGGCGGAGCTGGCGGCGGCGGCCGAACGGTTCGAGGGCGAACTGTGGCTGGTCTCCAACGAGGTCGGGTCCGGCATCGTGCCCGACAACGCCCTGGCCCGGCGGTTCCGCGACGAGGCCGGGCGGCTGCACCAGGCCCTGGCCCGGTCTGCCGACGCGGTGACCCTGGTCGTGGCCGGGCTCACCCTGCGCCTGAAGTGAGAAAAACTGCGTTGAGCGATGAAATCCCACGTCTAAGGTGTGGATAAGATCAGCCGCCTACAGGGATGGGTGGCGGACCGGGAGGTCGCCATGAACGCCTTTGCCCCCATCGAAGCCACCGATGCGCCCGACTATGCGGGCCTGACCGTCACCCCCGCCGGCCCCGTGCTGGGCGCCGAGATCTCGGGCGTGGACCTGGGCCAGCCGCTGGCGCCGGAGATCGTCGCGGCGATCCGCGCGGCGCTGTTGCGGCACAAGGTGGTGTTCTTCCGTGACCAGGACATCAGCCACGAGGATCACGTCCGTTTCGGCCGCTATTTCGGGGACTTGGAGGGCCATCCTGTCACCGCCCACGTGCCTGGATTTCCCGAGATCCTGCACATCGAGGCCGCCGACGGCATGAAGCTGCGCGAGGAGATCGTGCCGATCGTCCGCGTGGCCAACAAGTGGCACACCGACGTCACCTTCCGCGCCGCGCCCTCGATGGGCGGGGTCCTGCGCATGCGGCACATGCCGCCGCTGGGCGGCGACACCCTGTTCGCCGACACGTCCGCCATCTACAACGACCTGCCGCAGAAGCTGAAGGATCAGCTGGCGACCCTGACCGCCGAGCACGACATCATCCAGAGCTACGGCTATCGCGTCGACGAGGCCAAGCGACAGGAACTGCGGGCGGCCTATCCGCCGATGGTCCACCCGGTGATCCGCACCCACCCGGAGACCGGCGACAAGCACCTGTTCGTCAACAAGGTTTTCACGACGCGGATCCTGGGCCTGCCCGAGGACGAGGCGGCCAAGCTGCTGGCCGAGCTGCTGGACCGCGTGAAGGCGCCCGAATACCAGGTGCGCTTCCGCTGGACGCCCAACGCCATCGTCTTCTGGGACAACCGCGCCACCCAGCACTACGCCATCCTCGACTACTGGCCGCAGGAGCGGATCGTCGAGCGCGTGACCATCCAGGGCGACGCGCCGTTCTGACCTAGGCGCGGGAGTCCCTCGCCGAGACCCGCCGTTCCATCAGGAGCAGGGTCAGCATCACCACGAAGGCGAAGGCCAGCAGGGCGGCCGAAAGCTGGTGGGCCTTGTCCCATTCCAGGGCCTCGACCAGGCGGTAGATCTCGATCGACAGCACCTCGGTCTCGCCCGGTATGCCGCCGCCCAGCATCATCACCACGCCGAACTCGCCGACCGTATGGGCGAAGGCCAGGATGGCGGCCACGGCGTAGCCGGGGAGGGCCAGGGGCAGGGCCACGCGGGTGAAGGCGCTCCAGCCCGAAGCGCCCAGGGTGGCGGCCGCTTCCAGGGGCTCTTCGCCCACGGCGATGAAGGCGTTGCGCAGCGGCTGCACCGCGAAGGGCAGGGAATAGATCAGAGAGCCGATCACCAGCCCCTCGAAGGTGAAGGCCAGGGTGCGCACGCCGAACGGATGCAGCAGCGCCATCAGCGGGCTGTGCGGCCCCAGGGCGATCAGCAGGTAGAAGCCCAGCACGGTGGGCGGCAGGACGATGGGCAGGGCCACCAGGGCCCCGACCGGCGCCTTCCAGCGCGAGCGGCCCCGCGCCAGCCACCAGGCCAGGGGCGTGGACACGATCAGCAGCAGGATCGTGGTGATCCCAGCCAGCTTGATCGTCAGCCACGCCACCTCGACCATGGTCATTTCACCTCGTAGCCGTAGCGCTTGATGATCGCCTTGGCGTCCTTGCTCTTGAGGTACGCCAGGAAGGCCTTGGCGGTGGCGCTGCCGGCGCCGGTCTTCAGCAGCACCGCCTGCTGGTCGATGGGGGTGTGGTTGCCGGCCGGCACGACCCAGCGCGAGCCGCCTTGCTCGTTGATCACCTGGGACAGGGCCACGAAGCCCAGCTCGGCCGCGCCGGTCTGGACGTACTGGAAGGCCTGGGTGATCGACGAGCCCTGGACGATCTTGGGCTTGAGGGTGTCGTAGAGCTTCAGCTTGGTCAGGGTCTCGACCGCCGCCAGGCCGTAGGGGGCGGCCTTGGGATCGGCGATCGACAGCTTTTCGAAGCCGCCCTTGGCCAGCACCGCGCCCTTGGCGTCGACCAGACCCGGGGTCTTGCTCCACAGCACCAGCCGGCCGGTGGCGTAGGTGAAGCGCGTGCCGGCCACCGCCAGGCCGTCGGCCTCGGCCTTGGTCGGGCGCTCGCTGTCGGCCGACAGGAAGACTTCGTAGGGCGCGCCGTTGGCGATCTGGGTGTAGAACTGGCCCGACGAGCCGAAGCTGAGCACGACCTTGTCGCCGGTCTTGGCCTCGAACTTGGCGGCGATCTCCTTGGCGGGCTCGGTGAAGTTGGCGGCCACGGCGACCTTGGTCTCGGCCGCCAGAGCGGCGGCGCCCGTCAGCAGCGACACCACGCCGGCGACGGCGGCGGCGAGAAGGGGGCGGCGGTTCAACATGGACGACGTCCTCGGCAAGGGGATATGTAGCGCGACTACATAACGATGTTTGGCCGTTCGTTCAGAAGCTTTTTCTGAGACCGCCCGGAGAATTTCATGTCGGTCGACGGCGATCTGAGCGGCTCCCTGATCCTCAAGCGCGGCGCCCTGGCCCGCGTGGGGCTGGAGCGCATCGCCCTGCTGGAGGCGGTGGGCGAGCTGGGCTCGATCAGCGCCGCCGCCAAGCGCCTGGGGCTCAGCTACAAGGGCGCCTGGGACGGCGTGCAGGCGCTCAACAACCTGTTCGACGCGCCGTTGGTGGTCGCCGCTCCGGGCGGCAAGACGGGCGGGGCGGCCGTCGTCACCGCGCGCGGCCACGCGGTGATCAAGGCCTTCCGCGAGGTGGAGCGCGAGATCGGGGCGGCCCTGTCACGGCTGGAGGCCGGCCTGGCCTCTCCGGGCCAAGACCTCGGCGACCTGTTCTGGAGCCTGGGCCTGCGCACCAGCGCCCGCAACGCCTTGCGCGGGACGGTGGCCCGTATCGAGGACGACGAGGTGACTGCCCGGGTGGTCCTGGCCCTGGGCGACGGGGTCGAGATCGTGTCGGTCGTCACCCGCCGCAGCCGCGACGAACTGGGCCTGGAGGTCGGCAAGCCGGCCATCGCCCTGATCAAGTCCAGCTTCGTGACCCTGGCCGACGCGGCTTCGACCCGCGACGGTGTCAATCACCTGGCCGGCGTTGTGGTCGACCGCGAGGACGGCGCGGCCGCCAGCGAGGTCCGCCTGGCCCTGGTCGCCGGCAAGACCCTGGTCGCCACGGTCGCCGGCGCGGTCCCCACTGTCGGCGACGCCGTCGTGGCGATGATCGAGCCGTCCAACGTCGTCCTCGCCGTCGAATAGGGGCAAGACCCTGCTGATCGACGTCCTGGCCAAGGTGGGGACGCCGACGGGCTAGTGCAGCGTGCGGACCTCGGGCGCGTGGGGCGTGCTCGGGGCCTCGGCCAGCCGAACGGGCAGGGGATAGCCGTCGGCCCTCAAGGCTGCGTTCAGCGCCCGGGCCAGCACCATCACCGGCTGCGGGTCGACCAGCAGCGGCGCCAGCAGGTCCTCGCCGACGGAGGTCGCGGTTCCGGCCAGACCGCACGACACCACCAGGCGCTGCTCGTCGGTGGAGATGCCGCCGCAGACGGGGCACTGCACCTGGATCGGCCGGCGAAGCATCGATTCCACCGATTGCATCCAGGCGACGAACAGCCCGCCCACGCGGTTGGACGCACGGAAGGTCAGGCCCTGGGCGACCAGGCGGTTGGGCGCCTCGCCCGCCGACCTGAGCGTCGCCCATTGCCGCATGGCGCCCAGCAGCAGCCTTTCGCCCAGGGTCGGCCCGGACGACCAGCAGGCGGCGGTGTCGGAAGAGGGGGTCATGGGCGCCTCGAGGATGGGAGGAGGAGTCGCATTGTTGCGATCCATTCTCAATATCTAGGCCTCATCATTGTTGCGAGTCAATCGCAACTAAGCGCCGAAACGCGCGGCCGCTGACCGTTTTCGCCGCCGCTGGACCCGCGCGCACGGGCGGCATAGGTTGCGACCAAACGGAGCGTCCGACTCCGTGATCCTTACTGTCCCTGGAGTCGCCGTTCTGTCCGCCCCACCTCGATCGATCACGCCGATGACCCGGCTGTACGGCGAGAAGCGGGCCAACCTCGTGCGTGTCTTCGCCGCCCGGCTGCGGTCGGTGAGCGAGGCCGAGGACCTGATCCAGGACCTGTTCTTGAAGGTCCAGGCCGTGGGCGACCTGGAGGTCGAGGGCGACGGCTCGGCCCTGCTGTTCCGGATGGCCAACAACCTGATGCTGGACCGCCTGCGCAGCCAGAACCGCGCCAGCGCCCGCGACGAGGGCTGGCGCAGTCTGCAAGGCGTCAACCTGGGCGACCAGCAGGTGGCCGACATCCCGTCGGCCGAGGACGTCGTGGCCGGTCGCCAGCGCCTGAACGTGATGATGGCGACGCTGGAGACCCTGCCGCCGCAGGTGGCCAGGGCCTTCCGGCTGCACAAGCTGGACGGGCTCAGCCATGCCGAAACCGCCCAGGCCATGGGCGTCAGTCGCAGCTCGGTCGAGAAACATGTCAGCGCCGCCCTCAAGGCTTTGATGGCGAAGCTGCCATGAACCGGATTCTTCACCCGAAAGTGCGTTTTGGAGGTTCTGGACCTTCGGCGACGTCTTACCCTTGCGAGGACGCGGCTTGGCGTCAGGACGGAGCGAAATGACGCAGTCCCAGATGAACATCGAAGCCGCCGTCGACTGGCTGGTTCGCCTGCAGGGCGATGAGGTCACCGAGGGCGACTGGCGAGCGTTCGACGCCTGGCTGTCGGCTTCGCCCGCCAACGCCGAGGCCTACGACGCCGCCCTGGCCTTCGATCAGCGCCTGGCTCAGGACGCCGGCCTGGCGGAGCGCCAGCCGGAAGCCGAGCCCGTGGTGGCCCGGGTCATTCCGATGCGTCCTGCCCGACGGACCTGGCTGTGGTCGGCCGGCGCGGCCCTGGCGGCCGCCTTCGTGGCCGGCGCCGTCATCCTGCCCAATAGCGATCTGCTGGGCGGGCGCGAGACCACCTATTCGACCGGCGTGGGCGAGCGCCGCACCATCGCGCTGGAAGACGGCACGCGCATCGAGCTCAACGCCAGCTCGCGGCTGGATGTCCGGTTCGACCGCCACGGCCGCCATGTCCGGCTGGGCGACGCCCAGGCCTTCTTCGACGTGGCCAAGGATCCGGCGCGGCCGTTCCTGATCGAGGCCGGCGACACCCAGGTGCGGGTGGTCGGCACGGCGTTCGACGTGCGCCGCCGCGACGGCCTAGTGGCGGTGAACGTCCAGCGCGGCCTGGTCGAGGTGCGTCCCCATTCCCGCGCCGGCGCGTCGCCGTACCGCCTGCATCCGGGCGAGGGGCTGTCGCATCACGAGGGCCAGGACGACGACGCCACCGTGGCCAGCGTCGCCCTGGACGAGGTGGCCGGGTGGCGCGAAGGACGGCTGATCTATCGCGATCAGCCGCTGTCCCAGATCGTCGGCGACATGAACCGGCTTTTCCCCCGTCCGGTGAAGTTGGGCGACGCCAAGGCCGGGGATATGCGACTTTCCGGCGTGTTGATCGTCGATGGGCAGGATGCGATGGTCGACAGACTGTCCCACCTGCTTCCCGTCCGAACGACGACGACCGACGACGCCATCGTTATCCGGGCGCGCTAAGGCCTTGATGTAGGGCCTGGAATCGTTCGAAGCGCGAAGCTTGAGCTCTAGTCGGATAGAGCTGGAGCGCGATGACCTCGGACGCGGATTTTCCGTTTCGCCTTCGACCTAGCGCTTCGGCCCGCTCCGGAGCGCGCGCCATCGCGCGTCCGTCGACTTCCATATCCGTCTTCGCCCTGGTCCTGGCCGCTGGACTGACCCTGGCCGGGGAGGGGCGGGCGGCTTCCCGCTTCGCCTTCAAGATCCCCGCCAAGCCGCGCTCCGAAGCCCTGATCGACCTGGGCGTTCAGGCCCGGGTCACCCTGGGCGGCGCCACGGCCTGTCCGGGACGCAGTCCGGCGGTGGTCGGCAACCTCACGCTACGCCAGGCGCTGGACGCCCTGACCGTGGGCGCGCCGTGCCGGTTCGAGATCCTCGACAACGCCACCGTCGTCGTCCATCCGGTGCGGCCCGCCTCGCGCTTCGTCTCGCCCCAGCCCGCCGCGGCGGTGGCCGAGCCGGCCCCGCCGCTCGAGAGCGTCGTCATCACCGCCAACAAGCGCCCCATGCGGCTGGGCGCGGCGGCGGGCGGCGTCAGCGTGATCGGGGCTCAGCGCCTGGACGACACCGGCGTCATCGACACCACCAGCATCTCGCAGCAGACGGCCGGCTTCATCACCACCAACCTGGGCGCGGCGCGCAACAAGATCATGCTGCGCGGCCTGTCGGACGGCACCTTCACCGGTCGCACCCAGCAGACCGTCGGCACCTATCTCGACAACATCCGCCTGACCTACAACGCGCCCGATCCCGACCTGCGGCTGATCGACGTCGACCGGGTCGAGATTCTGCGCGGTCCGCAAGGCGCGCTCTATGGCGGCGGCTCGCTGAGCGGCGTCTACCGGATCGTATCGCGCAAGCCGGTGCTGGACGAGACCTCGGCCTCGGTGCTGGTGGGGGCGGCGGCCACCGAATCCGGCTCGCCCAGCAGCCGGGTCGAGGGCGTCCTGAACCTGCCCCTGGTTTCCGACCGCGCGGCGCTGCGGCTGGCGGCCTATGACGACGCGGACGGGGGCTATGTCGACGACGTGAACCTGCGCCTGTCCAATGTGGACCGCACCACGCGGGCTGGCGGACGCGCGGCGCTGTCGTTCGTCATGAACGAGAACTGGTCGGTCCTGGTCTCCGGCGCCCGCCAGGATCTGCACGCCACAGACAGCCAGTACACGACGCCGGGCCTGGGCGGGCAGAAGCGCGCCAACCAGGTTCGCGAGACCCACGACAACGTCCTGCAGGAAGCGGCGGTGACCGTCACGGGCACCGGCGACTGGGGCCGCTTCGAGTCCTCCACCGGCTATGTCCGCCACCGCTTCGCCAGCCGGTTCGACGCCACCGCCGCGCTGAACGGGGCAGGGGCCATGGCGCTGGACGTCGGCCTGTTCGACGAGGCCAGCAAGGTGCGCCTGCTGGTGGAGGACGCGGTGCTGTCCTCGCCCGACAGCGATCGCGTGCGCTGGCTGGTCGGCCTCTACGGCCTGGCCAGCCTGGAAGACAGCGACGGCGAGCTTCGGGCCCGCACAGCCACCAATCCATCGCGCCTGATTTATCTGGAGGCCCGGCGCGACCGGCGGCGGGAGATGGCCCTCTATGGCGAGGTCTCCTACGACCTGGGCGGCGGCTGGGTGGCCAGTCTGGGCGGGCGCGGCTTCCGCAGCCAGATCCACACCACCTCCATGGTCGAGGCCCCGGCGCCCGGCCAGTCGCGGACGCTGGACCGCCAGGCGCGGTTTACCGGCTTCTCGCCGAAGGCCTCGCTGCAGCGGACCTGGGGGGCAGGGGGGCTGCTCTACCTCCTGGCCTCGGAAGGCTACCGGTCCGGCGGTTTCAACTCCGGAGGGCTGGTCGCGCCGTCGGCCCTGCGCGGCTCGTTCAAGCCGGACCGTCTGCGCAACTACGAGATCGGCGCCAGCATCCGTCCGCTGGACGGGCGGCTGATCCTGCGCTCGGCGCTGTTCCACGACGTGTGGACCGACATCCAGACCGACCAGTATCTGACCTCGGGCCTGTCCTACACGGCCAATGTCGGCGACGGCCGCAACACGGGGCTGGAGCTGGAGGGCACGCTGCAGGCCACGCCGCGGTTGACCCTGGAAGCCAATGCGCTGTTCAACCGGCCGCGCCTGACCAAGCTGGACCTCAACTTCGCCTCCGCCGCCCAGAGCGAACTGCCGGGCGTGCCGGACGTCTCGGCCGGGGCCATGGCGCGCTACCAGCGGGACCTGTCGGGCGACCGGCGCCTGGTCCTGACGGCCGAGCTGGAATATGTCGGCCGCTCGCGCCTGACCTTCGACCGCCGGCTTTCGCCGACCATGGGCGGCTATGTCACCGGGCGGATGTCGGCCGAGATCTCGACCGCGCGCTGGAACCTGGCCTTCGCGGTCACCAATCCCGCCAACGCCTCCAGCGACACCTTCTCCTACGGCAACCCCTTCAGCTTCGGTCAGGTCCGTCAGGTCACGCCGTTGCGGCCGCGCACCTGGAGCCTGGACGTCTCGCACGCCTTCTGACGGCTTTTCCGCGTCGAGCTTCAAAAACGCCTGAGGGGCCGCTGGGGCGGCGCCGTCTCCTTCCTGATGGGGTCGCTCTTCGGAGCGGCTCCCAAGTCGGGGAAGTTTCATGTCTGTGCTGTCGGGACTGGTCTGCGCTCATAACGAGGAAGCGCGGATCGCGGAATGCTTGGCGCGTTTGTCGTTCTGCGACGAGATCGTGGTCGTGGCCGACCGCTGCACGGATCGCACCGAGGCGATCGCCCGGAAGATGGGCGCGCGGGTGGTCTCGGGCACGTTCCCCGTGGAGGGGCTGCGCAAGGAAGCCGGCGTCGCGGCCTGTCGCGGCGAATGGATCATCGAGCTGGACGCCGACGAGGCGATCCCGCCCGCCTTGGCCCAGGAAATCCGCGAAACCGTGAACACCGCCGCCGCCGACTGGTACCAGGTGCCTGTGGATAACTTTGTGGGCGAACAGCTGGTGCGCCATGGCTGGGGCGGCTCGTTCGGCGCGTCCTCGGTAGCGCGTCTGTTCCGCAAGGGCGTCAAGAGCTGGAAGAGCGAGCGCGTGCATCCCGGCACCACCTTCACCGGCGTCTATGGCGGCCGGCTGGACAATGCGATCCTGCACAAGGTCGACGACGACATCGCCGACATGGTCCAGCGCCTGAACCGCTACACCGCCCTGCGCGGCCAGGACCTGGCCGACAACGGCAAGATCAAGAGCCTGTGGGACGACCTGTTCCGGGGCGTGCGGCGCTTCTACAAGTGCTACGTTTCGCGCAAGGGCTACAAGGAAGGCGACATGGGCTTCCTGATCGCCGTCATGGCCGGGCTCTATCCGCTGCTCTCCAACCTCAAGGCCCGCGAAATCCGCGCCTTGAACGGCCAGAACGTACAGACCGTGCGGGCGGGCCGCGCCGCCGTGCTGGGCCTGGACGCCGAGGACGCCCGGCTGGGCCACTCGGCCTAGGGAGACCGCCGCGTGTCGCTGGACCGCCTGCTGATCGCCGTCGTCCTGGGACCCGAGCTGCGGCTCTGGCGGGCGGCCGGCCATGCGCCGGTGTTCTGGTGGCGCGACGACGACGCCCGCGCGCCGTCACAGGCCCTGGACCGGCTGCTGGACCTGTCGCGCCGGCATGCGGCGCCGATCACCATCGCGGCGGTGCCGGACGGCGACCTTGCGGCCCTGGTCTCGGCCTGCAAGACCGTCGAGGGCGTCGAACTGGCGATCCATGGCTTCCGCCACGAAGACCGGACGCCCGAGGGGCGTCCGTCCGGCGAGGTCAATGACGACGACCGTCTGGCCGATGTCCTGTCGGAACTGGGGACGGCGCTGGATGCGTTCCGACGCGCGGGCGCGAGGCCCGATCTCTTCGTGCCGCCCTGGAACAACGCCCATCCGACCCTGGTCAAGGCCCTGGAGCTGAGGGGGCTGGGCCTGTCCTGCTATGACGGGACGCGCCAGGACGGCCCGCCGGCGCGGCTGGACGCCCATCTGGACGTCATGCGCTGGAAGCCCAGTCCGCGCTTTAGAGGGACTGCGAAGTTCCTCCTGCGCGCCCGGCGTCTGCTGGCTGCTCAGCGCGAGCAGGGGCGGTGGGACGAGCCGCTAGGCCTGCTGACACACCATCTGGACCACGACGCGGCGACCTGGCGCTTCTTGGAGGCGTTCCTGGGCGCGGTAAAGATCGTCGGCCGCGTTGAGCTCTCCATATCCCGTGGCCTCGCTAAGCCCGGGCGAGCGGTCGGCTAGGTGTCGTAGTTTCATAGGAATATGTTCCTATTCTCTCAGCGCTGCGAGTTGGGCTGAGCTCACGGGTCACCGATTATAGGAATATAAGCCTATTATCTTGCGGATACCGAAATCTTCGAATTTCCCAGTAACACCATCGTATTGCGCGATTTTTGTTTCTTTGTCTCGGAAGTCCGACAAAAGGCAGGTCGAACGTTCATAGGATATAATTCCTAATGTGGGCTGCGGCGCGCGGGCGTATGGAACGATGTCGAACAGAGCAGACGTCGGGCTTGCGCCACAAGCCAAACCCGGCGACGCCGCGAATGGCG
>NZ_JBWKPL010000002.1:69286-845365 GCF_059418225.1 Caulobacter sp. GW821-FHT09B08 | reverse complement strand
GTCCAGGCGTCCAGGCGTCCAGGCGTCCAGGCGTCCAGGCGTCCAGGCGTCCAGGCGTCCAGGCGTCCAGGCGTCCAGGCGTCCAGACGTCCAGGCGTCCAGGCGTCCAGACGAGAACGCTCTATGGTTATATTTCTGATAATATTACTTAGGCGATAAACATCTAAATCCCTCCCGAGCCCCGGCCATCCTGGTTTCCGTCACTTCCGCGTCGATCCCAACCCCTTCCAGACGCCCACCGCGCGTCCGGCCAGATCGCGTAGCCAGCGGCTGCGGCGGCGGGCGTAGGCCACCGAGGCCGGGATATGCAGCGCGACGCTGGAGCCGGCGTCGGGCTGGCTTTCCAGGGTCAGGGTCGCGCCCATCCGGCGTGCGCGTTCGCGCATGCCGACCAGGCCGAAATGGCCGTCCTCGCGCGAGCGCGGTGGCGCGGCGGTGTCGAAGCCGCGTCCGTCGTCGCGCACCGTGACCCGCAGGCCGCCGAACGTGTATTCGACCAGCACGCGCACCTGGCGGGCCTGGGCGTGGCGCGCGGCGTTGAACAGCGCCTCGCCGGCGATGCGCGCGGTCTCGTCGGCGATCTGGGGCTCCAGCGCGCGCGGCGCGCCCTGGCTGGTCACGGCGACATCCTGGCCTGGCGCGAACGGCTGCTGTTCGATCAGCTCCTGCAGGATGGCCTCCAGCCGCCGGCCGTCCGGCGAACGCAGGTCGCGGACCCGGTCGCGTCCCTCCACCAGCACCGTCTCGGCCCGCTCCAGCGCGGTGTCGATGGCGTTGCGGGCCGGATGCGCCTCCGGCAGATGGTCGGCGGCGGCCTGGAACCGCAGGATCAGGCCCTGCACTCCCTGCAGCAAGGTGTCGTGCAGCTCGCGGGCGATCCGCTCGCGCTCGGCCGTGCGCTCCTCCAGCCGCTCGCGGATGTTGCGGGCGACGCGGCGCAGCCGCAGCGAATAGAGCATCCAGAGCGCGAAGCCGACCGCGGCCGCGCAGAGCAGCCGGAACCACCAGGTCTCGATCAGCGTCGGCGGAATGACGATCGCCAGCGACGCCCCTTCGGTGTTCCAGACGCCGTCCTCGTTGGCCGCCATGACCTGGAAGCGGTAGTGGCCCGGGCGCAGGTCGTTGAAGAAGGCCTCGCGCCGGTCGCCCGCCTCGATCCAGTTGGAATCCAGGCCCTCCAACCGGAAGCGGAACCGCACGCGGCTGGGCACCGAGAGGCTTCCGGCCGCATAGCCCACCGACAGGCTTCGGGTCCCGGCCGGCAGGGTCGTGTCCTGGGGATCGCGGATCCTGTGGCCGCCGGCGGTCAGTGAACGGACCGCCACGGGCGGCGGCGTGGCGTTGCGCGTCAGCCTTGCAGGGTCGATCACCAGCACGTTGCGGCGCGTCAGGAACCAGATCCGGCCATCGCCCCCCTCGGCCGCCTGGGCGCCGGGAATCTTTTGCGGATAGCTGTTGAGGCCGTCGCGGAAGTCGAACACCTGGTGCGGCAGCGGGACGCCCGGTCGCGCGAAGGCGTTGTCCAGGTCGGTGGTGCGCATGCGCACGATACCCGCGTCGCCGATCGTCCAGGTGTCCCCGGCCCGCGTCTGCACCAGCCCGTTGACCGAGGCCAGCCAGGGATAGGTCTGGGCGCCGAGCATCTGGACCTTTTCCGCCGCGAGGCGCGCGATCCCCTTCCCGCCGCTGACGAACACGGCCGAGCGCCCAGCCATGACGCCCTCGATCTCGCCGACGCCCATCCGCTCGCGGTGGACGGCCACGAACGGGCCCTCGCCGCCGCGTGGCGCGCCTCGGTAGAGGACGACCGCCCGCCCCCGCGGATCGCGCACCACATTGGCCGGCGGCCCGCCGCCTGGGGCCACGGGCCAGTTGAACCAGCGTCCGCCGGTCAGCTGGTTGAGCCCGTCCTCCAGGGCGGGAATCCACAGCCTGCCCTCCCCGTCCTCGGCGCAGCCGTAGGAATAGGCCTCGGCCGGACGCGGAAACACCGACCGGCCGCCGGGCCCCAGCCGCACCACCTCGGCGTTCAGGGCCATCCAGAGGCTGTCGCCGGAACCGGCGCAGAGCGCGGCCGGCAGAGCGTTCACCTTGGTCGTCGCCCGCGCCGATCCTCCGGGCGCGATGGCGTAGAGCGTGTCGGTGTCGCTGACGAACACCGTCCCGTCCCCGCGCGCCGCCAGGCGGTAACCCTGGGCCGAGTTCTGGGGGATGTTCGGCTCGACCACCACGGCCGCCGGCCGCAGCATGTCCAAGCCCAATTCGGTGCCGACCCAGATATTGCCTTCCCGGTCCTCGAACAGGGCGTGGGTCTGGTCGGACGTCAGGCCGTCGCGGGCGGTGAAGGCGCTCGGCCGACCCTGGGTCAGCCGCGCGACATTGAACACTCCGTCGGTCCAGGTGGTGCCCCACAGCTGGCCGCGACGGTCGAACAGGATGCGGGCGCCGCCCACCTCGCCGGCCTGGGGAAGCGCCTGGTCGGCCAACGGCCGGGCGCGCGGCCGGATCGGGCGGGTGGAGCGCGTGTCGGAAACCCAGATCGCGCCGTCCGGGGTCTCGCCGATGCTGGCGCGGGGCGTGACCTGTTCGCCGGTCGGCTGGAAGCGCGTCGCGCCGGCGGGCTTGAACACCACCGTGTTGTTCAGCACCACCCACAGGGCGCCGTCGCGCGAGACGTGTATGTGCCAGACGCGCCCGGACGGCAGGCCGGATTCCGGGCCGATCTCGTCCCATCGCCCCTTGCGCCAGCGCGCCAGGGTGTCGGCGCCGCGCCCTCCCCGGGCTACCCAGATCGCGCCGTCCGGCCCTTCGGCCAGGCCGGTGACCTCGCGCGAGGGATTGGGCATGCGCGCGTCGATCAGATGGCCCCGGCGATAGATCGCCACCCCGCCGCCGCGCGCCAGCCCCACCCAGACGTCGCCCGAACGGGCGCCCAGCACCTCGGCGACCACCAGTCGCGCCGGCTTGGCGGCCTCGCTCTCGATCTTCTCGAAGGTGACGCCGTCGAAGCGGAAAAGACCCTCGACGCCGCCCAGCCACAGATAGCCGTCCCGCGACTGGCCGATGGTGTTGATCCGGCCCGGTGCGCCGTTCTCGACCGACCAGCGGACGTGCTTGTAGTCGCTGGTCAGGGAGGCGGCGGTCGCCGACGAGGAGATCGCGAGGGCGACCGCCAGGGCCGCCGGCGCCAATCTCCTCATCAGTCCAAGCGCCATGATCCGCCCTGCCCCCGCCACGCATCTTCGCCGTAAGCCAGAGACCGACTCAAGGCCATCGAAGATTGCGCCGGGACCGGAAGGATCAGTTCATGCGGTCGTTGACATAGACGACCATGGCCTCGAACAGCGCGTCGCGCGCCTGGGGCGCCTCGATTTCCTGCGATCCCAGGCGGGCGAGATATTCCAGCTCGTCTAGGCCCAGGCGGGCCGCGTCCGCGCGGGCGTTGCGCGCCAGGAAGCCGATCTCGTCGTCGCGATCGGTCTGCGCCTCCAGCCACCTGATGAAACGCGGCGACTTGTTCGATCGCCGCTGTTGCCCGCCCAGGGTGCGCATGACCCGTGGCTCCCTCGCCCATCGACCTGCCCTGCACGGAGTATCGCCAACCTGGGAGCTTCAGTGAATCCGGTAGAGTCCGAAGGGCCTACGGTGATCTCTTCGCCCAATTTGCCGAGTCTCACCGCGCCGGGTCCGGTCGATCGCGTCGCGAAATTCCGGCTTGGCAAATGCATATCTCTAGAGTTATGAGTTGATCGATAGCTGGAGAGTTATCTTTTCCATGTCGACGCCCATGCCCGATGCTCACGACGTCCTTTTCAGGACCCTCGCCGACCCGACCCGGCGGGCTCTCTTCGAACGGCTGTGCCGCGACGGCGAACAGACGGTCGGGGCGTTGACGGCGCAGGCCGGCGTGTCCCAACCCGCCGTCTCCAAGCATCTGGGCGTTCTGAAGCAAGCCGGCCTGGTGCGCGACCGGCACGAGGGACGCCACACCCACTTCAGCGCCCAGCTGGGCGCCCTGGCCCCGCTGACCGACTGGACGAACCGGATGGCGGGGTTCTGGGAAGCCCGCTTCGACAGCCTCGAAAACCTGCTCGATAGGATGGATCAATGAGCCCCCTCGCCCCCGAAATCCGCTCCGTGGTGGTCGAGCGCGACATCGGCCACGCGCCGGAAAAGCTCTGGCGCGCCCTGACCCAGCCCCACCTGATGGAGGAATGGCTGATGAAGAACGACTTCAAGCCGGACGTGGGCCACCGCTTCAATCTGCGCGGCGAATGGGGCGGCGTGCTGGATTGCGAGGTCTTGGCCATCGAGCCGCACAGGTCGCTGTCCTACAGTTGGAACTTCAAGCACGAGGATCCCGCCTACGACCTGACCAGCGTGGTGACCTTCACCCTGACCCCGACGGGAAACGGCACGCATCTGCGCGTCGAGCAGTCCGGGTTCCGGCCCAACCAGAAGCAGGCCTACGGCGGCGCGCATGCCGGCTGGAAGACGTTCCTGGAGAAGCTGGACCAGGTGGTCTCGGGACTGGACTGATCGTCGTCACGAGCAGCGCGGAGTCGCGGGCGCATCATTGAAGGGAGTTGGACATGAACTGGAACACGTGGGTGCGGCAGATCCATCGCTGGATCTCCATCGCCTTCACCCTGGGCGTCATCACCTACATGGTCGCCATGAGCCAGGGGCAGCCGCCGGCCTGGCTGGGCCTCTTCGCCCTGGTTCCCCTGATCCTGCTGCTGGTGACGGGGCTCTACCTGTTCGCCCTGCCCTATGTCGCGAGGCGGAGGTCGTGACGTCCGGACCCGAACTGCTCTCCGGCGGCAATCCCCGGATCGCCAAGGGCGACGGCGAGGCGCCGGTGCAGGCCTATATCGCCGCCATGCCAGGCTGGAAGAGCGATGTCGGCCGCCGCCTGGACGCCGTCATCACCCGGGCGGTTCCCGGCGTGGCCAAGGCGGTCAAGTGGAACTCGCCCTTCTACGGCGTGGAGGGCCAGGGCTGGTTCCTGGCCGTCCATTGCTACGCCCGCTACGTCAAGGTGGCCTTCTTCCAGGGCGCGAACCTGACCCCTCCCCCACCCGGCGCGTCCAAGCAGGCGCTGGTGCGCTACCTGGACATCCACGAGAACGACGCGCTGGACGAGGCTCTGTTCGCCGACTGGGTGAAACAGGCCAGCCAACTGCCCGGCGAGCAGTTCCGAACGACCCCCAAGAGGTGAGATCATGATGAAGAAGACCAGCGACGCGACCGCCGAAGCGGGCGACGCCGCCGCTCAGATCGACGCGAAGATCAAGGCCCTGGGCGACTGGCGCGGTGAGATGCTGGCCAGGATTCGGGCGCTCGTCCACGAGGCCGACCCCGAGGTGGTCGAGACTGTCAAATGGGGCGGCGTTCCGGTCTGGGAGCACGACGGCATCATCAGCACCGGCGAGACCTACAAGGCCGTCGTGAAGATGACCTTCGCCAAGGGCGCGTCGCTGGAGGACCCGTCGGGCCTGTTCAACTCCAGCCTCGAGGGCAATACGCGGCGGGCCATCGACTTCCGCGAGGGCGAGACGATCGACGAGGCGGCGTTCAAGGCGCTGATCCGCGCCGCCGTGGCGCTGAACATGTCCAAGCCCAGGAAGAAGCCGCGCGGCGCCTGAGGTCAGATCGAGGCCGTGATCGCCGCCCGCGCCGGGATGTCTCCGGCGTGGGCCCTCGATCCGATCATGGCCGACAGTATGGCCGCGCCCAGGATGATTCCGAGCAGGCCGGCGCTTTGCCAGAAGTGGGACGAATGCATGATGTGCTCCCTCGGTCTGAAGCACTCTGCCGACTCGGTGGCGGCGTTCAATCCGGCCGAACCCTGACCATGGCGCCGGCGAATCCTAGCCTTTGCATGGGCGTCGGCAGTCCGAAATTCGGGCGTCGATCGCTAGGAATGCCCGTGAATAGGGCGTGATGGGCAGTCGAACGTCGCTCAGTGAACGGCGCTTGCCATAACGATAGCTATAACTACTATATCCCCAATAAATCAGTAGCGGGGGTGTGGAATGCGGAAGCTTCAAGTGCTCGCGGGCGTCGCCGGCGCGGCGATGATGGTGGCGGCCAAACAGGCCGCGGCGCAGGAGGCGACCGCTCTCGAGGAGATCGTCGTCACCGCTCAGAAACGGTCCGAGAACCTCCAGGACGTGCCGGTCTCGGTGACCGCCATGACCGCCGACCAGCTCAGGGACCAAAGGGTCGGCGACGTCCTGGCCCTGTCGGGCCTGGCGCCGGGCCTGCAGATCAAGACCGACGACAACGCCGCCAACCCCCGGATCTTCATCCGCGGCATCGGGGTCAACGACTTCAACCCAGCCACCGCCAGCGCCGTGGGCGTCTATGTGGACGGGGTCTATGTGGCCTCGCCCCTCGCTCAGATGGCCGGCTTCTACGACCTGCAGCAGGTCGAGGTGCTGCGCGGGCCCCAGGGCACGCTCTACGGTCGCAACACCACCGGCGGGGCGATCAACGTCACCACCAAGAAGCCGACCAGCACGCCGCAGGGCGACCTGGCCGTCGACTACGGGCGCTTCAACTCGATCAAGGTCGAGGGCGGGTTCGGCGGCCCCGTCGCCGACACCCTGGCCTTCCGGATCAGCGGCCTCTTCGACAAGAGCGACGGTTACACGCTCAATCGCCTGACGGGGAACAAGGGCAACGACGCCGACCGCCGGGCCGTTCGCGGCGCCCTGCGCTTCACGCCCGACGACAAGCTGACGGTCGACGTCTCGGCCAGCTACAGCAAGTCCAAGGGCGGCTCGATCCTGACCTACAACCGCTCGCTGGTGGCCCAGACGGCCGATGCGGCCAGCACGGCCACGCCCGATCCGACCTTCGGCTACATCTTCTGCAAGCCGGAATATTACACCTCCGGCCAGTGCACGAACGTCGCCGGCTACGCCAACACCAGCACCAACAAGTACGAGGGCGACTACCGGTTCGAGGGCAAGGACATCGTCAAGCTGTTCGGCGCCACGACCGCGATCACCTACGACTTCGGCCCGGTCAGCCTCTATTCGATCACGGGCTACCAGAGCGCCAAGCGCGACGACTACGAAGAGACCGACGCCAACCCGATCTCGATCTTCGACGCCCGCTACATCGCCCAGCAGGACACCCTGAGCCAGGAACTGCGGCTGCAGTCGAACGGTCCGACCCAGCTGCGCTGGGTGGCGGGCGTCTACGCCGCGCGCGACAACCTGGACAATGACAGCCACTACAACGTGCTGGAGGTGGCCCGCGTCCCCGATCCGGTCAACAACCCCACGGGCATGGATCCCGCCAACAGCATCGGCGTGTTCGGCTGGCCGCTGCACCAGAAGACCACCAGCTACGCCGCCTTCGGCCAGGTGGACTACGACCTGACCTCGCGCCTGACCCTGACAGGCGGCCTGCGCTGGTCGCAGGACAAGAAGACCTTCCACTATGTCAGCGACGTCGATTACGGCCTGCTGACCCTGTTCGTGCATGACGACGAAAAGAGCTTCAGCTCGGTCTCGGGGCGCCTTGGCCTGCGCTATGCGCTCAGCAACGACGCCAACGTCTATGCGACCTACAACCGGGGCACCAAGAGCGGCGGCTTCTTCAGCGGCCAGACGGTCGTCGAGGAGGACCTGAAGCCCTATAAGGACGAGACGGTCAACGCCTACGAGATCGGCGCCAAGAGCGAGTTCCTGGACCGTCGCCTGCGCGTCAACGTCTCGGCCTTCTACTACGATTACAAGGACTTGCAGGTCTATACGATCCTGGCGCGTCCCAACATGCCGCCCACCCAGTTCTTCACCAACGCCTCGGCGGCCCGGGTCTATGGCGGCGAGGCCGAGATCGAGGCGCGGCCGGTGACGGGCCTGTCCCTCACCCTGGGCGCGTCGCTGCTCAGTGCCGAATACAAGGACTTCCAGTCGCTGGCCGAGGACTATTCGGGCAACACCCTGCCGTCGGCGCCCAAGGCCAGCCTGAACGGCGCGGCGCGCTACACCCATCCGGTGGGCGGCGGCGACCTGACGACCCAGCTGGACTTCACCTACCGCAGCAAGGTCTATTACGACACGGCCAACACCGAGCGGCTCAGCGACAAGGCGCGCGCCTATGTCAACGGCCAGGTCGGCTGGGCCTTCGCCGATGGCCGCTACGAACTGGGCGTGTGGGGTAAGAACCTGGCCGACACCACCAACATCTCCGACATCACCGCGATCGCCGCCTTCGGCTTCGACGTGTTCAGCATGGGACCGCCGCGCACCTACGGCGTCTATTTCCGAGCCAAGTATTGAGCGCGGCCGAGTCCCCGGCGCTCGCCGAGCCGCCCGTCGCCGACGGGGCCTGGATCGGTGATCCGCCGAGCCTGAGCCAGCGGCTGGCGGTCTTCTGGATCGGCCTGGTCGGGGTGCTGTTTCCGGGCGTCGGACCCCTGCTGCTGGGTGGCATGGAGGCGGCTGGCCGCCTGACCGCCGGCCAGATCGGCGTGGCCGGCATGGGCGAACTGGTGGCCATGGGCATCGGCGCGGCGGTGATCGGCCCGCTGTTCGGCGAGCGCCGGCTGCGGCTGGCGGCCGTAACCTGCGGCCTGCTGCTGGCGGCGCTGGACCTGGCGACCACGCGAACGTCCGGCGACCTGCTGATCCTGGTGCGCGCCCTGGCCGGACTGCCGGCCGGCGCCATGATCTGGCTGATCACCGGCATGATCGTCCGCTCGCCCCGGCCCGAGCGGTGGTCGGGCCTCTACCTGACCATCCAGACCCTGGTCCAGCTGGGCGTGGTGAGCGCCATCGGGGCCTTCGTCGTGGGGCGGTTCGGCCCCGACGGCGGCTTCCTGGTGCTGGCCGTGCTGACCGTCTCGGCCGCCGTCGCCGGCCTTGCGGCGCCCCGTATCTATGAGCCCTTGCCCAAGGCCGAGGACAATCCCAAGGGCCTGCCCTCGCCGCGCGGCTGGGTCGCCCTGGCGGCCGTCTTCTGCTTCCAGGCCTTCATACTGGCCGTCTGGATCTATGCCGAGCCGCTGTCGCGCCAGGCCGGACACGCGGCCAGCGTCGCCAGCGCGGCCTTCGCCGTCTCCCTGGCCGCCCAGGTGGCCGGAGGCGCGGCCGCCACGGCCCTGGCCGGGCGGCTGTCGTGGTTCTGGTCGCTGGCCGTCGCGGTGGTCGTGGCCCTGGCCGCCCTGCTGGTGATGGTCAGCCTGCCGCCGGCGGGGGTGTTCCTGGCGGCCTCGGGCGTGTTCGGCTTCGTCTGGCTGTTCGCCTCGCCCCTCCTGACGCCTCTGGCCATCGAGGCCGATCCCAGCCGTCGCGCGGCCCTGTTGGGACCAGGCGCCAGCCTGCTGGGCTGCGGCGCGGGGCCCCTGCTGGCCTCGTTCGTGGTGACCGGCGCCGACGTGCGTCCGGCGGTGTGGCTGGGCGCGGGCCTGGCGGTGGTCACCCTGGCGGTCGTGGCCGGTCTGCACCTGACGAAGTCGCGCTAAGCGGTCGGCTCGATTGGCTTTTCCCTAAAAGCGCTCTAGTCCAGGGAGACTTGAAGGAGAAACCGCATGCCGAAGGCGACGGCCAGGAAGACCGCCGGCCCCGACATCGCGCTGGACGCCAAGCTGCAGCCCACCCAGGCGCGGGCGCAGGACACCTACGAGATCGTCCTGGCCACGGCCGGCGAGATGCTGGGCGAGATCGGTTTCGAGCAACTGACCACCAACGCCATCTGCAAGCGCGCCGGCCTGACCCCGCCGGCCCTCTATCGCTACTTTCCCAACAAGTACGCCATCCTCAAGGAGCTGGGCGACCGGCTGATGAAGGCCCAGGACGACATGGTGTTCGCCTGGATGGAGGCCGGCGGCATGGAGGGCGACACGCCCGCCGAGCGGATCGGCAAGAACGTGCTGATGCTGACCGAGATGATCGAGATGACCCGCCGTTTCCCCGGTGGGGCGGCGATCGGCCGTGCCCTACGCGCCGTGCCCATGCTGCAGCAGCTGCGCTTCGCCTCGCGCGACATGGTGGCCGGCCAGTTCGCCGAGGTGCTGATGCAGCGCTATCCCGGCGCCTCCGAAGCCCGCGCCCGCATGGCCATGCGGATGATGGTCGAGCTGACCTACTCGGCCACCGAGATGGCCGTCGAGGAACCTGACCAGGACGCCGAAGCCCTGAGCCGCGAGGTCTGCCTGCTGTTCGAGCGCTATTTCGACACCTTCGGCGACCCGTCCCTGGTTCCGTGGAACGACGTATTGCAAGAACGGTAGTTTTTACTATCATACCTGCATCGCGAACGGGGAGACGGGCATGTCGGGGTGGAACAACTGGTCGGGCAGCGTCGCCTCCTCCCCTCGCCTGATCGCCAAGCCGCGCACGGCCGCCGAACTTGCCTCGCTGATCGGTCAGGCCGGCAAGGTCCGCGTGGTCGGCGCCGGCCACTCGTTCATGCCGCTTTGTGAAACCGGCGACTTGCTGCTGAACCTGTCGGACTACGAGGGCGCGGTCGACATCGCGGCCGACCGTAAGACCGTCTGGGCGCCGGCCGGCTGGAGCCTCAAGCGGCTGACGGCGGCCCTGTGGGCGGAAGGCCTGTCGCTGATCAATCAGGGCGACATCAATCCCCAATCCCTGGCCGGGGCGATCTCGACCGGCACCCACGGCACGGGGGCCGAGCTGGGCAGCCTGTCGACCCAGGCCTGCGGTTTCCGCCTGATGACCGCCGACGGCCAGATCGTCGAATGCGGCCCGGACCTGAACCCTCGGCTCTACCAGGCTCAGCGCCTGTCCCTGGGCCTGCTGGGCGTGGCCGTCGAGATCCGCATCAACGTCGTGCCGGCCTATTATCTGGAAGAACGCGTCGAGCGCCGGCCGCTGGCCGAGGTGGCCGAACGCCTGGACGAGCTGGCCGCCGCCACGCGCCACATGGAGTTCTTCGTCTTCCCCTATTCGGACGACGTGATCTTCAAGACCCTGAACCCCGTCCCGGCCGAGGATCCCGGTCGTCCCGCCAAGGAGATCGGCGAGGACACCGAGGCCAGCTTCAAGGCGGTCTGCGACCTCTGCGCCGCCCTGCCGGTGCTGACCGGGCCGTTGCAGCGCCTGGTCATGAAGACCATGGGCAAGCCCACCCGTCGCGCCGGTCCCGCCTACGAGATCTTCCCGTCCGAGCGGAACATCCGCTTCGAGGAGATGGAGTACGAGCTGCCGCGCGCCGCCGGCATCCCGACGCTGAAGGCGGCCATGGCCCACATCCGCAAGCGCCGCCTGCCGGTCACCTTCCCGTTCGAGTTCCGCCTGGCGGCCGGCGACGACATCTGGATGAGCCCCTTCAACGGCGGCCCCGGCGCGTCGATCTCGTTCCACCAGTACGCCAAGATGCCCTGGCAGGCGCTCTTCAAGGAGATGGAAGCCGTGCTGGCCGACGGCGCGGGCCGCCCACACTGGGCCAAGCGCCACACCCTGACGACCGCCGACGTCCACCGGCTCTATCCGCGCGCCGGCGACTTCGTCTCGGCCTGCAAGACCTGGGACCCGACCGGCAAGTTCGCCAACGTTCACCTCACCGAACTCTTCGGCCTCTAGAGAACCGCCATGACCGACCAAGACCTGCATGCCGGCCTGATCGGCGCGCCCGGCTCGCGCCGCGAGCTCAACACCCCGGTGCTGGTGATCGACCGCCCTGCCCTGGAGCGCAACATCGCCCGCATGGCCGATTTCGCCGCGAGCAAGGGCGTCAAGCTGCGGCCCCACGCCAAGACCCACAAGAGCGTCGACATCGCCAAGCTGCAGGTCGCCGCCGGCGCGGTGGGCCTGTGCTGCGCCAAGATCGGCGAGGCCGAGGTCCTGGCCGAGGGCGGGGTGACGACGGGCCTCCTGATCACCTCGCCGGTGGTCTCGGCCCCGGCCATCGCCCGCCTGATCGCCCTGAACGGCAAGACCGACGACCTGATGACCGTGGTCGACAACCCGGCCAACGTCATGGGCCTGGGCGCGGCCGCCGAGGCGGCGGGCAAGCCGCTGAAGGTGATCATCGACCTGGATCCCGGCATCCACCGCACCGGCGTCGGTTCGCCCGAGGCGGCGGTGGCCCTGTTCCAGGACATCCAGGCCCAGCCCGGCCTGATCTATACCGGCCTGCAATGCTATTGCGGCATGCAGCAGCACATCGAGAGCTTCGCCGACCGCAAGGCCAATCTCGAGGATCGCGGGGCCTATATTCGCACCGTGATCGACGCCCTGACCGCCGCCGGCGGCGCGCCGCCGATCATCTCGGGCTCGGGCACCGGCTCGCACCGGATCGACGCGGAGCTGGGCATCTTCACCGAGTTCCAGGTCGGCTCGTACGTGTTCATGGACGGCCAGTACCTGGTCTGCGACATCGCCGGCGACGGGGCCGACGAGAGCCCCTACGAGGCCTCGCTGCTGATCGACGCCCGGGTGGTCAGCGCCAACACGCCGGGCATGGTCACCGTCGACGCGGGCTTCAAGGCTCTGTCGACCGATGCGGAGCCGCCCAAGGTGCTGGGCGGCGCGCCGGAGGGTTCGCGCTACTTCTTCATGGGCGACGAGCACGGCGCGATCCTGCCGCCGCCGGGCGAGGCGACGCCGGGCCTGGCCGAGCGGGTGATCCTGGGCGCGCCGCACTGCGACCCGACCGTGAACCTCTACGACACCTATCACGTGGTCGAGGGCGACACCCTGGTGGCCCTGTGGCCGGTCTCGGCGCGAGGCCGTTCCCGCTAGCGAGCCTTAGCCCAGAACGCGGGCCAGCGAGTCCGAGACGCGGGCGATATCGGCCGGCGTCAGGTCGATGGCGAACGGCAGGCCCAGGGTGGCGTTGGCCAGCCGGCGGGTGTTGCTCAGGTCGTCGCAAGGGGCGTCGACGAAGGCCGGGCTGACATGGCAGCCCTGGCCCCACCAGCGGCGGGTGGCGACGCCGTCGGCGTGCAGGGCGGCCTCGACCGCGTCGGTCGAACCGTCGGGCAGGCCGACCACGCAGACGCTGGTCGTCCAGCGCTCGCCCCAGCCGGCCTGGAAGCGGACTTCCGGGAGGGCGATCAGCGACCGGCGCAGGGTCTGGGCGGTCATGAACCAGCGCAGCCGGTCGGCCGGCCAGGCGTCGAGGGCGGCCAGGCCCACGGCGGCGGAATATTCGCTGAGCTTGGCGTTGGTGGCCGCGCGCAGGGCGTCGCGGCTGCCGTTGAAGCCGAACATGGTCTGCTGGCGCACGCGGTCGGCCAGGCCCTCGTCGCGGGTGGCCAGGAAGCCCCCCTCTCCCATCCCCGCCACCTTGGTGGCGTGCAGGCTGACCACCATCGGCAGGTCGGCGTCGTTGGCGGTGTCGAAGGCGGCGGCGGCGTCGATCAGCACGCGCACGCCGGTGGCGTCCTGGAAGGTCTTCCAGCTTTCCAGATCGGGCATGCGGCCGAAGGCGGCGACCGGGATCACGGCCGAAACCGAGCCCGGCGCGCGGGCCAGGGCGGCGCGGGTCGCCTCGGCGTCCAGCATCCAGGTCTCGGCGTCGACGTCCACGAACCAGGGCGTCAGCCCGGCCTGGACCACGGCGTGGGCGGTGGCGACGAAGGTCCAGGACGGCACGGCGCACAGCGTGCCGCGCGGCAGTTCCATGGCCTGAAGGGCCAGGGTCAGGGCCTGGGTGGCGTTGACCGTGGTGACGACGCGCGCGCCGGCGCCGAAGCGCGCGGCCAGGCGGTCCTCCATCTCGGCCAGCAGCGGGCCGAAGTTGGAGTACCAGCGCGCGGTGTCGATGCGCTGGAGGTACGGCAGGATCGCGTCGGCCGTCGGCAGGCGCGGACGCGCCACGGCCACCGGCTCCAGATGCGCCTCTTGCGCTGAAAGCTTCTGAATCACGCCACCCCGAGTCACGGCGCTCTCCCGTCATCCGATCGGCAAACCTGGACGCGATATGGTTAACGCAATCCTTAGCCTTGGGGAACGTCAGGCCTCTGAGCGTTGCCGCGCAAGGGAAAGAGGCGGTGTCGCGACGTTATGTCCCGCTTTTCCGGCCCCGGGAGATGTTCCGGCCGGGCCAGGGTTCTGACGGGCGGCGTCTAGGGAAATGCCCCGATACCCACCACCCGCCCCCCGAGCCCATCCTGCCGGCTGTTCGAGGACCGGGCCTGGAGGCCAAACCCATGAAACCCCTTCGCATGTTCCTGGCGGCTTCGGCGACCCTGTGTGTCGCCCTCGGCCTTGGCGGCCTGGCCCAGGCGCAGACGCCGGCGCCGGCCGCGGCCGCCAAGCCAGACGCCGACGCGCTGGCGGCGCTGAACAAGATGGGCGAGGCGCTGCGGGCCATGACCGCCTTCACCGTCACCGCCGACGTCACCACCGAACAGGTGCTCGACAGCGGCCAGAAGCTGCAGTTCGGCGGCGACCTGAAGATCGAGGCCCAGCGCCCCAGTGGCTTCAAGATCGCCATGAGCACCGACCACCAGGCGCGCGAGATCTATTACGACGGCAAGTCGATCACGCTGTTCGCGCCCAAGGTCGGCTACTACGCCTCGGTCCCCGCCCCGCCGACCATCGGCGCGACCCTGGACGTGACCAAGGAGAAGTATGGCGTCGAGATCCCGCTGGCCGACCTCTTCTACCTGGGCACGGACCCGACCCTGACGGCGCGGATCCAGTCCGGTTTCAACGTCGGGCCCGAGACGGTCGACGGCCTGGCCTGCCAGCACTACGCCTTCCGGCAGAAGGCCGCCGATTGGCAGATCTGGATCCGCACCGACGGCCCCGCACTGCCCTGCAAGATGGTGATCACCACCACCCAGGACCCGGCCCAGCCGCAATACACGGCCGTGATGAAGTGGGAAGCCAAGGCGCCGGCCCAGTCGGCCTACACCTTCGCTCCGCCCGCCGACGCACACCGCATCACCCTGGCCGACCTGTCGGCCGCCGGCGCGAAATGAGGGCTTTCCCCATGACCAAGATCCAACCTGCCCTGATCGCCGCGGCCGCCGCCCTGGGCCTGACGGCGCCGGCCGCCGCCGTCGCCGCCGACGTTCCGGCCCCTCGATCCGCGCTGTATGAATCCCTGCTGCCCAAGTCCGCCTCGACCGCCGATTGCCAGCGTCGCGGCGGCGGAGGCGGCGCCCGTCCGGCGTCTCGCCAAGGCGGCGGATCGGCCCGTCCCGCCCCGGGCGGCGGCGGGAACCGGGGCGTGCGCACCAACGCCAGCGCCAACGTCAATCACAACGTCAACGCCAACCGGAACACCAACATCAATCGCAACACGAACGTGAACCGGAACGTCAACGTGAACGTCGACAATCACTACGACTATCACAACGGCTGGGACGACCATTACCACCCCATCGCGACCGGAGTGGCCATCGGCGCCACGGCGGCGGTGACGGCGGCGGTGGTGGGCTCGATCGTCTACAGCGTGCCGCCCAGCTGCTCGACCGTGATCGTCAACGGGATCAGCTATTCGCAGTGCGGCAGCACCTGGTACGAGCCCCGCTACTCCGGGACGACCGTGCAGTACGTGGTGGTCAACGCCCCCCGCTAGGCGGGCCGCCGCATCAGGAACTTCTGGGCCTCGCCGACCGTGAAATAGTCGGCGGGGCCGCCGCCGCGCAGGATCGGCTCGGCGGCCACGGTGTCGTAGACGCCGTCCACCAGCAGCGCCTGGTCGATATGGACCATCACCACCTCGCCCAGGGTCATCCAGGCGTCCACCAGCGCGCCCTCGGCGTCGGTCAGGCGGATCAGCTGGGTCAGGCGGCATTCGAACGCCACGGGGCTCTCGGCCACGCGCGGCGGGGCCACCTTCTTGGACGGCGCGGCGGTCAGGCCCGCCAGTTCGAACTCGTCCACCGCCGCGTCCACCGTCGCCGAGGTGACGTTCAGCGCCTCGGCCAGGGACCGGGTCGCCAGGTTCCAGACGAACTCGCCGGTCTCCTCGATGTTGCGCACCGTGTCCTTCCAGCTGGTGCTGGAGAAGCCGATGATCGGCGGCTTGTAGTTGAAGGCGTTGAAGAAGCTGTAGGGCGCCAGGTTGCGTACGCCCGACGCGCCGACGCTGGAGATCCAGCCGATCGGCCGGGGCGCGATGATGGCGTTCAAGGGATCGTGCCTCAGGCCGTGACCGGCCTTGGGGTCGTAGGAATGGATCGCGGTCATGGTCGCCTCGCCCTGTCCGCTCCTCTTAGGCGGACCTGAGGCGAGGCGCCAGTCTAGCCGCGGGCGTCCGACAGGGCCGACAGCTCGGCCATGATCAGCCCCGCCGCCAGCGAGGCCGGCGTGGCGTCGTAGTCCAGGTCGCCGTTCTCGAGCAGCAGGGCCAGCTTGGCGCGCGCCCGGCAGACCCGGCTCTTCATGGTGCCCTCGGGCACGTCGCACATCTCGGCGGCCTGGCGGTGGGAGAAGCCGCCCGCCCCGACCAGGATCGCCGCCTCGCGCTGCTCGTCGCTCAGAGCGTTCAGGGCGTTGCGCAGGTCGTTCAGCATCAGCGACTGGACCTGGTCGGTCCCCGTCGCGGGCACCTGGGCGGTCATGGCCTCGTCCAGCGGCGTCTCGCGCCAGATCCGGCGGCGCTGGGAGTAGAAGTGGTTGCGGGCGATCTTGAGGATCCAGCCCTTGAAATTGGTGCCGACGCTGAATTGCTTGCGGTGCTGCCAGGCCTTCAGCAGAGCGTCCTGGGCCAGGTCGTCGCCGGCGGCCGCGTCGCCGCAGAGGCCGCGGGCGAAGGACCGCAGCACCGGGATGCTGGCCACCACCTGCCGCCGGAACTCCGCGTCGTCCAGGGCGGTGCGTTCGGCGGGAGGGGCGAAGCTGCGGGTCTCGCCCGCGACGCCCGCGACGCCGGCGTCGGTATCCGCATCCGCCCAGCGGGCCGAGGTCTGCAGGAGTTTCTCGGTGGGGCTCAGGTCCGTCATGGACGTCTCCGAAATTCGAGGGGCGTTCGAAGTGACGAGGCAGTCGTCCTAGCCGGCGGGCGGCGCGCCGGGCGGCAGGGTCTTGAGCATGTCGGCGACGACGGCGTTGATCCCGTCCTGGGTGACGTCCTTCTGGTCGACGCGCTTCTGGGAGGTGGCGCGCCAGGCCAGCTTGCCGCTGGCGGTGTCGACCAGGTCCAGCATCAGGGATCCCTCGACGTAGTTGATCGACTTGACGTCCACGTCCATCGGGGCGCCGTACATGCCCCAGCCGTAACCGCCGATGCAGCCGCGCACGCCGCAGGCCACGCCGCCGGGACCGCCCATGCTGGACGCCGAATAGTCGGTCCGGTTCTGCAGGCCGATGTGATAGGCGACCAGCACCTTGGCTTGGCCGGCGGCGACCTGGCGGTAGCCCTTGGCGGCCAGGTTGGTGTCGACCGCCGTCCGGATGCGCTCGCGGATGATGTCGTTGTCGACGCGCGGGTCGCCCGAGCCGGGCTGGGCGTCCGGCGCCCAGGCATAGGTCGAGCCGGCGATCGGGGTCTGGCCGGACAGGACCGACACCTTGCCTCCAGGGCTTTCGCATCCGGCGAGGGCCAGGCAGGCGACGGCCGTGGCGGCGAGAAGCGCCCGAGGCATGATCTTGGGGGGCATGATCCTGGACGGCATCGGACGAACTCCTGTCTGCGTCGCGCGACCGCGCCTGGGTGCGGTTCATGCTCGAACTCTCCGCCTGCGCGGCGGCGGTCTCAATCAGGTGAAACCCTGACCGTGGGACGTAATCTCTTGAGTTGAGCGATTGGCGGAAACCGGCCCGCCAGAAGGGCCGGGGAAATCCGACCCAAGACCGCGCCGTCTAGGGCTTTGCCGCGAACACGGTCTTCCAGTCGGCCTTCATGCTGACGACGGTCCAGCCGTGGGCGGTGGCTTCGTCCAGGGCCTTGTCCAGCGTGCCGATCTTCGATTGCCGGTCGTAGGCGTATTCGCGCGCGGCGTCGTCATGATGGACCAGGACCTGCAGGCTGGGTCGGGCGCTGGAGGCCGAGTACTGCAGCATCTGCAGGTCGCCGTCGGAGTTGCCGACCGCCACCAGCGGCGCGCGCCCGATATGCAGGTCGATGTTGGCGGGCTTGCCGGGGCCGTCGTCCAGGCTATTCAGGGCCGATTGGGCGACCAGCACCCCCTTCCCGTCCCGGATCTCGAACTGGGTCTTCAGGCTGGAGCCGATCACCTGTTCGGGCGGCACGCCATAGGCCTGCTCGGCGAACGTCCGCATGAACTGCACCTCGCCGCCCGAGACGATGTAGGTCTTGAAGCCCGACGCCCGCAGATAGGCCAGCAGCTCCAGTTGGGGCTGATAGGTCAGCGCGGTGTAGGGCGTCTTGAAGCGCGGATGGCGGGCTTGGTCGAACCAGGCCTTGGCGACCGCCTGATACTCCTGCGTCGTCAGCCCGACCTGGACGGCCAAGGCGGCCTCGGCCAGTTCCTGCTCGCTCAGCTTGGCGATGGCTGCCTGGTCGTGGTCGGCGATGGCCGCGAAGGCGGGCCTCTCGCGCAGCTTGGGATCCTTGGCCACCATCTGGCCGATCCGCTCCATGGCGAAGGCGACCTGGAAATAGATGGGCTGCTCTGCCCACAGGGTGCCGTCGTTGTCGAACACGGCGATCCGTTCGGCCGGGGGCACGAAGTCGGCGCCGGGCCGGGTCACCCGGGCGACATAGGCGGTGATGGCGGTCTTGGCCGGGCCGGCGTTCCAGGAGGGCAAGGGATCGGCCGCCGGCGGGCTCGCCAGAGCGGAGCTCGATACGATCCCGGCCGCCAGGGCCAGGGCGGCGATGCGGCCCAGCAGGGTTCTGCGCGTGGGCATGGGAAACTCCGTCAGAAAAAGCCCTTCAGCGACAGGGTGGGCAGATGGGCCACCTGGGCGGCGCTGACCGCGCAGATGACGAAGGCGATCAGGATCAGGGCCGCCTTGACCCGGGTTCCCTTGAAGGTCTGGCTGATGCCACCGAAGAACAGGGCGACGGCCAGCAGCACGGTGCCGCGCACGAATCTGTCGCTGATGTCGTTGTCCTTCTGGCCCCGTTCGAACAGGGCGTCGGCCTGGCGTTGCAGACGTTGGGATTCCGCCAGCCTGGTCGAGTGATACTGCGGCATGGCGAAGGGGGTTCGCGGCGCGGCGGGATTGGTCAGGGGCTCGGCCCGCAGCCAGGCCTCGAAGGCGACGGCGAATTCCGGCCGGAAACGCTGGCGGTAGAAGGCCTGGAGCAGCGGCTCCTTCTGGGCGGTCGCGCTCAGCCAGCCCTGGAACATCAGGAGGTCGGCGGTCTCCAACTGACCGGCCGCCGTCGCGGCGCTGGTGGCCTGCACCCGCGCGGCGCTGGCCTGGGTGTAGTGCGCGGCCTGTTCGCCGTCCCACAGGGCGGCCTGGAAGCTGACCCAGGAGGTCATGGCCGCCGCCACCGAGATCACCACGGCGGCGGCGATTTCGATCAGGTCGGCGCGGTCGAGCCGCTCGCTCACGGGCGCGTTCCCGCGTCCGCGGTCTCGTCGTCCTCGGTGTTGAACTCCTCCATGTCGCGTTCGAGGAAGTAGTTCAGCGCCGTGCGGATCAGGGCGATGGCGCCCAGGCGGCCGATGTCGTCCCAGGTGGGGGCGATGGCGGTGCGGACGATGTCGGCGGCCAGGGCGAACTCCAGGGCCAGGACGATCCACATCGCGAACTTGGTCCAGACCTCGCGCCGCACGCGGCGGGACCGGTCGCGGCCGGAGCCGACCACCAGGGCGGCCTTGACCAGGGTTTCCACCATGCCGATGGCGATGCAGACCACCGAACACAGCTCGGCGGCCAGCGCGACATAGTTGGCGCATTCCCGCAGCAGATTTTCCATGGGGAGACCTCGCGTCGGACCGCGTTGGAGGCCCTCAGCAAACGGCAATCGCCCCGCCCGCGCCATCCGGCGAAGCGCCGGGCCGCCCCCGGTGAAACCTGCATCGAACACCGCGAGGCTAGGGAAATTTCCCTTCGGCGCCGGGGGGATCGCCTGATCGATCAGGGCCGCCGCCCATGATCACTAGAAGACCTGTCGGCGGAGCATCCGATGAAGAGCCTCCTCAATCCCGTTCCCTCGTCGCCGTCCGGCGCGAAGCCGTTGCGGGAGGCGATGGTGTGGATTCCCGGCGGGGTCTTCACCATGGGGTCGGACCGGCATTATCACGAGGAGCGGCCGTCCCGCCGGGTGGCGGTCGACGGCTTCTGGATCGATCCTAGCCCGGTGACGAACCGTCAGTTCGCCCGCTTCGTGGCGGCCACCGGCTACGTCACCTTCGCCGAGCTTCCGCCCAATCCCGCCGACTATCCCGGCGCCGATCCCGCCATGCTCGTGGCCTCGTCGATGGTGTTCAACCCGCCTCGGGGTCCAGTCGACCTGCGCCATCCCCTTCAGTGGTGGGCCTTCGTCCCCGGTGCGGACTGGCGTCATCCCTATGGTCCCAGCAGCAGCCTGGAAGGGCTGGACGATCACCCGGTGGTGCACGTGGCCTGGGTCGACGTCGTGGCCTATGCCGACTGGGCGGGGCTGGAACTGCCGACCGAGGCGGAGTGGGAGCTGGCCGCGCGCGGCGGGCTGAACGACGCCGAATATGCCTGGGGCGAGGACTTCCAGCCGGAAGGCCGGCACATGGCCAACACTTGGCAGGGCGACTTTCCGCACCAGAACACCCTGGAGGACGGCTGGTCCCGCACCTCGCCGGTCGGCGCCTATCCGCCCAACGGCCATGGCCTGTACGACATGATCGGCAACACCTGGGAGTGGACGGCCGACTGGTGGTCGACGCCGGATCTCGCAGACGCCGCGCCCCGCTGCTGCGCGGCCAAGAACCCGCGCGGCGGCGGCCAGGAGGCCAGCTGCGAGGCCGACGGCCTGGGCATTCCGCGCAAGGTGCTGAAGGGCGGATCGCACCTGTGCGCGCCCAGCTACTGCAAGCGCTATCGCCCGGCGGCGCGGCACGCCCAGCCGATCGACACGTCCGCGTCGCATGTGGGGTTCCGCTGCATCGCCCGATCCAGCGGCTGATCCGTTCGGAGGCGCGAACATGACCAAGGTGCCCCTGCCCAGCTGGTCCGATACGACGCCGCGACGGAAGATCCTGGACTTCGTCGCCCGCGTCACCCGCCCGGGCGGCCGCGACTACGTGGCGCCGGCCGACCGCGTCGCGGTGTTCGACAACGACGGCACCCTGTGGGTCGAGCATCCGCTCTACGCCCAGGGCATGTTCGCCCTGGAGCGCGCCAAAAGCATGGCGGGCTCGCATCCCGAGCTGGCCGCCACCCCGGCGTTTCAGGCCTTCGTGCACCAGGACCTGCCGGGGTTGGCCGCGTGCGGCAAGCAGGCGGTGGTCGAGCTGCTGCTGCAGCTGCACGCTCACGCCACCGAGGAGTCGTTCGCCCTGGAGGTCGCCGCCTGGCTGACCGAGGCCCGGCACCCGCGCTTCGACAAGCCCTATACCGCCCTCGCCTACCAGCCGATGCGCGAGCTGCTGGCCTATCTGGCCGCCAACGACTTTCGCAACTTCATCGTCACGGCCGGCGGGGTCGACGTGGTTCGGATGTTCAGCGAGCAGACCTACGGCGTGCCGCGCGAACGGGTGATCGGCTCCAGCGGCAAGACCGAGTTCCGCCTCAACGGCCGCCGGGCCGAGATCCGCAAGCTGCCCGAGGTCAATTCGTTCAACGAATACGCCGAGAAGCCGCTGAACATCGCCCTGCACATCGGACGGCGGCCGATCCTGGCGTTCGGCAATTCCGACGGCGACCTGGCCATGCTGCAATACGCAGATTCCGGTCCCGGCCGGCGGTTGGCGATGCTGCTGCATCACGACGATCCCGAGCGCGAATACGCCTACGACAAGGACACCCACGTCGGGAAACTGGACGTGGCCCTGGGCGTCGCGGCCGAACGCGGCTGGACGGTGGTCAGCATGAAGGACGACTGGTCGCGGCTGTTTCGGGAAAAGTCCCGCTAGCGGCGCGAAAACGCCCGCCGACTTCGGGTCGACGGGCGTGGTTCGGCGCGGCGGCTAGTGCTGGGCGGCGGCCATCTTGTCCAGCTTGGCGGCCTCGGCGCGGGTGATCACGCCGTCCTTGTTCAGGTCGTACTTCACGAACCTGGGACCGGTGGCGGCGTCGATCTCGGCGGGGGTCACATAGCCGTCCTTGTCGGTGTCCAGCGCCTCGAACAGGCCGGCCTTGCCGACCTTGGGCCAGCCGTCGACGCCTTCCTCGCGAGCCTCGGCCCGGACGCGCTCGGCGCCCTTGGCCCATTCGGCGGCGCTGATCTTGCCGTCCTTGTCGTGGTCGGCGCGCATCAGGAAGGCGCGGCGATTGTCCTGGTATTCGGTCTGGGTCACCTTGCCGTCCTTGTTGGCGTCGGCGAGCAGCGCCTGGGCGTTGGCGCCGGACGCGGCCATCAGGGCGACGGCGGTGAGCAGGAGAAGTCTACGCATCTAAGCCTCCAGGGAATGGGGCCATGGCCCCGAGAAACGACGGGGCGGCGTCAGAAGGCCTCGCCGATGTAGAAGTAGAGCGCCGACGTTCCGTCCCCGACCGCGTAGTCGATGCTCACATTGACCCGGTACTTCTTGGACGCCTCGAAACGGGCCCCCACGCCGGCGGCCGGCAACAGGTCCTTGGTGTTGAGCTTGGAGAACTCGCTGGCCACCTCGCCGACCCCCACGAAGGCCACGGCGCCGAACCGCTTGTAGAGCTTGCGCCGCACCTCGCCCTGGACGGCGAACATGGCGTGGTCGCGGTACTGGCCGGACGTGTAGCCGCGCAGGTCGTTGCTCTGGCCGTAGTTGCACAGGTCGTAGAACGGCGCGCCGCCACCCGACCGGCAGATCGAGCCACGCCAGGCCAGGACGGTCTTGTCGTCGACCGCGTGATAGCCGTTCACCGCCGCCGTGATCCGCGGATAGTCGAAATCGCTGCCCAGCGCGCTGTCGGCGTACAGCCACTGGGCGTTGGCGTAGACGCCGGTCCGGGGATTGTATTCGTTGTCGCGGCTGTCGAACTCGCCGGCCAGGCCCAGCTGCGACACCTGGCTCTCCAGTTCGATCTGAGGCAGCTGGAACTGCGGCAGGATGCTGGCCGTGTCGACCGTGGTGTCCATCTTGATGTAGCGGTAGCGAAGCCCGCCGTGGACGTGCTCGCCCAGGCGCGCCAGCACCTCGGCCACGCCGCCCGACGCCTTCTGCTCCAGCGAGATCGAGCGGCCCTCCGAGCCGGCGTCCGAGCCGATGCCGAAGAAGTCGACATTGAACACGCCCGTCCCGACGCCGGCCGTGATCCGGTATTTGTCGCCGCCCAGATAGGCCTTCTGGAAGGCCGCCACGCCCCAGCTCTTGGTGTCGGTGTAGAGCCCGCCGGCGCCGCTGGTCCATGGGCGGGCCGAGCCGCCGGGCTGGTAGATGGCCAGGGCCGCCACGCCCAGGCCGTTGCCGATGGCCGGATTGGCCATGGGAATGGGCATGATCACGAAGCTGGGCTTGACGTGTCCCACCTGCTCGACGGGCGCGCGCATGGCGGCGGTGGTCGACTCGACGTCCTGCGCCCACAGGGGCGTCGGCAGTACGGCGAGGAGTCCGCAAAGGAGCAGATGGCGCACGACGGCGGCCTTTCAGCGAGAAAGTCCGCCAACCTTGGACGCCGTTGGAATTCCGACAATCAGGTGAAGCCCGTGCTCCCGAGCAGGGCTTTCGGTATTGGCGGGTCGGATCGGACCCAGCGAAAGTGCATCAGGGATCTAGGGTGAATAACTAAGGGTTTCACCTAGTAGATGCATGCGCCAAAGCGCTGCAACCGTGCTCATGGGTTAGAGCATGGAATGTTCAAAATGCGCAGCTTAGTCGTGGCGCTGACCGGCGTCGTACTGTTGGCGAGCGGAAATGTCGTGCCGGCCTTCGCCGATGAACAGGCCGCCAAACCGGCGGCGACGCCCGTGATCGATCCGGTCGCCTTCCAGGCCGCCAACCGCATGGGCGCCTATCTGCGATCGCTCCAGAGCTTCGAGGTGACCTCCTCGGCCAGCCTGGAAGAGGTGACCGACGACAAGGGAACCAAGACCGTCACCTCGGTGACCGGCGCCTATAAGGTGCGGCGGCCCGACGGGTTCGTGGTCGACATCACGACGGCCAAGAAGGCGCGGCGCTTCATCTACGACGGCAAGTCCTTCACCGTGTTCGCGCCCAAGGTCGGCTATTTCGCCACCGTCTCGGCCCCGGCCACCATCGATCAGACCGTCGACGTGATCTACGAGCAGTACGGGGTGATCCTGCCCCTGGCCGATCTCTTCTACTGGGGCACGGACGCCCAGCCCACCGACATGGTCACCTCGGCCAAGCGCCTGGGTCAGGAAAAGGTCGGCGGCTTCGACACCGACCACTACGCTTTCGCGGGGCCGGGCCTGTCCTGGGAGGTGTGGATCCAGCGCGGCGACACGCCCCTGCCCCGCAAGATGCGCATCGTCACGATCGACGATCCGGCCAAGCCGGCCTTCACCGCGAACCTCACCTGGAACACCTCGGCCAGCTTCGCGCCCGACGCCTTCACCTTCAAGCCCGCGACCGACGCCAAGCCGATCGCCATGGCGAGGATCGACCAATGAGCCCGCGCGCGATCCGCCCCGCCCTGGCCTGCCTGGCCGGCGCCCTGGGCCTCGTCGTCGGCGGCGCCCTGCCCGCCTGGGCCGCGCCGCCGCACCTGCGCGGCGGTGGTTTTCGCCCCACCGCGATGAACGTGCACGCGCCGGGCGGTCCCGGCTTCCACGGCGGTGGCGAGGCGCATGGGCCTCATCCCGGGCCGGGTCCTGGACCGGGCCCGGGACCAGGCCCCCATCCCGGGCCTGGCCCGGAGCCGCATCCGGGACCGGGTCCTCATCCTGGTCCTGGGCCTGGACCCGGTCCAGGTCCTCATCCGCCTGGCCCTGGCCCTGGGCCGGGTCCCGGACCGCATCCGCCGCCGCCGCCCCCGCCACCGGGCCCCTGGGGGCCGGGACCTTGGGGATGGGGTTGGGACGACGATCCGTTCTGGGATTATCCCCTGGCGACCGCCGCCGCGGTCGGAGTGGTGGCCGGCACGACCGCCGCGATCACCTCGGCGGCCCTGGGATCGACCGTCACCGCCCTGCCGTCGAACTGCGTGACGGTGTTTCGGGGCGACCTCACCTACTTCCAATGCGGTTCGGTCTGGTACCAGCCGCGCTATGCCGGGTCGGGCGTGACCTATGTGGTCGTAACGGCGCCTTGATCCGAACCAGGGGCGCGCACGATTTGAGGTTGTGCGCGTCCTCGGGTTTCTCTGCTGAAATAAACCTCAACCTACCGCCGAAAATTCACGAAGTATTTCGCATAAAATCGGACAATTATAGTCTGAATTGCCACCGGAGCGAGAATCGCAAATGCCTTTGCCGAACGCCCCGACCATCCTGCTGGCCGACGATCACTCGATCGTCCGGGCCGGATTGCGCGAGGCCTTGGAGTCGCAACCGGGGTGGACGATCTGCGGCGAAGCCTCCAATGGGCGCGACGCCCTGCGCATGGCCAAGGAGCTGGTGCCGGACGTGATGATCCTGGACATCAGCATGCCGGATCTGAGCGGCGTGATCGTGGCCCGCGACGTGCGCAAGCTGAAGACCCACACCGAGCTCCTGATCTTCACCATGCACGATAGCGAGCAGCTGGTGCGCGAGGTGCTCAGCGCCGGCGCGCGCGGCTTCGTGCTCAAGTCGGCCTCGACCGACAACATCATCGCCGCCGTGGCCTCGCTGCTGAACCACAAGCCCTATTTCTGCCCGGGCATCACCGACGCGGTGCTGCGCGGCTATCTCTCGCCCGGCGGTCACGGCCTGGGCGAGGTGATCGAGGGATCCGAAACCCTCACCACCCGCGAGCTGCTGATCGTCCAACTGCTGGCGGAGTCGCGCAGCAACAAGGTGATCGCCTCGATGCTGGACATCAGCGTCAAGACCGTCGAGAGCCATCGCGGCAACATCATGCGCAAGCTGGGCGCCCATTCCCTGGCCGACATCGTGCGCTACGCGATCCGCAACAAGCTGATCGAAGCCTGACCGCCGGCGTCCGGCGTTTTCCGAAAACGTTCGTGAGGCTGGAGCTCCCCGCAGGGAGAGCCGGTCGTACACATGCGTCGGGACATGTCGACCGGCTCTCGACCCGCGACCGCGACCGGCTCTTGGGGGATGAGCGGACCACGGCTGCCAAGGGAAATCGGGGGTGACGCCTTGGCTGGCGAGCAAGCTCAGATTGCCGTCGCCAAGGGCGAAGCGCCATCAGGTCAAACCCTAGACGAGACGGGAAAAACCCTGAGGGACGCCAGTGTCAGGCCTGATGGGCCGAATTGGTCATCGCCGCCGTCGCCGCATGCTTCTGGCGGGCGCGGTCGATCGCGTCGTCGAGCAGCTTCAGGAACTCGGCCTGCATCTGCAGAGACTCCGCGTCCGAGGCCCTGACGCCGTCCAGGGTGGACTGGCGGATATCTTCCAGCTGCTCGAGCGACAGCGCCGCGCAGAGCCGAAGACTCAGGAACTGGAGCGCGGCGACTCTGATCTCAAGATTGGTCATCGGCATGTCGCTGCGAAACGAGGGTGCGAGCAGATACGGATGTACGGCGCCGCCGGATGCCGACGACGGCGGGACCATAGCTTCGAACGTCAAGCTGCGCCATGGTTGACTCCCGACGGGCGAATCCAAAAGCCAGATCAGACTAAAGCAACAAGGGTTATTCCTAAGCAGCTTCAATTGTTAATCAATGCAAACAATGCGCATGAGGTTTCATTGAAACGGCGAAAACAAGACGACGTGTAAAATTTTACTTGGCTTTCAATTCCATAGATCCCCCTGAATTCGGACCCGCACGTCTCGCCTGTTCATTGGCTGTGGCGGCGTGTTTCGGCGCCCGTCATGGCGGGCGGCGCGGGTTCCGACGTAATCCGCACTTATCCCGGGCGCGGGCCTCGGCGGAAATCGGGCTAATCCCGGGGCTATGTCGGAAAAACGACCCAGGCGGCGGTTTGGCGGCGAGATTGTCGGCGGGCTGTGGGAAACGGGCCACGCGCCGCAAGGGGCTCAGATCTGGGCCGAGACCTCGGCGACGATGTTCAGCAGCCAGGCCACCGGGCCGGTCTGGTTGTCGCCGCCGCGGGTCACCGCCCCGAACCGCGCGGGCTCGGGATGGCGCTTGGGCTCGATCATGACCACGGCCCCGCGCTCGGCCGCCAGGGTGGCCAGGCGGCGCGGCATCAGGGCCGCCATGTCGGTCTGGCTGACGATCACCAGGGCCGAGGACGCGTCCGGCACGGTGATCGGCCCGTCCAGCCCCCGCGACGAGGGCACGGCGTAGTCGTCGCTCCAGCTGGTGATGCGGCGCAAGCCCAGTTCGCGTCGCGAGCCGCGTCGCGCCTCCTCCTGCCCGCCCGAGACGACCAGATAGGGCATGTCGGCCAGGATCTGCGGGGTGATCTCGCGCTGGGCGGCCGGGTGATCGGCGCGGATCACCCATACGGCGGTCTCGGTGAACAGCGGCGTATAGGCGAAGCGCGGCGTCACCTGCTCGAATCCGCCGATGACGATGTCCAGGCGGCCATGGTCGAGGTCTTCGGAGAGCGATCCTTCCAGCCCCCGGATGCGCAGCTTCACGCCGGGAGCCTCGGCCCGCATCCGGCGGACCACACCCGGAATCAGCACCGAGCAAAGGTAGGCGCTGGCGCTGATGCGAAACACGCGCTCGGTGACGGCGGGATCGAAGCTGGGGATCGTGACGGCCGCTTCCAGCAGTTTCAGGGCCGCCCGGATCGACGGACCCATCTCGACGGCGCGCGGCGTGGCCTGCAGGCCCGAGGGGCCGCGCACGAACAGCTCGTCGCCCAGCGACAGCCGCAGCCGACCCAGGGCGTGGCTGACCGCCGACTGGGTCAGGCCCAGCTTGGAGCCCGCCCGCGTCGCGCTCTCCTCCTCCAGCAAGGCGTCGAAGACGCGGAGGAGATTCAGGTCGAGATTTTTGAAATGCGCTTCATTCATCTTATGCGTGACGAAATATCATTTTGCTCATGAGCGGGGGAGTCCTATCTCCGGCCAAGGCAAGGCCCTCCCCGGCCCTTTCCCATCCTTCTGTGCGAGACCCGCGGCCGACGCGCGAACGTCGGCCGCTTTGAGACGTGGAGCAGCGTGTGAGCGACGCGCAAGGCGAACAGACGATCGCCGAACTCGATGAAGCGGCGGCCCGTCGGCACGGCCGAGATCCCTATACGCGGCGCACCCTGGGACAGCGGCTGCGCCTGCCCCTGATGATCGGCGTTCCGGCGATCCTGCTGGGCGTGGTGGCCTTCTTCGTCCTCACTGGCGGCAAGTCGCAGTCCACCGACGACGCCTATGTCCAGGCCGCGCGGGCCGCGATCAGCCCCAGCGTCGCCGGGCGGGTGGTCCAGATCGACGTCACGGAGAACCAGCCGGTCAAGAAGGGCCAAGTGCTGTTCCGTCTCGACCCGGCCGATTTCGAGGTGGCCGTGGCCCAGGCCGAGGCCGCCCTGGCCGCCGCCCGCTTTGAGACCCAAGGCTCGCGCGCCGTCTACGACCAGCGCAATGCCGACCTGGCGGCCGCCGAGGAGACCGTCGCCTACACCCAGCGCGAGGCCGCCCGCCAGCGGGACCTGGCCGCCGCTGGGGTCGCCACCAAGGCCCAGGCCGACGCGGCCGCTCACGACGCCGAGCAGGCCCGCCGCCAGGTCGCCGTGGTGCGCCAGCAGATCGCCTCGGCCCTGGCCGACATCGGCGGCCATCCTGACGTCGCCGCCGACCGTCAGCCCAAGGTGATGCAGGCCAAGGCCGCCCTCGACCGCGCCCGGCTGGACCTGAGCTACGCCACCATCGTCGCCCCCGCCGACGGCGTGGTCACCAAGGTCGAGCAGCTGCAGGTCGGCAACCGCGTCGCCGCCTCCCAGACCCTGTTCTGGCTGGTCTCGGGCAAGCCCTGGGTCGAGGCCAACTTCAAGGAAGACCAGCTGGCCCACATGCGGGTTGGCCAGCCGGCGACGATCAAGATCGACGCCTACGACCACACCCTGAAGGCTCACGTGGTCAGCTTCAGCCCCGGCACCGGCTCCAGCTTCGCCCTGCTGCCGCCCGAGAACGCCACCGGCAACTGGGTCAAGGTGGTCCAGCGCCTGCCCGTGCGCCTGGCGCTGGACGAGAGCGCGCCGCAGCTCAGCGCCGGCCTCAGCGCCAAGGTTAAGGTCGATATCCGCTCGGCCAAGGACGCGGCGGCGAAATGACCGGCGCCGGCAACGGCAAGGGCGACGCGGCCAATCGGATCCCGATCACGATCGCCGTCATGCTGGCGACGGTCATGAGCTCGCTGGACACGACGATCGCCAATGTCGCCCTGCCCCACATCCAGGGCAGCGTTTCGGCCTCGGCCGAGCAGATCACCTGGGTGCTGACCTCCTATATCGTGGCGGCCACGATCATGACCCCGCTGACCGGCTTCCTGGCCGACCGGATGGGTCGCAAGATCGTGCTGCTGGCGTCCATCGCCGGCTTCGTCGTGGCCTCCATGCTGTGCGGCATTGCCGAGAGCCTGTTCGAGATCGTGCTGTTCCGACTGCTCCAGGGCCTGTTCGGCGCGGCCCTGGTGCCGATGTCCCAGGCGGTGCTGCTCGACATCAACCCGCCCGAGAAGCACGGCTCGGCCATGGCCATGTGGTCGGCCGGGGCGGTGCTGGGGCCGCTGCTGGGTCCGGTTCTGGGCGGCTGGCTGACCGACAATCTCGACTGGCGCTGGGTGTTCTTCATCAACCTGCCGATCGGCGTCCTGGCCTTCATCGGGGTGTTCATCTTCCTCTCCGAGAAGAAGGGCGCCCACAAGCGGTTCGACGTTCTGGGTTTCATGAGCCTGGCCTTCGCCATCGGCGGCTTTCAGCTGATGCTCGACCGGGGGCCTGGCCAGGACTGGTTCTCCTCGACCGAGATCTGGGCCTATCTGATCGTGGGCGTCATCGCGTTGTGGATCTTCGCGGTGCAGTTGGCCACGGCGGACAAGCCGTTCGTCGACCGGATGCTGATGGCCGACCGCAACTTCGTCACCAGCTGCGTCTTCGGCTTCTTCATCGGCATCCTGATTTTCAGCGTCCTGGCCCTGCTGCCGCCGCTGATGCAGAATTTGCTGGGCTATTCGGTTTCGCACACCGGCGTGGTCAGCATGTCGCGCGGCATCGGCTCGTTCATCGCCATGTTCACCGTGGGCCACCTGATCGGCCGGATGCCCATCAAGGTGCTGCTGTCGATCGGCCTGGGCGCCAGCGCCTTGGGATTGTGGTTCATGACCCGGTTCACTCTGCAGATGGACAGCCAGCTGATCGTCGTCGGCGGTTTCCTGTCGGGCATCGGCACGGGGTTGATCTTCGTGCCGCTCAGCACCATCGCCTTCGCCACCGTCCAGCCGCAGCACCGGGCCGAGGGCGCGGGCCTGTTCACCCTGATCCGCAATTTCGGCTCGGCCGCCGGCATCTCGATCATGCAGGCCCGCTTCGTCAGTGGGACCGAGGCCCATCACGCGATGATGGTCGAGCATGCCCGGCCGGACAATCCGCTCTACCACGCCTATGCGCCCCTGGCCCTGGCCACCACCGAGGCGATGGCCCGGTTCGACGGCCTGATTTTCCGCCAGGCCCAGATGCTGGCCTATGTCGATGATTTCCGGCTGATGCTGGGCGTCACCTTCCTCTGCGCCCCCCTGATCCTGATCATGAAGACCCCCAAGAAATCGGGGGGAGAGACCGTCCATGTCGCCGACCACTAAGTCCTTCGCCGCCCTCGCCGCCACGGCCGTCCTGGCCGGCGCCTGCACCACCGTAGGGCCTAACTTCACCGCGCCCGACGCGCCCAAGGCCACGGCCTACGCCGCCAAGGGCGATGCCGCGCCCGCCGAGGCGCGCCTCGACGCCGCGCCGGCCGCCGGCCCCTGGTGGACCGTCTTCGGCTCGCCGACGCTTGACGCCACGATCCGTCAGGCCCTGGCCGACAGCCCGACCCTGGCCGAGGCCGACGCCACCCTGCGACAGTCGCAGTCGGCCCTGGCCCAGGCGCGCGGTGCGGCGGGGCCGCAGGTGGACGCCACGGCCGGGATCAACCGCGAGCGCGCCAATCTCCAGGCCTTCGGCTTCACCAGCTTCGGTGACCTCAAACTCGAGAACCCGACCTTCAGCCTCTATTCGGTGGGCGGAAGCGTCGGCTACGACCTGGATCTGTTCGGCGGGAACAAGCGCCGGATCGAGGGCGCGGCCGCCCGTCTGGAGGCCCAGGCCCGGCGCAACGACGCGGCCTATCTGACCCTGACCTCGAATGTCGCCCTCCAGGCCCTGACCATCGCCACGCTCAACGCCCAGATCGCGGCCGTGAACCAGATGATCGCCGCCGACCAGGCCAATATCGATCTGGTCCACAAGGCCAACGCCCTGGGCGGCTCGACCGCCACGGCGAGGGTCTCGGCCCAGAGCCAGTTGGAGCAGGACCGCGCCCTGCTGCCGCCGCTGGAGGGCCAACTGGCCGCCGCGCGTCATGCCCTGGCCCTGCTGGTCGGTCACGCGCCCGCCGACTGGACCGCGCCGGACTTCACCCTGGACGCGTTGAACCTGGCCGCACCCGTGCCGGTCGCTCTGCCCTCGGCTCTGGTCCGCAAGCGGCCCGACATCCTGGCCGCAGAGGCCGAGCTGCACGCCGCCACCGCCGATGTTGGGGTGGCCACGGCCGATCTCTATCCCGACCTCAAGCTGACCGCCTCCCTGACTCAGGGCTCGCTGAAGCCGCAGGACATCTTCTCCTATGACGCCACCGCCTGGAACGTCGGCGCCGGCCTGACCGCGCCGATCTTCAACGGCGGCGCGCTGAAGGCCCGCCGCCAGCAGGCGCGCGAGGCGGCCATGGCCTCGTCGGCGCGCTATCAGCAGACGGTGCTGACAGCCTTCGCCCAGGTGGCTGACGCCCTGTCGGCCCTGTCGGCCGACGACGCCACCATCGCCGCCTACGGCCGTACCGAAGCCCAGGCCGGCGAGAGCCTACGCCTGGCGCGCGTCGCCTACGACAAGGGCGGCGGCACGCTGCTGGAGGTGCTCGACGCCCAGCGCCGCGTCCACGAGGTCCAGGCCTCGCGGGTCCGCGCCCAAGGCCAGCGCCTGGCCGATGCGGTGCGGCTGTTCGCGGCTACGGGCGCCGACTGGCGTGGCGCAGCGACCTAACTGACCAATCTAGAATTGGTCAGGCCAATCTTGCGCCGTGAGCGGTGGTCGCTATGGTGCGCCTGGAGCGACGCCCGTCGGGAAGCGTCGGGGATTCGGGAGGCCGATCATGCGAACCCAGAAGGCTCTGATCGGCCTGGCCGCTCTCCTGTCGACGGTCCTGGCGACGCCTGCCTTCGCCGAGCCTACGGTGCCGACCGCGCCCACCGGCGTCTGCAAGGGCGGCGACGGGACCGCCTCGGCCTTCGGTGGGCGCCGCGTTTTCCGCTGGAGCCCTGAGGCCCTAACTTACGCCAAGGCCCACCGGACCGACCCGGCCATCGCCCCCGCCTACGCCGCCGTGATCAAGCGCGCCGACGCGGCCCTGGCCGGCCCGACCTACACGGTCGTCGACAAGGCCCGCGTCCCGCCCAGCGGCGACAAGCACGACTACATCTCGATGGGCCCCTACTGGTGGCCTGATCCGACCAAGCCTAACGGCGAGCCCTACGTGCGCCGCGACGGCGAGTTCAATCCCGAGCGCTCGACCAACGCCTTCGACGTCTCCGACCTGGACGCCATGAGCGCCGGGGTCGAGGCGCTGTCCCTGGCCTACTACCTCACCGACGACGCCCGCTACGCGACCAAGGCCGCCCAGGTGCTGCGGGTCTGGTTCCTGGATCCGGCCACGCGCATGAACCCCAACACCAAATACGCCCAGGGCGTGCCGGGCCGCACCACCGGCCGGGCCGAGGGCGTGCTGGACACCTATCGCCTGCTGCGGGTGATCGAGGGCGTCGGCCTGCTGGCGCCGTCCAAGGCGCTGTCCGACGCCGACCAGAACAGTCTGGAGCGTTGGTTCGCCGACTACACGACCTGGATGCGCACCGACCCGAATGGCCGCGAGGAACAGGCCGCCGCCAACAATCACGGGATCTGGTTCGACTATCAGCTGGCCGGCTTCGCGCTGTTCGCTCGCCAGGACGACGTCGCCCGTAAGGTGGTGTCCGAGGCCGGTGCGCGGCGGATCGCGACCCAGGTGGCCCCGAACGGCTCGCTGCCCCTGGAGCTGACCCGCACCCGCGCCCTGCACTATAGCTATTTCGCCCTGGAAGCCCTCGTCGGCACGGCGCAGTTCGGGCGCTGCGTGGGGCTGGATCTGTGGCGCTACCAGAGCGCCGACGGCCGAAGCCTGCGCACCGCCTTCGACTTCCTGGCGCCCTATGTCGGCCGCGAGGCCGACTTCCCTTACCCGGAGCTGCGGCCCGACGAGGCCTCGTCCGAAGCCCTGCCGCTGTTCGCTGCGGCGGCCGACGCCTATGGCGACAAGGCTTTGGCGGGAAAGGCCGATGCGCTCGCCCAGCGCTATCCCGCCAGTCCGGCGCGCCTGGTGGCCCAGCCGACGCCCTGAGCTAATTCAAAAGCATCGGAGCTATTGGCGCGCGACCGCGCTATGATCGACAGCGCCTGTGATCGCCCCGCGCCATGCGGGATCGCCGGCCTGAAAGGACCCCATGTCCGACCGTCCGGACGCGCGTCAGGCGACGCGCTGGACCGCCCTGCTGGAAACCATCGGCATCCACCAGATCACCGCCCGGGAAATCCGGGCCGAATCCTTCTTCCTCGGCAATCGCCACAAGGGTCGGGTCGTGCCGGGCGCCCGGCTGGAGCTGCGGGCTGCGGACCTGCCGGCGCGGCGTAGAGCCCTGTTGCGGGCGGTCATCCGGGCCACGCCCGATGTCCGCGAGGCCGGCCAATGACCGACGAGGACGCCCAGGCCCTGCGCCGCGAGAACGACTATCTCAAGCGCCGCAACGCCCAACTGCAGGACGACGTCGTCAGCCTGGGCGGCCAGGTCCTGCGGATGCAGCAGGAACTGGAACGCGTGAGCGGCCGGCGAGCGATGGTTTCCCCCGATCCGCTGTCGGGCGGGCAATAGGATGGCGCTTTCGCCCAACCAGCTCGTGGCGCTGAGAAACCTGGCTCGCAAGAAGGCGGGTCAGGCGGTGGACTGGATCAACATCGCCGACGCCAGGGCCCTGACCGACCTCGGCCTGGCAGAGCGCAACGGCGGCGGCTGGGTGATCACGGCCGACGGCGCGAAGGCTCTGACCAACCATGATCATGGGTTATCGGATTGATCGCGTATGAGTTTGAAATAGCAGTAGTATCGCCGCTTCATTTCATGTGCCAGGTCAGTCGCCGATGAATCGATAGCCGATCCCGGGCTCGGTCAGGATCATCTTGGGGGTCGAGGGATCGACTTCCAGCTTCTGGCGCAGCTGGCCGACGAACACCCGCAGATACTGGGTGTCGTGGGCGTGGGCGGGACCCCAGACGGCGGTCAGCAGGTCCTTGTGGCTCAGCACCTTGCCTCGCGCCTGAGCCAGGCGGGCCAGAACGTCGTATTCGCGGGGCGAGACCTTCACCACGGCGCCATCACGGGTCACCAGATGCTTTTCCAGGTCGATCTCGACCGCCCCGGCGCGGATCGGTTCCATGGGACCGTGGGCGGCGCCGCGCTGGCGCAAAGCCACGCGAAGACGCGCCAGCAACTCCCCGACTCCGAAGGGTTTTTCCACATAGTCGTTGGCGCCCAGGTCCAGGGCCTGGATCTTCTCGGCCTCGCGGTCGCGGGCCGACAGGATGACGATGGGGCCCTCGTAGAAGGCGCGGGCCTTCTCCAGCACGTCCTTGCCGTCCATGTCGGGCAGGCCCAGGTCCAGCACCACGGCGTCGGGCGACCACAGGGCGATCCCGCGCAGGCCCTCCTGGCCGCTGTCGGCGCGCAGGGGCTCGTAGCCGGCGGCGTCCATGGCCGGCGCCAGGAATCGGTGGATCTGGGGCTCGTCGTCGATGATCAGGATGCGTTGGCGGACGGCTGACATGGCTCAGTCATAGCAGATGATGCGGAGTCGCGACCGCCTTGGGCAGGCTGATCAGGATCCGGGTGCCCTTGCCGTCGTGGATCGGGCTGGCGGCGGCGATGCGGCCGCCCATGGAGTCGATGAAGCCCTTGGCGATGGACAGGCCCAGGCCCGCGCCCTGGCTGCGGTCGGTCGGCTCTTCCATGCGGCGGAACTTCTCGAACACCTTTTCCAGTTCGGCGGTGGGAATGCCCCTGCCCTCGTCCTCGATGCTGATCACCAGGTTGGCGCGGTCCTCGTAGGCGGCCATCTCGATGCGCGTGCCGCCGGGGCTGTAGGCGATGGCGTTTTCCAGGATGTTGACCACGGCCTGCTCCAGCAGGCTGGAATCCACCCGCACCAGGCTGAGCTCGGCCGGAAAGTCGCGCGCCAGAGTGCGGTCGCCCAGACGGCGCGAGACCCGGTCGGCCGCCGCGCCCAGCACGTCGCGCACGTCGGTCCAGTCGGTGCGCAGGCGCAGCGCCCCACCCTCCAGCCGGGTCATGTCCAGGAGGTTGCCGACATAGCGGTTCAGCCGCTCGGCCTCCTCGCGGATGCTGACCAGCAGGTCGTCGCGCACCGCCGCCGTCATGCCCTTGCCGTAGTCGATCAGGGTGCTGGAGGCGCCCAGCACCGTCGACAGCGGGGTGCGCAAGTCGTGGCTGATCGAGTTCAGCAGGGCCGAGCGGAAACGGTCGGCGCGGCGCAGGGTCTCGGTCTCGACCGCCTCGGTGGCCAGCTCGGCGCGTTCCAGGGCCACCGCCCCCTGCTCCAGCAAGGCCAGCAGCAGCCGCTCGTCCTCGGAGCCGGGAGCCATCGCCCCGGCCTCGACGCCGGCCACCCCGGCCCGCGAGCGCACGCCCTCCAGTGGCCAGAAGGTCCAGCGGGTCTGAGGCAGGGTGCCGGTGCCGAAACCGGCCGCCTCGCCCTTCTCCCAGGCCCAGCGGGCGGCGGCCATGGGCGCGGCGTCCAGCTCGTCCAGGCTGGGCGCCCCTGCGACGGGGGTCAGCTCGCCCTGGACCGGCAGCAGCACCACGGCCTTGGCGCCGGCCGCCGCGGCGGTCTGCTCGGCCAGGGCCTTGGCGGCGGCTTCCCGCCCGGCGGCCGCAGAGAAGGTGCGGCTGGCGGCCAGCAGCAGCGACACGGCCGAGGCCCGCCGTTGGGCGTCGCGACCCTGGTCCCGCACCCGCCCCGCCAGGCCGCCGGCCGCCAGGGCCACGGCCCAGAACACCACCAGGGTGAGAAAGTCGGTCGGCGAGCCGATGGCGAAGGTCTGGCGTGGCTCCAGGAACAGGTAGTTGTAGACGAAGAAGGCCACGGTCGCCGCCGCCAGGGCCGGCCGCAGCCCGCGCAGCACCCCGGCGGCCAGCACGGCCGCCAGGAAGATCATCCCCAGGTCCACCCGGTCGAAGGCGACGTCCAGCCCCCACGCCACCAGGGTGGCGGCGGCCACGCATCCGGCGGCCAGCAGGTAGGACGTCCAGCCTGCCGCCGGCCGGCGCACGGGCGGCTCGACGATCGTCTCGTGAACAGCCTCCGTGACCACGTGGATCGCCTCGCCCCGGGCCTCGCGCAGCAGGGCGGCGGCCAGGGACTTGCCCAGCAGCTCGCGCCAGCGGCTGTCGGCCGACTTGCCGATGACGATCTGGGTGACGTTGTTGCGGCGAGCATAGGCCATCACCGTGGCCACGATGTCGGACCCGCCCAGCACCACGGTCGAGCCGCCCAACTGCTCGGCCAGCTTCAGGGCGTCGCGCAGGCGGGCGGTGGCCGCGGGGCCCTTGGCCGGCTGGTCCAGACGGTCGACGTGGGTGACCGTCCAGGGCGCGTCCATCATCATGTCCGACAGCCGCCGCCCGGCCCGCACCAGGCCTCCGGCCATGGCGTCGCCGCCGACCAGCACCAGGATGCGCTCGCCGGCCGCCCAGGGGCCTTCCACGCCCTTCTCGCGCATGGTGGCGACCAGCTGGTCGTCCACGGTCTGGGCCGCGCGGCGCAGGGCCAGTTCGCGCAGGGCTGTCAGGTTCTCGACCTTGAAGAAGTTTTCCGAGGCCAGGCGCGCGGTCTCGGGCACATACACTTTGCCCTCGACCAGCCGCTCGCGCAGCTCCTCGGGGGTGATGTCGATCACCTCGATGGCGTCGGCCCGCGACAGGGCGCTGTCGGGCACGGTCTCGCGTTGGCGGACGCCCGTGATGCGCTGGACGACGTCGACCAGGCTCTCCAGGTGCTGGACGTTCAGGGTGGTCCAGACATCGATGCCGGCGGCCAGCAGTTCTTCCACGTCCTGCCAGCGCTTGGGATGGCGCGAGCCGGGGGCGTTGGAATGGGCGTATTCGTCGACCAGCAGCAGGGCCGGCTTGCGGGCCAGGGCCGTGTCGAGGTCGAACTCCATCATCACGTGGCCGCGATGGTCGATGGGCTTGCGCGGCAGGACCTCCATGCCGCGCAGCAGGCTCTCGGTTTCGCGGCGGCCGTGGGTCTCGACCAGGCCGATCAGCACGTCCTGGCCGTCGGCCTTGCGGCGTCGGGCGGCGCGCAGCATCTCGTAGGTCTTGCCCACGCCCGGCGCCATGCCCAGAAACACCTTGAGGCGCCCCCGGCCCGCCTTGACGGCGGCGGCCAGGAGCGCCTCGGGATCGGGACGTTTCGGATCGTCGGCCGGCACTATCCGCCCTTGGTGAAGCGAGCGTCGAGCGCCCGGTTGACCGCCAGGACATTGACCCGCGGCTGGCCCACGAAGCCGAACAGCCGACCCTGGACGTGAGCATCGATCACCGCCTGAACCTCGGCGGCCGCCACGCCCCGGGTCTGTGCGATGCGCGGAACCTGGAAGTTGGCATAGGCCGGGGAGATGTCCGGGTCCAGGCCCGAGCCCGACGCAGTCACGGCGTCGGCGGGGATGACCGCGCCGGGGTTCTCGGCGCGCAGGGCGTCGGCCTGGGTCTTGACCCGTTCGGCCAGGGCTTCGTTCAGCGGACCCATGTTGGAGCCGCTGGAGGCCGAGGCGTCGTAGCCGTTGGATCCCGCCGCCGAGGGGCGCGGATGCAGATAGCCGGGCTGGGCGAAGTTCTGGCCGATCAGGGCCGAACCGACGACCGCGCCCTTGGCGTCCTTGACCAGGCTGCCGTTGGCCTGGCCCGGGAACGCCGCCTGGGCGACGCCGGTGACGGCCAGCGGATAGGCCAGGCCCAGCAGGACCGTGAACAGCCCCATCGAGACGATGGCCGGACGAAGATGCGAGAGCATGGTTTCAGCCTCCTCTAGAACGTGGCCTTCAGCGTGGCGACGGCGCGGCTGTCGTACAGCTTGCCGAAGTCATGCTGGTCGGTGTCGACATAGCGCAGGTCCAGGGCAAGCTTGTCGGTGATCGCATAGGCCGCACCCAGATTCCAGGTCGCGTAGTCGCCCGAGCCCTTGTAGGTCTGGCGACCCAGAGCGCCCGAAATGCTCCATTTGGCGGCCACGGGATAGCTGCCGTTGACCTCGTAGTAGGTCGCCTCGTCGGCGGCGCCGAAGCTGTCGGGGCTGTAGAACACCGCCCCGCCCAGCGAGCCCTTGCCGGCCGGAACCGAGGCCGCGACCTTGAACTCGGTGTTGGCGTAGTCGGCGCCGTCCGGCTCGTTGACATAGCCGTAGTAGATTACGCCCAGGTCCAGGGTCGCGATGCCCAGGGTCGGCTTGAAGCCGGCATAGAGGTCGATCTCGGCGTCCGTGGAGTCGTTGAAGTCGACGTTGGAGGCCCAGGTCCCGGCGTAGAATTTGCCGGCCGACAGGCCGACGCCGCCGAACAACTGTGGGTTCTCGTCGGTCTGGCTGACGCCCCGGAAGGCGTAGTCGGAGGCGACGCCGACATTGTAGCTCAACTGGACACCCGTCTGGGCGCTGGCCGCGCCGGCCGACAGGGCCAGGGCGCCGGCGGCGATCAGGACGGGGAAAGCGAACTTGCTCATGGAAGAGGTTCTTTCAAAAGGAAACTTGGCGAGCTTCGAAGGACGAGGCTCAGAGAGACTGGGTGGTCAGGGCGACCAGGAAAATCAGGCCGACCGCCCCGACGCCGAACAGCAGGTCGCGAAAGATCGGGCCGGACATCAGGCCAGCCCCAGGGCCGAGATGATCAGATCGATCAGCTTGATGCCGACGAACGGGGCGACCAGGCCGCCCAGGCCGTAGACCAGCAGGTTTTGCGACAGCAGCTTGCCCGCGCCGATCGCCCGGTACTTCACGCCCTTCAGCGCCAGCGGGATCAGGGCCACGATCACCAAGGCGTTGAAGATCACCGCCGACAGGATTGCGCTCTGCGGGCTGTGCAGGCGCATGATGTTCAGCACCCCCAGGGCCGGCAGGGCCACCACGAACATGGCCGGGATGATGGCGAAGTACTTGGCCACGTCGTTGGCGATCGAGAAGGTCGTCAGCGCGCCGCGGGTGATCAGCATCTGCTTGCCCACCTCGACGATCTCGATGACCTTGGTCGGGTCGCTGTCCAGATCGACCATGTTGCCGGCCTCGCGGGCGGCCTGGGCGCCGGTCTGCATGGCCACGCCGACGTCGGCCTGGGCAAGCGCGGGGGCGTCGTTGGCGCCGTCGCCGCACATGGCGACCAAGCGACCCTTGGCCTGCTCCTCCTTGATCAGGCGCATCTTGTCCTCGGGCGTGGCTTCCGCGAGGAAGTCGTCGACGCCGGCCTCCGAGGCGATGGCCGCGGCGGTCACCGGGTTGTCGCCGGTGATCATCACCGTGCGCAGGCCCATGCGGCGCAGGTCCGCGAAGCGTTCCTTGACGCCCGGCTTGACCACGTCCTTCAGGTGGATGACGCCGACCAGGGCGCCGTTCTCGCTGACCGCCAGGGGCGTGCCGCCCGAGCGGGCGATGCGGTCGACGGCTGCGGTCAGTTCGGCCGGGATCAGCTTGGGATCCAGCGCCAGCGAGCGGTAGACGGCGTCCACCGCGCCCTTGCGCCAGGACATGCCGCCGGCGTCGAGGCCCGACTGACGGGTCGAGGCGCTGAAGGCGATGGCGGTCTCGCCCTCCGGCTTGTCGACCGTCAGGCCCTGGTTGCGGCCCAGTTCGATGATCGAGCGGCCTTCCGGCGTCTCGTCGGCCAGCGAGGCGCTGACGGCGGCGCGCAGGGCGGCCTCCGGACGCACGCCGGGCGCGGGGATCACTTCGGTGGCCATGCGGTTGCCGAAGGTGATGGTGCCCGTCTTGTCCAGCAGCAGGGTGTCGACGTCGCCGGCGGCTTCCACCGCCCGGCCCGAGGTGGCCAGGACGTTGTGCTTCATCAGCCGGTCCATGCCGGCGATGCCCACCGCCGAAAGGAGCCCACCAATCGTCGTGGGAATGAGCGTGATGAACAGCGCGCCCAGCACCAGCGGATCCAGGGCCACGCCCGAGAACTTGCCCAGGCCCAGCAGGGTGACGACCGCGATCAGGAAGATCAGGGTCAGGCCCGCCAGCAGCACGGCCAGGGCGATCTCGTTGGGCGTCTTGCGACGGTCGGCGCCCTCGACCATGGCGATCATGCGGTCCAGGAACGTCGAGCCCGGCGAGGCGGTGACGCGCACCTTGATCCAGTCGGAGACCACGGTGGTGCCGCCGGTGACGGCCGAGCGGTCGCCGCCGCTTTCGCGGATGACGGGGGCGCTCTCGCCGGTGATGGCCGCCTCGTTGACGCTGGCCATGCCCTCGATGATCTCGCCGTCGGTCGGGATCACGTCGCCGGCCTCGACCAGGATCACCTCGCCCGGGACCAGCTTGTGAGCGGCGGTCGGGATGACCGTGCCGGTCTTCTCGTCGATGATCAGCTTGGCGTTGGTGGTCACGCGGGTGGCGCGCAGGCTGTCGGCCGCGGCCTTGCCCCGGCCCTCGGCGACGCTCTCGGCCAGGTTGGCGAACAGCACGGTGGCCCAGAGCCAGGCCGCGATCTGGACGGCGAAGCCCGCAGCCTGGTGCTCAGCCACCGCCGCGACGGCCGAGACCGTCGACAGCAGGGCCACGATCCAGGTGGCGAAGATCACCGGATTGCCGGTCAGCTTGCGCGGATCCAGCTTGACGAAGGCGTCCTTGGCCGCGCGGGCCAGGATGGGGGCGGTCAGCCCCCCGGCCAGGGTGGCCGGCTTGCGCCGGGCCTCCCCGGCTTGGACATCGATGGAAGTCATCTTCAAATCGCCTTTGCGATCAGTGGAGGCTGGCCACGGTCGCCAGCACCTGGAAGTGCTCGACGATCGGACCCAGCGCCAATGCGGGGAAGAACTGCAGGCCGCCCAGGATCAGGATCACGCCGATCAGCAGGCCGATGAACAGGCCGCCGTCGGTGGGCAGGGTCCCGGCCGAGGGAGCCAGTTTCGGCTTGGCCGCCAGCGAGCCGGCCATGGCCAGAACCGCGACGATGGGCAGGAACCGGCCCATGGCCATGGCCACGCCCAGGGTCGCGTCCCACCAGGGGGCGTTGGCGGTGAGGCCTGCGAAGGCCGAACCGTTGTTGGCCGTGGCCGAGGTGTAGGCGTAGAGGATCTCCGAAAAGCCGTGCGGGCCGCTGTGCATCAGGCCCTTCAGCGCCTCGGGCAGCACCGCGGCGATGGCCGAGAAGCCTAGGGTGGCCACGGGAATGGCCAGCACCGCCAGGATCGACAGCTGCACCTCGCGAGCCTCGATCTTCTTGCCGAGGTATTCCGGCGTGCGGCCCACCATCAGGCCGGCGACGAACACCGACAGGATGGCCATGACGATCATGATCGCGATGCCCGAGCCGATGCCGCCGGGCAGAATCTCGCCCAGGTGCATCAGGAACATCGCCATGCCGCCGCCCAGCGGCATCAGGCTGGAGTGCATGCCGTTGACCGAGCCGTTCGAGGCGCCGGTGGTCATGGCCACCCAGGCGGCCGTGGCCGGCGCGCCGAAGCGGGTCTCCTTGCCTTCCATGTTGACCGCGGCGTCGACATGGGCGGCGACCAGGGCCGGAGCGGCTTGGGTTTCGGTCAGATAGACCGTCGCCGCGCCGGCCGAGAGCAGGATCATGCCGGCCATCACGAGGGCGCGAATGTCCTTCTTGGCCAACACGCTACGGCCGAAAGCGAAGAACGCGGCCCAACCCAGCACGTTGATCGAGATCGCCGTGATCAGGTTGGTCAGCGGCGTGGGGTTCTCGAACGGGTGCGCGGAGTTGGCGTTGAAGACGCCGCCGCCGTTGATGCCCAGCATCTTGATGGCCTCCTGCGAGGCCACGGCGTAGAGCGAGATCTTCTGGTCGGCGCCTTCCAGGGTGTGGGCGGTGACGCCCGCCGACAGGGTCTGGGGCATACCGAGCGCGACCAGCACCACGGCCACCACGAACGACAGCGGCAGCAGCACGTAGAGGGTGGTGCGGATCAGGTCGGCCCAGAAGTTGCCGACGCCCTCGCCGCGATTGGCGACGAACGCCCGGGCCAGGGCCGCGGCGATGGTCGCGCCGGTGGCGGCCGAGACGAAGTTCTGGGTGGTCAGGACCAGCATCTGGCTCAGCGCCGACATGGTCGTCTCGCCGGCGTAGCTCTGCCAGTTGGTGTTGGTCACGAAGCTGATGGCGGTGTTGAACGCCAAGTGCCCGGACAGGCCCGGGAAGCCTTGCGGGTTTAGCGGCAGCACGCCTTGCAGGCGCAGCACCGCATAGACCAGCAGGAAGCCGATGAAGTTGAACGCCAGCAGCGCGCCGGCATAGCCGAGCCAGGTCTGGCTCTTCTTCGGATCGACGCCGCAGGCGGTGTAGAAGAAGGCCTCGAACGGCCGAAGAACGGGATCGAGCCAGGTGCGCTCCCCGTTCCAGACCCGAGACATGTACGAGCCCAGCGGCCAGCCGATCGCGACCGCCAGGCCCAGGGTCAGGGCGATTTCCGCCCAGCCTTGCCAATTCATGAGATCAGTTCCGTCAGAACTTGTCGGGTCGCAGCAGCGCCACGACCATGTATGCCGCGACGACGAACGCCCCGGCTCCCCACAGCACGCTCACCAGCATGGTCACACGCGCCTCAATGCAGCGGCGAAAGCGGCGAAGGCCAGAAACAGCCCGCCGCCCAGCGCCAGAAAGAACAGATCAGCCATCTACGGCCTCCAGCTAACTTGGCTGGAACAGGACCACGGAGGCGCGTAAGGGCTCCATGCGGATGGAGCCCTGGGACATAAGGGGAGCGTAAAGGGGCGTCAGACCGTGAAGCGCAGGCCGTCGTAGGCCGGCTCGACGCCCGGCGGAAGTTTCGCCGCCAAGGCGTTGAAATCCAGGTCGATGTGCAGGTTGGTCAGGATGGCGCGGCGTGGCTTGGCGCGGGCGATCCATTCCAGGGCCATTTCCACCGTGGCGTGGGTGGGATGCGGGGTCCAGCGCAGGGCGTCGACGATCCAGACGTCCAGGTCCTCCAAAGCCGCCCAGCTGTCGTCGGGAATGCGCACCACGTCGGGCGTATAGGCCACCCCGCCGATCCGGTAGCCGACCGCGCGGATCTCGCCGTGGTCGACGTCGAAGGTTGTCACGGGGATCGCGCCGCTAGGACCCTGGATCTCCCAGGGCTGGCCGTGGGGCGGAATGGCCTGGGCGTCGCAGATGGCCGGATAGCCGCCCCGGGTCTGGAAGATGTAGTCGAACCGCTGGGTCAGGTTGGCGGTGGTGGCCGCGTCCATATAGGTCGGCACCCGTCGGCGGCTGTTGAGGAAGAACGGGCGCAGGTCGTCGATACCGTGGGCCTGGTCGGCGTGGTCGTGGGTGAACAGGCAGGCGTCCACCCGCTTGATCCCCGCCGCCACCGCCTGCAGCCGGAAGTCGGGCGCGGTGTCGACCACCACGGTGGTGTCGTGCTCGGCCCCCTGCCCGCCCAGGCGTCGGGCCAGGATCGAGCAGCGGGTGCGGGTGTTCTTCGGTTCGGCGGGGTCGCAGTCGCCCCAGTTGCCGTCGGCGCGCGGCACGCCGCCGGACGAGCCGGAGCCCAGGATCGTGAACTCCAGCGTGCCGGTCATGTGCGCGGGATCCGGTCGAACAGGGCGAAGAAGGCGTCCTCGGTGCGCTGTTCGGCGTCGGCCCGGGTCCAGCCCCGGATTTCGGCCAGCTTGTCCAGCACGTGGGGCAGATAGGCCGGCTCGTTGCGGCGGCCGCGCATCGGCACGGGGGCCAGGTAAGGGCAGTCGGTTTCCAGGATGATCTTGTCGGCCGGCATGTCGGCGATGATGTCGCGTACGTCCTGGGCCTGCTTGAAGGTGGCGATGCCCGAGACCGAGAACCACGCCCCCAGCGCCGCCGCCCGCTTCGCCAGCTCCGCGCCGCTGGTGTAGCAGTGCATCAGGATCTTGAACGGCCCCTTGGCGTGTTCCTCTTCCAAGATCGCGCCCATGACCTCGTCGGCCTCGCGGGTGTGTACCACCAGCGGCAGGCCCGTCTCGCGCGCCGCCGTCACGTGGGCGCGGAACACGTCGGCCTGCACCTCGCGCGGGCTGAGGTCGTAGTGGAAGTCCAGGCCTGTCTCGCCGATGCCGACCACCTTGGGGCGCGCGGCCAGCTCGACCAGGCGCGCGGTGGTCAGGTCGACGTGGTCCTTGGCTTCGTGCGGGTGGGCGCCGACCGTGCACCAGATGTCGTCGTGAGCCATGGCGATGGCGTGGACGGATTCGAACGACGGAATCTTGTCGCAGATGGTGACCATCAGTTCGATCCCGGCGGCGCGGGCGCGGTCGATGACGGCGTCCTGGTCCTCGGCGAACTGATGGGCGTGCAGGTTTACGTGGCTGTCGATGAGCATGCGGTCACATGGCCGCCCGGGCGGCGGCGCGCAAGTCCATGATCGCGGTCCAGAAGACGTCGGCGCGGTCCAGGTTCACCGCTTCGGCCTCGCCGGGCATGCGGGTGATCTTCTCCCAGGCCGCCACCCAGCGGTCCAGGCCCGCCGGAACGCGCTCGCCGGCCATGCCCGTGGCCATGGCGTGGATCTGGTCGCCCAGGCGGTCGAACAAGAGCTCGAACCGCGCCGCGCCCTCGGCGCCCTTGAAGGTGTCGGCCATGGCCAGCAGCGCGCCCTCATCAAGCTCGGGCAGCTTGCGCAGGATCTCGCTGGCCGCGTCGTCGGCGGCGATGGCCCCGGCGGCGGCCAGCTGCAAGGCCCGGCCCGGCGCGCCCTTGGCCATGCGCGCCAGCCGGTCGGCCTCGTGCGGCGAGACCCCCGCGCGGTCCTGGACCATGGACGCGGCCAAGTTCGGGTGCGGCGCGGGCACCACCAGGCGCCGGCAGCGCGAGCGGATGGTCGGTAGCAGTCGGCCAGGCGAATGGCTGATCAGCAGGATCACGCCCCGGGGCGGCGGCTCTTCAAGAGTCTTCAGCACGGCGTTGGCGGCGTTGACGTTCAGGTCGTCGGCCGCGTCGATGATCGCCACCCGATAGGGCGAAATCGCCGGCGAGTTGGCGAAGAAGGCCGGCAGCAGCCGGGCCTCGTCCACCGGGATCGACTTGCGGGCCTTGCCGTCGTCCGTCTCGCGCTCCAGCACCATCAGGTCGGGATGCGAGCGGGCGGCCACCTGGCGACTGACGACGTCGCTGGGCGACGAGCCCAGGGTTCCGAACGCGGGATCAGGCCGCGCGCCCAGCAGTCGTCGGGCCATGCGATAGGCCAATGTCGCCTTGCCCACGCCCTCGGGGCCGGTCAGCAGCCAGGCATGGTGGAGTCGGCCGCGATCCAGGGCGTCCAGGAACGCCAGTTCGGCGGACTCCACGCCCTCGATGGCGAAGACGTCGCGGGGATGGGGCGGCGCGTCCATGACCTAGAGGCCCAGTCGTATGGAAACGGCGTTCCAGACGTCGGCCCAGACCGCTTCGACCGCGTCGTCGGCCTCGATGACCACGCAGCGCTCCGGCTCGCGGCGGGCGATCTCCAGGAAGGCTTCGCCCAGACGCTTGTGGAATTCCAGGCCCTTGGATTCGAAGCGGGCTTCGCCGCCCCGGGCCAGGGCGCGCTCCAGCCCGACCTCGGCCGGGATGTCGAACACCAGGGTCAGGTCGGGCGTCGTGCCGCCCAGGACGTGCTCTTCCAGCGCCTTGATCAGGCCGATGGGCGCCTCGCCGCCGGCGCCCTGATAGGCGCGGGTGCTGTCGGCGAAGCGGTCGCACAGCACCACGGCGCCGCGTTCCAGGGCCGGCCGGATCACGCGTTCGATGTGGTCGCGGCGCGCGGCGTACATCAGCAGGGTCTCGGTGACCGGCGACCAGCGGTCGACGTCGCCGTTCAGGATCAGGTCGCGGATCTGCTCGCCGCCGGGGCTGCCGCCCGGCTCGCGGGTCAGCACGACGTCGAAGCCGTCCGCCTTCAGGCGTTCGGCCAAGCGGCGGATCTGGGTGGACTTTCCAGCCCCCTCGCCGCCCTCGAAACTGATGAAGGTTCCACGCGTCACGGGCTTCAAATCGGCCGTAACGCCCGTCTTGTCCAGACCCGTTCGTCGCGGAGTTTAGGGACGCAGCACCGTCGCGTCGGAAAAGCCCAGACCGGCGACGCGATCGCGCATGCCGAAGGCTTCGGCCTCGTCGGGACCGGCCTCGACCACCACGCGGTAGAGCACCCCCTGCCCGCGCTGGACCGGCTCGACCGAGGCGCCGCCCAGGCGGGCGGCGGCGCGCTCGGCGTTGTCGCGGCTGGCGAACGAGCCGGCCTGGACGCGGTAGGCGCTGGCGGTCGTCGCGGGCGGCGGCTGGTAGGCGGGCACGGGCGTCGACGACGGGGTGGAGGCCACGAAGTCCGGATCGGCGGCCTTGGGCGGCGGCGGCGGGCCGTAAGCGGCCTGGGCCGGCGGCAACCCGCCCGCATAGGTGCGTGCGGGCGGCGGCGGCTCTTGGCTTGGGAAGGACGGCGCGGCCGAGGCGTACTGGCGACGCTGCTCGAACGGCTTGGCCTTGCCGGCGGGACCGATATAGCGGACCCGGACGCGGGCGATGCCGGCCCGGCCATAGCCCAGCTGCTCGGCGGCGGCCTTGGACAGGTCGATGATCCGGCCGTCGACGAAAGGCCCGCGGTCGTTGACCCGCACCTGCATCTTGCGGCCGTTATCCAGATTGGTGACCTCGACGATGCTGGGCAACGGCAGGGTCTTATGGGCCGCCGACGGCAGGTCCATGTCGAAGATCTCGCCGTTGGCGGTGCGGCGGTTGTGGAACTGCTCGCCGTACCAAGAGCCGATCCCCTTCTCGTCGTAGTCCGGATCGGCCTTGGGATAATACCAGACGCCCTTGATCTGATAGGGCTTCTCGGTGCCGCGCAGCCCCTGGGTCGAGCCGGGCGGCGGCGGACCGTTATAGGGCTTGGCGCTGGAGGCCGCGCTGGGCGGCAGCCGGGTGGGCAGCGGCGTGGCGCAGGCGGCCAGGGCCACGCAGCCCAGCAGGACCATGGCCATCGTGCGCAGAAAGCGCAATTCGCCGCGCGCTTCGCCTCCCATGCCCGAACCTGCTCCTGAAATGTCCGTTTTCACTCGCTAGAGTGGTTCAGGAGGCTTGAGGTCCGGTTAATCACAGGTGCGACCAATGAGACCGGGAAACGACTAGAGCCGGCGCGCGACCGCTGATATAGCCCCCTGCTCCGGGCAGGTGGCCGAGTGGTTTAAGGCAGCGGTCTTGAAAACCGCCGTGGGTGAAAGTCCACCGTGGGTTCGAATCCCACCCTGCCCGCCAGATCCAGAATTCCTTCGGGCGATCCCTGATCGGCGGAGCACGAATGAAGATCAGCGACTTCGTCTTCCATCATTCCGAGGGTTACGGGCCTGGCCTTCGGTATGCCTGTCGGGTTCGCGTTTTCGCGCCGACGCAGGGCGAACCGGTCGCGGTGCTGACGAATCTGGATCTGGGCATCGGAACCTCGGTGACGAACGCCGTGGAGCGGATCATCGGAAAGCTGGTCCAGCGTGGTCATGCGCCTTCCTGCGCCAGGTTCGTCGAGCACTACGAAGAAACGAACCTTCCCGTCGCAACCTTCGATCTCGTCGAAATTCTCCCGTCCGGCCTCCCGAGCTGGACCTCGCTGACGTTGGACCAGGTCGTCGCCCTGTCCGGCTGCGAGCCAGAGGAGTTGACCCGCCCTACCCTCCGCGATTTCCGACTCGTCGCGGAGATCGATCGCGTGAGGCAGATCATGGATCCCCACGCGGACCTTCCTCATGCGCCTCCGCGCAAGGTCATCGAGCGCAGGTTGGCCATCGAGGCGGGTATGGTTTCGAAGGCCAGCCTGGTCGAAGCGGTGGAAGCCGGGCACGGCGAAAGGAAACTGCAGGCGCTTATTGGCCAGGACCTTTCGTTGCTGGGCGAGGTCTACGGTCTGCCGCACGACGAATACATCTGCTTTCCGGAGTTCCAGATCGGAGAGGGCCGTGTCGATTTCGCTGTCTTCACCAGTCGGAGCCGCATGGAGGTCATTCTGATCGAGATCAAAGGCGCCGACTTCAACTTCATGGGCGTCAGTGGCTACAGGTCGTTCAACGCCAGGATCAATGTCGCAGCCGACCAGATCCGGCAGCGATACCGGCAGATATACGAGTCCGGTTCGGATTTTCGGCGCGAGCTCCACGAGATTCGCCAAATGGCGGAGGTTGGCGACAGCCGGCGGCGGGCGTTCCTCGGGCCCTACACGCCGCTCGAGGTCGATCCGAACAAGGACATCGACGTCTATGGCGTGGTGATCGGCGGGCGCTCGCGGGATGACTTGGCGGAAAGCCGAAAGCGGCACGAGTACGAAATCGGCTCCACGCCTCGCATTCGCGTGCATTCCTGGGATTCCTGGTTGAATCGTCTGCAGAGGGAGTGACGTCGCCTGTCGGTGAAGGCTTGCCATGGTGGCGCGAGAGTCTACTGAACGGCCGTCTTCGCCTCCGCTGTCCGAGATCTGCCTGATGTCCCAGTCCGTCCACGCCGCCGTCTACGGCTTTCCGCCCTTCGACGTGGTCGAGGCGCCCGCAGGCGCGGTGCAGGTCTCGCCGCTGGTCGCTGGGGCGAGCGACCTGGCCGACTTCGCCGAGGGCTCGCTGGAGGAGATCGTGATCCTGGCCCCACCTGGCGTGGCCGAGCGCCGCTACGTGCTGGCCCAGGCCCTGCGGGCGCTGAAGGTCGAGGGGCGGCTGACCGTCCTGGCCCTCAAGGACCGGGGCGGCATGCGGATGAACAAGGAGCTGGTCGCGTTCGGCTGCGTGGTGGGCGAGAGCGCCAAGCGCCATCACCGCATCTGCGTGGCCCTGAAGCCCGCCAACCCGACCGGGCTCGAGGCCGCCATCGCCGAGGGCGCGCCGCGCCGCCTGGACGGCGACGGCCTGTGGACCCAGCCCGGCGTGTTCAGCTGGGATCGCCTGGACCCCGGCAGCGCCCTGCTGCTGAAGTCCCTGCCGCCCCTGAGCGGCGTCGGGGTCGACTTGGGCTGTGGCATCGGCGTTCTGGCCCACGCCGTGCTGGCCTCGCCCAAGGTGACCAAGCTGACCCTGATCGACCTGGACCGTCGCGCGGTCGAGGCGGCCAAGCGCAATGTCGACGATCCGCGCGTCGAGGTGCTGTGGGCCGACGCCCGCCGCGCCGCCGACCTGGCGACGGGCCTGGACTTCGTGGTCAGCAACCCGCCGTTCCACGAGGGCGGCGGTGAGGACAAGAGCCTGGGCCAGGCCTTCATCAAGTCGGCTGCCGCCATGCTCAAGAAGGGCGGCGTGCTGTGGATCGTCGCCAATCGCCACCTGCCCTACGAGGCGGTGCTGAACGAGCTGTTCAAGAACGTCCGCCCGATCGCCGACGGCGGCGGGTTCAAGGTTTACGAGGCCCGCAAGTGACGAAAGCGCTGATGGCGCGTCTGGATCGCCTGCTGGCCAATCTCGGCTACGGCAGCCGGCGCGACGTCCAGGCCCTGGTCGCGGCCGGCAAGGTCGTGCTGGACGGCGTGGCGATCAAGGACTCGGGTCAGAAGATCGCCGTCGCCGCCGACCTGCCGCAGAGGATGAAGATCCGGGGCGTTCCCGTCGATCCGCCCGCGCCCTTGGTGCTGATCATGAACAAGCCCCTGGGCGTGGTCTGCTCGCATCGGGAGGACGGCGAGCGGATCTACGACCTGCTGCCCAAGCGCTGGCAGATCCGCGATCCGGCCCTGTCCAGCGTGGGGCGGCTGGACAAGGACACCTCGGGCCTGATCCTGATCACCGACGACGGCGACTTCCTGCACCGGGTCATCTCGCCCAAGCGCCACGTGCCCAAGATCTATCGCGCCACGCTGGACCGGCCGCTGGCCGGAACCGAGGGCGAGGTGTTCGCCGCCGGAACCCTGATGCTGGAAGGCGAGGAAAAGCCGCTGCTGCCGGCGAGCCTGGAGGTGCTGGGCGAGCGCGAGGCGCGGCTGACCATCACCGAGGGCCGCTATCATCAGGTGCGCCGGATGTTCGCCGCCGTGGGCAATCACGTGGTCGCCCTGCACCGCGAACGGATCGGCGGGATCGCCCTGCCCGACGACCTGGAGCCCGGCCATCACCGCATCCTGACGGCGGCCCAGGCCGAGGAGGTCTTCGATGTCTGAAGAGCGCCTGATGGACGCCCGGGGGCACCGCTGCCCCGTCCCGACCCTGCGCCTGCGCCGGGCTCTTGAGGAAGCGCCGCCTGGTGGCCTGGTGCGCCTGCTGGCCGACGATCCGCTGGCTCGCATCGACGTGCCGCATTTCGCCGCCGGCGTCGGGGCCACGGTGCTGGAAGTGGTCGACGCCCCGAACGGCGCGATCAGCTTTCTGGTGGCGAAGGCGCCTTGAGGGCGATGGCCTTGGGCCCCTCCAGCAGGGCCCGGGGCCGCTCGTCGAGCGCGATCTCCATCTCGGTGGCCAGGGCCCCGCCGTAGAACACCGCGTTGACGCTCCACGACAGCCAGATCAGGAAGATGATCACCGCCGAGATCGAGCCGTAGGTCGCGCCCAGATGGGCCACCTGCTCGACATAGAAGGCGCTGGCCCACGACATGAACATGCACATGACCGCCGCGGCCAGGCCGCCGGCCATCGAGGCGCGCCAGCCGACGGGCGCGCGCGACATGGCGTAGCGATAGATCAGCGTCATGCCGAACAGCAGGCCCACGGCGGCCCACGTCCATTCGCTCTGGATCCACGAGGCGCCGGCCAGGGGGCGCAGGTCCAGGGTGCTGGCCAGCAGCCGGAAGATCAGGAACACGCCCGACATCACGAACAGCAGGCCGAAGGCGGCGACCAGCACCAGCAGGGCCATGAAGTTGAAGCCGAAGAAGCCGCGCTGATCCTCTTCGTCATGGATGAACGACAGGCCCGCCAGCAGGGCCTTGAAGCCGCGATGGGCGGCGTAGAGACCGATGATCAGCACCACGGCGCTCTGGGCCGAGATGGCCTTTTCCGGCGCGTGGGCCAGGCGGGCCAGCTCGCTCTGGAAGATTGGGCGGGCGCCGGACGGCATCAGAAAGGCCAGCTTGTCGGCTTGGTAAGCAGCCTGCTCGGGCGTCAGCAGCAGGCTGAACAGGCCGATCAGGATCGCCAGCCCCGGGAACACCGCCAGCAGGATGAAGAACGAGGAGCCGCCGACATAGAGCATCACGTCACGGCCCCACAGTCGCTGTAGGGCCAGACCCAGGACGCGCAGAATCTCGCGCGCCCAGTGGATGGGATCCAGGTCGAGGTCCCGAAAGCGAATACGGTCCTGGGGGGATTTCATCGGCGGAAACTGGCCTCGGCGCCGCTTCGACGCAAGCGCGTGGCTCAAAAAACATGGGTTTCAAGCACAAAGGCCCGCCGCTTCAGGGAAAGCGGCGGGCCTCCGCAGGACGAACCTGAACCGATCGCCGCATCGAGGGACGGGTGGCGCGACGGCCGGTTGCAGGATCAGGTTTAGAACCTTGCGGCTGAACCGGACCTGAATGGTTTCGGCGCCATCCCGTCAGCTATCCTCAGAGCGCGCCCTGCTCTTTCAGAGCGGTGATGGCTTCGGCCGAGAAGCCCCAGTCGCCGAGGGCGGCGTCGTTGTCGCCGCCGATCTTCGGGGGCGGGCCCTGGACCGCGCCGGGCGTGGCCGAGAAGCGCGGGGCGGGCGCCGGCTGGATCACCCCCGCCACCTCGACGAAGGTCTCGCGGGCGGCGTTGTGCGGATGGGCCGGGGCCTCGTCCATGGTCAGGACCGGGGCGAAGCAGACGTCGGTGGCGTCCATAATCGCGCACCATTCGTCGCGGGTCTTGGCGGCGATGACGCCGGCCAGCTTCTCGCGCAGCTGAGGCCACTCCTCGCGGCTCATCTGGTGCTGGAACTGCGGGTCGGTGATCCCCGTCTTTTCAAGCAGCAGCAGGTAAAACTGCGGCTCGATCGAACCGATGGAAATCCATTTGCCGTCGGAGCATTGGTAAGTGTCGTAGAAGTGCGCGCCGCCGTCCAAGAGGTTGGCCCGCCGCCCCTCGCCCCACATGCCGCCCGCCTTGAAGCCGTAGAACATGGCCATCAGCGAGGCAGCCCCGTCGCTCATGGCGCAGTCGATCACCTGGCCCTGGCCTGTCGCTCGCGCGTGGATCACCCCGGCCAGCAGGCCGAAGGCGAGATAAAGCGCCCCGCCCCCGAAATCGCCCACCAGGTTCAGCGGCGGCACGGGCTTGTCCTGCGTGCCGATAGCCGCCAGGGCGCCGGTGATGGCGATGTAGTTCATGTCGTGGCCGGCGGCCTTGGCGTAGGGCCCGGTCTGGCCCCAGCCGGTCATGCGGCCGTAGACAAGCTTGGGATTGCGGGCCAGGGCGACGTCGGGTCCGAGACCCAGCCGCTCCATCACGCCGGGCCGGAAGCCCTCGATCAGGCCGTCGGCGCTTTCCATCAGTTTCAGGCAGGTCTCGACGGCCGCCGGCGACTTCAGGTCCAGGGCCACCGAGCGGCGGCCCCGGGCTGTGACGTCGGCGGGCGAGCTGCGGCCCGCGCCCTTGCGGTCGATGCGGACCACGTCGGCGCCCAGGTCCGACAGCAGCATGCCGCAGAACGGTCCCGGCCCGATCCCGGCGAATTCCAGCACCTTCAGGCCCGAAAGCGGTCCCTGCGCCATCACGTCCTCCCGGCCGACTCTCGCGGCGTTGTCCCTGGCTTTCACTAGAGCGACGCTGACCCTTCGTCAGGCAAGCGCGATGTTCACAGCCCTGCGGCGATGCGTACCTATGAGCCCGTGCGGCCTCTGCTATGTTGCAGCGTCGAATCTCGAGGACGCCGCGTCGTCGAGCGATACCGGTATCCTGGGCGGAGGCTTGAGTTGGCGGTGAACGCCCGAATCCTGATCGTGGCGCGCGACGATGCTCGCGCCGGACCGCTGTCCGAGGGGCTCGACAAGCTCGGCTGGCGCACGATCACCGCGCGCGGTCCCTACGCCGCCCTCGCCGCCCTGGGTGACCTGAACATCGAGGCCGTGATCGTCGACCTGGAGAGCGCCGGTCCCGACGCCCAGTCGCTTTCGCGTCGCCTCAAGGCCGCCGTGGCGCCACGCCGCCTGCCGGTGATCGCCATCGGCGAGCCCGGCGTGGAATCCAACACCCAGGCCTTCGACCTGACCCTGTCGCCGCCGCTGCACCCGGCCCAGGCCGTGCTGCGCCTGGAGTCCCTGGTCCGCACCGCCATCGCCGAGGAAGAATTCGAGCTGCGCCTGGCCACCTTCGGAGACCGTGGCCGGCGGCTGGACCTGCCCGAGCCGCAGTCCGAGCCCTTCCGCGTGCTGGCCATCGGCGAGCCCGCCCCCCAGTTCCTGGCCCTGTCCAACGCCCTGACCCGTAGCGGGGCCGACGTGGTGGGCGCCTTCACCGCCTATACGGCCTTCGACTATCTGCACGAGCGCGCCTTCGACGCCGTGGTGCTGTGGGCGGGCGACAACCAGCAGGAAGCCCTGTCGATCGCGGCGGGCATGCGCCGCAACACCCGCCTCTTCCATATCCCGGCCCTGCTCTATCTGAAGGCCGCCAGCTACGTGACCATGTCGGAGGCCTTCCATCGCGGGGTGTCCGACGTCGCCTCGCCGGAGACGGCCGAGATCGAGACCGCCAAGCGTGTCATCGAGTTGGCCCGCAACTATCGCCGGGGCGAGTCCATTCGCGGCGCGCTGGAAAAGGCCCGCAGCTCGGGCCTGATGGACGCCGCCACGGGCCTCTTCACCCGCGACCTGTTCGCGGCCCACCTGGTGCGCCTGGCCGGAGCCGCCCGCGAGCGCGCGCGGCCGCTGTCGATCTGCGTGCTGCGCGTGGCCGACAAGCCCGAGACGGTCTGGGCCCGGCAGAACGGCTGGCTGGACCGCGCCATCCCGCAGATAGGCTCGATGGTCGGACGCCTGGTCCGCGTCGAGGACACCGCCGCCCGCCTGGCGCCCGAGGTCTTCGCCCTGGCCCTGCCCGCCACCGGCCAGGCCGCCGGCCGCGCCGCCGCCGAGCGGATCGCCGCGGTGATCGGCTGCACGGCCTTCGACGCCGGCGACGACCGCGCGCCGTTCGTCTGCGAGTTCGACATCGGCGTGGCCCAGATCGAGGCCGGCGAGAGCGCCGTCCACGCTCTGGAACGCGCCGCCGCCCAGGCCCTGCAGCGCCGCAGCGCCTGACGGCGCTTGTCGAAAGGCCCGCGCGGCCTTACCTCCGGCGGGCCTGAACAGGAGACCGCCATGGGCCAGCCGCTGCTTATCGACCTCGTCGCGGACGTCGTCTGTCCCTGGTGCTATCTGGGCTGGCGGCGGGTGAAGTCGGCCGTCGCCTTGCGCCCCGACGTCGAGCCGCTGATCGTCTGGCGGCCCTATCAGCTGGACCCGACCCTTCCCGAGGAAGGTGTTGACCGCAAAGCCTATATGGCCGGCAAGTTCAAGGACGCCTTGAAGCTGAAGGCCGTCCACACCGCCCTGGTCGAGGCCGGGGCCGAGGAAGGCATCGTCTTCGACTTCGACGCCATCGCCCTGTCGCCCAACACCTCGGCCGCCCACCGGCTGATCCGCTGGGCCCACGGCCAGGGCGTGCAGGACGCTGTGGTCGAGGGACTCTTCGCCGCCTATTTCACGCAAGGCCGCGACATCGGCGATCCCGTCGTGCTGGCCGACATCGGCGAGGCCGCGGGCATGGACCGGGTGCTGATCCTGAAGCTGCTGTCGGAAGGCGCGGACAAGGAGACCATCGCCCGCGAGCACGCCATGGCCGTCCAGGGCGGCATCACCGGCGTGCCGTTCGCCATCTTCGGCGGCAAGCTGGCGGTCGTGGGCGCCGAAAGCCCGGAGAACATCGCCGAGGCCATCGACAAGGCGCTTGAACAGGCCGCCTAGGCGCGCCAATCCTTGCGCAGGGGAAGCCGCGCGCGTCGCGGCCAGTAGTCGGGGCGTACCATGAACCATTCCATGATCCAGACGGCGATCACCATCGCCGTGGTCGGGCTCGTCTTCGCGCTGCGGTTCCGCAACCTCAATCGCGAGCGAAGGCTGAAGCTGGAGTTCATGTGGATCCTGCCGACCCTGCTGGTCGTGGCCATGGTCTTCGCCCTGCTGCAGTTCCCGCCCCACGGCTCGGACTGGCTGTGGCTGGGCGCCGTCTTCGCGGTCGGCGCGACCGTAGGCTGGTGGCGCGGCAAGCTGATCCCCATCGCCATCGACCCGGAAACCCACTTCTTGAACACCAAGCCCTCGCCGGCCGCGATCCTGTTCCTGCTGGGCCTGTTCGTGGTGCGCTTCGCCCTGCGGGCCGTGCTGGAGACCGAGGCCTCGGTCTGGCATCTGAACGCGGCCCTGGTGACCGACGGCTTCATCGTGCTGGGCGTCAGCCTTATGGCCGTGTCGCGTGTCGAGATGGCGCTGCGGGCCTGGGGCCTGCTGCGCGAGGCGCGGGCGGCCAAGGCGGCCGCCGTCGCCTAGGATTCCAGCGTCGCCTTCATCGTCGCGCAGCCCAGGTCCATGAAACCGGCCACCTGCGTCGCGGCCGCGTGAGGCAGCAGGTCGGCCGTCCAGACGATGCGGCTGCCCTGCCCTTGCGCCAGCACCTGCATGGCGCCGTTGTGGTGGCTGAGCAGACTGCTCCCGACCACCGACCAGACGAGGCGGCGGGTCTCGTCATCGACCGCGACGATCAGCTCGCGCGCGACCTGGCCGTTGGCGAAGGTGACGACCCGGGCCTCGCCATCCACTTGGCAGTCGGTCAGGGCGCCGGGGCACAGGCGCTGATGGACGGCGCCCCAGTCGCGCACGGCGTCCCAGACTTGATCCGGCGACAGGGCGATGTCGACGGACTTGGTGATCGTGGCCATGGGAAGTCTCCTCCTGAGATTTTCCGACCTTGGCAAATCCGCGCCGGATCGGCTGGCGGGATCCGGACCCGGTCACCCCCTTTCGCCTATCTAAGCCGTGAGCGATCCGTCGGCATGAGGCGCAGGCGCTGGATCACGCCGCGTCTGGAGACCACGCCGAAGCCATCGCCCAATCCGGCCCGTTCGGCGCGAACCAGATGCTCGGCATGGGCGGCCGCGTCGGCGAAACGGGCGATCCAGACCAGCACCGGCTCGTTCTCGCGCACCGGCAGGCGGGGAAAGGTGTTCTCGGCGGCCTCGGTGACCATCCAACCCGCGACCGAGGCCCCGACCGCCTCCAGGGCGGGACGGATCTCGGCCTCGAAGCGAGCGGCGAAATCGGGCTCCGGCGGGCCGTCCAGGGCCTGGATCGTCACGCCGATCAGGGCGGCGGGGCCCAGGTCCGCGCCGACGGGCAGGCGCGGCGGCAGGTCGAGGCGCGCGGCGGTCACCGGCGACTTCAGTAGCAGGACGTCGTCATTGTCGGCCAGGGTGGCGTTGGCCGCCTCGCGATGGGCCTGCCAGACCGGCCCGCCGTAGAAGCCCTCCAGCGAGGCCTTGCGGGCTTCCATGCCCTCGAAGCCCCGCATCCAGACGAAGTGGCCGGGCGCGTCCAGATCACGGAACTGACCCAGCAGGCTCATGCCGTGGGCCTCCTGGCTCTCGACGAATTCGCGCTCGAACAGGTCGATCAGCTCGTCGCGCCGCCCCGGCTTCATCCGGTATTGGCGCAGTTCGACAACCGTCTGGAAGGTCATGGGAATCCCCGTCGCTGATGTGACGGGGATCTAAGGCCAGCCTGCTGACATCCGCTGTCAGCTACCGCCAAGCCTCACGCCGCCTTGGCCAGTTTCACCAGCTGCGAGAGGATCTTCTCGGCCGCGTCCAGGCGCTGGGCAGGCGTATCCCATTCGCCCTTGACCACCACCTTCTGGTCGGGACGGGCCTTCCAGATGATGCTGTTCTTGGCCACGAACTGCACCAGGGCCAGCGGATTGGCGAAGGTGTCGTTTCGGAAGCTGAGCACCGCGCCCTTGGGTCCGACGTCGATCTTGGCGACATTGGCCTCGCGGCACATGCCCTTGATGGCCACCACCTTCAGCAGGCTACCGGTCTCGGGCGGCAGCGGGCCGAAGCGGTCGATCATCTCGGCGGCCAGGGCTTCGCGGTCGTCGGCCTTCTCGGCTTCCGACAGGCGGCGGTAGAGCGACAGGCGCACGTTCAAATCCGGCACGTAGTCGTCGGGGATCATCACGGCCGCGCCGGTGTTGATCTGCGGCGACCAGCCCCGGTCCTCCAGCAGGGCCTCTGCCCCCTGGCGCTCGCGCAGCTCGGCGACCGCGTCTTCCAGCATCTGCTGGTAGAGCTCGACCCCGATCTCCTTGATGTGGCCGCTCTGCTCGTCGCCCAGCAGGTTGCCGCCGCCGCGCTGGTCCAGGTCGTGGCTGGCCAGCTGGAAGCCGGCGCCCAGGCTGTCCAGCGACTGCAGCACCTTCAGGCGCTTCTCGGCCGACAGGGTGATCTGCTTCTCGGCGGGGGTAGTCAGATAGGCGTAGGCCCGGGCCTTGGAGCGGCCCACCCGACCCCGGATCTGGTAGAGCTGGGCCAGGCCGAACATGTCGGCGCGGTGGACGATCAGGGTGTTGGCGCTGGGGATATCCAGGCCGCTCTCGACAATGGTCGTGGCCAGAAGCACGTCGTACTGGCCCTCGTAGAAGGCCGTCATCACGTCTTCCAGCTGGGTCGGGGCCATCTGGCCGTGGCCGACCACGTACTTCACCTCGGGCACCTGGGTGCGGAGGAACTTCTCGATGTCCTCCAGGTCCTTGATGCGCGGCACCACGTAATAGGCCTGGCCCCCGCGATACTTCTCGCGCAGCAGGGCCTCGCGCAGGGTGACCGGGTCGAACGGGCTGATGTAGGTGCGCACCGCCAGGCGATCGACCGGCGGGGTGGCGATGATCGACATCTCGCGGATGCCGCTGAGCGCCATCTGGAGCGTACGGGGGATCGGCGTGGCCGTCAGGGTCAGCATGTGCACGTCGGCGCGAAGCTCCTTGAGCTTCTCCTTGTGCTTGACCCCGAAGTGCTGCTCCTCGTCGACGATCACCAGGCCCAGGTCCTTGAACGAGACCTGCTTGGAGAGCACCGCGTGGGTGCCGACCACGATCTCGAACTGGCCGTTGGCCAGGCCCTCGCGGGTCTCGGCGGCTTCCTTGCCGGTGACCAGGCGCGACAGGCGGGTCACCTTCACGGGCCAGCCCTGGAAGCGGTCCTTGAAGGTCTTGTAGTGCTGGCGGGCCAGAAGCGTGGTCGGGCAGACCACGGCCACCTGCTTGCCGCTCATGGCCACCACGAAGGCGGCGCGCAGGGCGACCTCGGTCTTGCCGAAGCCCACGTCGCCGCAGATCAGCCGGTCCATCGGCTTGCCCGAGCCCAGATCTTCCAGGACGTCGGCGATGGCCGACAGTTGGTCGTCGGTCTCTTCGTACGGGAAGCGGGCGCAGAATTCGTCGAACACGCCGTGCGGCGGGTCGGTCTCTTCCACGGACTTCAGCTGGCGGGCGGCGGCGATCTGGATCAGACCCTCGGCCATGACCCGCAGGCGCTCCTTGGCCTTCGCCTTGCGCCCCTGCCAGGCCGCGCCGCCCAGCTTGTCCAACTGGACGTTCTCGCCGTCGGTCCCGTAGCGGGTCAGCAGGTCGATGTTCTCGACCGGCAGGTAGAGCTTGGCCTCGCCGCCGTACAGCAGGTCCAGGCAGTCGTGCGGCGCGCCCTGGACGTCGAGGGTCTTGAGGCCCTCGTAGCGGCCGATGCCGTGGTCGATGTGGACGACCAGGTCGCCGGGCGTCAGGGCGCTGGCCTCGGCCAGGAAGTTGGCGGCGCGGCGCTTCTTGCGCGGCCGGGCCAGGCGGTCGCCCAGGATGTCGGTCTCTGAGATGACCGCCAGGGCCTCGGTCTCGAAGCCGTGGTCCAGCGGCAGGACCACCCGCTGCGGTGTCTTGGGGTCATTGGCCTTGGCCGCCTGCCAGTAGCCGGCATAGGGAATCTTCTTCAGGCCGTGGTCGGCCAGCATGGTCCCCAGGCGTTCGGACGAGCCCTCGGACCACGAGGCGAACAGCACGCGTTTTCCCTCCCCGGCCAGCTTCTTGGCATGGTCGGCGGTGGCCTCGAACAGGTTGACGCTGTCCTGGGCGCGTTCGGCGGCGAAGGTGCGGCCCAGCTTGGCGCCCAGGTCGACGACGTCGAGCCCTTGGGGCTGGAACGGCGTGAACTTGCGGTTGGGACGGTCCTCGACGGCCTGGTCCCATTCCTTGGCGGTCAGGTAGAGGGCCTCGGGCGCCAGCGGGCGATAGGCCGACTTGCGGTCGGCCGAGGCGCGGGCGTCGTAGGCGTCGGCGATCATCGCCAGGCGCTCGTCGCGGGCTTCGGCCGCCTGGTGGTCGATGCCGACCAGCGCGCCGTCCGGCAGGTAGTCGAACAGGGTGGCCATCCGCTCGTAGAACAGCGGCAACCAGTGCTCCAGGCCCGCGCGGCGGCCGCCCTCGCTGACCGTGGCGTACAGCGGATCGTCGCCCGGCGCGCCGAACTGGCGGATGTAGCCGGCCCGGAACCGCGAGACGCCGTCCTTGTCGAGCAGGGCCTCGCTGACCGGCAGCAGCTGGATCTCGCGCAGCTGCTTGGTCGAGCGCTGGGTCTCCGGATCGAAGGCGCGGATGCTCTCCAGGGTGTCACCGAACAGGTCCAGCCGCACCGGCTCCTCGGCGGCCGGCGGATAGACGTCGATCACCCCGCCGCGGATCGCGAACTCGCCGCGCTCGGAGACAGTGGAGGCGCGGACATAGCCGTTGATGGCGAAGTAGCGCTCCAGATCCTTCACGTCGACGACCTCGCCGACCTTGGCCGAATAGCTGGCGCGCAGCAGGACCGACTTCTCGGGCACGCGCTGCAGCAGGGCCGGCGCGGCGGTGACCAGCATGGCCGGCTTGGACTGGCCCAGGCCCTCGGCCAGGCGATGCAGCGTGGCCATCCGCGTAGCGGCCACCCCGGCAGACGGGCCGATGCGGTCGTAGGGCAGGCAGTCCCACGAGGGGAACAACACCGCCTCGATCTCGGGGGCGAAGAACTTGAGGGCGTCGATGAAGGCGCTGGCCCGAGCGGTGTCGCGAGCCACGAAAGCGGTCAGCCCACCGCGCGCCCGGGCGATGTCGGCCATGACCAGGGCGTCGAAGCCTTCCGGCGCGCCGGCCAGGGTCAGGCCGCCCGAGGCCTTGGCGATCTGTTTGGCGTCGTAGGCCATGGAAACTCTTCGATGACTGGTCGGCGACAACGTCGCCGGTACTGATGTCGTTGCTAGAAAACGCTCGCGATGGACGCGCTACATTCCATCCCCGATCGGCCGCGAGGCATGCGCCTCGTAGCGGAAGGTCTTGATCAGGGTCAGGACGTCGGTGTCGAACTTGGCCGGGGTCGGCTCCTGGCCGACGATCCAGGCGTAGATCTCGCGATCCGACTCCTCCATCAGGGTTTCGAAGGTGTCGAGCTGCTCGGGCGTCAGGTTCGGCCCATGGGTGTCCGCGAACGGCCCCAGAATGAGGTCCGCTTCCCGAAATCCGCGATGCCAGGCCCGGAACTTCAGCCGCCGGAGGCGGGAGTCGTGATCGATGGTCATGTGACCGGGGATATAGAGCGCTCCAGGCCCTTGCGCCAGCGGCGCCTTGCGCATCACGGGCTGCGCCTGTAGGCGCGGATCATGGCCGCATTGATGATCCAGGGCTGTGGTTCGGACGTGGGCAAGTCGACCCTGGTGGCGGGGCTATGCCGGCTGTTCGCCAATCGCGGCCTGACCGTGCGGCCCTTCAAGCCGCAGAACATGTCCAACAATGCCGCCGTCACCCCTGACGGGGGCGAGATCGGCCGGGCCCAGGCCCTGCAGGCCATCGCCTGCCGCACGCCGTTGTCGGTGCACATGAATCCGGTGCTGCTAAAGCCCCAGAGCGACGTCGGCGCTCAGGTGATCGTGCGTGGCAAGGTGGTTGGGGCCTACAAGGCGCGTGCCTTCCAGGGGCTCAAGCCCGACCTGCTGGCCACCACCGTCGAGAGCTATCGCCTGCTGGCGGCCGAGGCCGACCTGGTGCTGGTCGAGGGCGCGGGCAGCCCGGCCGAGACCAATCTCCGCGCCGGCGATATCGCCAACATGGGCTTCGCCCATGCCGCCGACGTGCCGGTCGCCCTGGTCGGCGACATCGACCGGGGACACGTGATCGCCGCCCTGGCCGGGGCGCACCTGGTGCTGGACGCGGCTGACCGCGACCGCATCAAGGGCTTCATCATCAACAAGTTCCGAGGCGATCCTTCGTTGTTCGACGACGGCCGGCGCGAGATCGTCGCCCGCACCGGCTGGCCGGACCTGGGCATGGCGCCGTGGCTGGCCCCTGCCCGCGCCTTGCCCGCCGAGGACGCCGTGGTGCTGGAGCGGCCCGTCCGCGCCGACGGCGACAAGCGGGTGCGGATTGTCGTGCCGATGCTGTCGCGGATCGCCAATTTCGACGAGTTCGACCCGCTGCGGGCCGATCCGGACATCGACTTCGCCTTCCTGCCGCCCGGCACGCCCGTGCCCGGCGACGCCGACCTGGTGATCCTGCCGGGCACCAAGGCCACTCTGGCGGACCTGGCCTTCCTGCGCGCTCAGGGCTGGGACATCGACATCCTGGCCCATGTCCGGCGCGGCGGGCGGGTGCTGGGGGTCTGCGGCGGTTACCAGATGCTGGGGCGCGTCGTGTCCGACCCGGAGGGGATCGAGGGCGCGCCCGGCTCGGCGGCGGGGCTGGATCTGCTGGACGTCGAGACCGTGCTGCTGGGCGACAAGGTGCTGCGGGCGGCTTCGGGCCGTTTGGTCGACGGCGGCGCGGCGTTCACGGGCTACGAGATGCACGTCGGCCGCACCGCCGGTCCGGGCGCGGCGCGGCCGATGCTGACCTTCGACGGCGGGGCGACCGACGGCGCGGTCTCGGCCGACAGGCGGGTAGCGGGCGCCTATGTCCACGGCCTGTTCGAGCGTGGCGAGGCGCGGGCCGCCCTGCTGGCGCCCCTGGGCGTGGTGGTTTCGCCCACCGATCATGCGGCCCGGGTGGACGAAGCCCTGGACGAGATCGCCGCGATCCTGGAGCGGTCGCTCGACATCGACGCTATCGGGCGGATCGCGGGGCTGTAACGCTCTGGCGTCACACGAACGAAGCGACCACACTGACGGTCGTCGCCTTGTTCAGGAGTTCGTCCATGCGCGCCGCTTTGGTTTCCGCCGTCCTGCTGCTGGGCCTGGCCCAGCCCGCCCTCGCCGCTCCGGCCGTGTCAGAGGTCAAGGTCTCCATCGGTCCGGAACTGGCCAAGAAGGTCGACGAGATCGGGACCCGCGACTTCGACATCCTGACCGCCGAACTGCGTCGCAGCGTCGAGCGCAAGACCCCGCCGCGTCCCGGCGGCGGGACCCTGAACCTAGTCATCGAGGACGCCAAGCCCAACCGCCCCACGCCCCAGCAGATGGCGGCCACGCCCGGCCTGTCGTTCGAGAGCTTCGGCGTCGGCGGGGCGCGGATCGGCGGTGAGTATGTCGATGCGGCTGGCAAGAGCACGCCCATCGCCTACAGCTGGTACGAGACCGACATCCGCTGGGCGCGCTACGGCTCGACCTGGCACGACGCCGAAAACGCCTTCGACCGCCTCGCTGAACGTCTGGCCAGGGACCAGTTCAGCGACAAGCGCTGAGCTTGGCCGTGAAACGAACGTTTCAATGTGGCTTGCCAGCGGGGCCGACACGGCGTCTGATCGCCGATAATGAATAGCGGCATAAACGCGGGGCCAACCCGCTGACGGCGAGGAACGCATGACCCAGAGGCGCTCATCCTGGACGCTCGCGGCCTTCGCCGCGCCCTGCCTGCCCCTGGCGGCCCTGGGCCTGCCGTTGGTGGTCTATCTGCCCGAATACTATGTCAGCGAGCTGGGTCTTTCGCTCTCGGTGGTGGGCGCTGCCTTCCTGCTGGTGCGGGTGGCCGACATCGTGCTGGACCCGATCCTGGGCGGCATGATGGACCGCACGCGAACGCGGATCGGGCGGTTCCGCCCCTGGCTGGCGGCCAGCGCCCCGGTGCTGATGATCGCCTCCTACTTCCTGTTCATGGCCAGGCCGGGGATCGGGCCCCTGTATCTCTGGGGCTGGCTGGTGGTCTGCTACGTCGGCTATTCGATGGGCGTGCTGTCGCACACCGCCTGGGGCGCGGTGCTGTCGCCCGACTACCAGCAGCGTTCCCGCGTCTACGGCTGGTGGAGCGCTGGCAACGTGGTCGGCATGATCCTGGTGCTGGTGCTGCCGCCGATCCTGGCCAAGGTCTATGCCGGCGACCACGCGGCCGGAATCCAGGGCATGGGCTGGTTCATCATCGCCCTGCTGCCCCTGACCTTCCTGCTGGCCATGGGCGTGGTCGGCGAGACCAACGTGCCGCCGGTCAAGCACGCGGCGGGACTTCGCCAGTATCTGGGCCTGATCAAACGGCCATCGGTGCAGATCCTGCTGGTCGCCGATCTCCTGATGGGTCTGGCTCCGGGCATCGGCGGCGCGCTGTTCTTCTTCTTTTTCGAGCGCATCAAGGGTTTCGACAAGGCCCAGGCCGGTATACTGCTGCTGATCTATTTCGTGGCCGCCCTGGGCGGCTCCCCGATCTGGCCGTACCTGGCCAAGAAGATCGGCAAGCACCGCGCCCTGGCGGTGGCCGCGATCGTCTACGCCGTCTTCCAGGTGGCGGCTTGCTTCACCCCACGTGGAACCAGCGCCGTCGGCACCCTTTCGCTGATCCTGGCCGGCCTGCCCTATTCGGCCGCGCCGCTGCTGGTGCGTTCGATGATGGCCGACCTGGGCGACGAGGAGCGGCTGGCCAGCGGCGTCGACCGCACCGGCCTGCTCTACGCGGTCGTCAACGGCACGGTGAAGCTGGGCTACGCCCTGGCCGCCGGGGTGTTCATCGTCCTGGCCGCCCTGGGTTTCGACCCCAAGGTTCCCAGCGCCCAGGGCGACATCGCCCTGATCGGCCTCTACGCCGTGGTCCCGGCCGTGCTGGGCCTGCTGGTGTGCGCGATCATCCTGCGCTATCCGCTGGACGCGAAAGCCCATGCCGAGATCCGCCGTCAGCTCGACGAACGGGACGCGGCCGAGCCCCTCCCCAGCCCGAGCCCGGAACCGCATGTCGCTCCCCTCGTCTCCCCAAAGCCCGCCACTGAATGATCCCAGGGAGAAGGACCAGCATCCGCTCTTCACCCTGATCGACATCATGGCCAAGCTGCGCGATCCCGACGGCGGCTGTCCGTGGGACCAGGAGCAGACCTTCGCCACCGTCGCGCCCTACACGGTGGAGGAAGCCTACGAGGTGGCCGACGCCATCGAGCGGAACGATCTGTCCGACCTGAAGGAAGAGCTGGGCGACCTGCTGCTGCAGGTGGTGTTCCACTCCCGCATGGCCGAGGAACAGGGCGCGTTCGACCTGGCCGGCGTGGCCCGGGCCATCAACGACAAGATGGTGCGCCGTCACCCGCACGTGTTCGGCGACCATGCCTATGACGATCTGGACGCTCAGGTCGCCGGCTGGGAGGCGCTGAAGGCCCAGGAGCGCCAGGCCAAGAAGAAGGGCGGCGTGCTCGACGACGTGCCCGCCGGCCTTCCCGCCATGACCCGCGCCGTCAAGCTGACCAAGCGCGCCGCCCGCGTGGGCTTCGACTGGCCCTCCACTGACGAGGTGCTGGACAAGCTGGCCGAGGAAGTGGCCGAGCTGAAGGTCGAGATCGCCGCCGGCGACAAGGCCAAGGCCCGCGAGGAGCTGGGCGACCTGCTGTTCGTGGTCGCCAACCTGGCCCGCAAGCTGGACGTCGAGCCCGAGGACGCCCTGCGCGCCACCAACGCCAAGTTCGTGCGCCGCTTCTCGTTCATCGAGAGCGAACTGGCCAAGGACGGCCGCACGCCCGACCAGTCCGACCTGGCCGAGATGGACGGCCTGTGGAACGCGGCCAAGGCGGCGGAGAAGGCTGGCCGCTAGAACGCCGGCCAATCCTCCAAGTCGTCGATCTCGCGCCAGGCGCGGACGCAGGCGTTGACCGGGTCCTTGCCCAGGAAGATCGCCGCCTCGGCCCAGCGGCGGCGCAGCAGGCCCACCAGCGGCTTGCCGTTCTGATTGATCCAGCGACGCATCTCGGCCGGGACGGCGGTCTTGTCGCCGGCGTTCAGCTTGCGCAGCAGGGTCGAGGTGCGCAGCGCCCCGTCGCCGAGATTGTAGGTCCAGGAGATCAGGGCGGCGGCCTCGTAGACGAGCAGCGGTGTGCGCACGCGGGTGTGCACGTCCTGGGCCGCGCGCTTCATGTCGCGCAGCAGGAGCTTGACGGCCTGGGCCTCGGTGACGGCCGGGGTGTTGGGCGTCACCGGCTTGCCGGCCGCGTCGCGGATCGTGCCGTAGCCGATGGTCCAGGTGCCGCCGGGCAAGGCGCCGTTGTCATCGTAGGGATGGGAGAAGAAACCCTCCACCCGCTTGACCACCGTCGTGGCGGCCGTCGGCACCGTGACGCCGTCCCAGGGTTCGTTGGCCATGCTCGCGCTCCGAATGAATGCGGGAAGCATTCACCCTCGGCGCGAGCCCGGCAAGTGCAGGAACGCTCAGTCTCCGGTCGGCATGATCCAGACGTCGGGGAACTGACGCTCGAAACGGCCCAGGGCCTGGGCGTCGAGCCGGGCGATCAGGCGTACGCCGCCTTCCGCCTCGTCCTCGCGGCTTTCCACGCGGCCATTGCGGTAAATCCAGGCCAGGGCCTCGCCGTCCGAGGCGGCCAGGCGCACGGCCACAGGCGGTGTGTCGTCGATCAGGCCGCCCACCCGCCGGAGCAGTTCGGGACAGCCCTCGCCGGTCACGGCCGAGACCGCCGACGCGCCCAGGCGGCGGGCCTGGCCTTCGAGGATCTCGCGATCCTCGCCCTCGACCAAGTCGATCTTGTTCCAGACCTCGATCAGGGTCTTGCCCTCGGCCTCCTCGCCGTCGTCGCCCAGGACTTCCAACTCGGCCAGGACCTTCTGGACGTCGCGGGCCTGGGCGTCGGTGTCGGGATTGGCCACGTCGCGCACGTGCAGCACAACGTCGGCCTCCTGCACCTCCTCGAGGGTGGCGCGGAAAGCCTCGACCAGTTCGTGCGGCAGGTCGGAGATGAAGCCGACGGTGTCGGACAGGATCGCCGGCCGGCCGTCGGGCAGCTTCACCGTGCGCAGGGTCGGGTCCAGCGTGGCGAACAGCATGTCCTGCGCGACCACGGTCGCATTGGTCAGGCGGTTGAACAGGGTCGACTTGCCGGCATTGGTGTAGCCCACCAGGGCGACGGTCGGGTACGGGACCTTCTTGCGGGCGCTGCGATGCAGGGTGCGGGTGCGCCGCACCTCCTCCAGCTCGCGCTTCAGCTTGCCGATGGTGCCGGCGATCAGGCGGCGGTCCAGTTCGATCTGGGTTTCGCCGGGACCGCCGGTATTGCCGGTGCCGCCGCGCTGGCGCTCAAGGTGGGTCCAGGTGCGGACCAGCCGCGAGCGCTCGTAGTCCAGCCGCGCCAGTTCGACCTGCAGCTTGCCCTCGCGGGTGCGGGCCCGGCGGGCGAAGATTTCCAGGATCAGGCCCGTGCGGTCGACGACCTTCACGTTCAGGGCCTTTTCCAGATTGCGCTGCTGGACGGGCGTCAGCTGGTCATCGAACACGGCGACGTCGATCTTCTCGACCTCGCAGACGATGCGGAACTCGTCGATCTTGCCGCTGCCGAACAGGGTGGCGGGCGTGACCATGCGCAGGGGCGCGATGGTGGTCTCGACGACGTCGAGGTCCAGGGCGATGGCCAGACCGACGGCCTCTTCGAGGCGCGCATTGGGATCGCGCGCCTCGAGAGCCGATTGTCCGCGCGTCGGGCGCACGGGATGGATCACGAACGCCCGCAGGACCGGGACGGCGTGGTCGATGGATTTAGAGGTGGATTTGGTCAAACGCTAAAGATCAATCGTCTTGATCAGCGCTCGGCTCGTACAGTTGCACGGGCTGAGCCGGCATGATCGTCGAAATGGCGTGCTTGTAGACCAGTTGGGACTGGCCGTCGCGGCGGAGCAGGACGCAGAAATTGTCGAACCAGCTGACGACACCCTGCAGCTTCACGCCGTTCACCAGGAAGATGGTCAGCGGCGTCTTCGACTTGCGCACGCTGTTCAGGAACGTGTCCTGAAGGTTTTGTTTTTTCTCGGTCGACATGGGGATTCCCCTCTTATTGTTTCGGAGGGCCACACGCCCCCCACACAAACAAGTACAGACTAAAGCATTTTTCGCCGGTTGGTATGACCAATCGGCGAAGAAAGTGCGCTAACGACCGGAAACCTAGATTTCAAATCTAGATCGCGGCCGCCTTCGCCCGCTCGATATAGAGACGCCGAAGCTGTTTCGCCACGGGTCCGGGAACGCCTTCGCCGATCTTGGCGCCGTCGATGCTGACGATGGGCAGCACCAGGGTGCCCGCGCCGGTGATGAAGGCCTCCTTGGCGGCCTTGGCCTCCTCGACCGTGAAGGGTTGCTCGGCGACCGGCAGGCCGGCCTCGGCGATCACTTCCAGCAGGGACGAGCGGGTGATGCCGCGCAGGATGTTGGCCTGGGTGTCGCGGGTGCGCAGGCGGCCCTGCGCGTCGACGATCCAGGCGTTGGACGAGGCGCCTTCGGTGACCAGGCCCAGTTCGTCGACGAACCAGGCCTCGATCGCGCCGTGCTCGCGGGCCACCTGCTTGGCCAGGGCGTTGGGCAGCAGGCCCACCGACTTGATGTCGCAGCGGCCCCAGCGGTTCTCCGGCACGGTGACCACCGACTGGCCCTTGGCGGCCTTGGCCTCGGCGACGACGCGGTCGACGCGCTTGGCGGTGATCACCACAGCGGGCGGCACGGCGGGATTGGGGAAGGCGTGATCGCGCGGGGCCACGCCCCGGGTGACCTGGAGGTAGACCATGCCCTCGACGATCTTGTTGCGGCGGATGGCTTCGCGCAGCACCAGGGTCAGGGCCGCCTCGCTCATCGGATGGGCGATCTTCAGTTCATCCAGGCTGCGCCACAGCCTCCCGAAGTGGCCCGCCGCGTCGGCCAGCTTGCCGTCGAACACCGCCCACACCTCGTAGACGCCGTCGGCCAGCTGATAGCCGCGATCCTCGATGTGCACGGCGGCCTCGCCGTGGCGCACGAACCGGCCGTTGACGTAGGCGAAGCGCGACATGTGATCCTCAAATCCAACCGAGTTTGGAAGAGCCCTACTCTTCCTCTTCGACTCGCGCACCCGCGACGCCGAGGGATTTGAGTTTTCGGTGCAGGGCCGAGCGCTCCATGCCGATGAAGTTGGCGGTGCGCGAGATGTTGCCGCCGAAACGCAGAATCTGGGCGTTCAGATATTCGCGCTCGAATAGCTCGCGGGCCTCGCGCAGCGGCAGGGCGATGATCCGCTCGGCGCCGATGGCCCCGGCGTTGCCGCCTGACGGCGCTTCGTTGGCGTTGAGCATCTCGGCGGTGATCAAGTCGCCGGGCTCGCCCGAGGCCAGGATCAGCATCCGCTCGACGTTGTTGCGCAGCTGGCGGACGTTGCCGGGCCAGGCCTGGACCTGAAGGGTGGCCAATGCGTCCTCGCCCAGCCGGCGACGCTGCAGGCCGGTGGCCTCGCAGACGCGGTCGACGAAGTAGCTGATCAGCTCCGGAATGTCCTCGCGGCGCTCCGACAGACCCGGCACGCGCACCGGCACCACGTTCAGGCGGTGGAACAGGTCCTCGCGGAAGCGGCCGGCGGCGATCTCCTCGCGCAGTTCGCGCGAGGTGGAGGAGATCACCCGCACGTCCACCTGCACGTCGTTGTCGCCGCCCACCCGGCGGAAGCGTTGTTCGACCAGCACCCGTAGGATGCGGCTCTGGGTCTCGCGCGGCATGTCGGCCACTTCGTCGAGATAGAGGGTGCCGCCATGGGCCCGCTCGAACACCCCGATCTTGCGCGGGCGACCGCCCTCGCCTTCCTCGCCGAACAGCTCGACGTCCAGGCGCTCGGGGGCCATGCCGGCGCTGCTGACGGCCACGAACTCGCTGCGCGAGCGGCTGCTGGAGCCGTGGATCAGCCGCGCCACCAACTCCTTGCCCGAGCCGGGCGGGCCGGAGACCAGCACGCGGCTGTTGGCCGGGGCGACCTTGGCGATCAGTTGGCGCAGGGCCTGGGCCGCCGCCGACTTGCCCATCAGGCCGTCGGAGCTGAAGCTCTGCACGCGCAGGCGGCGGTTTTCGCGCTTCAGATTGGCCGCTTCCAGCGCCCGCTCGACCACCAGCAGCAGCCGGTCGGACTTGAAGGGCTTTTCCAGGAACTCGTAGGCGCCGCGCTTGATGGCGCTGACCGCGGTCTCGATGTTGCCGTGGCCCGAGATCATGATCACCGGCAGGTCCGGATCCAGCGACTTGACCATGTCGAGCAGTTCCAGCCCGTCCATGCCCCCGCCCTGCATCCAGATGTCCAGCACCAGCAGGGCGGGCTTGCGGGCCCGAATGGCGGCCAGCGCCTGGTCGGAGTCGGCCGCCACGCGCACGCCGTAGCCCTCATCCTCGAGGATGCCGGCCACCAGTTCGCGGATATCGACCTCGTCGTCGACCACAAGCACGTCAGCGCTCATATCATCTCCTCTACGCCGTTCTGGGCGTTGGCGGCGTTCAGCCGCGCGGTCGTGGGGAACTTCAGGATGACCCGGGCGCCGGTCCCTTCCAGCGCGTCGGTGAGGACCAGCTCGCCTTCATGGTCCTCCATGATCCGCTTGACGATCGCCAGCCCAAGGCCGGTGCCCTTCTCGCGGGTAGTCACATAGGGTTCGGTCAGGCGGTCGCGGTCCTTGGCGGGCAGGCCCACGCCGTTGTCCTCGACCACCAGGCACAGGTGCTCGTCGTCGGAGACCAGGCTGGCGACGATCCGGCCGGGCGGCTCGGGCGAGGCCAGGCGGCGCGCGCCCACGGCCTCGCCGGCGTTCTTGAGGATGTTAGTCAGGGCCTGGCCCACCATCCGCGCGTCGCAGCTGACCCAGACCGCGTCTCCCGGCTCTTCCAGCACCACCTCGGTGTCGGCGTCGACGAAGCGCTGGGCGAACACGGCCTGGCGCAGCATTTCGGCGAGATCGGCCGGCGCGAAGCGCGGCGCGGGCATGCGGGCGAAGGCCGAGAACTCGTCGACCATCCGGCCGATGTCGCCCACCTGGCGGATGATCGTATCGGTGCAGCGGTCGAAGGTTTCCAGGTCGCTGGTGATGTCCTTGCGGTACTTTCGGCGGATGCGCTCGGCCGACAGCTGGATCGGGGTCAGCGGGTTCTTGATCTCGTGGGCGATGCGGCGGGCCACGTCCTTCCAGGCGGCGTTGCGCTGGGCGGCCATCAGGCGGGTGATGTCGTCGAAGGTCAGCACCAGGCCTTCGGCCGCGTGGCCGGCCCCGCGGAAGCGCAGGCGTCGGGTCTCGCCGCCGCGCATCAGGTCGATCTCGACCTCGGCGTTGGCGCGGCCCTCACTGATCTCGCGCAGCACCGGCTCCAGCTCGGGCGCGGCCTGGTCCAGCGGCTGGCCGACGGCCTCGTCGGTGAGGGCCAGGAGCTCGCCGGCCCGGCGGTTCAGGGCCGTGATGCGCCCCTCGGCGTCCAGGCCCACCACGCCGGCGCTGACGCCCGACAGCACCGTCTCGATGAACTGCCGCCGTTGCTCGGCGTCCAGACTGGCCACCTTCAGGGCCGCCTGCTGGGCCTGGAGGTCGGTGGTCATCATGTTGAAGGCCACCGACAGGGCGCGGATCTCCTCGGGGCCGATCTCGACGTCGACCCGGGCGTCCAGGTCGCCGGCCGAGACCCGGCCCGCTGCCTGCACCAGGCCCGAGACCGGGGCGGCGATCGAATTGGCGGCGGCGATCCCCACCCAGACGGCCGCCACCAGCACCAGCAGCGCCGTCTCGATGTAGCTGAGACCGAAGATCACCTGGATCCGGGCGCGATTGTGGGCCGCGTCGCGGTACGAGACCAGCGAGGCTTCGGTCTCCTTCAGGTGGGCCATGATGCCCTCGTCCACTCCGCGCACGATGTAGAGATAGGCGTCCGGGAAGCCCTTCAGGCGATAGAGGGCGCGGAACAGGTCCTCCGACGCGAACTGCTCGGCCGAGACGTCGCCGGTGTCGGTGGCGCGGAAGGTCGAGGGCGGCGGGGCCAGGAACGGCGGCGCCTTTTCGGTCTCGGCCCTGGCCAGGATGCGGCCGTCACGGTCCAGCACGTAGGCGGCGGTGAAGCCGTTGTTCAGGGTCTGGTCGGTCAGGTAGTGGCCGAAGGCGACCGGCGACTGAGCCAAGGCCGGGGCGGCCTCGTTGAGGTCGTTGGCCATCGGGCTGATGTGTTCGCCGATGTAGTTCTTCTGCTGCTCGACATACGAGCGGGCCACCTTGGCCGAGTTCTCGACCACCGTGGTGACCCGGGCGCTGAACCAGCTCTCGACGCCCCGGTTGACCAGCACGCCGAAGAACAGGGCCACGATCACGGCCGGGGCCACGGCGGCCACCGAGAACAGGCCGACGAATCGCAGGTGCAGGCGGGCGCCCGCGTCGCTGGCCCGGGCGTCGACCAGCTCCAACAGTCCCCAACCGACCACGCCGGCGACGAACAGGATCAGGGCCAGGTTGAAGCTCAGCACCACGAGGATGCCCGTGGTGGCCGGTCCGATGGGCCCGCTGGTGGGCGGCGACGAGGCCAGGGCGACGGCGGTGGCGGTCAGGGCGACGGCCAGGCCGTACGCGCCGCCGAGCGTGTAGCGCGACGTCAGCAGATCCCGCCACCAGGCCCGGCTGAACCGGGTCGGCGGTCCTGCAAGCTCCAACACGGACGGAACGGACGCCATTGAGCAAGTCTAAGGGGAGGTGTGCCCCAAACTCAACAGGTATGTGCCAATTAAGCGTCAGCGTCGAAAATGCATCAGGTGCAACCGCACCTGATCAGCGCCGCCCGCGCGTCATCTCCACGCCCAGGTCCTGGATCTTCTTGCGCAGGGTGTTGCGGTTCAAGCCCAGGATTTCGGCGGCCCGCACTTGGTTGCCGCGTGTCGCCGACAGGGTCAGCTGGATCAGCGGCCGTTCCACCTCCTGCAGCACCCGGTCGTAGAGACCCGCCGCCGGCACGCCGTCGGGCTGGTCGGCGAAGTGCGACGACAGGTGGCGCTCCACCAGGCTGGCCAGGGTGACGGGACCCTCGTCGGCGTGGGTGGTGGGCGTGTGGTCCTGCAGTTCGCGGTCGACGATGCGCGCGGTGATCAGCTCCTCGGCATAGAGGGCGCACATCCGGCGGATCAGGTTCTCCAGCTCGCGCACGTTGCCGGGCCAGGCGTGGGTCTTCATCCGGTCGAGAGCGCTGGAATCGATGGTCTTGGCGGGAAGACCTTCGCGGTTGGCGCGCAGCAGGAAGGTGCGGGCCAGGTCCGGGATGTCCTCGGCCCGGTCACGCAGCGGCGGCAGGCGCACCGGCGCGACGTTGAGGCGGAAGAACAGATCCTCGCGGAACAGCCCCTGCTGGATCAGGCCGCGCAGGTCGCGGTTGGTGGCGGCGATGATCCGCACATTGGGCCGGCGGCCGGTCTTGGGGTTCAGCACCGGCTCGGTGCCGTCGATCACGCGCAGCAGGCGGGTCTGGGCGTCCAGCGGCATGTCGCCGATCTCGTCCAGGAACAGGGTGCCGCCGTCGGCCTCGATCAGCCGGCCCTGGTCGCCCTCCCCGCGGCCGAACAGCTCGGTCTCGACCCGTTCGCGCGGCACGGCGGCCAGGTTGATGACCACGAACTTGCCGTCACGGCGACGGCCCAGCTCGTGCAGGGCGCGGGCCACCAGCTCCTTGCCGGTGCCGCTCTCGCCCAGGATCAGCACCGTCAGGTCGGCGCCGACCAGGCGGGCGATGGTGCGGTAGACCTCCTGCATCGGCGCCGAGCGGCCGATCAACGGCAGACGCTCGTCGCGCATGGCCCGGGCCTGGGCCTTGGACGCCTCGGCGTCGGCCGGACGCGACAGGGCCCGGCGCGCGGCGGCGGTGACGTCGTCCAGGTCGAAGGGCTTGGAGATATATTCGAACGCGCCCGCGTCGGCGGCGTTGACCGCCGTCAGCAGGGTGTTCTGGGCGCTCATCACGATGATCGGCAGCTTGGGCCGTTCCTTGCGGATGCGCGGCAGCACGTCGAACACGTTCTCGTCGGGCATCATCACGTCGGTGACCACCAGGTCGCCCTCGCCGTCCATCACCCACTTCAGCAGCGTCGTGGCGTTGCCCGTCGCCCGCACCTGATAGCCCAGCCGGGTGAAGGCCTGGCTCAGCACCAGGCGCACCGAGCTGTCGTCGTCGGCGATCAGGATCTTCTTGCTGGCGGCGTTCATGCGTGGGCGTCTCCAGTGGAGGGGGCAAGCTTTCCGGTGGCCATCGGCAGCAGCACGCGGAACACCGTGCGGCCGGGCTCGGATTCGAAGTCGATCAGTCCGCCGTGGCTGGTCACCAGCTTGGTGACCAGGGCCAGGCCCAGGCCCGTGCCGTTGGCCTTGGTGGTGACGAACGGTTGGAACAGGTGGTCGCGCAGGCTGGCGGGCACGCCGGGGCCGTTGTCTTGGACGCGGATCTCGATGGGCGCGCTGGCCGAGGCCTTGCCGTCGGCTCCGCGCACCCGCACGCCGGGGCGCCAGGCGGTGTGAATCGACAGTATGCCCTGGCCGTCGCCGCGCATGTGAGCGGCCTCGGCGGCGTTCTTGACCAGGTTCAGGAACACCTGGATCAGGTGGTCCTCGTCGCCCCAGACGTCGGGCAGCGACGGGTCGTAGTGCTCCTGCAGGGCTAGGCCGTCGGCGACGCCGTTGACCACCAGGGCGCGGACCCGGTCCAGGACCTGGTGGATGTTGACCGCGCCGCGCGGCGCCGGGACGTCGTCGGAAAAGGCCTCCATGCGGTCGACCAGTCGGCGGATGCGGTCGGTCTCGTCCATGATCAGCTGGGCCAGCGGCTGGTCGGCGGCGGTGGCGCCGGTCTTCAGCAACTGAGCCGCGCCGCGGATGCCGGCCAGCGGGTTCTTGATCTCGTGGGCCAGCATCTTGCCCAGGCCCACCACCGAGCGCAGGCCGGCCGCGTCGTTGGCCTTCTCGACGCCCAGCACGCCCTTGACGTGCAGGGTCATCAGCACCGAACCATCGCCCAGCGGCGCGGCGGCCCCGTCGGCCTCGAACGGCGGCTGGCCGAACAGATTGACCTCGACCCCGTGCTCGCGGACCAGCGCGCCCTCGAACAGGGCGCGGTCCATCATCGAGACCAGCACCGAACCGGGCGGCAGGGCGGCGCGGAACCGGCCCCGGGCCAGCAGCGACAGGCCCTGACCGAACAGGGCCTCGGCGGCCTCGTTGACGGCCACCAGGGCGCCTTCCCGGTCGACCACCAGGGCCGGTTCCGGGCTGAGGTCGAAGGCGGCGATCTTCAGGCTCTCGGCGATCTTGGCCGAGGCGATGCGGGCGTGATCGGTCATGCGGCCAGCCTCCAGTCGCTCAGCCACAGGGCGGCCAGGCCGTCCTCGATGGCGGCGGGGTCTTCCAGCCGGCACAGGCCGGCCCGGGCGGCGCGGCGCGCGGCCTCGTCGGCGGGCCAGGGCGCGGCTTCGATGTACGAGGCCAGATGCTTGCGGAACATCTTCAGCCCCAGGTCCTGGCCGTAGAAGTCCAGGCTGCGGCGGAAATGGGTGACGACGATGGCCAGGCGCTCCTCGGCGTCCGGCTCGCGGAAGCCCTCGCCGTCCAGCGCGGCCTCGATGGCCTGGGCGATCCAAGGACGGCCATAGACGCCGCGCCCTATCATCACGCCGTCGGCGCCGGACTGCTCCAACGCCTGGCGGGCGGTGTCGCCGTCGACGATGTCGCCGTTGACCAGCACGGGCACGCCGACCGCCGCCTTGACGGCCGCGACAGCCTCCCAGTCGGCCTCGCCCTTGTAGAACTGGCAGCGGGTGCGGCCGTGGACGGTGATCGCCTGGGCGCCGGCCTCGACGGCGCGGCGGGCGATGTCGGCGGCGTTGCGGCTGTCGTCGTCCCAGCCCAGGCGCATCTTGACGGTGACGGGCACGTCGACGGCCTGGACGGCGGCGGCCACCAGGGCCTCGGCCAGATCCGGCTCGCGCATCAGGGCCGAGCCCGAGGCGACGCCACCGGTGACCATCTTGGAGGGGCAGCCGAAATTCAGGTCGATGATCTGGGCCCCGGCGTCGGCGGCCATCCGCGCGCCCTGCCCCATGAAGCCCGGATCGCGGCCGACCAGTTGCACCACCATCAGCGGCAGGCCCTCGCCCACCGCCGCGCGGCGCACCACGTCGGGGCGGCCCTTCGCGAATTCCGCGCAGGCCACCATTTCCGTCGCCACATAGGCCGCGCCCAGGCGCGTGGCGGTTTCTCTGAAGGGCAGATCCGAAACGCCTGTCATCGGCGCGATCCACACACGCCCAGGCACCTCGACCTTGCCGACTGCGAGACTGTTGCTCATTTTATATGCATCCCCACCGCACTCTTTTTAGGCACATTGTGCGACGCAGTAAAGCCCGCATCTCTGGACAAGTTCGGGCATGCGGCTAAACAGCCACAATGACCTTCTCCGCCGTCATCGTCGCCGCTGGTTCCGGTACCAGAGCCGGGCCCGGCCAGGCTAAGCAATGGCGCGTGGTGGCGGGCAAACCGACGCTGCGCTGGTCGGTCGAAGCCCTGCTGGCCGCCGGGGCGCAAAAGCTGGTGATCGTGGCCGATCCCCAGGCCCGCGAGGTTTTGAACGAGGCCCTGAAGGGGCTGACGGGCTGGACCACCACGGCTGGCGGCGCGACTCGGGCGCTCTCGGTCCGCGCCGGACTGGCGCTGCTGGAGGATCGTCCGGACGATGAGCCGGTGCTGGTCCACGACGCCGCCCGCCCCTTCCTCGGCGCCGCAACAATCGCTCGCGTGCTGGAAGGGCTGGTCCAGGCCGATGGCGCGATTCCGGCCATGCCCGTGGCCGATACGCTGAAAAGCGCGGCGGCCGACTCGGGGCTCGTCACAAAACCGCGTGACAATCTCTGGCGGGCCCAGACCCCTCAGGCCTTCCGTCGGAACCGTCTTTCCACGGCCTATGCGGCCTGGCCCGGACCGGACGAGCCCACCGACGACGCCCAGGTGGTGGAACGCGACGGCGGCCGCGTCGTCGTGGTTGCGGGCGACCCGATGCTGATGAAACTGACCTATCCGGAGGACTTCGCCATGGCCGAGCAGTTGGCGGGCCGCGCGCGGATCACCCGCATGGGCCAGGGCTTCGACGCCCACCGCTGGGGTCCCGGCGAGTCGGTCTGGCTGTGCGGCGTCGAGATCGCCCACAACGAGACCCTGATCGGCCACTCCGACGCCGACGCGGGGCTGCACGCCCTGACCGACGCCATCCTGGGCGCCATCGGCGAAGGCGACATCGGCGACCACTTCCCGCCCACCGATCCGCAATGGAAGGGCGCGGCCTCGGACAAGTTCCTGATCCATGCCGTCAATCTGGTCCGGCAGCGTGGCGGAAGCTTGGTCAATGTGGACGTGACGCTGATCTGCGAGCGCCCCAAGATCAAGCCGCACCGGGCGGCCATGCGCGAGCGCCTGGCCCAGATCCTGGACCTTCCGCTCGACCGGGTCAGCGTCAAGGCCACCACCACCGAGGGCATGGGTTTCACCGGCCGTGGCGAAGGCCTGGCGGCCCAGGCCATCGCCGTGGTCGAGACGCCGGCCTGACTTTCAGACAAGATCGTCCGACGCAGGAGGCGCCGATGTTTCCCCTCGAAATCGAAACCCTGGCCCGCCTGCTGATCGACGAGGCGCGGGAGAAGTCCCTGCGGCTGGTCACGGCCGAGAGCTGCACCGGGGGGCTGGTGGCGGGCGCGATCTGCGCCATCTCCGGCGCGTCCGACGTCTTCGAGCGCGGCTTCGTCACCTACACCAACCGCGCCAAGTCCGAGATGCTGGGCGTGCCCGGCGACCTGATCGCCGACCACGGGGCGGTGTCGGAGGTGGTGGCGCGGATGATGGCCGAGGGGGCGCTGGAGGCTAGCAACGGCCACGTTGCCGTGTCGATCACCGGCGTCGCCGGTCCCGGAGGCGGCTCGCCGTTGAAGCCCGTGGGCACGGTCCATTTCGCCGTCGCCCGGGCTAACCGCTCGGTCGTCCACCGCCACGAGCGGTTCGACGGCCAGACCCGCGAGGCGGTGCAGTTGGCCGCCGTGCGCACGGCGCTGGAGATTCTGCGCGAGGCGGTGGCCTAGATGCCCGAGACCGCCCCCAGCGACTGGCGGCGGTTCGTCGGGGTGGGGCTGTCGCGCGCCGCCCTGGCCAAGGCGGCCGCCCGCCAGAGCGAGTGGCGTCATGCCGTGCGGGTGTCGTCGGCAGTCGTCGCCGCCTACGCCCTGGCCACCCTGCTGCGCCTGCCCCAGGGCTATTGGGCGGTGTTCACCGCCGTGATCATCGTCCAGGGCAACCTCGGGGCGACGATCACCGCCTCTATCGAGCGCTTGATGGGCACGGCGGTCGGCGCCGTCGTCGGGGCCGGCGCGGCCATGATCCATGCCCGTTTCCCGGAGGCGGGCGGACCGATTCTGGCGGTCACCGCCGCACTCCTGGCCTTCCTGGCCGCCGTGCGACCGGCCTTCAAGGTGGCTCCGATCACCGCCGTGATCATGCTGATCGGCACGACCACTCACATGGATCCGCTGGTCGCGGCCTTCCTGCGTGTGGCGGAGATCACGGTGGGCAGCGTTGTCGGCATCGCCGCCACCCTGCTGATCTTCCCAGCCCGGGCCCATGCCTCGGTGGTGGAGAACGCCGAGAAGGTGGCGGGCCTGCTGGCCGAACTCCTGGAGCACTACGCCCTGAAGCTGAAGGGCGGCGAGACCGATCTGGAGGCCCGCGCCCATTACGACGACACCCTCAAGGCCCTGTCCAAGCTGCAGACGGCCATGACCGAGGCCGACCGCGAGAGCGCCAGTCGGCTGAGCGACCACTCGGTGACCGAGGCCCTGCCCCGCACCCTGTGGAGGCTGCGCAACGACTGCGTGATGATCGGCCGAGCCCTGCGCGAGGCCTTCCCCTCGCCGGGCCTGGCCCTGCCGTCCGCGGCCATGCTGAACGCCAGCGCCGGTTTCCTGCGGGCCAGCGCGGACCAGCTGTCGGGCGGAACGCGCCCCGACCGCGTGGCCTTCGCTCAGGCGCACCAGGCCTTCCAGTCGGCCGTCGAGACCCTGCGCGAGGGCGGCGGCACGCGTGCCCTCGGCTTCGACGACGCCGCCCGGGTTTTCGGCCTGGTGTTCGCGATCGAGAACCTGTTCGGCAACCTCGGCGACTTCGAGGAGCGCGTCGAGGAGACGGCGAGCAAGCGGGGCTGAGGCCCTACCCGCCCTCTTAGCCGGCCATGTACGGCTTGTAGCTCTTCTCTTCGACGATCTCCGAGCCCGCCAGCATGTTGATCTTGCGCTTCACAGCGGCGCGCTTGTCGTTGTCCATGTAGACGCGGCGCGCCAAGGCCACGAAGTCGGGACCGAAGTCCTGGCGGCGCTCGCAGTCGCGCTTGCCGTCCTCGATGTCCCACAGGGCCGCATTGATCTCGGTCAGCTCGCTGGTCAGCGCCTCCAGCTCGGGCGACGGCGTCAGCTCGCGGCCGGCGGTGGCCTCCAGCAGGGCCAGCTCGGCCTGGACGTTGGCCTCCTTGGCGGGGTCGTTGATGCGCTGGGCCTTCACTCGCAGGATGGTGATCTTGTCGATCAACTCGCCGGCGGAAATGGGCGCGAGGATGGGCATGCTACGAAACTCCGGCGATCAGGCGCTGCAGGGCCGCGTCCACCACGTCCAGTGGAAGGGCGGCCATGTCCTGCCCGTAGTCCTCCGCGACCAGCAGTTCAAGACGCTGGGCGGCGGGGCGGAATTTCACGGCCTTGCGATGGTCCTTCTGGAGCGACAGCAAAGGCGCGCCGCCGGCCGCCAGCATGTGGCCGGGACCGGCGTCGTTGGCCACGGCGGCGGTCAGGCGGCCGGCCAGGGCGATGGCCAGCAGAGGCCCCTTCACGTTCGGATGGCCGTCGGTGCGGTCCTTTTCCGGGAACAGCGCCGTGGGCACGGCCTCGCGCGCCGCCTGGGCGTCGGCGGCCTCGTCGGGACCGAAGAAGAACACCGCCTTGCGGCCCGAGGCCTCGATCCGGCGGGCCAGCTCCAGATAGTTCTCCAGCGGCCAGCGCTTGTCCTGGCCGCCGGCGCCGGGCGCCAGGCCCACATAGACGGGGCCACCGTAGTGCGCCGTGGGCAGCAGCGCCTTGGCGGCGGAGATGGCGTCGGGGTTGGTCAGGGCCAGGGCGCGCGGCGCGGCGGCGCCGTCGGTGGCCAGGGCCAGCAGCCGGGCCAGGCGGTCGACCACGGCGGCGGGCCAGCCGTCCTTGCGCGCCTGATGAGCGGCCGAGACGAACCGGCCCTTGGCCGCGCGGCGAGCCACGACCGTGCGACGCAGGTTCTCCTGGGTGTCGATCACCAGGTCGAAGGTCCGCCCGCCGAACGGCTTGACCCATGGCAACGCGTCTAGCGCGCTCACACCGGTCGGGCCGTCTGTCAGGATTTCGTCGACATAGCCGGCGACCACGGCCTTCAGCGGTCCGGCATAGACGGTGTCGCCCTTGGCGGCGCACCAGGTTATCCGGGCCTCGGGAAAGGCCGCGCGCAGGCCCGCGATGAAGGGCAGCTTGATCAGGCCGTCGCCGATCACCTCGCCCATGGAATAGATCAGGATCGTCTGGACCATGGCCCGCCATAGGCCGCCGCCCCGGCCGAGGTCAACGCGGAACCCAAATGTGAGTAATCACTTGCATCATGCCGACGCCGTGCTAGCTTCCCCGTCATGAACGCCAAGCCCAAGATCGAACGCGCCGCGTTGGAGGTCTTCGTCGACCGGGGCGTCGACGCGGCCACCACCAAGCTGATCGCCGCCAAGGCCGGGGTGTCGGAAGGCGCCATCTACCGCCACTGGAAGAGCAAGGACGAGTTGGCCCTGGGCCTGTTCATGGCCACGCACCGCCGGCTGTCGGACCTGATCACCGTCAACGCCGGCATGGCCCAGGGGATCGAGGCCAAGGCCGCCGCTGTGGTCCGCGCCTACTGCACCGTGGCCGACGAGGACTGGCTGCTGTTCGCCTTCCACCTGCTGCAGCTGCACCACTTCCTGCCCTACTATCAGGAAGACGGCCAGGACCCGGTGACCATGGTCGAGGACCTGGTCAAGCGCGCCATGATGGACACGGAGCTGCCGCCGGGCGATCCGCGCGTGATCGCCGCCATGGCCATCGGCGTGATCACCCAGACCGCCCAGAACAAGGCCTATGGCCGCCTGGGCGAGGACGCCCTTTCGGCTCATGCTCCCCTGATGACGGCCGCCGTCCAGGCAGTCCTGCAAGCCCGCTAACCGACCCGCCACCTTAAGGACACCGACATGCGCAGCGCGCTGTTCAACGTCTACTACTGGGTTCTGTCGATCTTCTACGGCCTGTCGGCCGCCTTCGGGGCCCTGCTGCCGGGACGCGGCGCGGTGACCCTCGCCCTGCGCACCTATAGCCGCCGCATGCTGTGGGCCCTGCGGGTGTTAGCCGGGGTGAAGGTGGAGGTGAAGGGCCAGGAGAACCTGCCCAAGGGCGCCTTCATCATCGCCGCCAAGCACCATAGCTGGGGCGACGGCTTCGTGATGTTCGCCCATGTCGACAACCTGTCGTTCGTGACCGGCGACCACCTGGAGAAGTTCCCGCTGGTCGGCCAGATCCTGCGGAAGTTCGGGGCCATCGTGGTCGACAGCTGCGGCGGTCCCGAAGCCCGCGCGGCCCTGTCCAAGAGCGCCGCCCAGGTGGCCGCCGAGGGGCGTCGCATCCTGATCTATCCGGAGGGCCACCTGGCCGCGCCGGGCGAGCGGTTCCGCTACCGCACGGGCGTCTACCACATGAGCCAGGACTTCGGCCTGCCGGTGGTGCCGGTGGCCACGAACCTGGGCTGTTTCTGGAGGCAGACCGAGAAGGCCAAGACCCCGGGTGTGGCGACCATCGAGTTCCTGCCGCCCCTGCCCCAGGGCCGGGCCAAGGCCGAGTTCATGGCGGCGATGGAGGACGCCATCGAGACCCGCACCAACCAGCTGATAGCCCAGGCCACCGGCCAGCCGGTCAAGCCGTCGGTGCTGGTGGAGTGGAACGGGCGGAAGAACGTGGCGGCGAGCGCCGCCGAAGCGGTCGCCTGATCATGCTGACGCTGGTCCTCGTCGAGGCCGTCCTGGCGCTCGTGATCTATTTCGCGGCGCGATGGCTGGGTCAGCGCCCTCGTCCGATCCTGGTTCCGCTCGTGCTGGCCTCAACCCTGCCGCCGCTGTTCGACGGAGTCGTGGGGGAGATGTTTCGGATAGAGCCCGGTGCGCGGCCCATTCACCCTGCCTGGGCGCTCGACGCGCTCTGGTATGCATTTCACGCCAGCATCGCCATCGGCCTGACGATCATCGTCTTGGCGAAGGGCTACAGGATTCCGGCCGCGATGTTCGCCCTGCCTCAGGTTCCGCTGACCTGGCTTCTCGGGTTTCTGGGAGTCATGCAGATCACCGGAAACTGGATCTGACGCAAAGCTCGAGCAGAGAGGCCGCCATGATCCCCAACCTCGTCACTCTGCTGCGGATCCTGCTGTTGCCGCTGCTGGCGGCGGCGATCCTGTCGGGGCTCGGCGGCTGGTGGGCGACCGCCCTCTTCCTGGGAGCCGGCGCGACCGACGTGCTGGATGGGCAGCTGGCGCGGCGTCTGGGGCAGACCTCGGCCCTAGGGGCGATGCTGGACCTGCTGGCCGACCGGCTGCTGACCCTGACGAGCCTGGCCTGCCTGATCGCGGTCGGGGCCTTTCCCGACGCCTGGATCGCCGCGCCCCTGGTGCTGATCGCCCGCAACTTCGCCGTCGCCGGCCTGCAGCAGGCCTTGCCCGGCCGCGACTTCGACCTGACGGCCGTCGAGTATCCGAAGATCGCGTTGAACTTCCTGGGGGTGTCGCTGCTGCTCGCGCCGCTCGATACGGCGAAGGCCGGGCTGTGGGCGCTGGCCGCTAGCGCCTGTCTGTCGGCGGTCAGCATCGTCGTCTATGGACGCCGCGCTCTACCTGCTTTTCGCGCCTAGACCTCGACCGGGCACTCGGCCGGCACGGCCACGAAGGTCCCGTCCTCCCGGCGCTGGGCGAAATGCTTCTGGGCGCAGGTCGCCGAACACAGCAGGCCGGTATCCGACCAATAGAGCGGCGCTTCGTCTTCGTGACGGAAGGCCGGCGCGCCCCACGGCAAGCCGCACTCGACGCAGGAGGGTGTCTTGGCCAGCATCAGTCCAGCGCCTCGGCCGCCGGCTGGATCGTCACGCTCTCGCCGCAGCCGCAGGCGTCGGTCTCGTTCGGGTTGTTGAACACGAACTTGGACGACAGCTTGGTGGTCTCGTAGTCGATGGTGGTGCCGATCAGGAACAGCACGGCCTTGGGATCGATCAGGATGGTCACGCCCTGGTCCTCGACCACCTCGTCGATCGGCCCCTTCTCGGCGGCGTATTCGAAGATGTATTCCGAGCCCGCGCAGCCGCCGTTCTTCACGCCTACCCGCAAGCCGGCATAGGGCTTACCCGGCTCTTCGACAGCCTTCCGGTCCATGATCTCCTTCACCCGCGCGGCGGCGGCCGGCGTCAGGGTGACGACCTTGGGGCGCGGGCGGCGCGGACGGGGGGTGACGGCGACTTCCATGGGGTTTGAACCAGCCTAGAACATGTTCAGTTGCAGCTTGGCCTCGTCGCTCATCCGCGAGGGATCCCACGCCGGCTCGAACACCAGTTCGACGTGGCACGACTTGATGTCCTTGATCTCCATGACCGCGTCCTTGACCCAGCCCGGCATCTCGCCGGCCACCGGGCAGCCGGGAGCGGTCAAGGTCATGTCGATGGCCACGTCCTTCTCGTCGCTGACGTCGACCTTGTAGATCAGGCCCAGCTCGTAGATGTCGACCGGGATTTCCGGGTCGAACACCGTCTTCAGCTTCTCGATCAGCTGGTCGGTCAGACGATCCAGCTCGGCTTGAGGGATCGCGGAGACGGCGGCGGGTTCGGTCATGGTCGGCTCAACTGAAGAAACTGCGGGCCTTGGCCAGCGCGCTGACGAACGCGTCGGCCTCGGCCTCGGTGTTATATAGGGCGAAGGAAGCGCGCGCGCTCGACGTGACGCCAAATCGCTTCATCAGCGGCTCGGCGCAGTGGGTGCCGGCGCGGACGGCCACGCCGTAGCGGTCCAGCACCTGGGCCACGTCATGGGCGTGGGCGCCCTCGACCACGAAGCTCAGCACCGCGCCCTTGCCAGGCGCCGTGCCGATGATCCGCACGCCGTTGACGCCGTCCAGCTGGTCGACGACCCGCTGGTAGAGCGCGTGCTCGTGCGTCAGGGCCGCGTCGCGGTCGATGCCGTTCAGCCACTCGACCGCCGCGCCCAGGCCGACGGCCTCCAGGATCGCGGGCGTGCCGGCCTCGAAGCGGTGCGGCGGGTCGGCATAGGTGATCTTGTCCAGCGACACCGAGCCGATCATCTCGCCGCCGCCTTGGTACGGCGGCAGGGCCGCCAGGCGCTCGGCCTTGCCATAGAGCACGCCGATGCCGGTGGGGCCGTAGAGCTTGTGGCCGCTGAAGACGTAGAAATCGGCGTCCAGGGCTTTGACGTCGACCTTGGTGTGGACGATGCCCTGGCAGCCGTCGACCAGGGTCAGGGCGCCGGCCGCGTGGGCCAGGTCGACGATCCGCCGCACGTCGTTCACCGTGCCCAGCACGTTCGACATGTGGGTGACAGCCACCATCTTGGTGCGCTCGGACAACAGGCCCTCGTAGGCCTCCAGGTCCAGCCGGCCATCGTCGGTGACCGGGATGAACTTCAGCACCACGCCGTAGCGCTCGCGCAGGAAGTGCCAGGGCACGATGTTGGCGTGATGCTCCATCTCGGAGATCACGATCTCGTCGCCGGCCTTCAGCGACCGGCCGAAGGTGTCGGCGACCAGATTGACCGCCTCGGTGGCGCTCTTGGTCCAGACGATCTCGTTCGGCTGGGCGTTGATGAACTTGGCGACCGTTTCGCGGGCGGTCTCGTAGGCTTGCGTCGTTTCGTTGGCCAGGGTGTGCAGGCCGCGATGGACGTTGGCGTAGCTGGTGCGGGCGAGGCCCGTCATGGCGTCCAACACCGCTTCGGGCTTCTGGGCGCTGGCGGCGCTGTCCAGATAGATCAGCGGCTTGCCGTGCACCTGGCGGGCCAGGATCGGGAACTGGGCGCGGATGAGTTCGGCGTCGAAGGCCATCAGTCCGCCCTCCCCAGCTTGGCCGAGGCCCAGGCGCGGGCGACGTCGCGGGCGCCTTCGTGCTCGATGCGCTCGATCACCTCGCCGATGAAGGCCGCCGTCAACATGGCCTTGGCCTCGTCGGTCGGGATGCCGCGCTGCTCGGCGTAGAACAGGGCGTCCTCGTCCAGGGCCCCGATGGTGTTGCCGTGGGCGCAGGAGACGTCGTCGGCGAAGATCAGCAGCTCGGGCTTGGCGTCGATCTCGGCCTTGTCCGACAGGATCAGGGCATGGTGGCCCATCCGCGCATCGGTCTGGTCGGCGCCCTGCGTCACCACGATGCGGCCCTGGAAGACGCCGCGCGCCTGATCGGTGGCCATGCCCTTGGTCAGCTGGCTGGTGACGCCGTCGACGCCGGCATGGGTGACGACGGTGGTCTGGTCGGCGTGGCGCTGGTCCGACAGCAGATAGGCGCCGTCCAACCGCACGCTGGCGTGGGCGCCGGGATGGTTGACCCGCGTCTCGATCCGCTGGCGACGGGCGCCGGTGGTCAGCACGGTCTGGGCGTAGGTCGCGCCGGGAGACAGGTCGATCTCGGCGGTGACGACGTTGACCGCTTCAGCCTCGTCCTCGACCAGCACGATGCGCTCGACGCGCGCGCCCTCGCCCACGGCGATGTCCAGGGTCACGTCCGACAGATAGCCGCCCGCCTTGGCCTCGTGGCTTTCCAGCAGGACCAGGTTGGTGTCGGGCTCGACGACGATGGCGTAGCTGGCCGCGTGGCCGGTCTTGTCGCCGGTCGAGACGAAGCGCAGGGCGATGGTCTCGCCCGCGCCGCTGGCGGCGGCGTGGCTCTGGCGGCCGTTGACGAACAGGATCGTGTCGTCGGCCAGGGCCGCGAAAGGCCCATCCCCGACGTCGCCGTCGAAGGCGGGGGAGGCCGGCGGGACCTGGCGGATCAGGCCGCGCAGGTCGGTCCAGCGCCAGTCCTCGTCGCGGCGCGACGGAAGCTGGGCCAGGTCCCCGGTCTTGAGGGTGGAAGCCAGGCTCATCAGGCGGCGGCTCCGACGTACTTGTCGTAGCCCTCGGCTTCCAGCTGCAGGGCCAGTTCCGGACCGCCCGAGGCGACGATGCGGCCGGCGGCCAGCACGTGGACGCGGTCGGGTTTGATGTAGTCCAGCAGGCGCTGGTAGTGGGTGATGACCAGCATGCCGCGATCAGGCGCGCGCAAGGCGTTGACGCCTTCGGAGACGATCTTCAGGGCGTCGATGTCCAGGCCGCTGTCGGTCTCGTCCAGGATCAGGAACTTGGGCGACAGCATCGCCATCTGGAAGATTTCCATCCGCTTCTTCTCGCCGCCCGAGAAGCCGACGTTCAGGCCGCGCTTGAGCATCTCGAAGTCGATCTTCAGAGACGCGGCCTTCTCCTTGGCCAGCTTCAGGAAAGCCGGCGCGGCGATCTCGTCCTCGCCGCGCGCGCGGCGCTGGGCGTTGAGGGCGGTGCGGATGAAGGTCAGGGCCGGAACGCCCGGGATTTCCAGCGGATACTGGAACGACAGGAACACGCCCTTGGCGGCGCGCTCGGCCGGCTCCAGGTCCAGCAGATCCTCGCCGTTCAGACTGGCCGAGCCGTCGGTCACCTCGTAGCCGCCCCGGCCGGTCAGCACGTAGGACAGCGTCGACTTGCCGGCGCCGTTGGGACCCATGATGGCATGCACTTCGCCGGCCGGCACCTCGAGGGTGACGCCCTTCAGGATCGGCTTGTCTTCGACGCGGGCGTGGAGGTTTTGGATGGAGAGCATACCGGTCATTTCATGTGGCGGCGGACATAGCCCGCCATAGCTTCGACTTGGATGGCGATCGTTTCGGCGTGGCCGGGATTGTCTCGGGCGACCCTGTAGATCAACTCGCTAATGCCTTTCAGACCGTAAGCCACGGCCGGATAGTCGCGTTGTGCCGTGCGCTCCTGGATGCGGTCAGCCAGGGCCCAAGCCAACCCAGCGGGTTCGTCGTCGGGCGACATCCGATCAAGCTCGGCATCGGTGATCATCCCACCGAGCCTTCCAGCGAGATCGCCACCAGCTTCTGGGCCTCGACGGCGAATTCCATGGGCAGTTGCTGCAGCACGTCCTTGACGAAGCCGTTGACCAGCAGGGCCACGGCCTCTTCCTGGGAAAGGCCGCGCTGCTGGCAATAGAACAGTTGGTCGTCCGACAGGCGGGTCGTCGTGGCCTCGTGCTCGAACACCGACTGGCCGTTGCGGGCCTCGATATAGGGCACGGTGTGGGCCGCGCAGGTCTTGCCGATCAGCAGGCTGTCGCACTGGGTGAAGTTGCGCGCGCCCTTGGCTTTCGGGTGGGCCGAGACCAGGCCGCGATAGGTGCTGGTCGACTTGCCCGCGCTGATGCCCTTGGCGACGATCCGCGACTTCGTATTGGCGCCCAGGTGGATCATCTTGGTGCCGGTGTCGGCCTGCTGATGGCCGTTGGTCACGGCGATCGAGTAGAACTCGCCCGACGAGCCTTCTCCGCGCAGCACGCAGGACGGATACTTCCAGGTGATGGCCGAGCCGGTCTCGACCTGGGTCCACGACACCTTGGAGCGGTCGCCACGGCAGTCGGCGCGCTTGGTGACGAAGTTGTAGATGCCGCCCTTGCCGGTCTCGGGATCGCCCGGGTACCAGTTCTGGACGGTGGAATATTTGATCTCGGCGTCGTCCAGTAGCACCAGCTCGACCACGGCCGCGTGCAACTGGTTCTCGTCGCGCATCGGGGCCGTGCAGCCCTCGAGGTAGGAGCAATAGGCGCCCTTGTCGGCGATGATCAGGGTGCGCTCGAACTGGCCGCTGTCCTTGGCGTTGATGCGGAAATAGGTCGACAGCTCCATCGGGCAGCGCACGCCCGGCGGGATGTAGACGAACGAGCCGTCGCTGAAGACCGCGCTGTTGAGGCAGGCGAAATAGTTGTCGGACGTCGGGACGACCGAGCCCAGGTACTGCTTGACCAGCTCCGGATGCTCGCGGATCGCCTCGCTCATCGAGCAGAAGATCACCCCGACCGCCGCCAGCTCTTTCTTGAAGGTGGTGACCACGCTGACGCTGTCGAACACCGCGTCCACGGCGTAGCGCGGCGCGCCCTCGACGCCGGCCAGCACGGCCTGCTCCTTCAGCGGGATGCCCAGCTTCTCGTAGACGGCCAGCAGCTCGGGATCGACCTCGTCCAGGCTCTTGGGCCCGTCCTTCTTCTTGGGCGCGGCGTAATAATAGGCGTCCTGGTAGTCGATCTTGGGGAAGTCGACCTTGGCCCAGTTGGGCTCTTCCAGCTCGAGCCAGCGGCGATAGGCCTCCAGGCGCCAGTCCAGCATCCACTGGGGCTCGTCCTTCTTGGCCGAGATGAAGCGCACGATGTCCTCGGAGAGGCCTTTGGGGGCGAACTCCTGGTCGATCTCGGACGTGAAGCCGTGCTCGTACTTCTCGAGCGCCGCGACGGTTTCGATGGTCTGCTTGACCGCGGCCATTAAGCCACCTCCCGGCGACGAGCGCCGATACGCGAATAGGCGGCGAGCCAGGCGTCGCCGCAGGAAATCCAGTCTTGCTCCGTGCTCGCCCAGCCGCCGCTGACGCGCAGGGCGAAGGGGGCCAGGTCCGTCCGGCCCATGGCTTCCACCACGCGGCTGGCCTTGACCTTGCCCGACGAGCAGGCGCTGCCGGCGCTGACCATCACGCCCGCGAGGTCCAGGTTCATCACCTGGATCTGCGAGGCGAAGCCTTCCGCCGCCAGACAGAGGGTTTGAGGCAGGCGCCGAGCGCCCTCTCCGAGCACGACCGCGCCAGCGGCCTTGACCCGCTGGGCCAAGGCGTCGCGCCATGTGCCCTGATTGGCCATCGAGGGCAAGTCGCGCAGGGCGGCCATCGCCGCCGCGCCGAACCCGGCGATCCCGGCGACGTTCTCGGTGCCGGCCCGGCGGCCGCGCTCCTGGCCGCCGCCGTGCTGCTGGCGCACGATGGTGGCGCGCGTGCCGGCCACCAGGGCGCCCACGCCCTGCGGCCCGCCCAACTTGTGGGCCGACAGCGCCAGGGTGTCGGCGCCCAGGGCGGTGAAATCGATGGCGATCTTGCCGGCCGCCTGGACGGCGTCGACGTGCAGCCAGCCGTCGGCCTCGCGGACCAGAGCCGAGGCCTCGGCGATGGGCTGGATCACGCCGGTCTCGTTGTTGGCCAGCATCAGGCAGACCAAGGCCCTGCCCTCGGCGCTCAGCGCCTCTTCCAGCCAGTCCAGGCGCGCGACGCCGTCGGCGTCCAGCGGCATCTTCAGCACCTGCAGGCCCGAAGCGGCGGCGGTCTCGAGAACGGCGTCGTGCTCGCCCTCGCTGACGATGATGCGATTGAAGCCGGCGAAGGCGGCGCTGCCGATGGCCAGGGCGTTGGCCTCGGTGCCGCCGCTGACGAAGGTGACCGAACCCGGCACGACCCCGACCAGTTCGCCGACCTGCTTGCGGGCGCTCTCGACGAGGTCGCGGGCGGCCCGGCCGGCGGCGTGCACCGACGAGGGATTGCCGGCCAGGTCGAAGGCGCGCAGCACCGCATCCCGCGCCTCGGGGCGGATCGGGGCGGTGGCGTTGTAGTCGAGATAGATCGAGGGCTTGGTCACGCCGCGGCCATCTCCCCTAGCTTGGCCTGGGCGGCGCGTTCCTTCAGCGTGCCGTTCAGCACGTCGGCCACCGACACGCTGGCCAGGTAGCCGTGGATCTGGCGGCCCATCTCTTCCCACAGGTCGTGGGTCAGGCACTGGGCGCCGCCGGCCATGCAGCCCTTGGGCGCGCCCTTGCCGACGCCGCCGCTCTTGGACAGGCCGCAGCGCGTGGCGCGCAGGGGCTCGTCGACGGCCATGACGATGTCGGCGATGGCCGTGTCGCAGGCCTCGCGGGCCAGGCGATAGCCGCCGCCGGGGCCCCGGGCGCTGACCACCAGCCCCTTGCGGCGCAGGCGGGCGAAGAGTTGTTCGAGATACGAAAGCGAGATCTGCTGGCGCGCGGCGATCTCGGCCAGGGCGACGGCGCGTCCCTCCGCCTCGTCCTGCCGGCGGGCCAGGTCGGTCATGGCCATGACCGCGTAGCGTCCCTTGGTGCTCAGGCGCATGCGCCTTATCTCCTTGCGGATTCCCCGCGCATCGGCTTAGGCGTGTGCTACAAGCCGCCACTTCGCGACCGAGGCCCTTCTCGAAAGACCAAGGCGCGCGGTGCGGATTTAGGAAGACCAAGCGCAGTGGTCAAGTATTCCTTCGCCCGCTGGTGCGATGGATGCGGGCCGTGTCGCCCCTTTTTGGATAGGGACCTTGAATGCCTGACGTGATTTTGACCGGAGCTTCGGGCCGCATCGAGGGCCGTTATTCGCCGGGCAAGACCGACAACGCCCCGATCGCGCTGATCCTGCACCCGCACCCCAAGGCCGGCGGGCACATGAACCATCCGGTCTCGGTGCAACTGTATCACCTGTTCATGAAGCGCGGTTTCGCGACCCTGCGCTTCAACTTCCGCGGCGTGGGCCGCAGCCAGGGCGAGTTCGACAGCGGCATCGGCGAGCTGGCCGACGCGGCCACGGCGCTGGACTGGCTGCAGTCCAACAACCCAGCCGCCGCCCAGACCTGGGTCGCCGGCTACAGCTTCGGCGCCTATATCGGCATGCAGCTGCTGATGCGTCGCCCGGAAACCGACGGCTTCATCTCGGTGTCGCCGCCGACCAACATGTACGATTTCAGCTTCCTGGCCCCCTGCCCGGCCTCGGGCCTGATCCTGACCGGCGCGGCCGACACCGTCGTGCCGCCGGTCGAGGTCGAGCGCGTGGTCTCCAAGCTGCGCACCCAGAAGGGCATCGTCATCGACTACGAGGTCATCGACAAGGCCACCCACTTCTGGGCCGAGCACCTGCCGTCGGTGGAAAAGAGCGTCGGCGACTATCTGGACAAGCGCCTGGAAGCCAACCCGATCCCGTAGGTCGGGATCGCATTTAAGGTACCGGTACCAATTGGCTTGCGATAAGGCGCAACTCGCCGTCATTGTCCGTCGAACAGCGTTCATGGAGAATGACGGTGAGTTACGCCGCCCAGCCTGACATCGTTCGACGAACGCCCTATATATTCACCATCTGAGGAATTTTCGGATGGCGGGCATGCACTACGACATCGTCATCGTCGGCGGCGGCGCCGGCGGGCTGGAACTGGCGGCCCGGCTGGGACGCAAGCTGGGCCGCAAGGCCGGCAAGGAGCGGGTCCTGCTGATCGACCGCTCCAGCTACCACATCTGGAAACCCACCCTGCACGAGGTGGCCGCCGGCACCCTGGACGCCCATCAGGAGGGCCTGTCCTATTCGATCCTGGGCCGGGCCAACCATTTCAGCTTCCTGCTGGGCGATCTCGACAGCTTCGATCCCGTCGCCAAGCGCTTGACCCTCAAGCCCATTGTCGGCGAAGGCGGCAAGGTACTGGTCGAGACGCGCGGCGTGACCTTCACCTGGGCCGTGCTGGCCATCGGCAGCGGCTCCAACCTGTTCAACACGCCCGGCGCCGAGCAGGCCCACCTGCTGGAGCGAACCGAGGACGCTGAAGCCTTCCACACGCGGCTGCTGGCGGCCTTCATGAAGGCCTCGTTCTCGCCCGAGAAGACCATGAGCGTGGCCATCGTCGGCGGCGGGGCCACGGGCGTGGAGCTGTCGGCCGAACTGATCGAGGCCCATCGCGAACTGTTGGGCAGCCTGGGCAGCGAGCAGCGCTTCCGCCTGGACATCGCCATCGTCGAGGCCGCTCCGCGCATCCTGGGTGGCCTGCCCGAGAAGATCTCCAGCCAGGCCACGGTCGCCCTGGAGCGCAAGGGCGTGCGGGTCTTCACCGACGCCAAGGTTGCCGCGGTCCATGCCGACCGGCTGGAGACCAGCAAGGGCGACCTGCGCGCCGACCTGATCGTCTGGGCCGCCGGGGTGAAGGCCGCGCCGTCCAACGCGGCCTACGGGCTGGAGGTCAACAAGACCAACCAGTTCGTGGTCAACGACCGGCTGGAAACCTCGGCCCCCGACGTCTGGGCCCTGGGCGACTGCGCCGCCGCGCCGTGGGCGGGCAAGGAGGGCAAGATCATCCCCGCCCGCGCTCAGGCCGCCCACCAGCAGGCCAGCTATCTCGCCAAGGCCCTGATCGCGCGTCTCGGTCAGCGCCGGGTCGAGACGCCGTTCGTCTACAAGGACTTCGGCTCGCTGGTGTCGCTGGGCGAGAACAAGGGCGTCGGCGCCCTGATGGGCGGGCTGGGCGGTCCGAACTTCTTCGTCGAGGGCCTGATCGCCAAGTGGGCCTACATCTCGCTGCACCTGGACCATCACCGCGCGATCATGGGCACGCCCAAGACCGTGGTGCTCGCCCTGGCGCGGTTGCTGCAACAGCGTGTGGCCGGACGGCTGAAGCTGCACTGACGGGCGTCAGGTCCGGGTCTTGAGCTGGAGCCATTGTCGCGCCAGCTCGGGCCACGCGGCTTGCGTGCCGTCCTGGTCGCGCAGAGCGAACCCGTGCGGAGCGGTTCCGAAGATGTGGGCGTCGAGGTCCAGGCCGGCGTCACGCGCGGTGATCACGAAGTTCAGCGCGTGCTCGACGGGCACAACGGCGTCATGCAGCGCGAAGGCCAGGAAGGTCGGACAGCGCGGAACGCCATGCGGTTCGACCGCGAGACCGATCGGCCAGTCGTTGTAGAAGTCCTGCTTCTGAACCGGCGGATAGTCGGGCTTGCCGGGCGGCGCCTTGTGGTCGACGTGGTTGGCGTTCAGCGGCGCATAGGCGATCAGCAGGCCGGTCGCCTCCGCCCCGGGCTGGCATGCTACGGCCCCGGCCAGGTGTCCGCCCGAAGACACGCCTGTCAGGAACAAGGGCAGGTCGTCGCCGACATGGTCCAAGGCGGCCAGCGCGTCGGTCAGGGCGATGTCCTTGGGCCAGACGCCGCCTTGACCGTCGTCGGCGCCCGGCAGCCGGTGCACCAGCACCCAGGCCTCGTATCCCAGACCGTTGAGCCACAGCGCGATCTCGGCGCCCTCGCGGTCGTACATGAGCTTCAGATAACCGCCACCTGCGCAGATCAACGCCCTGCCAACAGGCTTCTCGACGGCATGGATATGGACTTCGGCGCGCGTGACCGCTCCGAAAGCGCGGTCGGGCCAAACGCCTTCGAGGATGTTCTCGGCGCCGTCGCTCAGCGCGATGATCCGGGTCGGTGTCATGGTCGTCTTCTTGTTCATCTGTGTGATCGGCCGCCGCTAGGGGCGAAAGATCCGTCCGCCGGTCATTGGTTCGGCAATGCCGGTCGTGCCCGGAAAACTGATCGGCAGACCCCGCGCCGTTCGGGCGGCCAGAAACGCGAAGGCCTCGGCCTCGATGGCGTCGCCGCGCCAGCCCAGGTCGTCGGCCGAGATCACCTCGGAGACGCCGTGAAGGGCTTCGCCCAGCCCCCGCATCATGTGGGCGTTGTGACGTCCGCCGCCGGCGACGATCAGCTGTTTCGGGCGCTCACCTTCCGGCAGCCAGTCATAGGCCCGCGCCACGCTGGCCACTGTGAAGGCCGTCAGGGTGGCGGCGGCGTCCTCCAGCGGCAGCCCGTCGACGATCTCGATGGGGAAGTCGAAACGGTCCAGCGACTTGGGCGGCTTGGACGCGAAATAGGGTCGAGCCAGCAAGGCGGCGAGCAGGGTCTGGTCGACCGTCCCGAACATGGCCAGTCGCCCGCCCTCGTCGAACCGCCCTGCCCCGCGCGCCTGCACCACCAGGTCGATCATGCCGTTGGCCGGACCGGTGTCGAAGGCCAGGAGCTCGCCGCTCGCCTGCACGAAGGTGACGTTGGCCACTCCGCCCAGGTTCAGCGCCGCCACCGGCGCGGCCAGGCCAGAGGCCCAGGCGCGGGCCGCGTGATAGATCGGGGCCAGCGGCGCCCCCTCTCCGCCAGCCGCGACGTCGGCGGTGCGGAAGTCGAAGGCCACCGGCCGGCCGCAGCCCGCCGCCAGGCGCTCGGCGTCGAGCAGTTGGACTGTCCGCCCCACCCGCTCGGGCGTCGGCCGCTCGTGCAGCACTGTTTGACCGTGCACGCCCAGCAGGTCGAAATCGCTCCAGGAGAGGCCGTGCTCGGCGATGAAGCTCTCGGCGGCGTGCAGGTGTTCGTCGGCGACCGCGCGCCGGGCTTCCTCGAAGATCGCCGGCTCGGGCTCGCCGCGCCCCCAGCCCCGGGCGATGGTCGTGGTCTCCAACAGCAGGTCGCGGGTCGCCTCGCGCAGCTTGCGCTCGCCCGCCGGCCCGAAGGCCTGGATCTCTTCGCCGTCGGTCTCGAGCACCGCCATGTCGACCGCGTCGAGCGAGGTGCCGGTCATGAATCCCAGGATACGCATGGTGTGGTTGACTGCCATGGCCCGCGCCGGGTAGCTAGAGCCCATGATCGACGCCCGTATCCTGTCCGGCCCGTATTACCGCCCGCTGTCATAGCGGGAGGCCGACGAGACACGTCGCTTGCACCCCGCCTCGCCGGGGTCGCCTTCCATCGATCATGCGCTCCGGCTCCTCCCGGAGACGCCAAATGAGAACCTCACAACCCGATCTCGCCGTGCTAGACGGCCCTTCCTCCCCATCAGAGAGTCGAACCATGTCCGCCCCCGCGTCCTTCAAGTCGGAATTCCTCCAGACCCTGCAGGCGCGCGGCTACATCCACCAGATCACCCACCCGGATGAACTGGACGCGGCGGCCGCGGGAGGGATCGTCACGGCCTACATCGGCTTCGACGCCACCGCCCCATCGCTGCACGTGGGGTCGCTGATCCAGATCATGATGCTGCGCCGCCTGCAGCAGGCCGGCCACAAACCGATCGTCCTGATGGGCGGCGGCACGACGAAGGTGGGCGACCCGACCGGCAAGGACGAGAGCCGCAAGCTGCTGAGCGACGCCGACATCCAGGCCAACATCGCCGGCATCAAGCAGGTGTTCGCCAAGTTCCTGACCTTCGGCGACGGGCCGACCGACGCCATCATGGTCGACAACGACGAGTGGCTGTCCAAGTTCGGCTACGTGCAGTTCCTGCGCGACTACGGGGTGCACTTCACGGTCAACCGGATGCTGGCCTTCGACAGCGTCAAGCTGCGGCTCGAGCGCGAGCAGCCGATGACCTTCCTCGAATTCAACTACATGCTGATGCAGGCCACCGACTTCCTGGAGCTGAACCGCAAATACGGCTGCGTGCTGCAGATGGGCGGCTCGGACCAGTGGGGCAACATCCTCAACGGCGTGGAGCTGACCCGGCGCGTGGACCAGAAGGCCGCCTTCGGCCTGACCACCCCGCTGCTGGCCACCGCCTCGGGCGCCAAGATGGGCAAGACCATGTCGGGCGCCGTGTGGCTGAACGCCGAGCAGCTAAGCCCGTATGACTACTGGCAGTTCTGGCGCAACACCGAGGACGCCGACGTCGGCCGGTTCCTCAAGCTGTTCACCGACCTGCCGCTGGACGAGATCGCCCGCCTGGAAGCCCTGCCCGGCGCCCAGATCAACGACGCCAAGAAGGTGCTGGCCGACGAGGCCACCCGCATGGCGCACGGCGAAGACGAGGCCCGCAAGGCTCGCGACGCCGCCGAGAAGGCGTTCGAGCAAGGCGCGCTGTCGGCCGACTTGCCGACCTTCGAGGTGCCCGCCGCGGACCTGAGGGCCGGCATCGTGCTGGCCAACCTGTTCGCCGACGCCGGCCTGGCTGCCTCGCGCGGCGAGGCCCGTCGCCTGGCCCAGGGCGGCGGCGTGAAGGTCAACGACAAGGCCGAGCCCGACGCCAACCGCGTGATCGGCGAGGCCGATCTCGTCGACGGCGTCGTCAAGCTGGCGGCCGGCAAGAAGAAGATCGTGTTGGTGAAGCCTGTTTAGTTGTCGTATGCCCGGACAGGTTTCAACCTGCCCGGGCGTTTGCCCGCTTGAGGATTGAGGAAGTCACGATGCTTGAACCCGGCGACAAGGCTCCGGACTTCGACCTGGCCACCGACACCGGCCGCGTCAGCCTTTCGGGCCTGAAGGGCAAGAACGTCGTGCTGTACTTCTATCCGAAGGACGACACGGCCGGCTGCACCTCCGAGGCCCTGCAGTTCTCGTCCGAGGTCGAGGAGTTCGCCAAGGTGGGCGCCGTGATCGTCGGCGTGTCCAAGGACAGTGCCGCCTCGCACGCCAAGTTCCGCAAGAAGCATGACCTGACCGTCGAGCTGGCGGCCGACACCACCGGCGAGACCGTCGAGGCCTACGGCGCCTGGGTCGAGAAGAGCATGTACGGCCGTAAGTATATGGGCATCGACCGCTCGACCTTCCTGATCGACCGCGAGGGCGTGGTGCGCCAGGCCTGGCGCAAGGTGAAGGTGCCCAACCACATCAAGGCGGTGCTGACCGCCGCGCGGGCCCTCAAGTAGCGGTGGCCCAAGTAACGGTGTGGCTTTACCGCCTCAGGCGTGCGGTTATCGCAACACTGAATTGCGCGAATGATGGAAATTCGGCGCGGAACCTTTTATCGATTGAATCGCTTAGGCAAAATGTCGCCATGCGTTCCCGCTTGGCGGGAAGTATCTTGCGCGTTTCTGCTTTCTCGTTGCATATCGCCGGGACCTTGAAAACGGGGGTTTCCTAGGGCGATGGCGAGCACGCGCTTCAAGCGAATCCGGCAGACCCTGGAAGAGCTCTTCCCTGAGCGGCACCTGTATGTGCGCTCGGGCGGCGAGATGCGCGGCTACGTCTTCTCCACCGGCAAGCAGGTGGTGTGCGCCGCCGGCGTCGCCGCGGCCGCCCTGTGGATGGGCGTCTGCACCGCCGCCATGATGGTCAACGCCCTGTCGGTCAGCTCGACCGACCAGATGGTGATCAAGCAGAAGGCCTATTACGAGCGCCTCAACGCCGACCGCCAGGCCCGCCTTAACAGCGCCGTCGCCCAGCTGTCGGCCAGCAGCGGCTCGCTGGACGAGCTGGCCACCTCGGTCGAGAAGCGCCACGCGGCCCTGGCCATGCTGGTCAGCGACTTCAAGGGCGTGCCCGGCGCCGCCCAGGCCCTTCAGGTGACCAAGCCGCACCTGCCGGGCGCCTCGCCGGTCGAGCGTATCCAGGCCACGCGGATGGATCAGGAGCGCCTGATCGACGCCGCCGAAACCTTCGCCAACAGCCGCGCCGAGCGCCTGCGCGCCGCGATGCGGATGGCCGGGCTCGACTCCGGCGGCTTCACGCGCGGCGGCGGCTCGCTGGGCGGTCCGCTGATCGAGGCCAAGGACCCGCGCGCCCTGGCCGCCATCCTCGACGTCGATGAAGAGTTCGCCGGCCGCATCCAGCATGCCGCCAACGACATGTCGGACATGCGCCAGCTGAGCGCCGCCGCCCAGAAGCTGCCCTTCTACCGGCCGACCAACAATCCGGCTCTGTCGTCCAGCTACGGCGTACGGTTCGACCCGTTCACCCATCGTCCGGCCTTCCATTCGGGCCTGGACTTCCCGGGCGCCTTTTACACCCCGATCATGGCCACCGCGCCGGGCGTGGTGTCGTTCACGGGCGTGCGGTCGGGCTACGGCAACGTCGTCGAGATCGACCACGGCAACGGTTTCAAGACCCGCTACGCCCACCTGCAGGCCACTTCGGTCCGCGTGGGTCAGCGCGTCGCCATCGGCCAGCGTATCGCGGCCATGGGCTCGACCGGTCGCTCGACCGGTCCGCATCTGCACTACGAAGTATGGGTCAACGGCCGGGCGCAGAACCCGAACCGTTTCTTGAAGGCTGGTGAGTATGTTCAGCAAGCAAGCTAAGGCGTCCAAGGGTCCGGCCCGTATCGAGCCGTTGCCCATGTCCCAGAGCCCGGCGGTCGAGCCGGTTCGGAAGGCCCCGCCGAAGGTGGCCTCCCTGATCTCCTCCGACATCACCATCGAGGGCGGCGTCACCGGCGACGGCGAGCTGCAGATCGACGGCGTGGTGCGCGGCGACGTCCGCGTCGGCCGTCTGACCATCGGCGAGACGGGCCACATCGAGGGTTCGATCTATGCCGAGGCCGTGGAAGTGCGCGGCCGGGTGGTCGGCGCCGTCACCGCCAAGCAGGTCCGCCTCTACGGCACCTCCTATATCGACGGCGACATCACCCACGAACAGCTGGCCATGGAAACCGGCGCCTTCTTCCAGGGCCGCAGCCTGAAGTTCCAGCGCCCCGCAGCTCCGCAGGCTCAGGCCGCGCCGCCGCCGATGCTGGAAGCCAAGTCGGCCGGCTGAAACGACAAACGCCCCGGATCGCTCCGGGGCGTTTTGCTTTCGAGGGCTCAGCGGCTGGACAGCACGAAGGTGTTGCCGTCCGGATCGCGGAACTTGGCGAACGTGCCCCACGGCTGCTTCTCCGGCGGTCCCTCGAATTCCACGCCCTTCTCGCTCATCCTGCGATAGGCGTGCTCGACGTCGTCGCAGGCGAACGAGCCGTTGAAGAACGAGCCGATGCGGTCCTCGTGGCCGTCCGGGGTGAACAGGACGATCCCGGTCTCGGCGCCTGGAATGCTCAGCTCGATCCAGCGCTTGCCCGGCCCCATGGGCTGGTCGGTGGCCACGCGCAGGCCGATCTTGTCGGTCCAGAAGGCCAGGGCCCGATCCTGGTCGCTGACTGGAATGCTGACGAACTTCAGCTGCTTGATCACGCTCATCCCCTGCCCTTTCAAATCGCGGGTCTCGACGGATGGATTAGCGTCCGGCCATTGCGCCGGGAAAGCGGTGCAGGCATTGCTATAGCAATGAATACCCAAGCCTATGCGATCGACCGCTATGTGCTCGACACCTTGATGGCGGATCTGGTCGGCCACGACCACAAGCCGTCCGCCTTCCTGGCCTATCTGGCGATCGTCGCCGCGCATGCGGAGGGGCGCGCCAGCCTCAGTCACGCCGAACTGGCCGAGCGCACGGGACAGTCGCGCCGCACGGTGCAGGGCGCGGTGGAGGTTCTGGAAAGACGCGGTCTGATCGCGGTCAGCCGTGGCGGCCCGACAGAGGCGGCCACCTATGTCCCGCTGACGCCTTGGCGACGCCAGCGGGACTGAAGGCGGTCTAGCCGTCGCGGGTCGCGCCCACCCGCTGGGCCAGGGACGCGCCCATGAACTCGTCCAGGTCGCCATCCAGGACGCCCTGGGTGTCGGAGGTCTCGACGTTGGTCCGCAGATCCTTGACCATCTGGTAGGGCTGCAGGACGTAGCTGCGGATCTGGTGACCCCAGCCGATGTCGGTCTTCTGGTCCTCAAGCGCCTGCTGGGCGGCTTCCCGCTTCTGCAGTTCGGCTTCGTACATCCGGGCGCGCAGCATCTTCCACGCTTCTTCGCGGTTCTGGTGCTGGGAGCGGCCGGCCTGGCAGGCCACGACGATGCCGGTTGGGATGTGCGTCAGGCGCACGGCGGAGTCCGTCTTGTTGATGTGCTGACCGCCGGCCCCGGAAGCTCGGTAGGTGTCGGTCCGCACGTCGGACGGATTGATGTCGATCTCGATCGCATCGTCGACGACCGGATAGATCCAGGCCGAGGCGAAGGAGGTATGGCGCTTGGCGGCGGCGTCGTAGGGGCTGATGCGCACCAGGCGGTGCACGCCGGCCTCGGTCTTCAGCCAGCCATAGGCGTTCGTCCCCTTGACCAGCAGGGTCGCCGACTTGATCCCGGCCTGATCGCCGGCGGTCTCTTCGACCAACTCGGTCTGCATGCCGTGGGCGTTGGCCCAGCGGCTGTACATCCGCAGCAGCATGCCGGCCCAGTCGCAGGACTCGGTGCCGCCGGCGCCGGAATTGATTTCGACGTAGCAGTCGTTGCCGTCGGCCTCGCCCGAAAGCAGAGCCTCCAGTTCGGCGCGTCCGGCGCGTTCCTTCAGGTCCTTCAGCTGGGCGCGGGCGTCCGCCAGCAGGGCTTCGTCGCCCTCCATGTCGGCCAGCTCGGCATACTCCAGGGCGTCCTTCAGGCCGCTTTCCAGAACCTGCACGGCCTCGACGCGGGCGGCCAGGGCGGCGCGTTCGCGGGAGACGGCCTGGGCTTCCGACGGGCGGTCCCAGAGGGTCGGGTCCTCGACCCGGGCGTTCAGCTCATCGAGCTTGCGTAGGGCGACATCCCAGTCAAAGACGCCTCCTGAGCAGTCCCACGGACTGCTCGATGTCGGCCGCGGCGGCCTCGACATCCGGTTTCATCACGTAACTCCGTGACAGTGTTGAAGGGCGCGGGACATAGCCCGCGTCCGGAGTCGGCGCAATGACCGACTGGATTTAGTAGAGCCCGCTGATGTCCGGAGCCTGGGCCGGCGGCTTGGTTCCGCTCGGCGCCGGGCCAGGGCTGACCTGGCCGCCGGGCCAAGCCTGGTCGTAGGCCTGCGGGCCCGTGCTCTCGGTCGGCGCGGCCACCTTGGGCTCGGTGCCGGGACGGAAGGCCTCGCGAATGCCGCGCACCATGGCGAACTTGGCGTTCTTGGGAGCCTTGAACTCGGTCTTCGGCTGGCCCTTCAGCGCTTCCTGCATGAACTCGATGAAGATCGGCACCGGGCCGGTCGCGCCGGTCTCGCCCTCGCCCAGCGAGCGGTTGTCGTCGAAGCCGATGAACACCCCGACCACCAGGTTGGGCGAATAGCCCATGAACCAGGCGCTGCGGTACTCGTTGGTGGTGCCGGTCTTGCCGGCCAGAGGGTAGCCCAAGGAGCTGGCCTGCGCCGCCGTGCCCCGTTGCACCACGCCCTGCAGCATCGAGGTGACCTGGTAGGCGGTGATCGGGTCCATGACCTGCTCGCCCGGCGCGGGGATGCGCGGGCTTTCGTCGCCGTTGAAGCCGGCGTTGCAACGGACGCAGTCGCGCTTGTCGGCGCGGAAGATCACCTTGCCCTCGCGGTCCTGGACCAGCTCGATCAGGTGCGGCTCGACCCGCCGACCGCCGTTGACGAAGGGCGTGTAGGCCGTGGTCAGCTTGAAGGGCGTGGTCTCGCCGGCGCCCAGGGCCATGGCCAGCACCGGCGCCATGTCGCGGGTGACGCCGGTCTTCTTGGCGGTCTCGACGATCTTCTTCATGCCGACGCTCTGGGCCAGGCGCACGGTCATGGCGTTGATCGACTGCTCCAGTCCCTTGCGCAGCGGCAGGGCCCCGTAGAACTTCTTGTGATAGTTCTCCGGGCTCCAGTCCTCGCCGTTGGCGCCCTTCAGGGTGATGGCGCTGTCGACCACCACGCTGGCCGGCGTGTAGCCGTTCTCCAGCGCCGTGGCGTAGACGAACGGCTTGAAGGCCGAGCCGGGCTGGCGCATGGCCTGGGTGGCGCGATTGAAGTTCGACAGCGAGAAGCTGTAGCCGCCGACCAGGGCCGACACGCGGCCGCTGTAGGGCTCCATGGCCACCAGCGCGCCGTTGACCGCCGGGATCTGCCGCAGGCGGTAGGCGGGCGAGCTTTCAGATTTCTCGACGAACACCAGGTCGCCGACCTTCAGGCCCTTGGTGGCGTTGGCCCAGGCCAAGTCCTCGCCGGCGATGGCCCCCTCGCCTTCACCCTTGACCAGGCGCACGCCGCCCGAGGCCGAGGTGACGATGGCCGGCCGCCAGCCGCGCCGTTCCGACGGGACCGCCTTCCGCAGCGCCTGCTTCTCCCAGTCGCCGTCCAGAGTCTCGACGTGGCCCCAGGCGCCGCGCCAGCCGTGGCGGCGATCGTACTTCTCCAGACCGTCCTGCAGGGCCGCGCGCGCGGCGGTCTGCAGCTTCGGGTCCAGGGTGGTGCGCATGTAGTAGCCGCCCTCATTGAGGCGCGGGCCCAGCGTGGCCACGCCCCGTTGGCGCACTTCCTCGACGAAGTAGTCGGCGTCGCGATAGGCCGCGCGCTTGGGCGCGGGCTGGACCACCAGGTCCTGGGCCGCCGCCTTGCGGGCGTCGTCCTGGCTGATCCAGCCCTGCTCGGCCATCTGCCCCAGGATCCAGTTGCGGCGGGCTGTGGCCCGGGCCTTGTTGCGGATCGGGTGATAGTTGTCGGGCCCCTTCGGCAGGGCCGCCAGGAACGCGCACTCGGCCAGGCTCAGCTCGGGCAGCGACTTGCCGAAATAGTTGTAGGCGGCGGCGCCGACGCCATAGGAGCGATAGCCCAGCCAGATTTCGTTGAGGTACAGCTCGAGGATCTGCTGTTTGTCGAGCGACTGCTCCAGGCGGTGCGCCAGAATCGCTTCCTTGAACTTGCGGCCCACGGTGGCGTCGCTGGTCAGCAGGACATTCTTGGCGACCTGCTGGGTAATGGTCGAGCCGCCTTCCAAGCGCCGGCCCCGCGCGGCGTTGCCGACGTTGTTGAGCATGGCGCGCGAGAAGCCGCCGACGTCGACCCCGCCGTGCTTGAAGAAGTTGTGGTCCTCGGCCGCCAGGAACGCCTGGGCCAGTTGGGGCGGAATCTGGTCGTAGGGCACGAAGATCCGGCGTTCCTTGGAGTACTCGCCGATCAGCGTGCCGTCCCAGGCATAGACACGCGTGGCGGTCGGCGGACGGTAGTCCTGCAACTCGCCGGCGTCGGGCATGTCGTGGAACAGCCAGGCGGCATAGATGGCGATGGCGAAGCCGGCCACGGCGATCGCGGACAGCACCGCGACGCCGGCGATGGCGATCCATCGTTCTTGGGGCTTCAGATCCACGCAGCCTCCGTCGGGCGACGCACTTTCGCCCGCTCCGTTCGAATCCTCTAGAGCGCGATCAGCAAAAACGTAAGCGGTTTTGCGGTCGCGGGGACCGGCCACGTCCGACGCGTCTTCCCCCCTCATGGCTCTAGCGCGCATCGGGCAAGGCGCCAACGGCTCTCGCCATCCTAGCGAGCGGTCATCCTACCGAGCAGTCAGGCGGGTCTGGGTGGCGAAGTAGGATTCGATGGAGGTGGCGACGGCGTCCATCAGTCGCGTGCGGCCGGCCGGCGACTTCAGCAACTGCTCGTCGTCGACATTGGTGATGAAGCCCATCTCCAGCAGCACCGCCGGCACGTCGGGCGCCAGCAGCACGATGAAGCCGGCGTCGCGATGGCTGCGGCGCAGCAGGGTCGTTTCCTCGCCCACGTTCTGCAGCAGGGTTTCGGCGAAGGCGGCCGATCGGTTCTTGGTGGCGCGCTGCGACAGGTCCAGCAGGATCTGGCTGACGGCGCGGTCGCGGCCCGGCAGGTTGGCCTTCATCAGCCAGTCGTCCTTCTCGAGCACCCGCGCCACGCGCTCGGTGCCCTTTTCGGACAGGGTGTAGACGCTGGCGCCGCGGGTGGCCGCGTCGGGACCCGAATCGGCGTGCAGCGAGATGAACAGGTCCGCGTCGGCTCGGCGGGCGATCTGCACCCGGCTTTCCAGCGGCACGAAGGTGTCGTTCTGGCGGGTCATGACCACGGTGTAGCGGCCGGATTTCTCCAGGCGCGCCTTCAGGGCCTTGGCGGCGGCCAGGGTGACGTCCTTTTCGGCGGTGCTGGCGCCGGACGAGCCGGGGTCCTTGCCGCCGTGGCCGGCGTCGATGACGATCACCTTCTTCAGCCGCAGGGCCGAAGCCTTGATCGGCGCCGAGACCAGGGTCGGCTTGATCGGCGCGGACTGGGCGCCCGCCGGATCGGTGGACTTCAGGTCGATGACATAGCGATAGGCCGTGGCGCCGTCGCCCGGCGGCAGCAGAAAGCGGCGACGGACTTCGGCGTTGGCCTTCAGGTCCAGGCGCAGGCGCGCGCCGCCCGCGGCTTCGTCGATGGCCCAGCGCTCGACCAGCCCCTGCCCTCCGCCCTGCAGGTCGCCGGGCGTGGTGACATTGGGCAGGCCGATGATCACCCGGCGGTCCGCCGCGCCGTCGGCGATCAGCTTGCCCGTGGCGGCGCGGTCCAGGTCGATGACGATGCGGGTTTCGTTGCGGTCGCCGCCGAAGCGGACCTTTTGTACGCCGGCGGCCGGCGCAGGCCCTTGGGCCATGGCCACGGCGACACCAGCCAGCGCCAGGCCGCCGACGATCATCGCCGCACGCGCCCAACCCGTCCTCGCCGCCGAGATCAGAACCTTGGCCATCTCGCCCCTAAGCCCACAAGCCGTACAACCTAACCCTAAAAACCGATTTCCGCATTTCCGAGTAGAGAAACCGTTAACCCAGCGCGCGACATGGCCGCGCATGACGCGTTCAGTCGAGCGCTTTTCTTTTGCGATGCGATGTTGCTACAGTATGGTCCGCGCGCTGAGCGCCGTGATCGTCATGGCGGTAAGCGTGAGCGGTTCCTATCTCGTGGACGCGGTCGCATTCCTTAAAGGTGCGAACGGCGTCCGTGGCCGGAGCCGCCGGACTGAAACGAGTTTGGGTTCGATTACCTGCGTGAGGCGCGAAGCCTTCGCCTGGATCGTCCCGCAGGGTCCGCGTCGGACCCTTAAGCCGCTCCGGCGTCGACGCTCCATCCGATCCGCGCTCCCCGGCGCGTTTAAGGAACACAGAAACCTTATGGGCTGCGCCGCACCCGACCGCCTTTGGCGACCGACCTTCCGCAACCGCTTCGGCGGAGCGACGGGCGGTGACGCGCGCGCCTTTCAAACATATCGGCGCCCGGACCTAGCGTCCGCCGCGCGCCGTGGAGATACCCTTTATGTCGAAGAAGATGTTGATCGACGCCGCCCACGCCGAAGAGACGCGTGTGGTGGTCGTGGATGGTACCCGGGTTGAAGAATTCGATTTCGAAAGCCAGACCCGCAAGCAGCTCCGAGGAAATATCTATCTCGCCAAGGTGACCCGCGTTGAGCCCAGCCTCCAGGCTGCGTTCATCGAATATGGCGGCAACCGCCATGGGTTCCTCGCCTTCAACGAGATTCACCCGGACTATTACCAGATCCCGGTCGCCGACCGCGAAGCGCTGATGCGCGACGACTCGCACGACGACGAGGACGATCATCACCACGGCCGCGAAGGCGATGAGGGTGACGCCGTCGACGACGAGGAAGACGCCGTCGAGGAAGAACTGGCGCGCCGTAAGCGCCGCCTGATGCGCAAGTACAAGATCCAGGAAGTGATCCGCCGCCGGCAGATCATGCTGGTCCAGGTCGTCAAGGAAGAGCGCGGCAACAAGGGCGCGGCCCTGACCACCTACCTGTCGCTGGCCGGCCGGTACGGCGTCCTGATGCCCAACACCGCCCGCGGCGGCGGTATCAGCCGCAAGATCACCACGGTCACCGACCGCAAGCGCCTCAAGAGCGTCGTGCAGGGTCTGGACGTGCCGCAGGGCATGGGCCTGATCGTCCGCACGGCCGGCGCCAAGCGCACCAAGGCCGAGATCAAGCGCGACTACGAGTACCTGCTGCGTCTGTGGGAGAACATCCGCGACAACACGCTGCATTCGATCGCGCCGGCGCTGATCTACGAGGAAGAAGACCTCGTCAAACGCGCCATCCGCGACATGTACGACAAGGACCTGGACGGCATCTGGGTCGAGGGCGAGGCCGGCTACAAGGAAGCGCGCGACTTCATGCGCATGCTGATGCCCAGCCAGGCCAAGAAGGTCTTCCCGTACCGCGAGCCGGCTCCGCTGTTCGTCAAGAACAAGATCGAGGACCATCTGGCCCAGATCTATTCGCCGGTCGTGCCGCTGCGTTCCGGTGGCTACCTGGTTATCAACCAGACCGAGGCCCTGGTCGCCATCGACGTCAACTCGGGCAAGGCCACGCGCGAGCGCAACATCGAGGCCACCGCGCTCAAGACCAACGTCGAAGCGGCCGAGGAAGCCGCCCGCCAGCTGCGCCTGCGCGACCTGGCCGGCCTGATCGTCATCGACTTCATCGACATGGATGAAGCCAAGAACAACCGCACCGTCGAGAAGGTCCTCAAGGACGCTCTGAAGGACGATCGCGCCCGCATCCAGATGGGCAAGATCAGCGGGTTCGGCCTGATGGAGATCAGCCGCCAGCGTCGCCGCACCGGCGTGCTGGAAGGCACCACCCACGTCTGCGAGCACTGCGACGGCACCGGCCGCGTGCGCTCGGTCGAGTCCAGCGCCCTGGCCGCCCTGCGCGCGGTCGAGGTCGAGGCCCTGAAGGGCGGCGGCGCGGTGACCCTGAAGGTCAGCCGTCCGGTCGGCATCTACATCCTCAACGAAAAGCGCACCTACCTGCTGCGTCTGCAGCAGACCCACGCGCTGTTCGTCACTGTCCTGATCGACGACAGCTTGCACCAGGCCGAGCACGACATCGACCGTACGGAACTGGGCGAACGCCCGGCGCCGCAGATCTTCGCGCCCATCGAACCCGAGCCCGACTATGACGACGAGGCGTTCGAGGACGAGGAGGACGAAGAAGACGAAGACCTCGTCTCAGAGGACGAAGACGAGGGCGAAGAGGACGAGGACGACGCCCCGCGCGCCGCGCGTCCGCCTCGCACCGAGGCCGACGACGAGTCCGGCGGCCGTCGCGGCCGCAAGCGCCGCCGTCGTGGCGGTCGCCGCGACGATCGCGACGAAGCCCAGGCCGATGCGGCCGGCGACGAGGATGACGACGACGCCGATGGCGGCGAACGCGCCGAGGGCGACATCGACGGCGAGGACGAGGAATCCCGTCGCCGCCGCCGCCGTCGCGGACGTCGCGGCGGTCGCCGTGGCGGTCGCGAGGATGGTGATCGTCCGGCCGATGTCTTCGCCTGGACCCGTCCGCGCGTCCCGTTCGGCGAGAACGCCTTCGTCTGGCACGATCCCGAGGCCCTGGACGGCCGCCGTTCGGGTGGCGATCGCCCCGAGCGGGCGGAACGTCCGGAACGCGCGGAACGCGCCGAGGCGGCTCCCGCCGCCGAACGCACCGAACGTCCTGAGCGTGGCGAACGCGGCGGTCGTCGCGGCCGTGGCCGTGATCGCCAACGCGGCGAACGTGGCGAGACCTCCGAGGCTCCGCGCGCCGAACGCGCTCCGGCGGTCCGTGTCGATGTCGCCGAGCTCGAGCCCGCGCCGCTGGCTCCGGCTGTGATCGAAGGTCCTCCGGCCGACGTCTGGGTGGAACTGCCGCCGCAGGAAGAGGCGCCCAAGAAAGCGCGTCGTCCGCGTAGCCGCGGCCGCAAAACCACCGACGCCGAGGCCGAGGCTCCGGCCGAAGCGATCGCCGAGACGGTCGTCGAGGCCCCGGTCGAGGTCGTGGAAACGGCCGAAGCCGGGCCGCTGGTCGCCGCCGACGTCGAGGTCGCCGCTCCGGTCGAGGCCGAACCCGCCCCGGCTCCCGAGCCCGTCGCGGTCGCCGAGCCGGAACCGGCGCCCGTCGCCGCCGAGCCCGACCCGGCGGAAATCTCCACGCCGCCCGAGAAGCCCAAGCGCGGCTGGTGGCGTCGCGGCTGACAAGCCTGAACGACGGCCGGCGGGACCCCTGGTTCCGCCGGCCGTCACGACTATATCCGTGGATGCTCGTTCGACCGATGTTCCCAGGTCGTCGAGAACCACGCTAGACTACTGGCCGAACGCGGGGGCGCGATCAGGAGAGCTTCGATGACCTCCCGGACAAGGGCGGCTTCAAGAGGATTGGCCAGGAAGAGCGGATCGGCGCTATCGGCGCTGGCCCTGCTGGCGGCCACCTTGGCGCCTGTCGCCCCGGCCCGCGCCCAGGACGGCCCGTCCCTGATCCGCGACACCGAGATCGAGGAAATCCTGCACCGCGACGCCGATCCGATCTATGCGGCGGCGGGCCTGGATCCCAAGACCGTGCGGATTCTGCTGGTCGGCGACAAGGAGCTGAACGCCTTCGCCACCCAGGGCCTGATGATGGGTCTGAATACCGGCCTGATCCTGCAGACCGAAACACCCAACCAGTTGAAGGGCGTCATCGCCCACGAAACCGGACACCTGGCCGGCGCTCACCCGCTGCGCTCGGGCGAGATGATGCGGGCCGGCCTCAAGCCGATGATCCTGACCATGGGCCTTGGCGTCCTGGCCGCCCTGGCCGGCGCGCCGGACGCCGGCGCGGTGCTGATGGGCAACGCCTCGTACTTCGGCACGCTGGGAGCCCTGGGCTACAGCCGCGACCAGGAATCGCGCGCCGACCAGGCCGGCGCCGGCTTCCTGGAGGCCACCGGCCAGTCGGGCCGAGGTCTGGTCGAGTTCTTCGACAACTTCCGCTACCAGGAGGTCTTCGACCAGTCGCGGCGCTACGCCTATTTCCGCAGCCACCCGCTGTCTGGCGACCGGATCGACGCCCTGCGCAACCGGGTCGAGAAGCTGCCGCACTACAACACGGTCGACGATCCCACCTCGCTGGCCGAGCACGAGATCATGAAGGCCAAGCTGGAGGGGTTCCTCAATCCCGGCGTGGCGATCGTGAAGTACAAGGAAAACGACCGGGGATTCCCGGCCCGTTACGCCCGCGCCATCGCCTATTACCAGCTCAAGGAGCCGGACCGAGCCCTGAAGGTCCTCGACGGCCTGATCGCCGAGAACCCCAACAATCCCTACCTCTGGGAGCTGAAGGGCCAGATCCTGTTCGAGTTCAATCGGGTCAAGGAGGCCGAGGAGCCTCAGCGCCGTTCCGTGGCCCTGAAGCCGGACGCGGCCCTGCTGCGGGTGAACCTGGGCCAGACCCTGATCGGCCTGGACGATCCCAAGAAGGTCGAGGAAGGCATCACAGAGCTGAAGCGCTCGCTGCTCGATGAGAGCGACAATTCCGTCGCCTGGCGTCTGCTGGCCCAGGCCTACGACAAGCGCGGCGAGGACGGTCAGGCGCGCCTGGCCACCGCCGAGCAGTATTACACCATGGGCGCCACGCGCGAGGCGCGGGTGTTCGCCATGCGGGCGCGCGAACTGCTCAAGAAGGACAGCGTCGAATGGCGTCGCGCCACCGACATCGTCCTGACCTCCAACCCTTCCAACCAGGACCTCAAGGACCTGGCCAAGGAAGGCGCCGTCACCTCGGGCCTGCGCCGCTAGGCCGCCGCTCCTTTCCAGAGACTTTCATGCCCCTGCCCCATCGTCCGTTGGCGTTCGCCGCCGCGTCCCTCGCCGCCCTGTCGCTGACCGGCTGCGGCCAGGCCAAGACCGACAAGGCGTTCGAGGAGAAGGTCCACGCCTATCTGATCGCGCATCCCGAGGTGCTGATCGAGATGAGCAACAAGCTCCAGGAAAAGCAGGCGGCCGAGAAGGCCAGCACGGCCAAGGGCGCGCTCGCCAAGTATCGCCAGGCGATCGAGCGCGATCCGCGCGATTTCGTGGCCAATCCGAACGGCTCGATCACGGTGGTCGAGTTCTTCGACTACAAGTGCGGCTACTGCAAGCTGGCCGCGCCGCAGATCGTCGAGCTGATCCAGAAGAACCCCGACGTGCGGTTCGTGTTCAAGGATTTCGTGATCTTCGGCCACGACTCCGAGGCCGCCGCGCGCATGGTCCTGGGCGCCAAGGACCAGGGCAAGACCATCGCCTTCCACAAGGCGCTGATGGCGGAGAAGAGCCTGGACGAGGCCGGTGTGATGCGGATCGCCCAGGAGGTCGGGATCGACGTGGCCAAGGCGCGCGCCGTCGCTGGCTCGGCCGGCACCACCCAGCATTTGGCCGACACCCATACCCTGGCCACCGACCTGGGCATCGAGGGCACGCCCGCCTTCCTGATCGGCGACCAGATAATCCCCGGCGCCGACATGCGCGCCCTGAACCTGGCCATCGACAACGCCCGGGCCGGAAACGCCAAGAAGACCTAGATTTTTCTAGAGGCGGTCGACCCAAATCGACCGCCCCGGAAGAAACTGCTCGGCGAACTCTGCCGCAACGAATGGCAACCTTTCGGCAACCTGTTGAAATCGCTGAAACCGTTGCGGCGCACGGCTTTTGCTTTGCGTCACCCGCCCTTTTCGCGGCGGGAGTTCGTCATGCTCGTTTCCGGTCCCAGCATCCTGGCGTCGCTCGCCGCCTCGACCCTGTCGAAGGTCAATGCGCTGACGGCGCCCAAGCCGGCGGAGGCGTCATCGGATCCCCTGGCCGCCGCGCCCGCCAAGTCGGCCAAGGACGAGTTCCTCGACTACGCCAAGCTGACCCCGGCGCAGAAGATGCGCGCGGCCATGCTGAGCAAGCTGGGCGTCACCGAGGAGCAGCTCAAGGCCATGAGCGCCGACGAGCGCAAGAAGATCGAGGACAAGATCAAGGACATGATCAAGCAGCAGGTCGAGAACGATCCCAAGATGAAGACGGGATCGATTCTGGACGTGTCGGCCTGACGCCCTAGATCAAACCGGCCAGGGGCGAGCTGGGATCGGCGTAGAGGCGCTTCTGCATCCGCCCGGCCAGATAGGCCTCGCGACCGGCGATCACCGCGTGCTTCATCGCCCGGGCCATGCGGATCGGATCCTTGGCCTCGGCGATGGCGGTGTTCATCAGGATCGCGTCGCAGCCCAGCTCCATGCCGATGGCCGCGTCCGAGGCCGTTCCGACCCCGGCGTCGACCAGCACCGGCACGCCGGCGTTCTCGACGATGATCCGCAGGTTTACGCGGTTCTGGATGCCCAGGCCCGAGCCGATCGGCGCGCCCAGCGGCATGATGGCGACGGCCCCGGCCTCTTCCAGCTTCCTGGCGTAGACCGGATCGTCCGAGCAGTAGACCATCACCTGGAAGCCGTCGGCGACCAGCAGCTTCAACGAGCGCAGGGTCTCTTCCATGTCCGGATAGAGGGTCTTGGGATCGCTGAGCACTTCCAGCTTCACCAGGTCCCAGCCGCCGGCCTCGCGGGCCAGGCGCAGGGTGCGCACGGCGTCTTCTCCGGTGAAGCAGCCGGCGGTGTTGGGCAGGAAGGTGAATTCGGTGGGTTTGACGTAGTCGACCAGCAACGGCTGGGTCGGATCGGTCAGGTTCACGCGGCGCACGGCCACGGTGACGATCTCGGCGCCCGCCGCCCGCGCCGCGGCGGCGTTGGTGGCGTAGTCCTTGTACTTGCCGGTGCCCACGATCAGGCGCGAGCGGAAGGTGCGGCCGGCGACGGTCCAGGTCTCGTCGGCGTCGACGGCGGGGACAGCGGATTCGGGGGAAACGTGCGCGTTCATGGGGTGGGTTTACGCCTCCCCGCCCCGGCTTTCAAACCGTACCGGCGTTAGCCGCCGCCGATAAAGGTGACGATCTCGATTCGGTCGCCGTCGGCCAGGCGCACGTCGGCATAGGTAGAGCGCGGCGCAATCTCCAGATTGCGCTCGACGGCCACCTTGCGCGCGTCCAACCCAAGCGTTGCAACGAGATCGGCGATGCTGACGATATCGGCGATATCCCGCTCTTCGCCGTTCAGTAGAAGCCTCATGTCACCTCCGAAGCGAGCCCTGCTTGTGACGCGAGGGAACCGGCTATACAAGACCTCCCGGAATCGACGGCGGAGCCGAATGGCAAAACCCATCCATGTGCTGAGCGGGCCCAACCTCAACCTGTTGGGAACGCGCGAGCCCGAGATCTACGGCAAGGACACGCTCGAGGATGTCCGTGCGCGCTGCGAAGCGCGGGCGGCCGCTCGGGGTCTTTCCGTCGTCTTCCGGCAGAGCAATCACGAAGGCGTGCTGATCGACTGGGTTCAGGAAGCCCGGACGGAAGCCTGCGCGTTGGTGATCAATCCGGCGGGCTATGGACATACGTCCATCGCCCTTCTCGACGCCCTGAAGACCTTGAACATCCCGGTCATCGAGTGTCACCTGTCCAACCCGGCGGCCCGAGAAGAGTTCCGCCGCCACACCTTCGTTTCGCTCGCGGCGACCGGACTGGTCTCCGGCTTCGGCGCGGCGAGCTATGAACTGGCGATCGAGGCCGCAGCCGGCCTGGTCGGCGCCAACTAGCCGGCGACCCCGGCTGATAAGAAAAGCAAGGTAAGCTTCCATGTCCATTTCCAAGGCCCCCGCCGATCCGGTCGAAACCCCGTCGATCGACGCCCGCCTGGTCCGTAAGCTGGCCGACATCCTGAAGGACACCGGCCTGTCGGAAATCGAGGTCGAGCACGCCGGCCTGAAGATCCGGGTCGCCCGCGAACTGACCGTCGCCGCTGCCGGCACGACCTATGTCCAGGCTCCGGCCGCCGCGCCCGCCTATGCGCCCGCCCCGGTCGCCGCGCCCGCCGCTCCGGCCGCCGAAGCCGCTCCGGCCCCGGCCGCCCGCGCCGGCGATGCGGTGAAGTCGCCGATGGTCGGCACCGTCTACCTGTCGCCCCAGCCGGGCGCCGACGCCTTCATCAAGGTGGGCGACACCGTCAGCGCCGGCCAGACCCTGCTGATCGTCGAAGCCATGAAGACCATGAACCCGATCTCGGCCCCCAAGGCTGGCAAGATCGTCGAGATCCTGGTGGGCGACGCCCAGCCCGTCGAATTCGGCGAGCCGCTCGTCATCGTCGAGTAATCGGCATGTTTGACAAGATCCTCATCGCGAACCGAGGCGAGATCGCGCTTCGGGTTCACCGCGCCTGCAAGGAAATGGGCATCGCCACCGTGGCGGTCCATTCCGAGGCCGACGCCAATTCCATGTGGGTGCGCCTGGCCGACGAAAGCGTCTGCATCGGCCCCGCCTCGGCCGCCAAGTCGTATCTGAACATCCCGTCGATCATCGCGGCCGCCGAGATCACCGGCGCCCAGGCGATCCACCCGGGCTACGGCTTCCTGTCGGAAAACGCCCGCTTCGCCGAGATCGTCGAGGCCCACGGCTACACCTTCATCGGTCCCAAGCCGGATCACATCCGGATGATGGGCGACAAGATCACCGCCAAGCAGGCCGTCAAGGACGCGGGCATTCCCGTCGTGCCCGGCTCGGACGGCGGCGTCTCGACCGAGGAAGAGGCCTTCGCGGCCGCCGACCAGATCGGCTTCCCCGTGCTGATCAAGGCCGCTTCCGGCGGCGGCGGTCGCGGCATGAAGGTGGCCCAGACCCGCGAGGATCTGGCCGAGGCCGTCGCCACGGCCCGCGCCGAAGCCCGCGCCGCGTTCGGCGACGACACGGTCTATATGGAGCGCTACCTCCAGAAGCCACGCCATATCGAGCTGCAGGTGATCGCCGACGCCCACGGCAACGTGGTGCACCTGGGCGAGCGCGACTGCTCGCTGCAGCGCCGCCACCAGAAGGTCCTGGAAGAAGCCCCCTCGCCGGCCCTGTCGGCTGAAGGTCGCGCCAAGATCGGCAAGGTCGTGGTCGATGCGGTCAAGGCCATCGGCTATCTCGGCGTCGGGACCATCGAGTTCCTGTGGGAGAACGGCGAGTTCTTCTTCATCGAGATGAACACCCGCCTGCAGGTGGAACACCCGGTCACCGAAGCCATCACCGGCATCGACCTGGTGCGCGAACAGATCCGCATCGCCGCGGGCCTGCCGCTGTCGTTCACCCAGGAAGACGTGGTGTTCGAAGGCCATGCCATCGAGTGCCGGATCAACGCCGAGAACGCGCGGACCTTCACGCCTTCGCCCGGCACGATTACCGACTTCCACGCCCCGGGCGGCCTGGGCGTGCGCCTGGATTCGGCGATCTACACCGGCTACGCGATCCCGCCCTATTACGACAGCCTGATCGGCAAGCTGATCGTCCACGGACGCGACCGCGAGGAATGCATCGCGCGCCTGCGCCGCTGCCTGGGCGAAATGGTGGTCGGTGGGATCGAGACCACGATCCCGCTGTTCCAGGATCTCCTGGTCCAGCCCGACATCCTGGCCGGCGAGTACGACATCCATTGGCTGGAGCGCTGGATCAAGGCGCAGGGCTGACCTTAAAATCGTCGTCATCCCCGGACTTGTTCGGGTGGTGACGACGTTCAAGGATCAAGCTCGCCTGGACTCCGCGGCCCGCCATGGATGACGACGCCTTCACGGTCGATGATCTCATCGCCTGCTACGAGCGCGGCGTCTTTCCGATGGCCGATGCGCGCCACGACGAAAGCATCTTCCTGATCGACCCCGAGCGGCGGGGCGTGCTGCCGCTCGAGGACTTCCACCTGCCGCGTCGGCTGGCGCGGACGGTCCGGTCCGACCCGTTCGAGGTGCGCATCGACAGCGCCTTCGACGCCGTGGTCGAGGCCTGCGCGGCCGCCCGGCCCGGACGGCTGGAGACCTGGATCAACAATCCGATCCAGCGGCTGTACGGCCAGCTGTTCGCGCGCGGCCAGGCCCATAGCGTCGAGTGCTGGGAGGATGAGGAACTGGTGGGCGGGCTGTACGGCGTCGCCTACGGCGCCTGCTTCTTTGGCGAGAGCATGTTCTCCACCCGGCGCGACGCCAGCAAGGTGGCGCTGGTCCATCTGGTGGGGCGGCTGGTGGTGGGAGAGTACCGGTTGCTGGACACCCAGTTCATCACCGATCACCTGCAGCAGTTCGGGACGGTCGAAATCCCGCGCGCCGACTATCGCCGTCGATTGGGCCGAGCCTGGACGGCCCAGGCCGACTTCTATCGGCTGGCGGCCGGCGCGGCCGGGGCCGAGGTCTTGCAGGCGATCAGCCAGGCGTCATAGACTGGGTGCTGCAACGGGTTCAGGCCCGGCGAATTGGCGTACATCCAACCCTTGTAGATTTGGCGTCCGGGCGGGGCCACGCGGCCCGGCAGGGCCTTGGGCTGGGTGTCGACGGTCAGATAGGCCACCTGGTCGGGCGCGTCCTCGTCGGGCGTCGTCGTCTCGCAGGCGCGGACGGTGAAGACCAGGGTCTTGTAGCGGATCGGCTGACCCACCGGGGCCTCGAACCGCATGGTCTCGGTCGTGACCTTGTCCAGGGCCTGGATGATGGCCACCGAATAGCGGGGGCGCTTGACCGGTTCGGCCGGCTTGGCGGGTGGCGGCGGCGTGGTCGGCTTTGCGGCCGGTGGCGTGGACGTCGTCGGCTGAGGATTGGCGACGGGAGTCGAAGTCGTCGGAGTCGTGGCCGGAGGTGTCGTCGCGGGCGCGGCGGGGCGCGGCTGGGCGGAACCGCCCGGCGTCGGCACCGGACGCTGCTGCTGCGGCACGATGATCGGCGCGGGCGCGGTCGGCGGGGTCTGGGCGGCCGGAGCCTGCGGCGGCGCGTTCTGAAGCGCCCAGGCGCCGCCGGCCAGCGAACCGGCCATGGCCAGCGCCGCGACGCCCGTCAGGGACCGCCGGATCGTCATCCTATTCCGGCGACCAGGGCTTGTAGTCGCTGGTGGCGATAGCGCGCTCGCCGCCACGGGCCAGCGAGCCCTTGGGACGCCAGGCGTGGATCGTGCCGGTCAGGTTGGGATGGTGGTCCTTTTCCCAGGCGCGACGCGGCAGCGGCGCCGTGGTCGGCGGCTCGTCGAAGGTGTAGTGCAGCCAGCCGCTCCAGTCCGGCGGGACCTTGGAGGCTTCGGCGTAGCCGTCGTAGATCACCCAACGGCGCTTGCGGTCGTCATAGCTGTCGCGGTTGTCGCGCGCTTCGTAGTAGCGGTTGCCGTACTCGTCCTGGCCCACGAACACGCCACGACGGCTAATGTGGAAACGCTGACCGATGGTCGCACCGTTCCACCACGTGAAGATCGCTTTCAGCACCGCGTCAGCACCCAATCTCGCAAAGGTCCCGTTTCCGGGAAATTCCAGCAGCGCGCAAGGCGTTGCGAAGCGGCCGGACTATAGGTCGCCGGCCCGTCAGCGTCCAGCTTCCGCCGTCGCGTGGCGACTTCAACATCTTGTGGATCATGGCTGCTGCTCACCCCACATCTATTGAAGGCCTCGGTGGGGCGATCTAGGATAACCCGTTCTTGACGCCATCTCGGCGCCCTGACGCGGAATCGGCCATGCGCATCCAGTCCCGACACCCCGCCCCCGCGCCCCGGATCGCGCCGCGCGAACTCGAGCGCAGCGATGCGATCATCGAGGTCCTGGCGCCCGAGGGCTGGACGGATGCGCGGGTAGAGGCCTGGCTGGACTGGGCCGACGGCGCGTTCGACGCGGAGGCGCCCCTGGGTGGCGGCCCGGCCCGTTATGCGGACCGCGTGGCCGAGGCGGGCCTTTCCGACGGCCTGTTCGCCGACGCCGCCGACGCGGAGGCCTTCCGCGACGCCCTGCTGGCCACCATGCTGACCGGAGTCGCCACACCGGTCGGTGCGTCCGTCGCGGCGACGCGCCTGCCCGACATCGGCGAGTTCGAATTCAAGCCCGCCGCCGAAAGCCACCTGGCGCGCTGGCGTTCGGCCCGCCTGGCCGCCAAGGCCGCCGCGCGGCTCGACGCCGCCCTGGCCCAGGTCGCGGACGCCGTTCAACGCTGCCACGGCGACGCCAAGGCCTGCGCCGATCCGGCCAAGAACAGCGCCCTGGGCCGCGCCGCCCGTCGGGCCCGAGACCTGGGCGCCGACGACCGCATGATCCTGGACGCGATCGCCCTGACCGGCGCGCCCCGCACCGCCTTGATCGATCCCGATGTCCGCGGCCCCGCGCCGCTCGTGGCCTCGGCGTCGCGCCAGGGCGTGGCCGCCGTCGACGAGGCCGCCAGCTTCGCCGCCCAGCTCGGCTGGGAGATCAGCGCCCTGGTGCTGGCCCTGTCGCCGGAAGACGCCGAGATTCTGACGCGCGGCGCGCAGATCCGCGCCGCCATCGACGTTTCCGCCTTCCAGCATGGCGAGGCCTTCGATTCCACCGGCTTCAACCAGGTGGTGGGCCTGTGGGCCACGGCGCTGGAGATCGAGCGCGGCGACCGCCCCGCCGAACTCGGCCTGGCCGGGGTCGGCGACTGGCTGTTGACCCAAGGCCTTTCGGCGGCCGGCGACGCCGGTCGCGACGCCGCCTCCGCCCTGTGGGCCCTGACCGTCGGCGCGGCCCTGAGCGCCAGCGCCGAGGCGGCCGCCGTCTTGGGCGTCGATCCCGCCTTCGCCCAGGAGCGCCAGGCCGTTCTGCGGGGCCTCGCCGAGCGCCGCGTCCGCGCCGCCGCCCTGCGCTCGCCGCTGGCCGCCGAGGCCGCCGCCGCCCTGGCCGTCGCTCACGGCCTGGCCCGCAAGCACGGCCTGCGCTCGTCCCGCCTCGTCGCGGCCTTCGCCGATCCCGAGGCCGCCCTGCGCCTGGGCGGCAAGCAACTGGGACACGCCGGCGCGGCCGCGCCCGTCTCCACGGCCCAGACCGCCGACGGCCTGCTGATCCCGACCTTCAGCGCCGCCGCCCATCTGTGCCTCAACGAGGCGGGAGCCGACTTCGACGCGGCTCGCCGCCACGCCATGGGCCACGGCTCGCTGGCCGAGGCGCCGGCCATCGATCACATGGTGCTGCAGGCCCGCGGCTTCACCGCCTACGAGATCGAGCAGGCCGAAGACGCTCTGCGCCATGCCGACGGACTGCGCGCCGCCTTCGCCCCGGCGGTGATCGGCGCGGGTTTCCTCAGCGACGTTCTGGGCGCGCCGGCCGAGGCCCTGGCCGATCCGATCTTCGACACCCTGGCCTTCGCCGGCTTCTCCGAAACCGAGATCGCGGCGGCCGAGCGTCACGCCCTGGGTGCGCGCCGACTGTCCGACTGCGAAGCCCTGGAAGGCGAGCTGCGCGCCCTGTTCGCCGCCGTCGAGACCCCGGTTCTGGCCGACCGCCTGGCGATGATCGCCGCCGTCGAGACCTTCGTCTGCCTGCCCGCTCCGGCCGTGTTGGAGCTGCCCTTCGACGCCCGTCCCGCCGACGCCGCCCGGCTGCAGGCCGCCGCCGCCCGGGCCGGGGTCCGCGCCCTGCGCCTGACCCGCGTCGCGCCGCCGGCAGGATTCTCCCTGGCCCTGCCGGAGGCGGAGGTCGAGGCGCCCAAGCCGGTCCGCGCGCCGGAGGTCGCCGCCGTCGAGGCCAAGCCCGCCCCGGTCAAGGAGCGGATCGTGGAGCGCGTGGTCGAACGGGTCGTCGAGCGCGGCGGCCGGTCGCGCCGCAAGCTGCCCGACCGTCGCAAGGGCTATATCCAGAAGGCCGCCGTGGGCGGTCACAAGGTCTATCTGCACACCGGCGAGTACGAGGACGGCGAGGTCGGCGAGATCTTCATCGACATGCACAAGGAAGGCGCCGCCTTCCGCAGCCTGATGAACAATTTCGCCATCGCCATCTCCATCGGCCTGCAATACGGCGTGCCGCTGGACGAGTTCGTCGATGCCTACGTCTTCACGAAGTTCGAGCCGGCCGGCCCGGTCACGGGCAACGATTCCATCCGGTCGGCCACCTCGATCCTCGACTATATTTTCCGCGAGCTGGGCGTGTCGTATCTTGGGCGCGATGATCTGGCCAACGCCGATCCGGGCGAGTTCAACGCCGACGGCCTGGGCCGGGGCGAAGGCGTGGAGGACGGCGAGATCGAGGCCGAGCCCCTGCCCGCCAGCAAGTTCATCTCCAAGGGCTTCTCGCGCGGGGCGGCGCCCGACAACCTGGTGTTTCTGCCGTTCGGCGGCCGGCGCGACCAGGAGCCGCCGCCCGCCGGCAGCAGCGGCGACGTCTGCCCGGCCTGCGGCGACCTGGCGCTGAGCCGCAAGGGTGGCCTCGTGGTCTGCGACAGCTGCGGAACCCAAGCCAGCGACGCGGGCTAGGCGGCGTTTGCTTGGCCTTAAGCTTGCGAGGTCATGCTTAATCGCCGTTCCCGCCGAAAGACGCGTGCCAGAATGAAACCGCTGCCCCCCCTTCTCGCGACCGGCCTGGCCTGTAGCCTGCTGGCGCTCGCCGCGCCCGCCCTGGCCCAGAACGCCGGTCAGATCGCCAGCGTCCAGCGCGGCGCCAACTGCCCGCGCTGCAACCTGTTCCAGGCCGACCTGTCGGGCGCGGTGCTGAAGGGCAAGAACCTGGCCGGCGCCCGCCTGCGTCAGGCCGACCTCAGCCTGGCCGAGATGAACCGCACCAGCTTCGCCGGCGGCGACCTGCGCGACGTCAATTTCTACGGCGGCGTGTTCGGCGGGGCCAGCTTCGCCGGCGCCAACCTGACCAACGCCAGCCTGGTGGGCGCCTATCTGCAAGGGGCCAACTTTCGGGGCGCGACCCTGGCCGGGGCCAACATCTCCGGAGCCGAGATGGATCGGGCCCAGGGCTTGACCCAGGCCCAGCTGAATCGGGCCTGCGGCGATGGTTCCACCCGCCTGCCGCGCGGTCTCTCCGTGCCCGCCTGCCGTTAAACTTCCGTCATTACCGCGATTTAAGTGGCGCTTGAGGCTTGCCGGCCCCAAATCGTAACCCACGCGGTCGCTTATCTGGCCGGTCTGGAGGTTTTGATGTCCCGCTTGCGGATCACGGTCGCCGCTCTGTCGCTCGCCCTGTCGGCCCTGGCCCACCAGGCCTATGCCGGGGTCGAGGACAAGGACGTGGCCCGGATGATCTCGCTGGGCGGCGCCTGCGTGAGCTGCGAGCTGTCGGGCCGCAAGCTGACCGGGGCCCGTTTCACCGGCGCCAATTACGCCAAGGCCAACCTGATCGGGGCCGACCTGCGCGGCGCCAGCTTCTTCGGCTCCAACTTCACCGGCGCGGACCTGTCGCGGGCCGACCTGCGCGGCGCCGAGATGCGCGGCGCGGGCTTCTCGCACGCCATCTTCACCGACGCCCGCCTGTCGGGCATCGAGAGCAGCGGCGCCAACTTCATCGCCGCCGACCTGGGCCGAGTCGACCTGTCCTCGTCCGAGCTTCACGGCGCCAGCTTCCAGGGCGCCAACCTTGAGCGGGCCAACCTGTCGAGCAGCGAGCTGATCGGCGCCAACCTGCAGGGCGTCAACGCCCGGGGCGCCAACTTCACCTCGGCCGAGCTGAACGCCAGCAACATGATCGGCGGCAATTTCGAACGGGCCAGCTTCCGGGACGCCGAGTTCACCGGCACCACGATGCGCGGCGCGGTGTTCAACGGCGCCGACTTCCGGGGCGCGGACCTGTCGAGCGCCAATCTGGGCGGGGCCGACCTGTCCAATGCCCGGGGCCTGAACCAGGACCAGCTGGACGAGGCCTGCGGCGATGGCGGCACCCGCCTGCCCTCGGGACTGAGCGTTCGCAACTGCTCGGGCAATGTCCGGGTGCGCGTCAGCCCCAGCTTCCAGCGCGCCCAGGCCGAGGCCGCCCGGGCCCAGGTCGAGGCGCATCGGACCGAGATCGAGGCCGCCGCCCGTCTGGCCGCCGTTCCCAAGCCGCCGAAGCCGCCCAAGCCCCCGGCGCCCGCCAAACCGGCCAAGCCCGCCAAGGAAGTCGGCGAATAGCTCGCCAACAAAAAGCCCTCCGATCCTTCTGGACCGGAGGGCTTTTCGTATGGAGGCGACCCGTTCAGCCTAGACCTTGATGGGCGGGGCCGAGCGGATGTGCAGTTCCTTGTATTGCTTGTCCAGCACCTCGGCCGGGGCGTTCATCAGGAGGTCCTGGCCCTGCTGGTTCAGCGGGAAGGCGATGACCTCGCGGATGGCCACCTGCTCGGCCAGCAGCATGACGATGCGGTCGATGCCGGGCGCCAGGCCGCCGTGGGGCGGGGCCCCGAAGCGGAAGGCGTTGAGCATGCCGCCGAACTGCTCTTCCACCACCTCGGCGCCGTAGCCGGCGGTCTCGAAGGCCTTGAGCATGATCTCCGGCTTGTGGTTCCGGATCGCGCCCGAGCACAGCTCGTAGCCGTTGCAGACGATGTCGTACTGATAGGCGCGGATGGTCAGCGGGTCCTGGGTCTCCAGGGCCTCCAGGCCACCTTGCGGCATCGAGAACGGGTTGTGCGAGAAGTCGACCTTCTTCTCGTCCTCGTTCCACTCGAACATCGGGAAGTCGACGATCCAGCAGAACTTGAACTGCTCTTCGGCCACCAGCTTCAGCTCGGTCCCGACGCGGGTGCGGGCCAGACCCGCGAACTTGGCGAACACGGCCGGATCGCCGGCCACGAAGAAGGCCGCGTCGCCCGCGCCCAGGCCCAGGCTCTCCATGAGCGCTTGGGTCGGCTCGCCCAGGTTCTTGGCGATCGGGCCGCCCCAGCCGCCCTGGTCTTCCGACCAGAAGACGTAGCCCAGGCCCGGCTGGCCCTCGCCTTGAGCCCACGAGTTCATGCGATCGCAGAAGGCGCGGCTGCCGCCGGTCGGGGCGGGAATGGCCCACACCTTGTTCTTGGCGTCGGCGCCGAGGATCTTGGCGAACAGGCCGAAACCGCCGTCACGGAAGTGGTCGGAGACGTCGGCCATCTTGATCGGGTTGCGCAGGTCGGGCTTGTCGCTGCCGTACCAGGCCATCGACTGGGCGTAGGTCAGGCGCTCGAAGCCCTTGTGGGTCGAGGTCGCGCCGAAGTCGTTGACGAAGGTGTGCTCGCCGTCGATCGGAGACACCGGCTTGCCGTTCGAGAACTCCTCGAACACGCCGTGCATCACCGGCTCGATAGCCGCGAAAACGTCTTCCTGGGTGACGAAGCTCATCTCGACGTCCAGCTGGTAGAACTCCAGCGAGCGGTCGGCGCGCAGGTCCTCGTCGCGGAAGCACGGGGCGATCTGGAAGTAGCGGTCGAAGCCCGACACCATCAGCAGCTGCTTGAACTGCTGGGGCGCCTGGGGCAGCGCGTAGAACTTGCCCGGATGCAGGCGCGAGGGCACCAGGAAGTCGCGCGCGCCTTCCGGCGATGACGCCGTCAGGATCGGCGTCTGGAACTCGTTGAAGCCCTGGGCGAACATCCGCGAGCGGATCGACTGGATCACGCGCGAGCGCAGCACGATGTTCTTGTGCAGGGTCTCGCGGCGCAGGTCGAGATAGCGGTGCTTGAGCCGGATTTCCTCGGGATAGTCGGGCTCGCCGAACACCGGCAGCGGCAGTTCGTCGGCGGTCGACAGCACTTCCACGGCGGTGACGCGGATCTCGATCTCGCCGGTCGGGAGGTTCGGGTTCACCACCGAGGCGTCGCGGGCCACGACCTCGCCGTCGATCTTGATCACGCTCTCGGCCCGCAGGCGCTCGACCACGTCGAAGCCGGGGGTCTCGGGGTGCAGCACCAGCTGGGTCAGGCCGTAATGGTCGCGCAGGTCGATGAAGACCAGCCCGCCGTGGTCGCGCTTGCGGTGGATCCAGCCCGACAGGCGGACCGAATTGCCGGTGTCGCTGGCCCGGAGAGCGCCGCAGGTGTGGGTGCGATAGGCGTGGATCGTGGTCATGAGAGAGCTTTGAAACGCGGTGAATTTCGAGGGGCGGAAAGGCGCATGGGGGGGCGTGGATGTCAAGGATTCTGGGGGCGAACACTTGCCCCCTACGGACCGCTTCGCGGTCGTCTTTCCCCGTAGGGGGAAGAGCGCTGTAGCCGGTCGCCGCGAGAGGCTCCGCCCCCTACGGGGGCGGACAGACCGCGAAGCGGTCAGGTGGGGGCAAGGGAATGCGATCCCACGCCAGCGGCTGTGAGGTGATGGAAAGGGACGCGGAGCGCCGGACGACGTCCGAAGTTTGAAAAAGAATACCGTTTCGACGAAGCCGAGGCGCTCCGCGCGACCGTTATCCGCAAGGCCGGGGCGCGCGGGCCTTTTCCGCCCTTCACCCCACCCGGTATTCCCTCCTGGATCTGTGCACCGCTTGATTTCAGAGGCGGGAGTGAGCCTGACGAGGACCGGAGCGAACCCCACGACGGGCGGGACCTTCCCAGCATGAAGACCCCGATGGGCGAGCTTACGTCCCTCGCCCTCTGTTTAAGCCCTGTTCCAGTCGAAACCGGAAAGGGCCCCGCTCGATCGCCCCCCGCCGCCGCATCGGTCGCTGGCCATGCGCCCTTTCCCTGCGTCGAGGTGAGATCAGGATACGGGCGGTTTGAACGCGGCGGCGGTTGTGACGCTGCTTTTCATGCAGGGCTTTGAAAGGGCTGGAGTTCGTCTCGGCGTTCACGGGGATAGAGGCGGCTGCATCCCCGCCAAAGCTCCCTCTCCCGGAGGGAGAGGGTCGGGGTGAGGGGTTACGGCGTCCGACGGAGCGCCGGCACGCCGTCAGGCCTCGTAACCCCTCACCCTCCCATCGCTTCGCGACGGGCCCCTCCCTCTCCCTCTGGGAGAGGGATCGCGTCAGGCGCCCAGGCTATGCCGCGCCACCCACCGCATCCGGTACGCCATCATCGCCGTCTTCCCCAGGTGCGCCGTCAGCCGCCAGTTGACCACGGCCCCGACCGGCGCGCCGACCACGGGCAGCAGCTGGGCCAGCTTGGCCAGGTCGATATGGTCGCGATACTGCTGCTGAAACTCCCGCCAGTCGAACTCGGACAGGTCGGCGGGGTGTGGGCGCGTGTCCCAGTCGTCCATGGCCTCCAGCACCTTGATACGATGCTCGACGTCCGAGAAGGCCAGCTCGAAGATGTGCAGTATATAGAGCCGCTCGCTCAGCACGCTGCCGTCATGGCCGTAGAGGGCGGCGATCTCGAACAGCAGCTTCAGCTTGAAGCTCATCAGCAGCGGAAAGTCGGCCGCCGCCAGCAGGAACCCGCCCGCCCCGGCCACCCCGCCCTCGGCCCCGGCGGCCTTCTTCCAGCCGTCGATGGCGGCCGCCACCTTGGCCTCGCGCTCTTCCAGGCTGGCGTCGCTCAGCGGCGAGGCCGTGGCGAAGTCGGCCCCGGTCAGGATCGCCTTGGTCATCCCCTCCATGGCGACGGTGATCGCGGCGTGGACCTTCTCGGGGATGACGCGGTTGATGCGGCGCTGGACGGCACGCGAGGCGGCGCCCAGCGCCCCGGCGGGCTTGGTGATCTGGGCGCGCCAGGCGGCGAGGGATTGGGAGGCGTTGGTGGTCATGGTGGACATATAGCCAGTTCCATCAACGTCCCAACGTTCATCAGCTTTCGGGGATCTCGATGGAGATTATGTCTTCGTCAGTGAACGTCATCATCGCGACGTCATAGCCTGACGCGGCAGCACATTCAAAAAACAGCCCCGAAGCTTTCGCGTAGTGGAGAGCGATCAAATCCAGAATGTCGCATTCGGCACTCCTCGCGGCAACGAACGGCCGCTTGTAGCGATACAGCCCATCATCTTTCTCAATCGCAGAAGCATAACCTGCCTGCTCCAACGACATGATTCCGTATGGACGTTTATGAACAAACGTATTTCGTAGTTCGGAGACGTCTTTCAACCAGCCCGTCACTTCGATTTCGCCGGTTGTATTGGGCTTTTTACCTAAATAACCTTTGTTCGAAAGGATATTGAGAAGCGTATCTTCCGAAAAATTTTCGACCCGCAGTACGCCCCTAAGTTTATTTAAAGCATCTATCTTTTTAGGGTTTTCCCCAATTCGAAAGGCAATCATCGCTGCTAGGTAGTCACGCGCAGCACCTAGGTTCAGGAAGAATGAATGCACATGAGCATAGAGTGCGCTATCGGCGAAGGAGCCGGAACGCTCGCCGTTCAGGAGCTTTGTCGCCATGAGATTGACAAGCTTTTCATTGTAAAATTCAGAAATTTGCTCGACGGCGATATCCATGTTTCTCAAGCTGAGAGAAATCGAATGGGCGAGTCTTTCTACATCGCTCTTGTCGTCCAGAATTCTAGCCAAATTCTCATGCGTCGGCTCTTCAATCGCGTCAATTTCCGTGGCTCGATCACCAGACAGGTTAGCTGCAATATGTCCCCACAGGTCGGCTGGGCCTTCCATGTGGTTCGTTCGTCCCGGAATGATCGGAGACCAGCCCGAATGATACGCGCCGCGATGCCAACCTAGCCGCTGAAACGCGATAGGCCTCAATCCTCGCTCGGCAAGGAAGCGCTCAATTTCGAGCTTGGTCATGAAGCCCGTTGCACATGCCCCGTTACCGTCGAAGACGGGTTCAATGTGCCAGGCGTCTGTATTCCTCTCTGCAAATCGCACTCCACCTGTGCAGTGAAGATAAAATGCATCCCCGTCAGGCTGACGTAAGATGCTCGCCGACCAATCACGGCAAAGCGGCATGTTCATTTCCAGAAATTTGCTCGGCTAACCTGTTGCAGCACCGCAATTTGGCAGATCTTCGCACAAGTTAAGCGAAATATCCTAGATGGGCTCCTGCGTCGCCATGGTCACCCATCCACACCTCCCCGCCCCTCGTCCCCAGCCAAACCGCCCCCGCCACCTCGCCCTCCCCCGCAACCCGCCCTATACCTCCGGATACCGAGTAACCCCATCCGGACGCCGCCTTGCCCCGTCAGTTCCGACTGCCGCTGACCGCCTCGCCCCGCTGGGATCGGGAGTCGTTCGCGTCGTCGCCGACCAATGGCGAGGCGCTGGCGGGGCTGGACGCCTGGCCGGCCTGGCCCGAGGGGCGGATGGCCCTCATTGGGCCGGCGGGCACGGGCAAGACGCACCTGGCGCGCGACTGGGCGCGGCGGGCCGGGGCCGTGGTGATCGAGGCCGCCTCCACCGGAAGCGAGCCGCTCGACCTGGCGGCTCTGCGCGGCCGGCCGTTGCTGGTCGAGGACGCCGACCGCCGCGCTGAGGGCGACCTGGTCGACGACGAGACCCTGTTCCACCTGATCAACATGGCCGGGGTCGACGGCGGCTCCCTACTGCTGACCGGCCGCCTGGCGCCCGTGGCCTGGGAGGCGGCGGTGCCCGACCTGCGCTCGCGGCTCAACGCCCTGACCGTCGCGCGGATCGAGGCGCCCGACGACATCGTGTTGGAGGCCGTGCTGCGGCGCGCCTTCGAGGCCGCCGGCATCCGTCCGGCGGTCGACCTCTATCCCTATCTGATGGCCCGCCTGCCCCGCTCGGCCGCCGAGGCCCTGGCGGCGGTGGCGGCCTTGGACGAGGCGGCCTTCGAGCAGGGGCGCGAGGTCAACAAGGCCCTGGCCTTGGCGGTGCTGGATTTCGGCGGGGACGAAGAAGAAGGCGAAGAATAACCCCCTTCCCCCTCGATGGGGGAAGGGCCGGGGATGGGGGTGATGCTGAGCCGGCCAAGCCCACCGCTCTCTATGCCGGCGTCGCCGTAGCCACCCCCATCCGACCGCTTCGCGGCCACCTTCCCCCATCGAGGGGGAAGGAAGGGGTTAAGGGTTCCAATGTCTTGCTCCTGTCACCACCGTCCGTCACTCTGTGCACGGTAAACCGGAGCCCGCCATGACCGACGCCGTCGCCGCCCTAGACCTGCCCGCCGCGCCCACGCCGGTCGCGCCGGACCTGGCGGGGCTGCGCCTGGACGAGGATCAGCTGGCCGCGCCCGAGCGGTTCTTCAACCGCGAGACCTCGTGGCTGGCCTTCAACCAGCGGGTGCTGGAGGAGAGCGGCAATCCGCGCCACCCGCTGCTGGAGCGGCTGCGGTTCCTGTCGATCTCGGCCAACAACCTGGACGAATTCTACATGGTGCGCGTGGCCGGCCTGAAGGGCCAGGTGCGCGAGGGCGTGCGGGTGATCAGCCAGGACGGGCTGACGCCGGGCGAGCAGCTGACCCGCATCAACGCCTCGGCCGCCGAGCTGATGGCCGAGCAGCAGAAGATCTGGCGCGAGGTGCGGGCCGAGCTGTGGGGCGAGGGCCTGAAGCTGCTGGACGCCAAGGACATCGTCGGCCCCGACCGCGAACGGGCCGAGGAGATCTTCCTGACCCGGATGTTCCCGGTGCTGACGCCCCTGGCGATCGACCCGGCCCACCCCTTCCCGTTCATCCCGAACCTGGGCTTCTGCCTGGCGCTGAAGCTGCGCCGCATCGCCGACGACAAGCACCTCTACGCCCTGGTGCCGGTGCCCAGCCAGGTGCAGAGGTTCTGGGAGCTTTCCCAAGCGCCGGCCCGCAGCACGCGCAAGCGCGAGCGGCGGATCGTGGCGCTGGAGAGCTTCATCATCCTGTTCCTGGGCCACCTGTTCCCCGGCTACGAGGTCGAGGGCCGCGGCCTGTTCCGCCTGATCCGCGACAGCGACCTGGAGATCGAGGAAGAGGCCGAGGACCTGGTGCGCGAGTTCGAGGCGCGGCTGAAGAAGCGTCGCCTGGGCCGCGTGGTGCGGGTCAAGATCCAGACCACCATGCCCGAGGACCTGCGCGAGTTCATCATCGAGGGTCTGCGCGCCGCGCCCGAGGACGTGGTGCTGGTCGACGGCAAGCTGGGCCTGGCCCAGATGGCCGAGCTGATCCCGCCGGACCGCCCGGACCTGAAGTTCAAGCCCTACAACGCCCGCTTCCCCGAGCGCGTGCGCGACCACGGCGGCGACTGCTTCGCGGCGATCCGCGAGAAGGACATCCTGGTCCACCACCCGTTCGAGAGCTTCGACGTGGTGGTGCAGTTCATCCGCCAGGCCGCCCGCGACCCGGCCGTGCTGGCCATCAAGCAGACGCTCTATCGGACGTCGAAGGACAGCCCGATCGTGGCGGCCCTGATCGAGGCGGCCGACAACGGCAAGAACGTCACCGCCCTGGTCGAGATCAAGGCGCGCTTCGACGAGGAGAATAACCTCAAGTGGGCCCGCGACCTGGAGCGGGCGGGCGTGCACGTGGTGTTCGGCTTCGTGGACTGGAAGACCCACGCCAAGCTGTCGGTGGTGGTGCGCCGCGAGGGCGAGGCCCTGCGCACCTACTGCCACTTCGGCACCGGCAACTATCATCCCCAGACCGCGCGGGTTTATACCGACCTGTCGCTGTTCACCTGCGACCCCGCCATGGGGCGCGACGGCGGCAAGCTGTTCAATTTCATCACCGGCTACGCCCAGCCGCACGGGTTGGAGAAGCTGTCGTTCTCGCCCGAGACGCTGAAGCCGGACCTGCTGCGGATGATCGCCGCGGAATCGGCCAACGCTCGCGAGGGCAAGCCGGCGGCGATCTGGGCCAAGATGAACGCCGTGGTCGATCCCCAGGTGATCGACGCCCTCTATTCGGCCAGCCAGGCCGGGGTGCAGATCGACCTGGTGGTGCGCGGCATCTGCTGCCTGCGCCCGGGCATCAAGGGGCTGTCGGAGAACATCCGGGTCAAGTCGATCGTCGGCCGCTTCCTGGAGCACGCCCGCATCGTGGCCTTCGCCAATGGCGGCGCCATGCCGGGGCCGCAGACGCGGGTCTTCATCAGCTCGGCCGACTGGATGCCGCGCAACCTCGACCGCCGGGTCGAGACGCTTGTTCCAGTAGAGAACCCCACCGTGCACCAGCAGGTGCTGAACCAGATCATGGTCGCCAACCTCAACGACGAGGCCCAGAGCTGGAACCTCGACAGCGAGGGCCATTATGCCCGCGACCCGGCCTGGGACCGCAAGGGCGCCTTCTCGGCCCACGAGTACTTCATGACCAATCCCAGCTTGTCGGGCCGGGGCCACAAGGTGAAGGACCTGCCGCAGGCCTTCGACCACGTCGGACCGCGCAAGCGCGGGTGAAGACGCGGGGCCTGATCGTTCTCGCGGCGCTGGGCTTGAGCGCCTGCGGGCCAAAACCCGCCGAGCAGGCGCAGGTCTGCGCGATCTTCGCCCAGCCCGGCGTGCCCGGCGACACCCAGGCCGGCGACGCCGCCGACCTGGCCTGGGCCAAGGTCCACGAACGGGCGCTCTTTAAGTCGGGCGTGATCTACGGCCCCGGCTGGCAGGTGATGGGCCATCGCCGCTCGTGGGGGCATTGTCCGGCGCGCGCCAAGCCCATCGAGCACCTGCTGGTCAGCCCCGACGGAACCTACGCCATGACCAAGGGCGGCCGGCGGGCCAACGGCAAGCCGGTGACCTTCGGGGCCTGCTACTACGAGAAGGCCGAAACCGGCTGGCGGCTGCGCGCCTGCCGGCGAACCTTGAACGAACCCGCGCCTTTTGTCGGCCTGAAACGCTGAGCTGTGGAGCGGTGAAAGCTTTTTGGCCGCGCCACCTTCCCCTCCCCGCCCAATAGGCTAAACCACCCCCATGCCTTTTGCGGCGCCGCGCGACGCGGCCGTTATCGATATCGGCTCCAACTCGGTCCGCCTGGTGGTGTACCGATTGGAAGGTCGCGCCATCTGGACGGTCTTCAACGAGAAGGTCCTGGCGGGCCTGGGCCGTGACCTGGGCCAGGGCGGCAAGCTGAACCCCGAGGGCGTGGCCCAGACCCTGGCGGCGCTGAAGCGCTTCCGGGCCGTGCTGGAGGCCGTCAAGCCGGCCGAGACCTTCATCGCCGCCACCGCCGCCGTGCGCGAGGCCAAGGACGGGGCGGCCTTCGTCGAGAAGATTCGCGCCGAGACCGGCTTTTCCACCCGTGTCCTCTCGGGCGAGGAAGAGGCCCGCTACGCCGCCGTCGGCGTGCTGGCTGGAGCTCCCGACGCCACCGGCGTGGTCGGCGACCTGGGCGGCGCCAGCCTGGAGCTGATCCGGCTGGAGCAGACCGGCGCGGGCCTGGGCGTAACCCTGCCGCTGGGGCCGTTCAGTCTGGGCCTGTCGGACGGCTTCGACCTGGAGAAGGTGCGCCGCCTGTGCGCCCAGCGCCTGGCTCCGGTGGCCCAGGCGTTCAAGAGCGACGTCTTCCATGCCGTGGGCGGGGCCTGGCGGAACCTGGCCCTGCTGCACATGCGGCTTTCCGACTATCCGCTGCACGTCGTCCACCAGTACGGCATGAGTCGCAACGAGGCCCTGGAGGCCGCCCGCCTGGTGGCCCACCAGTCGCGCAGCTCGCTCGACCGCATCGAGGGCATGAGCAAGAAGCGCTCGGAGACCCTGCCCTACGCCGCCGTGGTGATGGAGCAGCTGATCGAGAGCCTGGACGTCAAGCGCATCGAGATCTCGGCCTTCGGCGTGCGCGAGGGCCTGCTGTTCGAGGCCATGCCGCCCGGCGTGCGGCGGCTGGATCCGCTGATCGAAGGCTGCGCTTCCCTGGGAGCCAGGCAAGGCGTGGCCGACGAGCTGGGCGCGGCGCTGGACGCCTGGCTGGCCCCGGCCTTCTCCAGTCTGTCGCCCTGCTTCGGCGAGCGCGACGCGGTGCTGATCTCGTCCGCCTGCCGCCTGGCCGACCTGGGCGCGCGCCTGCACCCCGATCATCGCGCCGACCTGGTGTTCGAGCAGGTGCTGCGCGCCCCGATCGCCGGCCAGAGCCATCCCGAGCGCGCCTTCCTGGCCGCCGTCGCCTTCGCCCGCCATTCCACGCCGTTCAATCCGCCGGAGGTGGGCGTCCTTGAACGCCTGCTGTCACCCGGTCGCCTGAAGCGCGCCCGGGCCCTGGGCGCGGGCATCCGGCTAGGGTGCGACCTGTCGGGGCGCAGCGCTCCGCTGCTGTCGCATTCCCGACTCGCCATCGACAAGGGCGACCTGCTGCTGACCGCCGATCCCGGCTACGCCGACCTGCTTCTGGGCGAGCAGACCGCCAAACGCGCGGGCGCCCTTGCCTCGCTTTTGGGCTTGAAGCTCAAAATCACGGCGCTCTGAAAAACACCCGAAATCCGCATCAATAAGTTGTAGGTCGCCCCGAATGGGTGGCCGTAGACAACTTTGGGCGATTGCACTCATCGATCATCGATAATTGCAATTTGTAGCACCCCCGATACCAAAGCGACAATTTTGCAACAAATTTGGGCCACGGAATTTCAGTCGTGCAATGTTCGTTGACCGTCGATCCCACACGTCGCTAGCTCCGCTGCAATCGAGTCCAGAATTTCTGGACTCGTTCACCTGTGCCGCCTTGCATCGGCGCAAAAAGCATCCGGGGGATGTAATTTGAAAACCAAACCTATGCGCGAGCGTCTTCTCGCTTCGACGATGATCTGCAGCGCCGCCATGGCGATGTTCGCCGCGGGCCAGGCTTCGGCCCAGACCGCCCCGGCGCCGGACTCGACCGAAGTCGAAGAGATCGTCGTCACGGGTTCGCTGTTCCGTCGTACGGACACCGAGACCCCCTCGCCCGTCACCGTGCTGACCTCCGAGACCCTGCAGCACGCCGGCATCACCACGGCCTCTGACGCCATCCGTTCGATCTCGGCCGACGGCGCCGGCTCGATCGGCACCGGCTTCCAGAGCGGCTTCAGCGCCGGCGGCTCGGCCGTCTCGCTGCGCGGCCTGGGCGTCTCCTCGACCCTGGTCCTGGTGGACGGCCTGCGTTCGGCCAACTTCCCGATCAACGACGACGGCCACAACGCCTATGTCGACCTGAACTCGATCCCGTTCAGCCTGATCGACAGCATCGAAGTCCTGAAGGACGGCGCCTCGTCGTCGTACGGCGCCGACGCCATCGGCGGCGTGGTGAACCTGAAGCTCAAGAAGAAGTTCGTCGGCGTCAAAGGCAGCGCTGAAGTCGGCCAGGCCGACCGTGGCGACGCCGAGCACACCCGCGCCGACATCACCCTGGGCTACGGCGACTACGAAGAGACCGGCTGGAACTTCTACATCAACTCGGAATACCAGAAGGACGACCGGGTCTCGAGCCACAGCCGCGGCTTCCCGTACAACACCCAGGACCTCAGCTCGATCGGCGGCCTGGACCTGAACACCGCCGACCAGACCCTGACCACGGCCACGCCGAACGCCGTCGTGACCCGCGTCAGCCAGTCGGACCTGAACAACCCGCTGTCGGGCAAGGCCGGTTCGCCGCTGACCACGTCGTATCAGGCCCTGAACCTGAACTGCGCCAACGGCACCTACACCCAGACCAGCGCCACGGCCAACGGCACCAGCTGTAAGTGGGACCTGGTCGACGCCTATCGTCAGATCCAGCCGCTGCAGAAGCGCTACGCCTTCAACGGCCGCCTCAGCATGCGCCTGAGCGACAACATCGAGGCCTACGCCACCGGCAGCTACTCGAACAGCTACGTCAGCATCAAGGGCGCTCCGACGGCCATCCGTCAGACCCAGCCCTTCGGCGGCGCCCCCGCCCTGGCTTCGAGCAACCCCGGCATCGTCCTGCCGGTCTACATCTGCGACTCGGGCGTCAACTGCTCGGTCGCCGGCGCGCCTGGCCGTCGTCTGAACCCGAACAACCCGTTCGCGGCCGCCTACGCCGCCGATCCGACCAACGGCGCGGCGCGCATCTACTACCTGTTCGGCGACATTCCGGGCGGTAGCGAGCGCACCAACGAAGTGATCCGCGGCACCTTCGGCCTGAAGGGCAATTTCGGCGACGGCTGGAACTGGAGCGTCGACGCCGCTGGCGCGCGCGACAACCTGAAGATCACGCAGCACGGCCTGTTGAACATCGCCAACCTGATGACGGCGATCAACACCGGCTCGTACAACTTCGTGAACCCGTCGCAGAACACCCAGGCGGCCCGCGACTTCGTCGCGCCCGACAAGACGACGCCGTCGCACTCGTCGATGATGTCGTTGGACGGCTTGATCACCAAGTCGCTGTGGACCCTGCCGGGCGGCGACCTGCAGGTCGGCGTCGGCGCGCAGATCCGCAAGGAAGTTCTGGAAAACAACAACCAGAACGCCCGCCTCGACACCTACGGCCTGACCACGGCCTCGGCCTTCGGCAAGCACACGGTCAAGGCCGCGTTCTTCGAAGTGCAGGCTCCGGTGCTCGAGCAACTGGAACTGAACGTTTCGGGCCGTTACGACGACTACTCGGAAGGCTTCAGCCACTTCTCGCCGAAGTTCGCCGCGAAATACACGCCGATCAAGCAACTGGCGTTCCGCGGCACCTTCTCGAAGGGCTTCCGCGCTCCGACCTTCGCCGAATCCGGTCCGCGTTCGCAGTACGCCGGCTTCGTCACCACCACCCCGCCGGCCGCCTTCGTGACGGCCCACGGTGGTTCGGCCAGCGGCAACCCCTATGCCCAAGCCTACAGCCTGGGCCGCGGCGTCGCCGGCAACCCGGACCTGAAGCCGGAAACCTCGCGTAGCTTCACCCTCGGCGCCATCGCCGAGCCGACCAGCTGGCTCAGCCTGACGGTCGACTACTACAACGTGAAGAAGTCGGACCTGATCACCTCGGGCCCGAAGATTTCCGACGCGGTCGCCGCCTACTACAGCAAGACCAACCAGGCCGATGGCTGCGCCGCCGTCGCCGCCGTGGGCGCCGGTTACTCCTGTAACGTCGTCGACGCCGTCGACCCGCTGTATCCGACCGCCCAGCCGCGCGTGCTGATCATCAACGTCCCGTACGTGAACGCGAACTACGCGCAAACCTCGGGCGTCGATTTCTCGGCCACCGCCAAGGTGCCGGTCACCGACAGCATCAAGTGGACCAGCCGCCTGGAAGTCACCCACCTGCTGAAGTACGACCTGCACACCGACGACGGCAAAGTGCAGAAGTACGCCGGCACCCTGGGTCCGTACGACCTGTCGTCGGGCAACGGTACGCCGGACTGGAAGGCCAACTGGCAGAACACGGTGGACTTCGGTCGCTACACCCTGTCGGCCACGGCCTACTATGTGGGTTCGATCAAGTCGGTCGCCGCCGACACCAACGGCAGCCTGGAATGCGTTCCGGGCAACCCGTACGGTGGTACGGCCAACCCGGCCGCCGCTAACAAGTTCTGCAAGATCAAGAGCTTCGTTAACGTCGACCTGAACGGCACCTTCCAGCTGAACGACGGCATCCAGCTGTACGGCAACGTCGGCAACGTGTTCGATGAACGCGCCCCGATCGCGCCGGGCGCCTATGCCAGCGCTCCGAACTTCCTGACCACCTTCCACTACGCCGGCCTGATCGGCCGTACGTTCAAGGTGGGCGTCCGCTTCCAGTACTAAGCGGCGCTACAGCTAAAGGACGGGGCCGGTTCCGAAAGGAGCCGGCCCTTTTCTTTTGGGGTCTCATCGGCGCCCAGCCCCGCGACACGCCGCCGCAGGATACCGCCGCTCGACGAGCACGGTTTGTTATCCACGCAAAGCGCAAGCTTCACTGATCAACGGGGAGAGCGTCCATGCAGAAGCAGCGGATCGTCGAAGTCGAACAGGTCGAAGACAACACCATCGCGTTTCCCGCGCCCCGCGCGCGGCCCGACCTCCGCCTGGCCCAAGAAGGCGACGTAGGCGTCATCGGCCCCGCCCGGCGCCTGCAGAACGACCTGGCCCACGCCTTCACCGCCGACGCCGCCTGGTCGGTGAAGCGCACCGTGATCGCCGGCGTCGTCTTCCACGCGGTGATCCTGGGATCGCTGGCCCTGGCCGCCAGTAACCTGTTGCCGCACCTCACAAAATAGCTTTTCTGCGGAACATCGTTATTCGAACGGCGTTCGGTTGTGACGGCAACCTTTACCGTTTGCATACCCACACATGCAATTGGGGGACATGATCAGGGGGACCACCACGATGATCGTCATGCCGGCGGGACGGCGGGCTGTGCGCAGCCTGCTGACCCTCGGCGTGATCGTGGTGCTGATCGTGGCCCTGGGCGGCGCGGCCCTGCTGGCCTTCGCGGCCGTGGCCGTGGATCGCCTGCAGGCGCGCGAGGAGCATGTCGTCGTCGCCCAGACCCTGGAACGGGCTCTGGACCGGCTGGACAGCGACGTGGCCGCCGCCGCCGTCTGGGACCAGGCCTATGACCAGCTGCTGCCGGGCGCCGAGGTGGCCTGGCTCGACAGCGAGATCGGCTCCTACTACGCCCACAATCGCGGCGACGACCTGGCCGTCGTGCTCGACGCCCAGGACCGCCCCTTCTACACCTGGGCCGGCGACGGCCGGGTTCCTATCGAAAGCCAGGCCGACATCGTGCGCGCCGCCGGCGCCCTGATCGCCCAGGTGCGCGGCGCCGAAGCCGCGGCGATCGCGGCGCGCGCCAAGGCGCGACCGGCCGATCCCAACGTCGCGGCCGTCGCCGAAACCGCCCATGGCCTGGTGCGCGCTGACGAGCGAATCTACATGGTGGCGGTCTCGACCGTCTCGCCCGAGAAGGTGGGGCACAGCCGTCGTCCGGGTCCGGCCGTGGTGGTGCTCTGCGCCCAGCGGGTGGACCGTCACCTCCTCCCCGCCCTGACCGACGAGATGCGTATCCGCGCGCCCCGGGTGCTGGAGACCGAGCCGCGCGGGATCGGGGCGATCACCCTGGCCGATCCGGGCGGTCTGCCCCTGGGCTGGCTGGCCTGGGACCCCAAGCAGCCAGGACTGGACGCCGTGCGCCAAGCCGCGCCGCTGGTGCTGCCCGGCGTGCTGTTGCTGGCCTTGGCCGGCCTGGCCCTGGGCCTGCGCATCCGCCAGGTGGTGCGCGAGCTGGACGCTTCGGAGGCCGGCCAGAAGGCCGCCCTGGCGGCGGTCGTCGAAGCGCGCGACCGGGCCGAGAGCGCCAACCTCGCCAAGTCGCAGTTCCTGGCCAATATGAGTCACGAGATCCGCACGCCCCTGAACGGCGTGCTGGGCATGGCCCAGGTCATGGAGCTCAGCGGCCTGGGCTCGCCGCACCGCGAGCACCTGAAGATCATCCGCGACAGCGGCGAGACGCTGCTGGCCATCCTCAACGACGTGCTGGACCTGTCCAAGATCGAGGCCGGGCGGCTGGAGCTGGACGACCATGTCTTCGACCTGGCCCAGGTGGTCGAGGTCGCGTGCCGGCCGTTCGCCCTGCTGGCCCACCAGAAGGACGTCGCGTTCGTCACCGAGATCGCGCCCTCGGCCCTGGGCGCCTGGTGCGGCGACAGCGTGCGCCTGCGTCAGGTGCTGTCGAATCTGTCGTCCAACGCCGTCAAGTTCACCCACGAGGGCCGCATCCGCCTGAGCGTGGCCTCGACCGACGCGGGCCTGACCTTCACCCTTTCGGACACCGGCATCGGCATCGCGCCCGAGCGCATCCCGGGCCTGTTCGAGAAGTTCGTCCAGGCCGACAGCTCCACCACCCGCGAGTTCGGCGGCACCGGCCTGGGCCTGGCCATCTCGCGCGAACTGGTCGAGCGGATGGGCGGGACGCTGCGGATGGACAGCGCGGCGGGCAAGGGTTCGACCTTCGTATTCCGCCTGCCGTTCGTGCGCGCGGAGGCGTCCGACTGCGTCGTCTTGCCGGGCGCCGACGAGGACATCCGCGCCCTGCGCATCCTGGCGGCCGAGGACAACGTCACCAACGCCTTCATCCTGCGGGCTCTGCTCGAGCCGGCGGGCGTCGACCTGCGGACGGTCGCCAACGGTCGCGAGGCGGTGGACGCCTTCCACGCCGACGACTTCGACCTGATCCTGATGGATGTGCAGATGCCGGTCATGAACGGCATCGAGGCCACCCGCGCCATCCGCGAGCGCGAGAACGAGCACCGCCTGGCGCCCACGCCCATCCTGGCCCTGTCGGCCAATGTCATGAGCCATCAGGTGGCGGAATACGCCCTGGCCGGCATGGACGGGGTGGTGGCCAAGCCGGTGGACGCGGGCAAGCTGATCGAAGCCATCGCCGCGGTCATGGAGCGTGGGACGGTGGGGACGGCCTAGCTGACCGGCGCCGCCAGGGCCTGGGTCAGCGCCCGATGCAGGCTGGCGGTGTCGAACGGCTTTTCGACCCAGTCGTTCATACCCGCCGCCCTGCAGGCCTCGCGCTCGGCGTCCGAACTGCCGGCGGTCACGGCGATCACCGGCGTGGCGCGGTTGGGACCGTCCGCGCGCAGGCGGCGGGTGGCGTCCAGCCCGTCCAGCCCCGGCATGTTAACGTCCATCAGGATCACGTCGAAGCGCCGGCCGTCCGCCACGGCCAGGGCCGCCTCGCCGTCGACGGCCAGTTCGACCTGCAAGCCCAGGACGTCGAGGATCTGGCCCAGCAGGCGCCGGTTGACCTCGTGGTCGTCGACGACCAGGGCCAGGGGCCTGTCGGCGAAGGCGGCCAGGTCCGGGATGGCGGTGTCCGGCTCCGGCGGTGGGACCCCCTGGGTCACCGGCAGGGCCAGGAGGAAGCGGGCGCCGCCTTCGAGCCGCGCCTCGGCGACCAGGTCGCCCCCCATCAGTCGGGCCAGGTCGCGGCTGATCGAAAGGCCGAGCCCCGTTCCGCCGAATGTGCGGGCGGTGTCGGCGCCCAGCTGGTCGTAGGCGGTGAACAGGCGCTGCAGCTGCTCAGCCGACAGGCCAGGCCCGGTGTCGGCGACGACGAGGCGCAGCAGCCAACCCTCCCTGGCCCGCTCGGCCTCGATGGTCAGGGCCACGTGGCCCTGGGGCGTGAACTTGATGGCGTTGGACAGCAGGTTGTTGAGGATTTGGCGCAGGCGGACGGGATCGCCTTGCACCCAGTCCGGCAGCGGGCCGGCCTCCAGCTCCAGGGCCAAGCCCTTGGCCAGGGCCTCGCCGCGCCAGAAGCGGGCGGTGTCGTCGACCAGGGCGCGCGGGTCGAAGTCCAACCGCTCGACGCTCATCCGGCCGGCCTCGATCTTGGAGAAGTCGAGCAGGTCGTTGAGCAGGCTGCGCATCATGGCGCCGGCATCGACGATCAGGGCGGCGTTGTCCCGGGAGCGGGCGCTGCGGGCGTCGCGCGACAGGCCGTCCGCGCCGGTCAGGATAGCGCTCATCGGCGTGCGCAGTTCGTGGCTGACCATGGCGATGAAGGCCGACTTGGCCGCGGTCTGGGCTTCGGCCGTTCGCCGCGCTGCGCGTTCGGCCCGCAGGGTCCGACGGGACCAGGCGAACACCAGCGCCAGGACCAGGGTGAACAACGCCGCGCCGAGCAGATAGTAGTAGGTGCCGGCGTCGCCGCGAGTCTCGAGGACAAGCGGCGCGCCAAGCAGGTAGCCTACATGGGGCGTGACGGACGCCGCGAAGGCTGCGCGGCACCCCTCGGCCGCCATCAGCGTCGTCAACACCGACCCAGTGAGCAGCAGGGTCGCCGCCGCGGCCGAGGTCGGTCCGTCCATCGCCCACATCGGAAGCGCGATCCAGCCGAACACCACCGACATGGCGAAATCGACCGTCAGGTTCAGACCGACGAACCAGTGCGGCCGCCCCGGCCGCAGAAACCGGGCCAGCGCCTGATGCTCGATCAATTGAATGACCAGATAGGCGCCGGTCCAAGGGATCAGGAAGCCGAAGCCGGGCCGCCAGGCCATCGCGGCGGCTATCACACCGACCACGAACAGGCGCAGGGGGATCAATCGACTACGCGACACCGCCGCCGGCTGAAAAGCTTCAGCCAGGTTTTCCCACGCCTTACTCACGCTGCACCCTCGACTGCCTCAACGCGCCCGGCGCGCCGAACAAGCCAGCCGGTCGCCTGAAGCGCTACTGGCGAGAGGCTGTCTAGCGGTTCAAGGTTTACGAGATGCGTAGACGAAGCCCGAGAAATTCTATTCCGGCTTGGGCGCCCGGCGGACCTCGACGACCCGCACGCGGGTTCCGTCCAGCACCAGGGCCAATTCGCCACGCTTGATCTTCAGGGCGTCAGAACCGAAGGCCTCCAGGCGCCAGCCCTGCAGGGCGGGCGTGTTGGCCTCGTCGTCGGCGGCGATCTTTTCCAGGTCCGAGACCGTGGCGATCAGCTTCGACGCCACGCCGGCCTCTTCGGCCCGTGCCTTCAGCAGCACCTTCAAGAGCTCGACGACCGCGCCGGCCGAGGCGGGCGGCGGCGGGCCGGACTTCTCGATCACCGGGGCGTAGCCTTCCGGATCGGCCAGGGCGGCCTTGATCGCGGCCAGCAGGTCGGGGCCGAACTTGGAGCCGCCGAAGCCCTTGGGCACGCTGCGCAGGGTGTTGAGGCCGTCCAGCGAGGTCGGCGCCTGGGTGGCCAGCTCGTCGATGGCCTCGTCCTTGAGGATGCGGCCGCGCGGCTGGTCGCGGGTCTGGGCGGTGCGCTCGCGCCAGGCGGCCACGGCCTTGAACACCGCCAGGTACTTGGCGGCCGTCTTGCGGGGACGCAGGCGGCGCCAGGCCTTCTCGGGATCGACGTCGTAGGCGGCCGGATCGTTCAACGCCTGCATCTCGCCCTCGACCCAGGCCAGGCGGCCGGCCTTTTCCAGGCGGTCGCGCAGCAGCGGAAACAGGGTCGCCAGGTGGGTGACGTCCGCGATGGCGTAGGTCAGCTGGTTCTCGCTCAGCGGACGCCGGGCCCAGTCGGTGAAGCGGCTGGACTTGTCCAGCTCGATCTTCAGCATCTGGCGCACCAGGGCGTCGTAGGCGATCTGCTCGCCGAACCCGGCGGCCATGCCGGCGACCTGGGTGTCGAACAGCGGCGTGGGCATGGCGTTGAGATTGTTGAAGATCTCGACGTCCTGACGAGCGGCGTGGAACACCTTCAGGATCGAGGTGTCGCGCAGGATGTCCAGCAGCGGCGAAAGGTCGATGCCCTCCGCCAACGGATCGATGCACGCCTCGGTGTCCGGCGACGCCACCTGGATCAGGCACAGCTTGGGCCAGTAGGTGGTTTCGCGCATGAACTCGGTGTCCACGGCGATGAAGGGCTGACCCTTCAACTCATTACAGAACGCCGCCAGCTCGGCGGTAGTGGTGATCGTCGTCATCGGCTGCTAATAGCCTCGCGCACCCCCGAGTCTGCAAGCACAAGCTTGGGGTGTGACGCAAGTTTCCTTTCAAAAACGGCCCGTTGGGCTGTCTTCGATCCAGAGCGAACGCCAGAGCAAGCCCATGAGCGACCAGCAGAACGGCCTCACCTACGCCCAGGCCGGCGTGGATATCGATGCGGGCAACGCCCTGGTCGAGGCGATCAAGCCCCTGGCCAAGGCCACCCGCCGCCCCGGCGCGGAGGCCGGTCTGGGCGGTTTCGGCGCCCTGTTCGACCTGAAGGCCGCCGGCTACGACGACCCGCTGTTGGTCTCCACCACCGACGGCGTGGGCACCAAGCTGCGCATCGCCATCGACACCGGCATGCACGCCACCGTCGGCATCGACCTGGTGGCCATGTGCGTCAACGACCTGCTGGCCCAGGGCGCCGAGCCGCTGCTGTTCCTCGACTACTTCGCCACCGGCAAGCTGGACGTGGCCACCGCCACCAGCGTCGTGGCCGGCATCGCCGAGGGCTGCAAGCTGGCCGGCTCGGCCCTGGTGGGCGGCGAAACCGCCGAGATGCCGGGCATGTATTCCGACGGCGAGTACGACCTGGCCGGCTTCTCGGTGGGCGCGGTCGAGCGCGACGGCGTCCTGCCCAAGCTGGACAAGCAGCGCGCCGGCGACCTGATCATCGGCATCGGCTCTTCGGGCCCGCACTCCAACGGCTACAGTCTGGTTCGCCGCGTGGTCGAGCGCTCGGGCCTGGCGTGGGACGCGCCCGCGCCCTTCGAATCCGGCAAGACCCTGGCCGAGGCGCTGATGGCCCCGACTCGCATCTATGTGAAGTCGATCCTGCCGCTGCTGCAGTCGGGCCGGGTCAAGGGCGGCGCCCACATCACCGGCGGCGGCTTGATCGAGAACCCGCCGCGCTGCATCGCCGATGGCCTGGTCCCCGAGTTCGACTGGAGCGCCTGGCCCCTGCCCCCGGTCTTCGACTGGCTGCAGCGCGAAGGCGGCATCAGCGACCACGAACTGCGCCGGACCTTCAACTGCGGCGTCGGCTTCATCCTGGTGGTCGCCGCCAGCGACGCCGAGCCGGTGCTGGCCGCCCTGCTGAACGCCGGCGAGGACGCCTTCATCTGCGGCCAGCTTGTCCAAGCCCAGGCCTAAGGGCGTGAGCAGGACCAAGGTCGCCGTCCTGATCTCCGGCCGGGGCTCCAACATGAAGGCCCTGGTGCGGGCCGCCCAGGACCCCGCCTGTCCGTTCCAGATCGCCCTGGTGCTGTCCAACAAGCCCGAGGCCGGCGGCCTGGCCACGGCCGCCGCCGCCGGGATCGAAGCCCTGGCCGTCGATCAGCGCGACTTCGGCAAGGACCGCGAGGCCCACGAGCGCGCCATCGACACGGCCCTGCGCGAACGCGGGATCGAGGTGGTGGCCCTGGCCGGCTACATGCGCATCCTCACGCCGCTCCTGGTGAACGCCTGGGAAGGCCGGATGCTGAACATCCACCCCTCCCTGCTGCCCGCCTATCCGGGCCTGGACACTCACGGCCGCGCCCTGGCCGCCGGCGAGGTCGAGGCCGGCTGCACGGTTCACCTGGTCACCGCCGGCGTCGACGAGGGCCCGGTCCTAGGCCAGGCCCGCGTGCCGATCCTGCCGGGCGACACCGAGCACATGCTCAGCGACCGGGTGCTGGAGCAGGAGCACAGGCTCTATCCGGCGACCCTGGCCGAGTTCGTGCGCGGGCTTTAGGCTGGACGCATGTCCCGCTTGTCGCGCCTTCCCGAAGACCTTCGCCAGATTCTGGAGGCCATCGGCCGGCGCGATCCGGATGAGCCTCTTCCCGCATCTCAGTTGAGCGCGGCCATTGCCGGATTGCATGGCCTGCCGCCGGAGGCGGTCGCGGCCATCGGTCGAGAGGTCTGGTCGGCGATGGGGTGGCGCTGGCAGTACTATGACCCGCGAAGCTTGCTGGACCGCCTGTTCGGGTTGAGGCCTTCCCGCGAGCTCGATTGGCTGAAGCGTGATCCCCGCTACGCCTGGCTGCTGCTCTTTCATCCCAACGGTCGGCTGCGCGAGGCCGCGTTGAACAGCATTGTCACTCCACCGAGCTCCGCCTTTCAGTTCGCCGCCATCGCGCTGCGCCTCAATGACTGGGTCGATGAAGTCCGCGCGGCGGCCGTGCGCTGCGCCGAACGCGTCTTCGTGCTTACCGAGCCGGACGCGGCCGCGCGAGCGACCCTGGCGCTCCTCGACCGCCCCCTCGCCTGGGGGCGCTGGACGGACGAAGAGCGTGGGGTCCTGGATCTGGTGTTCGCCAATCCCGCGACGCGGGACCGTTTCGTGCCGCTGATCATGGACGGCGCGACAGGCCCGATGGCTCGACGCCTGACCTTGCTGCTGCGTCGTCCAGAGTTCGATCACGCTCTGCCCACGCTGGCGCGGTCCGCTATCCAACCGTCGGTACGCGCCACGGCGTTGAAGGTTCTGATCGCCGGCGACGCAGCCTGGACGGTCGGCTACGAGTGGCGATGGATCGACAAGGTCTATGGTGTGCGCCGCCTAGTCCCGATCACCCACAGCCGCCGCCTGACCGACAGGCCTCCCATCGACAGGTTGATCCGCCAAGGGCTGGATGATCGTTCCGCCTTCGTGCGGCTAGTGGCGGCCGACGCCCTGATCGAACATCGCGCCACCCTGCCCGACCGTGAGGCGCTGGCCGCGCGTCTGGCCCAGGACTCATCCCCGACGTTGCGGGCGCGCGCCGACTACATGGCCCGCCACCCAGCAGAAAGCTGACGCCAGTTCCTCGAAAACACCTTCACGTCACCGTGTCGATCGTCTTCCTGGCAGGCGTGCCGCCTCGCCCGTGCGAGGGCTCTAGCCGCCGGGTTCCCGCAATCCATCGAAGTGCCCGACCTCGGTGTCGAACGACGGCCACGCGTCGCTGCGCCAGGACAACTCCCGCAGCTCGGCGCAGGCATAGGGCCGCCCAGGCCGATTGTCCGCGTCAAAGGCGGCGATCGGCCAACGTCCCTTGCAATCCTTGGTCAGGCAGAAGCAGACCGTCGATCTGTAGCCGTCTTCCGGGTCGTATTCTCGGTCGAGCAGGATCGCGATGTCCGGCATTCCCCTGGACGCGCGGAGGTCGGCGAAGGCCGAATGGCGAGCGTCGAACACCTGGGCCTTGAGGTCCGTCGGGTCATTCGGCGCTTTCGCGGCGAAGTCTTCGGCGTGCAGACGGGCGAACGTTTCCCAGTCACGGTCCCGAAGCGCCGTCAGATATTGCTGGGCCAAGCTGGTGACCTTGTCTCGCCAAGGCCAGTCCGTCGGCGCCGGTACGAGGTCTCCCACCTGCGGACCTCCGACCAGCCGGCGCGGCTGGGTCACCGCGCCCTGATCAAGAACCGCCGTGACCCAGAGATAGGCGCCGTTGTGATAGTGACAGTAGCCCGAGACCATCACGATCTCGTCGGGACCGGCCGAGGCATGGACCTCGTCGCGGATCGTCTCGCAGTCCTGCACCCGCCCGGTGACCGTCGCCCGACGAAATCCCGGACGAACCTTCTTGAGCAGGCGATTGTTGTCCAATCCCAAGGCAAAGCCGGCTTCCGATGGGTCCAAATGTTCGTTGGGACGATAGACCGCGTCCAGATCGTCTTGGATCAGCCGCCCTGTACTGATGCCCTCGATCGTCACGCAGCGGCCGTTCCACTGCTTCTGGTCGCCGGCGATCTGGCCGGCGGTGGCGCGGATGGCGATGGCGGGGGTGCAGTCGGGCGGGCAGTCAGGCGTCTTGTCGGCGGCCCGTGCGGGACCCGTTCCGCCGACCAGGAAGACGACCAGGGCGATGAAGATTGCGAAGCGTGGCGGCATTCATCGACGCTAGGTTGCGGCCAAGCTTGATGCAAGAGGCGCCGAACGCCGTTCCGCGAGCGCTCGCTACTTCCCCGGGAACACCTCCACCGTCACCTTCTCGACCTTGCCGGTGAACTTGAACGGCAGCGCGTAGGTCCAGTCGACGGGCGAGCCGCTGTCCAGGCCGATGTCCAGGCCCTCGAAGATGGCGAACTGGATCGGGACCGTATGTTCGATCCGTCCGCCGGCCACTTTCTTGCCGCCGGCTTTCAGCGTGACCTCGCCGCCCTTGCCCATGCCGCCGCCGTCGTACTTGAAGTCGACCTCGATGGTCGTCTTGCCGGCCGGCAAGGCCGCGTCGCCCGTGAAGGTGGGGCGCGCGAAGCTGAGGAAGTTGTAGACGAACACCGGCTTGCCCTCGCGCAGATAGAGGCCGTAGCCGCCCTCCGATCCGCCCTGGGTGATGATCATGCCGCTGGCCTGGTCGTCCGGCAGGTCGACCTCGGCGGTGATCTTGAACGACTTGTTGAGCATCGGCAGGCAGGCCGCGCCCGGCAGGGCCACCATGCCTTCGTAGTAGACGGCCTTGGTCCGCTTGCCGACGGGGTTTGGACGGCCCATGGCCTCGGCGTTCATCCGGACCGTGCCCCGCCAGTCGATCGGCAGGACGCTATACTTCGAGGCTTCCGCCCACCACAGATCCTGCAGTTCCCGCAGCTTGTCGGGGTGGTCCTTGGCGATGTCCTTGGCCTGGGAGAAGTCCTGGTCGACCTTGTAGAGCTCCCAGACCGCCTTGTCGGGATCCCAGTTCTCGTCGCGATTGGGGTCCCAGGGGATGAAGGACGGCGACGAGGCCATCCAGCCGTCGTGATAGAGGCCGCGATTGACGGCCATCTCGAAGTACTGGGTGCGGCGCTTGCTGGGCGCCTTGGCGTCGTCGATGGTGAAGGCGAAGCTGATGCCCTCGACCGGCTTCTGCGGCACGCCGTTCAGCTCGCGCGGCTCGGTGACGCCGGCCCATTCGTAGAGCGTCGGCACGATGTCGATCACGTGCAGGAACTGGTCGCGAAGCCCGCCCTTGTCCTTGATGCCCTTGGGCCAACTGATGATCAGCGGGTTGCGGGTGCCGCCGAAGTGGCTGGCCACCTGCTTGGTCCACTGGAACGGCGTGTTCATCGCGTGGGCCCAGGACGACGGGAAGTGGTTGAAGTGCTTGGGTCCGCCCAGCTCGTCGATGGCCTTCAGGTTCTCCTGCCACTTCTCGGGGAAGCCGTTGAAGAACAGGTTCTCGTTCAGCGAGCCCTCCAGCCCGCCCTCGGCGCTCGAGCCGTTGTCGCCGGCGATGTAGAGGATAATGGTGTTGTCGGCGTCGGGCAGCTCCTTCACCGCGTCGATCACCCGACCCATGGCCTCGTCGACCTGGGCGCCGTAGCCGGCGAAGCATTCCATCATCCGGGCGTAGAGCCGCTTCTGGTCGGGCTCCAGGCCCTCCCAGGCCGGCAGGCCCTTGGAGCGTTCGGTCAACTGGGTGTCGGGCGGCACGACGCCCAGCTTCTTCTGCCGTTCGAGAGTCTGCTCGCGATAGACGTCCCAGCCGTCGTCGAACTGGCCTTTGAACTTGTCGATCCAGGCCTTCGGAGCCTGGTGCGGCGCGTGGGTGGCGCCGGGGGCGACATAGAGAAAGAACGGCTTGTCCGGCGCGATGCTCTTGGCCCGGCGCACCCATTCGACCGCCTTGTCGGCCAGGTCCTCGGTCAGGTGGTAGTCGGGATCTTCGGAGGCCGGCACGAGGTTGTGGTTCTCGTACAGCACCGGGTGCCAGTGGCTCATGTCGCCGGCGTTGAAGCCGTAGAAGTAGTCGAAGCCCAGGCCGTTGGCCCAGCGGTCGAAGGGGCCGATCGGGCTGGTCTCCCAGGTGGGGGTGTTGTGGTTCTTGCCGATCCAGGCGGTCATGTAGCCGTTCTGGCGCAGCACCTCGGCCACTGTGCCGCAGTTCTTGGGCAGGATGCAGCAATAGCCGTCATAGCCCGTGGCCAACTCGGTGATGCCGGCGAACGAGGTCGAGTGGTGATTTCGGCCGGTGATCAGGGCCGCCCGCGTCGGGCTGCACAGGGCCGTGGTGTGGAAATGGTTGTAGCGGATTCCTTCCTTCGCCAACCGGTCCATGGTGGGCGACGGCACCCCGCCGCCGAAGGTCGAGAACTGGCCGAAGCCCACGTCGTCCAGCAGGATCAGCACGATGTTGGGCGCGCCCTCGGGCGCCTCGATCGGCTGGGGGAACTGGGCGGGATCGGAGTCCTTGAAGGTACGTCCCACCTGGCCGGTGAAATGGAAATCGGGGCGCGGCAGATGGTCGGGCGTGACGGGGGCTTCCGTGGGCATGGTGGGCGTCCTCGACTGCGAGAGCGCGCCCGCGGTCGCCGGGCGCAGGCCCGCACGTTAGGCGGCGCCCCATGCCCCCGACATCGGTCGAAACCCGCTCTTCCCCGTCGTGGGATTCCCTGCCTCCCTATGGAATGCGCACGAAAAAGGCCGGCGGATCGCTCCGCCGGCCTTCTGGTATCGGAAAGGCGGAAGCCTTAGCCGACGATGTCTTCGTCCTTGAAGAACTGGGCGATTTCGATGCCCGCGTTTTCCAGGCTGTCCGAACCGTGGACCGAGTTCTCGCCGATCGACAGGGCGAACAGCTTGCGGATGGTGCCTGCGTCGGCGTTTTCCGGGTTCGTGGCGCCCATCACTTCGCGGTACTTCAGGACGGCGTTTTCGCCTTCCAGCACCTGGACGACGACCGGCTCGGCGGTCATCTGGGCGACGAGTTCGCCGTAGAACGGGCGCTCGGCGTGGACTTCGTAGAACTTCTTGGCTTGAGCTTCGGTCAGCTTCACGCGGCGTTGGGCCACGATGCGCAGACCGGCTTCTTCGATGACGGCGTTGATCTTGCCGGTCAGGTTGCGACGCGTGGCGTCAGGCTTGATGATCGAGAAGGTGCGTTCGGTCATGATCCGAAAATCTCACAGAGAAAGTTTGTAGATTGGGAGGTCGCGGGCTTATAGCCGGGCGCCTCCTCCCCGCCAACCCCGCCGCGTAACCTTAAATCAAATGCTCCAGATCAAAGACCTGACGTTCAGCGCCTGGGGCCGCAAGTTCTTCGACCACGCCAGCGTGAGTCTGCCGCCGGGATCGAAGGTGGGATTGATCGGTCGCAACGGCGTGGGCAAGTCCACCCTGTTCAAGCTGATCCTGGGCCAGCTGGCCGCCGGCGACGACGAGATCAGCCTGCCCAAGAGCGCGCGGATCGGTTCGGTGGACCAGGAGCACCCGGCCACGCCCTTCACCCTGCTGGAGACGGTGCTGGAGGCCGACGAGGAGCGTCACAGCCTGCTGACCCGGCTGGAGACGGCCGAGCCGGAAGAGATGGGCGAGATCTGGGCTCGGCTGATCGAGATCGATTCCGACGCCGCCCCCGCCAAGGCCTCGGAAATCCTGGTGGGCCTGGGCTTCAGCCAAGACGACCTGGCCCGGCCGATGAGCGAGTTCTCCGGCGGCTGGCGCATGCGCGTGGCCCTGGCCGCGGCGCTGTTCGCCGAGCCGGACATGCTGCTGCTGGACGAACCGACCAACTATCTGGACCTGGAAGGCGCGCTCTGGCTGGAGGCCCGCCTCCAGAAGTACCCCCACACCGCCCTGATCGTCAGCCACGACCGCGAACTGCTCAACAACAGCTGCACCCACATGCTGCACCTGGCCGGCGGCAAGCTGGAGCTCTATGTCGGCGGCTACGACGACTTCGAGAAGCGCCGCGCCGAGAAGGCTCGCCTGCAGCTGTCGGCCAAGGCCAAGCAGGACGCCGAGCGCGCCCACCTGCAGGCCTTCGTCGACCGCTTCAAGGCGAAAGCCTCCAAGGCCGCCCAGGCCCAGTCGCGCATGAAGCGCCTGGCCAAGATGGAGCCGGTGGCCACCACCATCGAGGAGCGCGTCGCGCCCTTCACCCTGCCCTCGCCGCCCAAGCCCCTGCCCCCACCGCTGATCCGACTGGAGAAGGCCAATGTGGGCTACGAGGCCGGTCGCTCGATCCTGAAGAACCTCAACCTGCGCATGGACCTGGACGACCGCATCGGTCTGCTGGGCGTCAACGGCGCGGGCAAGTCGACCTTCGCCAAGATGATCGCCGGGGCCCTGGGCGTGCAGTCGGGCGAGTTCCACCGCGACAAGAAGATGAAGGTCGGCTGGTTCCACCAGCACCAGATCGAGGCGATGGACCCGGAGGACACTCCGCTGGAGATCATCCGCCGGGCGATGCCGGAAGCGTCGGAAAGCTCGCGCCGCTCGAAACTGGCCCAGTTCGGCCTGGGCTTCGAGAAGCAGGAGACCAAGGTCGAAAGCCTGTCGGGCGGCGAGCGCGCCCGCCTGCTGCTGAACCTGGTGGCGATGGACGCCCCACACATGCTGATCCTCGACGAGCCGACCAACCACCTGGACATCGACTCGCGCCGGGCCCTGCTGGACGCTTTGAACGACTACATGGGGGCGGTGATCCTGATCACCCACGACCGCTCGCTGATGGAGCTGGTCGCCGACCGCCTGTGGCTGGCCGCCGACGGCACGGTGAAGCCCTTCGACGGCGACATGGACGACTACGCCAAGTTCGTGCTGGACCGCGCCAAGCAGGCGGTGAAGCCCACCCAGGTGGCCCGCGAGCCGGCCAAGGCCGAACCGGCGGCCGCGCCGAAGAAGTCCGTCGCCGTCGAGCCCCTGAAGCGCAAGATCGAAGCCGCCGAGCAGGTCGTCACCCGCACCACCCGCCAGGTGGCCGAGTTCGACGCCCAGCTGGCCGACCCGGCGCTCTACAAGAACCCGACCAAGGTCGCCGAACTGACCAAGCGCCGCGACAGCGCCAAGGCCAAGCTCGATGAGGCCGAGGCGACCTGGATGGACCTGGCCGAACAGCTGGCGGCGGCCGAGGGTTGACGCCCCAAGCTGCACCCTAGGGTAAACATCCCTAAACCACGTCTCTTAGGTGTTGTGTGACAGGATGCCGCTATCGTCTGCGGCATGAGTTCTGGAAACACGTCCCGAAACCATATCGTCGCCAACCCCGAAGGCCTGTCGGCCACCTCGGTGCTGCTGGCGTTCGGCGAGTGGCTGGACCAGCGGCTGGCCGAGGCCATGCGGCTGGACATGGACCTGGCGTTCCGCGACCGCCCCTTCGACGTCGAGATCGGCCGCACCCCGGCCCTGGTCGGCTGGGAGCACCGCTACCTGGCTCCCGGCGCGCCCGCGCCGCGCGGCAAGATGTGGACGGTCTATCGCCTCCAGGACCAGACGGGCCGCCCCGCGCTCCTGCCCAAGCACGCCGAAGACTATGCCGACACGGTGACCCCGCTGCTGGGCGAACTGGGCTACCTCGGTGTGTTCGACGGCGAGCCGGCCCTGTTCCCGGGCGTCGGCGGCCGCTAGGCCTGGCGCAGGATCTTGGCCATGGCCTTGCCCTTGGCCAATTCGTCGATCAGCTTGTCCAGATAGCGGATCTCGCGCATCAGCGGATCGGCAACCTCCTCCACGCGCACGCCGCAGATCAGGCCCTTGATCTCGGCCCGCGCCGGATTGAGCTTCGGGGCCTGGGCGAAGAAGGTCTGGAAGTCGGTCTTGTCGGCCAGCCGCGCCTCGAACGCCTTCTGGTCGTAGCCGGTCAGCCAAAGCACGATCTCGTCGACCTCGGCCTGGGTGCGCCCCTTCTTTTCGGCCTTCGCCACATAGTGCGGATACACGCTGGCGAAGCTGGTCGTGTAGATGCGGTGGGTCATGGCCGGATTAGCGCCTAACGCGCCGAGATCGACAAGGCCTTCACCTGAGCCGCCGCGCCCGTCGAACGCAACACCAGGACGTTGCGGCCGGGCTGCAGGGCCACCGGCGCCAGGCGAACCGTCGCCCAGCCCGGCCCGGCCGTCGTCGCCACGCTCGTCCCGGGCGCGCCGCCGTTGACCGTCGCGGACAGTCCGCCGCCCGCGCCGCGCGCCGAGGCCGTCAGGTCGTAGGTCCCGGCCTTGTCGACCAGCACCGTGTATTTCAGCCATTCGCCGTCGGTGAAATCGTCGACGAAAGCGCCGCCGTCCGCCTCGCGGGCGATGTCGACGCCGTCGTTGCGCCCGGTGCGGCCGTTGTTCCACAGCGTGCGCTGGCCGCCGGTCGAGACGTGGTAGTTGGCGGTGTCCTTGTCGGCATAGGCTAGGCCCAGGGCGCCCAGGTCGTAGTCGACGGCGGCGATGGCCCTGCCCTTCACGTCGATCCGGTGGTCCTTGAACGGGCGGACGGTGTCGTCATGAGGCTGGTGGATCATGGCGTCGACCACGTCCGGATGGGCGATGTTGTTCTCGAAGCGCACGTCCTTGGACGCCAGGGTCATCAGGGCCGCATAGGCCTCGTCGGCGGTCGGCTTGGGGCCTTTGCCGGTCCAGTAGTCGACCAGCTTCTGGTAGCTGGGATTGGGCGCGATCTCGAGCGGCTGGTTGAAGCCGATCTTCTTCAGCGGCCAGAAGGCCCAGCCCACCTCGTGGCCCTCGACCAGGGCGATGGCGTCGCGGAACCAGACGTTGGAGTTCTCGCCGCTCTCGCCCAGCCACACCGGCAGGCCCGTCTCCTCGCGCAGCTTCAGGATCGGCGCGACCGAGGCCTCGTCGTTGGTGTTCCAGTATTTGTGGAACGACAGGGCCATGTTGCGGTCCCAGACGGCGGGCAGGCCCTTGTAGTTGTTGCCCCAGCAGTTGCCCTCGATGATCACCATGTGGCGCGGGTCGATCTCGCGGACGGCGGCGGTCAGTTCCTTGTAGAAGTCCCACAGGGCCGCCTGCTTCTCGTCCTTGCAGCCGTGGTCGCCGCCGGCGCCGTCGAAGTCCCAGTTGGGCTCGTTCAGCAGGTCGTAGGCCCCGATGGCCGGCTCGTCCTTGTAGCGGGCGGCCAGCTTGCGCCACAGGGCCACGGTCTTGCGGCGGTTCTCGGGGCTCTGCCAGAGGGAGGGCTTGGAAGGATCGCGGTCGGCGATGGGCAGGTCGTTCCCCTGCCCGCCCGGCGCGGCGTGCAGGTCCAGGATCAGGTACATGCCGTTGGCCTTGGTCCAGGCCAGCAGGTCGTCGATGCGCTTGAAGCCGTCTTCCTTCCAGGTGTCCTGGCCGGGAACCGGCTCCTGGTCGGCGGCCAGGGTCAGCAGGCCGTAGTGCATGGGCAGGCGCACGGAGTTGAAGCCCATGGCCGCCATGGCGTCGATGTCGGCCTTGGTGGTGTGGTTGTCGAGCCAAGCCTGATGGATCCTGGCCTCGCGCTCGGCGCCGACCAGCTTGGCGGTCTCGGCGCGGATCACGTGCTCCTGGCCTTTGCCCAGGTCGCCGAGCTTGAGCATGTAGCCTTCCTGCAGCATCCAGCCGCCCAGGCCCATGCCGCGCAGGATCACCGAGCGACCGGTTTCGTCGACGATGCGCTTGTCCTTGGCCTGGAGATAGCCGTCGGCGAAGGCCGGCGTGGCGGCGAGCAGGGCCAGGCTGACCCCGGCGGCGAACAAACGCTTCATCTGAACCTCCCCGAGTCGCCTCTGCGGGCGAACTGGTCAGGCCACTTTAGGTCGTGAATGACAACGTTGTCTAGAAGGTGACCGTCGTGCGGGCGCCGGACCGGCGATCCACCGCCACGGGGCGGATCGGCAGCGCCCCTTCGCAGGCCGCGCCTTCGGCCGAGACCGCGCAACGGTCGACCACCACCACCCGCACCGCCATCTCCGCGCGGTTGACGAGGCCGCCGGACGGCTTGACCGCCTCGGTCGAGGCGGCTTGCGAAGACAGGACGAGCGCGAGAGCGAGCATGGCGGACATGGCCCCATCCAAACCTCAGAAGATTATCGTCACGTATATCGTGTCGAAGTACTCGCCCGGCGGCGCGAGCTGATGCGGCGGGATCGCGCCGTAGATGTCGACCTTCTGGGTTCCAGTCATTTCGTCGTCGTCGAGGAACAGGGCCGTGCTGCCGCCCGTGCCGTCGCCGGCCACCTGGGTCAGGCCGGGATCGACATAGAGATTGTAGACCAGGGTGTTGGACCCCGAGAGCTGGGTGCGCGCCGAATAGGTTTGCGACGCGCCCGCGCTCAGTTCGATCCGGGGGCGGAGGCGGCTGAGGCGACCGTCGCAATCGACGCTCACCCGAGCGGCGGCCCGCGTCGGCGCCCCGTCGAAGGCGTCGTAGTCGCCGAAGCTCAGCTCGGCCGCGCGCAGCGTGCAGCCGCCGAAGGTCTGGGCCGCCGCGGGCGTGGCCAGCAGGCTCGCGATCAGGGCGATCAGGGCGCGCACAGGTAAGGTCCCAGCTTGGCGATGTCGCCCATCTGGACGGGCGCCTCGATGGTCGCGGCGCAGGTATGGCCGCGCCAGGCCACCCGCAGCACGCTGCGCCCCGGAGGCAGGCCGCGCAGATAGACCTCGCCGCCATAGCCCATCGGGAACGTCCGGTCGCCCAGCCGGACCTCGGCGCCGGCCGGCGGCGCGGCCCCGTCGGGGGTTTTCAGGGTGACCAGGGCCGAGCGCTCCTGCTCCACCTCGAACACCGCCTTCACGCCGCCGCCCCGGCGCGGCGAGACGGTCTGGGCCGTGCTGTCCAGCGCCGCGTCCAGGGGCAAGGCCTTCGGGTCGATCGACAGGCCGTTGATCTCGTAGGCCCTCAGGTGATTGACGAACAGCCGCCCCTCGGCGTCGGTGCGGCCCACCGACTGGTTCTCGCGAAACACCTCCACCCCCGCGTGGTCGCCCACGCGGACGACCGCGAAGGCCTCGTCGACCCGGTCGGCCAGGAACAGGCGGCCGTCGAACAGCACCAGCGACTGGGCGGCTTCCACCTGGAAGGCCGTGGTGGCGTCGTCGTTCAGCACCCGGGCACGGGCGTCGATCCGCGCGTCGTCGAGGCGCAGCTCCGCCAGGCGGGAGGGCGTGTCGCCCTCGACGTCACGGGCCTGCCAGGTCAGCCTGCCGTCCGGCGTGCCGCCGCGCATGACCAGTTCGTAGCTGTCGGCGCCGCTGCGCCGGCTGGCGGCGGCGGAGGCATAGCCCCGGCCGCCCAACGGAACGACCACCCGGACCGTGGCCCCCCATTGCTCGTCCTGATTCAGCAGGGCGTAGCCCGAGGTCGCCAGGCGCGCGCGGCCGCCAAGAACGTCCAGCCCGTAGCTGACGGTGGCGACGGGCGTGCGGCCGCCGTTCGCGGCGGTTTCGGAGACATAGGTCAGGTTGAGCGCGCCGCCGCGTCCCATGTTGAGGCCGACCGAGGCGATGTCGCGGGCGCGTGTGTGGCGTTGGTCGGCCAGGTCCGCCACGTCCTGGAAACCGGCGTCGGCCTTCTCGCGCCGCGCCGCCAGGCTGAGCCTGCGCGTGACACGCTCGAACCCCACGGCCCACAAGACCCCCTCGCCTCTCGGCCCGTGGCTGACCGCCAGCGAGGCCGAGACCGAGGCCAGCGCTCGGATCGCCATCGCTCCAGACAGGCCCGCCAGCCACAGTCCGTTCGCGCCTTCGCCGTGGGCCTCCAGCGTCAGGGTGTCGTTCATGCCGCGTCGCCAGGTGGCCGAGGCGAAGTTCAGCCCGTAGTCGTTGCTCAGTGTGCCGAAGTTCTCGCGCAGCGCCCCGGCCTCGAGGCTGAAGTCGCTGACCCCGCGCCGCAGCAGGCGACTGGTGACATAGAACGGCACGGTGACGGTGCGCGCCCGGCCGTTCAGGTCGGTCAGCACCACGGTGATCTGGTTCGTCCCGGTCAGCACGGGCAACTGGTCCAGTTCGAACGCTCCCGGCTTCACCCCGCTGGAGTAGCGTTTGACCCCGTCGACATAGAGGTCCAGCACCGAGGGCGTGGTCACGCCGTCCTTGTAGTCGGGCAACGGGGTGGTGACGATGTCGGGGCGCAGGGCGTAGTTGCTCTGGTATTGGACGCCGCCGAAACGCAGGTTGCGGCTCCAGACCAGGCCGCGCGTCACCCCGTCGCCCAGGCGCAGGCTGCGGGCCTTGTCGGGATCGTCGAAGGCCAGGTAGCTCTCGTAACGGATCGCGCGGCGGACCCCGCTGGAAAGGCCCAGCCCGCTGGTCGAGGACAGGGTGAAGCGCGAGGTGAAGGCCCGGGCCTCCACCAAGGTGCTGAGGCTGCGGCCATAGCTTCCGGCGCCCGGATCGACCGCCCATTCGCCGAACAGGTCATAGCTCAGCAGCGCGCCGCGCCCGGAGCGGGCGTCGACGCGGATCGGGGTCGGATTGACCGACAGCCGCTCGGGTTTCAGCCGGTCGTACGGCGCGACCAGATCGATGGTCTGGGCCCGGATATCGACCTCCCAGGTCAGGCCCGGAACCTGGTCGAGGAAGACGCGCCGCTCGCCGCCGTCCCGCGTCACCCAGCCCTGATCCAGGACGAAGCCGAGGCCCTCGAATTGATCGGCGGGCAAGGACAGTCGCCCGGCGTCGTCGCGGAACCGGGCCACCAGGCGCGTCTGCCAGCCGTTCACCGAGACGTCGAGATACTGGGTCGTGGCCGCCACGGGATCGATCGCCGCGTCCGGGATGGCGGGACCTGGCTGCTGACCGGCGGCGGTGATCGGCCAGACGACCGCCAGGAGCCCGGCCGCCATCCAGGACCGCCGCACAACGCGGCCTATCGGGCGACGTCGGCCTTGACGGGCGCGAAGATGCCCTCGCCGCTGACCGACACCTTGGCCACGCCGGCCGCGCTGGACGCCAGGGTCCAGCTGCGGCTCGAACCGGCCAGGACGTAGCCGCTCAGCCCGTCGTCGCCTGCCACCTCGCTGGCGCCGCTGGTCACCTTCAAGCCCACCAGCCGCTCGCGCGCGTCGCCGGTGTTGGTGGCCGTCAGCGCGCCGCCGGTCGGGGTGGCCTGCAGGGTCCAGGACAGCTTGGGGCGCGAGGCCGCCGACGGGGTCAGGAACACCGGCAGCAGCACCCGGATCGGCACCATCACCCCTGTCTGTCCTTTCAGGGCGCTTTCGGGAATCTGGTCCAGGATCACGCGGAAGGCCTTCTCGGTCTTCACCGCGTCCACGCCCTCGACGACGATGCGCACGGTCTGGGTCTCGCCAGGCTTGAGCGCCACGACGGGCGGGCTGACCGCCAGGGTCTTGGAAGGAGCGTAGACGTCCTGGCCGTCCGCTTGGGTCCAGTCGACGGCGCGGATCTGCAGGGTGATGTCGCGGGCCTCGGTGTTGCGGACGCGTAGCGTGGTCGTGCGTTCCTTGCCCACCATCTGAAGGGTGATCGGCGACAGCTCGATCGAGCCGGCCATGGCCGGACCGCCTCCGAAGACGGCGGCGATCAGCGCGACGGCGGCGCGGGCCAGGAAAGATCTCATCGCTCCATCCTCCGTTCAGTAGGTGACGGTGACCGTGACGGTGTCGAGATAGTTGCCGGCGGCCACCGACTGGTTGGCGGCGATCTGGCCGTACAGCTGGTAGGAGATCGCCGTGCCCTGCGGGTCGCTGCGCCCCGAGAAGTCGTCGCCCGAGGTCGCAGTCTGCTGGGTGTAGCCGCCGTCCTTGTAGAGGCCGTAGCGCAGCGTGCCCGGGCCGCTCATCCAGCGGTCGCCGCGATTGCTGGACCCGCCGCCGCCGATCTGGACGGTGAAGGCGGTGTCGGGCGAGCACTGCACCGACAGGTTGGTCGAGGCGCGCGAGGCCTGGGACGAGACGTAGACCCCGAAGTCCAGGTCGTTGGCCACCACGGTGCAGGTCTTCAGCACCTGGGCGCGCACCTGGAAGGTGTCGGTGGCGGTCTGGGCCGCCGCCGCGCCGGCGCCTGTCAGGATCGCCATCGAGAGGCCGGCCGAAATCCAGGGTTTCATGGCGCTGCTCCGTTTCAATAGCTGACGGTCACGACGACGGTGTCGACATAGACGCCGTCGGGCTGGAACTGGCCGGCCGGCGCCTCGCCGTAGACCAGGATCCGCTGAGGCAGGCCGGTGGTGCGCACCACCAGCATCTCGGCGGGCGCGCGGTCGGCGAACACCTGGGTGCGCGCCTCGTCCTTGTAGAGCTGGTAGCGAAGCTGGCCCCTGGCCCGCATGGTCCGGTTCGAAGGATCGCCGGACTGGCCGCCGTTCAGGGCCACGCTGGCCACGACGCCGGGCGTGCATCGCAGCTCGATGGACGAGGTGGCGCGGGCGGGCGCCGAGGGGCTGTAGAGGCCCAGGTCCAGGTCGCCGGACTGCACCCGGCATTGCGGACGAATGGTGGTGTGGACCGTCAGGAGGTCGTCGGCGGACTGCGCCCAGGCGGCGGGCGCAACCGCCAGGCCGGCAAGAGCGGTCCAGAAAAAGCGGCGAAGACCTTTGGCGGCCATGCGATCCATGGCCCAAACGCTGCCACGGCGCCGGCGTGGCGACTATGCGTTGCGTGCCAGGCCTTCAAGACCCCCGGCGGGTCAGCCGCATTTGACTTCCCGGACGATCCCGGTGTCGGGATTGAACAGGATGTTCAGCCGGTCGGGACGGAAGTCCATGGTCACCGGACAGGTGGTGCAGGCCACCCGCCAGCGCGACGGATCGACCGGGGCCGGCAGTTCGGTGCGGTTCTTGCCGACGAAGGCCTGGGCGTCCTTCAGGCCGCACTGGTCCTTTTCCGGCTCGGGCGGCTTGGGCAGGGCGATGGCCGGCGGCGCGGTCGGGGTGGCCGGCGGCGGCATGGGCGCGGGCGCAGGGGCGCCGCTGGAGCAGGACGCCAGGAACAGCACCGCGCCGATCAGACCAAACCGCTTCATGCCTGCTTCTCCCATCCACGTTCCGCGCCCTGGCGCCAGTACGACACCGGGTGCCCCGCGCCCTTGAAGGCCTTCCAGCGGCCCCGCGCCAGACGCAGGGCCTCCTCGTCGCGACCGTCGAACAGCAGGATGCAGCGTTCGAACGCCGAAAGATCCCCCGGCTCGGCCCCGTCGAGCAGAAACAACGCCTGACCGCCGTTGGGGTTGTCCAGTCTGTCGGTCAGCAGCACCGGCTGGCGGTCGGCCATCGGCTCCTCGGCCAGGCCGTGCGGCAGGAAGCTGTCGTCCCGGAAGGTCCAGAGATGGCTGTCCAGCGCCCGCAGGCGGGCCGGATCGCCGCCGCGCACCAGGGCCCGCCAGCCGCGCCCCAGGGTCTTTTCCAGCAGCCCGGGCAGCACCTCCTCCATGGGGGAGCGCTCCAGGTGGTAGAACCAGATGTCGCAGGGCGCGGCGGTCAAGGTCAGCCTTCGTACGCGTCCGCCACCAGGCGGTTGAGCAGGCGCACGCCGTAGCCGACCGCGCCGTCGGGGACGGTGGGGTCGGTCGAGGGCTTGCGCCAGGCCGTCGAGGCGATGTCCAGGTGCGCCCACGGCACGCCGTTGACGAACTTCTGCAGGAACAGGGCCGCGGTGATCGAGCCGGCCGGGCGGCCGCCGATGTTCTTCATGTCGGCGATCGGGCTTTCGATCTGCTTCTCGTAGGCGCCCGGCAGCGGCAGACGCCACAGGTTCTCGCGTTCGGCCTTGCCGGCGGCGAGAAGTTTTTCCGACAAGCCATCGTTATTGCTGAACAAACCGGCGTAGTCATGACCCAGCGAGATGATGATCGCGCCGGTCAGGGTGGCCAGATCGACCATGAACTTGGGCTTGAAGCGGTCCTGGCAGTACCAGAGGGCGTCGGCCAGCACGAGGCGGCCCTCGGCGTCGGTGTTGATGACCTCGATGGTCTGGCCCGACATCGAGGTGACCACGTCGCCGGGGCGCTGGGCGTTGCCGTCCGGCATGTTCTCGACCAGGCCCAGGATCCCGATGGCGTTGACCTTGGCCTTGCGGCCGGCCAGGGCGTGCATGACGCCGGTCACGGCGGCCGCGCCGCCCATGTCCCACTTCATGTCCTCCATGCCGTCGGCCGGCTTGATGCTGATGCCGCCGGTGTCGAAGGTGACGCCCTTGCCGACAAAGGCCACGGGCTGGGCCGACTTGTCGGCGGCGCCCAGCCACTTGATCACCACCAGCTGGCTTTCGCGGCGGCTGCCCTGCCCCACGCCCAGCAGCGAGCCCATGCCCAGCTTCGCCATCTCGGCCTCGCCGAGAATCTCGACCTCCAGGCCCAGGCTCTCCAGCCCCTTCACGCGGGCGGCGAACTCTTCCGGATGCAGGATGTTGGCCGGTTCGGAGACCAGGTCGCGGCTGAACAGGATCGCGTCGGCCAGGGCCTCCAGGGCGGCGAAGGCCTTCTGGGCCTTGGCCGGATCGGCGGCGGCCACCTTGACCAGGCTGACCGACGGCTTCTTCTCGGCCTTCTCGGTGGTGCGGTACTTGTCGAAGCGATAGGCGGCCAGCTTGACCCCGAAGGCCACGCGGGCGGCCGTCTCGGCGTCGCCGCCCAGCTTCAGGACCAGCTCGGTGACGCCCGAGGCCTTCAGGGCCTGGAAGGCGTGGCCGGCGGCCACCTCGACGGTTTCAGGCTCGACCGCGCCCTGGCCGTCGACGCCGACCAGCAGCACGCGGGCGGCTTCCAGGCCGGCCGGGGCGATCAGGTCCAGGGTCTGGCCCTTGGCGCCGGTGAAGCGACCGCCGGCGATGGCGCGGGCCAGGGCCCCGCCCGTCGCCTCGTTGACGGCCTTGGCCTCGGGCGACAGCGCGGCGGCCTCGTAGGCCAGCACAGCCAAGGCGGCGTTGGCGCCCGCCTGGGCGTCGGCGGGGACGAACTCGATACGCATGACGCGCTCCTGAAAACCGGCGGCGCGATATCGGGGACCCCCGAAGCGCCGAAGAGGACCTTTGTCCGCTGGATTGACCCAAACCCGGACCGAAGAAAAGCACCAATCGACGGACCCGTCGCGAGGCCCCGTCGACGGACGGATACGAACGCCACTTTCCCGCCTGACTTGAGCGGTTGTGCCCACGCGAACACGCCGTGTAGAAGGGACCACCCTCGGAGCGCGCCGCGCGACTCCGCTTCTTTTCCTTGCCCCGCCAGCCCCGTCGTCGATGCGCCTGATCGAACGCTATCTTTTCCGCCAGCTCCTGGGCCCGACGCTGCTGGCGACGCTGGCCTTGGTGGCGCTTGCCTTGTTGGCGCGCAGCCTGTCGGAATTCGACGTGCTGATCGAGCAGCGCCAGAGCGCGACGGTGTTCCTGAAGATCATCGCCCTGGCCCTGCCCCAGCTGCTGGGCATGATTCTCCCGATCGCCCTGTTCGTGGCCACGCTGGTGGCCCTGAACCGGCTGCATACCGAGCAGGAGATCGTGGTCTGCTTCGCCGGGGGCATGAGCCGCTGGCGGGTGATCTCGCCGGCCATCCGCCTGGCCGCCTTCGCCACCCTGCTGTCGCTGGCCATGAGCCTGTGGGCCGCCCCGTGGAGCGCGCGGGCGATTCGCGAGACCTTCTTCGACATCAAGTCGGACCTGGCCTCCACCCTGGTGCGCCCGGGCGAGTTCACCGAGCCGGGACCGGGCCTGACGGTCTACGCCCAGGTCATCGACCGCGACCAGATCATCCACAACCTTTTCATCCACCAGGAAAAGCCCAACGGCGGCGCGGTCACCTACACGGCCCGCGAAGGCGTGATCGCCGAGCGCAAGGGCCTGCCCGTGCTGGTGCTGCGCAAGGGTTCGAACCAGGAGTTCTCCAGCTCCGGCGTGCTGCAGTACCTGTCGTGGGACGAGTACACCTTCGATCTCAGCTCGCTGTTCCAGAGCGACGAGCTGTTGCACTACAAGATCGGCGACCGCTATCCGCACGAGCTGTTCTTTCCCGACCTGACCCAGGACTGGGAGCAGCACAACCGCGTCAAGCTGCTGTCCGAGGGGCACTGGCGCATGGCCAGCCCGCTCTACAACATGGCCATGATGGCCATGGCCCTGGCGGCGGTCATCGGCGGCTCGTTCAGCCGCATGGGCTATGGCAAGCGGATCGCCATTGTCGGCGCCGCGGCCGCCATGATCCAGATCCTGGGCTTCGGCGTGAAGGCCGCCTGCGATAACGACGCCTGGCTGAACCCGCTGCAGTACATCGTGCCCCTGGCCGCGTGCTGGTGGGGCCTGAGCCAGATCTTCCGCCAGAAGGTCAGCCGCTACATCGCCATCAGCCACGAGGACGACGTCCTCCAGCCCCTGGGCGCGCCATGATCGGCGTGGGCATGATCGAGCGCTACGTGCTCAAGAAGACCCTGGGCTCGCTGGCCGCGGCCCTGGCCGTGGTCAGCGTGCTGGTCATGCTGATCGCCTTCGTCGACATCTCCAAGAACGTCGGCACCCGCGCCGAGGTCGGTTTCGCCGAGCTCCTGTTCCTGACGGTGCTGCAGGCGCCGGCCACGATCTTGGTGCTGACGCCCTTCATCTTCCTGTTCGGCACCCTCGGCGCCTTCGTGGGCTTGAACCGGCGCAGCGAGCTGATCGCCATGCGGGCCGCGGGCGTCTCGGCCTGGCGGTTCATCATGCCGGCCGCCACCGCCGCCTTCGTGATGGGCCTGCTGACCCTGATCCTGCTGAACCCGCTGACCTCGGCGATGAGCGCCCAGTTCGAAACCTCGCGCAACGCGATGATGGAGAACTACCTGAAGTCCGCGCCCAAGGGGCTGTGGCTGCGCCAGGGCGACGAGAAGACCCAGGTGGTGATCCGGGCCCGAGCCCGCGACCAGGCCGACGGGGCGGTGCGGCTGCGCGGGGTCTCGCTGTTCGTCTACCAGGTCCAGCCCAACGGCTCGCTGCAGTTCGCCCAGCGTATCGAGGCAGAGGAGGCTCGGCTGGAGCCGGGGTTCTGGCGGCTGTCGGGCGTGCGCGTCGCCACGCCCGGCGCCGGGGCCATCCGCTCCGAGACCTACACCATGCCCTCGAACCTGGACGACCGCACGGCGTCCGAGCGGTTCAACAATCCCCAGGCCATCGCCGTCTGGCGGCTGCCCGAAATGATCAAGCGCACCGAGGCGGCGGGTTTTTCGTCGATTCCGTTCCGTCTGCGGTTACAACAGCTTCTGGCCACGCCGCTGCTGTTCGCGGCGATGTCGGTGTTGGCGGCGGCGTTTTCGCTGCGGCTGATGCGGCTGGGCGGCCTGGCGGGTCTCGCCGGCGCCGGGGTGACGTTGGGTTTTGGTTTCTTCTTCTTTAACGAGCTGTGTGGCGCACTGGGCAAGGCCGATGTGTTGTCGCCGGCCATGGCGGCCTGGACCCCACCGATCGTGGCGCTTTTGGCGGGTCTGACGCTGCTTTGCTATACCGAGGATGGTTGAGTCTGTGTCGCCGGGATCGAGGTCGTTGATGATGGAACTTCGCTGGGGGGCGAAAGGCGCGGGGCGCGCGGTCCTGCTGGCCGGAGCCGCGTGGCTGGCGCTCGCCTGCTCGGCGCAGGCGCAGCAGCCGCTCACCACCATTCCCGCCGCTCCGGCGCCGTCCAAGGCGGTCGACGACGGCCTTGGCGACACCGGCTACTACCTTGAATCCGACCTGCTGATCCGCGACGACGCCAATCAGAAGATGATCGCCCGCGGCGACGTCGAGGCCCGCTACCAGGGCCGCACCCTGCGCGCCGACGAGGTGGTCTACGACACCAAGACCGAGGTGGTCACGGCCCACGGCCACGTCACCCTGATCAATCCCGACGGCACCGCCGAGTTCGCCGACGACATGACCATGGACAAGGACATGAAGGCGGGCTTCGCGCGCGGCTTCTCGGCCCGCCTGGACAAGAACATCAAGATCGCCGCCGACACCGCCGTGCGGCGCAACGAGCAGATCACCGAACTGAACCAGGCGATCTACACCCCCTGCGAGGTGTGCGCCGAAAAGCCCAAGCCGACCTGGAGCATCCAGGCCGACAAGGTGGTCCAGGACAAGAACAAGCACCTGGTCTACTACCACGGCGCGACGATCCGCATGTGGGGCGCGCCGCTGCTGTACCTGCCGGTGTTCTGGCACCCCGATCCGCAGACCGAGCGCCAGTCGGGCTTCCTGACGCCCAAGCTGGGCGTCTCCAAGCGACGCGGCGTGTCCTATCAACAGCCCTATCTGTTCGCGCTTTCGCCGTCTCAGGATTTGGTGCTAACCCCTCAAATCAACACGAAAGTTAACCCGTTCCTCAACGGGACTTACCGCAAGCGGTTCTATTCCGGCGCGGTCGAGGTGCGGGCGGGCGCGACCTACGACAAGGACTTCGACAACCACGGCGACCGGTTCGGCGAGGCGACGGCCAAGAGCTACATCCTGGCCAAGGGCCTGTTCGACATCGACGAGAAGTGGAAGTGGGGCTTCACCGCCGAGCGGGCCTCGCAAGCGCTGATCTTCGACGACTACGACATCAACGACGTCTACCAGACCCGGGGCCAGTTCACGGGCGACGACCATCGCCTGATGTCGCAGATCTACGCCACCCGCCAGGACAAGCGGTCCTACTTCTCGGCCTCGATGATCTCGGTCCAGGGCCTGCGGGTCGTGGCCGTGGACCCGCTGACGGGCCTGGGCAGCAAGTTCGAGAACAGCGGCGCCTTCCCGCTGATCGGTCCGCTGGTCGAAGGGCGCTGGGAACCTGAAGCCCACGTTCTGGGCGGCCGGTTGCGCGTCCAGGGTTCGGGCGTGATCCTGACCCGCTCGGAGTCGCAGTTCGGCGAAGCCCCGTACAACTACCTGGCCTACAAGGGCGAGGACGGCGTGGACTCCACGCGTGGCACGATCCAGGGCGACTGGCGCGGCAGCCTGGTGGTCGGTCCGGGCGTGCGCATCGAGCCCTTCGCTCAGGCTCGCGGCGACGCCTATCGCGTTCGCGACGTCTTCCTGCCCGCCTCGGCCCTGGCCGCGGGCGACACGCAGAGCATCAACTATTCGCGCGGCCTGGGCGTGGCCGGTGTCGATCTGAGCATGCCCTTCTTCAAACCCCTGAAGAACGGCGGCAGCATCGTGCTGGAGCCGCTGGTCCAGATCGCGTCCGGTTCCGACAGCTCGCGCGTGCCGATCGTGGTGGCGCGCGACGCCTCCGGCAATCCGATCTACTTCAACGAAGACAGCACCAATTTCGAGCTCGACGAAACCAACCTGTTCGACGTCAACAAGTCGCCGGGCTTCGATCTCTACGAGGGCGGCACGCGGATGAACGTCGGCGGCCGCGCCACGGTGAAGTTCGCCGACGGCCGGGGCGGCAGCGTGCTGGTCGGCCGCAGCCTGCGCACCAAGGTCGATCCCCTGCTGCCCACTCGGGCCGGTCTCGACCAGAAGGCGTCCGACTGGATCGTGGCGGCGCAGGTCACGCCGATCCGGGGCGTCAACGCCTTCACCCGGGCCCGCTTCGACGACGACAACGGCAAGCTGAACCGCATCGAGGCCGGGGTCGACGCCTCGGTGTCGCGCGGCTTCGCCTCGGTCCGCTACCTGCGCGACAACAAGGACACCTCGGGCCTGCGCCAGGAGAACCTGGACTTCGTCGGCGACTTCAAGGTGCACGAGAACTGGGGGATCACCGCCCTGGGCCGCCTGTCCTACCAGGACGCGCGCGCCTTCGGCCTGCCCTCCTCGTCCAGCTCCTGGTCGTGGACCCGCCGCGACCTGGGCGTGTACTACAAGGACGACTGCATCCGTATCGACGTCGTCTACCAGAACGAGGATCGCTACAGCCAGGTGTCCAGCGGTCAGCTGAAGCTGAAGTCCGACGAGTCCGTGGTTCTGCGCCTAACCCTCGCCACATTGGGCGACACACTGTACAGCGATTAGAATATCATCGCGTCGGGGGACGTGCGGCTCTGCACGCGCCTTCCTTTGGACGCGTCTAGAGGAACGACAATACCGATGCGGTCTGCGCGTAGCGTGACAATCCTGACGGCCAGCGCCGCCTCCATCCTCGCCTTGACCGTAGCCGGCCTCGGCCTGCCCGCCGTTGCCCAGGACGCCGCGCCCGCGGTCGCCCCGGCTCCCGCGACGCAGGACGCCGCCCCGGCGGCGCCGGCCGCTCAGCGCGCCAATCCGCTGTCGGAAAGCGTGGCGGCGGTCGTCAACGACGACATCATCTCCAGCTACGACCTGATGCAGCGCATGCGTCTGCTGATGGTGACCTCGGGCCTGCAACCGACCCAGGAGAACCTGCCCCAGCTGGAGCAGGAGGCCCTGCGCTCGCTGATCGACGAACACGTCCAGATGCAGGAGCTGCGTCGGGTCGAGAAGGCCCAGAAGATCACGATCATCTCGACCGATCAGGAAGTCGACGAGCAGATCGAGGACATCGCCAAGGGCAACAACATGTCCGCCGCCCAGCTCAAGCAGCAGCTGGCGGCCCAGGGCGTGGGCATCGACACCTGGAAGGCCCAGATCCGCGCCGACAGCAGCTGGCAGGCCTGGATCAGCGGCCGCTACGGTTCGCGCCTGCGGATCGGCGACGACCAGATCAAGGCCTTCGAGCGCCGCGCCGCCGAAGCGGCCAGCAAGCCGCAGTACCAGGTCAGCGAAGTGTTCATCGACGCCGTGCGCGTCGGCGGCATGGACACGGCCGTGAACGGCGCCAAGCAGCTGGTCACCCAGATGCAGCAGGGCGCGCCCTTCCCCGCCGTCGCCCGCCAGTTCTCGGCCTCGCCGACGGCGGCCAACGGCGGCGACGCCGGCTGGGTCAGCCCCGGCGAGATGCCGCCCGAGGTCGATGCGGCGCTGGAGCAGCTGCGTCCCGGCCAGCTGTCGGCGCCGATCCCGGTGCGTGATGGCGTCTACATCGTCTATCTGCGCGACAAGCGCTCGGGGGCCAAGACCGCCCTGGTCGACCTCAAGCAGGTGGCCCTGGCCCTGTCCAAGGACGCCACCCAGGCCCAGGTCGACGCGGCCAACAAGGTCCTGCTGGACCTGAAGCCGAAGATCACCAGCTGCGAGACCCTGGAAGCGACCGCCGGCAAGGTGGACGGCGTCGTGGCCGGCGATCTGGGCGAGGCCGAGATCACCGACCTGGCCCCGGCCTTCCAGGAAGCCGCCAACACGCTGAAGATCGGCCAGATCTCCGATCCGATCCGCACCGACGCGGGCCTGCACCTGATCGCCGTCTGCGGCAAGCGCCAGTCGGGCGCCCAGGCGCCGACGCACGACCAGATCGAAAATCGTCTGCGCGGCCAACAGCTTGGGCTGATCTCCAAACGTTATCTGCGAGACCTGCGCAACTCGGCGACCATCGAAACCCGGTGAAGACGACGGCTCTCGCCCTCAGCGCAGGCGATCCGGCCGGCATCGGGCCGGAAATCATCGCCAAGGCCTGGTCGGCCCTGCGCGCCGAGGGACCCGCCTTCATGGTGGTGGGCGACGCCCAGCTGCTGGCCTCGGCCGGCGGCGGGGTGAAGGTGCGGGCGGTCACCGGTCCGGTCGAGGCGGTCAAGGTGTTCGGCGAGGCTTTGCCGGTCCTCGACATCCCGCTGCAGGCGCCCGTCGTGGCCGGCCAGCCGTCCAGCGCCCACGCGCCGCAGATTATCCGCTGGATCGAGACCGGGGCCGGCCTGGCCCTGTCGGGCGCCGTGACCGGCCTGGTCACCGCCCCCATCGCCAAGGCGCCGCTCTACGACGCCGGCTTCGCCTTTCCCGGCCATACCGAGTTCCTGGCCGAGCTGACCCATGTTGGCGAGCGCCAGGCGCCGCACGGCCCGATCATGATGCTAGCCGCCCGCGACCTGCGCGCCACCCTGGTGACCATCCACACGCCGCTGGCGGCCGTGCCCGCCGCCCTGTCGATCGAGGCCATCGTCAACGCCGGCCGGGTGACGGTCGAGGCCCTGCGCAAGGACTTCGGCATCGCCGTCCCGCGCCTGGCCGTGGCGGCCCTCAATCCACACGCCGGCGAAGGCGGGGCGCTGGGCGGCGAGGAAGCGGCTATCATCGAGCCGGCGGTGCGCATCCTTCGCGGCCTGGGAATCGCGGCCAAGGGCCCCGCCCCCGCCGACAGCCTGTTCCACGCCGAGGCCCGCGCGACCTACGACGCCGTGCTGTGCATGTACCACGACCAGGCCCTGATCCCGGTCAAGATGCTGGACTTCTGGGCCGGGGTGAACGTCACCCTGGGCCTGCCCATCGTGCGCACCTCGCCCGATCATGGTACGGGTTTCGACATCGCTGGCCGGGGCCTGGCCCGGGCCGACAGCCTGATCGCCGCCATTCGCCTGGCCGCCGAGATCGCCGACCGGCGTTCCATCGCCTGAATTTACCCGAGAGACCATGAGCCTCGCCGACCTGCCGCCGCTTCGCGAGGTTCTCGCCGAGCATGACCTCTTGGCCAACAAGAGCTTCGGCCAGCACTTCCTGCTGGACCTGAACATCACCCGCAAGATCGCCCGCCTCTCGGAGGTCGGCGAAGGCGACGTGGTGATCGAGGTCGGCCCCGGCCCAGGCGGCCTGACCCGCGCCCTTCTGGAGACCGGCGCGCGCGTCGTGGCGGTCGAGATGGACAAACGCTTCATTCCGCTGCTGGAAGAGCTGTCCGCCGCCGCCGACGGCCGGCTGACGATCGTCCAGGGCGACGCCCTGAAGGCCGACATGGCAGCCATCGCCTGCGGCCCGGCCCATATGGTCTCCAACCTCCCCTACAACGTCGGCACGCCGCTGCTGATCAACTGGCTGACCGGTCCCTATCGGCCGCTGTCCATGACCCTGATGTTCCAGAAGGAAGTCGCCGACCGTATCGCCGCCGATACGAACGACGACGCCTATGGGCGCCTCGCCGTGGTGTCCCAGACGGTGTGCTCGGCCAAGGTGGTCATGGATTTGCCGGCCCGCGCCTTTACCCCGCCGCCCAAGGTGGCCTCAGCCGTGGTGCGGCTGGTCCCGCTGGAGCCGGCGCCCGACAAGGCCCTGGTCGCGGCCCTGGAGAAGGTCACCGCCGCCGCCTTCGGCCAGCGCCGCAAGATGCTGCGCTCCAGCCTCAAGGCCCTGGGCGGCGCCCCCCTGTGCGAAAAGGCCGGCATCGATCCCGACGCCCGCGCCGAGACCATCGACGTGGCCGGCTTCCAGGCCCTGGCGCGGGCGCTGCCGGGCTGAGCCGGTCCGGCCCTAGATCTCTTCCTTCAGAAGGTCGCCCACCAGGTTGCCGATCCACGGGTTGCGGACCCGCTTCTGGCGTTCGGCGTGGTAGATGTGGGCCAGGTCCGAATAGGCCTTGTCGAAGTCGTCGTTGAGGATGACGTAGTCGAACCGCTCCCAGGCGGCGACCTCGTCCTTGGCGCGGGCCAGGCGGCGGGCGATGACCTCTTCGCTGTCCTGGCTGCGGGCGTGCAGGCGGCGGCTCATCTCGGCCAGCGACGGCGGCAGGACGTAGATCAGCACCGAGTCGTCGGGCAGCTGGGCGTGGACCTTCATCGCGCCTTGGAAGTCGATATCGAACAGCACGCTCTCGCCGCGTTCCAGCGCCTCGACCACGGGGCCGCGCGGGCTACCGTAGTGATTGCCGTAGACCTCGGCCCATTCCAGGAAGGCCTCGTCCTGGATCATGGTCTGGAAGGTGTCGCCCGTGACGAAATGGTAGTCGCGGCCGTGATGTTCGCCCGGACGCGGATCACGGGTGGTGGCGCTGATCGACAGGTGCAGGTCGCCATGGTCGGCCACGAGGCGACGTGTCAGCGAGGTCTTGCCCACGCCAGAAGGGGCCACGACCATCATCAGCAGGCCGCGCGTGCGTCCGTGCGGGTTATTCGACATTCTGAACCTGTTCCCGGAATTGCTCGATCGTGGCCTTCAGATCCAGGCCGTGCGTGGTCAGCGCCGTCAGCGCCGACTTGCTGCAAAGGGTGTTGGCCTCGCGCATGAATTCCTGGCTGAGGAAATCCAGGCGGCGGCCGGAAGCCGTGTCGGCCGACAACAGGGCGCGCGCGGCGGCCACGTGGCTGGTCAGGCGGTCCAGCTCCTCGCGGACGTCGGCCTTGACCGCCAGGGCGGCGGCTTCCTGGACGATGCGCTCCTCGGAGGCCGCCTCGCCGATCAGGTCGACCAGCTTGCGGGCGTAGCGTTCCTTCAGCACGGCCGGCTGGCCAGCGGCTTCCTGGGAAGCCAGCTCCGTCAGGGTCTCGATGCGGTCGACGGCGCCGGTCAGGATCGGGGCCAGGGCGGCGCCTTCCTCCAGGCGCGCGGTCTTCAGCCCGTCCAGGGCCTGGCCGATGGTGGCGACCATGGCGGCCTCGACCTCGGCGCGGTCCTCGGCGGCGTCGTCCTCCTCGCGGGCGTCGATCACCCCGCGCAGGGCCAAGAGGCCGTCCAGAGTGGGCTTGGCGACCATGCCGGTGGCCACATAGGGACCGCCGGCCTTCAGGTAGCGCTCCAGCACCTCGACATTGACCTGGGTGGTCGCCGTGGCCTCCGCGCGCTTGGCCGGCAGGTTGACGGTCAGCTGGCCGCGCTGGAAGCGGGCCTGGGCGCCGTCGCGGGCCGCGCGGTCCAGGCTCTCGAAGCCCGGCGGGCCGCGAAAGCGGGTTTCCAGGTTGCGGCCATTGACGCTGCGCGCCTCCACCGCCCACGACCAGGCCCCGTGCGAGCCCTCGACGCGGGCGAAGCCGGTCATGCCTGACAAGGCCATGTTATCCTCCGGCGAGCGGCGTCTTGCTGGCCGCCTTCGTGCGCTCGATCTGCCGCCACTTGACGACATTGCGCTCGTGCTCCTCGTAGGTCGAGGCGAACACGTGGCCGCCGGTGCCGTCGGCGACGAAATAGAGGTCGTCGCTCTTCATCGGATTGAGCACGGCCTCCAGGGCGGCCTTGCCCGGATTGGCGATCGGGGTCGGCGGCAGGCCGGTGATCAGATAGGTGTTGTAGGGCGTCTCGCGCTCCAGCTCCGACTGGCGGATGCCCCGGCCCAGCGGCCGTCCCCGGGTCAGGCCGTAGATGATCGTCGGGTCGCTGCCCAGGCGGATGCCCTGGCGCAGGCGGTTGATGAACACCGCCGCCACGTGCGGGCGTTCGCGAGCCAGGCCCGTTTCCTTCTCGACGATCGAGGCCATGGTCACGGCCTGGTCCTTGGTCTCGAACGGCAAGCCCGGCTGGCGGTTAGCCCACAGCCGGTCGAGCAGCTCGTCGCGGTCGTCCATCATTCGCTGCAGCACGGCGGCGCGATCCTCGCCGCGCTGGACCTGGTAGGTCTCGGGCAGGATCGAGCCTTCCGGCGGGGTCGGCACGCTGCCGGTCAGTTCGGGGGCCTTCATCAGGATATCGACCACCATGTCCGAGGTCAGGCCCTCGGCGACGGTCACCTGGTGGCGGACGATCTTGCCGTCGCGGATCTTGGCCAGCACGTGGCGCAGCGAGGCGCCCGAGGCGAACTCGTACTCGCCGGCCTTCAGCTTGCGGGCCGCGCCGGTGGTCTGGGCGGCGGTCAGGAACAGCGAGGACGAGCGGATCACCCCCGCCTGCTCCAGGGCGCCAGCGATCTCGGGCAGGCTGGCCCCGCGCCGCAGCACCACGGTGGTCTGGTCGCCCGAACGGGCGGCCGGACCGGGGCCCTGATAGACCCACATCGCGCCCAGCACGACCACCATGGCCGCCAGGCCCAGCATGGTCAGCAGGCCCGCGCCCATGGCCACGATCCGTTGTCCGACCGGGGCGGTCTCGCCGCGACGCGAGGGCGCCTTGCGGGGAGCCCGCGCGGTCTTCGGAGCCGGATTTCGGCGTTGGGGCGCGGGCTTGCGGGTCACGAGACTTTGCGGAACACGACGGAGGCGTTGGTGCCGCCGAAGCCGAAGCTGTTGGACACGGCCACGTCGATCTTGTGCGGCACGGCCTTGTTCGGCGCCAGGTTCATGGCGACGTCCACATTGGGATTGTCGAGGTTGATGGTCGGCGGGGCGATCTGGTCGCGGATGGCCAGGATCGAGAAGATCGCCTCGATGGCCCCGGCCGCGCCCAGCAAGTGGCCGGTCATCGACTTGGTCGAGGACATCACCACGTTCTTGGCGTGGTCGCCCAGGAAGCGTTCGACCGCCCCGGCCTCGATGCCGTCGGCCATGGTCGAGGTGCCGTGAGCGTTGACGTAGTTGATGTCCGACGGGGCGATGCCCGCGTCCTTCACGGCCGCCGACAGGGCCCGGAAGCCGCCGTCGCCGTCTTCCGAGGGCGCGGTGATGTGATAGGCGTCGCCCGACAGGCCGTAGCCGATCACCTCGGCATAGATCTTCGCGCCGCGCGCCTTGGCGTGCTCGTATTCTTCCAGGACGACGACGCCGGCGCCCTCGCCCATCACGAAGCCGTCGCGGTCCTTGTCGTAGGGACGCGAGGCCTTCTCGGGCGTGTCGTTCCAGTCGGTGGAGACCGCGCGGCAGGCGATGAAGCCAGCCATGCCCACCTTGCAGACGGCGGCTTCGGCCCCGCCGGCGATCATCACGTCGGCGTCGCCGTACTTGATCAGGCGGGTGGCGTCGCCGATGGCGTGGGCGCCGGTGGCGCAGGCCGTGACCACGGCGTGGTTGGGGCCCTTGAAGCCATAGCGGATCGAGACCTGGCCCGAGATCAGGTTGATCAGGGCCGAGGAGATGAAGAACGGGCTGACGCGGCGCGGGCCCTTGGCCTCGAGCTCCAGGGCGGTGTCGGCGATGGTCGACAGACCGCCGATGCCCGAACCCAGGATCACCCCGGTGCGGTACTTGTCTTCTTCGGTTTCCGGAACCCAGCCCGAATCCTTCACGGCCTCGTCGGCCGCGGCGATGCCGTACAGGATGAAGTCGTCGACGCGCTTCTGGTCGCGCGGGCTCATGGTCTGGTCGGGATCGAAGCTGCCTTCGACGTCCGGACCGCCGCCGCCGCGACCGTCGACGCGCGGCACTTCGCAGGCCACCTGGCAGGCGTATTCGGTCGGATCGAAGGCCGAGATGCGGTTCGCGCCGGACTTGCCGGCCAGAATGTTCTTCCAGGACACATCGACGCCCTGACCCAGAGGGGTCAGAAGGCCGAGCCCGGTAACGACGACTCTACGCATGGATCACTCCTAACCTTCGCATCGCGGACATATAGGGACGCAGACGAATCCGACACGTCCCCCCGAGTCACTCGGACCTTGGCCGCGAATCTCGGCCACATACGAAAACCGCCGCGCGCACGATGGCAAGAGCCCGTGCGACGCGGCGGTTGATAGTCAGTTCGCTGGAATGCGCGAACCCGACGCCTTAGGCGCCGGTCTTTTCCGTGATGAACTTCACGGCGTCACCGACGGTCTGGATGTGCTCGGCGGCGTCATCCGGAATTTCGATGTCGAATTCTTCTTCGAACGCCATGACCAGCTCGACGTTGTCGAGGCTGTCGGCGCCCAGGTCGTCGATGAAGCTGGCCTTTTCGGTGACCTTTTCCGGATCGGCGTCCAGGTGCTCGATGACGATCTTACGCACGCGCTCGAGAATGTCGGACATTCTGTTAGTCCCTCGTTTTGAATCTAGCAGTTTCCGCAAGCGGTCGGACGAACCTTAACCACCCACGGGAATTGTCGGGCCACCGCCTATCACGTTCTTTTTCGGGTGACTAGCGGCACGTCGGCTCAGAAATCGGGGCTTCACCCTTTCAAAGCAGAAAGCTGTGAAACCCAGGAAAAGACGGCCGGTCAGATCATGGCCATGCCGCCGTTGACGTGCAAGGTCTGACCCGTGACATAGCCGCCCTGGTCACTGGCGAGGTAAACGCACGCGGCGGCGATATCGCTCCCTTCGCCCAAGCGACCGGCGGGAATGGTCGACAGGATGCCGGCCTTCTGCTGCTCGTTCAGGGCGTCGGTCATCGGGCTGGCGATGAAGCCGGGGGCCACGCAGTTGACGGTGACGTTACGGCTGGCCAGCTCCTGGGCCAGGGCCTTGGAGAAGCCGATCATGCCGGCCTTGGAGGCGGCGTAGTTGGTCTGGCCCGGATTGCCGGTGACGCCGACGACCGAGGTGATGCCGATGATCCGGCCCGAACGGCGCTTCATCATGCCCTTGGCGGCGGCTCGCGACAGGCGGAAATAGCCTTCCAGGTTCACCTTGATCACGGTGTCCCAGTCCTCGTCCTTCATGCGCACGATGAGGCCGTCGCGGGTGATCCCGGCGTTGGCGATCACGATGTCCAGCGGCGCGCCGGCGGCTTCCTCGGCCTTGGCGACCAGGCCGTCGACGGCGGCGGCGTCGGACAGATTCGCCGCCACGAACGACACGCGCTCGCCGAACTGGGCGGCCAGGTCGGACAGGGCCGATTCGCGGGTGCCCGAGAGCACGACATGGGCGCCTTGCTCATGCAGGGCCTTGGCGATGGCCCCGCCGATGCCGCCCGTGGCGCCGGTGACGAGGGCGGTCTTGCCTGTGAGATCGAACATGATCTGAATTTCCTGCTGCTTAGAGCGACTTGGCGAAGGCTTCGAGGTCGGCCGGGCTGTTCAGGGGAACGGCCTCGGCGTCCGGAGCGATCCGCTTGGCCATGCCCGACAGCACCTTGCCCGCACCGGCCTCGGCGAAGCGGGTGACGCCGCCGTCGCCGGCCAGCCAGGTCATGCTCTCGCGCCAGCGCACGCGGCCGGTGACCTGCTCGACCAGCAGCTTGCGGATGACGTCCGGGTCGTGGACCGGCGCGGCGGTGACATTGGCCACCAGCGGGGCGCGCGGCGAGACGATGGTGGTCTTGGCCAGGGCTTCGGCCATCTCGTCGGCGGCCGGCTGCATCAGCGGACAGTGGAAAGGCGCCGAGACGTTCAGCGGAATGGCGCGAGCGCCCAGTTCCTTGGCCTTCTCGATAGCCTTGTCCACGGCGGCCTTGGCGCCGGAGATCACCACGTTGCCGTTGTTGTTGTCGTTGGCCACGACGCAGACGCCGACTTCCGAGCCGGCGGCGGCGGCCGCTTCGGCCAGGGCCAGATCCGTCTTGGGACCGATCAGCGAGGCCATGGCGCCCTCGCCCACCGGCACGGCGCGCTGCATGGCCTGGCCGCGCAGCTTCAGCAGGCGCGCGGTGTCGGCCAGGGTGATCGAGCCGGCGGCGGCCAGGGCGCTGTATTCGCCCAGGCTGTGACCGGCCACGAAGGCGGCCTTGTCGATTCCGACGCCGAATTCCTTCTCCAGCACACGCGTCACGGCCAGGCTGACGGCCATCAGGGCCGGCTGGGCGTTCTCGGTCAGGGTCAGGTCGCCCTCGGGGCCTTCGGACATCAGCTGGAACAGCTTCTGGCCCAGGGCGTCGTCGACTTCCTGGAAGACCTCGCGGGCGGCGGCGAAGGCCTGGGCGAGATCGGCGCCCATGCCGACCGTCTGGCTGCCCTGACCGGGGAAGATGAAGGCGATGCTCATGGGCCCGCTCCGTCGTTACAAATCCGAGGGCGGGAGGGTTATGGGATCACCGCGTTACGGGCAAGGATCAGTTTCGTCCGCCCTCGCCCGCCGCCCGCTCGCGCGCGGCCTGCAAGGCCCCGCAGTCCGCGCCCTCGACGGCGGAGGCGCACAGGCGGGCGTCGGCGATCAGGAAAGCCGACGGGGGCTCGACCGGCGCGGTCTCCGGCGGCGAGGCCAGGCATCCCTTGCGCCGCAGCTTCTCCTGGCTCCACGACGCCTTGCAGCGCGAGGCCGGCGACGCGTCCTGTCCCGCCCGCAGCGCCGCCTGCAGGGCGATGTTCTGCTGGATCAGCGCCATGGTCCGCTGGCTGTAGTTGGGCGTCTTGACGGGTTTGACGGCGACCGACGGTGACGGTCGGGGCGTCGCCGGAGGCGGCGGCGTGAACTTCGGAGCGATCGAGGCCGGAACGACCGGACGCGGCATGGGGCCGGGCGGTTTCCAGGTGGTCGGGGTTTCGCCGGCGCGAGCCGGGGCCGCGCCCGCGAGGGCCGCGACGCAAGCCGCCAGGACCGTCATGCCGAGGATCGCGCCGCGCATAGAGCCTTCTCCGCTGTCGCCCGTCTCTACCATGGCGAGAAACGCCCGGCCAGCGACGCACGACGGCGTTTGGAAGCCGGAAGAATGGGGTTATTCAAGGAGCGCCGTTCCCGGCCGCGCCTTCTGGAGCCTTCGCATGCAACGCCTCGTTCCCGCCCTCGCGCTCTGCGGCGCCCTGCTGGCCGCCTCCCCCGCCCTGGCCGCCCTGAAGGTCGGCGACACCGCGCCCGACTTCACCGCCCCGGGCGCTCTGGCGGGCAAGGATTTCAGCTTCACGCTCTCCAAGGCGCTCAAGAAGGGGCCGGTGGTGCTGTACTTCTTCCCCGCCGCCTACACCTCGGGCTGCACGGCCGAGGCCCATGAGTTCGCCGAAGCCACGCCCGAGTTCGAGAAGCTGGGCGCCACCGTGATCGGCGTCACCGCCGGCAACGCCGACCGCATCAAGGACTTCTCCAAGGAGCACTGCCGCGACAAGTTCGCCGTGGCGGCCGCGCCGGCCGGCCTGGTGAAGTCGTACGACGTCGAACTCAAGGCGGTCGGCATGCAGGTGCCGGGCGGCTGGTCCAACCGCACCTCCTATGTGATCGCCCCGAACGGCAAGATCCTGATGGCCTATACCGACGGCAACTTCGCCGGCCACGTCACCCAGACCATGGACGCGGTGAAGGCTTACAAGGCCAAGAAGTAGGTTTCGGCCAGCCTCTTTCGAAAACGGCGCGGGCGGATCCCAACGGGTGCCCGCGTTTCGGCTAGGGTCCGGCCATGGTCGATACGGTCCTTCTTGAAATCCTGGCGCGCGGCGTCGCCATCGGCGGCTTTGGCGTCGTCGGCCTGACCCTGGCGCTGGACCGACGGCCCACGCCGATGCGCTGGGTGGGCGGCCTCTTCTTCCTCTGCGCCATCGCCCATGTGCTGGACGGCCTGCGGCTGAATGGGGTCAACCACGGCGATCCGGTGATCTGGGCGATGTCGGTGGCGACCACGGGTCTTTTCTGGCCGCTGGCCTACGCCCTGTTCGCCGACGAGCGGCGATTCTCGCCCCATCGCCTATGGCCGGCCGCCGGGCTGGTGGCCGTGTGGGCCCTGGCGCGGTTCCTGCCCGAAGCGATCTGCCGGCCGTTCTGGCTGGTCTTCAACCTGGCCTCGGTGACCCTGGTGCTGCACGCCCTGCTGGTCATCTGGCGAGGCTGGCGGGGCGACCTGGTGATCGAGCGGCGCCGGCTGCGCGGCCCGGTCATGGTCGCCGCCGCCGGCTACATGCTGCTGCTCAGCGCCGAGGACGTGGCCTGGGCCACCGGCCTGCCGTGGTTTGACGCCACGGGCCTGCATCAGGCGATCGTCCTGGCCGTCCTGGCCGTGGCCGCCTCGGTGGTCCTGCTGCGACCCCAGCCACTGTTGGTCGAGGCCCCTCGGGTCGAGGACGACGTCGTCGCCCCGCCCAAGCCCGCCCTGGACCTGACGCCCGCCGACCGCTTGGTCCTGGCCCGCCTGGAGACCGCCATGGACCAGGACGAGGTCTGGCGCGGCGAGGACCTGTCGATCACCGCCCTGGCCGCGCTGGTGGGCGCGCCGGAACACCGCCTGCGCCGCCTGATCAACGGCGTGCTGGGTCATCGCAACTTCGCCGACTACGTCAACGGCCGCCGGATCGAGGCGGCCAAGACCGCCCTCGCCGCCCCCGACATGGCCCTGAAGTCGATCTCGACCATCGCCTACGACCTGGGCTTCGCCTCGCTGGGGCCGTTCAACCGCGCCTTCCGCGCCGCCACCGGCGTCACCCCGACCGAATGGCGCGCCGGCCGAACGCCCGCCCCGGCCCGCCTGCGGCTGGTCGAAACCGCCGATCCCGCGCCGAAAGCCGACAAATCGGCCTGATTTCGGGATCGGCGCGACGGCGCGAGCGCCGCTGGGCCTTCCTCGGACCATTCCATCCGAGGAGATCCCGATGCCGTCCTTCCTTGTCCCCTTCGCCGAAAGCTGGCTGAGCGCCGCCTTCACCGACGTGAGCCGCTACGTGATGTTCGCGGTCGGCGTCTGGCTGGCGCTCTGGGTCGTGCTCGCCGTCCCCCTGGCCGGGCGCAAGATCCGCGAAGGCCGCCCGCCCGCGCGGCAGCTGCTGATCGAGTTCGCCTGCTCGATCCGCTCGATCATGGTCTTCTCGACCGTGGGCCTGCTGAACTTCGGGCTGTTCCGCGCCGGCCTGATGCCCGGTCCCTACATCGCTCGCGAATGGGGACCGGCGTGGTTCTGGACCAGCCTGGTCCTGATGATCGTGGCCCACGACGCCTGGTTCTACTGGACCCATCGGCTGATCCACGACCGGCGGCTGTTCCGGACCTTCCATCGCCGCCATCACCGGTCGAACAATCCCTCGCCCTTCACCGCCTATAGCTTCGACCTGGGCGAGGCGGCGATCAACGCGTTGTTCGTGCCACTATGGATGCTGCTGGTCCCGACGCAGTGGCCGGTGGCGGGGCTGTTCATGCTGCACCAGATCGTCCGCAACACCCTGGGTCACAGCGGCTACGAGCTGTTTCCCGCCACGCGCGACGGCCGCCCCCTGCTGCCTTGGCTGACGACCGTGACCCATCACGACCTGCACCACGCCCGGGCCGGCTATAATTACGGGCTCTATTTCACCTGGTGGGACCGGATGATGGGCACCGAGGACCCGCAATATCTGGCGCGGTTCGCCGCGGCGGTGCGTCGGCCGAAGGTGGAGAAAATCGTTCCGGAGGCGAAGGCGGCCTAGGGCCTACCAGGTGGTCCGCACCAGCTTGACCATCAGGCGGCCGTCCTGGACCCGCTCGTCGGCGGCCCGCAGGCTGACGGTGAACTCGGCGGGGATGTCGAACGGCCGGGTCAGGCAGAGATCGACGCCCTCGTCGCCCTGGGTGCCGCCGCCCAGGGCGATGGAGGCTACCGGGCGGCCGTCCAGGGTCAGTTCGGAGCGGACATTGGCTCGCGTGACCGGCGTGCGGCCGCGCAGATAGACCGGCTGGGTGGCGTTCATGTCCATCGACAGACGCACATAGTTGGTCTTGGGCAGCAGGCCGAAGCCGAACGAGCGGGCCAGGGACGAGCGGATCGCCGCCTCGCGGGCGTTCCACGACGCGCCAAGGCCCAGGGCGCGATTGGCCTGGCTGTCCTCGTCGGGCTTCTGGTCCAGCTTCAGGTCCAGATTATAGGTCGGATCGTCCAGGCCGCCGGCCACCCGGGCGGTGAACATCGCCTTGTCGGCGTCGCTGGAGAGGTCGATCGGCAGGGCCGCCGAATAGCCCTGGAAATGGCCGTCGGCGCCCCAGACCGAGAGGTCGGGCTTGCGCAGCATCTCGCCCGCCGTCGCCGAACCGGCGCAGGCGGCGGTCACGACCGTGGCCGTGATCAGGGATGCAAGCTTTCGAAACCCCATGTTCGCCGGATAGCACAAGCCTTTTCGCGTCCAAAGGGCTTGGCCGCCAAATTTGTATGACATTTATTCGATGACCGGTTTCGAGGCGGTTTACGAACGGTTGGGTTTGTGCGCCGGCGCCTTGTCGCAGCCCAGCTTCTTGCAGACGCGCTGGGTCATCTTGGTCCGGATCTCCGGCATCATCTCCACCATGATCCGCGCCATGGCCGGCCCCATGGAGGGCATCTTGCCGATGATCGACTGGCCGGTGGGGCCTTCGTAGAAGTCGACCAGCGCCTGCAGTTCTTCCTCGGAGAAGGTGGTGGCGTAGACCGGCGTCATGCGCTCCAGGACATCGTCCATCAGGTCGCCCGCCGTGAACTCCTCGACCGACTCGCGGACCGCCTTGCGCTGGGCCTCGGTGAGGTTGGGATAGGCCTTGGCCTGCTCGTCCAGCATCGGGCCGATCATGCTCTGCATCATCGGCTTCATCGTTTGGTCGACATGCAGGGCGGCGATGTAGCGCTTGGTCAGGGCCAGGGCCTTGGGAGACGGCGTCGCGACCGCTCCGGCCGGCGCGGGGGCCTGCTGGGCCTGGGCCGAACCGGCGGCGAGACACAGCGACGCCAGAACGGCGACAGCCAGACGTTTCATGATAAAAGTCCCCCAAAGCAACTGGTCGCCAGTCAGCCCAAAACCACCCAGGGATGCAAGGTCAAGGCTTTCCTTGCCTTCGCGCGTCCTTTCGGCTATTAGCGCGCCCTCTCACGGAAGGCGGTCTTGCGCGCAGCCCTTTGGGTCGGGATTTCCCGCTCGGCATGCAGGATCCATCGTGGTCGACGGACTTCCGCCGTCGCCCGCGCCGCTTTCCACAGCGGAAGAAGGAAAACATGGCGTTCTACGAACACGTGGTCATCGCGCGGCAGGACATCTCGCCGCAACAGGCCGAAGCTCTCAACGAGCAACTGAAGACCCTCCTGGAAGAGAATGGCGGCCACATCGCCAAGATCGAGTACTGGGGCCTTCGCAACCTCACCTACCGCATCAAGAAGAACCGCAAGGGCCACTACTCCCTGCTCGCCATCGACGCTCCGGCCGCGGCCGTGAAGGAGATGGAACGTCAGCTGCTGATCAATGAAGACGTTCTGCGCTTCATGACCATCCGCGTCGAAGAGCTGGACCTGGAACTGTCGCCGGTTCTGGCCCGTCGCGACCGCGAACGTGGCGAGCGCACCGAGCGCCCGCGCGACGACTTCGCGCCGGCCGCGTAAGGGAGAAGAGAGATCATGACCGATACCACTGCTCCCGAAGCCGGCGCTCCCGCCGCCGGTGGCGGCGCCCGCCGCCCCTTCTTCCGTCGCCGCAAGGTTTGCCCGTTCTCGGGCGCCAACGCGCCGAAGATCGACTACAAGGACGTGAAGCTGCTGCAGCGTTACGTTTCCGAACGCGGCAAGATCGTGCCGTCGCGCATCACCGCGGTGTCGGCCAAGAAGCAACGCGAACTGGCCAAGGCCATCAAGCGCGCCCGCTTCCTGGCTCTGCTCCCCTACGTCGTGAAGTAAGGGAGACACCACGATGAAAGTCATTCTGCTCGAACGCGTCGAAGGCACCGGCGTCCTCGGCGACGTGGTCACCGTGAAGGACGGCTTCGCCCGTAACTTCCTGCTGCCGCGCTCCAAGGCCCTGCGCGCCAACTCGGCCAACCTGAAGACCTTCGAACTTCAGCGCGCTGAAATCGAAGCCCGCAACGTCAAGAACCGCGAGAACGCCGGCAAGGCCGGTGAAGGTCTTGACGGCAACCAGTACGTGATGATCCGTCAAGCCGGCGAAAGCGGCCAGCTGTACGGTTCGGTCGCGGGCCGCGACGTCGCCGACGCCATCAAGGCCGAAGGCGGCAAGGTCGACCGCTCGATGATCGTGCTGGACAAGCCGATCAAGACGCTGGGCGTCCACGAAGTGAAGGTGAAGCTGCACGCTGAAGTGACCGTCACGGTCACCCTCAACATCGCGCGCAGCCAAGACGAAGCCGATCGCCAAGCGCGCGGCGAAAACGTCATCGCCTCGCAGTTCGAGGAAGACCGCGCCGCTGACGCCGAAGCCGCCCAAGACATGGCGGAAGGCGGCGCCGGCTCGTTCGAAGGCGACCACTACGAAGCCTGATCGGCCGCGTAGCGTCTTAGAAAAACTAGAAGAACGGCGCGGAGAAATCCGCGCCGTTTTTTTCTGCGCCTTTAGCTAGAATTGCTCAGCTTGTGAGCGAACGCACGGATACCCATCCTTTCCCAAGGGGGAGACGGGCTCCTCCGCTTCCGGAAGAAAAGGCCTCGAGCCTCGGAAGCCTTGCGAGGGGATTTCGCACATGCGTTTCAAGAGTTTCCTGCTGACCGCCACGTCGCTGGTCGCCGTCGCCGGCGCCGCCCACGCCCAGGACGCCGCGCCGACCGACGACGCGGCCTCGGTCGAAGAGGTGGTCATCACCGGCACCCGCACCACCGGCCGCTCGCGCCTGGACACCCTGGCGCCGGTCGACGTGGTCACGGCCAAGGCGCTGCAGCAGCGCGGCGCGACCGACATCTCGACCGCCCTGGCCGCCACCGTGCCGTCTATCAACTTCCCCCGCCCGTCCAACACCGACGGCACCGACGCCATCCGCCCGGTGGTGCTGCGCGGCATGGGTCCGGACCAGACCCTGGTGCTGGTCAACGGCGCGCGCCGTCACACCTCGGCCCTGATCAACGTCAACGGCTCGGTCGGCCGCGGCTCGGCCGCCGTGGACCTGAACGCCATCCCGTCCAGCGCCATCGACCGCATCGAGGTGCTGCGCGACGGCGCCTCGGCCCAGTACGGCTCGGACGCCATCGCCGGGGTCGTGAACCTGCGCCTGCGCGAGGCCGACCACGGCGGCGGCCTGACGGTGACCTACGGCGAGTACGTCACCAGCTTCAAAGGCTATTACGGCGGCAAGCACAATATCACCGACGGCGCCTCGGCGACCGTGGCCGCCTGGCAGGGCTTCAAGCTGGGTTCGGACGGTTTCCTGACCGTCTCGGCCCAGTACCGCGACCTGGATCCCACCAACCGCGCCGACAACGACCCGCGCGTCACGCCTTCGCGGATCACCGGCCGGACCGGCGATCCCAAGACCGAGGACGTCTCGGTCTATCTGAACGCCGCCAAGCCCCTGGCCGCCGGTTGGGAAGCCTATGGCTGGTACGGCTATCAGCAGCGCGACGCCAATTCGGCCGCCAGCTTCCGCCTGCCCACCGACAGCAGCCAGAACATCATCTCGGTCTATCCCAACGGCTACCTGCCGCTGCTGACCACCGACACCGAGGACGTCACCGCCGCCGCCGGCCTGCGCGGCGAGCTGGGCGGGTTCAAGATCGACACCAACCTGGTCTACGGCAAGAACGACATCGACTTCGGGGTCGAGAACACCCTGAACCCATCGTACGGCCCCACCTCGCCGCACAGCTTCAAGGCCGGCGGCCTGACCTACGACCAGCTGACCTTCGGCCTGGACGCCAGCCGCGAGGTCGAGGTCGGCCTGGCCGGACCGCTGAACGTGGCCTTCGGCCTGGAAGCCCGTCGCGAGGGCTTCGAGATCAACGCCGGCGAACCGGCCTCCTACGCCCGCGGCACGGTCTCGCCCACCCTCGCCTTCGGCTCGCGCGGCTTCACCGGCTTCGCGCCCAGCAACGCCGTCGATGTCGACCGCCACGCCGTGGGCGTCTATCTGGACCTGGAAGGCAAGCTGACCGAGAAACTGAGCTTCGGGGTGGCGGGCCGCTACGAGGACTATTCCGACTTCGGCTCCAGCACGACCGGCAAGCTGACCGCGCGCTACGACTTCACCCCGGAATTCGCCCTGCGCGGCGGGGTCTCGACCGGCTTCCGCGCCCCCAGCCTGCAGCAGCAGTACTACACGGCCACCTCGATCACCTATGTCGCCCAGCCGGACGGCAATGGCGGCACGGTGCTGGTGCCGTTCGAATCCGGGACCTATCCCTCGATCAGCCCGGTGGGCCTGGCCCTGGGCGGCAAGCCGCTGAAGGCCGAGGAATCGACCAACTATTCGCTGGGCCTGGTCTATCGCAAGGGCGCCTTCGAGCTGACGGTCGACGGCTACCGGATCGACGTCGACGACCGCATCGTGCTGTCGGAGCTGTTCTCCAACGCCCCGGGCGCCTCCAACCCCAACGCCGCCCAGATCGGCGCCCTTCTGGCCCCCTACGGCACGACTGCCGCGCGCTTCTTCATCAACGGCGTCGACACCTCGACCAAGGGGATCGACGTGGTGGCGCGCTACCGGATCCACGACGACCAGGCCGGCGTGTTCGACCTGACCCTGGCGGCCAACGTCAACGACTTCGACGTGGAAAAGACCCCGGTCACCACCACCTTGGCCACGCCCCAGTCGCTGTTCGCCCGCCAGGCCACCCTGCGCTTCGAGAAGGGCACGCCGCGCGAGAAGGTCACCTTCCAGGGCGACTGGACGAAGGACCAGTGGGGGGCGACCCTGCGCTCGACCTTCTATGGCGACGTCCTGGCGCCCGGCACGGCCAATGACGGCAGCACCGACTGGCGTACCGGCAAGAGCGGCGTGATCGACGCCGAGGTCCGCTACAGCTTCCCCATCGGTCTGACCCTGTCGGCCGGGGCCGACAACCTGTTCGACCAGTACACCAACCAGGTGCCGCCGAACCTCAACACCAGCGGCGCGGGACCGTTCAGCAACTTCTCGCCCTACGGCTTCAACGGCCGCTTCCTCTACACGCGTCTGAGCTACAGCTGGTAAGTCGCTGACCGACTTGAACTAAGGCCGAAGGGGCGTGACGGATGACCGTCGCGCCCCTTTTTCTACGTCCGCTTCTGTCGAATCCGGGCTTCAAAACATACACAGAACATCCCCGTTCATCTGACGCGTTCGGCCATGCAAGCCGCGCGCGCTCACAGCCGTCGCGTTAACTTGTGCCAATGTCTCTCGTTCCTGCTCTAGACCTTCGCCCACCCTCCCCGATGGGCGACATCGTCGTCGCCGTTGCTCCGCACAACCTGGAGGCCGAACAGGCGCTTCTGGGCGTGCTGCTGTACGACAACGCCGCCTACGAGCGCCTGACCGACAGCCTGCAAGGCCGCCATTTCTACGAGCCCTTCCATCAGCGGCTGTTCGGCTCGATCGAGACCCACATCCGCAAGGGCCAGTTGGCCGAGCCGATCCTGCTGGCCGACGAGTTCAAGCACGACCCGGCCTTCGACGAGCTAGGCGGCCTGCGCTATCTGGCCGACCTGGTCGACCGCGCCCCGCCCGCCGCCAATGTGGGCGACTACGCCCGCGCCGTCTTCGACCTGGCCCTGCGTCGCGACCTGATCCGCATCGGCGGCGAGATCGCCTCCACGGCCCACGGCGGTGTCGGCAAGGACGACGTCAAGCTGCCGGCCCGCGACCAGATCGAGGCGGCCGAACAGCAGCTCTACACCCTGGCCGAAAGCGGCACCGCCAGCTCCGGCTTCGTCAGCTTCGGCGACGCCCTGCGCGGCGCCGTGGAGATGACCGCCGAGGCCTACAGCCGCGACGGCGGCATGTCGGGCGTCTCGACCGACCTGATCGACCTGGACACCAAGATCGGCGGTCTGCACCCCTCCGACTTGATCGTGCTGGCCGGCCGTCCCTCGATGGGCAAGACGGCGCTGGCCACCAACATCGCCTTCAACATCGCCAAGAAGTATGCCTGGGAGCCCCAGCCGGACGGCACCAAGAAGACCGTCAGCGGCGGGGTGGTGGCCTTCTACTCGCTGGAAATGAGCGCCGAGCAGCTGGCCCTGCGTATGCTGGCCGACGCCTCGGGCGTGTCGGGCGACAAGCTTCGCAAGGGCGAGATCGACGCCTCGGAGTTCGGCCGAGTGCGCGACGCGGCCATCGATCTGCAGGAGGCCCCGCTCTATATCGACGCCACCGGTGGTATCTCCATCGCCAAGCTGACCGCCCGGGCCCGCCGCCTGAAGCGCCAGGTCGGCCTGGACCTGATCGTGGTCGACTACCTCCAGCTGGTCACCGGCTCGGACCTGTCGTCCAACGCCAGCCGCGTGCAGGAAGTCTCGCAGATCACCATGGGCCTCAAGGCCCTGGCCAAGGAACTGGCCTGCCCGGTCATCGCCCTGTCGCAGCTGTCGCGTCAGGTCGAGCAGCGCGAGGACAAGCGTCCGCAGCTGTCCGACCTTCGTGAATCCGGCTCGATCGAGCAGGACGCCGACATGGTCTGGTTCGTCTATCGCGAAAGCTACTATGTCGGCCGGTCGGAACCACGCGAAGGCACGCCCGAGCACTTGCAGTGGCAGGAAGACATGGACCGCCTGCAGGGCCTGGCCGAGGTGATCATCGCCAAGCAGCGTCACGGTCCCATCGGCACCGTGCGCCTGTCGTTCAACAGCGACACCACGCGCTTCGGCAACCTGGCCCGCGACCACTACTTCCACCAGATGCGCAGCGGCGACGACGAGTAGCGACGAAGACGGGATCCAGTGCGTTTGACGTGAACGGACGAACCGGGTCACGGTGACCTTTCTCAAGTCCGCTTGCTCAAGGTCGCCGAGATGGAATTCAGCCCCCTGCCCGTCTCGACGGCCGTCGGCGCGTTCCTGCTGGCCTTCCCGGCCCTGTTCTCGATCGTCAATCCGGTCGGCTCGGCCCTGATCTTCCACCAGCTCCTGGTCGATCACCCGGCCGAGACCCGCCGCAAGCTGGCGCCGACCATCGCGCTCTACGCCTTCTGCATCCTGCTGGGCTCGCTGCTGCTGGGCGGCTACATCCTGAACTTCTTCGGGGTCAGCCTGGGCGCCCTGCGGGTGGCGGGCGGTCTAGTGGTGGCGATCCGGGCCTGGGCGCTGCTGATGTCGCCGGAGGTCCATGCCGAGCACAAGACCGGCGACGACGCCCCCGTGCTGACCAAGCCGGAAGACATCGCCTTCTTTCCGCTGACCATGCCCTTCACCACGGGACCCGGCGCGATCTCGGTGGCCATCGCCCTCTCCTCCCAGCGGCCGGCGAGCGGCGCCTCGGCGATCCCGTTCTTCACCGGTGCGGGCGCGGCCGTCGCCGTGATCGCGGTGCTTGTCTGGCTGCTGTACCGCGCCTCGGACCGGGTGCTGTCGTTCCTGGGCGTTTCGGGCGCGCGGGTGATGTCGCGGCTGATGGCGTTCCTCTTGATGTGCATCGGCGTGCAGATCGTCGCCAGCGGCATCGAGAACCTCGCCGTGCAGTTCCTGGCCAAGCATTGATGCTGCACTCGATCTCCACTGGTCTTGGGCGGCGCGCTCGGCTACGTCCCGGCCCGTGACCGAAACCAGCCGCCTCACCCTCGACCTGGACGCCCTGGCGTCCAACCACGCCACGCTCCGGGCCGCCGCCGGCGGGACCGAGATCGCGCCGGCCGTGAAGGCCGACGGCTACGGCCTGGGCGCGGCCCTGGTCGCCGGGCGGCTGTGGGGCGAAGGCGCGCGCAGCTTCTATGTGGCCCGCCTGTCGGAAGGCCTGGCCCTGCGCCGCGACTTGGGCGACCGCGATGCGACCATCTACGTGCTGGACGGCGTCACCCCCGGCTCGGCCCCGGCCATCGAGTCCGCCCGCCTGACGCCGGTGCTCAACAGCCTGCCCCAGGTCGAGGCCTGGAACAGCCACGCGCGCGGCCGGGTGCTGGACGCGGCCCTGCACATCGACACCGGCATGAACCGCCTGGGCCTTCGTCCCGAGGAGGCCGTGGTGCTGACCGGCGCCATGGACCGGCTGAAGTTCCTGAACATCGGCCTGGTGATCAGCCACCTTGCCTGCGCCGGCGAGCCCGAGCACGCCCTGAACGCCCGGCAGTTGGAGCGCTTCGTCGAGGCCGCCGCCCTCTTCCCCAACGCTCGCCGGAGTCTCGCCAATTCCGGCGGCGTCTTCCTGGGGGGCGACTACCACTTCGACCAGTGCCGGCCGGGCATCAGCCTCTACGGCGGCGGGCCGCACGACGTGCCGGACGCCCGGATCAAGGCCGTGGCGACCTTCGAGGCCCCGATCCTTCAGGTCCGCGTCGTGCCGCGCGGCGAGAGTATCGGCTATGGCGCGGCCTATGTGGCCAAGGACACCACCCGCATCGCCATACTGGCGGCCGGCTATGCCGACGGCGTGCCGCGCGCCGCCCATCCGCGCGGCGCGGTGTGGTTCGACGGCGACCTGCGGCCGATGCTGGGCCGGGTCTCGATGGACCTGATCGCCGTCGACATCACCGACTGCGACGCCGCTCGCCCCGGCGCGATGATGCAGATCCTGGGTCCCGACCTGCCGGTGGACGACGCCGCCGCGGCGGCCGGCACCTCGGCCTACGAACTCCTGACCCGCATCGCGCCCCGGGCGCGGCGCGTCGTCGTCGGCTAGCGCGCCAGGGCCTCCAGCCGTCCGGCGTCCACCGAAGCCACGGCCTGCTTGAGCACCTCGACGCTGTCGGCGTTGCCGCGCGCCTCGACCGTGAAGCGGCCGCCGACCACCACCGAATACTTGCCGTACTTGGACTCGCGGTCCCATTCCTCGTTGGTCATCCGGCCGTTGACCTTGCCCATCTTCTCGTAGCCGGTGGCGGTCTCGCGCGAGGACTGGGCGTCGATGGCCGTGGTCAAGGCCGCGATGCCGGCGATCCCGCCCATGTCGGTGACCTGCAGGTCGAAATTGCCGCCGTCCTTGGAATAGTTGGCCGAGGCCGCGCTCATCGAGACGCCGCCCGCGCCGCCGGAATTGCTTTCCACGCTGGTGCGCTGGAAGCCCGCGACGTCGTTGGGCAGCAGGCCCTTCAGGGTCTCTGCCGGCACGGTGGGCACGGGCTTGCCGTCGGCGGCGGCCTTGTTGGCGGCCTCCATCTGCTTGGTCGCGGCCTCAAGCTTGCCGAGGTCGACCTTGGTCCCGTTGAACTCGACCGAGCCGGTGGTCGTGCCGACATTGGCCGCATGGTTGATCCCGCCCAGCATCGCCGCTCCGGCCACCGCGCCGGTGATCGCGCCGATGACGATCGACATCACGATGGCGCAGAGGATGGTCACGACCGTGTAACCCAGCGCCTTGTCCTGCGGGGCCTTCATCAGCTTGGGCAGGCCCAGGTACAGCAGGTACAGGCCGTAGAGGCTGGCCAGGCCCGCGATGATCCCCAGCGGCGGGAAGATCCCGAGGATGCCGAACACCCAGGCGGCCGTGTAGCTGTAGGCCGCCACCTTGAACGCCTGGACCCGGTCCTTCTGGCCGCCGAAGCTGGGCGCCAGGGCGTCGATGATCAGGGCCACGAGGAAGGTCGCCAGCAAGCTCAGCCCATAGGCCAGGACCGCGCTGATGATCGACGGCACGAGCGCGGGCTTGAAGTGGAAGCCGAAGCCCCCGTGACCGAACACCTGTCCGCCGATCAGTCCGGCCAACGGCGGGATGGCGGCCAGGATGCAGACATAGCCCACGTAGATGCCCTTGATCGTCGCCGGTTCGGCGTCGATGCGGTCCCATTCGGAAGACGGCGAGAGCAGCAGGCGCTTGGCGCGGCCGACCAGGTCGGACGAGGCGCTCCCGGGTTCGATGACAGTCATGCGCCCTCCTTGGCGAATCCTGAACGTCCCCCGACGCGGTTTCTGTATAGCCAGCCCTGCGCGACATTGAGAACAAGGTTCTGTGTAACGGTTTGTAATCGACGGACGGGCGGAACCTACGTCCGCCTTTGGCGCGGGCGGCGCCCAGGCTGTACGCTTCTGTCATCCTCGAATCAGGAGCACCCATGGCCCGCGACGGCGCCGTCTACGCCTGCCAGTCCTGCGGGGCGGTCTCGACTAAGTGGTCGGGGCAATGCTCGTCCTGTCAGAGCTGGAACAGCCTGGTCGAGGAGACCGGCGTCCGCGCCCCCGGCTCGATGTCCAGCACCAAGGCCACGCGTACGCGCGGCCTGCAGTTCACCGGTCTGGAAAGCGACGCCCCGCCCCCGCCCCGCATCATCACCGGCGTCGACGAGTTCGACCGGGTTTGCGGCGGCGGCGTGGTGCCGGGCTCGGCGATCCTGATCGGCGGTGACCCCGGCGTCGGCAAATCGACCCTGCTGCTGGAGGTGATGGCCAAGGCCAGCCTGGCCGGCGTCAACTGCGCCTACATCTCGGGCGAAGAGGCCGTGGCCCAGATCCGCGGCCGCGCCGACCGCATGGGCTTCGCCCAGGCCCCCGTGAAGCTGGCCGCCGAGAGCAGCCTGCGCGACATCTTGGACGGGCTGAAGCGCGAGAAGTTCGACCTCGTCGTCATCGATTCGATCCAGACCTTGTGGAGCGACGCCCACGAGGCCGGGCCCGGCACGGTCACCCAGGTCCGCGCCTGCGCCAGCGAGCTGGTCCGTCTGGCCAAGAAGCAGGGCGTGGCCATCCTGATGGTTGGCCACGTCACCAAGGACGGCCAGATCGCCGGCCCGCGCGTGGTCGAGCATCTGGTCGATGCGGTGCTCAGCTTCGAGGGCGAACGGGGCTATCCGTTCCGGGTGCTGCGCGGCGCCAAAAATCGCTTCGGCGCCACCGACGAGATCGGGGTGTTCGAGATGGGCGACGCGGGCCTGCGCGAGGTGAAGAACCCTTCGGCCCTGTTCCTCAACGAGGGCGGCGAGCGCGCGGCGGGCGCGGCGGTATTCGCCGGCATCGAGGGGTCGCGGCCCGTCCTGGTGGAATTCCAGGCCCTGGTCGCGCCCTCCGCGTACGGAACGCCCAGACGCGCCGTGGTCGGATGGGATTCCGGACGCCTGGCTATGGTCCTGGCCGTGCTTGAATCACGGTGCGGCCTTGGTTTTGGCAACAAGGACGTCTATCTGAACGTCGCTGGCGGCCTGCGGATCACCGAGCCGGCGGCGGACTTGGCGGCGGCGGCGGCCTTGGCCTCCTCGGCCCTGGACATCGCCCTGCCGCAGGACTGCGTCGTCTTCGGCGAGGTCAGTCTTTCCGGTGAAGTGCGGCCCGTGAGCCGTATGGAGACACGTTTGAAAGAGGCCGCGAAACTCGGCTTTGGCCGGGCCCTGGGACCGCTGTCGGGGCTTCCCGAAGGCGGCGGAGCCCTGCCCGTCGCCGGGGTGGCGCGACTGGCCGACGCCGTCCGGCGCATCGGCGACGAGATCTGGGGCCAGCTGACGTGACGCCTTTCGACATCATCTTCGGCCTGATCCTGGTGGTTTCGGCCGTGGTGGGCTTCGCGCGCGGCGCCTCGCGCGAGCTGACCTCGGCCCTGTCGTTCATCGTCGCCGCCGTGCTGGCCCTGCTGGCCCTGCGGGTCACCGGCCCGCTGTTCCGCGGCATGATGGATCCGGACTGGGCGGCCACGGCGGCCGCGATCCTGGTCAGCTTCGTCATCATCTTCGTCCTGCTGCGCCTGCTGGGCGCCCAGATCAGCAAGACCCTGCACGCCGACGGCGCCCTGGGCACGCTGGACCGCTTGATGGGTCTGGCCTTCGGCCTGCTGCGCGGCCTGGTGGTGCTGGGCGTGTTCAGCCTGGTGTTCCACATGGCCACCCCGCCCGACCGCGTCCCCAGCTGGATGTCGAAGTCGGCGCTCTACCCCCTGTCCAACGCCGCCGGCCGCGTGCTGAAGGTGTTCGCCCCCAAGGGCGCGGGTCTGGCCGGCAAGCTGGCTCCCGCCATCGAGGACGCCGTCCATGACGGCGCCAGCGACAAACCGTCCGACGGCAAGTCGGGCGAAGCAGGTTATGATAAGGACCAGCGTCGTTCCGTCGACGATCTGGTGGAGAAATCGCGATGACGTCCTTCGGCCAGTCGACCGACCGCTTCTCGTCCAAGCCTTGGCGTGATCCCGAAGACGACACCCTGCGCCTCGAATGCGGGGTCTTCGGCGTCTACGGCGTGCGCGACGCCGCCGCCGTCACCGCCCTGGGCCTGCACGCCCTGCAGCATCGCGGCCAGGAAGCCTGCGGCATCGCCGCCTTCGACGGCCAGCGCTTCCACACCGAACGCCACATGGGCCACGTGGGCGACGCCTTCACCGGCAACGACCTGGTCCAGCGCCTGCCCGGCGGCATGGCCATCGGCCACACCCGCTATTCCACGGCCGGCGGCAGCGGCATCCGCAACGTCCAGCCGATGTTCGCCGATCTCGAGACCGGCGGCGTGGCCATCGCCCACAACGGCAACCTGACCAACTTCCTCACCCTGCGCGAGCGCCTGGTGCAGGAAGGCGCGATCTTCCAGTCCACCTCGGACAGCGAGGTGATCCTCCACCTGATCGCCCGCTCGCGGAAGGCCCGCATCGTCGATCGCTTCATCGACGCCGTCGGCCAGATCGAGGGCGGCTACGCCATCGTGGCCATCACCAACAAGAAGATGATCGGCCTGCGCGACCCGCTGGGCATCCGTCCGCTGGTGCTGGGCGACCTGGACGGCCAGCCTATCCTGGCGTCCGAGACCTGCGCGCTGGACATGATCGGCGCCCGCTTCGTGCGCGACGTCGAGCACGGTGAGATGGTTGTGATCTCCGAGACCGGCGTGAAGTCGCTCAAGCCGTTCCAGAACGTCGCCGCTCGCCCCTGCGTGTTCGAGTATGTCTACTTCGCCCGTCCCGACAGCGTCGTGAACGGCCGCTCGGTCTATGAGGTGCGCAAGCGCATGGGCCAGCGCCTGGCCATCGAGACCGGCGTCGAGGCCGACGTGGTGGTGCCCGTGCCCGACAGCGGCGTGCCCGCCGCCATCGGCTTCGCCCAGCAGAGCGGCCTGCCCTTCGACCTGGGCATCATTCGCAACCACTATGTGGGCCGCACCTTCATCCAGCCGACCCAGGGCGTGCGCGAACTGGGCGTGCGCATGAAGCACAGCCCCAACCGCGCCGTGCTGGAAGGCAAGCGCGTGATCCTGATTGACGACTCCATCGTGCGCGGCACCACCTCGCTGAAGATCGTGCGCATGGTCCGCGAGGCGGGCGCCGCCGAGGTCCACCTGCGTTCGGCCAGCCCGCCGATCAAGTGGCCCGACTTCTACGGCATCGACATGCCCGAGCGCGATCAGCTGCTGGCGGCCAACAAGTCGCTGGAGGAGATGGCCAGGTTCCTGGAAGTCGACAGCCTGGGCTTCCTGTCGGTCGACGGCCTCTACCAGGCGCTGGAAGCCGGTCCGCGCGACCCGGCCCACCCGCAGTTCACCGATCACTACTTCACCGGCGACTATCCCACCCGCCTGACCGACCGCGAGATCGCCGAAGGCCGCAACGACCAGGCCGAAAAGCAGCTGTCGCTGCTGAGCGCCTAGGTTTCCTCAACCTGCGTCATCCCCCGACTTGTTCGGGGGACCCAAGCTGGGCTAACCGGGACGTCCCGGCGGCTTGGCTTGGGTCGCGCGGATGACCGGGCGAAGACGCATCGAGAGACGCCCAGTGCCCAATCCCGTTTCCACGCTCCTCGCCAAGCTGAAGATCGACGGCTACATCATCGCCCTGGTCGGCATGGTGGTCCTGGCCTCGATCCTGCCCGTACGGGGCGAGGCGGCGACGATCGTGGGCTGGGTGGTCAAGATCGCCATCGCCCTGCTGTTCTTCCTGCACGGCGCCAAGCTGTCGCGCGAGGCCGTGGTCGCGGGCATGACCCACTGGCGGCTGCACCTGACGATCCTGGCCTTCACCTTCGTGCTGTTCCCGGTGCTGGGCCTGCTGATCAGTAAGTCGGGCCTGCTGTCGCCCACCCTGTCGACCGGCATGCTGTTCCTCTGTTGCCTGCCATCGACCGTGCAGTCCTCGATCGCCTTCACCTCGATCGGGCGAGGCAACGTGGCCGCCGCCGTCTGCGCCGCCTCGGCCTCGAACCTGCTGGGCATCTTCCTGACGCCGGTGCTGGTGGGCTTGCTGATGCAGGCCCATGGCGACGTCGGCGGCTGGGACTCGATCAAGTCGATCATCATCCAGCTGCTCCTGCCCTTCGTGGCCGGCCAGATCGCCCGCCCCTGGCTCGGCGCCTGGATCGAAAAGCACAAGACCCTGGTCGGCCGGGTGGACCGGGGTTCGATCCTGCTGGTGGTCTATTCGGCCTTCAGCGCCGCCGTGGTCGAGGGCATCTGGAACAAGGTCTCGCTGCCCGAGCTGCTGGCCCTGCTGGTGGCCAGCCTTCTGCTGCTGGCCGTCGTGATGGCCGCGACCATGTTCGGCTCGCGCGCCCTGGGCTTCTCCAAGGCCGACGAGGTGGCCATCGTGTTCTGCGGCTCGAAGAAGAGCCTGGCCACGGGGGTGCCCATGGCCGGCATCCTATTCCCGGGGCCCACCGCGGGCATCCTGGTCCTTCCGGTGATGCTGTTCCACCAGGTGCAACTGATGGCCTGCTCGGTCCTGGCCCAGCGCTACGGCGCGCGTCCGGTGGACGAAGCCTGATCCCGGTTCCCATCGCCGGCCATAGCCACTAGAACCCGCCCATGAATTCCGACTCCGAAAAGCCGCTGGCCGGCCGCATCGCCCTCGTCACCGGCGCCACGCGCGGCATTGGCGAGGCCATCGCCGTGGGCCTGGCCAAGGCCGGCGCCCATGTCATCGCGCTGGGCCGCACCCAGGGCGCTCTGGAAGCCCTGGACGACACCATCTTCGCCGCCACCGGCGAGCACGCCACCCTGGTCCCGCTGGACCTGCGCGAGGCCGACGGCCTGGACCAGCTGGGCGCGGCCCTCTACGAGCGGTTCGGCAAGCTGGACGTCGTCGTCGGCGCCGCCGGCGTTCTGGGCGCCCTGACCCCGGTCGGTCACCTGGACCCCAAGGGCTGGGACATGATCATGGCCACCAACCTGACGGCCAACTGGCGGCTGATCCGGGCCATGGACCCGCTGCTGCGCCGCGCCGAGGCCGGACGGGCCATCTTCCTGACCAGCAGCGTCGCCCAGACCCATCGGGCCTTCTGGGGCGGCTATGCGGCTTCCAAGGCGGGCCTGGAGGCCATCGTCGCCTGCTACGACGACGAGATGGAGAACACCACGGTGCGCGCCGTCAGCGTGGATCCCGGCGCCATGCGCACCCGCATGCGGGCCGGCGCCTTCCCGGGCGAGGACCCACAGAGCGTCCCGGCGCCCGACACCATCGTCCCGCTGATCGTCGACCTGGCCCGCCCCGACCGGGTTCCACCCAAGGGCGTGGTGCGTCTAAAGGATCGCGGCCAGGAGTCGGCCAGCGTGGGTTGAGGCGCGGCCTCGATCCGAAGGTTGAGCATTAACGTCACCTTTCCACCCCAAAGCGTGACGGTGGCCGACTCCACTCGTGTCGACCGAGTGTCGGGATATCGACAAAGTCCTGAAAATCAGAGCTTTAGCTTTGATTTTCAGTGTCGTGGTCGAGCTTTTTCAAGGTCGCCCTAAAATTGATCTGCGCCAACCTGACGCAGCATAACGCGTGTTTTCCCCGCTTAACGTTAAGACCTTTTTCAACGCGAGGGATGCACGCTCCTCGTGCAATAGGGCCGCCATTGGTCCTGCACGGGGAAATGCCATGTCGCTGTTCTCAACCAAGCGTACCGATCCGAAGGCGGCCCAACGCCTGACCGATCTGGAGGGCACCGTCGCCGCGATCAACCGGTCGCAGGCCATGATCGAGTTTCAACTCGACGGCACGATCATCACCGCCAACCGTAACTTCCTGGGCGCTGTCGGCTATGGTCTCGAGGAGATCGTCGGGCGCCATCACGAGATGTTCGTCGACGCCGACTACGCCCGCAGCGCCGAGTACCGCACCTTCTGGGCAACGCTGAACCGAGGCGAGTTCTTCTCCGACAAGTTCCAGCGCGTGGGCAAGGGCGGCAAGGACGTCTGGATCCAGGCCTCGTACAACCCGATCTTCGACGCCGACGGCAAGCCCTACAAGGTCATCAAGTTCGCCATCGACATCACCGAGGTCGAGCTGGAGCGCATCGAGAACGAAAAGCGCCGCAAGGCCGAGGCCGAGCAGAGCGCCGTGGTCTGCTCGCTGGCCACCTATCTCAAGCGCCTGGCCAACGGCGACCTGACCGCCCAGATCACCGAGAATTTCGAAGGCCGCTTCCTGCCGATCAAGGAAGACTTCAACAGCGCCCTGGTCTCGCTGCGCAACGCCATGCTCGAGATCTCCGGTTCGACCAGCGGGGTGCGCAACGGCTCCGACGAGATCACCAACGCCTCCGAAGACCTGGCCAAGCGCACCGAGCAGCAGGCCGCTTCCCTGGAGGAGACCGCCGCCGCCCTGGACGAGATCACCGCCACGGTTCGCCGCAGCGCCGAGGGGGCCAAGCAGGCCTCGACAGCCGCCTCCAACACTCGCGAGGACGCCACCCGCTCGGGCGAGATCATGCGCGACGCCATCGCCGCCATGGGCGAGATCGAGCAGAGCTCGGGCAAGATCGGCCAGATCATCGGCGTGATCGACGAGATCGCCTTCCAGACCAACCTGCTGGCTCTGAACGCCGGGGTCGAGGCGGCCCGCGCCGGTGAAGCCGGCCGAGGCTTTGCCGTCGTCGCCCAGGAAGTGCGGGCCCTGGCCCAGCGCTCGGCGGAGGCGGCCAAGGAGATCAAGACCCTCATCGCCAGCAGCACCGCCCAGGTGGAGCGCGGCGCCCGCCTGGTCAGCGACACTGGCCAGTCGCTCAGCGGCATCGTCGGCAAGATCGCCGAGATCGACACCCTGATCTCCGAGATCGCCCAGTCGTCCCAGGAACAGGCCACCGGCCTCAACCAGGTCAACACCGCGGTCAACCAGATGGACCAGGTCACCCAGCGCAACGCCGCCATGTGCGAGGAGGCCACCGCCGCCGCCGCCAACCTGCGCTCGGAAGCCCGCGCCCTGGCCAATCTGGTCGAGCGCTTCGACACCGGCGGGGCCACGGCCTCGGCGCCCGTTCGGCGCCCCGAACCGGCCCGCGCCGAAGCCCATCGCCCGGCCGCCAATCCGGTCGGCCAGGCCCAGGCCCGCCTCGCCACCCAGCTGCGCCCTGGCTCCAGCGCCGCGCTCGCGGCGGAGTGGGAAGAGTTCTAGACGGTTTCTCGATCCGGTTTCCGGAAGATCCGGATCGTGAATGCGCCGGGGGGCGATTCCCCCCCCCCCTCGTCTCCCGGCGCGCCCTTGTTCAGTAAGCGTCAGTAAGCGTTGCGTACCCCAAAGCGTTCGCCGGGCCTTCCTTCGCGGGGAGGCCCGTTCGCTTTGCCTAGTCCTCGGCCTTGCGGACCTCGCGCAGTTCGCAACGCGCATAGTCGTTGGCGGCCAGGGTGTACTGGTTCAGCAGCACCGAATAGGCATTGGCGGCGGAGATGAAGTCTTCCATCGCGTTATTGCGCGACTTCATGGCCGCGTTGTAGCGGTCGATCTCGCCCTTGCGGCAGGTGTGCGTGCCCTTGGCTTCGTTTACGCAGCCGGGCAGCTTGGGAACCGGCGGCAGGGTCGGCCGAATGGAGACCGGCGGCGTGGGGGCCACGCAGGTCGCCGGCTTTGGCGGCGGTGGCGGCGCGACAGCGGCTTCGGCCTGGCTCAGGGCCACGGCCAACCAGGCGACGACGATGGACATACGCAACTTCCCCAGGACCCGGCCGCCATGGCCGGATCGCCCCAAGAGCGACACCTAGGGTAGATTCTGCGGTCCAGCAAGACGCCGGACGAAGCTCTAGCGTCCCTTGGGCGGAGCCTTGTTGCCTCGCACCACTTTCGCGCCCGCCACCGGACGACGCGCGGCGGTCTTGGAGCCCGCCATCTTGCCGCCGGCCGACTTGAAACCGACCTTGTAGCTGGGCGTGGTCGACTTCTTCTGGGCCTTGGGGCCTTGCTTCTTCACCGACTTGACCGCCGCCTTGCCCGGCTCGGCGGCGGGCGTCGCGGCGATCTCGGTCGGCTTGGGCGCCTTGGAAGCCTTCGAGGCGGGCTTGCCCGTGCTCGGCGACGGCGGGGGCAGGCCCGCGGCTTCGGCTGCGGCCACCGCGGCGGCCTCGGCTACGCGCACCGATTTCTTGACCGTGTTGCGCGAGGCGCGGATGCGTTCCTTCTCGCGCTCCTTGCGTTCGAATTCGCGCTTGCCCTTGCCGCTGTGGCCCTTGGCCTCGCCCTCGGCATAGGGGTTGGCGCCCGACTTGATGGTGATGCGCAGCGGCACGCCCGGCAGGTCGAAGCTTTCGCGCAGGCTGTTGATCAGATAGCGCCGATAGTGGTCGGGCATCTGGTCGGCGCGGCTGGAGAACAGCACGAAGGTGGGCGGACGGGCCTTGGTCTGGGCCATGTACTTGGGCTTGATGCGCTTGCCGCCGACGCTGGGCGGCGGGTGGCGCTGCATGGCCATCTGCAGCCAGTCGTTCAGGTCGCGGGTCTTGACCTTGGTGGCCCAGTCCTTGTGGCTCTTCAGCACGGCCGGCATCAGGCGCTCGACACCCTTGCCGGTTTCGCCCGACAGCGCCACCACCGGCGCGCCGCGCAGCTGGGGCAGCATGCGCTCGGCGTGTTCGTTGAAGTCCTTCAGGATCTGGGCCGGATCCTCGATCAGGTCCCACTTGGCCAGGACGAAGACCACGCAGCGCCCTTCCCGCTCGGCCAGGTCGGCGATCTGCAGGTCCTGGGTCTCGAACGGATGGGTGGCGTCCATCACCAGCAACACCACCTCGGCGAAGGTCAGCGAGCGGATGGTGTCGGCGGTCGAGAGCTTCTCCAGCTTCTCGTTGACCTTGGCCTTCTTGCGCAGGCCGGCGGTGTCGACCAGGCGCACTTTGCGCCCGCCCCAGTCCCAGTCGACCGAGATGGAGTCGCGGGTGATGCCAGCTTCCGGACCGGTCAGCAGGCGCTGCTCGCCGATCAGGCGGTTGATCAGGGTCGACTTGCCGGCGTTGGGACGGCCGACGATGGCGATCCGGATCGGCTTGTCGTCGTCCTCGTCGTCGTGCTCGTCCTGCAGCTCTTCCGGCGCGATGGCGATCAGGGCCGCGTAGAGCTCGGCCATGCCTTCGCCGTGCTCGCCCGAGATCTGGATCGGCTCGCCCAGGCCCAGGACATTGGCCTCGGCCGCGCCGTGGTCGCCGGCCTTGCCCTCGGACTTGTTGGCCGCGACCAGCACCGGCTTGTTCCGCTTGCGCAGGATCTCGGCGAAGATCTTGTCCAGCGGCGTCAGGCCCTCGCGGGCGTCGAACACCAGCAGGGACACGTCGGCCTCGTCGATCGCCAGCTCGGTCTGGGCGCGCATCCGCGCCTCCAGGCTCTCGTCGGCCACGTCCTCGAAGCCGGCGGTGTCGATCAGCTCCAGGTCAAGGTCGCCCAGGCGGCCGTGGGCGAACCGGCGGTCGCGGGTGACGCCCGGCTGGTCGTCGACCAGGGCCAGCTTCTTGCCGGCCAGACGGTTGAACAGGGTCGACTTGCCCACATTGGGGCGGCCGACGATGGCGAGTTTCAAAGGCATGGGCTGTGATTAGTCGATTTCGGGGACAAAAGCGACAAACCCGGACTGGTAAGGACCAGCCCGGGTTCATGGCGACTGAATTGTGGTTCCGGAACGAGTCCGGAATGACCTAGCGGATGGCGATCAGGTCGGCTTCGTCGGTGGCGATATAGACCGTGTCGCCCATGGCGATCGGGCCCAGCAGCACCGATTGGCCCAGCTTCAGCGTCTTGACGGTCTCGCCGGTCTTGGGGTTCAGCGCCACGGCCTGGCCGTCGCTGGACGCCGTGATCAGGCGGCCCGAAGCCAGGATCGGCGTCGACCACAGCACCGGGTGCTTGGCGCGCTTCTTCTTCTGCTTCTTGCTCAGCTTGTCGGTGTTGTTGAGGTCGCGGATCCAATAGACCTGACCGTTCTCGCGCGAGGCGCAGATCACCTGGCCCGATTTGTCGACCACATAGACCACGTCGCCGGCGACCCAGGGCGTGGTGATGGCGGTGACCGGCAGGTTCCAGCGGGCCTGGCCCGTGCGCAGGTCGGTGGCCGAGAACACGCCCGAATGGCTGACGGCGAACACGTCGCCCTTGTAGATCACCGGACGGCCGGCGATGTCGCGGATTTCCGACAGGGCGTTGGTGCGGCTGGCGCGGCTGAGCGCCTCGCTCCACAGGTCGTTGCCGTTGGTGGCGCGCAGGGCCACCAGCTCGCCCGAGGCGAAACCGCTGATCACCGTGTCGCCGCTGACGGCCGGGCTGGTGGCCGCCAGGATGCGGGCCGGCTCGATCAGGGCCTGGTAGGTCCAGCCCGGAGCGCCGTCGGCGGCGTTGAAGGTCAGCAGTTCGTTGTCGGTCGAGATGACGAACACCCGGCCGTCCGCGACGGTGGGCGCCGAATGGATCGGCGTGCCGATCTGCTGGCGCCAGGCTTCGTTCCCGGTCGCCGCGTCAAGCTGAGCCACGAAGCGGAAGCCCGAGGCGACGTACAGCTTGCCGCCGGCATAGGCCACGCCGCCGCCGAAGCCCAGGCGATCGCCCGAGCCGCCGAAGCCCAGCAGGCCGTGCTTCTTGCCCGGGGCCTTGGCCGGTCGCAGGTCCTTGCGCCACAGGGTCGAGCCGCTCTTGGCGTCGATGGCGACCACGGTCGCCTCGCCGTCCATCACGAAGATCTTGCCGTCGGCGGCCACCGGCGGGGCGGTGATGTGGAACTTGCGCGTGCCCTTCTGGCCGAAGCCCTTCTTCCAGGCGACGTCGAAATTGGCGGCGGCGGCGACATGCTCCACCGACTGCTCGGCGTTGCCGCCCGGCAGCGGCCAGTCGGCCTGGACCGTGGCGTCCGGCAGGTAGAAGTCTGTGCCCTTCAGCCCTTCGGACTGCTCGACCTTCTGGTCGAAGGCGATGACCGAGATCCGCTGACCCTGGGTGGCCAGGGTCTTGTTGGCTTCCTTCTTGTCGAAGGGATTGAGTTTGGAAACCGTCGAACAGCCGGCCACCGACACCGCGGCGGTCAGCATCGCGGTGAGAAGCAGATAGCGCTTAGTCGTCATGGGGCGTCGGCTCATTGGGCGGTAGCGGGGGCGGCTTGCGGGCCGGTCGGCGGCGGCAGGGCGGCGGAGGGGCGCGGCATGGCGATGGCGGCCTTGACCACGTCCGGCAGCGACTTGGCCGAGCCGGAATCGATCATGTCGCGCGCGGCTTGGGCGCGCTGGCGCACGTCGTCCGACGAGTTGTCCAGCGAGGTGGCCAGCACCACGAAATCGGCGCGCGCGCCGACGAGATCGCCGTTGCGCAGCTTGGCGAACGCCAGCGCTTCCTTCGCTTGCACGCGATAGGGACTCTTCTCGCCCATCAACGGGGTCAGCCTCGCCTCGACATCCTTGTATGGAGCCGTGTCGAGGAGCGCCAAGGCGGAATTGAGGCCGGCTTCGTCGGCGAGCACCGGATTGGGCGCAAGCTTGGCCGCTTCGTCGAAATAACGCACCGCGTCGGCGGTTTTGTTCGCATCCAGGCGGACGGCGCCCATCTGCATCAAGGCCAGGGCCTTGTAGGCCTTGGGGCCGGTCTTGGAGATCGCCTCGAAGGCCGGGAACGCGCTGGTCGGGCCGGACTTCTCCAGGCTCATCAGCGCCGCCTGATAGGCTTCGCCGGCCTTGTTGGTCTGGCTTTCCTGATAGCTGGTCCAGCCCATCCAGCCGCCCGCGACCAGAATCGCCGCCACCGCCACCGCGCCCGCCCAGGGCAGGGCCTTCAGCGCCAGGGACTTGTAGCGGTCGGAGCGAAGCTGCTCTTCGACCTCGTCAAACACATCGACCACGAACGAGGCTCCGATACGGGCGACAACCGCGCCCTGAAGCGCGAGCCCCGGATCGCTCCGAGCCCCACGCGAGAGATGAACACATGACGAGCGGACCCGCCGAGGCGGCGAACCTATAGCGTGTCTGGATCAGCCGCAACGGGGCGGAACCGCCGCGCGAGCCTCGTCAGCCCTTCTTGGCGTAGTAGGTCTCGGCCTCGCCGGGGAAGGTGCGGGCCTTGACGTCCCGCGCGTAGTCGGCGGCGGCGCGTTCGATCTCGCCCTTCAGGTCGGCGTAGCGGCGCACGAACTTGGGCGTCCAGTCGAACAGGCCCAGCATGTCGTCGACGACCAGCACCTGGCCGTCGCAGCCCGCCGAGGCGCCGATGCCGATGGTGGGAACCGAGATCGCCGCGGTCACTTCGCGCGCCAGCCCTTCGGCCACGCCCTCGACCACGACGGCGAAGGCCCCGGCCTCGGCCGTGGCCCGCGCTTCCTCCAGCACCTTGAGTCGGCCGGCCTCGTCCTTGCCCTTGGCCTTGAAGCCGCCGTCGACCAGCACCGCCTGCGGGCGCAGGCCGATGTGGCCCATGACCGGGATGCCGCGCTGGACCAAGTAGGCGATGGTGGCCGGGACGGTGGAGCCGCTCTCGACCTTCACCGCCTGGCAGCCGGTCTCCTTCATGATCCGCACGGCGTTGGCGTAGGCCTGCTCGGGCGCGCCCTCATACGAGCCGAAGGGCATGTCGACCACGACCATGGCCTTGCGCGAGCCGCGCATCACCGCCTGGCCGTGCAGGATCATCATCTCCATGGTCACGCCCACCGTGTTGGGCAGGCCGTGGACCACCATGCCCAGCGAGTCGCCGACCAGCAGCACGTCGCACGACTCGTCCAGCGCCGCGGCGATGGGCGCGGTGTAGGCCGTCAGGCAGACGATGGGCTCGCCGCCCTTGCGCGCGGCGATGTCGGGGGCCGCCAGGCGACGGATTTTCTCTTCACGATGGGCGGACAGGGTCGGTACTCCAGCGAAAAACGCGTGCCGTTTTCCGCCAGATCGTGCGGCGCCGCAACATCGTCGATGAAAAGCGGCCCGAAACTTGGCCGTGAAACCCGCCTAGACCTCGTCCACTAGGCGCGTGACGCCGAAGGCCACGGCCAGGATGGCCAGGGCGGCGGCGATCCACAGGGTCTCCGACCCGCCCATGGTGAACAGCTGGTCGTAACGGCTGGTCAGCTTGTCCAGGCTCAGGCCCAGCTGCTGGGCGCCGTCCCGCGAGACGGTCGACAGCTCGCTGGAGAACCGGCTGCCGACCAGCTGGACCGCGGCCGCAAGGCCGGCGACCACGCCCGTCGCACCGATCGCCACGCGGCGCAGAGCCCAGCCCCGATCCAGCCGATCAGTCACTTCCTGCGCGAACAACTCGGCGTCGCGAAACGCCGGCGTCTGGCCATACAGGCGCGAAAGTTGAGCTTCGAAATCGAGGTCAGCCACGGCTTTCTCTCCGAACGGTGTCGTTCGATACGCTTTCGGACGGCGCGGCCATCCGGGCTCTGAGTTTATCCAGACCACGTTTGACATGGGATTTGACCGTCCCGAGGGGGATATTCAAGACCTCGGCCGCCTCGGCGTGCGACCAATCGGCCCCATAGCAAAGCGAGACGCACAGGCGCTCGGCCTTCGAAAGATGCTTGAGCGCTTCGTCCAGATCGAGGCGATCGGCGGTGGCCGCCTGCCCTTGCGACGAGACCGGAGCCTCGTCCTCGGGCGCCTCGGTCAGCACCATCCGCGCCTCACGCTTGACCTTGCGCAGATAGAGCCGCGCGGCGGTCTTCTTGATCCAGCCCGCAAAGGCCCCCTCCCCGCGATAGTCGGCGATCTGCTCGAAACCGACCAGGAACGCATCCTGGGCGATGTCGTCGGCGGTGGCCGGGTCGGCCCCCAGCCGGCGCAGCAGGCCCCGCACGGCCGAGCCGTGGCGGCGCACCAGCTCGCCGAAGGCCCTTCGATCGCCGGCCGCCGCCAGGGCGGCCAGCTCGATATCGTGGCCGGTGGGTGGGCGTTCATGGCCCATGGATCTGTTTCCCTCTCCCCGTATCCGCGCCTAGAGCTCGGGCGGACCCTTGTTGGGGTTGAAGAAGCTGAGAATGAGGAACGCCAGGCCGATCATGCCGGGAATGGCCGCGCCGCTGACGGTGCCGAACATGGCGTTGTCGTTGATGCCGCCCAGGGCCACGCCGGTCAGGGCGATGCCGCCGGCCACGAACAGCAGGATCACGCCGATCCGCAGGTCGCGGTGCGCCGACGAAACCTTGCGCGGCCGCACGTCCTTGGACATCGCCTCGATCAGCTCGGGCGGCAGCGGCTGGCCCTTCTCGATGGCCGCGCGAACCGTCTTCTGCATCTCGCGGCGTTCGCGGATCCGCAGATAGTTGGGAACGATGACGATGGCGGCGATCATCGTGAACAGGCCCAACGGAACCAGAATGTCTTCCATGTCGAATCTCTCGCTTTTCCCGACGACAGCGTGTCGCGCGTCGTTCTTGTAGGGAAGAGACCTGAGCCATGGCGATTGGAGGCGCCCGGCCGGATGAAACTTTCGTAAGGCTAGCGACGCGCCAGCAACCGCCCTCCAACCAGGCTCGCGGCGGCCACCAGGGTCAGGATACCGGCGGTAGGCGTCAGGGCGGGCGTCAGGGTCCGGACGGCCAGGTCCAGCGCCGGGGCGCAGGCCCACAGCACCGCGCCGGCGGCCAGGGCGGTCATGGCGGCCGAGCCCAGGGTCAGGGCCAGTTCGCGCCGCGCCACCTTCTGCATCACCTCGGCCACGAACACGGCGTCCACGCCGGTCGGAGCGCGGTTCGGAGTCTCATCCTCCGACAGGAAAGCGGCCAAACGATCTTCGGGGCTCATGACGCGTCTCCCAATACGGCCAACAGTCTCTCACGTCCGCGGTTCACATGCGACTTCACGGTGCCCAGGGGCAGATTCAACGCCTGAGCCGCCTCGCCGTGCGACCAGCCCTGGCCCAGGCATAGGGTGACGCAGGCGCGCTGGTCCGGCGGCAGGTCGGCCAGGGCGGTCTGGAGCGCCATGCGGTCAGCCGGATCGGCCTGCCGCGTCGCCTCCCCGTCCTGTTCCTCGCGCCAGGCCTCGTCTCGCCGAGCCGCCCGGCGCGCGGATCGGCTGTGATCCAGCGCCTTGCGCCAGGCGATGCCGAAGAGCCAGGCGCGAAAGCCCTCGTCGTCGCGCAGCCGCCCCAGGCTCGACCAGGCCGCCAGGAAAGCCTCCTGGGCGATGTCGTCGGCGTCGCCGAAACCGCTCTTGCGCAGGAACCCGCGCAGCGCCCTCTCGTGCGCCGCCACCAGCCGCGCGAAGGCCGATTGCGATCCACCGCGCGCCGCCCGGACAAGCGGCGCGTCCATCAGTCCCTCGACCCTCGGTCCGCCAGGATCGACACCACCGAGGCCACGCAGAGCGCGCCCATCACGAAGGCGACGATCAGGAAAGCCGGCCCGGCCTCGTAGAGGTCGCTGACCGAGGCGTAGGTGAAGCCCATGCCCAGGCAGGCGAACAGAGCCACCTGATACCAGCTGCGCTGGCGACGGTGGCGGCGGTCGTGGCGGGGACGGTCGTCGAACTCGTCGCCCTCGTTCCACCGCTTGTTCAGCTTGGCCAGCAGTTCGGGCGGCGGCTCGCGGCCGGACTGAGCATAGGCCTTGATCAGGTCCAGGGTATCCTTGTTGGCGCGATAGGACAGCCAGCTCTGGTAGCCGCCGAACACGAACCAGCTCAGCGGAAAGATCAGCCACCAATAGGATCGAAACAGGTCTTCCATCGTCATCGTCTCCAGGCGCGCTCGGGCGCCGAAATCGGGATCAGCCCTGGTTCAGCCGGGCCAGCAGCTCGGGCGGCGGCTCGCGCCCCGCCTCGGCATAGGTCTTGAGCAGTTCGACCGTGTCGCGGCGCACGCGATGGGCCAGCCACTTCTGGTAGGCCTCGATCACGATCCAGCTCAGCGGGAAGATCATCCACCAGAACGACCGGAACAGGTCCTGGATCGCGGTGACTCGACCGAAGTCGTCCATCTCTCGTCTCCGTGCGGCGCGAGCCTTCGCGCCGTTTCTGAAGACTAGTCGGCGCCGACCACGGGATTGGATGCGCCGATCCGCGAAATAATTTCGTCCATGGCGGCGAACATCATGGTCGGGCTGTGGTCGGCCAGGGCGCGGCGCGTGGCGTAGCCCCACTCCACCGCCCCGCAGGCCAGGCCCGCCTCGCGCGCCGCCTCGATGTCGCGGGTCTCGTCGCCGATGCAAAGCACGCGGTTCTTGGCCACGCCGGCGGCCTTGACCACGGCCTTGAACTTGGCGGCCTTGCCGAAGATCGCCGCGCCGCAACCGTAGTGGTCGACCAGGCTCGCCAGGTCCGGCCCCAGGATGGCGCGGATAGTGGCCTCGGAATTGGAGCTGACGATCGCCAGGCGCAGGCCCGACGCCGACAGAGCGCGCAGCAGGTCGCCGGTGCCCGAGAACAGCGGAATGGCGTGGGCCTCGGCGGCCATCATCTTCTTGCCGTGGGCCGCCACCAGCGGAACCTTCCACAGCGGCAGGCCCAGATACGCCATGATCTCGCGGCTGGTGCGGCCGCGCAGCATGGCGATCTCATCCTCGGTCACCGCCTTGAACTTGAAGCGCTCGGCCAACGGACGCACCGCGCGGATCGCCCAGGCGGTGCTGTCGGCCAGCGTGCCGTCGAAGTCGAAGATAACCAGATCGACCTGGGCGTCCATTCAGCCCCCCGAACCCATGGCGCGACCATACACGTCAGGCTTGAATCCGACCAGTATCTGTTCGCCCCGCACGAGAACCGGCCGTTTGATCATCGACGGCTGGGCCAACATCAGGTCGATGGCCTTGGCCTCGTCGATCCCCTGCTTGTCGGCGTCCGGCAGCTTGCGGAACGTCGTACCGGCGCGATTGAGCAGGGTTTCCCAGCCCACGACCTTGCTCCAGCCCTCCAGGGTGGCCCGGTCCACGCCCACGGTCTTGTAGTCATGGAAGCCGTAATCGACCCCATGACCCTCCAGCCAGTCCCGCGCCTTCTTCATGGTGTCGCAGGCCTTGATGCCGTAGATCGTGGTCGTCACGCGGGTTTGCTCCGTGCGCGTCAGATTCTTGAGTCTGACCAGACTAGGGTTCGCGCGCCATCGGGCAAAACGGAAAAAGGACGGGGGCGTCAGCCCTAGCTCAGACCTTGGCCGGCGTGCTCCACAGGGCGCGGGCGCGGTGGGCCGCCAGCTTGGGTTTCCGCTCGCGGGTGAAGAAGCCCTTATGGTTCAGCGCCCCGATCCGCATGATGCTCTGCGAGGTGCGGAAATCGGCGAAGGCCCAGGGGTGGGTGCCGAAGATGAACGGGTACTCGCCCAGCACCCGGATATACATCTCGATCATGTCGGCCTGGTATTCCTCGGTCCACATCTCGGGCGGATGGGCGTGCATCCCCGCCACGGCGTCGGCGCCGAATTCCGTGAACATGATGGGCTTGTTCGGATGGCGGGCGCGCAGCTTGGCCACGTCGTTCTTCAGCGCCTGCTCGGCCAGGTCCAGTTGCCCCGACAGCGAATACCAGCCCTGGTAGGAGTTGGTGCAGATCACGTCGCCCAGGGCCTGCCAGTCCATCGAACCGCCCTGGACGCTGACGATGGTCACCGGGCGGGTGTCGTCCAGCTGGCGCGCCAGGTCGAACAGCGGCGAGAAGAACTTCAGGCCGGTCTCGTTGCCGCCGGGCGGTTCGGGATCGGTCGTGTGGAAGGGCTTCACGAGCGGCTCGTTGGCCAGCGACCACATGATCACGCAGGGATGGTTCTTGTCGCGGCGCACCAGCTCGACGATGTCCTGACGAAGCTGCCTGGACCGCGCTTCCTGGATCTCCGGCGGGTCGGCGAACACAAGGCTGACGGCGGGCGTCTCGTCGATGACCAGCAGGCCGTACTCGTCGGCCAGCATCATGGCTTCCTCGCTGTAGGGATAGTGCGAGGTGCGGAAGCTGTTGCCGCCGATCCATTTCAAGAGCTCGAAGTCGCGGATGATCGAGGGCACGTCCAGGCCCCGGCCGTGGATCGGGAAATCCTCGTGCTTGCCGAAGCCGCGCAGGAACACCGGCTTGCCGTTCAGCAGCAGCTTGTCGCCCTTGGCCTCGATGGTGCGCACGCCGATCTTGAAGGCGTATTCGTCCGAGCCCGCGCCGTTCTCCAGACGGATGGTCAGGCTGTAGAGGTGCGGATCCTCGGGGCTCCACGGGCGCACCCCCTTGATCGCGACCACTGTCGAGCCCTTGCCGCCCGACAGGTTCACCGAGCCCTTGTGCTCGCCCTTGTCGTCCGAGATCGTCACGCCGGCCTTGCCCGACCAAGGCGCGCTGGCCTCCAGGTCGATCGAGACCTTGCCGTCCAGAGTGGTCTTCACCGTCACGTCCTTCAGGTGGATGTCGGGCGTGGTGAACAGCAGCACCGGGCGGTGGATGCCCGCATAGGGGAAAAAGTCGTAGGCCGTCTGCGGGAAGTGGATGGTGTGCATGTGCCAGCGGGCCCGGTCGGGCGTCGCGGGCACGCGGTCCAGCTGAATCTTGTTCTCGACCAGCACGGTCAGGACGTTGTCGCCATCCAGCGAGACCGCGTCGGTGATGTCGAAGGCGAACGGCAGGTGCCCGCCGACATGGCCGCCCAGCGGCTTGCCGTTCAGCCAGACCTTGGCGGTGTAGTTGACCGAGCCGAAGCGCAGATGGATGCGCTGGCCGGACCAGGCCTTGTCGACGCGGAAGTCGGTCTCGTACCAAGCCGAGCCGACATAGTTGCGCACGTCGTCGAAGATGTCGTTCCAGCTGGCCGGCACCGGGATCAGGCGGAAGTCCTTCAGCCCCTTCTGCCAGCCCTCGGCCTCGCCGACGTCCTTGGGATCGACGCGGAAACGCCAGGTGGCGGCCAGGCTCTTGGTCGAGCGGGTCGGGCTTTCATGGGGATAGAGAATGCTGGGCGCGTCCGTGGCGGGACCGGGCTTGGCGGCGCGGGCCTGGACCTGGCTCGCGCCGGCCATCACGCCCGCCATGGCCATGCCGCCGGCCGCGCCGACCGCGCCCCTGCGGGTGACCAGACCGCGCCGGGTTTGACCGCCGTCCTGGGAATTGTCCGTCATCCGTACGCCCTCGCCTCTTGGAACGTTCTAGCTGGAGCCTAGCGGCTTGCGCGCGCGGGACTCGAAGGAAAAGCGGCGGACCCGCCGTTCAGGGGCCTGGGAGGACGCCCTAGTAGGAAACCGACAGGCGCACGCCCGCATAGCGATGGAAGTCGCGCGCCGGCTGCAACTCGGTGACGGTCTGGCTGCCGAAGTTGCCGTACTGGTTGGCGCCGTTCACGCCATAGCCCTTGTCGAACACATTGTTGACGAAGACCACGGCCTGCCAGCCGCCGCCGGGCTTGCGGAAGCCGCCCGAGACGTTGAACACGCCATAGGCCTTCTGCACCGTGCCGGGATCGGTGTTCAGCGAAAAATTGACCTTGGTCTGGTAGGCGTAGGCCACCGAGAACAGCATCTCGAGGTCGCCGATCGGCTGGGTGAAGTCGCCGCCGACGTTCATCTTCCACTTGGGCGCATTGGGCAGGGTCGCGCCCTTCAGGTCCTGGTAGGACGGCGAGCCGGCGACGCAGCCTTGGGCCGCGGTCTGGCCCGGCCAGCAGGCCGCCTTGGGGAACGAGGTGATCTTGGCGTCGACATAGGCCACCGAGGCGTTCAGGCGCAGGTCCCTGGTGACGATGGCGTTGGCCTCGACCTCGATCCCCTTGGTCAGCACCTTGCCCACATTGGTCAGGCGGAAGTTCTGGGTCCCGCCGATCGTGTCGATGCCCTGGGCCTGGTAGTCGCTGTACTTCACGTGGAAGGCCGTCGCGTTCAGCATCACGCGGTGATCCAGCCACTGGCTCTTCAGACCCGCCTCGAACGAGTCCGAGGTCTCCGGCTTGATCGGGCCGACATTGGCGCGGGCCTGATTGAAGCCGGTGGTCAGGTCGTAGGTCTGGCCCTTGTGGCCGGTGGCGAACGAACCGAACACCATCACGTCGTCGGTGACCTGTTGGCGCAGGCCCAGGCGGTAGGTGGCCGAGCTGTCCGAGGCGCTGCCCGAGAACTTGGCGTTGCCGTTGTAGATGTCGTTGAAATAGTAGCCGATGTCTTCCTTCTGGTAGCGCAGGCCCACGATCGCCGTGGTCTTGGGCAGGAAGGTCCATTCGGCCTGGCCGAACGCCGCCTTGTTCTCCGAAGTGGCCTGGGCGTACCACTGGGCCTGCGAGAAGACAGGGCCGCGCTTGAAGCTGCGCCGCAGGTCGTTGTCGCCGTAGAACAGGCCCAGGGTGTAGCGGAATGCCCCGTCGCCGGGCGACAGCAGGCGCAGCTCCTGGGTGTTGGCCTTGGCCTTGAAGTAGCCGCCCTGGGAATTCTTGATCGCGGCGTACGAGGTGCGGTCGGAGTCCAGCTGGTCGTCCAGGCGGAACTGGTCGTGCGACGTGATCGAGACCAGAGTGAAGTCCTTGGGCAGGGCGTACTCGACCTTCAGAGACTGGCCGAAACCTTCGCTCTTGGCGTAGGGCGGCGTGTCGTTGCTGACCGTCAGATTGTCCTCGCCGGCCACGACGCCGGGCATGGTCACGGCCGCGGTCAGGCCCGCCACGCCCCGCAGGGTGGCCGTCGGCGCATAGGTGCGGATCGTCGCGTCGGAGGTGGCGATCCCATCGATATAGCTGGCGCCCAGGGTGACCTTCAGGTCGTCGGTCGGCTTCCACAGCAGCTTGCCGCGGATGGAGGTCTCGTCGCGGCCGTTCACCTTGGTGCCGTCATAGAGGTTCTTGACGTTGCCGTCGTACTCGCTGCGGCTGGCGCTGAGGCGGAAACCCAGGGTGTCGGTGATCGGCCCCGACAGGCTGACCGCGCCACGATACTCGTGGTCGTCGGTGGCCAGGACGTTGGCCAGCACACTGAACTGGGCGCTGGGGTCGCGGGTGGTGATGTTGATCAGGCCGGCCGAGGCGCTCTTGCCGTAGAGGGTGCTCTGCGGACCGCGCAGCACTTCGATGCGCTCCACGTCGGTCAGGTCCGAGAACGCCCGCGCCTGGAACGACACCGGCACGTCGTCCAGCTGCACCGCGACGCTGGGCTCGACGCCGATACCGTAGGCGAAGGTGCCGATGCCGCGCAGAGCCACCGAGGCGTTGATGGGCTGGTCGGCCTGGCGGATCGTCAGCGACGGAGCCACCCGCGAGACGTCGGTGAACTCCTTGACGCCGGCGCTTTCCAGCTGGCGGGCGGTGACGACCGAAACCGCCAGCGGCACGCTCTGGACGTTCTCGGCGCGCTTCTGGGCGGTGACCACCACCTCGTCGAGACTGACGGTGTCGTTCGCGGTCTGGGCCAGCGCCGGCGCGGACATGGCCAGCAGGAGCACGGGCGCGGACGCGCAGCAAAGCAGCGATTTCATGGTGTTTCCCCCTTTTGTTGTTTCGACTTGTTTGCGGCCCTGGGCGACCGCGTCGATGTGGCGGCACACTACTCATTGGCCAGGCCACTTTCAAGATATTCCCCTGGCCTCTCGTCAAAAATCGATGACACCGGTTTCCGAATTTTCCATCGTCATGGCGTAGTGAATTGAATTTTATCTTCTATTATTGCCACAAGCTGGTCGACAAGCCGCCCGCCACTCGTGCGTCCGATATTGATCCGGCTTGACACGAGGCCGCCGAACGACGCAATTGGCCTGACCATTTTAAGCCCTTTCGCGAATCCTCGGGGGAACGCGGGAGCGCTGGATCGCCGGAAACGGCGAGCGCGCCAGTCAGGATTTACGGAAGACGCCCATGTCCAAGATCGTCGACGCCAAGGTCATCGTCACCTGCCCAGGGCGCAACTTCGTCACCCTGAAGATCACGACCTCGGACGGCGTCCACGGCATCGGCGACGCCACGCTGAACGGGCGCGAGCTGGCGGTGGCCAGCTACCTGACCGACCACGTGATCCCCTGCCTGATCGGCCGCGACGCCCATCAGATCGAGGACATCTGGCAGTTCCTCTACCGGGGAGCCTATTGGCGGCGCGGGCCGGTGACGATGTCGGCCGTCGCCGCCGTCGACACGGCCCTTTGGGACATCAAGGCCAAGGTCGCCGGCCTGCCGCTCTACCAGCTGCTGGGCGGGGCCAGCCGCACGGGGGTCATGGTCTACGGCCACGCCAACGGCGGCAGCGTCGAGGAGACCATCGACGAGGCGCTGAAGTACAAGGCCATGGGTTACAAGGCCATCCGCCTGCAGACCGGCGTGCCGGGCCTGGCCAGCACCTACGGCGTCTCGGGCGACAAGCTGTTCTACGAACCCGCCGACGCGGCCCTGCCCACCGAGAACGTCTGGTCCACGTCCAAATACCTGCCCACCGTGCCCAAGCTGTTCGAGGCCGCGCGCGAGGCCCTGGGCTGGGACGTGCACCTGCTGCACGACAGCCATCACCGCCTGACCCCCATCGAGGCCGGCCGCCTGGGCAAGGACCTGGAGCCCTACCGCCCGTTCTGGCTGGAGGACGTGACCCCCGCCGAGAACCAGGTCAGCTTCCGCCTGATCCGCCAGCACACCACCACGCCCCTGGCCGTGGGCGAGGTGTTCAGTTCGATCTGGGACTGCAAGCAGCTGATCGACGAACAGCTGATCGACTACATCCGCACCACCATCGTCCACGCGGGCGGGATCTCGCATCTGCGGCGCATCGCGGCCCTGGCCGAGATCAACAATGTGCGCACCGGCTTCCACGGCGCCACCGACCTATCGCCCGTCTGCATGGGCGCGGCCCTGCACTTCGACCTGTGGGTGCCGAACTTCGGCATCCAGGAATACATGCGCCACACGCCCGAGACCGACGCGGTGTTCCCGCACGCCTACAGCTTCAACGACGGCGACCTGCATCCAGGCGAAGCGCCGGGCCATGGCGTCGATATCGACGAAGGATTGGCCGCCAAATACCCCTACCGCCCCGCCAGCCTGCCGGTGAACCGCCTGGAAGACGGCACGCTGTTCAACTGGTGACGCCTCGCGCGCCGCACCCCAAGCGGCGCGCCCGAGGGGATGCCCGCACCGCCCCCGCCGTGGGCGTCCCCTCGCCTAGTTTTCCAGAACGCTGGAGGCTCCGCCTTCGCTGGCCTTGTGGATGTACTGCTCGGCCACCAGCCAGGCCTTGACCGGCCTCAGGGTGCCCAGGCAACCGATCAGCAGCGCGGGAAACACCGTCGCGAACTGCACCCAGATCGGCGGCTGGCGGACGATCACCGCCCAGGCCCAGATCGCGATCACCAGGATGCCGACCCCGGTCATCACGAAGAAGGCCGGACCGTCGGCCGGATCGGCGAAGCCGTAGTCCAGGTCACAGCGGTCGCATCGCTTGGCCAGCTTCAGAAAGCCCGCGAACAGCTTGCCCTCTCCACAGCGCGGGCAGCGACAGAACAGCCCGGCGTGCAGGCTGGATGGGGCGTGGAAGGAAGTGATGGCCGGGCGTTCCATACAATGCGAGCCTTCTTGCATACATTTCTTACACAATGTATGTATTCGGGCATGAGAACGCAACCGTGAGCCGCGATCGCCCCACCACCGGCTGGCTCAGGCGCGTGCGGCGCGACAGCGGGCGACCGATCTATCTGGCGCTGCTGGACGCGCTGGAGACCGCCATTCGCGATGGCGAGTTGCAGCCTGGCGACCAGCTTCCTCCGCAACGGGCCGTGGCCGAGCAACTGGGCGTGGACTTCACGACGGTGACCCGCACCTACGGCGCCGCCCGCCAGCAAGGCCTGGTCGAGGGCGCGGTCGGTCGCGGCACCTTCGTGCGCCGCCTAGCCGTGGAGGACGAGGCCGGCCTGGTCGATCTCGGCATGAACCTGCCGCCGCCGCCCCAGGGCGTTTCGCTGGCCGCCCTGCTGAAGGAGACGACCGCCGCCGTCCTCGACCGCACCGATGTGGCGACCTTGATGGCCTATCACGCGGGACCAGGAACGCCGGGCCAGAGGGCGGCGGGCGCGGCCTGGCTGGAGCCTTGTCTGGGTCCTGTCGATCCCGAGCGGATCGTCGTCTGTCCCGGCGCCCAGTCGGCCCTGGTCGCCGCTCTCACCGCCCTGACCCGCCCGGGTGGTCGCATCGTGGTCGAGCCCCTGACCTATCCGGGCCTGATCGCCTTGGCCCAGCGGCTGGACCTGACCCTGCTGCCCTGCCCCGTCGACGACGAAGGCTTTCTGCCCCAGGCCCTGGCCAGGCTCTGCGCCGAGCAGGCCCCGGCGGTCGTCTATCTGACCCCAACGACACGCAACCCCGTCGCCACGACCATGGGCCTGGAGCGGCGTTGCGACATCGCCCGGATCGTTCGGGGCGCCGGGACCTGGCTGATCGAGGACGATCCCTACAGCCGGCTGTTCGACAGTCCCCTGCCCGCCCTCGCCTCGCTGATTCCGGACCGCGCCCTATATATCGCGACCCTGTCCAAGACCCTGTCGCCGGGTCTGCGGACTGCGTTTCTGGCGGCGCCGGACGGCGTCATGGCCGATCGGATCGCCGCCGAGCTCCACGCCACCGCGCTGATGGGCTCGCCCCTGACCACGGCCGTCGCTGTGCGCTGGATTCGCGACGGCGCCGCCGAGCGCGTCCTGGCCGGGGTGCGCAAGGAGGCCCGGCTGCGCCGCGCCATCGCCGCCGAGCGTCTGCCGATGGCGCGGGGCGCGGCCGAGGGCGTTCACGTCTGGCTGGACCTGCCCGCCGGCTGGGATCCCAGCCGGGTCCGCGCCCTGGCCGCCGCCCGGGGGTTGTCCTTGGTGACCGCCGACGCGTTCGCGACAACGCCCGATCATCCCGGCGGCCTGCGGATCTCGCTGGGCGCGGCCCCGAAGGCGGCCGTGCTGGGCGAAGCCCTCGACACGGTCTCGACGCTGCTGGCCGACATCCCCGGATAATAAAAGCCCCGAAGCTTTGGGGCTTCGGGGCGAGTGCAAATCAAAGGGGGGATACAACTGGACAATGCGCCCGACGGCGATTGGTTCAGCTTGGCGGCCGAATATTTTCTCGTCCGCGTCGATTTTTACCGCAAGGCCCAGGTGGCCAGCGGAATGTGCTCCGTCTTTCCCAGGCGGCTATGGATCAGCGCGAAGCCGCCGACGGTCCAGGTCAGGGGCTCAATCGGTGCCTCGGGCGCCAGACTCCGGTCGTAGAGCAGGGTCACGTGCGGCGTGAAACTCTTGTCGACCAGACGGCCCAGGCCGGCCCTGGCCATGGCCAGGCCCAGGTCGTGCTGGAACGCCGCCAAGGCTTCGGCCCCCTCGCCGCACCGCAGGACGAACGGGTTATTGCCACCGTTGTGAAAGCTGCCGGCCCGGTCAAACGTCACTTGGAAGCGCGACGTCGCCAGGCTCTCGGCCGCCTCGCCGGCCATGGCCACGATGTCGCGGCGCACGCCCTCGTGGTCGCCCAGGTGGTGGAGCGTGATGTGGAACCGGTCGGGGGCCAGCGGTCGCCCGCTCAGGCCATGCAGCGCCCGCAGGCCTTCGGCTCGCTCGGCGATGGCGGCGGCGGTTACAGCGTCGGGAAAGACGGCGAAGAACAGCCGGTCGTTGGCCGGCGGCGCATCGAAGAGGGAAAATTGGTCGGACACCCTCGCATCCTGCGCGGATTCAGGCGGTCGCGCCAAGGACCCCTGCTTCTCCAGGCTGGCGCGGCCCCTCGTCCAGGGTCATCCTGCCGCCATGCAAGCCGCCCCGCTCAGCCACGATCTCCTGGTGCACGCCCGCACCGTGATCAGCATCATCCTGGGGCTCAGCATCGCCCGGCTGCTGAACGGCGTGGCCGGACTGATCCAGCACCCGAAGAAGGAACACCTGTGGTGGCCGCACCTGTGCTGGGTGCTCTACATGCTGGTGACGGTCACCGCGTTCTGGTGGTGGCAGTTCCAGCTGAACGAACTGCGCACGCTGAGCTTCGAGACCTACATCTTCCTGATCGCCGAAGCGGCCCTGCTGTTTTTGCTGTGCAGCGTGATCTTCCCCACCCAGATCGGCGAATATCAAGGCTATGCCGACTACTTCATGTCCCGGCGAGCCTGGTTCTTCAGTCTACTGATCCTCAGCCTGCTCCTGGATCTCGTGGACACCCGTCTGAAAGGCTCGCAACATTTCGCGGTTCTGGGCCTTGAGTATCCGATCCGCATCGCCGTGATGTCGGCGCTGTGCCTGATCGGCTGCCGGGTGCGCGATAGTCGTTTCCACGCCGCCTTCGCCTTGGCGGCCCTGGCGTACCTGGTTTCCTATATCGCCAGGCACTACGGCCACATCCAATAACGGTTCTGAAATTCGCGCTTGGATTGCGCAACCGAAACGCTAACCTTCCACGACAAATGGAGGGACGTCATGAAACTCAGCGCGCATTTCTCGCTCGAGGAATTCACCATCTCCAGCAAGGCCCTGTCGATGGGCGTCAAGAACGATCCGACGCCCGCGCATCTGGAAAACCTGAAGAAGCTCGCACAGCACATGGAATCCGTGCGCGCGCTGTTCAACATCCCCATCGAAATCACCAGCGCCTACCGCAATCCCCAGGTGAACGCCGCGGTCGGCGGGGTGCCGACGTCCGCCCACGCCCTGGGCTATGCGGCCGACTTTCACGTCGACGGCCTTGCCGACCTGGCCGCCGCCAAGCGCATCCGCGACTCCGGCCTGAAGTTCGACCAGCTGATCTATGAAAAGAACCGCTGCGTGCACATCAGCTTCGACCCCAGGATGCGCCAGCAGGTCATGCGCCAGCCCGGCGGCGCGGGGTCGCCCGTGTATAACGGATTGGAGCCCTAGCGCGCTCGCCCACATTCTGCTGCTGGAGCGCCATGGGAATGGAACGCGCGTTTCAGACCAGCATTTGGTGACGATGTTCAGTAGGCGTTCAATCGCGACGATCGGCGCGTCGGCCAATGATCGTGCAATCGAAAACCGATCCTCGACGCTTTAGAGTGCATGATCTTTCCGGTCGGCTTGGGGCAAACGGGTAGAGAACGGCCCAGCGCGACACGCCTGATCAAAATATAGGGTGAAGTCCCAGATGCTTACGGCTCACGAGATGAGCGAATGGTCCAATTCAAGTCTGCATGAATCCATACTCGACGCCATCGCGGCCAATGTCGCGGTCCTGAATGGCGAGGGGAAGGTCATCGGAGTCAACGACGCTTGGGTTTTGTTCGCTGACGCCAATGGGCTTTCGATGGAGAACTTCGGTCTCGGGATCGACTATATTTCTTTTTGCGAAAGCCTGAATTCGCCGGCCGCGACCTCGGTCGCCGAGGGGCTGCGCGCTTTGCTGGACGGTGAGACCGAACCCTTCCGGATCGAGTACGAGGTCCCCTTGCCCGTCGGAGCCATGTGGTTTCGGATGACGGCCAGGCGACTGGACGTCCAGGGCAAGCCCCTGCTGATCGTCGCGCACGAGGACATCACTGTGCAGCGTCACGCCCAGGCCGCCCTTGGTCGCGCGACGGCGGCCCTGCTGCACGCCGAGGACGACGAACGCCGGAGGATCGCCCGCGAACTCCACGACGGCACCGCGCAATATCTGACCGGCGCCAAGCTGATGCTCGGGGCCCTGAAAGGCGACGCCCGCGCCGAGAAGATCCGGGGCGAGGTCGAATCCCTGCTGGCCAACGCTCTGGAGGAAATCCGCAGCCTGTCCTATGTGCTGCATCCGCCCGCCCTGGAGGATCTGGGCCTGGGGCCGGCCATCCGCCAGATGGCCGAGGGGTTCGCCCGCCGGACCGGCCTGGCCCTCAACATCGACATCGCCGACGACTTCCCGAAGATCGGCCGGCCGACCGAGATCGCGCTCTATCGCGTGGCCCAGGAAGCCCTGGCCAATGTGCATCGCCATTCGGGCAGCCCCCGCGCCACCATCAGCCTGCGGCGGGCCGGCGAGATGGCCCTGCTGTCGATCCGCGACTATGGGGTGGGACTGCCGGACAACGCCCTGTCGACCGCCGGCGTCGGCCTGGCCGGCATGCGCCTGCGACTGGAGTTCGTCAGCGGCCACATCTCATTCAACAGCGCCGTGCCGGGCCTGCTGGTCGAGGCCTGGGCCCCGATCCTGCCGAAGACAGACGCCTAGGCGCGGCAGGCGGGATTGGCCGCCTTGGGCATGGCCAGGAAGGTGATGCTGGCCGGCGCCAGTTCCAGCCGTCCGGCGGCCTTGACCGGTTTCAGCGTCGGCATCCGGTCGTTCGGCCCCATCGCCAGCGCCTGGCCGTTCAGCTTCACCACGCCGCTGGTCAGCTCATCGGCGGTCAGGGTGTAGCGCTCCGCGCCCTTCGGCGCGTCCAGCGTCGCCCCGTCCGTGCGGCTGAGGTTGATCGCCACCAGGCCTACGCCGCCGGGCCGATCGCGCAGGCAGTGGGCGTAGAGGTGCAGGTCCGAGGCGTTCGCCCCCGCATCCAGCACCGTCTCGCCCATCAGGTCACGCCAGAGCACGGCGGCCCAATAGCTGGGGCGCGGCTCCAGCGTGACGTCGTCGATCAGCGCATAGTCGCTGGCCGACAGGGTGTTGTGGAAGATCGCCGCCGCCCCGCGCTTGGCCAACCGCCCCAGTTGGTCGACATAGCGGAAGGTGTCGAGGAAGGTCGCCGCCCAGGCGTCGCCGCCGCAGGCCGACTGCGCCATCTCGGTCACCCAGATCGGCGCGCCCGGGGTGAAGCGGTCCCGCAGGGCCTTGTAATAGTCGAAGGTCACGTCGGCCCGCGCCAGCCAGGCCTCGGACAGCGCCTGGTCCGGCGAGATCCCGGCGTTCGGCCCCATCGCCGAGCAGCGCCGCGAAACCGTCCCGTAGAAGTGGTAGGAGAAGACGTCGAACGAGACGCGGGGCTCGGCGCTCATCAGGGCCTGGCTGGACAGCTCGGCCTGCATGCCTGGAAAGATCATGAAACCCACCTCGCCCGTCGAGCCCGGACCGACGGTCTTCATCGTCGGGGCGTCGCTTTTCACCAGCGCGCGGAAGACGGCCTGGTCCTTGGCGAAGGCCACGGCGTTGTAGGTCTTGGGCAAGCCGACCCTGGGGCCGACATTGGGCTCATTGATCAGTTCAGCGGCATAGACGCGGCCGCCCAGCGCGTGGGTATAGGCCAGGAGGCGCCGGGCCTGATCCGGGTTCCAGACCCCGTCGGCGTCGCGCGGGCCGTCGCTGACGCCGAACGAGGTCACGATCTCGGCGTCGGCCGCCTTGGCGAAGTCGACCACGCCGGCCCATTGGGCGCGGGTCAGCACCCCGGTGTAGCCCTTCGGCGGCGTCGTCAAGGCCGGCGCGTCGTCGTCCTGGAAATAGACCGAATTGGCCCAGGCTCCGCCGACGCGGACATAGGCCGGCCCAAGCGCCTTGGCCAAGACGCGCAGGCGGTGCTCATGCTTCAGGTCCAGTGGCTCGCGCTTGCGGAACATGGCGGCCAGGGCCGCTTCGTTGCTGACCTTGCTGTCGAGCGCGACGAGCGGCTGGCCCGCTTTCGGATACGGCGCCCAGAAGCGGCCGCCGATCACCTCGACCATCTCGACATTGTAGGACTGGAAACGCGGATCGACCTTGCCGACGGCCGGCAGCGACGCGGGATCGACCTTCGTCTCGGCGGCCTGAGCTTCAGCACCTATCGCAAGAAGCGAACCGGCCAGGAGAAGGGCCGCCGTCCGGCGAAGGTTCGTACCGTCGATCCACATGTCAGCGCCTCTCGAGTTGCGCCGCCATATTGGTCAGGCCAATTCAGCAAGGAAATAGCGCGAACCCAGACATCGCGGCGGCGATCACCCGAATTTCCCGCCTAGCCTTGCGATATCGCGCCGACTGTCCTGGCCAGTAAGGCCACTCTACATCCGCTCGCCCGTCAGCTTGGCGTTGCCGAAGAAGCCCATCTTTACCTGGCCGGTCAGCTTGTCGCCGGTGATCTTCACGTCGTACTTCAAGGTCAGGGACATGGGCTTGGTGACCTTCAGGTCCCACTTCAGCGTGTCGCCCGAGACCGTGCCGGCGAAGTCCTGCGAGTCCATCTGGGCGTAGAGGGTGCCGGTCAGCACGTTCCCGTCCGTCACGAACTTGCCGGTCATCTCCTGCGGACCGACGGGCGTGGCCAGGACCATCTTCCACATGCCGTCGACCACGGTCGCGGCGGAAGGCGGTGAGGCGGCGACCGGCGCTGCGACAGGTGTATCTGAAGCCGCGATTTCAGTGACGGGCGCCGGCGGCGCCTCGAAGCTCTTGGCCGTCACCTCCCGCGTGGTCGAGCGACCCTCGATCAGGTCCAGGATCCGGGACGGCGTCAGCGGCAGGTCCAGGCACTTGGCCCCGAACGGCGACAAGGCGTCGGCGATGGCGTTGACCAGGGTCGGCGGCCCGACGATGGCCCCGCCCTCGCCCACCCCGCGGAACCCGCCTTCGGCCTTGGACGGGGTCGAGGCGTGGACATATTCGAAGTCCGGCACATCGGAGATCGCCGGCAGCATGTAGTCCTTGAACGTCACCGCCGTCGGATTGCCGCGCGCGTCGTAGGCGACCTCCTCCAGCAGAACCGTGCCGATGGCCTGGGCCAGGCCGCCGGCGATCTGACCCTCGACGACGGCCGGATTGATCATCACGCCGCAGTCCTCGCTGGAGACCCAGCGCTTGATCGAAACGAAGCCGGTCTCGGCGTCGACCTCGACGATGCAAGCGTGGGCGGCGCTGGCGAAGGTGATGGGCGGCGGCTTGTAGCGATACTGGGCCTCCAGCCCCGGCTCGACGCCCGGCGGCAGGCGGTCGGGATCGCCATAGGCCACCTCGGCCACCTCGCGCAGGCTGCGGGTCATTTCCTCGACGCCCTCGACGCGCACCATGCCGTCCTCGATGCGCACGTCGTTGGGATTGGCGTTCAGCAGGTGGGCGGCAACGCGCTTGATCTTGTCGACCAGCAGGTCCGACGCCCGGATCGAGGCCCCGCCCCCGGCCACGGCCTGGCGACTGCCCGCCGCCCCGGCCCCGAAGCCGCCGCGCGAACTGTCGTCCTCGAACACCGACACGTCCTCGTAGGGCACGCCCAGACGCTCGGCGATGATCTGGGCCATGGTGGTCTGGGTGCCGTGGCCTTGGGAGTGGGTGCTGAGCACGGCGGTGACCTTGCCGGTGGGCTCGATGCGGATCTGGGCCACGTCGCTGGCCAGCACGGCCACCCCGGTGCTGCCGGCGGTCGGCTCGATATAGGCCGCCAGGCCCAGGCCCAGATAGCGCCCCTGCTCCCGCGCCTTGGCCTGCTCGACACGGAAGGCGGCCACGTCGACCACCTCCAGCAGCTTCTCCAGGCACTCGGCCGGGGTGACGTCCTCCAGGGCGACGCCCATCGGATTGGTGCAGGGCTGGTCGGCCAGGGTGACGAGGTTTCGCCGCCGAATCTCGACGGGGTCGATGCCGATCTGGCGGGCGGCCATGTCGAGCAGGACTTCCCGCGCCAGGGACTCCATCGCCCACGGCCCGCGATAGGCCGCCAGCCCGGCCGTGTTGCTGTACCAGCCCCGCGTCAGGAAGCTGAACTGGGGCATCTTGTAGGCGGCCCACAGGAACATCATGACCGCGATGTTGGCGTCGGCTCCGTGTGGATAGGCGCCGTTATTGATGCCGTAGTCGGCGTGCGAGGCCAGCAGACGGCCGTCCTTGTCGAACGCGGCGCGCAGGGTCATCTCCTGTTCGCGCGCCTGGTTGGCGGCGGTCAGGTTCTCCAGCCGGTCCTCGATCCACTTGATCGGCCGCCCCAGGATCAGGCCGGCGGCGACCACGGCCACCTCCTCGCGCCAGGGCTGGACCTTGAGGCCGAAAGAGCCGCCGACGTCCTTGGCGATCACCCGGACGCTGGTCTGGGGCAGGCCAAAGGCCTGGGAGAAATAACGGGCCGCCATCTGCGGGCTCTGGCAGGCCAGATAGACGGTCAGCTCCTCCTCGCCTTGCTTGGAGACCACGACGCCTCGCGTCTCCATCGGCGCCTGGGCGATCCGCTGGTGAGTGAACCTGGCCTCCACCAGATGTGGTGCGGCGGCCAGGGCCGCTTCCAGGTCCTCGTCCGGCTCGTCGATACCCACGGAGGCGGCGACGTTGGAATCGGAGTCGGGATGGACCAGCGGGCCGTGCTTGGCGTCGTCCAGGGTGACGACGGGGTCTTCCTCGACGTAGTCCACCGTCACCAGGCTGGCGGCGTCCTCGGCCAGGTAGCGGTCCTGGGCGATCACCATGGCCACGGGGTCGCCCACATAGGCCACGCGGTCCTCGGCCAGCGGCGCGATCCGCACCGTGGGCGCCGTCAGGTAGAAGCTCAGCATGTCGATCTTGAACCGCGCCAGGTCCTGGGCGGTCAGGATCGCGTGGACGCCGGGCATGCCCCGGGCCATGGCGGTGTCGATCGACTTGATCCGGCCGCGCGCGATGGGGCTGCGCACGAAGGCCACGTGCAGCATGCCGGGCAGCACGACGTCGTCCACGAACATGCCCCGGCCGGTCAGCAGCCGGGCGTCCTCCTTGCGCGGCATGCGTTGACCGATGAAGCGTCCGGCGGCGATGGGCGCGCTCATGCCGGCTCTCCCGAGGTCTCGCCGGCCAGCCGGCGGGCGGCGCGGCGCATGCCCTGGTAGCCGGTGCAGCGGCACAGGTGTCCGGACAGGGCGTCGATCAGCTGGTCGCCGGTCGGCTGGCCTGGAGCGTCGGTCAGGGCGGCCAGGGTCATGGCCACGCCCGGCGTGCAGAAGCCGCACTGCAGGCCGTGCTCGTCGCGCAGTGCCTGTTGCACCGGGTGCAGGGTTCCGTCGGCGGCCGCCAGGCCCTCGACCGTGGTGACGGCGGCGCCGTCGGCCTGCACCGCCAACTGCAGGCAAGCCCGGACGGCCTGGCCATCGACGATCACCGTGCAGGCCCCGCACACCCCATGCTCGCAGCCCAGGTGGACGCCCGTATAGCCCGCGTCGACTCGCAGGAAGTCAGCCAGGGTCAGGCGTCCCTCGACGGTGGCCTGGTGGTCGCGTCCGTTGATCGTGACCTTGATCCGGTGCTCGCTCATGCCGCCTGCTTTCCGTTCAGGGCCTCATTCAAGGTGCGGGCGAGGATCCGCTCGCCCACCGTGCGCCGATAGCGGGCGGTGGCGTGGTGGTCGTCGAAGGGGTCGGTGTCGGCGACGGCCAGTTGCGCGACGGCCCGCGCGTCGATCCCGGCGACGGCCTGTCCAACCAACGCCGCCTCGGCCTGGCGCGCCTTGATCGGCGTCGGCCCCATGCCGAACCAGGCCAGGCCGGCCCGCGCGATCCTGCCGTTCTCCACCGTCAGGGCGCCGGTCAGGCCGACCAGGGCGAAGTCGCCGGGACGCTGGGCCACCTCCCGGAACACGGTGATCGTACCGTCCGGCCAGTCGGGAAAGTCGAGGGCGGTGACCAGCTCGTCCGGCTCCAGTGTGGTCATGTAGGGGCCGAGATAGAGGTCGGCCGCCGCGACCGAGCGGACGCCGCGCGCCGAGCGGACCTCGACGGACGCCCCCAGCGCCACCGCGGTGGCCGGCAACTCGGCCGCCGGCTCTCCCAGGGCGATGGAGCCCCCGATGGTGCCCCGGTTGCGGGTCTGGTGATGGCCGACATGGCGGGTGGCCGTGACCAGTCCCGGCAGGACGCGGCCCAGGGTCGGATCGGCGATGACCTGGTTCTGGCGCATCGCTGGCCCGATCCGCGTGCCGCCGCCCGTCCGGCTCACGCCTTTCAGGGCGGCGACGCGATTGATGTCGACCAGGATGAAGGGCTGGCTCATGCGCAGGGCCAAGAGCGGCATCAGGGTCTGGCCGCCGGCCAGCACCGTGGCCCCGCCGCCGGCTTCGGCCAGCACGGCGCAGACCTCCTCGACGGTGTCGGGCGCGACGTAGTCGAACGGCGCGGGCTTCATCGCCGCGCCCCTTCCACCAGCTTCGCCAGCAGGGCCGCGTCCAACGTCACCATCGGCGCCGAGCGGCGGCCGAACTCGAAGCCCGCCGCCGCGACGATCACCACCAACAGGCCGATGGACAGGCCCATCCAGTCCGAACCGTCGCCCTGCCCTCGCCCGACCAGGAAGCCGACCAGGGCGGCGACCGCCACGGCCAGGATCCAGGCGACGGGCAGGCCGCTCGCTCTCGGCGCAGGGGCAGACAGCGCAGGAGCCGCGCCGACGACGGGTTTGGCGCCCGCCGTTGCGGGAGCCGCGCCAGGCCCCGCTATCGCCTCGCCCAATTGCGCGAAGAACTTGCCTGCCAGCTGCTTGGCGGTGGCGTCGATGATCGGCCCACCCAGTTGAGCCAGTCGCCCGCCCACCTGCGCGTCGACCTCATAGGTCAGCAGCGTGCCACCGCCATCGTCGGACAGCCTCACCTTGGCCCCGCCCTTGGCGAAGCCGGCGATGCCGCCGCTGCCCTCGCCGTTCAGCGTGTAGCCGTTGGGCGGATCGAGGTCGGAGAAGCTCACGGCGCCCTCGAACCGCGCTCCGATGGGCCCGATCTTGACCTCAACGGTCGCCTTCAGCCGGTCGGCGCCGTCGCGCTCCAGCGACTGGCAGCCGGGGATGCAGGCCTTCAGGACGGCGGGGTCGTTCAGGGCTTCCCACACGCGCTGACGCGAGGCGGCGATCCGCTGCTCTCCGGTCATATGCATGTTGTTTCCCCTCCAGAGTTATGAGACACGGTGACTTATAACTAGCCGCGAAGCAGCGACGGGAGCAACCGTCCTTCTGGCTCGCGGACGTGGCTCGGGTCCTTGTGCGGACCGGGCGCTTTGGAGGGGATTTGATGCTGTTTTCTCTGGGGAACATCGCGCGCAGGACGCGGCTGATCGGACATATCGCCCTGACGATCATCGGCGCGGCCGCCCTGGCGTCCTGCGGCGCCGGATCCCCGCCCCAGGAGCCGAGCGCCGTCTCCGATCCGGACAACTGGCCGTCGTTCGGCCGCACCGGCGGCGAGCAGCACTACAGCCCCCTCAAGCAGATCAGCGTCCGCTCGGTCGATAAGCTGAAGCTGGCCTGGCACTACGACCTGCCGTCCGAGAACACCCTGACCGGACCGGTCGCGGCCGACGGCAAGCTGTTCGTGACCACGGGCCACAGCTACATCCGCGCCTTCGAGGCGGCGACCGGCAAGCTGCTGTGGGAGTACGACTCCAAGACCCGCGAGCAGTCGGGAATCCTGTTGCGCATGGGTTGGGGCCCCAAGGGCATCGCCTACTGGAACCGTCGCGTGTTCCTGGCCACCCAGGACGGCCGCGTGATCGCGCTGGACGCCAATACCGGCAAGGTCGCCTGGGAAACGCGGGACTTTCCCGTCGGCGAGATGCGCTACATCAACGGTCCGCCCCGCGTGTTCGACGGCAAGCTGATCATCGGCCACGGCGGCGCCGACGTCAGCGCCATTCGGGGCTATGTCACCGCCTACGACGCCATGAGCGGCAAGCAGCTGTGGCGCTTCCATACCGTGCCCGGCGATCCCGCCAAGGGTTTCGAGAACGACGCCATGGCCATGGCCGCCAAGACCTGGAAGGGCGAGTGGTGGAAACAGGGCGGCGGCGGCACGGCCTGGAACGCCTTCAGCTACGATCCCGAGCTGAAGATGTTCTACATCGGCGTCGGCAACGGCTTCCCCTACAACCAGACGGTCCGTAGCCCCGGCGGCGGCGACAACCTGTTCCTGGCCTCCATCGTGGCGGTGAAGGCCGACACCGGAAAGTACGTCTGGCACTATCAGGTCTGCCCGGGCGAGCAGTGGGACTGCAACGCCACCCAGGACATGTCGCTGGCGACGCTGAAGATCGACGGCAAGCCGCGCAAGGTGCTGATGCAGGCGCCCAAGAACGGCTTCTTCTACGTGCTGGACCGGGCCACGGGAGAACTCCTGTCGGCCAAGCCCTTCGCCAAGGTCACCTGGGCCAAGAGCATCGACATGAAGACCGGCCGCCCGGTCGAGGATCCGGGCATCCGCTACAACGGCAAGCCCGGCCTGTTCGAGTTGTGGCCCGGCGCGCGCGGCGCGCACAGCTGGCTGCCTCAGGCCTACAGCCCGCGCACGGGCCTGACCTATGTGCCGGTGATCGAGGGGGCCTCGTTCATCGGCGACGAGGGCGTGGACTTCAAGCATCAGCCCAAGCTGGGCGGCCTGGCCGTCAACATGGTGCCCGATCCCGACCTGCCGGGCTCGCGCCGCAGCTTCCTGAAGGCCTGGGATCCGGTCACCCAGACCGCGAAATGGAGCGTGCAGTTGCCCGGCAACTGGCCCGGCGGTGTCATGGCCACGGCCGGCGACCTGGTCTTCCAGGGGCGGATCGACGGCAATCTGGTCGCCTATGACGCCCGCACCGGCAAGGAGGTCTGGGCCTTCCAGACCGGCGCGCCCGTGGTCGCTCCGCCGATCTCCTACAGCGTGAACGGCAAGCAGTACGTCACGGTGATCACCGGCAGCGGCGCCTCGGGCGGCGGCATTCTGTCCAGCGGCAACGCCCAGTACCGCACCGACTACCACATGCCCCGCCGCGTGCTGACCTTCGCCCTGGACGGCAAGGACCAACTGCCGCCGATCGAGAAGCCGGCCCCACTGAAGGCGCCCGACGATCCGGACTACAAGCCCAACGCGGCGCTCGAGGAAAAGGGCGCGACCGCCTTCGGCATGTCCGGCTGCCTGGTCTGCCACGGCTGGAACGCGGTGGGCGGCGGCGCGGCGCCTGACCTGCGCACCTCGCTCTATCCGGCCAACCGCGAGGCCTTCCACGCCGCGGTGAAGGGCGCCCTGGTCGAAAACGGCATGCCGGCTTTCCCGGAAATGCCCGACGCCGACATCGAGGCCATCCGCCAGTACCTGCGTCTGCGTGGTCACCAGCTGAACGAGGTCCCCAAGGTTCCGGCCGCCGCCAAGGCCAAGGGCGGCGCCGTGGGATCGTTCGCGGGAACCTGGGAGGTCGTCATCGACTCGCCCGCCGGCAAGCAGCCCGCCACCGGCGAATTCACGGTGCAGGGCAATGTCATCACCGGCCGCCAGTTCTCCTCGCAGGGATCGGTCGATCTCAAGGGCACGGTCGACGGCGCCCACGGCGTCTGGTCGGGCAAGGCGACCAAGCCGTTCCCGATCAAGCTGGAGTTCGACGTCGTGCTGGATGGCGACACCTTTACCGGCACGACCAAGACAGGCCCGTTCGGGACCTTCCCGGTGACCGGCACGCGGAAGCGATGAGGACCCTGCCGAGGCACGAAGCCTAGGTTACGGCGAATTCATCCGGAACGGGCTTACGCCGCTACAAATGTGGCGCTACAGATGTAGCGTCACATCTGGCGGAGTCCCCATGATCGAGTCCCTGCCCCGACGCGAGCGCGAGGTCTTCGAGACCCTGTGCCGCCTGGAGACCAGCACCGCCGCCGGGGTTCGTAGCGCGCTGTCCGATCCCCTCAGCGACTCGGCCGTGCGCACCCTGCTGTCGCGGCTGGAGGCCAAGGGGCTGGTGGAGCGCTCGTCCGGGCCGGACGGCTTCGTCTATAGCCCCGCCCAACGCACCGAAACCGTCGCCGCCGACGCCCTTCGGCGGATGATCGACACCTTCTTCGCCGGCTCGGCGGCCAGCGCCGCGACCGCCCTGCTAGGCCTGGGCCAGAGGCTGTCCCCCGAGGAGGCCGCCGCCCTGGAGCGGGCCATCGACCAGGCCGTGGAGCGCAAGCCATGACCTGGGTCCTGCTCGCCTCGCTGATGCTCAAGTCCAGCATCGTCGCCGGCGCCGGCCTGGTCTGCGCCCGCTGGCTGGCCCACCGTCCGGTCGACCGTGTGGACATCCTGCGCGCCACGGTTTGCCTGCTGGTGGCCCTGCCGGTGATCATGAACGTCCTGCCGGCGCTGAACCTGGCCCTGCTGCCGGCCTCAGCGCCCGAGACTGTCCCGGCGCTCCAACTCGCCCAGGCCAAGCTGAGCGGTGCGCAGGATGCCGGACACGCGCTCCTGACCTGGCCGCCGCCCGTCAAGCTGATCGGCGGCGTCTGGGCCTTCGGCGCCGTCGTCATCGCCGGCCAACTTCTGCTGGGCGTCATCACCCTGGAGCGCTGGACTCGCAAGGGCGGCCCGGTGCGCTGCCCCGGCTGGCTCGCGCCGCTGGAGAGATTGGCGCCCGTGGATCGCCCTCACCTCGCCTCCACCGACCGGGTCAAAGGCCCGCTCAGCTGGGGCGTCTGGCCCGGCTTCATCGTCGTCGATCCGGAGAGCCTTTCCGAACGCCACGCCGCCCCCGCCATCCTGGCCCACGAACTGGCCCACCTGCGCCGCCACGACTGGCTGTTCCTGATCGTGTCGCGACTGGCCCTGGCGATCTTCTGGTTCAACCCCTTGGTCTGGCGGCTGCATGTCGTCCTGGCCGAACGCTCCGAAGAAGCCGCCGACGCCATCGCGCTCGAAACCATAGACCGCACACTCTACGCCCGAACGCTGGTGCGCCTGGCCTCCCAACCCCGCCCTCATCCCCAACTCCCGCGTGTCGCCACCGCCATGGCCGCCGACGCCCGAACGCTGAAGACAAGGATCGCCTGCATCATGACGAACTCTTCCGCCCGCCGCCGCCCGATCGTGGTCGCCGCCACCGTTGTCGCCCTGGCCGCCGTGGCCACGCCCCTGGCGGCCCTAGGCGTCACGCGCCAGGACTGGGTCCAGTCGGAGCCGCCCGCGCCGCCCGTGCCGCCTGCTTCTCCCGCGCCCCCGGCTCCGCCCGCCCCGCCACCGCCGCCGCCTGAACTGGCCGAGCTCCCGGAGCCTCCGCCCCCGCCCGAACCGCCCGAGCCCCCGGCTCCGCCCGAGCCCCCGCCCCCGCCGCCCAAGGTGTTCCGCTACGGCTACTTCCTGCCGGGCTCGCCCGCCGAACAGCAACAAGCCATCGAAGCCCACGCTCGCGCCGAGGCGGCCCGCGCCATCGCCGAGACCGCGCGTAATGCGGCCGAGATCGCCCGCGCCGCCGCCGTCGAGGCTCGTCGCCAGGTCGATGTGGAGCGCGTCCGCGTCGACATCGCCCGTCAGGCGGCCGAACAGGCCAAGGTCGACGCCGCTCGCGCCCGGGCCGACGGCGAGATCGCCCGCCGCGCCGGCGAGCAGGCCCGGGCCGAGGTCGCGCGGCAGATGGTGCGGGTCCACGCCCAGATGGCCGAGGGCGCGGTCCAGATGCGCCAGGGCGCCCAGCAGATGCGGGCCGAGGCGGCCCGCCTGCGCGATCCGGCCTACCGCGCCAAGCAGATCGCCGAGAACAAGGCGCGCGGCAATGTCGTCACCGACGCCGAGTTGCGCGACCTGGCCAATCGCCTGCCCGGCCAGGCCGACAACCTGGAACGCCAGGCCGACCGGCTGGCCGCGGACGCCCGCAAGCCCAGCTAGTCCGGCTTGACCGTCAAGCTGCGCCCGGCCCGCCGCCCGTCGGCCGACCGGGCGCGCACCTCGACCGCTCCCGAGACCGCTGCGCCCTCGACATAGGGCCGCCAGGCGCCGCCCTCGGGGCGGTACTCGATGGCCAGTCCGGGAAACTCGACATTGGCCTTCAACTCGCCGTCCTCGATCACCGCCCCGACCGTCGGCACGCGGTAGGCCACGCCCGCCGCGTCCAGCCGCGCCAGTTCGCGACCGCCCAGCAGGTTGGCGAAGGCGTTCCAGTCGGCGTCGCGCCGCGCCCGCATCTCGGCGGTGAACGCGCCGGTGGTCGGGGTGTAGGCGGCCCCCGCCACATAGGGGACTTCCCAGTTCGCGCCGTGCCAGGCGCGCTCGGCCAGGGCCAGCAAGCGGGGATAGAGCATGTAGTCCACCTGGGCGTCCGAGCGGACCGTTTCGCTCCAGAGCTGCCCCTGCAGGCCGGCGAACCGGACACCGGGCTCCAGCGGTGCGTCGTCCTTCTGGCTCTGGGGCTTGCCACGCAGGTCGTTCCACAGCTCGGCATGAGCGGGCAGGTTCTCGGGCATGAAGTCGAACACCTTGCGGGTGTCGGTGGCGCGCGAGGGCCAGTCGTAGCCCCGCTCCTTGGGATCGGCGGCCTGCGGGCTGTCGAAGTACATCACCTCGGGGATGGAGATCACCACCTCCCAGCCCTGGTTGGCCTGCTTGTGCGCGCTGGCGGGACCGTCGCCGCCCAGAGCGCCCCAGGCATTGGAGTGCGCCTTGGCCGGCATCTGGTCGGCCCTGGCATGACCCATGCCATCGCTCCAGCCGGCCACCATCACCCCCTTGGCCGCCAGCATGGCCGACACCTTCTCGATGAAATGACCGCCCAGATTCACCGGCTTGATGCCCGTCTTGGCCTCGTAGGCTGCGCAGGCCGGCGAAGCCGTCCACGCGCCCGGCGTCTCGTCGGCCCCGATGTGGTAGCGCGTCAGCGGCTGGCCGGCCTCGGCGTGCAGCCGGGCCATCTCGTCCACCACCTTGCCGAGGAAGACGTAGCTGCTGTCCAGGCAGACGTTGATGGTGTTGTCGGTGTAGTGCTGAATGCTGCTGTAGACCGAGGCGTTGGCGGGTTCACTCAGGAGGTAGCGCCCAGCCTCGGCTTCAGGCTTACCCTCGGCCCGCAGACGCGCCGCGCGGGCCTCCATCGACTTGATCGCCGCGCGGGAATGGCCCGGCATGTCGAACGATGGGATCACCTGAATGTGGCGCGCTTGGGCGGCCCGGACGATCTCGACGTAGCCGGCCCGCGAGAAAAAGCCGTTGACCGGCGTCGAGGGATCGGGCCCCGAGCCCAGCTGCGGCAGCAGGCAGGTCCGCTCGGCCGGGTCGTGGCAGCGGCGCGAGCCGACCTGGGTCAGCTCCGGCAGGCCGGCGATCTCGACCCGCCAGCCCTCGTCGTCGGCCAAGTGCAGATGCAAGCGGTTCAGCTTGTAGGCCGCCATCTGGTCCAGGATCGCCAGGATTTCGGACTTGGAATGGAAGTTGCGAGCCACGTCGATGTGCAGCCCCCGGAAGTCGAAGCGCGGCGCGTCGTCCACCGTCACCAGCGGAACCGCGCGCTGGGCGTCGATCAACTGGCTCAGCGAGGCCAGAGCGTTGGCCGCGCCTTCGGGATCGGAGGCCAGGATCTCGATCGATCCGGTCTTCACGGCCAGGCTGTAGCCGCCCAGGGCCAGCTGTCGCGACGGGGCGAGCTTGATCGCCAGCCGCACGCCGCCCTTGCCCTCAGTCGCACCGCGCGAGGCCAGATGCGCCAGGGCCGGCGCCAGGTCGGCGCGCCGGATGCCGCTCAGCGAGACAGTCACCCCACGCGACAGGTCCAGCCGTCCGCCGCCCGGGTCGGGTCGGACCTTCGAGGGCGTGGGCAGGATCGCCGTCGCCGGTACGGCCTGGAGGCTCGTTCCCGCGGCCGCGTTCACCGCGTAGACACGCGGCGCCGTCGCCCAGACCGTCGTGTCGGCCGCCGAAGCCCCCGCCAGCCGCGCCTCGTCGGTGAAGGGCGCGACGAAGGCCAGGCTCTCGAGGCCCGTCTCCAGATCGATGACCGGACGCGTGCTGTCGATGGTCCGCGCCGCCAGGCCGTCGACCGCCGCATAGTAGTTCGGCATCGGATAGAGCTCGGACAGCTGGTGGCCTTCGAGCTTCAGGGGGATGCGGATCGGACCGGCGGCGAAACCGGCGAAGGCGGCCGTCGGAGTCAGGCGGTAGAGGTCGCCGTTGATGTGGGTCAAGGCGAACCCGTCGCCCTCGGCCTCGAGGATGCGGTCGACGCTGCTGAAGTACAGCGACCAGCCGGCCTCGGGCGCCTGGGGCGCGGCCAGGGTCATGACAGCCCGCATGCAGTTATGGGCCGGGGCGCAAGTCGCCGGATCGGGGCGATTGTCGAGAACCTGGTAGCCGACCTTGAGACCGGCGGCGAACCCGTCCAGCTGCGCCTGGGTGGGCTGGGCCGCCGCGACGCCGGCCGCCGCTCCGATCGCCAGGCCCGCGACAGCCCTCAACAACATTCGACGCATCGACTTCCCCACATCCGGCCGCTTCATCGGCGGGCCGGAGGGAATGCTAACGCGGTTCGGCCGGTTGTCTCCACCCGAAGACGAGAGTGAGGACTACTCCCATTCGATCGTGCCAGGCGGCTTGCTGGTCACGTCGTAGACGACGCGGTTGACGCCCCGGACTTCGTTGATGATCCGGGTGGCGGTCTTGCCCAGGACGTCCCAGGGGAACTCGAAGAAGTCGGCGGTCATGCCGTCGGTCGAGGTGACCGCGCGCAGGGCCAGGACGTTCTCGTAGGTGCGGGCGTCGCCCATGACGCCCACCGTCTTCACCGGCAGGAGCACGGCGAAGGCCTGCCAGATCTTGTCGTAGAGACCGGCGTTGCGGATCTCTTCCAGATAGATGGCGTCGGCGTCCTGCAGGACTTTGACCTTTTCGGGCGTGATGTCGCCCGGGATGCGGATGGCCAGGCCCGGGCCGGGGAATGGATGGCGGCCGACAAAAGCGGGAGCCAGGCCCAGCTCGACGCCTAGGGCGCGAACCTCGTCCTTGAAGAGCTCGCGCAGCGGCTCGACCAGCTTCAGCTTCATGTAGTCCGGCAGACCGCCCACATTGTGGTGGCTCTTGATCACCGCCGAGGGGCCGCCGCGCGCCGAGACGCTCTCGACCACGTCGGGATAGAGCGTGCCCTGGGCCAGGAACGCCGCGCCTTCGATCTTGGCGGCTTCCTTGTCGAAGACGTCGATGAACAGCTTGCCGATGGTCTTGCGCTTGGTCTCCGGGTCGCTGACCCCGGCCAGTTCGCCCAGGAACAGGTCGCCGGCGTCCACGTGAACCAGCGGGATGTTGTAGTGGTCGCGGAACAGGGTCACGACCTGATCGGCCTCGTTCTTGCGCAGCAGGCCGGTGTCGACGAACACGCAGGTCAGCTGCTCGCCGATGGCCTCGTGGATCAGCACGGCGGCCACCGAGCTGTCGACGCCGCCCGACAGGCCGCAGATCACCTTGCCGTCGCCAACCTGGGCCCGGATCTTCTGGACCATCTCCTGGCGGAACGAGGCCATGGTCCAGTCGCCCTTCAGGCCGGCGATGTTGAACAGGAAGTTCTTGTAGATCCTGGCGCCGTTGACGGTGTGAACCACCTCGGGGTGGAACTGCACGCCGTAGATCTTGCGGGCGTCGTTGGCGACGGCCGCGAACGGGGCGCCGGTCGAGGTGGCGATCACCTCGAAGCCTTCCGGAATGGCGGTGACGCGGTCGCCGTGGCTCATCCAGACCGTTTCCAGGCCGCCGACGCCGGCCAGGCCTTCGAACAGCGGACTGTCCTTGCCGATGGTCAGTTCGGCCCGGCCGAACTCGCCGGCGTGGCCGCCCTCGACCTTGCCGCCCAGCACGTCGCACAGCAGTTGCTCGCCATAACAGACGCACAGCATCGGCACGCCCAGGTCGAACAGCTTGGTCCCGATGCGGGGGCTGTCGGTCTCCAGCACACTGGCCGGGCCGCCCGAGAGGATGATGGCGCTGGGCTTGTAGTCGTCGACTAGGGCCTCGGCCTTGTCGAACGGGTGGATCTCGCAATAGACGCCGGCCTCGCGCACCCGGCGGGCGATCAGCTGGGTGACCTGGCTGCCGAAATCGACGATCAGAACGCGCTGGTGGTGGGTTTCGGTCGTCATCTCAATATCTCCAGCGTGTCGTTTCGGTTCGATCCCCTCGCGGGGTCAGTGTTCAGGGCGCGTAGGACCCGCGCTCGATCACGGCGGCGAAGAAGCCGTCGGTCCCGGCGCGATGGGGGGTCAGACGCAGATAGCCTTCGGGTGTCAGGTGCTGCTCGACGCCCTTCAGGGTGATCGGCTTGACCGAGAAGCCCGGATGGCGCTCGACGAAGGCCGATACGCGGTCCTCGTTCTCCTCGGTCAGCAGCGAGCAGGTGACATAGATCAGTCGGCCGCCCGGCTTCACAAAGTCGGAGGCGTCGGCCAGGACGGCGTCCTGCTCGATCTGGCGCTTGGCCAACTGATCGGACGAAAGGCGCCACTTGGCGTCGGGGTGGCGGCGCCAGGTGCCCGAGCCCGTGCACGGGGCGTCGACGAAGACGAGGTCCAGCTTGCCTTCCAGGCCCTTCAGCGGTGCGCCCTCGATCGGCGAGCGGATCTGCAGGTTACGGACCCCTGCCCGCTGGCCGCGCCGGATGGTGTCGGCCAGGCGGCGGGCGTCGCTGTCGTGAGCGTAGATCTGGCCGCGATTGTCCATGGCGGCGGCCAGGGCCAGGGTCTTGCCCCCGCCTCCGGCGCAGAAGTCCAGCACCTGCTTGCCCTTGACGTCGCCGGCCACGGCGGCGGCGATCTGCGAGCCCAGGTCCTGAACCTCGAACCAGCCCTTGGAGAAGGCCGGCACGGCCTCCACCGACGGCGTGCGGTCGGCCGCGCCCGGCGCCGGGATGCGGAAGGCGGTGTCCAGCACGCCCGCCGGCTCGGCGCCGATCAGGGCCACGGCCTTGGCGCCGCGCTCGACATCGGTCTTGAGCAGGTTAATGCGCAGATCGACCGGAGCCCGCTCGGCCAAGGCGGCCATCTCGGCGGCCTGGTCCTGGCCCAGGGCGCGGGTCAGGGACGGCTGCATCCAGTCGGCATAGTCGCCGGCCACCGGCGCGGGAGCCTCGGCCAGCGAACGGGGTGAGGCCAGCCGCTCGCGCTCAGCGTCGGTCAGGGCGCCCGGGCCGTGCTCCTCGGCGGCGGCCTCGGCGACGCGGTCCAGCGACCACTTCCAGTCGAAGGCCAGCACGCCCAGCACGACGCCGCGCGCGCTGTCGTCGCCCATCATCCAGCCCAGGGAGCGCTTGCGGCGCAGGGCGTCCAGGGCCAGGCCCGACACGAAGGCGCGGTCTTTCGAACCCGCGTAGCGCGCGCCCTCGCCCCAGCGCTTCAGCGCCATCCGTACGGGGAAATGACGCGTCTCGATCTCGGTGAGAACCTCGATCGCCGCTGCTAGTCTGCCGCCGTCACGCATTGTGTTTTCAGATCACCAAGGCCGCCAGGATCAGGCCTATGCCGATCAGGGAAGCGAGCCATACCAGCGACCGCGCATACGGCACGCCGAAGGCATAGAGAAAGATGTAGATCGCCCGCGCCCCGACATAGAGCAGCGCTCCATGCGCCGAGAGCATGCCGAGCCGGCCGCCCAGATAGGCGACCAGCACAGCGGCGGCGAAGAGCGGGAAGGTCTCGCGGAAGTTGGCGAAGGCGCGTTCCAGGCGCCCCGCCATGCCCGTCAGGACCACCGGCGTGTCGCGCGAACCGACGTTCCACTTCAGGCCGCGCTGCGGCTGGGCGGCCGCGGCCGCCCAGAGCAGGTGGACGAGGCCGATCACGACGGCCACGCCCAGCATCTGAAGTTCGAACGCCATCCGCACGGCCCTAGACCGCGCTCGGATAGTTCGGCGCTTCCCGGGTGATCATCACGTCGTGGACGTGGCTCTCACGCAGGCCCGCGCCGGTGATCCGCACGAAGCGCGCGCGCTTCTGCAGTTCGGCGATGGTGGGGGCGCCGACATAGCCCATGGCCGCCCGCAGGCCGCCGACCAGCTGGTGCAGCACCGGGGCGATCGGGCCCTTGAAAGGCGTCTGCCCCTCGATGCCTTCCGGCACCAGCTTGAAGCTGTCCGTCACTTCCTTCTGGAAGTAGCGGTCGGCCGAGCCCCGGGCCATGGCGCCCACCGAACCCATGCCGCGATAGCTCTTGTAAGAGCGGCCCTGGTACAGGAACACCTCGCCCGGCGCCTCTTCGGTGCCGGCGAACATCGAGCCCATCATGGCGGTCGAGGCCCCGGCCGCGATGGCCTTGGCCAGGTCGCCCGAGTACTTGATACCGCCGTCGGCGATCACCGGGGTTCCGGTGTCGCGCGCGGCCCGAACGGCTTCGGAGATCGCGGTCAGTTGCGGCACACCCACACCGGCGACGATGCGGGTGGTGCAGATGCTGCCGGGGCCGATGCCCACCTTCACCGCGTCGGCGCCGGCGTCGATCAGGGCGCGGGCTGCGTCGTAGGTGGCGATGTTGCCGGCCACGATCTGCACGCGGTTGGCTTCGCGCTTAAGGCGCGAGACCGCCATGGCGACCTGGCTGGAGTGGCCGTGGGCGGTGTCGATGACGACGACGTCGACGCCAGCGTCCACCAGGCCCATCGAGCGCTCGAAACCGGCGTCGCCGACGGTCGAGGCCGCGCCGACCAGCAGCCGGCCCTTGTCGTCCTTGGCGGCCAGAGGGTGGGCCTGGGCCTTCTCGATGTCCTTCACCGTGATCAGGCCGACGGCGCGATAGGCCTCGTCGACGACGATCAGGCGTTCGATCTTGTGCTTGCGCAGCAGCTCGCGCGCCTCGCGGCTGTCGACGCCCTCGGAGACGGTGATCAGGTTCTCGCGGGTCATGATCGCCGAGGCCGGGACGTTGTCGTCGCCCTCGAAACGCATGTCGCGGTTGGTCAGGATGCCGACCAGCTTGCCCGTGTCGCGCTCGACCACCGGGAAGCCCGAGATCTTGCGGCGGGCCTTGATCTCGCGGACCTCGGCCAGAGTGGTGTCGGGATGGATGGTCAGCGGATTGATGACCATGCCGCTTTCGTAGCGCTTGACCTCGCGTACCTGGTCGGCCTGCTCCTCGTTGGTGAGGTTGCGGTGCAGGATGCCCAGACCGCCGGCCTGGGCCATGGCGATGGCGAGGCGGCTTTCGGTCACCGTGTCCATGGCCGCGGACACGAGCGGGATGTTCAGACTGATTTCACGCGTAAACTTGGTCTCGGTCGTCACCTGGGTGGGCATGACGTCTGACGGACCGGGTTCGAGCAAAACGTCGTCGAAGGTGAGCCCTTCGCGAATCTCCATTGGAGTCTCCATTTTGCGAGCCGCGTATACCTACGGAGGCCGTCCGTGTCGACCCGCTTGGCGGCATAAATGGGGATGAATTCGCCGAACGACGACCGTCGATCGATGGACCACGAGACGCGGCTCTGCCCTACCGTCCCTTGAACCCCGTCGCGACCAGGAAGACCTCGGAGCTGTCCTGGCGGCTGGCCTTGGGCTTGAAGTGGACGACCTTCTCGAAGTGCTTCTTCAGGCGCGCGATCACCTCGGCGGTCTCGCCGCCTTGGAAGGCCTTGGCCACGAACGCGCCGCCGGGCTTGAGCACCTCGATGGCGAACTCCGCGCCGATCTCGATCAGGCCGACGATGCGCAGGTGGTCGGTTTCGCGGTGACCCACGGTGTTGGGCGCCATGTCCGACATCACCAGGTCCGGCGCGCCGCCCAAGAGCTCGATCAGCTTGGGCGGACAGGTCGGGTCGGTGAAATCCATCTCCAGAATGTGGGCCGGCGCGACCGGATCGACCGGCAGAAGGTCGACGCCGACCAGCTGGGTCACGCCGCGTTCGACCGCGATCTGCAGCCATCCGCCCGGCGCGCAACCCAGGTCGATCACCCGCGCGCCCTTGCGGAAGAAATGGAACTTCTCGTCGATCTCGCTGATCTTGAAGGCCGCGCGGCTGCGATAGCCCATAGCCCGGGCCTTGGCCGAGAACGGGTCGTTGATCTGGCGCTCCAGCCAGGCCTGCTGGCTGGGCGTGCGGCCGAAGGCGGTCTTCAGGCGCGCGGGCTTGGCGCGGCCGCTTTCGTTGCCGCCGGCCGGCGGCTTGACCATGCGCTTGCGGGGAGGTTCGTCGTTCATGCGTTCACCGTGGCGGGACGGGACGACCGACCAGCGCCGCCTCGCCGACGCCGGCGCGGCTTCTGTTGCTGATCGGACATCAGGGACATCAGGAGCCCCTCTCTAAGCCCCCGATCGGCGACACGCACGCGCGAACACGGCCAAAGCTCCTGAACGGCCTGCAAAATGGCCGCGCCCGCCAGCACCAGGTCGGCGCGGTCGGCGCCGATGCAGGGCTCCAGCGCCCGCTCCTTGGCGGTCAGGGTCAGCAGCCGCTCGGCCGCCGCCTCGCACTCGTGGCGCTGCATCCACAGGCCATCGACGATGTTGCGGTCGTAGCGTGGCAGGCCCAGATGCAGGCCGGCCAGGCTGGTGATCGCGCCCGAGGTGCCGACCATGTGGGCGCGACCGCCCTCGAACAGCTGACGCATCGGCTCGGCGTGCGGGAAGGCCTCGATCCGCGCCTTGACCTCATCGACCATGGCCCGGAACCAACCCGCTTCGGCCCGCTCGCCCTCGGGGAAGCGCTCTGCCAGGGTGACCACCCCGATGGGGATCGACAACCAGGCCTTGATCGGCAGCCTCCAGGCCGCGAACTGCCTGGGCTTGGCGTCCAACCCGCCGCCCTTGAGGTCCACCCACGACAGTTCGGTCGATCCGCCGCCCACATCGACCACCAGGGCCGCCTCGGCTTCGCGGTCGAACAGGCTCATGCAACCGGCCACCGACAGCTGGGCCTCTTCCTTCGGCGTGATGATCTGCAGGCGCAGGCCGGTCTCCTCGGCCACGCGACGCACGAAGTCGGGACCATTGGCCGCACCACGGCAGGCCTGGGTGGCCACGGCCTTGACCCGCACCACCTTGCGGCGGCGGATCTTCTCGGCGCAGACCTTCAGGGCCGCCATCGAGCGGTCCATGGCCTCGTCGGAAAGCTGCCCGGTCTGGGAAAGCCCCTCGCCCAGGCGGACGATGCGGGAATAGGCCTCGACCACGCGGAACCCGCGCGGAGACGGCGTCGCCACCAGCAGGCGGCAGTTGTTCGTACCCAGGTCGAGCGCCGCATAGCACGACTGCTCGCCCGCCGGCCGGCGCCGGCCCGAACCCGAGGGTCGAGGCGCGCCGGGCGCTCGCGGCGCCTCCGACATGGTCTTTCCACCTTGTCTCGCAGGCGATTCATGCCGAACCGCCTCACTTCGGGAGCGAGCATAGCAACCAGATTCCCCCGCCGGAAGGCGTCGCCTTGTTATCCGGGGACGGAACTCTACGTTCAGGTTCTAGTCAGGAGACTCGTGTAGGCTGCTCGACATGAATTCGAGACTCGCCAAATTCGCGATCGGCCAGGTGGTCAAGCACCGTGTGTTCCCCTTCCGGGGCGTGGTGTTCGACGTCGACCCGGTGTTCGCCAACACCGAGGAATGGTGGAACTCCATTCCCGAGGACATCCGGCCGACCAAGGACCAGCCGTTCTATCACCTGCTGGCCGAGAACGACGACAACACCTACGTCGCCTATGTTTCCGAACAGAACCTGCTGGCGGACGAAACCGGCGAGCCGGTCGGTCATCCGCAGACTCAGGTGATCTTCGAGAGCTTCGACCACGGAGCCTACAAGCTTCGTCCTCGGATCTCGCACTAGGCGCAACGTCTCTCCGGCAAGCCTCGGGTTTGGCGCAAAGTTCGAACGAACTTTGCCTCCGCCCGGGCGTAACGTCGTCGCATGAGCGCAGACGGTTTCAGCAACGGCCCGCCCCCCGGCGCGGCCGCCGATTGGACGATCGACCAAGGTTGGGAGAACTATTCCCAGGCCGAGCACGACGTCTGGATCACCCTCTATGAACGCCAGACCGCCTTGCTTCCGGGCCGGGCCTGCGACGAGTTCCTGCGCGGGCTCGACGCCCTGGACCTGCATCGCTCGGGCATTCCCGACTTCAAGCGGATCAACGAGGAGCTTCAGCGCCTGACCGGCTGGAGCGTGGTGGCCGTGCCGGGCCTGGTGCCCGATGACGTGTTCTTCGATCACCTGGCCAACCGCCGCTTTCCCGCCGGCCAGTTCATCCGCAAGCCGCACGAGCTGGACTACCTGCAGGAACCCGACACCTTCCACGACGTCTTCGGCCATGTGCCGATGCTGACCGATCCCACCTTCGCCGACTACATGCAGGCCTACGGCAAGGGCGGTCAGAGGGCGCTGGGCCTGGGGCGGCTGGCCAATCTGGCGCGCCTCTACTGGTACACCGTGGAGTTCGGCCTGATGGAGACCAAAGCCGGCCTGCGCATCTACGGCGCGGGCATCGTCTCCTCGCGCACCGAATCCCTGTTCGCCCTCGAAGACCCCTCCCCCAACCGGATCGGCTTCGAGCTGGAGCGGGTGATGCGCACGCCGTATCGGATCGACGACTTCCAGCAGGTCTATTTCGTCATCCCGTCGATCCAGACCCTGCAGGAGGTCACCCTGCGCGACTTCGGGGCGCTCTACGAGCGGTTGGCCGGGGCCAGCGACCTGGGCATCGCCGAGATCACCGGCGGCGATCGGGTGATCACCGCCGGGTCCCAGGCCTATGCGAACGCCGGCGGGCGGTTGGCCGTCCCGGCCGGCTGACCTTTCAGGCCGAACAGCAAGCGCACGCCGGGAATGCGGCGGACGATCTCGTAGGTCGCGAAGCAGCCGGCGAAGGTGGCGGCGATCAGGATCACGGCCTCCAACGGCTGCGGCAGGGCCAGTTTGGCCAAGTGATGGGCGGCCACCACGATCAGGGTCTGGTGAACCAGGTAGAACGGGAAGACGCCCAGGGTCAGGTAGCGCAGGGCCGGCGTCTCGCGGTTCAGATGCTTGGCCCCGAAGCCGAGGATGGCCGCGATGGCGCACCAGGTGTCGGTCGCATAGACGAAGCGCATGACGAACCGCAGGGCCTCGGGCGGGTTGGCGTCATCGGCGCGATAGGCCCAGGCATAGATCGCCCAGCCGGCATAGGCCGCGACGGCCAGGCCCAGGGCGGGCCAACGGGCGGCGATCAGGCGCTCGCGCAGCACCTCGGACTTGGCCAGGCCGAAGCCCACCAGGAAGGCGGCAAACGACACGGCGTGCACATAGTGGTCGCCGACCAGGGCGTGGGTCTCGCCGAACCGGATCAGCAGAACGCGAGCGACGCCGAGATACAGGACCGGCCAAACGATGAGGCCCGGCCCGCGCAGCACCGTCTCCAGGGCCGCCTGGATGTACGCGCCCAGCCGCTTCCAGATCAGCAGCAGCACGGCCAGGACCAGAGTGTAGAACAGCAGATAGGCCACGAACCACATGTGGTTCCAGGTCGGGGTGGTCACGCAGCCGTCGGGCGAGCACCAGCGGCCCGAACCGGTCACGTACTTGATCCAGAAATCGCCGTAGGAGGCGAAGTTCGTCGGGGCGCCCGGATGAGCCGCCAAGTATTCGACGATCTGATAGTAGGACTGCGGCGGCACGACCACGAACATGGCGAACAGCAGCGGCGGCAGCAGACGCGCCACCCGCGCGCCGGTTAGTTTTCCGACCGAGACCTTGTCGGCCATGAACCGCGTCGCCGCGCCCGAAACCAGGAACAACAGGGTCAGCCGCCACGGATTGGTCAGCAGCATGAACGGCTCGAGGGCTTCCACCGGATGAGGCGTCTTCACGTGCCATTCCCAGGGCACGTAGAACATGCCGACGTGATAGAGGATCAGCAGGAAGAACGCCCCGACCCGAATCCAGTCGAGGTCGTAGCGGCGGTCCGGCGAAGCAGTCGTGGTCATGGAGAAGCGTCCGGGTGAAAAACGATGAGACCGTCGTGACCCGAGCCTCCTCATCCGGCCAAGCGCCGGGGGATCAGCGGCCGCCGGCAGGGACAAGCGGCAAACCTCCAGGGACCAGCGGCGCGGTTTTCGGGATGAACGGCGAAGAGCGTCAAGGCCTCTGGCGGGCCTGGCTGCTGGGCGCCGCGCTGATCTCCAGCATCTGCCTAGTCAATATCCTGACCATCCAGCACGACGCGCCGCAGGAAGGCGTATGGCCGCCGGTCATCTGGGAAGTCAGCAGCGCCCTGGTGACCATGGTCATCTTCGCGATCCCGGCCGTGGTGGCGCTGTGGTCGTTCCGGACCGCGCCGCGTTGGTGGAAGGCCGCGCCCGTCCACCTCGTCGCGGTCCTGATCTATTCGGTGCTCCACGTCTCGGGCTTCCTGGCCCTGCGTCATCTGGCCTACGCCCTGGTGATGCACGAGCCCTACGGCTACGGCCCGCTCTCCAGCGAGTTCCCCTACGAGTTCCGCAAAGACCTGCTGGCCTACGGCCTGGCCTCGACCATCTATTATCTGTCGCTCCGACGCAGCGCGCAGGAAGCGGCCAAGGCCGCTCCGCCGCCGGCGGGCGCGGCCAGTTTCGACATCCGCGATGGCGCGCGGCTGCTGCGAGTTCCGGTCAACGAGATCCTGGCCGTGCGCTCGGCTGGCAACTATGCCGAATTCCTCCTGGCCGACGGACGCCGGCCGCTGATGCGCTCGTCCCTCGGCGCGTTGGAGCAGGATCTGGCCGCCCATGGCTTCGTCCGCACCCATCGCTCATGGCTGGTCAATCCCGCCCGCGTCACCGGCCTGCGTCCCGAGGGTTCGGGCGACTACGCAGTCGAACTCGGCGAGACCGAAGCGCCGTTGTCGCGCCGGTTCCCGCAAGCCCTGGCCGCCCTGCGCGGCTAGTCCAGCAGCAGACCCATGACGATGTCGTCCTCGACGCTGCCGTCGGGGTGGCGGCCACGTCCGGGCAAGCGGCCCTCGATCTTGAAGCCCAGCCGCTGGTAGAGCCGCTGGGCGCCGAGATTGTTCGCGCCTGTGCCCAACTCGATCCGCCCGACCGACGGGGTCATGCCACGCGCCGTGTCGATCAGGACCTGAAACAGGGCTGTGCCGACGCCCCTGCCCTGCCAGTCCGGATCGACCGCCACGGTCAGGTCCGTCAGAACGTGGCGGAACAGCGCGATCTTCATGCGCTCGACATGCAGTTCGCCGCACAGGATCCCGTCGGCGGCGACCGCGACCAGATTGACCCCGCCGTCGGCCGAAGCCGCCATGGCGTGGGCGACGTAGTCGGCGGTGACCTCCTCCGGGACCCGCGCCAAGCCGCCTGGCAGCGCCGCGACCTTGCGGTGCAGGGCCAGGATGCCGGCCGCGTCGTCGGGCCTGGCCGGACGGACCTCGAAGCGGGTCATCGTAAGGCGGCCCGCTGGAACGGGTAGAAGTCGCCGCCCAGCCCCAGGATCACCGTCAACTCGTCCAGCGCCTCCCGTCCTTCGACGATCAGCGACGGATCGGCCAGGTCGGCGGGCGCCAAGCGGTCGCGATAGCGATGCTCGGCCCAGGCGTTCAGGTGGGCATGCAAGGTCGCGTCGAACCGTTGCCCCGGGTTCGTCGCCGTCAGCTCCGCGTCGGTCAGCACCACCCGCAGGCGCAGGCAGGCCGGGCCGCCGCCGTTGCGCATGCTCTGGCGAACGTCGACATACTCGACGCGGCCGATGGGTCCGTTGGAGCTGGCCAAGCCTTGTGCGGCGGCATGGGCGCGCGGGTTGTCGCGGGTCTCGCCGGGGGCCAGCAGCACCAGGCGGTCCTCACCGGGCAGCACCAGAAGCTGGGAGTTGAAGAGATAGCTCTTCACCAGATCGTCCATTGGCAGGTCGGCTTCGCTGATCTCGACGAAGGCCGGTTCGAATAGCCCCTCGGCGGCCCGGCGGACATCCGCCTCTATCGCCGCACGGTCCTCGAAGGCGCGCTCGTGGAACAGCAGGCACTCGCGCGTCCCCACGCAGACCACGTCGTTGTGGAACGCCCCGCCGTTGATCGCGTCCCGACCCTGCCGGGCGAAGACGCCTCGCGCCGCGCCGTGCCGACGCTCGACCGCCTCGAAGGCCTCGCGGGTCTGGCGGGCGGGATAGCGGCCGTCCCAGCGCTCCCAGGCCTCGCGTCCCCAGACGAACAGATTGACCCCGGCCTCGCCATGGTCGGCGCACAGCCGCACGTGATTGGCCGCGCCCTCGTCGGCGAAGTGCGGCTGGGCGGGCAGCGGTTCGTGGACGGCGAAGCGGTCGCGGTCGGGGAAGAGGCGGCGCAGCGACCGTGTCGTCTGCTCGCCCTCCAGGCTACGGTGCAGGTTGGTCAGCAGGTTGGCCGGGGTGAAGTGCACGCGGCCGTCGGCCGTGTCGGCGCTGGGCGTGACCGTGGCGGCGTTGGCGGCCCACATCGGCGAGGCCGAATAGGCGGCGGCCGCCATGGCCGGCGCGTCCTTCCAGGCCTTCTCGACGACCTGGGCGTCGGAGCCTGAAAAGCCGATGGACCGCAGCAACGCCAGGTCCGGCCGCTCGTGCGGAGGCAGCACGAACTGCGGCACGCCCCAGTCGGCCAGTTTGCGCATCTTGGTAAGACCTTCCAGCACCGCGGCGCGCGGGTTGGAGACCTCGCCGGCGTTGGCCTGGCTGGCGATGTTGCCTGGCGACAGGCCGACATAGGAATGGGTCGGCCCGACCAGGCCGTCGCAATTGGCCTCGACCGCCCGTGAGGTCATTCGCGCAGTCCCTTGATATCGCCCAGGGTGTTGGCCACCGCCGAAGCCTCGAAACTGGCGACGGGATAGGCGCAATAGTCGGCGGCGTAGTAGGCGCTGGGACGGTGATTGCCCGACGAACCGAGACCGCCGAACGGCATGGTGCCCGCAGCGCCGGTGGTCGGACGGTTCCAGTTCACCACCCCGGCCCGGATGCGCTTGAGGAAATGCTCCCAACGCGCCGTTTCATTGGAGACAAGCCCTGCAGACAAGCCGTAGCGCGTGGCGTTGGCGGCGGCGATGGCTTCGTCGAACGAGCCAACGCGGCGCACCTGCAGCAGCGGCGCGAACAGCTCCTCGTCCGGCACGGTCTGGCCGGTGACGTCGACCAAACCCGGCGAGACGAACGCGCCGCTCAGCCCTTCGACGCCCGACATGGCGCGCACGGTCTTGCCCGGCATAGCCTTGGCGCCGGCCAGGGCCATAGCGGCGGCGCGGTCCGAGATCAGGGGGCCCATGAAGACCTCTTCCCGCCCGTTCCACGGGCCGATGGACAGGCGGTCGGACAGGGCCGCCACGGCGTCGATCACCGCCTGCCCCGCCGCATCGTCGGAAACGATGAGCCGCCGGGCGCACGAGCAGCGCTGGCCGGTGGTGATGAAGGCCGACTGCACGACCAGGGCCGCGACGGCCTCGACGTCGCCCGCGTCCCAGACCACCAGCGGATTGTTGCCGCCCAGCTCCAGAGCCAGGATCACGTCGGGCCGATCGGCGAAGTGGCGGCGGAAGAAGGCGCCGGCGGCGGCCGAGCCGGTGAACAGCAGGCCGTCGATCTCCTGGTCGATCAGGGCCTGGCCGACCTCGCGGCCGCCCTGCACCAGATTGACGACGCCGGGCGGCAGGCCGGCCTCCTCCAACGCTTGGACCAGCAGTTGGCCGGCCAGGGGCGTCTCTTCCGAAGGCTTGAACACCACGGTGTCGCCGGCCAGCAGCGCCGGCACGATGTGGCCGTTGGGCAGGTGGCCCGGGAAGTTGAACGGCCCCAGCACCGCCATCACGCCGTGGGCCTTGTGGCGCAGAACGGCGCGGCCGAACGCCATGTCGCTGGCGTGCTCGCCGGTGCGTTCGTCATAGGCCTTGATCGAGGCCTCGACCTTGCCGGCCATCGAGCCCAGCTCGGCCTTGGTCTCCCACAGCGCCTTGCCGGTCTCGCGGCTCAGGGATTCGGCGAAGGTGGCCGTGCGGGCCACCAGCACGTCCTTGTAGCGCCGCAGGATCGCGATCCGCTCCTCGCGCGACCGGTCCGACCAGCCCGGGAAGGCCTTGCGCGCGGCCTCGACGGCCGCCGCCACGTCGGCGACGCCGGCGGTGGACTGACGCCAGATGACGTCGCCGGTCGTCGGATCGATCGAAGTCGCCTGAGGCCCGGCGCCCGCGCGCCACACGCCATCGATGAACACGCCGCCGCTCATGCCTTCACCCGCACCATTTCGCCGTCCTTCACGCCCAGGGCCGCCGCGGCGTCCCGTCCGATGATCGCGCTCTCGCCGTCGACCAGCACCGGCGCCCGTACGGCCCGGAACCGCGCCACCGCGCCCGAGCAGATCAGGGCCTCCTCGCCATAGGCGTCCTCGCCCAGCCGCACCCGCAGGCGGCGGCCTTCGCGCACCGTCTTGATGTCGTCGCGCCGCGCCGCGACCGTCGGGCCGGCGTCGAAGATGTCGATCAGGCCCGAGAACCGGAAACCTTCGGTCTCCAGCATGGCCCGCGCCGCCTCGCCCTCGCGGTGCACGCGGCCGATGGTCTGGGCGGCGGCCTGGGGCAAGAGCTCGGCATAGATCGGGTGGCGGGGTGCCAGGTCCAGGATGAACTGGCCGTCGGTCGAGGCGCTCATCATGTCGGCCTCGTCGAACTCCAGCCGGAAAAACTTGCTGGCCACGTGCTCCCAGAACGGACAGCCGCCGTCCTCGTCGAACCAACCGCGCAACTCGGCCAGCACCATCTCGGCGAAACGCTGGGGCTCCAGGCCGATCAGCATGTAGCGCGACTGGGCCAGCAAGCGCCCCGCCCCGCCCTTGCGGCGCTCGGGCTTGAGGAACAGCGAGCCGACCTCGGACCAGCCGGCGCATTCGTTGACCAGCACCAGGGCCCGGTGGTCGAAGCGCTTGTCCAGCGTGGGAGAAGATTGCGCCAAGGTCACGACGCGGAACGAGAAATGCGGCCGCTTCAGACCCACGCCCGCCTTGACCCCGGCCACGCCCACGACGTCGCCCTCGGCCAGGTCTTCCAGCATCAGGGTGTACCAGGCCTCCGGGGCGGCGACCTCGGAATGGAAGCTCTTCTGCGACAGGTTCAGCCGGGCGCGCAGGGTCTGCTCGTCTTCCGGCAGGCTGGTGAAACCGCGACCCGACAGGACCGCCAGTTCCATCAGGCTGTCGAAGTCGGCAGGCATCGCGGGACGTACGACGAGCATTCTAAACGGTCTCCACCAGGTCGGTCATGGCCGCGCGCAAGGCGGGACCGTCGATCTCGCCGCTGGCCAGTTTCATCAGGATCAGGGCCGAGAGCTGGGCGCGCTCGACGAAGCTGTCGGGCCAGGCGTGTTCGGCCTCGCTGTGGATATCGCCGCCGCGCACCCCCAGGGTGTCGACATTGGGCAGGCCCGAGGCGAACAGGTTGTTGCCCTCGCAGACCCCGCCGGAAGGCTTCCAGGCGATGTCCTGGCCCAGCAGGGCGCCGGCCTCCTTCACCGCGCCGAACAGGCGCTGCTGGGCGGCGTTGAACGGCTTGGCGCCGCGGGTGATGCGGCCGTGCAGATGGGCGTGGAGACCTTCGCCGGTCGAAGCCACGATCTTCTCGACCTCGCCCTCGAACCAGGCCGCGTCGGCGGCGGCGGGGAAGCGGACATTGAAGCGCACCACGGCCACGTCCGGCACCATGTTCAGCGGAGAGCCGCCGTCGATCTTGGCGATGTTGCAGGTCACGCCCTCGCGCTGGCCGTTCAGGGCGTGCAGGGCCTGGGCGATGCGCGCGGCCTCCATAACCGCGTTGCGGCCGGCGGCGAAGTCGCGACCGGCGTGGGCCGCCTTGCCGTGGACCACGATGTGGAAATTGCCCGAGCCCTTGCGGGCGCTGGCCAAGGCCCCGTCGGCCAGGGCCGGCTCGTAGGTCAGGCCCACATGGCCCAGCCGCGCGAACTCGGCCAGGACCGGCGCCGAGGCGACCGAGCCGATCTCCTCGTCTGGCGACAGCAGCACGCGATAGCCGACGCGCGCGGCCAGCGGATGGCGCTCGAAGGCCTCCAGCGCGGCCAACATCACCGAGATGCCACCCTTCATGTCGGCGATGCCCGGCCCATGCAGGGCGCCGTCCGGACGGGTGGTGACGGTCTGGAAGCCGGAGGTCTCGGGATAGACGGTGTCGTAGTGGCCGGTCAGCACCACCTGCACCGGCGCCTCGGGCCGAACCACCACGGCGATGGCGGCCGGATGGGCCTGCTCGCCGACCTTGCCGTCGGATGCCACCTCGGGCGAAGCGGCCAAGGGAATATCGGTCGGCGCGGCGGGCAGCACGCTAAAGGCGTCGAGCAAAACTTGCCGCTGGCGCTCCAGCCCCGCCAGGTGACGGCTGCCGGAGTTGATGCCGCACCAAGCGACCGCGCGATCGATGATCAGGGCGCCTTGGCCGGCCAGATGATGCAGAACGGCGCGATCATCGTCGTTGAGTCGCATGAATCCACTGTCTCCCTCAGTTCAAACTAAACCAAGGGCCGCGGACGTTTCGTGCTTCCTGCGGTGAGGAAACCGGGCGTCCACGCAACAGCCTTGCTCCGAACAGCCGCCGACCGTTGTCGAGGCCGGGTCGGAATTCGGATCGGTTACCGCGTGCTTCCGGGCCAGCGCCAAGTGGAAGCGGGTCAGTTGTAGTCCTTTCTCCAGCGCACCGAAAGCTGGGTGTCGCCCTGGCTGCCGATCTTGGAGACCAGCGACAGCGCCCGGCGGACCCGCCACTCGACCTGGGCCGAGGGCCCTTCCCGGCCACCGCCGATGATCTCGATATAGACGTCGTCGGTCACGTACTTGCCGCCCGCCACGGTCATGCCCGTGGCGCTCTCGGCGAAGGACAGCCGGTCCAGACCCGCGAAGCTGCGCAGGTTGCCGATCACGTCGAAGCCGCCGCCGCCCGCCAAGGCGGCCAGGGCCGAGGCCAGCTGGGCGGCCTCGATGGGCGTCAGGTTGGCGGCCGACGATCCGAACAGCACCTGCGAGAGCACCTCGTCCTGCGGCAGTTCGGGCTTGGAGGTCAGGGTGATTTCCGGCTTGGCGGCCGTGCCCTGCACCCGCACCACGGCGGTCAGGGTGGTGTCCTCGCGCGTCGCCGTCAGGTCCAACCGGATGCGATCCAGCTGGGTGGCCAGGCGCACCGTGCCGTTCTGGTCGAACTCGAACCGCTTGCCCGCGAAGTCGTATTCGCCGCGCACCATCCGGGCCTCGCCGCTGAGCTGCGGACTATTGGTCGAGCCGCCGACATGGGCGTTCAGCGACAGCTCCACGTCCAGGCCCCGGCCACGCACGAAGACCCGCCGGGGCGCGGTCAGGGTCACGTCCAGCAGCATGCCGCTGCCCGGAACCACCTTTCGCGCTTCGACGCCCTGGTCCATGTCCTCGGGACGATTGCGTTCGACGACGTCCATCGAGACGACGCCGGCGGGGGTCTTGGTCTGGGCCGAGACGTCGGCGCGGTCGATGGTCAGGGCCCCGGTCAGCTTAACCTTGCCGTCCGCGCCCCGGTTGATCGTCGTCTGGCCGCTGGCGGTGGCCGAGGCCAGGTCGTTGTCGATGACTCGGAAGCCCTTCAGGTCCAGCTTGAAACTGCCCAAGCCGTCGCGCGCCAAGCTGATGCGGCCCGAGCCCGACATCGTGCCGCCCTGCCCGTCGCCGCCGGACACCTGGCTGACGTCGATGGCGTTGTCGGCCAGGGCCACGCGCACGACGACGTCGCGCAGGCTGAGACCCGTCTGGCCGTCGTCGACCCGGCCGTTCTCGAAGCTGGCGCGGCCGGTCAGGCGCGGATCGGCCAGGGTCCCGGCCAGCTGCCCTTCGGCGTCGATCATGCCCGACACGCTGCGTTCGGAGCTGCCCAGCAGGTCCCACAGCGGCTTGACCTCGCCCTTGGCCGTGAACTGGCCGCGCACCTGGCGGGTGCGGTCGATGGCCAGCCGGAAGGGCTTGGCCGACGCCTCGGTCGGCAGGGTCACCTCGGCCTGAGCCTGCAGTCCCTGGGTGTTGGAACTGGTGGCGCTGATGGTCATGAGGTTGTCGCGCAGCGCGCCCTTGATCTTGGCGTCCAGCGAGCGGTTCGGATTGGTGCCTCGCTCGCGCGCCCCGATCAGGTTGGCGTCGAAGTCGCCGATCAGGTTCGAGCCTGAACCGGACAGCGTTGCGTGGGCGTCGATCTTGCCGGCCATGTCGGGATTGATGGCCGTCAGGCTGACGCCGGTGAGCTGCGCTCGCAGATTGGCCAGATCGCCGCCGACGTCGGCGTCCAGGTCGGCCGCGCCGTCCCCGACCGAAAGACGCAGGCGAGCGGCCGTGCGCGGCCCTCCGAAGCGGATCTCGGCCGTCTCGCGGGTCTTGATCTCGGTGCGCGCCATGGTTCCGGCCGCGTCCAGCGTCAGCAGATAGGTCTCGCCGGTGGGCGTCAGAACGCCCGAGCCGCCCAGCTTCCAGCGCCCGGACGGCGCCTCGCCCAGGGCGTCCACCGTCAGCGGCAGGCGCGCCATCGGCCCGTTCGCCTTGATCGCCGCCCGCCGTACCTTCCACGCGCCGCTGACGATATCGCCGGCGGTCAGGTCGAGCTGCGCCGTCGGGCCCGCCGCGCCGTCGACGATCTTGGCCGTGCCGGCGACCCGTCCTTGGGGCAGGAAGGCGCCGGGACCGATCGCCACCACCAGATCGGCGGTCGCCGGCCGGTTGTCGCGCAACGAGACCGCGCCCTTGGCCTTGGCTCCGCCCGCGTCGACGTCGAGGTCCGACAACTCCAGGCCGCCCGGCGCGAACCGGAAGGCGGTGCGCCCCCTGGCTGGGCCGTACTGGCTGCCCGCCTCGACCGAGGCCGTGCCGTCGGTCCCGTTGGCGCCCCGGGCGAAGGACAGCAAGACGTGGGCGTCCTTCAACGGCAGGCGCGGCACGGCGATGGAGTCGAAGTCGGCGACCAGGTCGGCCTTGGGCGCGGCCAGGGTTCCGGTCACCGCGCCCGTGCCCTTGGCCTTGCCCGACACCTCGACGGGACCGGCCGTGAACGGTCCCTCGGCCGTCCAGTCCAGCTTGAAGCCCAGCGCCGTGCCCGGACCCAGCACGCCGGAGCCGCGCACCGAGGCGGAGGTTCCGTCCAGCTTGCCGTCGGCGACCGACAGCTTGCCGTCGTTCCAGGCGCCTCGAGCGTTGAACCGCGGGGTCTTGCCCAGCAGGCGGTCCAGCTCGGAAAGGCCGGTCGCGAAATTGGCGCCGCGCGCATCGACGTTCAGCATCCAGGGCTTGCCGACGCCCTGGCTGGCCGACCACTTGGCCGTCGCCTGCCCGGCCATGCCGGGCCGCACCGGCGCCAGGGAGGCCACCTTGGCGTCGCCCTTGAACGACAGTCCGCCGAACACGCCGCGCTCGCCCTGGGCGTCGACCTTCAGGTTCGGCGCCTGGACCTTGGCCGAGCGGATCAGGAAACGGCCGTCCTTCAGCCGTGCGCCCTCGAACTGGGCCGAAGGCGACTTGCCCAGCACGGCCAGTAGCCCCTGGCCGCCGCCGCCCTCGGTGGTCGCCTCGGCCTTGATCGTCAGCTCGCCGCGCTTCCAGCCCACGCTGGCCGGCCCCTTGGCCCGCGCCAGGCGGTAGCCCAGCCAGGACAGGTCGCGCACATCGACCTTGCCGTCAATCTGGAAGCCGTCGCCGTTCAGGTGGAAGACGCCGTCGGCAACGCCCGCGCCCAGGGTCGGCAGCGGGGTTAGGCGCGAGAGGTTGGCGACCTTGGCGTGGAAGGCCAGCCCGGCCGGCGCCGTGATCCGCTTGCCGAGATCGGCCGGACCATGGGCGACGAGATCCAGATTCTGACTGTCGACCTTCAGGTCCAGGTCGCTGAAGGCGCCGACCTTGCGACCGACGATCGAGAAGCGGGCGTCGGCGCCGAACATCCGCTCCTCGCGGTCGGTCAGGGTCGAGGCCGAAAGATCGACGTCGCCGGCGGCCGAGCCGCCCTGCGGCGTCCAGGCCCCGCCCGCCTTCAGCGGCGTGGCCTTGCCCGAGCGAGCCAGGACCGTGAAGGCGCCCTGGCTGACGGTGCCGTGCGCCTTGGCGTTCAGCTGGAAGGGCCGGTCGGCTGCCAGTCCCATCGCCCCCGCCAGCGCCCCGCCGTTGGCCTCCCAGGCCTCGGCGTCCAGCAGTAGGGTCTTGTCGCGTCCCAGGTCGAACACGAGCTTGAGGTGGTCGCCCGCGTGCAGACGGCTCAGAACCGACAACGCGCCCTTCTGCCCGCCAAGACGGGCCATCTCGTATTCGCCGTTGAGGTCGAAATCGCCGGCCCGGCGGCTGAACTCCGGCCGGGTGATCAGGCGCAGGGCCACATGGTCCAGGTCCACCGACACCGGCGCGGCGCTGGACTTTCCCTTCGGTGTCAGGGTCGGGCGACGCAGCACCGTCACCTGGCGGGCGGTGATGTCGTCGGCGTGGAAGCGGCGGTAGAACAGCTCGGCGGGCCGCCAGTCGACGCGAAGGTCGGCCGCCTCCAGCCAGACGCCCTTCTCGTCGCTGATCGTCAGGCGGCGAACGCCGAAGACGCTCCAGATATCGCCGGTCAGCCCCTCGATCTTCAGCTTGCCGATCCGGCCCAGCTTCAGGCCGCTGGTCCGGGCTTCGAGGAAGGCGCGGCCCTGCGGGGTGATCGCGCCGAAGCGCACGCCGCCGAGCAACAGCGCGACCACCAGGACCAGGCTCACCGAGACGATGATCACCAGACCGGGCCAGCCGATCTTGCGCGCGACCTTGGTGGCCGTCTGGGCGACGGCTTCGGGGATGTCCTCAGGCGGTGGCGGCGGGACGTCCGTCAAAAGCTCTGCCCGATGCTGATATAGACCTGGAAAGCCGGATCGCCTTCGCGCTTGCTGATCGGCATGGCGAAGTCGGCGCGGATCGGCCCGAAGCCCAGGTCGTAGCGCACGCCGACGCCCACGCCGACCCCGAAATCATCGCCGTTGGGCCACTTGTCGACCCCGACCGCGCCCGCGTCGACGAACAGCACCCCGCCCCACTTGTCGGTGAACTTGTGGCGCAGCTCCACCGAGCTTTCCAGCAGCGACAGGCCGCCCTGAGGCGTGGTGGTGCCGTCGATGCGGGGGCCGATGGCCTGGTAGGAATAGCCGCGCACCGAACCGCCGCCGCCGGCATAGAAGCGGTTGGAAGCCGGCACCTCGGGCATGGTTCCGCCCAGGATCTGCCCGGCCTTCAGGCGGCCGGCCAGCACCGTTCGCGCGCCCTGGCCGAACGGCAGATAGGCGGTGCTCTGCGCCTGGACCTTGAAGAAGGCCATGGTCAGGTCGCCGGTGATCGCGGTCGGCTCGCCCCGCAGTTCCAGCCGCCAGCCCTTGGTGGGGTCCAGCACGCTGTCGGAGCGGTCCCAGGCCTGGGCGCCCAGCAGGGTGAAGGTGGCGAAGTTCTGCCGGATGTCGGTGGTGACGCCGTTTTCCGTGGTCGGCGAATCGATCTGCGACAGGTCCAGCGAGACGCCGTAGGTCCGATAGACCGTCGGACGCAGGCGCCGGGTCAGGTCGGCCCCCAGGTGCGCGCCCGTTTCGGTATAGGCGTCGGTGTCGTCCCGGAATATGGCGGTGTTCAGCTTGAGCGTCTGCTGGGCGCGCCGCCAGTGCGGCAGGGCCAGCTCGGCCTCGATCCGGCTGTCCAGCTTGGCCAGGCGCGCGGTGAAGGTGGTGGTGTCGGCGCGGCGCAGGCGGTTGTAGCGGATCCATTTGACGTCGACGCCGGGACCGTCGGTGCTCGAATAGCCGGCGCCCAGTTCCAGCGTGCGCGACTTGCGGTCGGCCAGGGTCACGACCACGGGCCGCAGGCCGTCGGGACGGGCCTTTTCTTTGGGGGCCAGGGAGACGCCGATGGTGTCGTACACCCCGGTGTCGCGCAGGCGGCGCTCCAGTTCGGCGATGTCGTCGGGCTCGTAGACGTCGCCCGACTTCCAGGGCGCCAGGTGCTGGACCCAGGCCGGGTTCGAGCGCCCCTGGGTGATCACCTCGACGCCGTCGACATGGGTCAGTTCGCCGGCCGCGATCTTGAAGGTGGGCCGGACGGTATGGTCGGCGTGATCGACCACCACCTCCCGCGGCTCGGCCGCCGCATCGGCATAACCTAGCTGCTGTACCTGGGAGACGACGCGCCCCTCGGCCGCCAGGACGTCGGCGGCGCGGCCAGGCTCGCCCGGGGTCAGGCGGATCACGTCGTGGGCGCGCTGCGCCACGCCGTCGTCGGGCTCGGGCCCCGCCCAGGCCAGCTGCGGGTCGGCGATGACGAACACCGGACCCGGAGTGATCTTCAGGACGGGACGCGGCGGATCCGATTCGGAGACGTCCGGCTCGACCACATAGGCGTAGTAGCCTTCGGAGCGCAGCACCTCGACCGCGTCGTCGCCGGCCTCGCGGGCCCGTCGGCGAGCTTCCGACCGGCTGCGGGGCGGCGCCTTGGTTTCGGTCATGGCGCGCTGAATGGCTTCGCGGAGCGCGCGGTCCTCGACGCCGGTGATGGTGGCCGCGGGTTCAGCCGCAAGGACATGGCCGGCGCCCAACAGGGCCGCCGCAGTCACGCCAAGGGCAAATCTCTTACGCACCAAGCCTTCCAGTCCCCGCGCGGAGCGCCCCCGAACCCCTGTAGTCGCCACCCCGCCGACTGTCACGCAGTGAAATGTGACGGAACGCTTCGAGCGGGGCTTCCCTCTTGGCGATATTGGCGCCCAAATGTTGAGCACTCCTGCACATCATTTCCGTGGGGCGCGAAAAGCGCCGCTTCCACACTTCGCGCGTTCTAGGCTGGATCGGGATACGCCGCCCCAATGCGGCGTCTAGGGCGGACCAAAGTGGACACAGGCGTGGCGGCGAAAATCCAGGACATCGACGATACTCCCAGCCTGCCGATGACCGGGGCGGCGTACCTGCCCGGCGTCGCCTATGACGAGATGATCGCCCAGGGCGGCGACGTCCGCGCCCACTACGCGGCGCTGCAGAGCCGAATCTCCACCCTGGCCGCCGGCGAGCTAGCCGACCGCCAGCGGATGCTGGAGCGCTCGTTCCTGCTGCAGGGCATCACCTTCACCGTCTACGGCGCCGACAGCGCCACCGAACGGATCATCCCGACCGACCTGTTCCCCCGCATCCTGCCGGCCCAGGAATGGGCCAAGATCGAGGCGGGCCTGACCCAGCGTCTTCAGGCGCTGAACATGTTCCTGGCCGACATCTACGGCGAGCAGCAGATCCTGATGGACGGGGTCGTGCCGCGCGAGCTGGTGCTGGGCGCGCCGTCGTACCGGCGCGAGATGCAGAACGTCTACGTGCCCCACAAGGCCTACGCCAATGTCTGCGGCAGCGACCTGATCCGGGGCCAGGACGGCGAATTCGCCGTGCTGGAGGACAATCTGCGGGTGCCGTCTGGCGTGTCCTACATGCTGGCCAACCGCGACGCCTCCAAGCGGACCTTCCCTGGCGCATATCGCGAAGCCGGCGTGCGGCCGGTCGAGCGCTATCCCGACCTGCTGCTGGCCACGCTCAAGAGCATGAGCGCCGACTGGCGGCCTAACCCGCAGGTCGTTGTGCTGACCCCGGGCGTCTACAATTCGGCCTATTACGAGCACGCCTACCTGGCCCGCCTGATGGGCGTGCCGCTGGTCGAAGGCCGCGACCTCGTGGTCCATGACAACATGGTCTACATGCGCACCACCACGGGCCTTCGCCGGGTGGACGTGATCTATCGACGGGTCGACGACGACTTCATCGACCCCCTCGCCTTCCGCCGCGATTCGTCGCTGGGGGCCGCGGGCCTGTTCAACGCCTATCGCGCCGGCAACGTGGTGATGTGCAACGCGCCGGGCACCGGGGTGGCCGACGACAAGGCCGTCTACGCCTTCGTGCCGGACATCATCCGCTACTATCTCGGCGAGGACGCCATCCTGCCCAACATCGAGACCTTCCTCTGCCGCGAGCCGGCCCAGCTGAGCCACGTGCTCGACAATCTGGACAAGCTGGTGGTCAAGGCGGTGGGCGCGTCGGGCGGCTACGGCATGCTGGTGGGACCGCACGCCTCGGCCAAGGAGCGCTCGGACTTCGCCGACGCCCTCAAAGCCGATCCGGCCAACTACATCGCCCAGCCCACCATCCAGCTGTCGACCGCGCCCTGCCTGGTCGACGGCCGGATCGAGCCCCGCCACGTCGACCTGCGCCCCTTCATCCTGTCGGGCGAAAAGACCGTGGTCACCCCCGGCGCCCTGACCCGCGTGGCGCTGAAGCGCGGCTCCCTGGTGGTCAATTCCAGCCAGGGCGGCGGGTCGAAGGACACCTGGGTGCTGGCCGAGGAGAACGGCGCCAACGGCGACAAAGGAGCCGCCCAATGATGCTCGCCCGCGTCGCCGACAGCCTCTACTGGCTGGGCCGCTACATCGAACGGGCCGAGCACCTGTCGCGCCTGTCGACGGTGATGCTCAACGCCACGCTCGACCAGACCGACACCGGCGTCGAGGCCGTGCGGATCGCCCTGTCGGCGGTGGGCGAGAACGACCTGACGACGGGCGCCTTCGAGGCGGCGAACAGCCTGGTTCTGGACCGCGCCGACCCCGCCTCGGTGGTCTCGTCGCTGTCGCGAGCCCGGGAGAACGCCCGGCAGGTCCGCGACCAAATCACGACCGAGACCTGGGAGCGGCTGAACCTGCTCTATCTGAAGGTCATCGATCGCAACGCCGGCCGCGAGTTCGCCGACAATTCGGTGGCCTTCCTGCACGACATCATCGCCGACGTGCATCTGTTCAAGGGCGCGGCCGACACCACCATGAGCCATGGCGAAAGCTGGCGGTTCATGATGGTGGGCATCTATCTGGAGCGCGCCCAGCTGATCGCCAGCCTCCTGGAGGCCTGCTTCTCGGAGGACAGCCCCAAGGTCAACGACCACCTGGCCCTGGTCAGCCTGCTGCGGATGGGCTGCGCGCTGGAGCCGTATCTTCGGGTCTACACCGCCGAGATCGAGCCCCGGCACATCCTGGAGTTCCTGGTCTTCGACGAGGACTTCCCGCGTTCGATCCGGTTCGCCACCAGCCAGATCGAGAAGCACCTCAGCGAACTGGCCCGCCACGTCGAGGCCACCGGCCGCGCCGCGCCGGAACGTCTGGCCGGCCGTCTGAAAGCCCGGCTGGAATTCGCCGACGTCGGCGAGCTGGAAAGCCAGGGCGCCGGCGAACTGCTGACCACCGTGGCCAACGAATGCGCCCGCATCCACCAGGCGATCTACGAGACGTTCGTCGCCTACCCCCTGGAAATGCGCCTCCCCGCTTAGGACGATCCCTCGTGTTGCTCGAAATCCGCCACGTCACCCAGTACCACTACGAGCGGCCGGTCCGCGAAAGCCTGATGGAGCTGTGGATGCAGCCCCAGAAGGGCGCGCGCCAGCGGCTGGTCAGCTTCGAACTGGACATCGAGCCGGCCGCCCAGGTGTTCTCCTACGCCGACAGCTTCGGCAACGCCGTCTATCACTTCGACGTGCCCCAGCCGCACGACGGCCTGACGATCATCGCCCGCTCGGCGGTTGAGACCGAGCCGGTGCACGAATGGCCCCTGCCGCTGGACATGGGCGAGTGGGAGCGGCTGAAGAGCGCCTTCGTGAAGGGCGAGTGCTTCGACTATCTGCGGCCCCACGGCTTCGTCCAGATGACCGGCGCGCTGGAAACCTTCATCACCGAGCACGATATCGACGGTCTGCGCCGCAAGGACCCCTTCTCGGCGGTCCAGGCCCTGTGCGACACGATCTACAAGGCCTTCGAGTACCAGCCCGGGGTCACCGACGCCGACAGCCCCATCGACCTGGCGCTGAGCGCCGGCCGGGGCGTCTGCCAGGACTTCGCCCACATCATGCTGGCCGTCTGCCGCTCGTGGGGCATCCCGGCGCGCTACGTCTCCGGTTACCTGTTCACCGACCGCGAGGCCGGCGATCGCTCCGACCCCGACGCCACCCATGCCTGGGTCGAGGTGTTCCTGCCCAGCTACCGCTGGGTGGGCTTCGACCCGACCAACAATGTCATGACCGGAGAGCGGCACGTGGCCGTGGCGGTGGGCCGCGACTATGGCGACGTCACCCCCTCGCGTGGGGTCTACAAGGGCGACGCCGAGAGCCACCTGGCGGTGGGGGTCTCGGTGCGCCGAGCCCGGGCGGCCGTGGCCGAGCCGGAATTCCTACGCCTGCCCCGCCCCTCCGCGCCGTTCGGCTCGGGCAACCGCCGCCGCGCCAGCGCCGACGCCATCCGCGAGCAGCAGCAGCGCCAACAGCAGCAGCAACAGCAGTAGGTCAGGACGCCGGCAGCGTCTCGATGCGCTGGGCGTACCAGTCCTTCACGCAATCTCGGGTGTCGCACTGCTGCCTGGTCCGCAGGGCGGCGAGCGCTTCGCGACGCACGCCTCCGGTCGGGTCGCCGCCGAGAGCCGTCCGGTAGCGCCTCTGAAGCTCGCGATCGAGCGTGGACAGCTCTTCATCGTCGCAAACCAGCTTTTCCGAATAGGTTCTGGCTTTCCGGCAATCGAAGCTGGGCGAGAACCTTCGGGCGACGTCGTCCATGGGCGCGGACACCGGTCCGGGGCGCCGTTCGGGCAACCCCGCCGCAGGCGGCGGGGCGGAGGCGGACGGCGCGGCGGACGCCGCCTTCATGGCCGGAGAGGGATAGAAGTACGTATAGACAGCCCAGCCCCCGGCAATGACGACCGAAGCGCACTGCACAAATCGAAACATGAATCTCGCGGTCATGACGATAGCCCTCCCCAAGAGCTATCGCATAGGATGTCACCTGCCTCGAAAACTGTCTATCGGCTGAGCTTGGATCGGCTCAGGCCGCGAACACGTGGGCCGTGCGGGCCGTCAGCTTGATCTCGCCGGTGAACCTGGCCGCCTCGTCGCGGGCCACGCGGATCTCGATGCGGCGACCGTCGGCCAGCGAGGCGTCGACATTGGCCAGCGGCCCCTGCACCGCCACGCGCTCGACCTTGGCCGGGAAGCCTGCGGCGTCCAGCACCAGATCGTGAGGCCGCACGAAGCCGACGGCGGCGCCGTCCTTGGCGCCGGGAGCCGGCAGGGTCACCGGACCGGCCGTGAAGCGCTGGCCCGACACCGTCCCCTCGAAGCGGTTGGCCTCGCCCACGAAGCCGCAGACGAAGGGCGTCGCCGGATTGTCGTGCACCTGGTCGGGCGTGCCGATCTGCTCGATCTTGCCGGCGTTGAGGATCGCCACGCGGTCGGCCAGCTCCAGGGCTTCTTCCTGATCGTGGGTGACGAAGATGGTGGTGACGCCGGTGGCGTCGTGCACCCGGCGCAGTTCCTTGCGCAGCGACTTGCGGACCGTGGCGTCCAGGGCGCCGAAGGGCTCGTCCAGCAGCAGCACGCTGGGCTGCACCGCCAAGGCTCGCGATAGGGCCACGCGCTGGCGCTGGCCGCCCGACAGCTGCGAGGGGTATCGCTTGCCCAGGCCGTCCAGCTCGACCAGCTTCAGCAGGTCGTCGACCCGCTTGGCGATCTCGGCCTTGGAGGGCTTCTCGGCGCCCTTCCGAACGTCCAGGCCGAACGCGATGTTCTTGGCCACGGTCATGTGCTTGAAGAGCGCATACTGCTGGAACACGAAGCCCACGCGGCGCGCCGCGGCCGAGGCGAAGGTCACGTCCTCGCCGCCGAACAGCACCTGGCCGCTGTCGGGGAATTCCAGGCCGGCAATGGTGCGCAGCAAGGTCGTCTTGCCCGAGCCCGACGGACCCAGCAGGGCCACCAGCTCGCCGTCGGCGATCTCGAGGTCGACATGGTTCAGGGCCGGATAGCGGCCGAACTTCTTTTCGACGGAACGGATGGAGATGGTCATGAGAGGATCTTCGTTCCGATCTAGTGGCCGCCGCCGCGCTTGACGCCCGGCTGGGCGACCTCGAGCGCGGTCTTCAGGACAAGGGTCACGACCGCCAGCAGGCACAGCAGGGCGGCCACCGCGAAAGCGGCGACGAAATTGTATTCGTTGTAGAGCACTTCCACATGCAGCGGCATGGTGTTGGTCAGGCCGCGCACGTGGCCGCTGACCACCGAGACGGCGCCGAACTCGCCCATGGCCCGGGCGTTGCACAGCAGCACGCCGTACAGCAGGCCCCAGCGCACGTTGGGCGCGGTCACCCGCCAGAAGGTGTAGAGGCCCGAAGCCCCCATCGAAACGGCCGCCTCCTCCTCCGAAACGCCCTGCTCCTGCATCAGCGGGATCAGCTCGCGGGCGATGAACGGGAAGGTCACGAAGATCGTGGCCAGCACGATGCCCGGCACGGCGAAGACGATCTTGATGTCGTTGTCGATCAGGCTCTCGCCGAACCAGCCCTGCAGACCGAAGACCAGCATGTAGATCAGGCCGGCCACCACGGGCGAGACCGAGAACGGCAGGTCGATCAGGGTGATCAGGAACGGCTTGCCCGGGAAGTCGTGCTTGGCGATGGCCCAGGCCGCGCACAGGCCGAACACGGCGTTGAACGGCACGGTGATGGCGGCGGTCAGCAGGGTCAGCTTCACCGACGACAGGGTGTCGGGATCGGCGATCGCCTCCAGCGCCGGCCCCAGGCCCTTGCGCAGGGCCTCGGCGAAGACGGCGACCAGCGGCACCACCAGCACCAGGGCCAGGAAGGTCATGACCACGCCGATCACCAGGACCTTGGCCCAGACCGGATCGTCGGTGGGGTGGCGAGCCTGCTTGGCTCGAGCCGAAACGGCCATCAGACGAACCTCCGCGACCAGGCCTGGATGGCGTTGATGACCAGCAGCATCAGGAACGAGACCCCCAGCATGACCAGGGCGATGGCCGCGGCGTTGGCGTACTCGTACTGCTCCAGCTGGATGATGATCAGCAGGGGGGCGATCTCGGACTTGTAGGGCATGTTGCCGGCGATGAAGATCACCGAGCCGTACTCGCCCACCCCTCTCGCGAAGGCCAGGGCGAAGCCGGTCAGCCAGGCCGGACCCAGGGCCGGCAGGATGACGCGGGCGATGGTGGCGATGCGGCCGGCGCCCAGGCTGGCGGCGGCTTCCTCGACGTCGGCCGACAGGTCGCGCATCACCGGCTCCAGGGTGCGGACCACGAACGGCAGACCGATGAAGGTCAGGGCGATGACCACCCCGACGGGATTGTAGGCGGCCTTGATCCCCAGGGGCGTCAGATACTGCCCGACCCAGCCGTTGGGGGCGTAGAGCGTCGCCAGGGCGATGCCGGCCACGGCGGTGGGCAGGGCGAACGGCAGGTCGACCAGGGCGTTGACCACGGTCTTGCCCGGAAACTCGTAGCGGACCAGGCACCAGGCCGTCAGGACGCCGAAGACGCCGTTGATCACCGCCGCCACGAAGGCCGCGCCGAAGGTCAGTCGATACGAGGCGATGGCGCGCTCGGAAAAAGCCGCGGCCACGAATTGGGCCGGCGACAGCTCGGCCGCCTTCAGGGCCACCGCAGACAGCGGGATCAGCACGATCAGCGACAGGATCGTCAGGGTCACGCCCAGCGTCAGGCCGAAGCCCGGAATGGCCGAGCGGCGACGAAACAGCGAACGTCGAGGCGGCTTGGCGAGCGGCGCGGAGAGTGTTTCGGCGGTCATCAGGTGATCGTCGTCCAATATCCGGCGTCGGGCTCCGCAACGGAGCCATGAAAACAACAACGCGCCAAGCCGCCAAAACGGCAAGGCGCGCGGTGAAGCTGCACCGGCTTAAATCCCTACCCGGCCAGTGGGGTCAATTGAGTTCGTCGAAGGTGGGGCCCAGAAAAACTGTGGGCTCGGCAAGACCCCCTCCGGCCCTCTGGGCCACCTCCCCCAGAGGGGGAGGATTTGCCGGCGAGATGCTCCCCCTCTGGGGGAGCTGTCGCGGAGCGACTGAGGGGGTCTACGGCGGACACGACTTCACGCTCACGCGCCGAAGCTGCGATGGGGTGGGAAGGGTGCGAAGCGCCCGGGCCTCGCCCGGATGATTTGCAGTTTTGAGTACCGTTTCGACGAAGACGAGCGCTTCGCGTGGAGCGTTATCCGGAAGCCTTCGGATCGCGGATTTTTAACCCGCTCCGATAGAGGCCCCCGACGGGCGGGATGCTGGCTGCATCCCGGACCGCAGAGGCGATTTCAGCCCCTGCCTGCCGCGTCCGCCGATCCCTTCGCCGCCAGGGCTTCGTCTCACTAAGAGCACCTGCCCTGGACCGCCGCGAAGGCGCCACTAAAGACCACCGACGAGCGCTTCCCGCTCGACCACCCCTGAAAGCCGTTCGGTCGCCGGCCGGACGCCCTTCCCATGCTTTCAGGTGAAGACAGGATACGGGAGGCCCGGATAGTGGGGATAACTTAGCTCGAAAAACTTCAAGCGATTGAAATCGCTGAAGTCCGCTCGCTATCCGCCGAGGATAGACACGCCTCCCCTCCTCTCCCGCGACGCGGGGGAGGTGGCGCGATGCGAATACGCATCGTGACGGAGGGGGCGTCAGGCCACCGCACGACGCCCCCTCCGTCCGCTACGCGGACACCTCCCCCGTTTCACGGGGGAGGAGACGATCCCACCCGCCCCGCCTCATAGACACGCCGCTCGTCGCATGGTTGAACATCAAGCGTAGCTTTGGGGGCGTATGATTATGAGTGACACCGGCGTGCGTTCGCATGGGTTCGAAGTGGGCCGGGTCATATCGGGGACCTTCGGCGTCATCGGCCGCAACTTCCTGCCGTTCATCGCCCTGGCGGTGCTGCTGGCCGGCCTGCCCCGGGCGCTGCTGACCCTGACCCAGCTGCGCTTCATCGGCGGGGTCCAGGCCGGCGCGGACTTTTCCCCGGCCATGTTCGGCGGGTGGATCGTCAGCATCGTGGTCGCCCTGATCGCGGCCTTCGTGCTCCAGGCCGCCGTCACCCATGCCAGCATCGCCGACCTCAACGGCCGTCGCGCGTCGATCGGCGACAGCCTGAAGGCCGGCCTGCGCCACTGCCTGCCCCTGTTCGGCCTGGGCGTCCTTCTGGGGCTGGGCCTGATGCTGGGCTTCCTCCTGCTGGTCGTGCCCGGCGTGATCCTGCTGGTGATGTGGTCGGTCGCCGTGCCGGCCAAGGTGACCGAGAAAATCGGCGTGACCGAGGCCTTCTCGCGCAGCAGCGCCCTGACCCGAGGCCGCCGCTGGCCGATCTTCGGCCTGCTGCTGATCTATGTGGTGGCCGCCTGGATCCTGGAGATGATCGTCATGGCCGCCGTCTCGCCCTTCACCCTGTTCAAGGACCTTGCAGACACGGGCAGCGGAGCCGAGGGCCTGATGCAGTCGGTCAACGCGATGCAGCTGATCGCCACGCCGATCATCGCCACCGTCACCACCCTGTTCAGCACGGCCGGCGGCGCGGTGCTCTATTCCGAACTGCGCGGCGCGCGCGAAGGCGTGGGGGCCGAAGCCCTTGCCTCGGTGTTCGAGTAGAGCCGCCACATGAACTTCGACTCCGGCCGAACGATCCGGCTGACGCGCGACATCCTCAAGCAAGACGCCCTCATGCTCGTGCCGCTGTCGGTCCTGCTGGTCGGCTTGCCCTACGCGGCCACGACCTATGCCACGGCCTATTTCACCCCCTCCGGCTCGGGCTTCGCCGATCCCAACGCCTGGTTCGCGCTGGCCGTGTCCATGCTGGTGGAAATCCTCAGTTCGGTCGCGCTGCAGGCTGTCATCACCCTGCGCTTCGAGAAAAAACGACAGACCATCGGCGACAAGGACAGCCGAGACGTCGCCAGCCTGACTTTCGATCTCGTCGCCCTGGGTCTGGTCACGGCACTGGGCATTCTAGCCGGCTTCGCGCTGCTGATCATCCCAGGCATCATCCTGTCCCTGGCCTGGTTCGTGGTCACGCCCGCCATGATCACCGAACGCCTCGGCGTCCTGGGCGCGATCCGCCGCAGCAATACCCTGACCGGCAACGCCCGAGCCGCCATCTTCGGCCTGTGGTTCGGCGCCAGCCTGGCCGGGGCGCTGTTCTCCTGGCTGGTCCAGCTGATCGTCGCCGCCATCGACAACACCATCGTCAACTTGATCGCGGACCCCGCCGTGCAAGCCGCATGGGCTCTCGTCAACGCGGCCCTGGCCGTGGCGGTCTATGACGAGCTGCGCTGGTCCCAGGAGGGCGAGCGACAGGACGACCTCAAGGCGATCTTCGATTAGCTCTTGTCGAACTTGTCCTTGCGCCGCTTGCCCAGCAGCAGGCGCGACTCAAGCCGGCCGCGCAGGGCGGCGTAGTAGGCGGCCAGGAAGTCGCCGTCCGACTCGTCGGGTGCGGCCTTCCAGCCGATCTTCAGGCGGATGCGCGCGGCCACCAGCATCACCGTCTTCATCTCGAAGCGGCGCAACACATCCTCCAGCACGTGCAGCTCCTTGACCCCGTAGGCGTCCAACTGGGCCATGGTGAACTTGAAGCGCCCGGTCGGCGCGTGGGTGGACTGCACCAGGTCGGGGACCAGCTTGCGGACCGGCGCCTTGACCACCCAGGTGCCGGCCACCAGGTCGCCAACCCGCAGGCGGTCGCGGTTGAACAGCGGGAACAGCAGGAACACCCCGCACCAGACCAGCCCGGCCAGGCTGACCAGGGCGCCGATCTGGTCGCCCTGGCTCACCAGGAAACTGAGCGGCAGGTAGAGCTCGATCTCGCGCATGGCGTTGCGGGCGAAGATGGCGTCGGCGGTCAGGCGGCCGCCGTTGCGGGCCGCCACGCGCAGACCCATGGCCCGCTTGCCCGGTGTCGCCGCGCCCGGGGTCAGTTCGAACAGGGTGAAATAGAGGTTCCGCAGCACGAAGAACACCAGCACCCAGGCCGTGCCGATGACCTCGCCGCCCTTCCCCTTCGAGCCGATGAAAGCCAGCAGGGTCAGCAGGGAAAAGGCGATCAGCACCCCGGCCATGATGGCCAGGTCGATCATCAGGGCGCTGGCCCGCTCGCCGGCGTCGCCCAGGCGCACGCGCAGGTCCACGCCCTCGGGGGTGACCAGCGAGCGCTCGCGGCGGTCCTCGACGGGCGGCGAGCCCGGCGCCGTGGCGACCTTGGCCTTCTTCATGGCGCGCTCCCGGCCTTGCGCGGCAGGTAGAGATAGGCCGGCCAGGCGACCAGGGTGGCCAGGCCGATGCCGTAGCGGACGAAGTCGTTCTGGATCACCTGCCGGCCGACGCCTTCCAGGATGCCGGCGCAGAACAGCATCACCACCACCCCGCCCATCAGGGTCGCGGCCTGGCGTCCGGCCTGGGCCATGGCGGCGGGACGGCTGAGGTCGCCGGGGAAGGCCAGGGTCCAGCCGATCCGCAGGCCCGCCGCCCCGGCCAGCACGACCGCCGACAGCTCGGTGGCCCCGTGGATGATCAGCCAGCCGCCGGCCTCGAAGCCCAGCCCCTTGGATCCGAACGCCGCCAGGAAGGCCCCCAGCATGGCGCCGTTATAGGCCATCAGCATCGCGGTCGGCAGGCAGAAGGCGAACCCCAGGGCGAAGGCAAAGATCGCCACGCCCGAATTGTGGGTGAACAGCGAGGCGGCGAAGATCGACAGCCCCTTGTGGTCGCCGTGGTCGTAGAGCGTGGAGCGCATGGACTCGACCGAGGCGGTCGGCCCGCGCCCGTTGGCCAGGCCGTCGGGCACGAAGGCGCTGAACCAGTCCGGATCGTGCAGGGTCAGGAAATAGGCCGCCAGCACGCCGGCCAGGGTCAGCAGGAAACTGACCAGGGTCTCGCGCCACAGGGCCTTGGCCGCCGCCGGCCAGGCGTTGGCGAAGAAGCCGGCCGCCCGCTCGAAGAAGCTGGAGCGCACGCCGTAGACCAGGAAATAGGCCCGGGCGCTGAGGCTCTCCAGATAGTCGACCAGGCTCTGGTCCAGCGAGGTGGCGCGGGCCACCGACAGCGACGACAGGGCCTGGCGATACAGCACCGGCAGGGCCAGCAGTTCCTCGTCGCTGAGCGATTTGGGCGAGCCCTTGCCGACCTTGGTCAGCAGCCGCTCCAGCCGTCGCCAGTCGTCCTCGCGCTCGGCGCGGAAGCGATAGCTCTTCAGGTGCAACTCGGCCATCAGAGCAGGTCCCTGCGCTTGAGGTCCAGATAGCTGGCCAGCAGGGCCGGCCCCACCTGGTCGGCGGGGGCCTCGACGATCTCCACGCCCATGCGGCGCAGGCGGGTGGTCACCACCTCGCGCTCGCGCAGCAGGGAGGCGGCGACCACGGCGCGAGAGACGTCCTCGCCGGTCTCGGGCGCCTTGCGCTCGATGTCCTCCAGCTCGGCGTCGCGCATCATCACGAACAGCACCAGGTGCTGGCGCAGCAGGCGGCCCACGTTCTCCAGCATCAGCTCGGCGCTGGTGGAGTCGGCGATGTCGGTGAAGACCACGATCAGCGAGCGGCGCGAGAGCTGGCCCGACAGCTGGGTCAGGCCCAGGGTGTAGTTGGTTTCCTCGGTCGAGTAGTCGATCTTGGCGGCCAGACCCTGCAGGGCCGGAAAGGCGTTGGGGCCGGAAGTGACGCCGCTCATCACGTTGGGCCGGGCGTCGAAGCCGAACAACCCGACCTTGTCGCCCATCTTCAGACCCACATAGGCCAGCAGCAGGGTGGCGTTCAGCGCGTGGTCCAGGCGCGGACGGCCCAGCAGCGGCTGGCTCATCAGCCGGCCGGTGTCGATGGCGGCCATGATGTGGTGGTTGCGCTCGACGTGGAATTCCTTGGCCAGCAGCGCGCCGTGGCGGGCCGACTGCTTCCAGTCGATGGCCCGACGGTTCATGCCGGGACGGAAGTCGGCTAGGGCGTGGAACTCGCTGCCGCCGCCCAGGTCCAGCTGCACCCGATGGCCGATCGAGGCCTCGCGCGAGAACAGCCGCAGGGCCTCGTCCTTGACCCCGGCGATGTCGAGGGTGACGGGGATGACCTTGTCGAGCGCGTCGTCGCGCTGCTTCCACATCAGGCCCAGCGGACCGCGCCAGCGGGCCGAGACGCGATGCACCCTGCCCTCGCCCCGCCGCGCCGCGGTCAGGGTCAGCGTCAGGCGCGCCAGGCGCTCATGGACCCGGGCGCGGCCGTGGGCGGGCTCGGCGACGATGCGGTCGTCCAGGTCGACGGCGAACTCCACCATGCCCGGCGCGCCGCGCGGGAACGACGCCTGCAGCACGGCGGGCCGGGTCGCACCGCTGGGCATCGAGCCGGGAGCGGTCAGGTCCAGCCGCATCTTGCGCCGGCCCGGGGCCAGCAGGGCGTCGATGAACAGCAGCGCCGCGACCAGGGCGATCCAGGCCGGTCCCACCAGCCACAGCTGGGCCGAGACGAGCGCCGTCGCCAGGGCCAGGGGCGCGCCCAGGACCATCAGGAAGATCGCTCGCGCGGTGGGATAGATCCGCAAGGCCCCGTCCTAGACCGAAAGGCTCATCGCGGCGCCTCGACCTGGTCGACCAGGCCGCGCACCACGTCGTCGACCTTGCGGCCTTCGATCTCGGCGGCGGGCGACAGGATCACGCGGTGGCGCAGGGCCGGCAGGGCCAAGGCCTTGACGTCGTCGGGGATCACGTAGTCGCGCCCCTCCAACGCTGCGCGGGCCCGGGCGGCCACGGCCAGCATGGCCGCGCAGCGCGGCGAGGCCCCGCCCGACAGCTCGCCCGTCTCGCGCGTGGCCCGCACCAGCCCGACCACATAGCCGACGATCTCGTCGGCCAGGCGCACGTCGCCCACGGCCGCCACGGCCTCGGCGATCACAGCCGCGTCGGCGGCCGCCTCGACGCCAAACGCCTCGGGCGAAGGCTGGCCCGTGCGGCCGCCATGACCGGCGACGATGGCGGTCTCCTCGGCCAGGCTCGGATAGGCCAGCACGTGCTTGAACAGGAAGCGGTCCAGCTGGGCTTCGGGCAGCGGATAGGTGCCTTGCTGCTCCAGCGGGTTCTGGGTGGCCACCACCATGAACCGGTCGCCCAGCGGATGGCGCTCGCCGTCCAGGGTGACGTTGCGCTCCTGCATGGCTTCCAGCAGGGCCGCCTGGGTCTTGGGCGGGGTGCGGTTGATCTCGTCGGCCAGCAACAGCTCGCAGAAGATCGGCCCCTTCACCAGGGTGAAGGCGCTGGTCTGGAAGTTGAACAGGTTGGCGCCCAGGATGTCGCCCGGCATCAGGTCGGGCGTGAACTGGATACGGCCGAACTGCAGGTTCACCGCCTTGGCGAAGCATTGGGCCAGGAAGGTCTTGGCCGTGCCGGGCGGACCTTCCAGCAGCACGTGGCCGCCGGCGAACAGGGCCGTCAGCATCAGGTCGATGGTGTCATCCTGGCCGACCACGGCCTTGGCCGTCTGCTCACGGATCCTGCCGGCGAGCGCCTGCACCTCAGCGACGTTCACGGGTCATCTCCAGTCTCCACTGATGCCATTTGCCGGCGACCTTCATCAGATCGCCCAAGGAGCGGACCGCGCGGGTCTGCTCGTCCAGTCCGGACGCGCTGTCGGCGGCGCCGAAGCGCTCGCCCTGGCGGTCCAGGAAATCGGTCAGGGCCTGGCCCTCCAGGCGCGCGCCCCCGCGCGTTTCGCCGCCCAGGGCCTTGATCGCCGCCGCCCGCTGCAGCTCGGCGTAGCGCGGGGCCAGGGCGGGCTCGCGACCGGCCATGCGGATCAGGCCGGCGGAGTTGTCGATCAGGGCTTCCTTGCCCAGGGCCAGGGCGCGCGCGCCGCGCCGCACGGCCCGGAAGCGGGCGGCGGCGTGCAGCCCCATCAGCACGGCGGCGGCCACCAGGCACAGGGTCGCCCCCACGAACGGCGGCTCGAAAGCCAGCTTCAGGACGCTCTGCGAACGGGCGAAGCCGTTCAGCGTCACGTCGAAGGCGATGGTGCGCCCCACGCTCTCGCGATACCGGCGCCCGCCGTTGGCCACCGCGTCGTCGCGCAGAAGGCGGATGATGCCCGCCCCGGCCTTGGCGGTGCGGACGTCCTTCAGCCCCATGGTGTTGATCAGGTCGGGGTCGGACAGGAAATAGGTCTCGGTCGGCATGCGCCGCGCCAGCACGATCCGCCCCTGGGCGTCGGTCAGCACCGGCTCCAGGCCCGGTCCCGACAGGGTCTGCAGGTTCCGGATCGAGCCGGTCTCCACCGACATGCCCTCGGCCAGCCCGCCCGGCGCGCCGGTCAGCCGCAGGGGCACGGCGCCCTTGGCCACGGCGGTCGTCGCCTTGGGCAGACCCACGGCCTTGAGGAAGTCGGCCTGGTCGCTGGGGTCGATGGGGCGAAGCTCGCCCACCCAGCCGGAATGGCGCGGATCGTCGCGTCCATGCCACTTGGGCAGGACCACCAGGGTGCGCGAGGTCAGCTGCGCGGCCTTGGCATAGCTGTCTCGCGAGACGTTGCCGGCCGGGGTGAAGATGATCAGCGCCGGCTCTTCCTGGCTCAGGTCGCGTCTGGCCACCAGCACCGGTTCGCCCAGCTCGCGCAGCAGCCGCACCATGCCGCCATAGCCCACCGCCGACTTCGACAGGGCGTGGGCTCGGCCGTTGTCGCCCGACTGCAGGTCCGGGGCGTAGGTCGACAGCACCACGAAGGCCGAGAAGGCGAACACCCCGGCCAGCACCATGCCCAGCACCACCTTGGGCGAGAACAGCAGCTTCTCGTCCGAAGTCGCGTCGATCGGAGGGACGGTGTCGCTCATCGCCAGGCCTCCGCGAAGGCGAAGCCCTCATAGGCGGTCCGGCAGGCGGCGAACTCCTCGGCCCCGACCGGGCGGCCGCCGAAGAAGCTGCGCTCGACCACGGCGGCGATGCCGCTGAAGGTGGCGCGCACCCGCTCGGGCATGCCCTCCAGTCCGGCGATGTCGCGGCTGGTCAGGGCCGGCGAGATCAGGTCCGGGCGCTTGCCCTCGATGTCCTCGATGCTGCGGAACAGGATCAGGTGGACCGCCTCGGCGAACAGGCCGGCGGCGGCCAGCTTGTCGGCGTCCTCCAGCAGGGTGCGGGCCTTGGCCGCGGAGGGCCGCCACTCCTCGGCGCCTAGGGTCGGGCCCTTGTGGCGCTTGAACGCCGGCCAGCGGGTGGCCAGAAGCTCGCGCGCCAGGAAATAGAGGATCAGGGCAGCGCCCAGGATCAGCAGGCCCCAGAAGACGTAGGTCAGGAACGGCGCGGCCGCGCCCAGGGCCTTGCCGACGGCGATCAGCCAGTCGGGCGCGTTGGGCGGCTTGGGCGGCGTCGTTGGGTCGAATTGCAGGGACTTGTCGCGCAGCAGGGTCGCGTGGGCCCGCGCGAAAGCGTCCGACGTCGCCGCGCCGCGATCGATCCCAGCCCCCGCCGTCAAACGCCTACTCCCGACTGCCCAATCCCAGTGCTACGCGATTCAACTTTCGGTGTCGCCATCCTCTCGCGCGCGCCCACGATTTCGATCCGTGCGCCACGCCGGACGATTCGAGCCGGGAGCGGGCCGAACCGCCGCCGCGCGTCGCGCCCGCGACCATGGACATCATGCCCGCCCGCGCGGACGTCGCAAAGTCCGGGGCCGCCAAGGCGGCGACTTTCGCAATGATTTCAACAGGAAGGATTGGTGGGCCGGCTGGGATTCGAACCCAGGACCATTCGATTAAAAGTCGAATGCTCTACCACTGAGCTACCGGCCCGCATCGACACGGCGGGTGGCCGGTGGAAGCGGCGCGGAACATAGTCGGGGGGCGCTCGGGCCGCAAGCGCGCTTTCGTACGCCGATCCAGATCGCGAATGACGATGACGAACGCGCCTGACTGGCGTTAGGCTCGCGCCATGCGCCGTCTGTTGCTTCTCGCCGTCGTGCTTCCCGTGTTGGCCGCCTGCGCGTCCGGTGCGGAACCGCCGCCGCAGAAGATCCAGACCACCTCCGACGCCAACAAGGACGGCATCGGCGGCGCGGCCCAGGCGCCCCTGCGCGACATGAACCTGGTGCGCACCAAGATCCCGCCGGTGCTGCTGGAGGCCATGGCCGATCCCTATGCCCGGCCGCCGGGCAAGAAGATCACCTGCGACACCCTGATCATGCTGGTCGCCCCGCTGGACCTGGCCCTGGGCGAGGACGTCGACCGGCGTCCGCCGGAGGACGACGAGGACCTGCTGGATCGCGGCAAGCGCATGGCCGGCGGCGCGGCGTTCGGCGCCGTGGCCAGCGCCGCCCAGGACCTGATCCCGATGCGCGGCTGGGTGCGCAAACTCAGCGGCGCCGAGAAACACGACAAGCTGGTGCAGCACGCCATGGCCTCGGGCGCGATCCGCAGGGCCTATCTGAAGGGCCTGGGCGAGGCGCGCGGCTGCAACCCGCCGGCCACGCCCCAGCATCTGGCCAAGCCGGCCGCCCCGGTGGTCGAAAAGCGCTTCCCCTGGCAGAAGGACCAACCGGCGTCGGAAACCGCCCCCGTGGTCGAGACCCCGGACGCCGAAGCGCCGCCGGCCGTGGACGCGCCTCCAGCACAGCCGGCGCCGCCGCCACAGCCGCCTCCGGCCAAGAAGAAAAAGCCGTTCTACAAGGTTTGGTGAGACCGCCCCGCTCGCGGCTTGGACGTTCCGGATAAACACAGCCGCAATACCGACTTAACCTTAACCGCGTAGCCTCGAATGATCGCCGCGTGCTTTCGAGGATAGTGCAGTCATGACCCAAGCGCCTTTTGTCGTTACAGGGTCATTTCAAGAATTACCGCCTCAAGTTGAACCAATTCAGGACATGGATACGTTTTTCAACGTATCGCTGGATCTTCTGATCATCCGCGACCTCGAAGGTTGCGTTCTCAAGGCCAGTCCGTCCTGGCACGCCAACCTTGGCTATCGTCCCGAGGAGATGGAGGGCAGCCCCCTTCTGCGCTTGGTGCATCCCGACGACCTTTCCGGCACGCAGGAGAGCGTGATCGAGGTGGAGAGCCGCAGGGACGGCGATCCGGTCCTGGGCTTCATCAATCGCTATCGCCACAAGGACGGCTCCTATCGCACCCTGGAATGGCGCGCCCAGAGGTTCGGCGACCGGATCTACGGCGTGGCCCGGGATGTCACCTATCGGGTCGCGGCCGAGCGCGAGTTGCGCGAAGCCAAGGCCGCGGCCGAGGCGGCGAACCGCGCCAAGTCCGAATTCCTGGCCAATATGAGCCACGAAATCCGCACGCCCCTGAACGGCGTCATCGGCATCGTGGACGCCCTGTCGCGTACGCCCCTGAGCGACGAGCAGGCCGAAATGGTCGCCCTGATCCGCGCGTCCGGCGTCACGCTGGAGCGCCTGGTGTCGGACGTCCTGGACGTCTCCAAGATCGAGGCCGGCCAGCTTCTGCTCGACATGCGGCCCTTCGACCTGGACGAGGCGCTGGCGCCCTGCATCGAGGGCAAGCGCTATCGCGCCGAGGACAGGGGGCTGGCCTTCGCGGTCGAATGCGCGCCCAACGCCCGGGGACGCTTCCTGGGCGACGCCACGCGCATCGTCCAGATCGTCGGCAACCTGCTGTCCAACGCGGTGAAGTTCACCGAAAAAGGCCAGGTCACCCTGCGCGTCGATCTGACGGAAACGGCCGATGCCTCGCTGCTAAACCTGGCCGTCGAAGACACCGGCGTCGGCTTCGACGCCCAGCAGGCCGAGCGCCTGTTCAACCGGTTCAGCCAGGCCGACGAGACCATCAGCCGACGCTTCGGCGGCACGGGACTGGGCCTGTCGATCTGCCGGTCGCTGGCCCAGTTGATGGGCGGCGAGATCAGCGCCACGTCCGAACCCGGGATCGGCAGCCGATTCGTCGTGTCGCTGCCGCTGGCGCGGGTCGAGAGTCTGGCCGACTACGATGCGCGGGACACCGAGACCACCCCGGTCATGAGCCTGGGCGAGCGTCCGCTGCGGGTGCTGCTGGCCGAGGATCATCCGACGAACCAGCGCGTGGTTCAGCTGATCCTGGCGGACCAGAACGTCGATCTGGTCACGGTCGACGACGGCGAGGCGGCGATCCGCGCCTTCGAGGACGGTCCGTTCGACGTGGTGCTGATGGACATGCAGATGCCGCGCCTGGACGGCCTGAGCGCGACCCGCGCCATCCGCATCTTCGAGACCGAACACGGCGCGACGCCCACGCCCATCATCATGCTGAGCGCCAACGCCATGACCGAGCATCAGGCCGAGGCCCTGGCCGCGGGCGCCGACCTGCACGTCGCCAAGCCGATCACCGCCGCCAGCCTCCTGGCGGGCATCCAGACCGCCGTGAGCCTGGCCTAGATCTCTTTGCTTTTGCGCGTTTTCTTCACGCGAACCGGCATCCACTTCGCTCGAAAACGCTTTAGCCGCCCTGGTGCCGCGCGCGGAAGTCGCGGCGGAACTGTTCGAACCGACCTTCGGCGATGGCGTCGCGCATGGCGGCCGTCAGGGCCTGGAAGAAGGCGATGTTGTGCCAGGACAGCAGCACCTGGCCCAGGATCTCCTCGGCCTTGAACAGGTGGCGCAGATAGGCCTTGGAATAGTCGCGGCTGGCCGGGCAGTCGCTGGTGGGGTCCAGCGGGTCCTCGTCCTCGGCGTAGCGGGCGTTCTTGATGTTGATCGCCCCGTCCCAGGTCCAGGCCTGGCCGTGGCGGCCCGAGCGGGTGGGCAGGACGCAGTCGAACATGTCGACGCCCCGATAGACCGCCTCCACTAGGTCGATGGGCTTGCCCACGCCCATCAGGTAGCGCGGCCGATCAGCGGGCAGCATGGCGGGGGCATAGTCCAGCACCTCGCACATGGCCTCGTGCCCCTCCCCGACCGCCAGCCCGCCCAGGGCATAGCCGTCGAAGCCGATCTCCTGCAGCCGTTCGGACGATTCCTGGCGCAGGTTGCGGAAGGTCGAGCCCTGCTGGATGCCGAACAGGACCTGGCTGTCGCGCGTTCCGAAGGCGGCCTTGGAGCGCTTGGCCCAGCGGGCCGAGAGTTCCATGCCCTCGCGGGCCCGCTTCTCCTCGGCCGGCCAGGCCACGCACTCGTCCAGCTGCATGACGATGTCGCTGCCCAGCAAGTCAGCCTGGATCTCCATCGACCGCTCGGGGCTGAGCACGTGCTTGGAGCCGTCGATGTGGCTGGAGAAGGTGACGGCTTCTTCCGTGACCTTGGAGATGCCCGACAGGCTCATCACCTGGAAGCCGCCGCTGTCGGTCAGGATCGGCTTGTCCCAGCGCATGAACTTGTGCAGGCCGCCCAGGCGCTTCACCCGCTCGGCCGTGGGGCGCAGCATCAGGTGGTAGGTGTTGCCCAGGATGATGTCCGCGCCGGTGTCCTTGACCTGGTCGACGGTCAGGGCCTTGACCGTCGCGGCCGTGCCCACGGGCATGAAGGCCGGCGTGCGGATGTCGCCGCGCGGGGTCTTCAGCAAACCGGTGCGGGCCGCGCCGTCGGTTGCGGAGATTTCGAACGGGAAAGCGGCCATCAGACGGTCTCGGGATCGGCGCGGAACAGCAGGCTGCCGTCGCCATAGGAATAGAAGCGATAGCCCGTGGCGATCGCATGCTCATAGGCCGCCTTCATGGTGGCGCGACCCGCGAAGGCGCTGACCAGCATGAACAGGGTCGACTTGGGCAGGTGGAAGTTGGTCATCAGCACATCGGCGGCGCGGAAGCGGTAGCCGGGGGTGATGAAGATCGCGGTCTCGTCGGCGAACGGCCTGACGATCCCGTCCTCACCGGTGGCGCTTTCAAGCAGGCGCAGGGAGGTGGTGCCCACGCAGACGATCCGGCCGCCGGCGGCGCGGACGGCGTTCAGGGCGTCGGCGATCTCGGCCGTCACCTCGCCGAACTCGGCGTGCATCCGGTGCTCGGAGACGTCGTCGGTCTTGACCGGCAGGAAGGTGCCGGCGCCAACGTGCAGGGTGACGAAGTGAAGGGAAACGCCCCTCGCCTTCAGCGCCTCCAGCAGGTCCGGCGTGAAGTGCAGGCCGGCGGTGGGCGCGGCCACCGAGCCGTCCTCGCGGGCGTAGACGGTCTGGTAGTCGGCGCGGTCGCGGTCGTCCTCGGCGCGCTTGGCGGCGATATAGGGCGGCAGCGGCATCTCGCCGTGGGCGGCCACGGCCAGATCCAGGTCGACGCCGGAAAAGTCGAAGGCCAGCTCGATCTCGCCACCCTCGTGCTTGGCGACCACGGTGGCGTCCAGCATGCCGGCCTGGCAGGCGCGGTCCTGGTCATGGCCGAAGGCGATACGGTCGCCTTCCTTCAAGCGCTTGCCGGGGCGCATGAAGGCGATCCAGCGATCAGGCGCGGCGCGCTTGTGCAGGGTGGCCTCGACGGCCACGGGCGATCCGTCGCCGCCGCCGGTCTCGCGCCCGGCCCGCAGACCCATCAACCGCGCGGGGATCACCCGCGTGTCGTTGAACACCAGGGCGTCGCCGGGACGCAGGAAATCGGGCAGGTCGCGGACGATGCGGTCGTCCAGCCCCTGGCCCGGCGTGACGACCAGCAGGCGCGCGGAATCCCGCGGCTCGGCCGGCCGCAGGGCGATCGCCGTGTCGGGCAGATGGAAATCGAAGTCGGAAAGGCGCATGGGGCGGCTTCAAGGCCACGACGGCCGCCTCGGGTCAAGCGCCGAGGCGTCGCGGGGCAAGCTGGACAAACCGGGTCGAACCTCGCCATCCTGCCCGCGACGCGATCCGGGGGGAACCATGAACGTCGCCATCGGCCTCTGGCCGGCTCTTTTCGCCTGCGCGGCGCTGGCCGCCTGCCAGCCCGCCACCGAGACCAAGAAGGCCGAGACCGCGCCCGCGCCGTCCACGGCCCCGGCCGCCCAGCCGCCCGCGCCGGTGACCTTCTCGCACGATCCCAAGCTGGACGGCTTCGGCTACTACTTCGCCGACGCCGAGGTGCGCTCGGGCAATCTGAAACTGACCTCGCTGAACATCGGCCAGGCCAGCGACTTCGCCGACTGGGAGGCAGGCAAGCGGCTGGCCACCTACGCCCCGATCTTCCTGGAGTTCGAGGACGTCACCAGTCCCACGGCCGAGAACGAGCTGGGGCAGATCTATCACACGGTCTCGCTGCGGGTGATGCCGACCGCCTACAGGGTGGACGGCCAGGAGGTCGCCTTCCACGGCGTGGACCCGCGCCTGGGCCAGGTGACCTTCACCGGCGTCTTCGATCTGCCAGTGCTGACCGCCGCCAAGGCCGAGGGGCCTGGCGAGCCCAAGCCGGTGCTCAAGGGTGATCTTTCGGTCGGCGACCAACAATTCCGCAAGATCAGCTTCATGTACTTCGGCGGCGATTAAGGCTGGCGCGAGCGTCATGGCGCCGTGCTAAGGCCAGGGCATGCGCCTGATCCAGCACCTGGTCGATCTCTTCCTGCGCGGCACGGCGCTGATGCTGTGCCTGGTCAGCGCCGTCGTCGGCCTGGCGTGCCTGGGCGGCGCGATCAGCCCCGCGCTGGACGCCCTCACCCACTGGGCGCCGGTCTGGCTGATCTGCGGACTCGTGGGCCTGATCCTGACCGTCGCCGTCTCGCGGGACCAGGAGCGCCAGGCTCTTACCAGCCTGGCGACCGTGGGCATCGCCGCCCTGATCGTGCTGATGGCGCCCGAGTTGCTGTCGACCTTCCACCGCCCCGAGAAGCCCGCCAAGGACGCGCAGACGCTCAAGCTGGTCCAGTTCAACCTGTGGGCCGACAACCATGCTCCGGACGAGACCGCGGCCTGGATCCTCAAGCAGAACGCCGACATCGTGATCACCGAGGAATCCGGCAGCAGCGCCTGGCCGGTCCTGCGCGCGCTCAAGAAGGCCTATCCCTACGCCATCGCTTGCCGTTCGAAGTTCGGCTGCGACACCCGGATTTACAGCCGCTGGCCGATCGTCGATCAGCACGGCTTCTACGAAGACGGCGACGGCCTGGTCGGCGCCTGGGCGACGCTGCGCCATCCGCGCGGCGACTTCACGGTGGTGGGCAACCACTTCGTCTGGCCCATCCCGCCCGGCCGCTGGCAGCGCCAGAGCAAGCTGCTGCAGGCCAAGGTCGCGCGGTTTCCCAAGGACAGCCTGATCATCACCGGCGACTTCAACTCCACGCCCTGGTCGTGGAGCCTGCGCCGGCAGGACAAGGCCCTGGGCCTGGAGCGCCGCACGCGAGCCCTGGCCAGCTGGCCGACAGGTCCGTTCTCGCGCGTGACCAGCGCCCCCTTCCCGATCCTGCCGATCGATCACGTCTATGCCGGCAAGGCCTGGAAGACGGTCAAGGTCGAGCGCGGCCCCAGCCTGGGGTCGGACCACAGGCCCGTCGTGGTCACCCTGGCCCGCTGAGCGTGCAGCAAAAAGGCCCCGGTTTCCCGGGGCCTTCTCACATTCGGCAGACCTGAAAGCCTCAGGCGTCGGCGGCGATCTTGGCGCTGACGATCTTGCCCGGCTCGCGCGGCGGCTCGCCCTTGGGCAGGGCGTCGACATGTTCCATGCCTTCCACCACCTGGCCCCAGACGGTGTACTGGTTGTCCAGGAACGTGGCGTCGTCGAAGACGATGAAGAACTGGCTGTTGGCCGAGTTCGGGTCGGGCGTGCGGGCCATCGAGCAGACGCCGCGCACGTGGGGTTCGGCCGAGAACTCGGCCTTGATGTCCGGCTTGGCCGAACCGCCGCGGCCGGTGCCGGTCGGGTCGCCGCCCTGGGCCATGAAGCCCGGGATCACGCGGTGGAACACCACGCCGTCATAGAAGCCCTCGCGGACCAGTTCCTTGATGCGTTCGACGTGGCCCGGAGCCAGGTCGGGACGCAGCTTGATCGTGACGGTCCCGGACTCGAGCGTCAGGATCAGGGTGTTTTCGAGGTCGGCCGACATGGTCATCCCTTGAAGCTTGAAAAGGAGAGGTTTGAAGAGTCGGGAAGGCTTCTATCCCGCTTTCCAGAAGGGGGAAACCGCCCCGATGGATCCCGAGGGCGGATCATTTGTCACAGCCCAGCTTGCGGGCCGGCCTGCAACCTAGCGGATATCGACCGCCAGGTTGACGTCGCAGACCGAGAAATCGGCCCCGCGGTCCTTGCGCACCCGGGCGACTTCTTTCTTGAACCAGGCGCTCTTGGTGTCGGCCACGCGGACGACGGGACGCTCGGCCTCGGGGATGTCGGCCAGGAGCCGCACCTTGATCATCTGGTCCTGGGGCTTCTCCACCGGCTCGCCGGTCTTGATCGCCCGCACCACGTCCAGGCCCGACAGCACCCGGCCGTAGGCGGTGTAGCGCTTGTCCAGCGACGGATAGGGCTGGCGCATCAGGAAGAACTGGCTGTTGGCCGAGTTGACGTCCTCGTCGCGCGCCTCGCCCAACACGCCGGGGCAATAGGTGCCCCAGGCCGACACCCGCTTGTCCGGCGTCATGTCGGCGAAGCTCCAGGCCTGGCTGATGACCGGCAGCGAGCGCACGAAGCCCACCTCGGTCCCGGCCGGCGCGGCCACCGCCGCGAACGGCGTGTCGGCTACGCGCCGGAAGGTGAACTCGGACTTCAGGTTGGGTTTCTTGGTGCCGCCCTCCCCCGTGTCGTCCGGATCGCCGGTCTGGGCCATGAACTTGTCGATGACGCGGAAGAAGGTACGACCGTCATAGACGCCCTCGCGGGTCAGTTCCTGGAAGCGCGCCACGTGGTTGGGCGCGACCTCGGGGATCAGCTCCAGGACGATGCGCCCCTTGTTGGTGTCGATCACCACCACGTCCTGGGCGGGCGGCACGCGCCAGTCCGTCTCGCGCGGCGCGGCGGGCTTGGACGCGGCCTGGGCCGTGCCGGTCAGGGCCAGCAGGAGGGCGGCGGCGGTGATCGCGGCGCGGGTCATTTCACCTGTACCGGAACGTCGATGTCGCAAGGACCGAACGCACTGCCCATGGCCGCGCGCTTCTTCTCGACCAGCGCCGTGAAGGCGGCCGAGCGGGTGTCCATCACCTGGATGCTGGGCCGCTGGGCGGCGGGGATGTCGGACAGCAGCCGCACGGTGATCATCTTGTCCTGCGGATTGGGCACCGGCTCGCCGGTCTTGATCGAGCGGATGACGTCCAGCCCCGTCAGGGCGCGGCCGAAGGCGGTGTAGGTCTTTTCCAGCGACGCCACGTGCTGACGCATGAAGAAGAACTGGCTGTTGGCGCTGTCGGGATCGCCGGCCCGGGCCATGCCCAGGACGCCGGGACAGAAGGCGCCCCAGGCCGAGACCTTGCCGTCGACCGTCATGGCCGCCAGGGCGCTGTTCTGGCTGTAGACCGGCAAGGCGCCGACGAAGCCCATCTCGACCGCGCCCGCCTTGCCCTGCGGCGCGTAGCCGACGCCCCGGCGGAAGGTGAACTCGGCCTTGACGTCCGGCTGGTCCGAACCGCCGGTGCCGTCGTTCTTGGGATCGCCCGTCTGGGCCATGAAGCTGTCGATGACGCGGAAGAAGGTCAGGCCGTCGTAGAAGTGGGCCTTGGCCAGCTCGCGCACGCGGGCCACGTGGTTGGGCGCGGCCTCGGGCGTCAGCTCGGCGATGATCCGGCCCTTGTTGGTCTCGATCACCAGGACGTTGTCGGGATCGGGCGTACGCCAGTCGGAGGCCTGCTGCGCGCTGGCGGCGGAGGCCGCGGTAAGCGCCAGGACGGCGGCGATGGACGCAAGCTTCATGGAGATCCCCGATAGAACAGAACCGACGGCGTAGAACGCCGCCGCGCGTACGACAAGTGGCGCCGCTTTAGAACCGACGATTCCGGCGAGTTTGGGGTCGTCGACGCCGTGTTCCCAAATGGGAATATCCCTAGCCGCCCCGCCCGTGATCTTTCGACCCGGCCACGCACAAGACGCTCGCGACCAGCGGCGCGACGATGGGAGGAACGGGATGGATCTGGGGCTCGAAGGCCGGCGCGCGCTCGTCACCGGCAGCAGCAGCGGGATCGGCGAGGCCATAGCCCGTCTGCTGGCCCAGGAGGGCGCCCAGGTGGTGGTGCACGGCCGCAACCGCGAGCGCGCCGAGAAGATCGCCGCCGAGATCGGCGCGGCCGGCGTGGCCATCGGCGATCTGTCCACGGACGAAGGCGCCGCCGCCGTCCACGACCAGGCCAAGGCCGCCCTGGGCGGGTCCGTCGAGATCCTGATCAACAACGCCGGCGGCAGTTCCACCGGCAACACCTCCAAGCCGCCGCTCGACATCGGCGCGGCCGACTGGATTTCGAACTACAACGCCAACACCCTGGCCTCGGTGCGACTGGTGCTGCTGGCCGTGCCCGACATGGTGGCCGCGCGGTTCGGACGGGTGATCCAGGTCTCCAGCGCCGTGGCCATCCAGCCGAACAATCTTGGTACGGACTATTCGGCCGCCAAGGCCGCTCTGAACAACTTCACCGTCAGCCTGGCCGGGTCGCTGAAGGGGGTCGGAGTGACCGTCAACACCGTCACCCCGGGCGTAATCATGGTGGACGGCCTGATCCGCTACGGCCGCGCTCGCTACAACGCTCCCGACCTGTCGATCGAGGAGCTGACCCAGCGCCTGGCCGCCGAGAGGGTGTTCGACCTGCCGCCCGCCGGCCGCCTGGGCACTCCGCAGGAGGTGGCCATGGTCGCCTGCACCCTGGCCAGCCCGATCCTGGGCTACGTCACCGGCTCGAACTATCGCGTCGACGGCGGCCAGGTCCGCTCGGTGGTCTGAACCCAAGAACGAGGAGAACTCCCATGTCCGACAAGACCTATCGCGTCATCCAGTGGGCCACCGGCGTGGTCGGCAAGGCGGCGCTGACGCACTTCATCCAGAACCCGGTCTTCGAACTGGTCGGCGTGCTGGTCACCAATCCGGACAAGGTGGGCAAGGACGCCGGCGACCTGGCCGGGCTGGGTCCGACCGGCGTCTTGGCCACCGACGATGTCGAGGCGATCCTGGCCCTGGACGCCGACTGCGTGCACTACGCCCCGCTGGTGGCCGATGTCGACACGATCTGCCGCCTGCTCCGGTCCGGCAAGAACGTCGCCTCGGTGGGCGGCCCCTTCTCGCCCCAGCACTATCCGGCCCATTTCGAGAAGATCGAGGCGGCCTGCCGCGAGGGCGGCGCCTCGTACCACGCCTGCGGCATCCACCCCGGCTTCTCGGGCGACATCCTGCCCCTGACCCTGACCCGGCTGATGAACCGCATCGACCACATCCAGATCTACGAGTTCATCGACAAGGTGAAGAACCCGATGATCTATACCGAGATGATGGGGTTCGGCCGCGATCCGGAGGCCCTGCTGGCCAAGCCCAGCCGCTCGCCCGAGGCGCCGTTCGCCTTCGCCCAGTCTATGGCCCTGCTGGCCGAGGGGCTGGGCAAGACCATCGAGAAGGTCACCACCAAGCTGGAGGTCGCCAAGGCCACGAAGGACATCCCCTACACCCTGGGCGAGGGCCGCACCGGCGGCGGGGTGATCCGCGAGGGCACGGTGGGCGGCCAGCATTACGAATGGACCGCTTGGTGCGAGGGCAAGCCCCTGATCACCTATCACTTCTACTGGTCGATGGGCCCGGACATCGAACCCCAGTGGGACATCGACAGCCGCTATCAGGTGGTGATCGAGGGCGATCCGGCGCTGGAGGTGCGGCTGATGGCCAAGCCCGGCCCCGATGGCGTGCGGCCGTTCCTGGGCCTGCCCTGGACGGGCCTGCTGGGCGCCACGGCCTTGCCGGCGGTCTGCGAGGCCGCGCCGGGCGTGGTGACTCATCTCGACCTGGGGATCGTGCAGCCCCACGGCCTGGTGCGGCCTGCGGATAACGTCGCCTGGATTTGAGGAAAGGGCGGATCGCGGCTAGACATTCCCGGCGGGCATTCCCGTTTGGGGATATCGAAGTGCTGAGCGGCGACGACGCGGCCAATCTGATCGAACCGCTGATCGCGGGCATGGTGGAGGACCCGCCGTGGTCTACCTTTATCCAGCGCCTGCGGCGGCGGGCCAGGGCGGACTACGCCAGCCTGATCTTCCGCCCCCTGGGCGCGACCAACCGCGTGGTGCACCTGGCTTCGGGCCGCCAGTCACCGCCGGTTGTCGCCCAGCTCTATCGCGACAGCCTGCACAAGAGCGACCCCCTGCCCTATCACGACATGGCCGACGGCCGGGTCTACGCCCTGACGGAATTGCTGCGAGACGGCGATCCCCGGCACGAGGCCTATCGCGAGCAGTTGCTGTCGCCCAGCGGCATGAATGTGCTGCGCATCATGCGCGTAACCGAAGCCAGCGGGGTCAGCGCTTGGCTCACCCTCTCGCGCCAGGCGGATGACTTCGCCCCCGAGGACGGCCTGCTGATGGCCGCGCTCGCCCCCTATCTGCGAGCGGCCCTGGCCAGCTATGTCGCCCTGGAGCGCGAGCGGACGACCGCGTCGGTCGCCACCGAGGCCGTGCGGCGCATGAGCTTCGGCTGGCTGACCCTGGATGTCGAAGGCCGCGTGCTCGACATGGACGCCCATATCCAAGCGATGCTGCAGGACGGAGCCGTGCTTTTGCGCGGGCGCGATGACCGGCTGGCCGCCCGGGTCCCGGCGGTGGGCCGAGACATCGCCGCCGCCGTCAAGGCGCTGGTCGCCGATCCCCACGCGCGGCCGCGCGCCATCGTGCTGAGCCGCGAGCCGTGGCTGGACATGCTGCTGGTCAAGGCCGCCAAGGTGGGCGCCGGGGCGACGCGGCCGATGCCGACCCTGGTGGCCTATGTGCATTCAGACCAATGGAGTTCGGCCGACCGCTGCGAGCAGCTGGGCCAGCTGTTCGACCTGACGCCGCGCCAGGCGGGCCTGGCCCTGGCCCTCAGCCGGGGCATGTCGATCGCCGAGGCGGCCGCCGAGCTGGGCTTGAGCGTGGAGTCGGCGCGGACCTATTCCAAGCGCATCTACGCCAAGACCGGCGCGCGCGGCCAGGCGGACCTAGTGCGCTTCGTCCATCGCAGCGTGCTGGCGATCGCCTGAGCCAGGCTACTTCTTCAGCTTGGCCAGCAGTTGATCGGCCACGCCGGGCGGCACGAACTTGTGGACGTCGCCGCCCAGGGCCGCGATTTCCTTGACCAGCCGCGAGGCGATGGCCTGGTGGCGCGGGTCGGCCATCAGGAACACCGTCTCGATCTCGCGGTCGAGCTGCTGGTTCATGGCCGTCATCTGGAATTCGTATTCGAAGTCGGCCACGGCCCGCAGGCCGCGCACGATCATCTGGGCGTTCACCTCGCGGGCGAAGTGCATCAGCAGGCTGTCGAACGGCCGCACCTCGATCTCGGCGATCTTGGTCAGGTGGGCCGTTTCGCGCTGCAGAATCGCGACCCGCTCCTCCAGGGTGAACAGCGGTCCCTTGCCGATGTTCACCGCCACCCCGATCACCAGCTTGTCGACCAGCTTGACCGCCCGACCGATGATGTCGAGGTGGCCGTTGGTGACCGGGTCAAACGTCCCCGGATAAAGCCCGATCCGCATGCTTTTCCCTCACCCGGGCCTAAGCCCGCTGCCCCTTCTTGGTGGGTCGCTTACGAGGTCTCGTCCGCCTCGTTTTCATCGCCCGTGTTGTCGTCGCCGCCGGATTCGGCGAGACGCTCGACGCTGACGACATGTTCGTCGGCGGCCGTGCGGAAGATGGTTACGCCTTGAGTATTCCGCGCCGCAACACGAATTTGCGAGACGGGCACGCGGATCATCTGGCCTTGGTCGGTGACCAGCAGAATCTGGTCGCCTTCCTCGACGGGGAACGAGCCCACCAGCTTGCCGCCGCGCTTGCTCAGATCCTGGGCCGTCAGGCCCTGGCCGCCGCGGCCGGTGCGGCGATAATCGTAGGCGCTGGTGCGCTTGCCGAAGCCTTCCGACGACACGGTCAGCAGGGTTTCCTCGGCGGCGCCCAGTTCGGCGATGCGTTCCGGAGTCAGGCTGGCCTCGCCGCCCTCCTCTTCGCCCTCTTCCGGCGCGGCGGCTTCTTCGCCCTCTTCGCCCATGGCGCGCAGCAAGGCCCGCTGGTGCTTGAGATAGGCGGCGCGTTCGGCCGGGGTGGCATCGACGTTGCGCAGCACGCTCATCGAGATGACGGTGTCGCCGTCGGCCAGGCGAACGCCTCGCACGCCGGTCGAATCGCGGCTGGCGAACACGCGCACCTCGTCGGCCGAGAAGCGGATGCAGCGGCCCGAGGCGGTGTTGAGCAGGATGTCCTTCTGGCTGTCGCAGACGGCCACGCCGACGATGCCGTCGCCCTCGTCCAGCTTCATGGCGATCTTGCCGTTGCGGCGCACGTCCACGAAGTCCGACAGCTTGTTGCGACGCACGCTGCCCGAGCGGGTGGCGAACATCACGTCCAGGCCGCTCCAGGTGGCCTCGTCCTCCGGCAGGGTCAGGATCGAGGTGATCGTCTCGCCCGGCTCGATCGGCAGCAGGTTGACGAACGCCTTGCCCCGGCTGTTGGCCACGCCCAGCGGCAGGCGCCAGACCTTCATCTTGTAGACCTTGCCGCCCGAGGTGAAGAACAGCAGCGGCGCGTGGGTCGAGGCCGAGAACACGCGGGTGACGGCGTCCTCGTTCTTGGTGGCCATGCCGGCCTTGCCCTTGCCGCCCCGGTGCTGGGTGCGATAGGCGGCCAGAGGGGTGCGCTTGACGTAGCCGCCCAGGGTGACGGTGATCACCATCTCCTCGCGGGCGATCAGGTCCTCGTCTTCCACGTCGGCGTCGCCGTCGACGATCTGGCAGCGGCGCGGGATGGCGAACTTGTCGCGCACCTCGACCAGCTCCTCGCGGACCACGGCCATGATGTTGGCGCGGTCCGACAGCAGGTCGAGATAGCCGCGGATGGCCTCGGCCAGAGCGGCGGCTTCGTTGCCGATCTCGTCGCGGCCCAGGCCGGTCAGGCGCGACAGGGTCAGGGCCAGGATGGCGCGGGCCTGCTCGTCGGTCAGGCGGATCAGGCCGCCGTCTTCCTGCACGGTGCGCGGGTCGGCGATCAGTTCCACCAGCGGCAGCATGTCGCCGGCGGGCCAGGACTTGGCCACCAGCCGCTCGCGAGCCTCGGTCGGGTCCTTGGACGAGCGGATGATGTGGATGAACTCGTCGATATTGGCGACGGCGATGGTCAGACCGACCAGCACGTGGCCGCGGTCGCGCGCCTTGCCCAGCTCGAACTTGGTGCGCCGGACCACGACCTCTTCGCGGAACTGCACGAAGATCTCGATCAGCTGGCGCAGGCCCATCTGCTCGGGACGCCCCCGGTTCAGGGCCAGCATGTTGACGCCGAACGAGCTTTGCAGCGCGGTGAAGCGGTAAAGCTGGTTGAGGATCACCTCGCCCGAAGCGTCGCGCTTCAGCTCGACCACGATGCGCATGCCGTCGCGGTTGGACTCGTCGCGGATGTCGGCCACGCCTTCCAGGCGTTTGTCGCGCACCATCTCGGCGATGTACTCGACCAGGTTGGCCTTGTTCACCTGGTACGGGATGGCCGTGATGATGATGGCTTCGCGGCCCTGGCGGATCTCCTCCACCGTGGCCAGGCCCCGCATGATCACCGAGCCGCGCCCGGTCAGCAGCGCCTGGCGCGGACCCGCGCGGCCGATGATCTCGCCACCGGTCGGGAAGTCGGGACCGGGCACCAGATCCAGCAGCTGGTCGGTGGTGACGTCCGGCTGGTCGATCAGCAGCAGACAGGCGTCGATCACCTCGCCCAGGTTATGGGGCGGGATGTTCGTGGCCATGCCGACGGCGATGCCGCCGGCGCCGTTGACCAGCAGGTTGGGGATCCGCGACGGCAGGACGACGGGTTCCTGCTCCTTGCCGTCGTAGTTGTCCTGGAAGTCGACCGTGTCCTTGTCCAGATCGGCCAGCAGCGACATGGCCGGCGGGGCCATGCGGCACTCGGTGTATCGCATGGCGGCGGGCATATCGCCGTCCACCGAACCGAAGTTGCCCTGGCCGTCGATCAGCACCAGGCCCATCGAGAACGACTGGGTCATGCGGACCAGGGTGAAGTAGATCGAGGCGTCACCGTGCGGGTGGTACTTACCCATCACGTCACCGACCACGCGGGCCGACTTCACATAGGGCCGCTCGGGCGTCTGGCCCTGCTCGTGCATCGAGAACAGCACCCGGCGGTGCACGGGTTTCAGGCCGTCGCGCGCGTCCGGCAGGGCGCGGCTGACGATCACGCTCATCGCATAGTCGAGATACGAACGACGCAGTTCGTCCTCGATATTGATGGGGGAAACGTCCCCTCGGGACCCCGGCCCGCCTGCGGAACCCGGGATAGTGTTTTGATCGTCGCTCAAGGGAATTTTTCGCCGTCAGAATCGAACACGGAACCGTCAAAAACAGTTAGCATTCCCCTAGCCAAGACGCCACCTTCGCGGCCCTGACCGCCAACTGTCCCCCTAGGATTCCTGGGGGCTTTCCGGGAGTTTCCGATGCGTTTGACCGCCCTTGCCCTGTCCTTCGGCCTGCTGGCCGCCGCCTCCACGGCCCACGCCGCCACCGCCGAGCTCAAGGGCGCCGACGGCAAGACCCTCGGAACCGCCACTCTGACCGAGGCGCCGCACGGCGTCCTGCTGCGCGTCGAGGCCAAAGGCCTGACGCCGGGCTGGCACGGCCTGCACTTCCACGAGAAGGGCGACTGCGGGACGCCGGACTTCAAGTCGGCCGGCGCCCACGTCCACACCACCACCAGCGTGGTCCACGGCCTGCTGAACCCGGACGGCAACGACAACGGCGACCTGCCCAACCTCTACGCCGCCGCCGACGGTTCGGCCGTGACCGAGGTCTTCTCGCCCCTGGTGTCGCTGAACGGCGCGGGCGGCCGCCCCGCCCTGCTGGACGCCGACGGCTCGTCCATCGTCATCCACGCCAGCCCCGACGACTACAAGACCCAGCCCATCGGCGGCGCCGGCGCCCGGGTGGCGTGCGGGGTGGTGAAGTAGACCTCGTTCGCCCCGCCGCTCAACTCGGCGGGGCGAACGCCTGGGCTTCCATAGAACTGGGTTGCGCCGTTCGCACGGCGCCCGCCGCTTCCAGCAGGCTCGCCAACTGATCGCGCTCCCTCAGAACGGCGGCCACGTCGTGCCCAGCGCCTTCGACTGTGCGAATTTGGATCGGCCAGGCCGACGCCAGATGCGCCGCGTGAGGCAGGTCCAGAGCGTCATCGGCGCCACAGACCAGGGTCATCACGGCGTCCGGTGGCGGCAACAGCGTCAAGTCGGGAAATGGATAGGCGGTGATCCGCGCCTGAAAGTCCCGCCAACGACCATCGCCCAGCGCCGCCGTCGCCTCGAGACCGATCGCGGTCTGCGCGGCGAAGGCCACGACCTCCTGCGCGCCGCACAGAGCGCCGAAGAGCAAGGCTCCGAACCCGCCCATCGAATTGCCTAAGGTCACGACGCGGGACGCTCCCGTCTGGGCGACCGCACGTCGAACCAGGCTGGTCAGCTCGGCTACGGTGGCCTCGTCGTACTGGTACCAACTCTGGTCGGGATCCCTGACGAACAGGGTGGCGCAGGCCGCGCCGCGCAGGCTGCGATGGAATTCGAAGGGTATGCCGCCAAGGCCATGATGCACGCCCGTGAAGGCGATGAAGAGGGTCTCCGCTGGCCGAAGCTGACTGTCGTCGAATGAAAGCGCCATGCCTGACGGTAGCATAGCCGCTCGCGGCCGCTAGTCCGCCTCTCTACGCCTAGGTCGCCTCGCCCTCGGGCGGGGCGGCCTTCTTCGCCGTCAGGGCCACCAGGGCCACGCCGCCCATGGTGGCGGCCGCGCCGATCACCAGTTGCGGCGACAGGGCGTCGCCCATGAACAGCACCCCGATGGTGCACGACACCAGCGGCGTCAGCAGGAAATAGGGCGTCACCCGGCCCGCCTCGCGCCGCTGGACCAGCCAGAACAGCAGGGCGCTGGCCCCGATGGTCGAGACGATGCCGGCGAAGCCCACGCAGGCCCAGGCGATGGACGGAGCCGTCGTCACCCGTTCCACCACATCGCGCTCGAAGCCGAATGACATGGCCATCAGGGCCGGCGCGGCGACCACGGCCGTCATAGCCTGCAGCTTCAACGGCTTGAGCGCCGGGGTCTGGCGCACCAGCACCGTGGCCACGGCCCAGCAGGCGCTGGCCACCACGGCCAGGACGATGGCCGGCAGGTCGGCGGCGCCGTGCGGGTCCAGCGTCATCCAGGCCACGCCCACGAAAGCCACGACCAGCCCCGCCACCGCCGGAGCCTTCATGCTCTCGCCCAGCATCTTCCAGGCGAACAGGGCCGTGAACGGGATCCACAGCTGACTGGCCACCACCAGCGGGCTCAGCGCTTGGGCCATGCCGAACGCCAGATAGATCAGACCGAAGTGCACCGGCCCGGTCAGCAGGCAGATGGCCACAAGCCGCTTGGACCACGGGAACGGCGGCTTCAGAAACGGGAACAGGAAGGCCAGGGCCAGGGCGAACCGCAGCGCGCCCACCATGATCGGCGGCAGGTGCGAGGTCGCCACCTTGGCCGCGCAGTTGTTCAGGCCCCACACCAGGATGATCGCGGCGATAGCCAGGCGTTCCAAGGTGGTCAGGGGCGAGGTGGAAGACATGGCCCCGCTTGGATCAGACCCCGCCCGATCCTTCAACCCCGCCTGCACCGATCACCTTGCGGATCGCGCCGAACAGAACCTCCAGGTCCTCGTCCGGCGTCGTGAACGACGGCGTCAGATAGACCGTCTTGCCCATCGGCCGGATCCACGCGCCCTCGGCGGCGAAGGCGTCGCACAGGGCGCCTACGGCCACCGGCTGGGCGAACTCCACCACCCCGATGGCGCCCAGCACCCGCACGTCGACCACGCCCGGCGCGGTCCGCACCGGCTCCAGCCCCTGCGCCAAGGCCGCCGAAACCCGCGCCACGTCCGCCCGCCAGGCGCCGTCCTCGAACAGGTCCAGCGAGGCGTTGGCGGCCGCGCAGGCCAGAGCGTTGCCCATGTAGGTGGGGCCGTGCATCAGGGCCGCCCCGGCGTCGTCCGACCAGAAGGCCTCGAACACCTTGGTCGAGGCCACGGCCGCCGACAGCGGCAGAGTCCCGCCGGTCAGGGCCTTGGACAGGGTGACGATGTCGGGCTCGATCCCCGCCGCCTGCATGGCGAAGAGCTCGCCCGTGCGGCCGAAGCCGGTGAAGATTTCGTCGAAGATCAGCAGCACGCCGTGCTTGTCGGCCAGGCGGCGCAGGGCGCGCAGCACTTCAGGCCCGTGGAACAGCATGCCGCCCGCGCCCTGCACCAGCGGCTCGGTCAGGATGGCGGCGATCTCCCCGCCCCGCTCGGCGAGCAAGGCGTCGAGGGCGGCTTCCGAAGCCGCGTCCACCGGCAGGTCGGCGATCACCTGGCTGGGCATGACGCCGGAGAACAGGCTGTGCATGCCCTCCTCCGGGTCGCAGACCGTCATCGTCGCCAGGGTGTCACCGTGATAGCCGCCCCGGAACGACAGGAACCGCGTGCGCCCCTTGTCGCCGCGATTGATGTGGAACTGCAGCGCCATCTTCATGGCGATCTCGACCGCCACCGAACCGGACTCGGCGAAGAAGGCGTGGTTCAGGTCGCCGGGCAGGACGTCGGCCAGCCGCTTGGCCAGGCGATAGGCCGGCTCGTGCGCCAGGCCGCCGAACATCACGTGCGGCATGCGCTCCATCTGCTCGCGCACCGCCTGGGCGATATGAGGATGGTTGTAGCCATGGCAGGCCGTCCACCACGAGGCCAGGCCGTCCACCAGTTCGCGCCCGTCATCCAGAATCAGCCGCGATCCGCGCGTGGAAACCACCGGCAGCGGCGGCCGGGCGGTCTTCATCTGGCAATAGGGCCGCCAGACATGGGGCGCGCCTTCGGCCAGCCATCGCGGAGTCTGATCGGCCATAGAGCGATCCTTCATTGCCTCGCAGGGGCGCACTGCCTATGCCCTCCCGCTGCCGGGGGCAAACAGGAAGCTTGATGCACAGTCTCGACACCTACGCGGCCGACAAGGTCCAGCGCCTCGAAGCCGCCAGCCTGCTGCGCCGCCTGAAACCCACGCGGCGCACCGCCGGCGCCGTGGTCGAGCGCGACGGCCGCAAGCTGCTGTCCTTCTCCTGCAACGACTATCTGGGCCTGTCGCAGCATCCGAAGGTCAAGGCCGCCGCCCAGGCCGCCATCGAGACCCATGGCGCGGGCTCCGGCGCCTCGCGGCTGGTGACGGGCGACACGCCCCTGCTCTCTGAGCTGGAGGGTCGGCTGGCTCGGCTGAAGGGGACCGAGGCCTGCGCCGTGTTCGGCTCGGGCTACCTGGCCAACACCGGCATCATCCCCACCTTCGCCGGCAAGGGTGACGTCATCTTCGTCGACGAGCTGGCCCATGCCTGCATCTGGGCCGGGGCCCAGCTGTCGGGCGCCAGGATCATCCCCTTCGCCCACAACGACACTGATCACCTGGCCGAACTCCTGGCCGAGCATCGCGCCGGCTATCGCCATGCCATCGTCGCCACCGACGGGGTGTTCTCGATGGACGGCGACATCGCCCCGCTGGACTGGCTGTCGGCGGTCTGCGAGGCCAACGACGCCTGGCTGCTGTCGGACGACGCCCATGGCGTGGGCGTGCTGACCGAGGGCAAGGGCTCGGCGGCCCTGTTCCCCGAGGCCGTGATCCCGTTCCAGATGGGCACCCTGTCCAAGGCCCTCGGTTCGTACGGCGGTTATGTCTGCGGCTCCCAGGCGGTGATCGACCTGATCAAGACCCGGGCCCGCACCCTGGTCTACACGACGGGCCTGCCGCCCGCCGCCGCCGCCGCCGCCATCGCCGCGCTCGACATCATCGAGGCCGATCCGGCCCTGACCGCCCTGCCCCTGGCCAAGGCCCGCGCCTTCACCCGCGCGGTCGGACTGCCTGACGCCGCCAGCCCCATCGTGCCGGTGATCATCGGCGAGGCCCAGGACGCCCTGGACGCCTCGCGAACCTTGGAGGCCGAGGGCTTCCTGGTCGTGGCCATCCGCCCGCCCACCGTGCCCGCCGGCATGGCTCGCCTGCGCATCGCCTTCAGCGCCGACCATCCTGACACCGAGATCGCCCGGCTGGCCGAACTGGTGAAGCCCTACGTCAAGGCACAAGCCTGATGCCCGCTCTGTTCGTCACCGGCACGGGCACCGACATCGGCAAGACCTATGTCAGCTGCGCCCTGATCCGCGCCCTGAAGGCCAAGGGCGCGGCCGTCGACGCCTTCAAGCCCGTGGTCAGCGGCTTCGATCCCAAGGACGCGGCGGCCAGCGACCCGGCCCGGCTGGCGGCGGCCCTGGGCGATCCCGGCGGCGTGTTCCGCATCGCCCCGCGCCGCTACCTCGCGCCCCTGTCGCCCAACATCGCCGCGCGGCTGGAGGGCGACACCCTGATCCTCGATGACCTGGTCATCGACGCGGTGGCCCGCACGGCCGAGCTGCGCGACGGCCTGCTACTGGTCGAAGGCGCCGGCGGGGTGATGTCGCCCCTGACCGACACCGACACCAATCTCGACATGATCGCCGCCTTGGGCGCGCCGGTGCTGCTGGTGGCGGGTTCTTATCTCGGCACGATCAGCCACGTCCTGACCGCCCTCGTCGCCCTGCGCGCCGCCAAGGCCCGGGTCGCGGCCGTGGTGATGAGCGAGAGTCTCGACGCGCCCGATCTGCTCCAGACGGCCGACGTCTTGAAGCCCTTCCTTGACGGCGCGCCGCTGTTCCTCGCACCGCGTGGGGAATCCTGGGACGCTGGCGATCTCGCCGACCACCTGCTGACGGACCTCCGCGCCCCATGACCCTGCGCATCGCCCCTCTCCGCATCGCGACGATCGGGCTGGGCGACATCGCCCGGAAGGCCTACCTGCCCGTTCTCGGCCCGCGCGCGGATATCCAGCTGACCTTCGTCACCCGGAACGCCACGGCCTTGGCCGAACTGGGCGCGGCCTGGCGGGTGGAGCGGCTGCACGCCGACCTCGACGCCGCCTTGGCGGAGGGGCTGGACGGCGCCTTCGTCCACGCGGCGACCTCGGCCCATCCGGACATCGTGCGCCGCCTGCTGGAGGCCGGCGTGCCGACCCTGGTCGACAAGCCCATCGCCGACACCGCCGACGAGAGTGCGGCCCTTGTCGATCTGGCCGAGACGCGCGGCGTCTCCCTGATGGTCGGCTTCAACCGTCGCTACGCCCCGGCCTATCGCGACGCCGCCGCCCTGAACCTGCCCTTGGCGCTGCTGCAGAAGAACCGTCCCGGCCCGCTGGACGATGTGCGCCGGGCGGTGTTCGACGACTACATCCACGTGGTCGACACCCTGCGCTTCCTGGCCCCTGGCGCGAACGACGCCATCGTGCGCGGCCGAGTCCGCGACGGGCGGATGGAGCATGTGGCGCTGTCGCTGTCGGGCGCCGGCCGCGACGCCATCGGGATCATGAACCGGGTCAGCGGAGCCAGCGAGGAGGTCCTGGAGGTCTCCGGCGATGGCCGCAAACGCAAGGTCATCGACATCGACCAGGTCGTCGACCAGGGCGCGACGGAAGCCATGACCCGGCGCGGCAACTGGACTTCGGTCGGCCGCCAGCGCGGCTTCGAGGCGATGTGCGACACGTTCCTGGACGCGGTGCGCGAAGGGCGGCGGCTGTCGGCGCTGGACGCGCTGGAGACCCATCGGCTGTGCGAGAGGGTGGTGAGCGAGTTGAGCGACTAGACGCCCCTAGTCGGAAAGCTGGTGCGCCAGCCACACGAAAGGAGGCTGGGCGCCGTAGGCGGCCTTTTCCTGTGGCGAGAACGTCTTCCACATCAGCTTGAACGTGAAGCCGCCGACGCCCCTGCCATCGATGACGTAGAGCCAGTCGGAGACACGGGCGTCCTCGATCATGACCGTGTCGCCCTCCGACACTTCGTCGGTATAGACCGGGTCCGCATTGACCACGCCCCACAGCACGCCGTCCTTGGCATGAACATCCCCAAGGAAGACGTGCTCCACCTCCGCGCCCTTGGCCTTGGCCTTGGCCGCGAAGCCATATTTGATCAGCGCGACCTCGATCGCCGGGCCGCCGCCTTCTCCAGCGACCGCCGCCTTGAACCGCTGAAGACCCGCCTGGGCTTCGGCGATGGCGGCGTTCATCTCCGCGCTCTCACCGCTGAACCACGAGATCGCCGGTGCTGCTCGTTTTCGAAAAGGCCACATGCGATCACATCCCGCGAAGCGATGAAACGATACCCAAGCGTGCTCGGCCCAATAACTAGGCCGTCTTCCGCCAAGCCGTCGGCGATAGGCCGAACGCCCGCCGGAACGTGGCGTTGAAGTGCGAGATGTCGTTGAAGCCGATGTCGAAGGCGATGTGGGTGACGGGTTCGGCAGTGTCTGTCAGGCGGTCGGCGGCGGCGCGCAGGCGGGCGCCGATCAGGTACTGGCGCGGGCTCTCGCCGGTCACAGCGCGGAACAGCCGGATGAAGTGAAAGCGGCTGACCTGGCCCATGGCCGCCAGATCGTCCAGGCCGCAGGGTTCGGAATAGGCGGTGTCCAGGTGTCGGACCACGTCGAGGATCCGCCGCCGCTCGGCCGCCGTCGGCGGGACCTGGCTGGCGCGGCGGCCCAGGGTCAGGGCCTGGCTGGCCAGGTCGATCACCGCCTCGTCGTGCAGGGCCAGGCCGCCGGCCGCGCGGCGCACGGCCCCGTACAGCGGCGCGGCTTCGCGCGACGGGGCCAGGGCGCAGACGGCGAAGTCGGCGTCGTCCAGGCCGCAGTCGTTGGCCACCTCGGCCAGCAGCGCCGGATGCAGGGCGATGATCGCGCGGCGATTGCCGTCGGCGTCCAGGTGGCGGCACTCGAAGGTCTCGCCAGCGTTGCCCAGCAGGATCGCGCCGGGCGTGGCGCGGGTCCGTCCCTGGCGGGCGCGATAGTCGAAGGACCCGTCCACCACGACCCCGATCACCGGCCCGGCGTAGCATTTCTCGACGGCCATGGGCGCACGGGTGGCGCAGCGCGCCTCGCCCGCGCCGTACAGCGGCGCCCGGGCGGGCAAGGCGGGACCGTCGATCTCGACTCGGAACACGCACGCGCCTCCATCCAGCTAAGGCGCGAAGTAGACCCCCGCTCGCCGTCGGAAGCAACAAACCCCAAGCCAGACCGCCGCCCCCACGCCACGCTCGCCCTCCATGAGACAGGAGGGTTCATGAACCGCGACGGCGCGATCTATGGTCTGGGGGCGATCATGCTGGGCCTGGTGGGCCTGACCTTCGCCGACTTCGCCCTGCAATGGCAGCCGGTCCCCAAGGACCTGCCGGCCCATCACGCCCTGGCCCTGTTCAGCGCCGCGTCCATGCTGGTGCTGGGCCTGGCGGTGCTGTGGCGACGCACGGCGCGGCCGGCGGCGGCGGGCCTGTCGGTGGCCTATGTCGGCTGGGTGGCTCTGCACGGCCCGGCCGTCCTGGCCGAGCCCGCCAGCGTCGGCGCGTGGCTGGGCGTGGCCGAGACTCTGTCGTTGTCAGTCGGGGGCCTGGCGCTGTTCGCCACGATGGCCGCGGCGCCGAGCCCACGGCTGAGCCTGTCCGTCCGGCTGCTGTACGGCCTGTGCCCGCTGGTGTTCGGCCTCAGCCACTTCGCCTATGCCGCCTTCACGGCCAAGATGGTGCCGGGCTGGATCCCCCAGCCGCTGTTCTGGGCCTACGCCACCGGCGCCTGCCATCTGGCGGCGGGGCTGGCGATCCTGCTGGGCGTGGTCCCCCGCCTGGCGGCGACCCTGCTGGCGACGATGATGGGCTGTTTCGTCGTCATGCTGCACATCCCGCGCGTGATGGCCGCGCCGGACAGCCAGCTGGAATGGACGATGTTGGCGGTGGCGACGGCGATCACCGGGGCGGCCTGGGCCCTGAGGACGGCGCTGCCCGCGCCGCCGTCACGCGCTCTGGCGTTCGACCGGATCGGCCTCGACCACGGGAGCGGCGACGCCCGCGCGGCGGAATAGCTTGGCCAGGGCCGAGAACAGCCCCGTCTCCTCCACCCGGTGATAGGGCGAGCTCTCCGCCAGCTTGGCCGACAGGCGGGCGTGGGCCTTGCCCAGGTTGTGGTACGGCAGGCGCGGCAGCAGGTGGTGCAGGGCGTGATAGCGCAGACCGACCGGCGCCCACAGGAACGGCAGCACGGCCGGCGGCGGCACGTTGACCGAGTCCAGGAACTGCGCCTCGAAGCTCATCTGCTCGCCGTCGTTGTGCCAGTAGTGGGCCACCAGGGTGCGCAGCTGGTTCACGAACGTCGCCAGCGAGAACAGGGCGAACCAGGTCAGCACCACGCGCACCGGCACGAAGCCGGCGACCGTGGCGGCGGCCACGCCCCAGCACCACAGCCAGCAGGCCACTTCCTGGGCCAGCCAGTCGGGACGGATCTTGTCGTTGTCCTCGCGCACGAAGTCCGGATTGATCACCAGGGCCGACAGCTTGGTGCGCACGAAGCGGCGCACGCCGGGCAGCACGAACGACAGCGGCGTCAGGATTCCCGAGCGCAGGATCACGCCCAGCGGGGCCAGCAGCGAGATCGCCGCGAACAGGGCCAGCTTGAACGGCGAATAGCGCTCCAGCGGCAGGTATTCTGGATCGCGGGCCGTGCCGAAGCGCTGCTTGGCGTGGTGCAGGGTGTGGACGCCCTCGTACATCATCGATGGCGTCATCAGCGGCACGCCGACCAGCAGGTTCCAGCCCAGGCGGAAGCCAGGCACGTCCTTGGGTCGCAGATGGCTGATCTCGTGGATGAAGCTGAGGCCGCGATAGAGCGCCAGCAGGCCCACCAGCCCGGCCGCGAGGGCCACCGGCAGGCTGTGCGTCGTCGCCGTGACCGCCAGGCCGCCCCAGGCGAGCGCCGCCGTCAGCAGGAGATCGGTCCAGTAGATCGCGGGGCTGGGCGTCGACAGGTCCACCGTCAGGCCATGCGCCTGGCGGAGAAAGCTCCCCTCGTCCTTCACGGTTGCTGCCACCTGATCCTCACGCCCACTCGCCTTCAAGCGCCCCGACTTGGCGCCGCGACCTTCGAATTTCAATCCGCGCGCGCGGTGAACGGACGAAAATCACATCCCAGGCCCATAAAGCAAAATGGCCGACGTCGAAACGCCGGCCATTGTCGCAGATCAAGAAAGCCCGCCTTCGCCCTAGGTCTCCGCCCAGCTTCTCAGGAGGTTGTGATAGATATTGGTCAGCTGCAGGACGGCGTCGGCATCGGCGTTGGTGGCGGTCAGACGCTGGATGGAGGCGTCGAGATCGAACAGCATCCGGCGTCGGCCGTCGTCCCGCACCAGGCTCTGCACCCAGAAGAAGGACGCCAGCCGCGCGCCGCGCGTCACGGGCGTCACGCGGTGCAGGCTGCTCGAAGGATAGAGGATGGCGTCGCCGGCCGGCAGCAGCACCTCGTGCTCGCCATAGGTGTCGCTGATGATCAGCCCGCCGCCGTCGTAATCGTCCGGGTCGTTGAGGAACACGGTGCAGGATACGTCCGAACGCATCTGGTCTCCGTCGCCGAAGCCCATCACCGCGCCGTCGATGTGAAAGCCGTATTCGCCGCCGCCCGAATAGCGGTTGAAGCGCGGCGGAAGGATCTTGTGCGGAAGCGCCGCGGGAAAGAACAGCGGATTGAGCCGCAGCGCCGTGAGAAGGGCCCGCCCCAGCTCGTCTTTCAGCGGCGAAGCGTCGGGCAGCTGTTCGTTGCGTTTGACCTTGGCTCCCAGGGACCCGACCGTTTCCCGGCCGTCCGTCCAGTCGGCGGCGTCCAGCCTGCGGCGAAACTCCGCCACCTCCTGCGCCGTGAGCACCTGGGGGATATGCAGCAACATGTCGTTTTCCAACGCCGAAACAGATGTGGCGGGAGACTAGCCCCCGCCACATCCACTTAGCTTTGATTGAGATCAGAAGCGAACGTCGGCCGTGAACATGACCGTCCGGGGTTGTCCGGGGTTGTAGCGGTAGCCGCTCTTGTTGATCGACGCGATGTACTCTTTGTCGAACAGGTTCGTGGCGTTCATCCGCAGCCGCACGTTCTTGGTCAGCGGATAGGCCAGGGTCGCGTCGATCACCGTATAGCCCTTGGTCGTGGCCGGCGTGCCGTTGGCGTCCGCGCCGTCGTTCTGCTTGTGCAGACCGGCGTTGTAGCGAGCGCCGCCACCGAGCTCGAGGCCGAAGGGCAAGGTGTAGACGGTCCACAGCGTGGCGGAATCGCCGGGCGTGTAGATCAGGCTCGACGTCCCATCGGCGGTGGTGGTGTTGCCGACGATGATGTTGGCGTCCAGGTGGGTATAGCCGGCCGAGATCGTCCACGCGTCGGTGATCGACCCCGCGGCCGACAGCTCGACGCCCTTCACGCGCCGCTCGCCCGCCTGCAGATCGGTGGGATCAAGCGGGTCGGCGAAGGACTCGTTTTCGTTGACCGTCTTGAAGATAGCGGCGTTCAGGGTCAGGCGCTGGCCCAGCGTGGCCCACTTCACGCCCGCTTCGCTGGTCTTGGCCACCTGCGGGTCGAAGCTGGTGCTGTTGGCGCCGGCGGTGGAGGTGAGCGTGAAGGCCGAGCCGCCCGGAGGCTGCTGGGAAATGGCGTAGTTGGCGTAGAAGCTCAGGTTTTCAGCCGGCTTGTAGACCGTGCCGAGCTTCCAGTTGAACAGGGTGTCCTTGGTGGAGAGATCCGTCGAGGTGACGAAGTTACCGACCGGCAGCGTGCCGCACGAGAGCGTGGTGTTGTTGCACGCGGCCACCGCCCAGTAGGTGGTCTTGTAGTGGTCGAACCGGATGCCGCCGGTCACCAGCACCTTGCCGTCGAAGAACTTGGCGGTGTCGAACAGGTAGAAGGCCTGGGTGTCGGTCTGCCCGCGGTTCAGGACCGGAGCCTGGCCGTTGCGGTACACGACGAACGGATCGGTGTCGTTCCAGTTGGGGTTCAGCAGGTTGGCGACGGGCCGCGTTCCGGCCGTCAGGTTGTTGTAGTTGATCTGGCGCTCGCGAATGAACTCGACGCCCGCGACCAGGTTGTGCGTGACCACGCCCGTGGCGAAGTCGGCGCGCAGGCTGAGCTGATCGGTCCAGATCTCGTTTTCGCTGTCCTGACGGTTGCTGGTGCGCGCCACCGTGTAGTTCGACGGATCGGTCGAGCCGTTGGTCACCGGCTGCATGAACGAGGTGATCATGTAGTCCTGCGTCGTCTTGCCGTAGCGCGCGACGTTGGTGAGCTTCAGCGTGTCGGAGAAGTCGTGCTCGAAGCGCAGCGTGCCCATATAGGCTTCCACGTCGTCGTGGTCGACGTGCGTGCCGTAGAAGTTGGACGTCGACACCGGGTTATCGACGAAATAGGTCAGGCCCGCGGCGGTGCCGATCGGCCGCCAGCCCGGCACGCCGACGATGGACACGCCGCCGTCCGGGATGTTGTCCTGCTTCACATAGAGCAGGTTGGCCCAGGCACGCGTCGCGGTGCCGACACCCAGGCCCAGCGAGGGCGCGATACCGAAGCGCTTGTTGTTGACGTGATCGCGGCCCGGCACGTCGCTGTCCTGCCACAGGACGTTGAGGCGGAAGGCGGCGTTGGGAATGGCGTCCAGCGCCTGGTTCATGTCGGCGGTCACGCGCTTCTGACCATCAACGCCGAACGAGGCGAGGCCCGAGATGGCGTCCACGCCGCCGGCCTGCTTGCTGACCATGTTGATCGAGCCCGACGGGGCGCCGCGACCGTTATCGGTCCCGGCCGGTCCCTTTTGGACCTCAACCTGTTCGGTGTTGAAGATGTCGCGAGAGATCGAGCCGAGATCGCGGGCGCCGTCGACGTAGATGTTGCTGGAGGTGTCGAAGCCACGCATGAAGATGGCGTCGCCGGTCCGGGTGTTGCCGTTCTCGCCGACGCTGAACGTCCCCACGCCGGGGCTGTTGCGCAGCGCCTCGGACAGCGAGGTCGCGCCCTGCTGGTTGAACAGGTCCTTGGAGATCACCTGGATCGTCTGAGGCGTGTCGATCAGCTTCTGGGTGAACTTAGTCGACTGGACCGTGTCCCGCTTGCCGTTGACCGTCACCGAATCCACGGAGTTGGTCTCCTGGGCCGCCACGTGATGGGCGCTGACGGCGGCAAGCGCCACGCCCATCGACAGTTGGACCGACCGCTTAATGCTCCGGATCCCGCCTTTACGATCGCTATTCATGAGTTACCCCCGCGTCAGGAAATGAAACGCCACTGCACGAAGCCGAACGCCGCGCTCCCGCACGGCCCAGCTTTTTCAAATTGCGAGGCGTTCTTAACTGCGTCGCCGCAGATTGCAAGCGCTATTCAGAATTGTTCGCAACTTGAGAGAAACTGACACCCGGGAGACATATTCGTCGCCCCAACGTGTCCCCTCGGGGCGCCCTGCCCCCGCTCATGCGCGAGGCGTTAAGACGGGGATCGACGTGAAATATCATCGGCCGCTTGAATCTGAGAATAATTATCAATACCAAGGCGACGCTCCGTTGCCGAGCTTGGTTCCGCCGCTCTGTCCGAAGGCCTTCATCGTGAAAACCTCCTCCGTTCTCCTGACCTTCTCGGCCCTCGGCGCCGGCGCGGCCATCGCGACGCCTGCCCTGGCCGCCGACCTCGACGTCACCGTCGAAGTGCCGCGCCTGAACGTGGCCGAATATCACAAGCCCTATGTGGCGATCTGGATCGAGAACCCGGCCGACGCTACCGCCGCCGGCACCCTGGCGGTCTGGTACGATTTCGACTCCCGCGAAGACAAAGGGGTCAAGTGGCTGAAGGACATGCGCCAGTGGTGGCGCAAGGCCGGCCGCAGCATGACCCTCCCCGCCGACGGCGTCAGCGGCGCGACCCGCGCGCCCGGCCCGCAGAAGGTGGTGTTCAGCGGCGCCAAGGGCGCGCTGAAGGATCTGAAGCCGGGCCAGTACAACCTGGTGGTCGAGGCCGCTCGCGAAGTGGGCGGTCAGGAAGCCGTCCGCGTGCCCTTCACCTGGGGCAAAGCCGGCAAGCCCGTCACCGTCAGCGGCTCGACCGAGGTCGGCGCCGTCACCGTCGCCGTCAAGTAAGCAAGAGAGACCCGCAGATGACCTTCAAGAAGCGACTTCTCGCCGTGGCGGCCATGGGCATGGTCCTGGCCCTGCCCCTGACGGCCCACGCCCACCGCGGCTGGCTGCTGCCCTCCGCCACCGTGCTGGCGGGCGACAGCGCCTGGGTCGGCGTCGACGCGGCGGTCTCCAACGAGCTGTTCTACGCCGACCATAACGCCATGCGCACCGACGGCGTGATCGTCACCGCGCCGGACGGCTCGATCGAGAAGATCCAGAACGCCGCCACCGGCAAGTACCGTTCGACCTTCGACGTCCAGCTGTCCAAGCCGGGCACCTACAAGATCGGCACGGCCTCCAACACGATCATGGCCAGCTGGACGCAGAACGGCGAGGTCAAGCGGTTCCGCGGTTCGGCCGAGGACTTCGCCAAGCAGGTTCCGGCCGACGCCGCCGACCTGAAGACCATCAAGAGCTCCAGCCGCAACGAGACCTTCGTCACCCGCGACGCGCCCACGACCACGGTGTTCGCGCCCACCGGCAAGGGTCTGGAACTGGTTCCGGTGACCCACCCCAACGACCTGGTGGCCGGCGAAGCGGCGACCTTCAAGTTCCTGCTCGACGGCAAGCCCGCCGCCGACCTGGAAGTGACCTTCGCGCCGGGCGGCTCGCGCTACCGCGCCGCGCCGGGTGACTTCAAGGTCAAGACCGGCGCCGACGGGGCCTTCAAGGTGACCTTCCCGGACGCGGGCATGTACTGGATGAACGCCACGGTGCGGACCGGCGAGACCGGCCGTCGCGGCGGCGGCGAAGGCGGCGGCCCGGGCGGCCCGGGCGGTCCTGGCGGCCCCGGCGGTCCCGGCGGTCCGGGCGGTCCGGGCATGGGCGGCCCCGGCGGTCCCGGCGGCGGCGCGCCCGGCGGCCCGGCCACGCCCCTGGCCGGCAACGGCATGAGCGCCAGCTACACGGCCACGCTCGAAGCCCTGCGTCCGTAAGCGCCCCACGGCCAACAGCCCATACAAGAAACGGCCGGTTCCCGAGGAACCGGCCGTTTTGCTTTCAGGCTCCGAACCTTGTTCGGCTCTAGAACGGGATTTCGTCGTCCAGGTCGGCTGAGAAGCTCTCGCGCGGACCGCTGGGCTGGCTGCGGGGCGCGCCGCCGCCGTAGTTGCCGCCGCCACCGCCGCCGCCGCCCGAATAGCCCTCGTCATAGCCGCCGCCCGACGAAGCGCCAGCGCCGTCGCCACGGCCGCCCAGCATGGTCAGTTCACCGCGGAACTTCTGCAGGACGATCTCGGTGGAATACTTTTCCTGGCCCGACTGGTCGGTCCATTTGCGGGTCTGGATCGAGCCCTCGATGTAGACGGTCGAGCCCTTGCGCAGATAGCTCTCGGCCACCTTCACCAGGTTGTCGTTGAAGATCACCACGCGGTGCCACTCGGTCTTTTCCTTGCGCTCGCCCGAAGTGCGGTCGCGCCAGCTTTCCGAGGTGGCGATGCGCAGGTTGGCGACGCGGTCGCCCGAGCCCAGCGAGCGGATTTCGGGATCGGCTCCGAGGTTGCCGACGAGAATGACCTTGTTGACGCTGCCCGCCATGGGGGAAGTTTCCTGTTCACGCCCGGCGACCCAACGCGCCGGCATCTAAGGCGGACGTTAACGACTCCTTACGGCGCCACGCAAGCTTTGTTCTTAAAATGTTCCTGTGGACCACCCGGGTTATCCCCGGGTTTGAGAGGTCCTTATTGCGCCGGAACTTCGCGGATGGCGCCCGGCACGGCCAGGCGGCCGTCGCCCGTGCGGACCAGGGACATGAACCGGGCGCCCTCGTAGGTGTCGCCCAGATAGATGCCTTCCTTCTGCACGAAGATGAACTTGCCCTGATAGGCGCCGGTCAGCTCGCGATTGGGGCTGCCCATCCGCACGAAGCGGATGCGCATGCCTTCCAGCTCGGCCGCGCACAGCTCCAGGCTCGCCACGTTCTGGGCCACGGGATTGAACTTCAGCGTCCCGTCCTTCTGCTCGATCACGTGCATGCACACGCCCTGCTCGAACGGCGCCTTGGTCTGTTTCTCGCACGCGGTCAGGCCCGTGGCGGCGACGGCAAGGAGCGCGAGGGCGACGACGGGAAGACGCATGGCGGGACTCTCTAGGCGGAGGGGATGGTGCAGCTGGACCCCAGCTCGATGACCGAATGGAAGGTGCGGTTGTCGGACGAGGATTCCACCCGGCCCGGCACGATGCGCAGGGTTTCCTCGCCCCAGCGGCCGTAGCTGGCGCCGCCGGGCTTCTCGCACTTGCCGCCCGAAATCTGCTGGGCGCAGGCGTTCAGGGTGATCTCGCCGGGCAGCTTGCGCCACTCTCCGCCCGAATAGCGCTGGCAGACCGCCAGGGGCGCGCCCGAGACGGCGATCGGGGCCGGCGCGGCGGGCGTGGCGGCGGGGGCCGACACGGTGGGAGTCTCGGCGGGCGGCGGCAGCGGGGTCAGCACCGTGCCGGCCTGGTCGGCGGCGGCCAGGGCCCCGGTCTCGTCGACGCCGACGTCCAGGGCGCCGGTGGCCACGCCGTTCTTCTTGGCGCATTCGGCTAGGGTGGTCTCGCCCACGAACTGGCCGCCCACGAAGCAGCGCAGCGGACGGTTGGCGTCCAGCTTGTTGTCGTCCGGCCGGCCGGTCTCGACCACCAGGCCGGCGCGCGAGGCCGGCGGATCGTCGGTGGGCGACTTGGCGCCGTGCATCACGGTGAGGGCGATGCCGAGGCCCGCGAGCAGGGCCAGGGCGGCCCCGCCGCCCAGCAACACGCGACGATCTTTGAGAAGTTCCATGTTCCCTGGCTACGACGCGGTGATGACGCTTTCAAGTCCGCCCCGCCAGGTCGCGTCCGGGAAAAGCTCTAGGAGCCGCCGGTCAGGCGATTCAGCGCCGCCTGGTAGTTTGCGATCTGGTTGGTCAGGTAGGCCGGCACCGTGCCGCCGGTCTTGCCGGAGGTGGTGGTGCTGGTGTCCTTGACCACGCCGTTGGCCTTGTCGGCCATCTCGCGATAGGCCAGACGCACGGCCGCCACCGCCTTGCTCAACGCCGACACCGCCAGCTTGCGGCCGTTGTCGTCGGAGAGGTTCAGGGTAGTGTCCAGCGAGAAGCCGTAGATCGGACCCTTGCCGTCGGCCGAGACGGTTTCGCCGTGATCGACCTTGGTGTTGCGCACGATGCCCGGCTTCAGGCCCAGCGATTCCAGCACGTCGGTGCCGCCCTTGCCGGGCAGGATCTCGACCGTCGAGGTGGTCTGGGACGGGCTGATCCGCAGCACGCGGTTGTTGCCGCTGGTCCCGAACTCGACCTTGGCCGCGTAGCCGGTGGCCTTGCGGATCTTGTCGGCCAGGGTGTCGAGCGTGTCGTCGGCGTCGATCTTGATCGTCGTCAGGGTGCCGCGCGCCCGGGTGCGGACCTGGAAGGTGTCTCCTTCCCGCGCCGAGGTCGCCGAGACGATCTTGTCGGTCTGCTTGAACTGCATCTCGCCGCGCGGGATGCCGAAGATGTCCAGAGCGCTGGAACCCGAGGCGTCGACCGCGATCGAGGTCGGGGTGGCGTAGCCGTCCTTGCCGGTCAGCCGCTGTTCCCAGGTGGCGTTGCCGGTGGCCATGTCGATCTGGGCGACATAGCCGTCCTTGTCGCCGACGGTCGGCTGGCCCGCCAGGTCCTTGCCGGCCGCGCCCACCAGCCAGACCTGGCCGTTGGAGACCGCCATGCCGGTGACCGTGTCGTCGCCCGTGCCGCCGTAATAGGCCAGGCTGTCGGCGCTCTTGTCGGTCAGGTCCAGCGACAGGCGAGCCACGAAACCGTCCGAACCGCCGGACGCGGCCTTGGTCTGGTTATCGACGTCGAGCGCGCCGTTGGTGGTGGAGCCGCCGATGTAGAGCTGGCCGTTGTCGATGGTCAGGCCGGCGATGTTGCCGCCCTTCAGCGTGCCCAGGTCGCGCGTCGCGCCGGTCGTGAAGGTGGCCGCCTTGGTGTAGGTGGTCGGCTCGGTGACCCACACTTCCTTGTCGTTCAGATAGGTGCGCGGCTCGGTCACGATGCTGGTCGAGACGTCGAAGCTGCGAAGCATCGCCTCGCTGCCTTCCTTGCTGGCGACCACCACCTGCGAACCGTTGACGACGATGCCGGCGACCGTGTCGTCGTTCTCGCTGCCGAAGTGGGTGGTGAACAGCGCCTTGGGCGTGCCGGAGATGTCGGTGGCGAAGGCGGTCAGGTAGCTGTCGTAGCCGCCTTCCGTCGCGCCGGTGGCCGAGCCAGGGATGTCCGACTTGGTGCGGCCGCCCACATAGACCACGCCGTCCTCGCCGAAGGCCACGGCGGTGGCTTCGTCCTCCAGCATGCCGCCCCGGCGCACCGTCCAGGTCTCGTCGCCGTTCGCGTCGTAGAGGGTGACGAAGCTGTCGGTCACGGTGCCGGCGGAATCGGAATTGATCGGCCCGTTGGTCGCCCCGGCCAGGGCGCCCGAGACCGACCCGGCGATGGCCACCTGGCCGTCGTCGGAAATGGCCATGTTGTAGCCGGTGGCGGTGTTGGTGGCCCCCAGGGTGCGGGCATAGAGCAGCTTGCCCGACGAGTCGTACTTCAAGAGAGCGACGTCCTGGTCGCCCTTGATCGTCTGGCTGCTGGTCGTGCCGTCGACATCGGCCAGGACATAGAGCGAGCCGTCGGGACCGGTCATGGTCTTGTGGACGGTGCTGATCGTGCCTTCCAGCGTGTCGGAGAACACCTTGGTGCCCGGCGTGCCGGCCGTGCCGGGGCCATACTTGGTCAGGGTGTTCTCGATCACCGCGTCGTCGGTGGTGGAATCCTTGTCCGGATCCGGATTGCCGGCGGCCGTGGTGATGTAGACCGCCGGCTTGGCGGCGGGAGCCGAGAAGGTCAGGGTCTCGGTCAGGTCACCCTTCACCCGCAGGGCGAAGTCGTCGCCGGTGGGCGGCAGCTTGACGGTCTGGCCGTTGACGGTGGTGGTGCGTTCCTCGCCCACGGTGCGCTCGACGGCGAACTGGGTGTCGAAGCCCGCGTCGGCCAGCTTGTCGTTGAAGAAGGTCACGACGTTGGCCATCGTCCGGGGCGTCGAGCCCATCTCCGACAGGTCCATGGTCACGTCGGTGGAGACACCGAACTTCTTGACCGACATCGTGAAGCTGACATTGCCCTGGAACGTGGGCACCTCGTCGTCGACCTGGCCGCTGTAGATCTTGCTGGTGACGTATTCGTAGTTGCTCTTGGGCACGCCGACGGTCGACTTGTCGCTGGTCATGACCGTGCCGGTGGTCAGGCGCATGCCGTCGGTGCTGAGGTTCTGGACGTAGCCGTTGACCTCGTTCAGCCCCTTGCTGAACACGGCCTGCAGGCGCTTGATCTCGCTGTCGGTGACGCCCTTCTCGGACGAACGGTTGGCGATCGCCGAAAGGGTGTTGAGCGCCTGGTAGGCGGCGAACAGCTTCTTGTAGTCGCCGGTGATCGTCGGGGCGGCCGCCACGGCGGCGCTCTCGTCGACGAACTTGCGGCCGTTCAGGGCCGCCTTGACCAGGTCGCTGGGCTCGGTGGTCATCGCCGTCCAAGGCGCGCTGGGCACGCCCTTGGCGGTGGAGGAGGTCGAGGTGAAGGACGAGGCGCCGGACGCAGCCGTACCCGCAGCCTGGCCGGCGGACTTGGCCTGGTAGTATCCGAGCAGCAGACTGGAATCGAAAGTGATCACAGCAGGTCCCAACGGGACGCACTACGCCCCACGATTCGATTGTCGGCGAGGAACGCTGACGTTTCGTTAAGACGTGTAAATTTCAGGCCGCGATCAGGTTGGCGTCGGTCAGCGACCGACGGACCGTTCCGCGCAGCTCGCGCCACTCCTCGGCCAGTATGCCCAGCAGGACCACGTCGCGCGGCTGGCCGTTCTTCAGCACGTGACCGCGCAGATAGCCCTCGCGACGGAAGCCGGAGGCGGCTTGCGCCTTCAGGGCCGCGTCGTTGTCGGCCATGACCTCGGCGAACACCTTGTGCAGGCCCAGCTCGCCGAACGCCCGGTCCAGGCCCAGCACCTGGGCGGCGCGGCCGACGCCCCTGCCCCGCGCCTCGGCTGAACCGAGGAACCAGTTCCAGCCGGCGCGGCGATGATGGCTGAGCAGGCCCGTCAGGGTCAGGAGCCCAGAGGGCTCGCCCGACCGCACGATCATCCAGCCGCGCATGTCGGGATCGTCGCGCAGCGCCTGGAACCAGGCGGCGTGGGCGTCTCGGCTGGGGAAGGCCGCGTCGGACATCCAGCGATCGACCTCGGGCTCGCCCCGCCATTGGAACAGGACCGCCTCGTCGCTGTCCGTCAAATCGCGAAGCTCGATCATACCGAGTCGATTCCCCCTAACACTGTAACGGGAAGTCTACCCTCAGCCCGACCTCAGGCCTAGCCGCCGCCGTTGAAGAGCGACAGGATGATCTGCGGCGCCTGGTTGGCGATCGAAAGCGCCTGGGCGCCGAGCTGTTGCTTGACCTGCAGGGCCTGGAGCCGCGCGCTTTCCTTGGCCATGTCGGCGTCGACGAGGTTGCCCACACCGGTTTCCAGCACGTCGTTCAGCTTGGCGACGAAGGTGTTGTGCGCGTCGATCTGCTTGGCTTGCGAGCCGATCGAGCCGACGGCCTGGTTCACCGAGGCGATGGTCGCGTCCAGACGGGTCAGCACGCCGGCCGCCAGGGTCTGGGTGTTGATGTTGTCGGTGGCGGTCAGCGTGTTGATCGAGCCGCTCAGCGACAGGTTCTGCAGGTTCAGCGTGATGACCGTGGACGCGTCGGCGTCGGCCAGGAACGTGATGTTGCTCGGCTCGCTGCCGTTCAGGATGTTGGCGCCGTCGAAGGTCGCGCTGTTGATCACCTGCGACATGTTCTTCAGCAGGCTCTGGAAGTCGGCGTTCAGGGCCTTGCGCGACGAGGTCGACAGCGAGGTGTCCTTGGCCGCGACCACCTTCTCGCGCATCTGGGTCAGCAGGTCGGAGACCGATTCACCGGCCGCCAGGGCGACGTCGGTGATCGAGGTCGCGCGGTCCAGGCTCATCTTGACGGCCGACAGGGCCGAGCGATCGGCGCGCTGGTCCTGGGCGATCGACCAGACGGCGGCGTTGTCCTTGGCGCTGGAGATCGACAGACCGGTGTTGATGCGGGTCTGCACGCCCGACATCTCGTCGTTGGTCTTGTTCAGATTTTGCAGGGCGATCAGCGCGGGCTGATTGGTGTTCACGCTCAGCGTCATCACGGTCTCCGAACGGCGATTCTTGCCAGTGGGGCTCGAAACGCGATTCGGCGGCCGAGCAGGTCGACCGTGAAAGTGCGGCTCAGGGAGTAAGAATATGGTTAACGCGCGTAAACCATGTTTCGCCTGCGACGCCAGGTCGCGGCGATCACGGCTTTAGAGGCGGCGCGACCGTCAGGTCAGGCCGTCGAAGACCTCGCCCGGATCATAATGTTCCGCCTGCTTGAAGCGCAGAACGTCCTCGCGCGGAAACTGCTGCAGGATGTCGCCCGTCCGGCGGTCCACGGTCTTGTAGACATAGGTGCCGGTCGTGCTGTCCTGCTCGATCACCAGGCGCAGGTCACCCGGCTGGGGACCGGAGGCCGCGGCGGGCTTTTCCACAGGGGCGGCTTCCTTGGGCGCCGAAGCGGAAACGCCGCCCACGGGATAGCCCGGGACGGTGGAGGCAGTGTTCAGCGAGGGCGTGGACGGCTCGGGTATGATGGGCGTCAACGCGACTTTGTTTTCCATGACTCCTATGGCCGCCGGTTCGCGACGGCTCCTCTGGTGATCCTTCCCCTCGCGCCAGCGCCCGAAGGAAAGGCGGAGGCGGGCCGCGAGACCCGCCTCCTCTCATTCCGTCTAGCGGAACAGGCTCAGGATCGACGAAGACGACTGGTTGGCGATGGACAGCGCCTGAATGCCCAGCTGCTGCTTGGTTTGCAGCGACTGCAGCTTGGCGCTTTCCTTGGCCAGGTCGGCGTCGACCAGGTTGCCCACGCCGGCGTCCAGGCTGTCTTGCAGCTTGCCGACGAAGGTCAGGTGGGTGTCCAGACCCGTCGAGCTGGTGCCCAGCGAGGCCAGCTTGTTGGTGGCGGTGCCCAGGGCGGTCGAGACCGAGGTGATCATCGACTTGGCCGCGGCGGCCGAGGTGAACGACGAGGTCGAGCTCAGGCCCAGGCCCACCAGCGACAGCGTCTTGGCGCTGACGGTGAACTGCGAGCCGTCCGAGTTGGCGAGGAACGCCAGCTTGGTGGTCGTGCCGTCGGCGATGCTGACACCGTTGAACTTGGCGTTGGTGACCGCCTTGGTGATCTGGTCGCGCAGGCTGTCGAAGTCCGACTTCAGGGCGTTGAACGAAGCGGTGTTCAGCGAGGTGTCGGAAGCGGCCAGGGCCTTTTCCTTCATCTTGCCGAGCAGGTCCGTCACGGTGTCGCCGGCGGCCAAGGCCACGTCGATGGTCGACTGGCCGCGTTGCAGCGAGTCCTTCACGGCGTTCAAGGAGTTGGCGGTGGTCGACTGGTTCTTGGCCATCGCCCAGATCGCGCCGTTGTCCTTGGCGTTACCGACCTTCTTGCCGGTATTGATCCGTTGTTGAGTGACCTGAAGCTCCGAGTTGGTGGCGTTCAGGTTTTGCAGGGCGATCATCGCGCCGGCGTTCGTGTTGATGCTATTCAGCGGCATCTCGACAGGTCCTATTCAAGGTGTCCGACGTCATTTTGACTGCCGGGAGCATTTTGCTCACCCCGCTAGGCAGCAAGTATCGGGCCAAATCTGCCCACTAGGCAGAAAGCTCCAACAACTTGAAATAGCTGCGTTATATATTCATTTACCACGATCCGGCCCGGCAGATTTTGCCTGCGTCGACATGTCGTGGGCAGATTTTGCCGGGCAAAAATATGTCTGGGCCGGATGATCTCGACGAACCCAGGTCTCTAAAAAAGAAATGCCGGACGGCCCTTGGACCGTCCGGCTTTGATCGCTTCTTGAGCTTTAGACGCCGATCACTTGAACAGCGAAAGGATCGTCTGAGGCGTCTGGTTCGCGATCGACAGGGCTTGCACCCCCAGTTGCTGCTTCGTCTGCAGCGACTGCAGCTTCGCGCTTTCCTTGGCCAGGTCGGCGTCGATGAGGTTGCCCACACCGGCGTCGAGGCTGTCTTGCAGCTTACCCGTGAAGGTCAGGTGCATGTCCAGGCCGACAGAGCTGGTGCCCAGGTTGGCCAACTTGTTCGTCGCGGTCGTCATCGCCGTGGTCATGGTGGCGATCATGGTCTTGGCGGCCGCGGCCGAAGTGAAGCTGGACGTCGAGCTCAGACCCAGGCCGACCAGCGACAGGGTCTTCGCGTTCACCGTGTAGGCGGTGCCATCCGAGTTGCTGAGGAACTGCAGCTTGGAAGTGGTGCCGTCCACGAGGCTGACGCCGTTGAACTTGGCGTTGGTGACAGCCTTGGTGATCTGGTCACGCAGCGAGGTGAAATCGGAAACCAGGGCGTTGAACGAGGCGGTGTTCAGCGAGGTGTCGGAAGCGGCCAGGGCCTTTTCCTTCATCTTGCCGAGCAGGTCGGTGATGGTGTCGCCAGCGGCAAGGCCCACATCGATCGTCGACTGACCGCGCTGGAGGGAGTCCTTCACGGCATTCAGCGAGTTGGAGGTGGTGCTTTGCATCTTGGCCATCGACCAGATCGCGCCGTTGTCCTTGGCGTTCGAGATCTTCTTGCCGGTGTTGATGCGTTGCTGAGTGGTTTGAAGCTCCGAGTTGGTGGCGTTCAGGTTTTGCAGCGCGATCATGGCGCCGGCATTGGTGTTGATCGAGTTCATCATGGTGTGGTTCTCGCCATTTTGGGAGGATTGCCCCGGCGTTTTGCCGGTCGGACGTTTTGCCCACGGAACCCATCGCAAGCGGCGGGCCACTCGGCGCCACACGGTGAAGATTTATAACTATCTGATTTTGTTTGGTAATTTTCTACAACAAGCCGGATACGAAACCGCCCGGCGAATGCAGAATTCGCCGGGCGGCAGGTTTTACCGGAAAGGTTTGCCGGAGGGGCGTAACCGCCCTCCCCGCCTGGATCAGGCCGCGTCGGCGCGACCGGCCAGGCCTTGCATGATCATGCGGTTGATCTCGATCAGGGGCTCGAAATCCTCCTCCTTGCGCATCACGGCGCTGGAGTGACGGCCGACCCAGAGGCTGAGCGAGATGATGCTGGCGCGCAGCTGCACCGGCAGGGTGTTCTCGGGCAGCGAGCAGTCGGTCGCCAGGGCCGACCAGACCCGGCGATTCCAGTCCAGGGCGTCGATGCGCGTGGCGATGTCGTCGGCCGGAGCTTCCGACGCGGCCATCAGGGCGCGCGTCACCTGCCCGAACAGACGGTACTCCATCTCGCGCGGATTTTCCGTCCGCGTCGCCGCCTGCTGATAGGCCCTAAGAGACATGCCCCAACCTCTGATCTTCGTATTCGATGAGCTTACGGCTCAGCATGAGCGCCTTGTAGTACTCGCGCGCCATCACGTGCTTGGAGATGGCGATGCAGTCGGTCAGCACGTCGGGATTGCGCACCACGCCCATGAACTCGGTCAGGCGGGTGGCGAATTCCTCGTACTGGCGCTCGGCGTTGGCTTCATCCAGGTACATCATCATGACCGGGAAATAGATGCGCCGCGCCGGCGTCGTGGCCTCGTCCGGCTGCATGATGTCCTTCTCACGCAGCACCGAGGCCTTGTTCTGCAGGACCAGCACGCCGCGACGGTCGCCGTTCTGCACGACCGCGCCGTTCAGCACGAACTTCTCGCCGGGTTTCAGCGACAGCTTCAATGGCACAAGGCCGCTCCCTCTTGCATTGCCGTGTCGCCCCATGTCGCCGAGATGGCGGTTTCGAACCAGAAGCTAGGCGGAGGCGGTTAACGTCCCCTTGCCAAGCCTGCGACCGTGAGACGCAGCTTAGGATACAATTAAGCATACTGACCCAGAGGATGACTCTCTCCAACCGCCAAGGCCCACAACAGATGTCCCGCGATCGCGACACCCAGATCTCGGCCAGCGCCCTGGCCGTCGCCCAGGAGGCGGTCGCCCAGGCCGTTAACCTGGGCTTCCAGTCCGCCGCCGTCGGTGACGCGGCCTCGGCCGAGGCCCTGGCCCGCCTGAACCGCCAGACCCAGGAAGTCCGCAACGCCGAAATCGCCCAGCTGCTGGCCCGCTCGATCCAGGCCATGCACGCCCGCGACTTCGCCAAGGGCGAAAAGCTGGCGCTCGAGGCGCTGGAACGCGACGACAAGCTGGGCGTGGCCTGGCACGTCCTGGGCATCGCCCGCGAGAAGATCGGCGACTTCGCCGGCTCGATGCGCTGCTACGACGCGGCCCTGAAGCTGTTGGCCGACCACGGTCCGGTGGCCGGCGACCTGGGTCGCCTGGCCTTCCGCATGGAAATGCCGGAAATCGCCGCCCAGTTCTTCGCCCACTATCTCAAGGCCAAGCCCGGCGACCTGGAGGGCATCAACAACCTGGCCTGCGCCCTGCGCGACCTCAATCGCTGCGAGGAGGCCATCGACGTTCTGCGGCCGGCGATCCAGGCCCATCCCGAACAACCCCTGCTGTGGAACACCCTGGGCACGGTGATGTGCAGCCTGGGCGACGGCAAGACGGCCGTGACCTTCTTCGACGAGACCCTGCGACTGGCCCCCGACTTCGGCAAGGCCTACCACAACCGCGCCTACGCCAAGCTGGACCTGGGCGACGTCGAGGGCGCCCTGGCCGACTGCGAGTCGGCCATCGCCCTGGCCGAGCACGCCGAGGACCTGGCCACCATGCAGTTCGGCCGGGCCACCATCCTGCTGTGCCTGGGCCGGGTGGAGGAAGGCTGGAAGACCTACGAGGCCCGGTTCTCGCCGGCCCTGGTCGAGGCCCCCCGCTTCACCATCGAGGCCGAGCGCTGGTCGCCGGGCATGGACCTGGCCGGCAAGTCGCTGATGATCTGCGCCGAACAGGGCCTGGGCGACGAAGTGATGTTCGGCAACGTCCTGCCCGACGTGATCGAGGCCCTGGGTCGCGACGGCAAGCTGACCCTGGCGGTCGAGCGCCGGTTGATCCCCCTCTTCCAGCGCTCCTTCCCCAAGGCGACCGTCGTGCCGCACCGCACCGTCTCCTACGAGGGCCGGGTCTATCGCGGCGCGCCCGAGATCCAGGACTGGAGCGGCATCGACTTCTGGGCGCCGATGGCCGCCCTGCTGGAAGTCTTCCGCCCCAGCGTCGCGTCGTTCCCGAACCGTCCGCGCTTCCTGGAACCCGATACGGTCCGGGTGGCGCACTGGAAGGCCGAACTGGAAAAGGCTCCCAAGGGTCCGAAGGTCGGCCTGCTTTGGAAGAGCCTGAAACTGAACGGCGAGCGCGCCCGGCAGTTTTCGCCCTTCCTGCTGTGGCGCCCCGTGTTCGAGGTTCCGGGGATCACCTTCGTGAACCTGCAGTACGGCGACTGCAGCGAGGAGATCGCCCTGGCCAAGGAGGAGTTCGGCGTCGACATCTGGCAACCGCCGGGCATCGACCTGAAACAGGACCTGGACGACGTGGCCGCCCTTTCCTGCGCCATGGACCTGATCGTCGGCTTCTCCAACGCCACCACCAACCTGGCCGGCGCCACCGGCGCGCCGATCTGGATGCTGACGGGTTCGTCGTCCTGGACACGGCTGGGCTCGCCCAACTGGCCCTGGTACCCGCAGACGCGCTGCTTCATCACCCAGGACTACAACGACTGGAACCCGGCCATGCAGGAGGTCGCCGCGGCCCTGCGGGAGCGCTTTCCCACCGGCTAGACCAAACCGCGTTTCGGTGTAGATGATCACAGGACCGGGGCTTCGAGACCCTGTCCGCCGCCGGGGGAAATCCTTGCCGCTCGCCATACTCCAGGCCCGCATGTCGTCGACCCGGCTTCCGGGCAAGGTGCTGGCCGACGTGGCCGGCGCACCGATGATCCTGCGCCAGATCGAGCGGCTGAAGCGCGCCACGCGCCTGAACCGCATCGTGGTGGCCACCTCCGACCAGTCCAGCGACGATCCGCTGGCCGATTGCCTGGACGCGGCGGGCGTGCCGGTGTTCCGGGGCTCGCTCGACGATGTGCTGGACCGTTTCATGGGCGCCATCGAGGCCTTCGGGCCGGTGCGCACCGTGGTCCGCCTGACCGCCGACTGCCCGCTGGCCGACCCCGTCCTGATCGACGCCACCCTGGCCCTGCACCTGCGCTCCGGCGCCGACTACACCTCCAACACCCCGGCCCGCCGCAGCTATCCCAAGGGGCTGGACGTCGAGGTGTTCGAAAGCGTGGCCCTGCGCGTGGCGGCCGCCGAGAGCGACGATCCCTACGACCACGAGCACGTGACCCCCTTCCTCTATCGCAATCCGGGGCGCTTCCGGATCGAGGGCCTGGAACAGGCCGCCGACGAGGGCGAGGTGCGCTGGACCGTCGATCGCCCTGACGACCTGGAATTCGTCCGCGCGGTCTATGACGGCCTCTACGCCGCCAATCCGGCCTTCACCTCCGACGACGTGCGCGCCTTCGTCGCCAAGCGGCCCGACCTGGCCCAGCTGGGGGGAGATCGCCGCCTATGACCGACCAGGCCTCGCACACGGTGGTGCTGCGCGACGTCGCAGAGGATGACCGCCAACGGCTGCTGGACTGGCGCAACAGCCCCGAAGTCGCCGCCTACATGTACACTGACCACAAGATCGGCCAGGCCGAGCACGACCGCTGGTTCGACGGCATGGCCGCCGACGCGCGGCGGCGCTACTGGGTGATCGAGGTCGACGGCGAGCCGGTGGGCCTGGCCAACCTGGCCGACATCGACCCGCGCAACCGCCGCTGCGCCTGGGCCTACTACCTGGCCAGCCCCTCGGTGCGCGGTCTGGGCGTGGGCTCGTACATCGAGTTCTGGATGATCGAGCACGTGTTCGGCGCCATGGGATTCGACAAGCTGTGGTGCGAGGTCCTGCTGTCCAACGAGAGTGTCTGGAAGCTGCACGAGCGTTACGGCTTCCAGCGCGAGGCGCTGTTCCGCCGGCACGTGATCAAGGACGGCGCGCCTGCCGACGTGGTCGGGCTGGGGCTGCTGGCGGAAGATTGGCCGCCTCGCCGGGACGAGATGGCCCAGCGCCTGCTGGCCAAGGGCTACGCCCTGCCCTCGGACTGAAAATCGGGGGAACGATCCTCACGGGCGACGGGTTGATTCCGGGCGACGGGGCGCATGTCCCGCCAGGTCCGAGGAGTTCCCCATGCCCACCGACACCGACTACGACGCCCAGGACACCGCGGAAGTCCTCGACGAGACCAACCTCACCGACGACGGCGAGGACATCGCCAATTTCGACGAGATCGACGACGTCTACGACGTGACCCAGGCCGAAGGCGACGAGGACGAAGACGAGGAAGACGTCGACGACCTGCTGGATGACGAAGACCTCGAAGACATCGACGACGAACTCGAAGGCGTACGCGACGATGAAGGCCTGGACGTAGAGCGCGAGCCGCTGGCCGCCATCGCCGGCGACGACGAGGACCTGGAGGATTCGATCTCGGACGACGACGACAGCGCCGCCGACTTCGAGTCGACCCGGCTGGCCGACGACGACATCGAGGCGCTGGGCTACGCCAAAAACAGCTGAGACCTTCAAGACGGCCACGATTGAACATGGCCGGTTCGCGGTTCAGTGTTCCGGCGACAGGAGAGCCGCCATGCCCGAGACCAAGCCCGAGGATCAGCCCGAATACCTCGAGGAACAGCTCGAGGAAGGCCTGGAAGACAGCTTTCCGGCCAGCGATCCGCCGTCGGTCGCCCGCCGTCATCGCGCCCCACCGCACCATCCCGGCGATGTCGATAGCGAGGACTGATAAGGCCGCTTGATCCTGGCGACCGTTGCTCTGTAGGTTATTCCTCGATTTGAACAACTGTTCGAGGCGTCCGGATTGAAGACGCCGTCAGGAAACCGCATGAGCTCGCGCTTCGAAGGCACCGCCGACTACGTCGCCACCGATGACCTGAAGGTCGCCGTCAACGCCGCCGTGGCGCTGGAACGGCCCCTGCTGATCAAGGGCGAGCCCGGCACCGGCAAGACCGTGCTGGCCTATGAAGTGGCCAAGGCCATGGGCGCGCCCCTGCTGACCTGGCACATCAAGTCCACGACCAAGGCCCAGCAGGGCCTCTACGAATACGACGCCGTCAGCCGCCTGCGCGACAGCCAGCTGGGCGACGAGAAGGTCAAGGACGTCCGCAACTACATCAAGAAAGGCAAGCTGTGGGAGGCCTTCGAGTCGCCCGTGCGCCCCGTTCTGCTGATCGACGAGATCGACAAGGCCGACATCGAGTTCCCCAACGACCTGCTGCAGGAGCTCGATCGCAACGAGTTCTACGTCTACGAGACCAACGAGACGATCAGCGCCAAGGTCCGGCCGATCATCATCATCACCTCCAACAACGAGAAGGAACTGCCGGACGCCTTCCTGCGCCGCTGCTTCTTCCACTACATCCGCTTCCCCGAGGAGGCGACGATGCAGGCCATCGTCGACGTGCACTTCCCGGGCATCAAGCAGAAGCTGGTCGCCGAGGCCCTGCGCATCTTCTACGACATGCGCAAGGTGCCGGGCCTGAAGAAGAAGCCCTCCACGTCCGAGCTGCTGGACTGGCTGAAGCTGCTGCTGGTCGAGGACATCGACGAGGCGATCCTGCGCGAAAAGGATCCGACCAAGCTGATCCCGCCGCTGCACGGCGCCCTGCTGAAGAACGAGCAGGACGTCCACCTGTTCGAGCGCCTGGCCTTCCTGGCCCGCCGCGAGGGTTCGGGCGCCCGGCCAGGCCAGTAATCGGCGTTACTGCGATTTCATTGGATTTCCCCGCGCCGCCAGATCACGTTCGCGCCGAACGGGAGGATTCCTTGATGCGACACCTGACGCTGCTCGCCGCCGGGGCCAGCCTGGCCCTGCTCTGCGCCTGCTCGCCCAAGACCGACGCGCCGCATGACCAGCCCAAGCTGCCCGGCAAGCGCGAGCCTCTGCGCGTGATCAGCAAGCTGGACTGCCCCGAAAAGCAGGGCGAGCTGACGCGGATCAGCGTGGCGGCCGACGGCCAGAGCTGCGGCTACCAGGGCGCCAACGCCGAGGTGACCCTGCGTCTCGTGCCCCTGAACGGCGGCGACGCCGAAGCGGCCCTGGCGCCGATCGAGGCCGACCTGAAGACCCTGATGCCGGCCATGAAGACCCCCACCCCGCCGCCTCCGCCCGGCCATTCCGACGGCGGCACGGCGCATGTGCGCCTGCCCGGCATCAAGATCGACGCTCACGACAAGGGCGCCGACATCAAGATCGGCGGTCTGACCATCAACGCCAATGACGACGCCGCCGAGGTCAAGGTGGCCAAGAACGTCACCATCCGCGACGACGGCACGACCAAGCGGGTGACCGAGCGCACCAGCGGCGGCAATTCCAACGTCAGCGTCAAGACGACCGACGAGGAAGACGGCGACATCGACATCCACGCCAATGACGACGGCGCCCAGATCCGCCAGCGCAAGAGCGGCGACGGCGTGCGCGCCACCCTGATCCTGGCCAGCGACAAGGCCTCCAGCGGCTATCGCGTGGTGGGCTACGAGGCCCGCGGCCCCAAGGGCGGCCCGCTGGCGGTCGCCACCGTCAAGGCCAAGGCCCGCAACGGCAGCGACCACGACGTCTTCGAGGACATGAAGACCCTGGTGCGCCACAACGTCGGTGGATAGCGCCTCTAGACCGGCGTCACCTCCATCACCTTGTAGGTGAGAGGCCGGCCGTCCTCGTCGGTGACGGTGACGTATTCGCCCAGGGCGAAGCGGTGCTGGCCCAGGCGGTGGACGGGCTCGTCGTCGATGTCCTCGCCCTCGTCATAGTCGAAGAACCAGCGCTCGCCCCGCCGGTTCAGGCGGCCGTCGGCGGCGTCCTCGTCGGGGGCGAAGCGGCGGACCACGCACTCGTCCTTGGCCTTGGCGTAGGCGGCCGCGTCCAGCAGGCCGTCCTCGGTCAGGGGCGCGGTCAGGGCGTAGCCCCGATGGTCGTCGCCGCCCGCGAACTCGGTGCCGGGATTGCGGGCCAGCCGCATGACGATGCGAGACAGGGACATTGAAAGTCCTCCTTCTTCTTGGGAAACGAACTCAGTGCGACAGGAACAGCGACGGGCCGTCGTTGTTCAGCAGGTTGCGGGTCGTGCCGCCGAAGATGAACTCCTGCAGGCGCGGATGGCCAAAGGCGCCGGCCACCAGGAAATCGGCCCCGACATCCTTGGCGGCGCCCAGCAGCAGGCTGGCCGCGTCGCCCGAGCCGTCCAGCACCCAGGTCGTGGCCGCCACGCCCCGCGCCGCCAGGAAGGCGACCAGGCGCTCCAGTTCGAAATTGCGCGACGAGGCGCCGGGCGCGCCGGCCAGGACCACGCTGGACGCCTTCTGCAGCAGGGGCAGCGAGGTGCGCATGGCGCGGCTGGCCTCCTTGCCGCCGTCCCAGGCCACCATCACGGTCCCGCCGACCTTCAGGCCCGGGCGGGCCACCACCACGGGGCGCTGCTCGTCGGCGATCATCTGCTGGAAGGACTCGGCCAGCGGTCCCTTGCCGCGCGCCGCGCCGCTGTCGAAGACGATCACGTCCGACAGCCGCCCCTCCATGGCCAGCCCCGCCCAGACGGGCGACTCCAGGGTCACGGTGGTGGTCTTGGCGTAGCCGATCTCGCGGACCAGCGTCTCGACGGCGGCATGGCCCTCGACGGCGGCTTCCTTCAGGCTTTCCAGCGCGGTGACCTGCACCCCGCCCATGAACCCCTCGCCCATCCACGGCATCAGGTCGGCCATGTCGGCCGGCGCATGGACGCAGGCCAGCTCGGCGTCGAAGCCCTCGGCCAGGATCTTGGCCGATTCCAGAAGCCCTCTGTCGGCCGGCGCCCCGGCCAGCGGCGCCATGATTCTCGCCCAGCTCATGATCGTTCTCCCATTTCCGCTCTTTTTGGGGGGCCAAGCATTCCGAACGGCTGAGGCATTTCCACAGGCAACGGCGGCCTCCTCATTGATCTTTGTCAATCGATGGGCCAGTCCAGTCCGGGTAAGGCCTACCACCTTCACCGTAAGGAACGATCTCGTGGCCAAAGGGCTGCATAAAACTCCCCCCAGGGCCTGGCAGCGCATGCTGTCGGGGCGCAGGCTGGACCTGCTGGACCCCTCGCCCATGGACATCGAGATCGAGGACATCGCCCACGGCCTGGCCCGGGTGGCGCGGTGGAACGGCCAGACCACGGGCGACCACGGCTTCTCGGTGGCCCAGCACAGCGTGGTGGTCGAGGAGATCGCCACCCACATCAAGCCGGACCTGGAGCCCAAGTGGCGCCTGGCCGCCCTGCTGCACGACGCCTCCGAATACGTGATCGGCGACATGATCAGCCCGTTCAAGGCGGCCCTGGGCATCGGCTACAAGGACTTCGAGGCCCGGCTGGAGGACGCCATCCACATCCGCTTCGGCCTGCCGGTGAAGACCCCGCCGGCGATCAAGAAGCTGATCAAGCAGGCCGACCGGGCCTGCGCCTTCTTCGAAGCCACCCAGTTGGCCGGGTTCGAGCATGCCGAGTCCCTGGCCATCTTCGGCGCCCCGCCGGCCGGCTACGACCTGAAAATCCTGCCGTTGCCCCCGTTCGAGGCCCAGGCCCGATACGTTCAGCGCTTCCATGTGCTGTCCCGCGCCGCCGGTTTCGAAAGCGCGCCCGGCGCGGCGTTCGAGACGGAATGACGGGCTCGCCCACATCGGTCGTCATCGGCCTGTCGGCGGTGGTCGTGGCCATCCGCGACGGCGAGGCCGTGGTGCTGACCGTCCGGCCGCACGACGCGGTCACCGACATCGCCAGCCCCCTGCCCGGCCTGCCGTTCGGCCCGTTCGACCCCGCCGGCCACCGCACCTTCGAGCTGGGCCTGCGCGCCTTCGTCACCGAGCAGACCCGGTTCCAGCTGGGCTATGTGGAGCAGCTCTACACCTTCGGAGACGAGGGCCGCGACGCTCCCCGCGCCGAGATGGGCGCCGGCGCGGCGCGCATCGTTTCCGTCGGCTATCTGGGCCTGACCCCCACGGCCGTGGAGACCCGCGCCCCCGACACCGCCTGGGCGCCGTGGTCGGCCTTCTTCCCCTGGGAGGACTGGCGTCACGGTCGCCCCGCCCTGCTGGACGAGGCCATCGCCCCGGCCCTGCGCCGCTGGGCCGGCGAGGACGGGGGCAAGTGGTCGCGCGCCCGCCTGGCCTTCGCCCTGGACGGCGCGGCCTGGAACGAGGAGCGCGTGCTGGAGCGCTACGAGCTGCTCTACGAGGCGGGCCTGGCCCCCGAGGCCGCCCGCGACCGCGCCCGGGCCGAGGGGCACGACCCGGCCGAGCCCGTCGCCCTCTCGGCCGCCCTGGGCGAACCGATGATCTCGGATCACCGCCGCATTCTCGCGACGGCGCTCTCGCGCATCCGGGGCAAGATCAAGTATCGCCCCGTGGTGTTCGAGCTGATGCCGCCGGAATTCACCCTTTCGGCCCTGCAGCGCACGGTCGAGGCCATCGCCGGCGTGCCGCTGCACAAGCAGAACTTCCGCCGCGTGGTCGAGCGCGAGGATCTGGTCGAGGGCCTGGGCCGCCAGGACGCCGACACCGGCGGCCGTCCCGCCGAACTGTTCCGCTTCCGCCGCGAGATCCTGGCCGCGCGACCGGCCATGGGCTTGAGCCTGCCGCTGCTTCGCGACTAGGCTGCTCGCCGAGATGGCGAAACCTTCCCGCACGCAACTGATCGCCGGCGCCGTGGCGGCCCTGGTCCTGGCCGGCCTGGGCGTAGGCCTGACGCTGTACGTCCTGCGCGACAGCCATGCCGAGGCGGTGGACCACACCGCCGACGACGCCCAGGCCATCGAGGGCGCACGGATCGCCGTCACCGGTCGCCTGCCCGAGGCTCAAGCCGTCAACTTCGGCAAGGTCTTCGTCCACTGGGACGGCGAGATCCCTTCGGTCTGTGGCGAGGTCGACATCATCGAGGAACAGGACAACTTCGAGGGCCCGGAACGCTTTGTCTGGTCGGAGGGCGTCCTGACCCTTGAGGAGATCGACGGCAGCGACGTCGTGGACCAGAAGTGGAGCGACCTCTGCCAGTGAGGTCGCGGGCCTCGTCATACCTAGGCGTCTTCACGCGGTTTCAATCGGGCCTCACGCATCGCCGCGGCCTGCTTCAGCCGTCGACGAAGGTCGCGGCGAATAAAGCTCATCCGCTCGGCCGTGCGGCCGCTGTCGTCGTTCATGGGATCGGTGCTGTCGTGGGGTGGCTGGGCCGCTCGGATGCGGGCTCGGGTCTTGGATCGGGGCATGAAAATCTCCTTTGAAGCAGACACGACCTGGCCGCCTCACGCGGCGGGCCGCTGAGCTATTCGGGGAAGGCTGCGGAGCGCCGGGCCAGGCCCGGAAGCTGTTTGGAGAAATACCGTTTCGACTTGGACCGACGCTCCGCGCGATCATTATCCGGGAGCGCCCGGCGTCCGGTCCTGTTGGAACCGCGCCGGTCTTAGCCCCCGACGGGCGGGCCGGGCTTGCGTCGCCCGGTCCCGGAACGCTTGCGTCGCCGCAAGCCTGTCGCCCTCATCGGCCCTTCGTCCAACGCCGTTTATTTTCGAGGCCCGGCCGGCACCAGATGGACAAGGTCGCGGCCCCTCGCGGAACCGCCGCCGACGAGCGCGCCCGCTCGACCGCACCCCAAGGCCGCGAAGGTCGCAGGCCTTAGCGCCCTCCCCATCGCCTTGAAGTCCGGTCATTGTACGGGAGCCTGGCAGGTGGGGGATAGACGACTTCGGTGCGTTGATTTCGTTGAGGAACCAGGCCGGCAGCGAGGGGAATAAGGTTTTTATGCGGCCTTATGGACAAGGTTTCACGTGCCTAGGGCGACCGGACTTGCCAATCTGCCGCCAGCCGAGCGAGGCCTCGGCGGAGGGCGTCATGATCTACGCGAAGGCCGCGGCCTATCTCGTCGCCTGGGTGTCGCTGGCGATCGTCCTGATGCGGGTTGTCGTCGGCCCGCTGTGGGGATCGGCCACCGACATCGGCCTGATCGCCGCGCCCATCGCTTTTGGCCTGGGCGTCATCGCCCTGGCCAAGCTGGCGTCGATCATGCTCAGGGACATCGACAAGATGCGTCAATCGACCAACGGGGACACCGGGGAATGACCGAAGACTTCCAGACCAAGGCGGCCAAGGCCCGCTCGCGCTTCAAGAGCACCGGCCGCAACCTCGGCATCGGCTTTGTCAGCGTGGTGGTCCTGTTGCTGGGGTCGTGCAGCGTGGCCTCGCACAGCACCACGGTCGAGCCGGGCAACGTAGGCGTGAAGATCAAGACCCTGGGCTCCGGCGCCGGCGTCTCGCCCGAGCCCCTGCCCGCCCGCTGGTACTTCCGGGGCATCGGCGAGCGGATCATCCAGTATCCGGTGATCCAGCGCACCTACAGCTACACCCGCGAGAAGGACGAGCGCGGCAACGAGAACGAGGAGATCACCTTCTCCGACAACACCGGCCTGCCGATGACCGCCGACGTGTCGGTGACCCTGCAGGTGAACCCGGCCTCGGCGCCCAACCTCTACCAGACCTATCGCCTGTCGTTCGACCAGCTGCTGGACGGGCCGATCCGCAACGACGTGCGCTCGGCCGTGGCGGCCGAGGCCGAGAAGGTGGGGGTCGAGACCCTGTACAGCGGCGGCCGCCAGGCGGTGATGCAGCGCGCCTTCGCCCGGGTGTCGGGCAAGTGGGCCCGCCACGGCGTCACGGTCAGCCAGATGGATTGGATCGGCTCGATCCGCTATCCGGACGCCATCATCCAGCAGATGCAGAACAAGACCCAGCTGGAGCAGGAAGCCCTAGCCGCCAAGGCCTTGGAGGCCAAGGAAACGGCCCTGGCCAACGCCGCCATCGCCAAGGCCCGAGGCGAGGCCGAGTCCATACGCATCAAGGGCGAGGCCCTGCGCGCCAATCCCCAGGTGCTGCAACAGCAGGCCATCGAGAAGTGGAACGGCGAGCTGCCCAAGGTGACCGGCGGCTCGACCCCGTTCGTGAAGATCGACTAGGCCCCGACTTCAAGCCGCCGTGTCGTTCCGCGACTCGGCGGCTTCCGCCGCCTCCATCCGCGCCCGCCACTTGGCCTTCAGGGTGTGGGAGGTGTCGCGCGAGCCGTCGTGGCTCCAGCCGGGCGGGCCGAAGATGTAGCCCAGGGCGTGGCGCGGATGGGCCGCCACGTCCTTGCCGATGCCGATCCACTCGTGGAACACGTTGGTGAAGAGGTTGAAGCTGGGCAGGTTCTTGACCGTGCCGTAGCGGATCTTCTCCTCATCCGTCTCCGGGATGAAGGTGCCGAACATCCGGTCCCAGATGATCAGGATGCCGGCGTAGTTGGCGTCCAGATAGCGGGCGTTGCGGGCGTGGTGCACCCGGTGGTGCGAGGGCGTGTTGAACACCGCCTCGAACCAGGCCGGCATGCGCTTGATCGCCTCGGTGTGGATCCAGAACTGGTAGACGAGGCTGATCCCCTTCTGGATCGCCACCATGGCCGGCGGGAAGCCCAGGAACGACAACGGCAGCCACAGCAGCCACGTGCCGGCCACCCCGCCCGTCCAGGTCTGCCGCAGGGCGGTGGACAGGTTGTAGTGGGTGGAGGTGTGGTGGTTGACGTGGCTGGCCCACCAGACGCGCCGCTCGTGGGCGATGCGGTGGAACCAGTAGTAGGTCAGGTCCTCGGCGAAGAAGAGCACGACCCAGGCCCAGACGGCGGTCATCGGGATGGTGAAAAGACGGTGCTGATAGACCCACAGGGTGGCGGCGAACACCACCCCGCCGGTGACCAGGCCGGCGATGGTGCTGCCCAGGCCCATGGTCAGCGACATGGCCGTGTCCTTGGCCTCGTAGCGGGCGTCGGCCTTGCCCAGGCGGGCCAAGGCGATCTCCAGGACGATGGCCAGCACGAAGAAGGGAATCGCCAGCTGGACGGGATCGAGGGTCTTCATGCGGCGAACTCGCGCGAACCGAACTGGGCGGGCGGCCAGGGGCCCGTCACGGAAAGGCGGGGCGCGCCGTCGGCGGTCCTGAGCTTCAACCGGCCGTCGACGACGGTGGCGGCCAACAGGTCTCGCCAGGCGGTCTGGCGGGCCACGTAGCCGTCGCCCTTGCGCCACAGCACCAGGGCCTGGTCGCCCGAGCGGGCCACCACCCCGGCGCCGTCGTCGGCGATCCACAGGGCCTCGATGTGGTCGTCGGGGAACTCGATATCCAGCAGCGCGCGGGCGCCCGCCTCGTCCAGCCGAGGGGTCGGACGCGCGATCCGCGCCCAGGCCGCGACGGCCACCATCAGGGCCACGGCGACGACCGAGCCCAGCAACTGGATCAATTGCGCCTTATCCAAGCGACGCTTCCTCCCTTGATCTTGACGCCAGCGTCACGCTTTGGGCTTCGGGGGTCAAGAGCGACGTCGGGTCACCCGTCGCGGTCTTCAGGCCGCACTTCCCTGTTTACACCGGAGGCCAACTGCTCAAGGTTGAGCCGCCGCCACGGGGCGGGCAACTCAGGAGTCCGAGATGTCGTTGATGTTCCAGCCGCTGAAGAAGTACGCCGATTTCCAGGGGCGCGCCCGCCGCAGCGAATACTGGCTGTTCTCGCTCTTCTGCTTCGTCGTCGGCATGGTCTTCACCATCCTGCGTATCGCGACGGGCGGCATGGAGTCGCTGGAAAGCGGCCGGATGGATCCGATCGGGATCATCAACATGCTGTTCTCGCTGGCCATTCTGGTTCCCAGCCTGGCCGTGGGCTTCCGCCGCCTGCACGACACCAATCGCTCGGCCTGGTGGATCCTGATCGGCATTATCCCGCTGATCGGCTGGCTGGTGCTGTTCATCTTCAACGTGCTGCCCGGCACGCCCGGCCCCAACAAATACGGCCCCGACCCCAAGGGCGATTCGACGTCGGACACCGCGGCCGTCTTCAGCTAGACGCCGTCATCGCGACCGGAATCAAAGAAGCGGGCCCCCGGCTGGGGCGCGCTTCCTTCGTTTCAGGACGTCGCGGTTCTAGAACTTCCGCGCATAGCCCACCGACACCACATTGGCGTCGGACGCGTCGTTGTCGCGGAACTGCTGGCGCGTGTAGTCGACGCGCAGGCCGTTCTTGTCGTCGAACTTGTACTGGGCGCCGACGCCATAGTTGACGCTGTCGGCGTCGAACTTGTTCTCGACGCCCGCCAGGGTGTTCTTGAACTGGGTGTTGCCGTAGCCGACCCGACCGATCAGGTCGATATTGGGCGAGACCGGCAGGAAGCCCACGCCATAGACGGCGGCCGAGTGGGTCTGCTCGAGGCTGGAGCGGACGCCGTTGGTGTCGATGTTGTCGTCCTTGACGCCGCCGGACAGCTCGCCCTCGACGCCGAAGTGCGGCGTCAGCTTGGCGCCCAGACGGCCCTGGACCGCGCCGGTGTCGGCGCCGTCGGCGCGGGATCCGGCATAGCCGAGGGTCCCGTAGACCTCCTGGGCGTGCGACAGGGCGGGAACGGCGGCGACCGACAGGGCGACCAAAGCGGCCGCCGACATGAGAGTTTTCATTGTTGTACTCCTTGGTACTGGCGAGGCATGGGGAGCGCCTCGGCCTGCCCTGGATAGGCGCCCCATGGGGCGGCGATTGGACCCTGGCGGGACCCGTTCTGGGCCATTGCGTGTCGGATGCGACACGTCCGTGGCGATTGTGGCGGTTCGGAATCGTTCCAGGTTTGGGCCGAAAACCACGGGGTGTGGCTTCAAGGTCGCGTCGCGGAAAGGTGACGACGGCGTCAGGCGTGCTATTGATCCGCCAAGTCAAAATCCGAGACGCGCCCGTTAGGCGCGCCCAGCGTCACCGGGACCGCCGCCTTGCATAAAGCCGTCATCGTCGCCACGGGGCTGTACACCCCGCCGTTCAGCGTTTCGAACACCGAACTGGTCGAAGCCTTCAACACCTATGTCGAGCGCTTCAACGCCGCCAACGCCGAGGCCATCGCGGCCGGCGAGATCGTGGCCCTGGCGCCCTCGTCGCCCGAGTTCATCGAGAAGGCCTCGGGCATCAAGGCCCGCTACGTGATGAACAAGGCCGGGATCGTCGACCCCGAGGTCATGTGCCCGATCCTGCCCGAGCGCCCGAACGAGGAAATCTCGATCCTGGCCGAAATGGCCGTCGAGGCCGCCAGGCAGGCCATCGCCCGCTGGGGCAAGCCCGTCTCCGAGATCGGCGCGGTGATCTGCGCGGCCTCGAACATGCAGCGCGCCTATCCGGCCATGGCCATCGAGGTGCAGCAGGCCCTGGGCATCGACGGCTTCGCCTTCGACATGAACGTGGCCTGCTCGTCGGCCACCTTCGGCATCAAGACCGCCGCCGACTTCATCGCCACCGGCAGCGCCAAGGCCGTGCTGATGGTCAATCCCGAGATCTGCTCGGGGCACCTGAACTTCACCGACCGCGACAGCCACTTCATCTTCGGCGACGTGGCCACGGCCGTGATCCTGGAGGAGGAATCCCAGGCGACCGGTGGCTGGGAGATCCTGGGCACGCGCCTGAAGACCGAGTTCTCCAACAACATCCGCAACAACTTCGGCTTCCTGAACCGCACGGCCCCCGAAGGGATCGGCGCCAAGGACAAGCTGTTCGTCCAGGAAGGCCGCAAGGTGTTCCGCGAAGTGGTGCCGATGGTCAGCCAGATGATCGTCGAGCACGCCAGCGACATCGGCGTGGATCCGACCGGCCTCAAGCGCCTGTGGCTGCACCAGGCCAACATCAACATGAACGAGATGATCGGCCGCAAGGTGCTGGGCCGCGATCCCGAGCCCGGCGAGAACGTGATCATCCTGGACACCTACGCCAACACCAGCTCGGCCGGCTCGATCATCGCCTTCCACTCGGCCAACGACGACTTCGCGGCTGGCGAGACGGGCCTGATCTGCAGCTTCGGCGCGGGTTACTCGGCCGGCACGGTGTTCGTCAGGAAGCGCTAGGGCGCTCAGCCAAAGATGACTCGGCTGCCGACCACGGTGCGGAACACCTGGTCCGGCATCTGGGCGATAGCCGGCGCGATGAACGCCTCGCCCGTGCAGTGCCCGGGCAGGATGTAGTCCGGCTTCAGAGCCTGCATCAGCGCCAGGGTCTGCAGCGCCTGCTGCTGCGTCTGGGGCGGCACCAGGTGGAAGCCGCCCATGATCGCGTGGATCTTGTCGACGCCCGAGGCGGCCTGCGCGGCGCGCACGGTGTTGATGATGCCCCGATGGCTGCACGAGCCGATGACAACCAGACCCTTGCCCTTGAGGTGAAAAGCCGTGCCCAGTTCGTGGACAGCGTCGTCGACGAAGAAGTCCAGATCGCGTCGGTCGGCGTCCAGCTCGGCGCGACGACAGCCCTGGCCCGGCAGCATCGACGTCGGCACCTTGGGCTTCTCGGGCGACACGAACGGGATCCGGCCCGTGGTGAAGCCGATGTCGGCCAGGTCCTGGGGCGTGGACGTCACGCGCAGATCGATCCCCGCCGCGACCAGATCGGCCTTCTCCAACTGGCCGAAGCTGGGCCCATCGGGCGAGACGCCGCGCAGGCGGGCGCAGAAGACCTCTTCGCCGCCGACATAGAGCGGCGTTCCGCGCTTGACCCGGCCGACCACGGCGGCCAACCCGCCGAAGTGGTCATAGTGGCCATGGCTGAGCACCATGGCTTCGATCGTCGCCGGATCCACGCCCAGCAGCGCCATGTTCGAAGCCAGGGTCTCGGGCGTGTAGCCGAAGTCGATCAGCACGCGGTGACGCGCGCCGCCCGCGCCGACGGCGTCCGCCAGCACCGAATAGCCCCACTCGCCGCGCAGGGTTAGCCGATAGGACGAGGCCGCGCGCTCCGGCGGCAGGATCTTCAGGCCGGGCCGCTCGACGGGCGTGGCGAAGCTGGAAACCGTGCTGTCGGCCAGCAGGGTCAACGCCAGCCGGTCGATCTCGGGAACCGTGATCGGCGCGGCCGCGCCAGGCAGGGGCGCGGCAAGGGATACCCCCGCGGCCAGCAGCATTCGACGCGTCAGCATGGCCCGGCTCTCCTGAGGGTGAACCGAGCCTAGCCTAACCGCTTGACGCTGTCCCTCGGCGAAGCGGGTCTTGGCGACAGCCGCCCGCCCCTATTGCGCCTTCGGATGCGTCGCCTTCCAGTCCATGGCGTTGCGGATGCGTCGCCCCACGGCCGGGTGGTCGTAGAACAGCACCTCCTCGACGACGCCCGGCGTCGCCGCGCGGTATTCGATGGTCTTGACCAGGGCCTTGGCCAGGCCGTCCGGCTCGTTGAAGTGCTGGAGGCTGTAGTTGTCGGCGTCGCTCTCGGCGATGCGGATCAGGCTGTTGGTCAGGGGCTGGCCCAGCAGGCCGATCACCGCCAGGATCACCGCCAGCACCGGCAGGCCGGCCGGATCGGCCACGCCCTTGACCGTCTCGGCGCCCAGCAAGGCCGCGACGGGGTTGAACAGCCGGTCGATCAGGAAGAAGGCGATCACCGCCAGCACGCTGAGCCCGCCCGCGATCCACAGGGCGTGCTGGTGGGCGTAGTGGCCCATCTCGTGGCCGACCACGCCGCGCACTTCCGAGATGTCCGCGCCCTGCTTGAACATGGTGTCGCTCATCGCCACCCGCGCCGTGCCGAACAGGCCCGCGACATTGGCGGTGTAGGCGTTGGACTGCTTGGAGCCGTCGTAGACGAAGATCTTGTCGCTGGGGATGCCGTTGGCCTTGGCCATCGCCACCACCTCCTCGCGCACGGGGCCTTCCGGGGCGGGCGTATACTTGTTGAAGATCGGCATGATGTAGACCGGGGCCAAGATCTGCACGGTGGCGAAGAACACCGCCGTCAGCGCGCCCGCCCACAGCCACCAGGTGCGCTGCGCCTTGCGGATCAGGGCGTACAGCGCAACCAGGAAGAGGCCGAACAGCAGCGCGTTGATGGCCATGGCGATCAGCCCCTCGCCCAGCCAGCCGGTGAAGGCCTGGCTGGTCAGGCCGTACTGCTTTTGCCGCCACCAGCCGGCATAGGCCGACCAGGGCAGGCTCAGCAGGCTGTCGATCAGCAGATAGACGATCCCCACCACCAGGCTGACCAGCACGGGCTTGGGCTTGCGCCGCTCCAGCCGGCGGCGGAGGCCCACCAGCACCTCGCTGCGCACGATCAGAAACGAGACCAGCACCGAGACCAGGAAACCCCACAGCAGCAGCCAGTGGCCGCCCTGGGTGTAGGCCGTCGCCTTGGCATGAGCCTCGGGCGGCAGTTGCGCAAGATAGGCCGCCGTGGCGGCGGCGGGATCGAACAGAAGCGCCAAGGAAGGTCCCCCAAATCAACTCTTAGCGCGCCAGAAAGCCAGAGGCGGACCGGGGCGTCAGGTTAATTCGCGGTCAGGTTCGATGGCCCGGTCCGGCTGCGACGCTTGGCACTGGCGGCGGCGCGCAGGGCGTATAGAAATACGCCCCTGATTTTTCCTTTCGAGGCCCGCATGCGATTCCCCGCCCGTCGTGAACTCCTGGCAGGCCTTGCCCTGGGCGCCCTGGCGCTGGCCGGCTGCGGCGGCAAGACCGGCAATGTCGCCGAGACCGGTCTCAAGCGCGTCGAGGCCACCAAGGTCCTGCGAATCGGCCTGGAAGGCACCTATCCGCCGTTCAACTTCCAGGACAAGGACGGCCAGCTGGCCGGGTTCGAGGTCGACTTCGCCAAGGCCCTGGCCGAGCAGATGAAGGTCAAGGCCGAGTTCCATCCCTCGCCCTTCGCCGGCTTGCTGGGCGCGTTGGAATCCCAGCGCATCGACGTGGTCATCAACCAGATCACCATCACGCCCGAGCGCGCCGCCAAGTACGACTTCTCGCGCCCCTACACGATCTCGGGCATCCAGATCATCACCCGCAAGGGCCAGACCGACATCGCCGCGCCGGCCGACCTCAAGGGCAAGAAGGTCGGGGTGGGCCTGGGCACCAACTACGAAAGCTGGCTGCGCGCCAACGTGCCCGGCGCGATCGTGCGCACCTATGACGACGACCCCACCAAGTACCAGGACCTCAAGGCCGGCCGCATCGACGCGGTGCTGAACGACCGGCTGGTGGCCGCCGACTTCGTCAAGACCTCGCCCGACTTCGTGGCTTCGGGCGCGCCGTTCGCCAGCCAGGGCATGGGCGTGGCCATGCTGCGCGACCCCGCCCTGAAGGTGACCATCGACCAGGCCATCGACACCCTGCGCGCCAGCGGCAAGCTGGCCGAAATCTCGAACAAGTGGTTCGGCCAGGACGTGACGAAATGAGACGGGCATGACCCCCGCGCTCGACCTCGTCGCCCAGTCCGCGCCGCTGCTGCTGAAGGGCGCGGGCTACACCGTGCTGCTCAGCCTGATCGGCATGGGCGTGGGCCTGGTGATCGGCTTCGGCCTGGCCCTGATGCGGCTGTCGCGCAGCCCGCTGCTGCGCTGGCCGGCGGCCGTCTACGTCTCGGCCATCCGGGGCACGCCGCTCCTGGTGCAGCTGTTCCTGATCTATTACGGCCTGCCGCAGCTGGGCGTGCAGCTGCCGCCCCTGCTGGCGGCCGGCATCGGCTTTTCGATCAACATCGGCGCCTATGCCGGCGAGATCCTGCGCAGCGCCATCGCCGCCGTCGACAAGGGCCAGTGGGAGGCCGCCAGCGTTCTGGGCATGAGCCGCGGCCAGGCCCTGCGCCGGGTGATCCTGCCCCAGGCCGCCCGCACCGCCGTCGCGCCCCTGTCCAACAGCTTCATCAGCCTGGTCAAGGACACGTCCCTGGCCGCCACCATCCAGGTGCCCGAGTTGTTCCGCCAGGCCCAGCTGATCACCGCCCGCACCTACGAGATCTTCGCCATGTATCTGGCGGCCGCCGCCGTCTACTGGGTCCTGTCCAGCCTGCTGGCCCTGGTCCAGACCCGACTTGAACGCCAGGCGGAGGGGCGCCGATGAGCGCCATCGAAGCCAAGGGCCTGGTCAAACACTTCGGCCCGACCAAAGTGCTGGGCGGCGTCGACCTGACCGTCGCCCCCGGCGAGGTGGTGGCGGTGATCGGCCCCAGCGGCTCGGGCAAGAGCACGCTGCTGCGCTGCCTGGGCGGGCTGGAGACGATCGACGGCGGAACCCTGACCGTGGCCGGCGTGACGGCGGGCGGCAAGACGCCCCTGGCCCGCGCTCTGAAGGGCCGCGTCGGCTTCGTGTTCCAGAGCTTCAACCTGTTCCCGCACCGCACGGCCCTGCAGAACGTCGCCGAGGGCCTGATCGTCGTGCGCGGCGTCAAGCCGGAGGCCGCCTACGACAAGGCCCGCGCCCTGCTGACCAAGGTAGGCCTGGCCCACCGGGTCGACGCCTATCCGCGCGAGTTGTCCGGCGGCCAGCAGCAGCGCTGCGCCATCGCCCGGGCCCTGGCCATGGACCCCGAGGTCATCCTGTTCGACGAACCGACCTCGGCGCTCGACCCCGAACTGGTCGGCGAGGTGCTGATGGTGATCCGCGACCTGGCCGCCGAGAAGCGCACCATGGTGATCGTGACACACCAGATGGATTTCGCGCGCGATGTGGCCGATCGGACGCTGTTCATGGATGACGGCGTTATTCTTGAACAAGGCCCTTCCGCAGAAGTGCTTGGTTCGCCTAAGGAAGAGCGCACGCGGCGATTCCTCAGCAAGGTGAGCGGCCTAAGGTCATAATTTGGCCCCCGGCGCCCCTCACCTCCTCTCCGCCGACGCCGTGTGCTGTGAGGCGAGGTCCTGTGAAACCCTATATCGATCTGCAAGGCGCATCGGGCGCTGTCTACCGTTACAAGCTCGCCGAGGATCGCGATCCCCGGACGACGATCGCTGGCAATTTCGTCTTCGTCGACGCGGTGGGGACCATCGTCTTCGCCGGCGAGGCCAACAATCTGCACGGGGCGACCAACCGCTTCCCCGAGGCCGCCCAGAAGCACAAGGCCGAGTACCTCTATACCCGCCTGAACGTTTCGGGCGCCTCGCGCAGCGAGGAACTGCAAGACATCCTGGCGGCCGTGAAGCCTGTGATGAACAAGGGCGAATAGCCCTTACGCCCTGCGTCCACTTCCGACGCAGGCTTCGCTATGGTGGCGCCCCATGCGCCCCGAGATTCTCTTTCCGCTGTTCACGCCGGTCTCCACGCTCAAGGGCGTGGGGCCGCGCGTCGCGCCGCTGGTCGAGCGGCTGGCGGGGCCGATCGTGCGCGACGTGCTGTTCGCCACGCCCAACGGCCTGATCCGGCGCACGGCCACCACCTCGGACCACGCCGTCGACGGCCAGGTCCAGACGTTCCTGGTCACCATCGAGACTCATCTGCCGCCGCAACGCGGAGGGCAGCCCTGGCGGATCCGGGCGTCGGACGACCACGGCGCCGTCACCCTGACCTGGTTCAAGGGCCACGGCCCACACCTCGAACGCCAGCATCCGGTCGGGGCCAGGCGCGCCGTCAGCGGCAAGGTCGAGCGCTACGGCAGCGAAATCCAGATCGCCCACCCCGACTACCTGCTGGACGCCGACAAGGCCGGCGACATCCCGGCCGTCGAGCCGGTCTATCCCGCCACCGCCGGCCTGCCCTCGCGCACCTTTCGCAAGTTCGCCCACGAGGCCCTGGAGCGCGCCGCCGCCCTGCCCGAGTGGCAGGACCCGGCCTGGCTGGCCAAGAGCGGCTTCCCGGCCTGGCGCGAGGCCCTGGCCCTGGTCCACAACCCGCAGGCCGAGATCGATCTGTCGCCGATGTCGGTGGCCCGGCGGCGCCTGGCTTATGACGAGCTGCTGGCCCACCAGCTGGCCCTGGGCCAGCGCAAGGCCGGCAAGCGCTCGCATCCCGCCCCGCGAATCCAGGCCGGCGAGCTGTCGGACGCGGTCGAGAAAGCCCTGCCCTTCAAGCTGACCGGCGCCCAGATCCGGGCGCTTTCGGAGGTGCGCGGCGACATGGCCAGCGGCGAGCGGATGGGCCGGCTGCTGCAGGGCGACGTCGGCTCGGGCAAGACCGTGGTGGCCATGCTGGCCATGGCCGACGCCGCCGCGTCCGGCCTGCAGTCGGCCCTGATGGCCCCCACCGAGATCCTGGCCCGCCAGCACTACGAGACCCTGGCCCCGCCGCTGGAGGCCCAAGGCTTGGCCGTGATCCTGCTGACCGGCCGCGACAAGGGCTCGGTCCGGGCCTCGAAACTCGCCAAGCTGGCCGACGGTTCGGCCGCCGTGGCCGTGGGCACCCACGCCCTGTTCCAGGACGACGTGGCCTTCAAGGCCCTGGGCCTGACGATCATCGACGAGCAGCACCGCTTCGGCGTCAACGAACGCAAGCGCCTCCAGGACAAGGGTGAAGGCGCGCATCTCGTGGCGATGTCGGCCACCCCGATCCCGCGCACCCTGGAACTGACGGTCTTCGGCGACCTGGACGTCTCGCGGATCGACGAGAAGCCGCCGGGCCGCACGCCGGTCGCCACCCGCGCCTCGCCCACGCCGCGTATTCCCGAGATCATCGAACGGCTGCGGGCGGCGTCGGAGGCCGGCGCCCAGGCCTTCTGGATCTGCCCGCTGGTTTCGGAGTCCGACAAGATCGACCTGCGCGACGCCGAGATGCGCGCCGCCTCCCTGCGCCAGGCCATCGGCCCCAAGGTCGGGCTGGTGCACGGCCAGATGCCCGCCGCCGAGAAGGATGCGGTGATGCAGGCCTTCGTCGACGGCGAGGTCTCGATCCTGGTCGCCACCACCGTGGTGGAGGTCGGGGTGAACGTGCCCAACGCCAGCATCATGGTGATCGAGCACGCCGACCGCTTCGGCCTGGCCCAGTTGCACCAGCTGCGCGGCCGCGTCGGTCGGGGCGCCCGCGAGAGCTCGTGCGTCCTGCTCTACGACCCGCCGCTGTCGGAGACCGCCCAGCAGCGGCTGGACATCCTGCGCCGCAGCGACGACGGCTTCGAGATCGCCGAGAAGGACCTGGAGCTGCGCGGCGGCGGCGACCCGCTAGGCCTCAAGCAGAGCGGCTTCCCGGCCTACAAGCTGGCCGACCCGGTGGCCCATCGCGACCTGATCGCCGTGGCCGCCGACGACGCCCGCCTGATCCTGGCCCGCGATCCCGACCTGACCAGCCCGCGCGGCCAGGCCGTGCGGATGCTGCAGGAGCTGTTTGACTGGAAGGCCGCCTCGCCCCTGAACGACGCGGGGTGACGCCATGGCCACCGTCCTGATCCCGCTTCCTGCCCGCGACTTCGATCCCACCGAGGTGGCCGTGCCCTGGAAGGTCCTGACCGGGCGCGGCCACCGGGTGGTGTTCGCCACGCCCGACGGGCGGCCCGGCGCGGCCGACGACATCATGCTGACCGGCAAGGGTCTGCCCCTGGTCGGCGGTCTGCTGCGCGCCAACGCCGAGGCTCGCGCGGCCTATGGCCAGATGCTGGCCGATCCGGCCTTCCAGGCGCCGCGCCGCTGGGACGCCCTGGGCGACTTCGACGGCCTGCTGCTGCCCGGCGGCCACCGAGCGCGAGGGATGCGGGACTATCTGGAAAGCCCGCTGCTACAGGCGGCCGTCGTGCACGCGTTCGCGGCCGGCAAGCCCGTCGCCGCCATCTGCCACGGCGTGCTGCTGGCGGCCCGCAGCCTCGACCCCGCCACCGGCCGCTCGGTGCTGCACGGCCGCAGGACCACGGCCCTGACCTGGCCGCTCGAACGCTCGGCCAGCGCCCTGGCCCACCTGTTCCGCCCCTGGGACCGCGACTACTACCGCACCTATGTCGAGGCGCCGGGCCAGCCGGCCGGCTACATGTCGGTCCAGGCCGAGGTGACCCGCGCCCTGGCCCGCCCGGAGGACTTTCTCGACGTCCCGGGCGACGCCCCGGACCGCAAGCGCAAGACCTCGGGCCTCGACCGCGACACCGCCGCCGACAGCGCCCCGGCCTTCGTGGTCCGCGACGGGGCTTACGTCTCGGCCCGCTGGCCAGGCGACGCCCACGCCTTCGCGAAGACCTTCGCGGACGTGCTGGAAGAAGCCGCCTTGCCTGACGCTGGGTGAGCCGAAGGAGGCTGGCCACATGGACGTGCCCGCCGCCCTCTCCGCCCTGGCCCCGCGCCTGTCGCCCGGCGCGACGACGGCCATCAATGCCCGCCGGTTATCGGGCGGCGCCAGCCTGGAGACCTGGACCTTCGACCTCGACGACGGGACGCCGCTGATCCTGCGCCGGCGTCCGGACGGCGGATCGATGAGCGAGGCCGCCCTGCCGCTGTCGACCGAAGCCGCCCTGCTGGCCGCCGTCGCTCCCCAAGGCGCGCCGGTACCCGAAGTCCTGCGGGTCTGCGAACCCGCCGACGGCCTGGGCGAGGCCTATGTCATGCGCCGGCTGGAGGGCGAGACCCTGGGCAAGCGCATCGTGCGCGACGACGCCTTCGCCGGCGTCCGGCCGCGCCTGGCGCGGCGTTGCGGCGAGGTGCTGGCGGCGATCCACGCCACGCCGCTGGACGGCCTGCCGCCGCTGGCGACCTCGGACGCCGCCAGCGAACTGGCCCGCTACGAGGCGGTCTATCGCCAGTCGGGCGCCCGGCGTCCGGTATTCGAAGCCGCCTTCCGCTGGCTCGCCGACCGCGCCCCGCCGCTGGAGCAGCCGGTGCTGGTGCACGGCGATTTTCGCAACGGCAATCTGATGATCTCGCCGGAAGCAGGCCTGGTCGGGGTGCTGGACTGGGAGCTGGCCCACCTGGGCGACCCGGCCGAGGACCTGGGCTGGATCTGCGTCAATTCCTGGCGGTTTGGCGAGTGGCGCAAACCGGTCGGCGGGTTCGGCGACTACCAGGATCTGCTGGACGGCCACGCGGCGGCCGGCGGCGCACCGGTGTCGCTGGAGCGACTGCTGTTCTGGCAGGCCCTGGGCTCGCTGAAATGGGGCGTCATGTGCCTGATGATGTACGCCAGCTTCGCCAGCGGCGCCGACCGCTCGATCGAGCGCGCCATGATCGGCCGCCGGGCCAGCGAGACCGAGATCGATCTGGTGCTGCTGATGGAGCGGGCCGCATGATCACCCATCCCACCGCCGCAGAACTGTCCGAAGCCCTGGCCGCCGTCGAGACCGGCCCGCCCGGCGACGCCCGCGCCGCCTTCATCGCCCGCGTGGCCGACAACGCCCGTGCTACGCTGGATCGCGAAGCCGCCCTCTGGCCGGCGGCCGAGGTCGCGGCGGTCGAGCGACTGCGCGCGCTGCTGGGCGTGGACGGCGACTTCGAGGCCCTGAACGCCGAGCTCTGCGACCGCCTGCGCGACGGCCGCCTCGCCCCGCTGGATCCGGCCGTGCTCGCCCACCTGAAGGCCAGCGTCGCCGATCAGATCGCTATCGACCAGCCGAGCTATTCGGGGCTGGCGGCGTTGCGGGACTAACCGCCCCGCGCGCCTTCAGCGCCGCCAGCCGCGCCTGGGCGTCGGCCTCGATGTCGGCCCAGAACAGGTTGAAGCCGTCGACCTTGCGGCGGTCGGTCCACGAGCCGCTGTCGCGCAGCGAGGTCGACTTCGGACGCCCCGTGTGCAGCAGGCCGTCCTGGCACTGGGCCCAGACCTGGCGCTTGAGCAGGGCCGGCCGCGAACCCCATTCCAGGCCCGTGGCGTTGGCCGCGCCCAGGTTCAGCTTGGCCGGCGCCCGGATCTCACTGCGCTCGCCCAGCAACGGGTTGACGCAGAGCGGCGTGCGGCCGTCCAGCGTGACCAGCTCGTCGCCGCCGCGCCAGACCAGCGAGCGATTGTTGAACTCCTGGACCTGCTGGAAGTCGCCGTCCACCAACGAGGCCCAGGCCGCCACGCAACCGGCCTGGCTTCGACTGGTGCAGGCCGGCACAGCGGCCGCAGGACCGTATTCGTCGGCCGGCACCACGGTCTCGATCAGATAGACCCCGGCCAGCCGCCCATGCAGGGCCGGATCGGGCGCGATCTCCTCGGCCAGCAGACGCGCGGCCAGGATACCGCCCTGCTCCACCCCGACCAGTATGACCGGTCGCCCGCCATTGTCGTGCTGGAGGTAGTAGCGAAAGGCCGTGCGGACGTCGTCATAGGCGAAGCGCCGGGCGTCCCGGGCGTCGTCGCGCAGGGTCAGGAAGGTGTAGAGGCTGGCCTGGCGGTAGCGCGGCGCGAAAATCCGTCCCACTCGGGCGAACGGCGCGGCGTAGTTGGGCAGCAGCACCCGGGCCAGGAACCGCTCGGCCTTGGGCTGGTCGTAGGGCGCGTTCCAGTCGCGCCCGCCATCATAGCTGGTGGGGTGCACGAAGAAGACATCAGCCGGCTCGCGGGCCGCCGCGCCGACGGGCGGCCGCAGCGCCCAGGCCTTGCCTTCGGCGTAGTTCGGCGCCGGCGGCGGCTCGTAGGTTTGGAACGGGACCTTGGGGTCCAGGGTGGTGCGCAGGATGTCGTAGCGCCAGTAGAACACCGCCGCCACGACCAGCGCCAGGAACAGCACCGCCCCCGTGAAGATCCAGCGCTTGAAACCCTTGAACCGGTCGGCCATGAGCCCTGGTTACACCAAGCCGGACCGGCGCGCGAGACGGCCCGGAAGGCCTTACGCGCCTTCCTGTCCGATGATCGCGACCGAGCAGACATTGCTGGCCGGCGCGCCGCCCAGATTGTGGGTCATGCCGAACACCGGGTCCTTCAGCTGGCGCTCGCCGGCCCGGCCCTGGAGCTGGAGATACATCTCGTAGAGCATGCGCAGGCCCGAGGCGCCGATGGGATGGCCGAAGCACTTCAGCCCGCCGTCGATCTGACACGGCAGGCCGCCGTCGGCGTCGTAGAAGCCGTCCAGCACGTCGCGCCAGCCCTGGCCCTCGGGCGAGATATAGAGGTCCTCCATCGTCACCAGCTCGGTGATCGAGAAGCAGTCGTGCACCTCCATCATCGAGATCTGCTCGCGCGGCCGCTCGATCCCGGCCTCGCGATAGGCCTTGCCGGCGGCGATGCGGGCGGTGTGGAAGTGGCTGCCGTCCCAGCCGTTGTACTGGCTCTCGTAGCCGTTGGAGACCGACAGCTGCAGGGCCTTGACGGTGACGAGGTCGCGCTTGCCCAGGGCGCGGGCGATCTCGGGCGTGGTGACGATGGCGGCGGCCGCCCCGTCCGACACGCCGCAGCAATCAAACAGGCCGAGTGGCTCGGCGATCATCGGGGCGTTCAGCACCTGCTCGACGGTGACGGCCTTCTGCAGGTGGGCCTTCTTGTTCTTGGCGCCGTTGGCGTGGCTCTTGACCGAGACGTGAGCGATGGCGCGCTTGAGGTCCTCGCGCGAGACGCCATGCTTGGCGCGATAGGCGCTGGCCAGCTGGGCGAAGTTGCCGGGCGCGGAACCGTTGGGGATGATCTGTGGCGCCAGCGTGCCGGGATTGCCGACCGGCAGGCCGCCATAGCCGGTGTCCTTCAGCTTCTCCACGCCCACGGCGATGGCGATGTCGGCCGCCCCGGCCGCCACGGCATAGACCGCACCCCGGAAGGCCTCCGAACCCGAGGCGCAGAAGTTCTCCACTCGGGTGACGGCGATGTTGGGCAGGCGCAGCGCGATGGACAGCGGCGTGCCGCCCTTGCCCGTACCCAGCTCGTCCACGTGGGTGGAGAACCAGGCCGCATCCAGCTGGCTGGGCTCGATGCCGGCGTCCTGCATGGCTTCGACATAGGCCTCGACCATCAGGTCATCGGGCCCGGCGTCCCAGCGCTCGCCGAACTTGCTGCAGCCCATCCCCAGGATGGCGACCTTGTCGCGGATGCCCTTGGCCATGGTGGTTTTTCCCTAAGCTTGGCTCGGCTTGGTGGCCGTATGGATCGGGTGTAGATTTGAAGACATGACGCGTCTCATCCTCACCGACGAAGCAGACCGCCTCGCCCACCAGATGGCGGAGCAGACCGGCGAAAGCCTGGATGAGATCGTCACGCGCGCCATTCGGGCTGAAGCCGAGCGCACCTTGCCGAAGGCTCCGGCAAAGCCGCGAACGTTTGAAGAGAAGATGGCCTTCATAGCGGAAATCCAGCGACGGTCGGCCGCCCTTCCCGTACTTGACCCCCGCACGCCGGAAGAGATGCTGTACGACGAGGACGGCCTTCCGAAGTGATGGTCTTGGACACCTCCGCCGTGCTGGCCATGCTTTGGGCGGAGCCAGAGGCCGACACGTTCAAAAACATCGTCAGCCGAGCCAGCGGCTTGCTGATGTCCGCAGCGACCCGATTGGAGCTGCAGATTGTTTGTCTTCGGCGCAAAGGTCCCCATGAGGCGGACAACGCCGAACGCCTCGTGAGTGATCTGGAAGTTTCGATCGCGATGTTCGACCCTGAACAGCTGAAAATTGCCTTGTCGGCCTACGAAGCCTACGGCCGAGGCCGTCACGGCCTGAACTACGGCGACTGCTTCAGCTACGCCCTGGCCAAATCCCGCGACCTGCCGCTGCTGTTCAAGGGCGAGGACTTCGCCGCCACCGATGTGAAGCGCGCGATCTGACATGGGCTATTCCGCCGCCACGGCGGCCTGGGACGCCATCGCCGCGCGGTCCGGCGCGGCCTTCCAGAAGTAGCGGGTAAAGCCGCGCTTCTCGTCGACGTCCTTGATGCGGAACACCATCTTGACCGGCAGGCCGCTGTCGACCTCGCCGGGTTCGACGTCGGTGATGTCCATCATGATCCGGCCGCCACCCTCGAAGACGATCATGCCGTAGTGGTTGGGCGGGCTCATCGAGAAGGTCAGGTAGTCGGCCGAGTAGCTGAGCACCGAGGCGCGACGCTCGGCGAAGCCGTACGGCTCCTGGGTGTCCACGGCCGGATTGTTGGGGGCCACCGAGATGCGGGTGCGGGGAAACTGCACGACGCCTGTCTCGCGGCAGCGCCCCCCGACCAGGCCCAGGATCTGGTCCTGGTTGCGATAGAGGGTGGTCAGGGCCGTCTTGTTGTCCTTCTCGGCCCGCATGCCCTTGTCCCAGTCGACCAGGCCGTTGAAGGCGAGAAACTTCATGTAGTTGTCCTCGGCCTTCCGATCGGCCAGCGCGCCCGTGACGCCCCGCGCGGGACGAGCCTCGATAGCCGCCTCGGTGACCCGGAACACCAGGGCCTCGGCCCCCTGGCCGAACTGGGCGACCAGGACGATGTCGCCCAGCTTGGCCTGTTCCAGGGCGTGGGCCAGCATCAGCGGGCCGTGGGCGCAGCCCGCTTCGCCCAGGGTCAGGGCCAGGTTGTCGCGCACCGCCTCGGGCGCGATCCCGACGGTCTTGGCCAAGCTGGCCGCCATGCCCGAGAACACAGACGGGAAGCAGAAGTGCGAGATTTCCGAGGCGCTTACCCCGGAAACTTCGAGCGCCTTTCGGATCGCCGGCGGGACCAGCTTGACGACGCCCTCGTCGCGGATCCAGCGCTCTTCCCAGCCATAGTCGAACTCGGCGTCGGCGCCCCGGAAGTGATCGACGAAGTCGTCGGTAACACTGCCGCGCCCCAGGAACTCCGCCACGCCGGCGTCGGCCGAGACCACGAAGGCCGCCGCGCCGTCGCCGTTGTCCAGCTCCTGGCTCGAGGCCGCGCGGGACCGGCGATGCTCGCCGCTGGCCACCAGGGCGCGCTTGACCGACCCGCCCTGCACCGCCGCCAGGGCCTGTCCAAGCGCCGTGAGCCCGCAGCGCTGCGAACCGGTCACGTCGGCCGAGGCGACGGCCTTCTCCAGCGTCAGGGCGGCCGAGACGATGCCGGCGTTCAGGCGGTCGGCGAACGGCGCCGTGGTCGAGGCGAAATAGAGGGCGTCGATGTCGGAGCGGTCGTCGTCCGGACCCAGGGCGTCGCGGGCGGCTTCCACCGCCATGGTCAGGGCGTCCTCGTCCCAGTTGGCCATCGAGCGCTCGCCCTTGGCCTTGGCCCGCAGGTTCGGCGCGACCCAGGCGTTGGCCTCCGTGACCGCCTTGCGGCTGAGCCGAAGACGCGGCGCATAGGCGCCCCAGGCGGCGATGCCGACCATGTTCCACTCCCGATCTGCGCCTGTCCCGGCGCGTTATCGGCGATCAGCTTACGCCCGCGGAAAGGGTCGGCAAGCGTGCCCTGACGTCAGCGACCCGGTCGTTTTACCGGTAAGGGTCGTCTGTATTCAGGAACCCAGCCACATAGTCTTCGACGCCGTCCTCCAGCGAAGTCATCGGCGCGTTGTAGCCGGCGGCGCGCAGGCGGCTCATGTCGGCCTGCGTGAAGTACTGGTACTTGCCGCGCAGCACCTCGGGCATGTCGAAATAGGCGATGTCGGGTTCCTGGCCGACGGCGCGGAACGTCGCCTCGGCCAGGTCCTTGAACGAGCGCGCCTTGCCCGAGCCGAGGTTGTAGACGCCGCTGACGTGTGGGCTCTTGGCCAGCCAGGCGACCACGTCGGCCACGTCGCGCACATAGACGAAGTCGCGCAGCTGGCCGCCGTCCTCGTAGTCGGGGTGATGCGACTTGAACAGCCGCACGCCCTCGCCCGCCGCCACCTTGGGCCAGATCTGGCAGACCACCGACTTCATGCCGCCCTTGTGGTCCTCGTTGGGGCCGTAGACGTTGAAGAACTTCAGCCCCACCCACTGGGTCGGCGCATGGCCGCGGGCGGCCTCGCGGACGGCGTAGATGTCGAACAGGGCCTTGGACCAGCCATAGGCGTTCAGCGGCCGCAGGGCCTTGAGGCTTTCGAGGTCGTCCTTGCCGTCGAAACCTTGCAGGCCATCGCCGTAAGTGGCCGCCGAGGAAGCATAAATCAGCCGCCGCTGATGCTGGGCGCACCAGCGCCAGAGATCGCGCGACAACACGAAATTGGACTGCACGATCAGGTCGGCGTCCGGCTCGGTGGTGGACGAGACCGCGCCCATGTGGATCACCAGCTCGACCTCGTCGCCGCGCTCGGCCAGCCAGTCGAACAGGTCCTCCGGCGCCACGAAGTCGGCGATGGCTGACTTGGCCAGGTTCTTCCACTTGTTCTCGGCCGCCTCGCCCAGCCAGTCGCAGACCACGACGTCGAGGCTGTCGTCCTCGCACAGCTTGGCGACGATGTTGGAGCCGATGAAACCGGCGCCGCCGGTGACGAGGATGACGCGTCTGGACATGAGCCGCGTTATGGCACAGGGGGCGATGGGAGCAAGGTATTGGCTCGGGCGTCGGAGCGAACGTGAAGATCGAACGGGAAGGCCCCATCCTCGTCTGGCTGCGGAAGGACCTGCGCCTGGCCGACAATCCCGCGCTGCTCGCGGCGGCCGCCACCGGCCGCCCGGTGATCCCGCTCTACATCCTGGACGAGACGCCGGATGTTCGGCCGATGGGAGGCGCATCGCTGTGGTGGCTGGACAAGTCCCTGGCCAAGCTTGCTGAAGCGCTTGGGGAAATCGGCTCCAGGCTGATCCTGCGTCGCGGCCCGGCGCGCGCGGTTCTGGAAGACGTGGTCGCCCACGCCAAGCCCGCCGCCGTGGTCTGGAACCGGCTCTACGACGCGGCTTCCATCGAACGCGACAGCCGGATCAAGACCTGGCTGAAGGACGACGGGATCGCCTGCGAGAGCTTCAACGCCGGCCTGCTAAATGAGCCCTGGACCGTGAAGAACGGCTCGGGCCAGCCCTACAAGGTCTTCACCCCCTATTGGCGCGCGGCGCGCGACCAACTGCACCACGTCCATGTCGAGCCCGCGCCCAAGACCCTGCCCGCCCCCGAGCACTGGCCGCGCACCGAGGCGCTAGATGGCTGGAAGCTGCACCCGACCAAGCCCGACTGGTCCAAGGGCTTCGACCTTTGGACGCCCGGCGAGGCCGGGGCGGTGGAGCGGCTGGACGACTTCCTGACGGGCCCGGTCGAGGACTACGACCGCAAGCGCGACCTGCCGGGCGTGGAGGCGACCTCGCGCCTGTCGCCGCATCTGCACTTCGGCGAGATCGGCCCGCGCCAGGTCTTCGTCGCCGCCCGAACCGCCGCCGAGGCCGGCGACGCGCCCGCCGGACAGGTCGAGAAGTTCCTGTCGGAGATCGGCTGGCGGGAGTTCAACCATTCGATCCTGTTCCATTGGCCCGACCTGCCCAAGGCCAACTTCCGACCCGAGTTCGACGGCTTTCCATGGGTTCGCGACGACGCGGCCTTCGAGGCCTGGAGCCGGGGCCAGACCGGCTATCCCATCGTCGACGCCGGCCTGCGCGAGCTTTGGGTCACGGGCTTCATGCACAATCGGGTGCGGATGATCGTCGCCTCGTTCCTGATCAAGCACCTGCTGATCGACTGGCGCCAGGGCGAGGCCTGGTTCTGGGACACGCTGGTCGACGCCGATCTCGCCAACAATGTCGGCAACTGGCAGTGGGTCGCCGGCAGCGGCGCCGACGCCGCCCCCTACTTCCGGATCTTCAACCCCATCGCCCAGGGCCAGAAGTTCGATCCGGCCGGGACCTATGTCCGCCGCTGGGTTCCGGAGCTGGCCAACCTGCCCGATGCGGCGATCCACGAGCCCTGGAAGGTCCCGACGCAACTCAGCCCCGCCGCCAAGCGTATCTATGGAGAACCGATGGTGGGGCATGCGGCGGCGCGCGAACGGGCGCTGGAGGCCTATCGCGGCCTCAAGGGCGATTAGCCTGCGCGGCTAGGTAGTAACCCCATTTACAGCTCGGTTTCGGGAGTTCTTAATTTCTCCTCAAGTCGAGGGATGGGAGCGTCGATGACCGATATCCTGCCTGCCACCTGGCCCGCCACCGCGCGCGACCCCGAACTTCGCCGCGCGCCGGCAGCTTTCCGCACCGCCCTTCGGGTGGCGATCGAGAACTGGGCGGTCGGCACCCTGACCTTCGTGCTTCCATCGGGCAAGCCGCTGCGGATCGTGGGCAAGACGCCCGGTCCCGACGCGGTGATCCGCGTCCACGACTACCGCTTCATGCGGCGGGTCCTGGCCTCCGGCGCCATCGGTTTCGCCGAGGGCTACATGGCCGGCGAGTGGGACACGCCCGACCTGTCGACGGCGCTGGAGGCCTTCTCGCGCAACTTCGACCGGCTGACGGCCCTGGTGCGCGGCAATCCGCTGATGCAGGCGGTCAACGGGCTCTATCACCTGTTCCACCGCAACGACCGGCAGGGCTCCAAGCGCAACATCCACGCCCATTACGACCTGGGCAACGGCTTCTACTCGCGCTGGCTGGACCCCAGCATGACCTATTCCTCGGCCCTGTACGAAAGCCCGGCCCAGCCCCTGGACCAGGCCCAGCGGGCCAAGTACGCGGCCCTGGCCCGCTCCATCGACCTGCGGCCCGGCCAGCACGTGCTGGAGATCGGCTGCGGCTGGGGCGGTTTCGCCGAGTTCGCCGCCAAGGAGGTGGGCGCCAAGGTGACCGGCGTCACCATCTCCCAGGCCCAGCACGACTTCGCCCGCCAGCGCCTGTTCGACCAGGGCCTGGCCGAGAAGGCCGATATCCGCCTGATCGACTATCGCGACATCGAGGGCCGTTTCGACAGCGTGGCCTCCATCGAGATGTTCGAGGCGGTCGGCGAGGAGTACTGGCCCACCTATTTCGGCAAGATCCGCGAGGTGCTGTCGCCGGGCGGCCGGGCGGGCCTGCAGATCATCACCATCCGCGACGAGCTGTTCGCCCGCTATCGCGGCCACACCGACTTCATCCAGCGCTACGTCTTCCCGGGCGGCATGCTGCCCAGCGAGGCGCGGCTGCGCCAGGAGACCGCCGCGGCGGGCCTGGCCTGGACCGGGATCACGCGTTTCGGCCAAAACTACGCCGACACCCTGGCCGAATGGGCCGCGCGCTTCGAGGCGGCCTGGGACGACATCAAGGGCCAGGGCTTCGACGAGCGGTTCCGGCGGCTGTGGCGGTTCTATCTCAGCTATTGCGAGGCGGGGTTTCGCGCCGAACGGACCAATGTCATCCAGCTGGGCCTGTCCAGGATTTAGCGGCGCCGGCCCCTAGCAAACGGGTTCGCGCATCCCGACCTTGGGTATGCAAACACCGCGCGAACCCGCGCCCGAGGTCGGCCCGATGAACCTCTACACCCTGGTCCTGGACTTCCACGGCGGCACCTACATCACCCAGTTCGAGGCCGGCACGCCCACCGACGCCGTCGCCGCCTGGTGCCGCGAACTGGAGGAGGAACAGCTGCTGGGCGACGCCTCGTTCCCGGTCGCCGAGGGGATCATGGTCGACGCCATCGAGAACCATCTGGTCGAGGTGGAAGGCCTTCACGGCGCCTGGTGCGCGGCGGCCTCGGTCGAGGGAAACCTGGCCCTGCTCAACGTCATCATCACCCAGCGGATCGACTGAGCCCGGTTTTGGAAATGCTCAAGGCGATCGTTGCGCCTTCAGGAAAACTGGCCTTGCTTCAGGAGCGCGCATCACGATCTACCATCCCGACTTCGCACGGCCGGATTTGAAGACATGACCGTAAAGACCAGCGTACTCGACGCGATCGGCGACACGCCCCTGATCCGCCTCAACCGCGCCAGCGACGCGACCGGCTGTGAGATTCTCGGCAAGGCCGAGTTCATGAACCCCGGCCAGTCGGTCAAGGACCGCGCCGCCCTGGGCATCATCCGCGACGCCGAGGCGCGAGGTTTGCTGCGTCCCGGCGGCCGCATCGTCGAGGGCACCGCCGGCAACACCGGCATCGGCCTGGCCATGGTCGCTTCCGCGCTCGGCTACAAGACCACCATCGTCATCCCGCGCACCCAGAGCCAGGAGAAGAAGGACGCCATCCGCCTGCTGGGCGCCGAGCTGGTCGAGGTGGACGCCGTCCCCTACTCCAACCCCGACAACTACGTCCGCTATTCGGGCCGCCTGGCCGAGGAACTGGCCAAGACCGATCCGAACGGCGCGATCTGGGCCAACCAGTTCGACAACGTCGCCAACCGCCAGGCCCACATCGACACCACCGGTCCGGAGATCTTCGAGCAGACGGGCGGCAAGGTCGACGGCTTCATCTGCGCGGTCGGCTCGGGCGGCACCCTGGCCGGCGTCGCCACCGCCCTACGGGCCCGCAAGCCCGACGTGAAGATCGGCCTGGCCGACCCGGGCGGCGCCTCGCTCTACAGCTGGTACGCCGAGGGCGAGCTGAAGGCCGAGGGGACCTCGATCAGCGAAGGCATCGGCCAAGGCCGCGTGACCGCCAATCTCGAGGGCCTGACCGTCGACTACCCCTTCCGAGTGACCGACGAGGAGATGATGAAGCAGGTCTTCGACCTGGTGCAGCATGAAGGCCTGTGCCTGGGCGGCTCGACCGGCATCAACGTGGCCGGCGCGGTGCGGATGGCCAAGGCCATGGGCCCGGGCCACACCATCGTGACCATCCTCTGCGACCACGGCTCGCGCTACCAGAGCAAGCTCTTCAACCCCGCCTTCCTGGCCGAGAAGGGCTTGCCCACGCCGCCGTGGATGTAGGCCGACCGGCCAAGCTCGCCATGCGGGCGCCTCGCCGAAACATTCCAATAGGTTGCAGAATTCAACCACCCGGTGCAGGATCACTCCAAGTCGCACCGGGAGGGCCTGATGGCTTGGAAAGGTATTGTCGGCAAGAGTTTCACGCCGGAAGCGTTCGAAACCTATTGTGAAGCTCTGACGTGGTCGGCGTGGCGGCCGAACTTCATCGCGCTCCACAACACCGGCGTGCCCAACCTCTCGCAACGACCGCAGGGTTTCACCCAGACCCACATCGCCAATCTCGAAGGCTATTATCGCGACCAGCAGAAGTGGAGCGCGGGGCCGCACCTGTTCATCGACGACAAGCAGATCTGGGTCTTCACCCCCCTGACCGTGGCCGGGGTGCATTCGCCCAGTTGGAACAGCATCGCCCTGGGGATCGAAATGCTGGGCGACTACGACAAGGACGCCTTCGACACCGGCCGCGGCGCCCTGGTGCGCGACAACGCCGTGGCGGCCATGGCCACCCTGTCGGCGGTGCTGGGGCTGGACCCGGCCAGCATGCGCCTGCACCGCGAGGACCCGGCCACCACCCACGCCTGCCCCGGCAAGAACGTCAAGAAGCTGGAGGTCATCCAGCGGGTGCAGGACAAGATCGTGCAGGAGGCCGGCGAGCATTCCCCGGCCGAAGCTCATCCCTGAACGGGCCTAAGCCGGCTTGCCCCACATCGCCGATCGCGTGATCTTGCCCGCCTTCTCCAAGGGGCGAGTCAGACCCCGAAAGGCTTCGTCATGACCCACACCGATCCGCTCGTCTCGACCGCCTGGCTGGCCGAGCATCTGGACGCGCCGGACGTCCGCGTCGTCGACGGGTCGTGGCACATGCCGGCCGCCAACCGCGATCCCAAGGCCGAGTACGACCTGGTCCACATCCCCGGCGCGGTGTTCTTCGACATCGACGAGATTTCCGACGAAACCTCGCCCCTGCCCCACATGCTGCCTTCGCCGATCAAGTTCGCCTCGCGGGTCAAGAAGCTGGGCCTGGGCGACGGCTCGCGCATCGTGGTCTACGACACCAGCGGCATCCTGCCCGCCGCCCGTGTCTGGTGGGAATTCCGGACCATGGGCCACGAGGACGTGGTGGTGCTGGACGGCGGCCTGCCCAAGTGGATCGCCGAGGGCCGCCCAGTCGACGATCTGGCCGTCGCGCCGCAGGAACGCCACTTCACCCCGCGCTTCCAGGCCGACATCGTCCGCTCGGTCGACCAGATGAAGCGCAATCTCGAAACCGGCCGCGAGCAGGTGATCGACGCCCGCGCCGCTGGTCGCTTCGAGGGCCGCGATCCCGAGCCCCGCGCCGGCCTGCGCGGCGGCCACATCCCCGGTTCGCGCAACGTGCCGCTGTCGGCCATCCTGGCGCCGGACGGGACCATGCTGCCGGCCGACAAACTGGCCGCCGTGTTCGAGGCCGCCGGGGTCGACATCAACAAGCCCATCGCCACCACCTGCGGCTCGGGCATCACCGCCGCCGCGGTCTCCCTGGCCCTGGCGCGCCTCGGCAAGCCCCGGGCGGCGGTCTATGACGGCTCGTGGACCGAATGGGGCGGCCGCGACGACGTGCCGGTGGCGACGGGCCAGGCCGCGCCGGTCTAGCCGGCGGCCAGGACCGACTCCCACATCCGTAGCCGGTCGGCGCCCGATCCGGCGGTCTTCATCTCCAGTTCGCGCAGCCAGGGCGCGGCGTCGAAGGCCTTGTTGCTGGTCGAGACCGAAGCGACCACGATGCGCCGACGCCGCGCCTCGGCCTCCAGACGTTCCACCACGGGCGCCAGCAGGCGCGGCAGCACCGCGTTCATCATGCAATAGACCTCGGCGGGCGGCCAATCGGCGCTCAGCAGGTCGCCCGACTGGAACGACAGGCCGGAAAGGCCCAGGGCGCGGGCCGCGCGCTCGGCCTCGGCCGTCCGCTCCGGCACCAGTTCGATGCCGTGCCAGGCGATCAGCCCCCGCAGGGCGCCGTAGAGGCCGAAGCGCCCATAGCCGCTGCCCAGGTCCAGGATCCTGAGGTTGGGCCGCTCGGGCTCAAGCGCCCGATAGAAGCTCCGCACGATCCTGTAGGTCAGGTCGCCCTGGTCGAAGCGCTGCACGCCGTGGCGATCCAGCAGCGACAGGGTGTCCAGCCGATCCTCCACGGCCACGATCCGCAGGCCCAGGGCCGCATCCATCGCCGCGTCGTCGATCGGTCCGTCCGAAGCGTCTACGGCCGCGATCAGGCGCCGAGCGGGCACCTGATCCGGCGCGTCTTTCAGGGCGACCTGGGTCATCTGGACCTCTCGCTTTCCGGGCACGGATGAACGTCATGATTTCATCATGACGTGAACACACTCATGAGTTGACAACACTTCGACTTTCGCTTCAACCTCCGCGCCAGGGGGAAGGATCGCGATCTTCGCCCGCCGTCGTGGCGTGATCGGCCCCGACGAAACGCCTTTGCAAACGGACCTCGGCCCGCCCGACGCCCTCGCGGCGATCGGTTCGTGCCGGGTCGCCCCCCGCTTCAGTCGCAATCGTTTCTGGAGATCCCAATGGCACATATCCCGCTCTACGCCGTCGCCATCACCGAAGGCATCGCCAAGGGCGATGTGGCCGAGCTGCGCAAGCTGCAGAGCCTGGCCGAGGCCCACCTGGAGGAGCACGGCGACATCGCCACCCTCCTGGCCCAGCTGAAGGTCGAGATCGCCCGCGCCCAGGCCCGCTGAGTTCGGCCTCGAAACCCATCGACAACCAAGCCGCCGTTTCCAAGGCGGTCCACGGAGGAACATCCCATGAGCATCATGCCCTATGGCGTCGCCATCACCGAAGCCATCACGTCCGGCGACCTGGCCAAGCTGAAGGAAGTCGAGGCCGCCGCCGAAGCCCACCTGAAGCAGTACGGCGACGTCCCCACCCTGCTGGCCCTGCTGAAGGTCGAGATTTCCAAGCTGGAAGGCGGGCGCTGAGGCGCCCGTCCCGGCTCACATCCCGGAAAGGAACCAGACCATGAGAATTCTCTACGGTGTGGCCATGGCCCAGGGCATCGCCGCCAGCGACCTGAGCGAGCTTCAGCGCCTGGAATCCGAGGCCGAAGCCCATCTGGAACAGTACGGCGATATCCCCACCCTGCTGGCGATCCTCAAGGTCGAGATCGCCAAGCTGGAAGCGGGCGGCAAGTACTGACCCCCTCGCCGCGTCCGGCGCCGGTCAGCCGGCGTCCGGGCGCGGTCTGTCTCCGCGCGCGACCTCTTCGCCGTCTCTTCGCGCGGCGGCGAGCCCATCCGAGGACCCGACCCGCATGACGGATACGCTTTCGTTCCCTTCGAGCTTGGACCTTGGTTCCGACACCCTGGTCGGCAAGCCTGTGCGCTACCGGCTCGAGCGCGACTATACCGAGCTGGTGCCCGTGCACGTGGTCTGGGAAGTGACCCTGGCCTGCAATCTCAAGTGCCAGCATTGCGGCTCGCGGGCCGGTCGGCCGCGTTCGGACGAACTGAACACCGCCGAGGCCCTGGAGCTGATCGACCATCTGGCGCAGCTGGGTACGCGCGAGCTGACCCTGATCGGCGGCGAGGCCTATCTGCGCCGCGACTGGATCGAGCTGATCCGCCGCAGCCGCGCCCACGGCATCCGCACCGCCATCCAGACCGGCGCCCGCAACCTGACCGACAAGCGCCTGGACGAGGCGGCCGAAGCCGGCCTGCAAGGCGTCGGCGTGTCGATCGACGGCCTGCCCGACCTGCACGACCGGGTGCGCGGCGTGGTCGGCTCCTACGACCAGGCCATCGGCGCCCTCCAGCGAGCCAAGGCCCGGGGCATGGCCGTGTCGGTCAACACCCAGATCGGCGCCGAGACGGCCCGGCATCTGCCCGAGCTGATGGACCGCATCATCGAGGCCGGCGCCACCCACTGGCAGATCCAGCTGACCGTCGCCATGGGCAACGCGGTCGACAATCCCGAACTGCTGCTCCAGCCCTACCAGCTGCTGGAGGTCATGCCCCTGCTGGCCCGGCTGTATCGCGAAGGCGAGGCCCGGGGCCTGCTGATGGTGGTGGGCAACAACATCGGCTATTTCGGCCCCTACGAGCACATCTGGCGCGGCCTGGGCGACGAGACCGATCACTGGAACGGCTGCTCGGCCGGCCAGACCGGCATCGGCATCGAGGCCGACGGCACCATCAAGGGCTGTCCTTCCCTGGCCACCTCGCTCTACGCCGCCGGCAATGTCCGCGAGATGAGCGTCGGCGACATCTGGCGTCACAGCGAACGGATGAGCTTCGGCCGCCTGCGCGACGTCGAGGAGCTGTGGGGCTACTGCCGCACCTGCTACTACGCCGACATCTGCCGGGCCGGCTGCACCTGGACCTCGGAGTCGCTGCTGGGCAAGCGCGGCAACAATCCCTACTGCCACCACCGCGTGCTGGACCTGGCCAGTCACGGCCTGCGCGAGCGGGTGGTCAAGATCAAGGACGCCCCGGCCGAAAGCTTCGCGATCGGCGAGTTCGCCCTGGTCACCGAACCGATCCCGGGCGCCGAGGTCACGCCGATGCCGGCGCGCGATCCGGCGGCCGTGCACGTGCCCATCCGCCAGCGCTCGGCCGCCGGCGGCGCCGTGCCGCCCAGCCTCAAGCCCTGCCGGTCATGCGACAACTACATCTGGCCGCACGAGACCGCCTGTCCGCACTGCCAGGCCGACGTCGCCCAGTCGGAGGCCGCCTACGCCGCCGACGTCCAGCGCCGCCGCGCCTTGATCGCTGACGCCACGCGTCTGCTGGCCGGTCTGGGGGTGAAGGCCTAGGGGCCGGTTCGGAGACTCTCTCCGCCCACGCGCCGATTTCCTGCCTTGAACCGGCTTACTCCCAAGCCCTAAACCACCAGGGCCTGCAGTCGCGCCGAGTCCGTCATGCCCCTGGATGAAGAAACCCGCCTGGTCCGCAAGGGCGCCCCGCCCCGGGAGGGCACGGTGCTGGCCCGCACGGTCAACCCGCCGGTGCAGCGCGGCTCGACGGTGCTGATGCCCAACGCCGCATCGTTGTACGACGACAATCAGCTGACCTACGGCATCACGGGCCTCTCCTCGCCCGCCAACCTGCAACTGGCCCTGGCCGAGCTGGAGGGCTCGCCGGACGTCACGCTGTACCCGTCGGGCCTGGCGGCGATCACCGGCGTCATGCTGGCCCTGCTGAAGGCGGGCGACGAGATCCTGGTGGTCGACAGCGCCTACAAGCCCACCCGCCGGTTCTGCGACCGCGTGCTGACCCGCTTCGGGGTCAAGACCACCTACTACGACCCGGCCCTGTCGCCCGACGCCCTGATGGATCTGTGCGGCCCGGCCACGCGGATGATCCTGCTGGAAGCCCCCGGCTCCCTGACCTTCGAGATGCAGGACATCCCTGCCATCGCCGCCGCCGCCAACGCGCGCGGGGTGCTGACCCTGATCGACAACACCTGGGCGGCCAGCTTCTACTTCAAGCCCCTGGCGCACGGGGTGACCATCAGCGTCCAGGCCCTGACCAAATATGTGGGTGGCCACTCCGACGTCTTCATGGGCAGCGCCGCCACGGCCGACAACGTCATCGGCAACCAGTTGGGCGACGCCATGTGGGACATCGGCTGGTCGGTGTCGCCCGACGACGCCTACACCGTGCTGCGCGGCCTGCGCACCCTGGCCACCCGCCTGCCCGCCCACCAGGCCGCCGGGCTGGAGATCGCCCGCTGGCTGCAGGACCGGCCCGAGGTGGCCCGCGTGCTGCACCCGGCCCTGGAGACCGATCCCGGCCACGCCCTGTGGAAGCGCGATTTCACCGGCGCCTGCGGCCTGTTCGGCGTGGTGCTGAAGCCCTGCTCGCAGAAAGCCGTCCACGCCTTCCTCGACGCCCTGGACCTGTTCGGCCTGGGCTTCTCGTGGGGCGGCTACGAAAGCCTGGCCATCCACTGCGACCCGCAGCTGAAGAACCGCACCGTGCCGGTGAAGCTGGAAGGCCCGCTGCTGCGCCTGCACGTGGGACTGGAGAGCGTGGCCGACCTGAAGACCGACCTGGAACGCGGGTTCACGGCCCTGGCCGCCGCCTAAATCGGCCCGAGACGGGGCGGCCGCGAGGGTCTAAACAGCCGCCTCGTTCGAAAGGCCCGCCCATGTCCCTCCACATCGCCCTGCTGCGCGGCGTCAATGCCGCCGGCAATCGCCAGGTCACGGCCGACGAGCTGACCGCCCTGCTGACCGAACTGGGCCACGCGGGGGTCCGCGCCGGCCCCAAGGTCGGCGACCTGGTGTTCGTCAGCGGCGGCCAGACCGGCGCGGAGCTGCAGGCCCAGGTCGAGACCGCCCTGATGGAGCGCTTCGCGCTGCGCACCGACGTCTATGTCCGCACAGCCGACGCCTGGCGCGCCATGGTGGCCGCCAATCCGTTCCCCGAGTTCGCGGCCCAGGATCCGGGCTGGCTGATGACCCTGTTCCTGAAGGAAACGCCCGACAAGAAGGCCGTCGGCGCCCTGCGCGCCGCCATTCGCGGCCGCGAGCAGGTGCGGGCCGAAAGCCGGCAACTGTACGCCGTCTATCCCGACGGGATCGGCGGCTCGAAACTGACCAACGGCCTGGTCGAAAAGACCCTGGGCGCGCGCATCACCGGCCGGCCGTGGACGACGGTCCTGGCGGTTGAGGCGATGCTCGGCGACTAGGGTGCGCGCCGGCTCAGGGGCATGGTCTTGACCAGCACCTTCTGCAGGTTGGAGCCGGCCGCGACCACCTGCCCCCAGGCCGCGCCGCCGTAGTTCCAGCCCTTGTTGATGTCGAAACTGGCCTCGACCTCGGTCAGGTCGGTCATGTCGACCAGCAGGCTTTGCGTCGCCGAGCTGTTCATTACGTCGCCCGGACGCAAGCCCGCCGTCGAGAAGGTGACCAGGAAACTGTCCTGAGGCGCGAAGATGTCGCCGCCCAGGCCGTAGAGCGGCGCGGAGACGAACGGCGACATGAGACCGCCCGCCTGGCCCGCGGCCAGCCCCGCCGTCAGCGGATCGCTCGTGCCGTTGAGCACCGTCACCCCCTGCGGGTAGCCGCCCGGCGTCACGGTCGGCTGGGAACCGGAGACGACGGTCATCACGTCGCCCAGGGCCACATCGACGGAGTACGATATCGTGACGACCGTGCCGCCGCCCTCCATCTTCATGTAGGCCTGATAGTCCGAGGCCAGTTCGATACGGACGATCTGGTCGAAGTCGGTCATGGTCCACCAGACCAGCGCCTTGGCGCCGGCGTTGTTGGCGGTGAGCGCCCGCAGGACATAGAGGGCATAGCCCTGCTCCTTGAGGGCGACCATCGAGGTGGGATCGACGACGATCTGAATGGCCTGAATCGTGGACATGGCGGCTCCGGCGAGGACTCTGCGAGAGGCCAAGCTTGCGCGAACTCGACGCGATCCACAATCGAAGGGCGAATTTTTCGTCAGGCGGACCGGGGAAGCTTCAGCAACCGCCACGCCAGCCCCGTCCCGACCAGGCCGATCACGCACGTCGCATAGGCCGCGCCGGCCAGGAAACCGCTCCAGGCCAGGGTCAGGTGCGCGAAGTTGCGGGCCAGCAACAGCGAGACGCTGCCGATATAGCCGAACGAGTCGGCCACATAGATCAGGAAACCGGCCGTGCCGACCTTCCCGGTGGCGGCGATCAGCCGGTCGAACAGCATCCCGTTGAACGGCGTATAGGCCATGTAGATTCCCGCCCCGGTCAGGACCATCCAGGCCACCGGCCCCAGCAGGCCCAGTTGATGCGCCAGGGTCGCCAAGCCTAGCACAGCGAAGCCCAGGGCGACGAAACCCAGGTTGAATCCGACCGCCCGCCGGTTGTCGCGCACCAGCATCAGCAGGCCCAGGCCCACCAGCACGATGACCGCCACCGGAATCTCCGACAGCGAGAAGATGGCGGCGGCGTTCTTGAACCCCAACTCGGCCCAGATCTCGGCGGCGAAGTTGTCGCGGAAGTCGCGCAGGGCCGTCAGCATCACATAGACCGCCACCAGCAGCACCAGGGCCGGCGCGTGGGCGGCAAACAGGGCGGCGCGGGCCTTGGCGTCCATCGGCGCGCGGCGCACGCGGGCGGCCTCGTCGGCCGGCGACGGCGGCGGCAACTGGGTCAGGGCCGCCACGGCCACCAGCAGCAGCGGGGTGAACAACAGACCCGCCAAGGCCGGCATCCAGCGCTCGTCGACGCCCGCCAGCAGCAGGCTCATGCCGACCGACTTCACCACGCCCGAGGCCAGGATGAAGCTGGCGCACAGCATCGCGCCCAGCACCTCCGACAGCCGCCGCCCCTCGACGAAGCCGAACACCAGCCCCCAGATCATCCCCAGGCACAGGCCGTTGACGAACAGCACCAGCGGACCGACCAGGGCGGGTCCGCCGCCTAGCCCCAGCAACGACAGCTCGGCCCCGCCGATCAGGACCAAGATCGCGATCCAGCGGCGCTCGGGCCGCATCTCGGAGATCACCTTGATGCCGATGATCTTGGACACCGCGTAGCCGGCCACCTGGGCGATCACCAGGGCCACCTTGAAGTCGATGGCCGCCGGCCAGCCGGCCACGTGCTCGAAATGGGCCGCCGTGAACGGCTTGCGATAGGCGAACATCGAGAAATAGGCCGCGAAGGCCGCCAGCCCGCCATAGAGCGCGAAGGCCCACGGCGGCGCGGCGGCCAGGGCTCGGGCGACGGGGCCGGGCTTGCCTGCGGGTGCGGCGGTGTCGGCGCTCATCGAGGGGTTCGTCCGTGATCTGACTTGGAAAGATCGTCCAAGGGCGGACGGTTCGGCGATCCGGTCAAGCCTCGCCCCGCCATTGCCAGGGTTCGCCACTGGGCTATCAAGGAGCCATGACCCGCCCCGTGGCCAGCCCGGACCCCAGGCGCTCGCCCCTCGCGCGGCGGCGGGGCTTCTCGCTGATCGAGGCCCTGATCGTGCTGGCCGTGGCCGGCGCGGCCCTGATGCTGATCTTCTCGGTCGGGCTGCGCTCCACCGACATCGCCTTCCGCCTGGGCCGCCGCGCGCTCGACGTCGCCGACCGCCAGCTGGCCGCCGACGCCCTGCGCGGCGTGGTTCGCGGCCTGGCGGTGCGTCCCGCCAACGCCCGCGCGACATCCGACCAGCCCGAGCTGACCGGCGGCCCGCGCGGCTTCAGCGGCGCGGCCGTGCTGGCCGCCGCCACGCCCTGCGCCGGCTCGGGCCCCTTGGCGCGGGTGACCATCGCCCTGGCCGGCGACGCCTCGGGCGACGTGGTGACCTGCCAGGCCGACGGCGGACCGGCGATCCAGCTGCTGGACCTGCGCTCCCGCCGCGTTCGCTTCAGCTATTCCGACGACGGCGCGCGATGGCGCGAGACCTGGCGCGACGAACCCGGCCTGGCCGGCGGCCAGCCGCCTCGCGAACGGGCCGTCTATATCCGGCTGGCCAGCGACGACGGGAGGATCGAGATCGTCGAGCGCGCCACCTCCGGCCGTCCCGAGCTGACGGCGGCCGCGCCCGCCACCCCCGCCCCATCGGGCCGAGCGCCGGCGCTATGAGCCTGGTCGCCGACAAGCGAGGCTTCGCCCTCCCCGCCGTGCTGGCGGTGACCGCCATCGTCACCCTGGTGTTCCTGGTCGCCATACTGGCCCTGGACAGCCTGGCCGACCAGACGCGCCGCGCCGTGGCCCTGAGCCGCTTCGAGACCCAGGCCCTCAGCCTGGAGGCCCACGCCGCCTATGTCGCCGCCGTCGGCGCGCCGTTCGCCAGGGGCCTGGAGGTTCCGGACCTGGACCGCCGCGCCGATCCGCGCCTGACCGCCGACGGCTCGCCCTACCGCCCCGCCGGCGCGCCGCTGATCAGGGTCGCCCTGCAGGACGAAGCGGGCCTGATCAATCTGGACGCCCTGTCGCAAGGATCGATCGACCGGCTGATCGCCGAACTGGGCGCGCCGGTCGACCGCCGCCGCGCCCTGATCGACCGCTTCAGCGATTTCGTCGACGCCGACGACCTGCCCCGCGTCGACGGCGCGGAAGCCTCGGCCTATCGCGACCAGGGCCTGTCGCCGCCGCCCAACGCGCCGCTGCGCGACGTCGACCAGGTGCTGGGCGTGCTGGGCTGGAAGGACGCCGTGCCGCGCGAGCGCTGGCGGGCCGTCCGCGAGGACCTGACCGCCGATCCCACCGCGACGGCCTTCAACGCCAACACCGCCACGCCACGAACCCTCAAGGTGCTGTTCGGCTTCGACGACGCCCAGCTGGCCGCGGTGGCCGAGCGCCGTCGCGTGGCGGCCTTCACCGGGCTGGAGGACCTGGGCCGGGCGGCGGGCGTGCGCATGAGCGGCGACGCCGAACGGGTTTACGGCTTTCCCAACGGGCGATTTGCCGTAAAGATCGCCGCTCCGGGGGCGGGTCTGGCCTATCGCGCGCGGATCGTCCTCACGCCCAAGGACCGGGAGCGCCCGGTCTGGATCGAGGGCGCCGCCCTGTCCCTCACGCCGGCCAAAGGAAAGGCGGAACGGCTCTCGGATGCGCCTGTCTTTCCTGACCCCGCCCCAGCTGCTCCTGACCCCGGACGGCCGCTTCGAGCCGGTTGAGGCCGGCGGCGGCCTGGCTCAAGGCCGCCCCGACGTCTGGCTGGCCCGGTCGCTCTGCGCCTATCAGTTCTTCGATCCCGGCGCGGCGCGGGGCTCGACCGCCTGGGCGGCGGCGCGGCTGCACGCCCGCTCGGCCGCGCCCTTCCTGGACGCCGACAGCCTGGTGGCCAGAAGCGGACGCGGCTTTTCGATCTGGTGGTGGGACCGCGCCCGCGTCGCGCCCGCCCTGGCTGAACGCTTCGCCGATCAGACGCCCGCCCTGGCCCCCGAGATCTTCGTCGCCCCGGCCGGCGACGGCTGGCGGGTGCTGCGCCTGAGCGACGGGGTCGAGGCCCAGCTGTGGCGCGACGGCGCCCTGGCGGCGTCCAGCTGGCGGCGCGCGCCGTTCGACGCCCAGGCCTGGGACGCCTTCGTCCGTGTCCAGCCCGAGCGCGGCGACGCGCCCGCCGAGCCGCCGGCGCCCGTGACGGGCTTCCGCGCGCCCTTCCCGCGCGGCCGGGTCGGCGTCGACTCCGACCAGTTGCTGCGCGCCGCCCCGGCCGCGGTCGTGGTGCTGCTGCTGACCGCCACGGCCTTCTGGCTGGGCCAGGGGCTGAAGCTGCGGTCAGACGCCCAGGAGATGGAAAAGGTCGCCGCCCTGGAGCGCCAGGCCGCGCCGACTCCGTCCGCCGCCCGGGGGCAACCGGCCACACCCGTGCGCCGACTGGCCGCCTTCGCCGCCCTGTCGGACCGCCCCAACCTCGTGGCGTCTCTCGGCGTGGCGACGCGCATCCTGCAGCTCTACGGCGTCGGCATCGAGGGCGTGGACGCCCAGGGCGACACCCTGGACCTGACCGTGCCCTATTCGGCGATCAACGGGGTGGACCGCATCGCCCGCGAGATGGAGGCCAGCGGCGTCTTCACCGACGTGCGCCCCGTCACCAACGCCGCCGACCACACCCTGCGGCTGCGCATGCGTCTGACCGGACGTGCGGAAACCGGCGCGGCGCTCAATCCAGACGGATGAACCGGCATTCGCCCCCGCCGGGCGTCAACCGCATGACGGGCCGGCCGGACTTCAGGATCTCGACCGCGTCGCTCCTGCAGGCGCCGCCCTCGCTGATCCGCACCGGTTGGGCCAGGCGATAGGTCCACTCGGCGCGCAGGCTCAGAACCCGGCCATGCGGATCGCGCCCCGCCGCCTCGGCGTCGTCATAGAGCACGACGGGCTCCTGCTCGGCATAGGCCTCGCGGCGCAGGTCCAGCACCCGGCGCTGGAAGTCGAAGAACACCGCGTGGGCGGTCATCCGGTCGATCATCAGCGTTCCACGCGGCATGACCAGCGCCACGGCCAGGGCCATGATCGCCAGCACCACCAGCATTTCGAGCACCGAATAGCCGGCCCGCGACCTCAGGCGCGAGACGTCAGACCCCGGCCTGGTTCTGGATGTCGGCCGCATTGCCCGTTCCGCCCACCTTCCCGTCCGAACCCAGGCTGATCACCTTGGGCGATTGCTGGTCGTCGGTCGGCGCCTGATACACATAGGGATGGCCCCAGGGATCCAACGGCAGGCCGCCGCTCAGATAGGGACCGGACCAGCCGGCAACGGCGTTGCGGTCGGCCTTGACCAGCAGCTCCAGGCCCTCGGTTTGGGTGGGGTCGCGCCCCAGGTCCAGCCGCATGGCGCCCAGGGCCGTCTCCAGCGCCCGCACCTGCACCCGCGCCGTCGTCACCTTGGACCGGTCCAGCTGAGCGAACAGGCGCGGCCCCACCAGGGCGGCGATCAGCGCGATGATCGTCAGGACGATGAGGATCTCCAGCAGGCTGTAGCCCGCCTTGGCCCGCAGCGCCCCGCGCCTTGGCTTCTCGCGCATCATCCAGATCCCCAATTCACGCCGCGCCGACACCGGTTCGTCCCGCGCCGCGCTTTTTAGCTCGCTCGCGCCGAACGGCCGACTATACATTTCATCGTTATCCCACGGGGAGAAGGCCGATTGGCGGCGAAAGGCGAAATCGCGAGGCCGACCGGCTTCCAGGGCGGGGACCTCTTCGCCCGCGCCCGCGAGGCCTGGACCGGTCTGTCCGCCCGTGAACGTCTGCTGGCCGCCCTGATGGGCCTGGTGGCCCTGGCCGTTGCCGCCGTCTCGGCCCAGGGCTGGAGCCAGAACCAGCGCGACCGCTACGCCGCCGCCCAGGCCGACCTGCTGCTGGCCCGCGAGCTGCGCCAGACCGCCCGTAGCGGTAACGACACCCTCCAGCGCGCCCAGCTGGCCACCCTGTCGGACTGGACCACCCGCGACCGCAACATCTGGCTGGCCCGCATCCAGCTGGAGCAAGCCATCGCCAACGCCGCCGCCCAGGCCGGCGCGCCCGATCCCGAGATCCGCGTGGCCGAGGGGCTGGAAGGCGATCCCGCCCTGCCGCTGGTGCGGGTCGAGGTCAGCGGGCCCTACGTCGCCTCGACCTTCGCGGCCCTGCTGAAGAATCTTTCCGCCGACCGCCGGGCCATGGTCGTGGACCGCCTCTCCGTCAGCGGCGCCGACACGGCCGAGTATCGGCTGTCGCTGCTGTATCCGGTCGAGGTGGTTCCGGAGCGTGGGTCGTGACCAGTCCCGCCGCCCTGGCCCTGGTCTTCGCGATCCTGACCGCCTTCCTGGTCGGCTACCGCGCGCCCGGCGCGCCGGAGCAGCCCCTGGGGCTTAGCCGCTTTCCGCACGCGGCGGCGTCGCGTCAGCTGGTTCGTCCCAACGAGACCACCAGCGCCGCCCTGGACGGCTTCCAGATCGACTTGGTCGCCAACGGCGGTCTGGTCGGCGGCCCGCTCAGCGCGTCGGAAGGCGATCCGCTTCCGACGCCGGAGACGGAGGCCGCGCCGCCTCCCCCGCCGCCACCGCCTCCCCCCGACGTCGCGCTGGTCTTCCGCCATCGCCTCGCCGCCATCGTCGACCAGGGCCCGTCCGGGCTGGCGGCCCTGGTGTCCGATCCGTCGCAGGAAGGCCGAGGCACGCGGCTGCTGCGGCCGGGCGATATCTTCGAGGGCCGCTGGCGGCTGGTCGAGCTGACCTCCAGCGCCGCGGTGCTGCGGGATGGACGCCAGACCCGTCGCGTGTCCTTCTATGGCCCTGTGGCCGGAGCGTCGGACCTTTGAGCAACTTGTCGATGACGACGGCCGGAAAGGTCGCGCCCAGGAAAGCGACGCGCGGTTTGGGCGTGACCGCCCTTTCGCTGCTGCTGACCGGCTGCGCCTCCTATGGCTCCATGCGCACGGTGCTGCACGGCGACGCGGCGCGCGAGGCCGCGGCGGGCGGCGGGCGCGAGAGCGCCGCGCCCCGTCCCCTGAACCTGCCGCCCCCGACCGGCGCCACGGTCGCCGCCCTGCCCAACGGCGGCGTGGTGACCGACGAAGCGTTGGCGAACCTGGTGCAGCCCGGGTCGATCAACGTCTCCCTGCCGCCGCAGCCCCTGCCGCAGCTGATCAACACCGCCTTCGGCGACCTGCTGGGCGTGCCGTTCGTGATGGCCCCCGAGGTGGCCGCCCGCACCGACATCGTCACCCTGCGCGGCGCACCCGGCATGAGCCGGCGCGACTTCTTCCGCCTGACCGAGACGGCCCTGAAGACCTACGGCGTGCGGCTGGAGCTGCGTCAGGGGGTGGTCAACGCCCTGCCCGCCGCCGGCGCGGCCTCGCCGTCCATCGCCCTGCGCGGCCGGTCCGAACCAGACACGCCGGAGTCCGCCCGCCCGGTCACCCAATTCGTCCAGGTCAACGCCATCGCCGTCGACGCCCTGGCCTCGCTGACTCAGGCCGTCCTGCCCCAGGCCCGCCGGGTGCAGTTCACCCCCGATCCGGCCGCCAACACCATCACCCTCAGCGGCGGGGCGCGCGACGTCGCGGCCGTGCAGGAGACCCTGCGCCAACTGGACCAGCCGCGCTTCTCGGGCGTGGGCGTGTTCCGGGTCGAGCCCACCTACTGGTCGGCCGACAGCCTGGCGCGGTCGCTGTCCGACAGCCTGGAGGGTGAAGGCTTCGCCGCCGGCGCCGACGCTCCGGGCGCGCCCCGCTCGATGCTGGTGGTGCCGTTCGCCTCGGCCAACACGGTGCTGGTCTTTGCCCGCGATCCGGCCGTGCTGGAGCGGGCCCGGGTGTGGGCCGCCAAGCTGGACCAACCCGCCGCCGTGGGCGACCGGCCCTCCACCTTCATCTACCAGGTGCGCAACACCGACGCCCAGTCGCTGGCCGCCATGGTCGGGACCAGCAACAGCAGCGCGAGCGCGACGCTGGCCGGCCTGCCGCCAGGCGCGCCCGGCGCGGCCCCGGCCGCCGTGGCGGCGTTCAACAACGGCGGCGGCGCCGGTGCGACGGGCTTCACCGGCGGCAGCGGCGCTGGCTTCCTGAGCGGACGGATCATCGTCGACCAGGGCGGCAACCGCATTCTGTTCACCGGCCAGGCCGACGAGTTCACCCAGCTGCGCAGCCTGCTGGCCAGCCTCGACACCCCCGCCCGCGAGGTGCTGGTCGAGGTGACCATCGCCGAGGTCACCCTGACCGACGAGACCCGCGTGGGGCTGGAATGGTTCTTCACCCATTCCTCGTCGAACGGCACCACCAGCGGCGGCACCCTGGGCAATCTGGGCCTGGCGACCGGCGGCCTGACGCTGAACTTCAACGGCCCGGACCTGCGCGCGGCCTTCAACGCCTTCGCCTCGAACAACAAGGTCAACATCCTGTCGCGCCCCCGCCTGGTGGCGCGCAGCGGCGGCGAGGCCAAGATCCAGGTCGGCACCGACGTGCCGATCATCACCTCGCGCGCCAACAGCTCCACCCAGACCGGCGGCAGCACCGACATCCTGCAGACCATCCAGTACCGCCAGACCGGCGTGATCCTGCAGATCCGTCCTATCGTCTACGGCGACGACCGCATCGACCTGGAGATCAGCCAGGAGGTCTCCAGCCAGCAGGCCAATTCCAACGCCGCCATCGGCAGCCCGCTGATCCTGAACCGCAACATCACCACCCAGCTGTCCCTGGCCGAAGGCGCGACGGCGGTGCTGGGCGGGCTGATCGACGACAGCTACACCAAGGGCAACAGCGGCGTGCCGTTCCTCAAGGACGTGCCCGTGCTGGGCACCCTGTTCCGCGCCGACACCCTGAACGGCGGCAAGACCGAGCTGGTGATGCTGGTCACCCCCTACATCCTGCGCGACGCCGACGAGATGAACCGCTGGGCCGGCCGCTACGGCGGCGAGATGGACGCGGCGTTCCGGGTCGGACGCGGCTGGTCCTACACCCTGACGCCGTTCAAGGGCGGACTGGACCTCTCGAAGGCGAGGCCGGAAGCGGCCCGCTGATCCGTCGCCAGCCCAGGCGGTCCAGGTCGAAGACGTCCAGGGCCTCGCCCCGAGGCCCTTCGATCCGTACGCTCAGGCGCCACAGCCGCATCTCGTAGTCGCCCTGGCCGGTCGGATAGTCGGCGTTGATCCGGGGCCGGGTCAGGGGCGCGGCCGACCAGCGGACCACGCGTCCACCGCTCAGGGGCAAGGCGCCGCTGGGCCGCTCGGTGGGATTGATGTCGCGCAGCAGGACCAGGGCGTTGCGGCGGCGCTCGGCGGCGGCGATGGCCTGTTCGTAGCGCGCCTGGTCGTGAGACAGCTGGCGCTGCAGCTCGAAGATCGCCATCAGCACCATGGCCGCGACGATCAGGGCGATCAGCGCCTCGACCAGGCTGAAGCCGCGCTTGGCGCTCATGGCCGGAGCACGCCCAGCAGCAACACCGCCAGGGCTGGCGGCGCCGAGGCGGCGGCCAGGGGAACGACGGCCGCGCCCTCCCCGCCGCGCCGAAGCAGCGCCCAGGCCAGGCCCAGCAATGCGCCGGCCACGATGATCCACAGCACCCGCTCGGGTCCCACCAACGCCCCCAGGGCGATCATCAGCTTCACGTCGCCCAGGCCCAGGCCCTCCACGCCCCGCGCCCGCCGAAAGGCCCAGCGCACGCCCCACAGCAGGCCGCCGCCCACGGCCGCCCCGGCCAGCGCCGTGGTCCAAGGCTGGGCCAGCGGTCCGACGACGGCCAGGACCAGCAGGATCACGACATGCAGGTCGGCGACGACCAGGGCCTTGGCGTCGAGGATCGCGACGGCGGTCAGCACCACGCCGCCCCCGGCGACGGCGCAGGCCACGGGCCAGGTCGCCTGCCCCTTCAGCCCCGCCAGGACCAGCAAGCCGACGCCCAGCGCCGTGCCCGCCACGCGCAGCCCGTCGCCCCGGGTCCAGGCTCCGTCCGTCGCCTCGCGCATCAGCCGTCCGGGGACCAGGCCCGCGACCAAGGCCGCCACGGCCAGGATCGCGACGGCCACCAGGGCCGCGCTCAATAGACGGTCTCGTAGACGCTGGCCAAGGCCATGACCAGGGCCAGGGCCACCACCCCGACGACGCCCGCGATCACGGCCACGGCCAGGGGCTCGATCAGGGCGGTGATGCGCTTGACGTCGTCCTTCAGCCGCTCGTCATAGGCGTCGGCCATATAGCCGAACATCGCCGCCAGGGCGCCCGAGCGCTGGCCGGCGCGCAGCAGGCTGAGGTCCATGGCCGTCAGGCCGGTGTGGCGACCCAGGGCCGCGTCGATCGACTGGCCGGCCCGCAGGTCGTCCTCCACGGCGGCCAGGCCGTCGGAGAAGGCGCCCCGGGGCGCACCCGCCCGAGCCAGGGCGGCGGCGGGCAGCAGCGCCACCCCATTGCCCAGGGCCAGGCCGATCAGCCGCGCCCACAGGCTGATCTCCCGCGCGCGCAGCACGCCGCCGACCAGGGGCGCGCCGCGCGCCGCGCGATAGAGGGCCGCCCGCCCCTCCGGACGCGAGGCGGCCAGGACGCCGGCGGCGACCAGGACCGCCAGGATCACACCCAGCAGCACGACATGGGCGTTGACGAAGGCGCCCGTCGCCAGCACGGCGCGCGACACCCACGGCGTGCTCGCCCGATCCGGCCCGATCATGGTCGCGAAGCGCGGCACGATCTCGACAAAGATGAACGACACGGCCGACACTCCGGCGAAGGCCAGAAAGGCGGGATAGGTCAGGGCGTTGACCACGTCGCGCCGCAGCCGGTCCTCGTAGGCCATCTGGCTGGCGGCGTCGGCCAGCACCTCCGCGCCCCGTCCGGACGCCTCGCCGACCCGGACCATGGCGTAGACATAGGACGGAAAGCCCAGCGCGTGGGCGGCCAAGGCGTCGGCGAACGGCTCGCCCTGTTTGAGCGCCTGGACCACGGCGGCGAACTGCGCCCGCCCCCGCGCGGCCTGCAGGCCTTCGGACACGGTCTCCAGCGCTTCCAGAAGCGGCACGCCCGCCTTCCGCATCATCGCCAGCTGGCGCATCACCAGCACCCGCTCGGCCAGGCGCAGATCGCGGTCCGCGCCAGTGGCGGCCGTGGCCGAGGCGGCCTTGATCTCGGTGACGGTCAGGCCCTCGGCGGCCAGCTGGCGCAGGGCGGCGGCCGGATCCTCGGCGCGCACGACGTCGCTGACCGCGCGGCCGTCGCGGCCCACGGCGCGATAGCGAAAGACCAGGCCCGAAGCGTCTCCGCCGCTCATCCGCCCGGCTCCGCCAGGGCCGCGTCGGCGCCCACGCCCCGACGCACTTCGGCCAGGGTGGTCAGGCCGGCCCGCGCCTTGCGCCAACCGTCCTCGACGAGGCTGGAAAAGCCGTTGGCGCGCGCGGCGCGCTCCAGCTTGGCGGGGCTGGCGCGATCCCGCACCTGCCCCTCCAGGGCCGCGTCGCAGCGGGCGATCTCGTAGAGCCCCAGGCGGCCCAGATAGCCCGAACCGCCGCAGGCCTCGCAGCCGACAGGTTCATGCCAATGGCCCTTGCCCTTCCCGCCCCCGCTTTCGCGCTCGTGCGTCGCGGCCTCGGCCGGCGTGCTGGGCCGAGCGCAGTGCGGGCAGAGCCGCCGCACCAGCCGCTGGCCCACCAGCCCCCGCAGCACGTCGGCCAGCAGGAACGGCTCCACGCCCAGGTCGCCCAGGCGGGTCACCGCCCCCAAGGCGGCGTTGGTGTGGACGGTCGAGATCACCAGGTGCCCGGTCAGGGCCGCCTGGACGGCGATGCGGGCCGTCTCGGGATCGCGGATCTCGCCCACCATGATCACGTCGGGATCCTGGCGCAGTATGGCCCGCAGCCCCGCCGCGAAGCTCAGCCCGATGTCGGTGCGGGCTCGCACCTGGACTACGCCCGGCAGATCGAACTCGATAGGGTCCTCAACGGTGACGATCTTGCGCACCCCGTCGTTCAGATGGGCCAGCAGCCGGTAGATGGTGGTGGTCTTGCCCGAGCCCGTCGGCCCGGTGACCAGAACCACGCCATTGGGCTTGGCCACCAGGCTGAGGAGATCGTCGGCCTGATCCTCGCCCAGGCCCAGCTCGGTCAGCTGCGGCAGGCGGCTGGACTTGCCCAGCAGGCGCAGCACCACTGACTCGCCCCAGGCGGACGGCAGGGTCGAGACCCGCAGGTCCAGGTCCTGGCCCGCCGCGCGGATCGACTGGCGACCGTCCTGCGGCAGGCGGCGCTCGCCGATGTCCATGCCGGACAACAGCTTGATGCGCGAGCAGACGGCGTCGAAATCGGTCCGCGCGCCGGTACGGACGGTGGTCAGCATGCCGTCCACCCGCAGGCGAACGACGAACCGGTCCTCGAACGGCTCCAGGTGAACATCGGAGGCCCGCCGGGCCAGGGCCTCGGCGAACAGGCCGTTGACGAACTCGACGACGGGCGTCTCCTGGGCCAGTTCCCGCAGGCGCGCGGCCTCGACCGGACCGCGGGTCTCCACCGTCTCGCGCGCGCCCTGGGCCAGATCGGCCAGCAGCCCCGAGACCTCGGCGCGCGAGGCCAGACGGTAGGCGACATCCTGATCCAAGGCCTGGGACAGGCGCTCCACCAGGGCGGCGTCCAGCGGCTGGGTCGCCGCGCAGATCACCGCCTCGCCGCTGCGCCAGGCCACCGCGCCCCGGTCCATCCACCAGGCGGTCGGCGCTCGCACCTCGGCGAACAGGGCCGCGATCTCGCCCGGGGCCGGACGCTCGTCGCCGCGCAGGACGGGCACGCCCAGCTGCTCGGCCAGCGCCCGCAGCAGGTCGCCTTCCGACACCGCGCCGATCCGGATCAGGATCTGGCCCAGCAGGCCGCCGATCTCCTGCTGCAGGGTCAGGGCGGCCGCCCGATCACGCTCGGAGATCAGCCCGCGCGACACCAGCAGATCGCCGATCCTGCGCCGTGTCGCCGCCATGCCTGCCCTGTCCTCCACGCTCGCATAACGGCGTAGCGGAAAAAGCCAGCGACGGACAGCCGCCGCGCTTTAGGGCCTGGCCGCGAACCGCTCGTGCAGCTGGATCCACCCCGCCGGTCGCTTGCCGGTGCGCTGGACGAGATCGTCGCGCAGGGCGCGGTAGCGCGGGTCCATCAGGCTGGCCAAGGCGAAGGTCCCCACGCCGTTGCTCACGTCCCACGGATGGGGTGCATACTCCTTCTGGCCGGCGGCGGCCCGGTCGCGGTCGAACTGGATCTTGGAATTGGCGAATTCGATGTGGGTCTTCTCGCCCTTCGCATAGGGCGCCAGCCAATCCAGCGCCCCGGGCAGACTGGCGCCCGCCGGGCTCTTCCACCCGAACCAGTCCTCGCCATGCGCCCTGGCCGACAGGGCCGCCATCATCAGCGGGTCCAGGTCGTAGGTGACGTAGTGGATGGCGTCGCGTTCGTGGAAGTCCCACACCGTGCCGTCGGCCTGGAGATTGGCCGTCACCTGGGCGCGAAAAGCCGCCCGCGCTCGGTCGATCAGCTTGGCGTCGCCGGTCTGGAAGGCGGCCATGGTCGCCAGCTTGACGCGATGGCTCTGCCAGTTGGTCTCGCTGTTCTTGGGCTTGCCGTCCATGGCGTCGAGATAGCCCGCCGCCATGCCGCGCCACATCTTGTCGACCTTGGCGCGGGTCGCGGCCGGCAGGTCGGCCTCGGTCAGGTCGTAGGCCATCAGCAGGGCGTCGAAGCCGGTCTCGTCGATCGGGTTGAACGACGGCTCGTAGATGTCGGCCCACGCCTCCAGATAGCGGCCGGCCTGGTCGAGATAGGCCCGATCCCCGGTCAGTCGCCAGGCCAGGGCCAGGTTCAGCACGATGGGCTGGTCTTCCTTGGCCTTCAGGCTGATCTCGCGGATGCCCTTGCCCGGCAGGGTGCCCTCCGTGTGCAGCTTGGGGATCGCGCCGGGCGGACGGGTCAGAGCGGCCTTGGCCTTGGCGATGGACTCCTGGGCAGCAGGGGCCTGGGCCGCGTCCTTGCCGTAGGCCGGACCGAGGGTCGCGTAGTCCGCCGCAAGCGCCGGCGACGCCATCAGGGCCAGGGCGCAGGCCGCGCCGGTCAGCAGGATCTTCATGTCACGCGTCTCGCACCAAAGAAAAAGGGGCCGGGCGGCGAGCCCGGCCCCGCAGGAGGGGAACTTGGATCCTAGAAGGTGGCCCGCAGGGTCACCTGATAAGTGCGGCCGTCGTAGTCGATCCGGCGCGGCAGCATCGGGTCGTTTTCATACTCGGACCGGGTGGCGTCGGTCAGGTTGAAGGCGTCGACCGAGACCGTCAGGCTGTCGGTGAACTTGTACGAGGCCGAGGCGTCCAGCTGGCTGCGCGCCTTGACGGTGCGGGCGTCGCCGACGAACGAGTTGCCGGCCGCCAGGTCGTACTTGTCGCGCCAGTTGTAGACCAGGCGCACGCCCAGCTTCTCGCCCTCGTAATAGCCGATGAGGTTGAGGTTGTTCTCCGACACGCTGGGCAGGGTGATGGCCTTGCCCGCCGTGTCCTTGCCGTCGATGTTGACGTACGAGTAGTTGAACGCGCCGCCGAAGTTGCGCCAGAAGCCCGGCAGGAAGTCGAAGTTCTGCTGGATGTTGAACTCCACGCCCGTGACGGTCATGTCGTTCTGATTGGTCTGGCCGCTGATGTTGACCTGGGCGTTCTTCTGCCCGCCGCCGGCCCCGGTGAAGGTGTTGGAGCTCATGCACTTGGGCGTGCCGCTGGAATTGTCGATGGTCAGCGTGCCCAGGTTCACGTCCAGGCCGGGGATCTGGCCGTTGGCCGGGCACAGGATGGCCGGGTCGGTGATCGGGCCGATATAGCCGCTGATCTTCTTGCGGTAGGCCGCCAGCGAGATCAGGCCGCCCGGCCGGTTGTACCACTCCAGCGACATGTCCAGGGAGTCGGAGGTGTAGGGCTTCAGGCCCGTCGCGCCGATGGTCACGGTGTAGACCGGATCGACCGGCGGGGTCAGGTCGACCGGGGTCTGGACGTAGGTGGTCGGCACGATGTCACGCGGCTGGGGCCGCACATAGGTCGAATAGGCCGCCACGCGCAGGATCAGGTCTTCGCGCAGGTCGGCCGCCAGGATCAGCGACGGCAGCCAGTAGTCGTAGCTCTTGGTCGTGGTCTTGGTGGTCAGGCCGTGATTGACGGCGCCGGCCACCACCGACTGGGCGCTGGAGCAGTTGGTGCAGTTCAGGGCGACGATCTTGTTGTCGGTATACTCATAGCGTACGCCCAGGGCGCCGCGCACCGGGATGCTGAAGACGTCGGTCTTGAACTTGGCCGTTGCATAGGCCGCGTAGACGTCGTTCTGGTTGCTGAAGTTGTTGTTCCAGTAGTTGCCGTCCCAGTAGTTGTTCACGAAGCCGTAGGGCGTCAGGAACACGCCGGGCGCGCCGAAGGCGAACTGGTCTGGCAGGCCGTTGGGATTGGTGGTGCTGCGCGGCGCGGTGTTCACCGGGGTCAGGATCGACAGCATCTGCTGGACGTCCACGCCCATCCAGTTGGAGGTCGCGCCCGAGGCCTTGCCGCCGAAGAAATCGTTGGCGTAGCTCAGCTGCGAAGCCATGGCCGGGGTGATGTTCTGGGTCTGGGCGCCCAGCGAGGTGTTGCGCGAGCCCGACGAGGTGAACTTCAGGCGCTCGGCCCGGCCGCCGAACTGGATCGCGGTCAGGAATGCGGTGTCCTCAAACTTGCGTTCCAGGTCGAGCTGGACCGAGTCCAGGTCGTTCTTGGCCAGGCCGTTGGTGCCGGTGATGCCGAAGCGGTCGGCCGCCGTGGTCGCCGACTGGCCGGGCATCTGGGCGCCGGCCTGGGTGGCGGCGCTGGCGGCGGCGGGGATGTTGTACGGCGTCGTCGCCAGGTGGGTGGCGTGCGGCGTGACCAGGGTGGCCATGTAGTTCGACAGGTCCGTGCCGCCCAGCGCCACGGTGGTCGAGATGCCGTTCAGGCCGCCCGCGCCGAGGTTGCGGTACGGGTTCTGGACGATGTCGAACTCGATCTGGTTGGCCTGGGCCTTGGCGCGCGAGACCGTCAGATTGGCCGTGGCCTTCCACTCGTCGTTGTCGAACGACAGCGTCGGGTTGATGGCCCAGGTCTGGTTCAGGGCCGGCTCGGAGCGGATCGAGTCGAAGGTGTTGATGTTCTCGGCCGAGAACGAGTTGATGTAGGCGCGCGGACCGTTGGGCGTCTGCACCACATACGGCGTGCCGACGGCGGTGATGTGGGCGACGGCCGAGGTCGCCGTCAGGGCCGTGTTGGTGCCGTTGCCGCCGCCCGCGTCGATGTAGAGCAGGTTGTTGGTGGCCTCATCCAGCTTGCGCCGGGTGATGAAGCCGTTGGCGCCCAGCTTCCAGTTCTCGTTGATCCGCCACTCGAAACCGGTCGCGCCCGAAAGGGTGGTGCCGCGGTTGAACTTGACCAGTTGGCGGGTCTGGCTGGGATAGTAGACCCCGCCCGGATACTGCGCGATCAGGGCGTCGTACATCGGGTTCGAACCCGGGACAGCCTGGTTGCCCAGCTGGATCGAGCCCAGCTTGTTGGCCCACGAGTTCACCGTGATGGAGTCGCGGCGGAACTTCTCGTCCTTCCAGGCCACCACGCCGAACACGGCGAAGTCGTCGGTCAGGTGCTTGTTGTAGCCCATCGAGGCCAGCGGGCTGCCGAGGTTCCCCAGGTCGTTGTACTCGTAGGACAGCTTGGCGAAGCCGCCGTCCTTGCGGCCCAGGGCGGGCGCGATGCGCAGGTCGATATTGCCCGACAGGCCGCCGGCCAGGTCCGACGCCATCGGCGTCTTGATCACGGTGATGGCCGTGAAGATGTCGGAGTTGAACGCGCCCAGCGGGGTCGAGCCGTTCAGGATCGGGTCGGCGAAGGCGCCGCCGTTCAGCGTGGTGCGCGCGAAGGTGCCCGGCAGGCCGCGCAGGCTGATGGTGGCGTTACGGCTGTCGGCCTCGCGGTTGATCTGGATGCCGGGGATGCGCTGGATGGCCTCGCCGACGTTCAGGTCGGGGAAGCGGCCCAGGCCGTCCGACGAGATGCCGTCCGACACCTGCAGGGTGTCGCGCTTGGTGGCGATGGCGTTGGCGTAGGCGGCGCGGAAACCGGTTACCACGACAGTTTCGACGGTGCTGTCCTCGGCCGCCGGCTGACCGGCCGAAGCCGGAGTCGTCTGGGCCTGGGCGGCCGTTCCCAGGGCCACGGCGGCGCACGAGGCCAGCAGCGCGGCGCGCGGGATCAGGGTGTTGCGAGCAAAGTTCATGGATTACCTCCCCCGGGCATTTGTCAGGGCGCCCTTATGCGGTGACTTATCCGACCAATCAGGAATGGTGTCAACGATTGGTAATGCCAATTATCCAATGACCCGCTGGACATGGTCAGGCCAAACCCGCGACAGGCAAGACCAGAGGCGCGCAAACGCCTTCCTCGAAAGGGAAATTTGGGCCCAAGGACGCCTTTAACTGGGGTGAACACGCCGGGATTCAGGCAACTGGCCATGTCGCTTTGGGCGACCAAAAGCCACTGCCTCACCAGCCAGGCCGAGAATCGGCCGGCCATCCCGCGTCGAGCGCGAGGCGCACTGTCTTGTCGCCGACACCGCCCAAAATCCGGGCATTCTTGTCGGCGAGGCCGGCTCCGAAATATTACGTATTGCGATTTACGTAATACCTTGCCTAGGTGCCGGCATGGATCCGACCTCCCCTTCCCTCGCCCGCCTGAGCGTCAGCCTGCCGGCCGAGCTGCTCGAACAGCTGGACACCATGGTCGCCGAACGCGGCCTGCCCAGCCGCTCGCAGATGATCGCCGAGCTGATCCGCCACGAACTGGCCGAGCACAGCGCCGAGCGGCCCGACGCCGTCCTCGCCGGCACCATCACCCTGATCTACCGCGCCGAGAGCGGCCGGGTGCGCCACGCCCTGGCCCAGACCCAGCTGGGCTACGTGAAAGAGGTGATCTCGGCCCAGAACGTCTTCCTGGAAGATGACCAGGCCATGGAGGTCCTGCTGGTCCAGGGCCCGTTCGAGCGCCTGCAGCAGTTGTGCGACGACCTGCGCAAGGTGCGCGGCGTGCAGCAGATCAAGCTGGTCACCACCACGGCCCTGCTGCCGCCACTGCACGCCCACGGCGAGGAATGAGCATGAGCGACACCGCCAATCCCTACGCCGCCCAGGCCCACGCCCGCGCCCAGGCCGGAACCCGCGCCGAGGCCATGCCCACCGTCCCAGCCACCGACGCCGTCGACCTGCCGGAGGGCGTCGCAGCCGCCGACGTCGTCTGGGACGAGACGATCGCGCCGGGCGGCTACGCCAGCCGCCAGATCGCCCGCGGGACCCGCCTGCGCCTGACGGATCTCTCCGGCGACGCCAGCCCGTCGCTGCTGCTGTTCAACGCCGAGCGCCCGGTCGAGCGGCTGAACATCGCCGACACCCTGAAGGTCCAGTGGAACGGCTATCTGGGCCAGGGCCGCCTGCTGTTGTCGGACATGGGCCGGGTGCTGGCCAGCCTGGTGGAGGACACCGCCGGGACCCACGACGCCTTCTGCGGCGCGTCCAACCAGGCCAGCAACGCCCGCAAGTACGGCGACGGCTTCAACCACGGCGCCCATCCGAACGCCCGCGACCGCTTCTCGCTGGGCGTAGCCAAGTTCGGTCTGGGGCGGAAGGACATCCACCCGTGCCTGAACCTCTTCAAGGAGGTGCGCGTGGCCCAGGGCGGCGAGACGGTGATCGACGTCGGTCCCTACCCGCCCGGCCGCTTCGTCACCCTGCGGGCCGAAATGGACCTGATCGTGGTGCTGGCCAACTGCCCGCACGTGCTGGACCCGCGCCCGACCTATGCCGTCACGCCGCTGCGGGCGACCGCCTGGCGCGGCCCGGTCACGCCGGAAACCGACCCGATCCGCAACGCGACGCCGGAAGGCCTGCGCGCCTTCCTGAACGTCGAAGACCATTACCGTCGGTGAGCGCCATGACCGTTTCCGCCCCGCCCCTCGGGACCATCGTCCATGACGAGGTCGTGCCCGCCCGCGCCCCCTGGCTGCATACGGTCAAGGCCGGCCAGACCCTGCGGATCGTCGATCTGGAGGGCAACCAGGCCGTCGACTTCCTGGCCTACAGCGCCGCCGACGACGCCGAACGCTACAGCGCCCAGGACACCATCGCCGCCCAGGGCAACGTCTTCCTGCGCGAGGGCTCGGTGCTGCTGTCCAACGAGGGCGCGCCGATGATGACCGTCACGGCCACGGCCGTGGCCTATCACGACACCATCGGCGGGGCCTGCTCGTGCGAGAGCAACACCCTGCGCTACGGCCACCACACCAAGGCCCAGCACGCCTGCGTCGAGAACTTCCTGGTCGCCAACGCCCGCCAGGGGCGCGGCAAGCGCGACATGGTCAGCAACGTCAACTGGTTCATGAACGTGCCGGTCGAGGCGGATGGCGCCCTGGGCATCGTCGACGGCATCTCCGCGCCGGGCCTCTATGTCGACCTGCGGGCCGAGATGGACGTGGTGGTGGTGGTCTCCAACTGCCCGCAGATCAACAACCCCTGCAACGGCTTCAACCCGACGCCCGTGCGCATGATCGTCGCCGAATAGGTCCCCCATGTTCGACAAGGTCCTGATCGCCAATCGCGGCGCCATCGCCTGCCGGATCATCCGCACCCTGAAGGCCATGGGTGTGAAGTCCGTGGCGGTGTTCAGCGACGCCGACGCCGGCTCGCTGCACGTCAGCCTGGCCGACGAGGCGGTGCGGATCGGACCGGCCCCGGCCGCCGAGAGCTACCTGCGGGCCGACCTGATCCTGGCCGCCGCCAAGGCGACCGGCGCCCAAGCCATCCATCCGGGCTACGGCTTCCTCAGCGAGAACGCCGCCTTCGCCGAGGCCTGCGAGGCGGCCGGGATCGCCTTCGTCGGCCCGACGGCGGACAACATCCGCGCCTTCGGCCTCAAGCACACCGCCCGCGATCTCGCCCAGGCCCACGGCGTGCCGCTGGCGCCGGGCACCGACCTGCTGGTCGATCCGGCGGCGGCCCTGGAGGCGGCCCAGCGCATCGGCTTCCCGGTGATCCTGAAGGCCACGGCCGGCGGCGGCGGCATCGGCATGCGGGTCTGCGAGACGGCCGAGGCGGTCAGCGAGGCCTTCGCCGCCGTCCAACGCCTGGCGACCGGCAATTTCAGCGACGGCGGGGTGTTCCTCGAGCGCTATGTCCGCAAGGCCCGCCACGTCGAGGTGCAGGTGTTCGGCGACGGGGCCGGCAAGGTGCTGGCCCTGGGCGAGCGCGACTGCTCGCTCCAGCGCCGCAACCAGAAGGTCGTCGAGGAGACCCCCGCCCCCGGCCTACCCCCCGCCACCCGCGCGGCCCTGCTGGACGCCGCCGTGCGCCTGGCCTCGGCGGCCCACTACCGCTCGGCCGGCACGGTGGAGTTCCTCTACGACGCCGAGCGCGACGACTTCTTCTTCCTGGAGGTCAACACTCGGCTGCAGGTCGAGCACGGCGTCACCGAGCAGGTGACGGGCGTGGACCTGGTGGAGTGGATGGTGCGCGGCGCGGCCGGCGATTTCGCCTTCCTCGACGCGGCGCCGCCCGAGGCGAAGGGCGCATCGATCCAAGTGCGGCTCTATGCCGAGGACCCGGCTCAGGACTACCGCCCCAGCTCCGGCGTGCTGACCCAGGTCTCGTTCCCGCTGGGCGTCCGCGCCGACGGCTGGGTGGTGGACGGGACAGAGGTCAGCGCCTTCTACGACCCGCTGCTGGCCAAGCTGATCGTCACCGCCGCTGACCGCCCCGCCGCCGTCGCGGCCTTGCAGGCGGCGCTGGACGACACCCGCCTGGCCGGGATCGAGACCAATCTGGACTGGCTGCGCACCGTCGTCCGCTCCGAGGCCTTCGTGACCGGCGAGGTCTCGACGCGGGCGTTGGAGAGCGTGGCCTGGTCGCCCGACACCATCCAGATGCTCAGCGGCGGCCCGGCCACCACGGTGCAGGACTGGCCCGGTCGCCAGGGCTACTGGGACGTCGGCGTGCCGCCCTCCGGCCCGATGGACGCCTTCGCCTTCCGACTGGGCAACCGCCTGCTCGGCAACGGCGAGGACGCGGCGGGGCTGGAGATCACCGCGCTCGGCCCGACCCTGAAGTTCAACCGCGCCGCCGTCGTCTGCCTGACCGGCGCGGCGTTCGACGCCAAGCTCGACGGCGTGGCGGTCGAGGCCTATGCGCCTGTCGCGATCGCCGCGGGTCAAACGCTGAAGATCGGCCGCGTGGTCGGCGCGGGCCTGCGCGGATACCTGCTGTTCCAGGGCGGGCTGGACGTGCCGGTCTATCTCGGCAGCCGCTCGACCTTCACCCTCGGTGGCTTCGGCGGCCATGCCGGGCGCAACCTCACGGCCGGCGACGTGCTGCGGTTGGCTACGGATGGGGACACACGCATGCGTGTGTCCCCTACCTCGCCCCTGCCCCCGGAGCTGCGCCCCGCCACCACCAAGGCCTGGACCATCCGCGTCCTACCCGGCCCACACGGCGCGCCGGACTTCTTCACCCCGGCCGACGTCGCCATGATCGGCGGCACCGACTGGAAGGTGCACTACAACTCCAACCGCACCGGCGTGCGGTTGGTCGGCCCCAAGCCCAAATGGGCGCGGCGCGACGGCGGCGAGGCCGGGCTGCATCCGTCCAACATCCACGACAACGCCTACGCCATTGGGGCCGTCGACTTCACCGGCGACATGCCGATCATCCTGGGGCCCGACGGACCGTCGCTGGGCGGGTTCGTGTGCCCGTTCGTGATCATCCAGGCCGACCTCTGGAAGGCCGGGCAGCTGGCGCCGGGAGATACGGTGCGGTTTGACGTGGTCGACGACGCGACGGCCGCCGCTGCGCTGGAGGCCCAGGAGGCGCTGGTCGCCGACCTCGCGGCGACGCCGGAGCCCGCCCGGCCGCCCGTGGACGAACAGACCAGCCCGATCCTTCGCGAGCTGCCGCAGGACGGCCACCGCCCGCACGTCACCTACCGCCGCCAGGGCGACCAGCACCTGCTGGTCGAGTACGGCCCCATCGTGCTGGACCTGGAACTGCGCCTGCGCATCCACGCCCTGTACCTGGACCTGCGGGGCCTGGCCCTGCCCGGCGTCATCGACCTGACCCCCGGCATCCGCTCGTTGCAGGTGCACTATGACAGCCGCCGTCTGACGCAAGGCCAGCTGCTGGCCGCCCTGGTCGCGGCCGAGGAGCGGCTGGGCGGTCTCGACGACTTCGAGATCCCGTCCCGCGTGGTCCACCTGCCGCTGAGCTGGAAGGATCCCGCGATCTACCAGACCATCGACAAGTACATGCAGGCCGTCCGCGACGACGCGCCCTGGTGCCCCGACAACATCGAGTTCATCCGCCGGGTCAACGGGCTCGAAAGCATCGACGACGTCCAGAAGATCGTCTTCGACGCCCGCTACCTGGTGATGGGCCTGGGCGACGTCTACCTCGGCGCGCCGGTGGCCACGCCGGTCGATCCGCGCCACCGCCTGGTGACCACCAAATACAACCCCGCCCGCACCTGGACCCCGCCCAACGTGGTCGGCATCGGCGGGGCCTATATGTGCATCTACGGCATGGAGGGACCGGGCGGCTACCAGCTGTTCGGGCGCACGATCCAAGTGTGGAACACCTGGCGCCAGACCGACGCCTTCGTCGATGGCAAGCCCTGGCTGCTGCGGTTCTTCGACCAAATCCGCTTCTTCCCGGTCAGCGCCGAGGAGCTGGTCGAGTGGCGGCGCGACTTCCCGCTGGGCCGCCGCCAGATCCGCATCGAGGAGGAGACGTTCAAGCTCTCCGACTATCGCAAGATGCTGGCCGAGAACGCCGACAGCATCGCCGGCTTCCAGGCTACGCGCCAGGCCGCCTTCGACGCCGAGCGCGCCGATTGGGAGGCCAAGGGCGAGTTCGCGCGGGTCGAGGCGCTGTCCGGCGTCGCCGACGACCAGGGTGAGGCCAAGGCCATCACCATTCCCGACGGCAGCGACCTGGTCGAGGCCCCGCTGGGCGGCAATGTCTGGAAGGTGCTGGTCGAGCCCGGCCAGCGGGTCGAGGCCGGCGCGGTGATCGCCGTGATCGAGGCCATGAAGGCCGAGGTCGACGTCAACAGCCCCACCGCCGGGACCGTCACCGCCGTCTACGCCCAGCCCGCCCAGGCCATCGCCGCCGGCGCGCCGATCGTCGCCATCGCCCCCGATCTGGAGAAGGCCGCATGAGCGACTTCGAACGCCTGTCCGTCACGACCATCGCCGAAGCGGTCAATGCTCAGGAGAAGGGGGGCGGCGCCAGCGCCGTCGCCGTCGCCCAGGCCGCGCTCGACGCCGTGGCCGCCTACGACCTGATCCAGCCCCAGGCCTGGATCCTGCGCCTGCCCGCCGAGGCCGTCCTGGCCCAGGCCCGGACCGTCGACGCCCGGATCGCGGCCGGCGAGACCCTGCCCCTGGCCGGCGTCCCGTTCGCGGTGAAGGACAATATCGACGTCGCCGGCTGGCCCACCAGCGCCGCCTGCCCGGCCTTCGCCTACACGCCCGAGCGCTCGGCCACGGTGGTCGAGCGGCTTGTCGCGGCCGGGGCGGTGCTGATCGGCAAGACGAACCTGGACCAGTTCGCCACCGGCCTGGTCGGGGTGCGCAGCCCCTATGGCGCGCCGCTGTGCGTGTTCGACCAGGACTATGTCAGCGGCGGCTCCAGCTCCGGCTCGGCCGTGGCCGTGGCGGCCGGGCTGGTGGCCTTCTCGCTGGGCACCGACACCGCCGGCTCGGGCCGGGTGCCGGCGGCGTTCAACCACCTGATCGGGCTGAAGCCCTCCAAGGGTCGCTGGAGCACGCGGGGCCTGGTTCCGGCCTGCCGCTCGCTGGACTGCATCAGCGTGTTCGCCGCCGACCTGGCCGGCGCGGCCCTGGTCGACGAGGTGCTGACGGCGTTCGACGCCGAGGACGACTATTCGCGGCGCGCGCCGGCCTCGCCGCCCGCCGCTCCCGAAGGCGCCTTCACCTTCGGCGTGCCCAAGCCCGACCAGCGCCTGTTCATGGGCGACGAACAATCGGCCGCCCTCTACGCCGCCGCCGTCGAACGCCTGACCGCCGCCGGCGGCACGCCCGTCGAGATCGACATCGCCCCGCTGCTCGACTGCGCCAAGCTGCTCTACAGCGGCCCCTGGGTGGCCGAGCGCACCGCCGCCGTCGAACATCTGCTGCGCGACACGCCCGGCGTGATCAATCCCACGGTCCGCAACATCGTCCAGGGCGGCCTGGCCGTCACCGCCGTCGAGACCTTCAAGGGCCTCTACGCCCTGGAGGCCTACAAGCGGTCGGCCGAGGCGATCTGGGACGCGGTCGACGTCATGCTGCTGCCGACATCGCCGACCATCTATCGCCTGAAGGAGATGCTGGCCGAGCCCATCGCCCTGAACGCCAATTTCGGCCTCTACACCAACTTCGTGAACCTGCTCGACATGAGCGCCCTCGCCGTCCCGGCCGGCTTCCGTGAGAACGGCACCGGCTTCGGCGTCACCCTGATCGGACCGGCCTTCGCCGACCGCGCGCTGCTGGCCCTGGCCGAGCGCTACCTGGAGACCTTCCCCATGGCCGACACGCCTCCCCTCGACCTGACCCCGCGCAAGCCGGGGGTGAAGCTGGCCGTGGTCGGCGCCCACCTGGCCGGCATGCCCCTGCACTGGCAGCTGACCTCGCGCGAGGCCCGGCTGGTCAGCGCCACCAAGACCGCGCCGGCCTACAAGCTCTACGCCATGGCCGAGACCATCCCGCCCAAGCCGGCGCTGATCCATGTGGGCGCCAATGAAGAAGGGGGCGGAAGCTCTATCCTGGTCGAGGTCTACGAGCTGGACTTCGAGGCCTTCGGCAGCTTCACCGCCGAAGTCCCCGCCCCGCTGGCCATCGGCACGGTGACCCTGGAGGACGGCACGTCGGTGAAGGGCTTCGTCGCCGAACCCCGCGCCCTGGACGGGGCCACCGACATCACCGCCCTGGGCGGCTGGCGGGCCTATATCGCGTCCCTGGCGGGCTGATCGGGACGCGTTTCAAGCATTTCCCCCGGAATCGACGGAAAGCTGCTACACTGACGAAGGCGCTGACGTCAGCGCCTTCGCATCAGCAGACAATCGTCTCGACGTTCCGACCACGCGATCCGTCGCCTGGCCCGGTCATCGCGCGCGCCCTGCCCGGACCGGAAGTACGATGATCAAACGCGCCGAAATCACCTGGATCGCTCAGAACGGCCGCCACAGCACCTACGAGCGCATCACCCACGTCGGCGGCGCGTCGCCCAAGCCCTGGTCGCTGACGATCAAGGAAGCCATCAAGCTGCTGGACGGCGGCAAGTGGCGGTTCTTCGTGACGATCGACGGGGTCGAGGTGAAGGTCGAGGCCCTCAACAGCCGCACCGGCGCCCGCTATCTCAAGACGGCCAACGACCGCGTCGAGCCCCATGAGTTCCTGACGCTCCCGGCCAATCCGGAATTCGAGGCCGAGTTGGCGGCGGCGTCGGCCTAGCCGCCCAGCCCCGCCAACGCCTCCGGCCCGACCGCGCCCGGCTTGTCCAGCGGGAAGTCGTAGACCGCCGTGGAGCCGTAGCGATGCGGCGCCTGCGGATCGCGGCGGCGCTTGTCGAAGGCCAGCACCCGGGTGCCCAGCTTGAAGGCCTCCTTGATGTCGTGGGTGACCATCATGATGGTCAGGCCGTGCTCGCGCCAAAGGCCCGTGATCAGTTCGTGCATGTCCAGGCGCACGCCCGGGTCCAGGGCGCCGAACGGTTCGTCCAGCAGCAGGATGCGGGGCTTCTTGATCAGGGCCTGGGCGATGGCCAGGCGCTGCTGCATGCCGCCCGACATCTGGGCCGGATAGACCTCGCCGCTGTCGCCCAAGCCCACGGCGGCCAGCATGGCGTCGGCCTGCTCCAGGGCCGCGCGACGCCGCGCGCCCGACAGCCGGCCGCGGAACATCGAGCCTTCGCAGTCCAGGCCGAACACCACGTTGTCGCGGGCGCTCAGGTGCGGGAACACCGAGTACTTCTGGAACACCACGCCCCGGTCGGGGCCGGGCTCGGCGCGCAGCTTCCTGCCGTCCAGGTCGATGGCGCCCTTGCTCGGCGCCTCCTGGCCCAGGGCCAGGCGCAGGAAGGTGCTCTTGCCGGCGCCGGACGGGCCGACGATGGAGACGAAACTGCCCTGCTTGATCGACAGGTCGACGTTCTCGAGCACGACCTTGTCGCCGTACTCCACCCAGACATTGCGGAAGGTCAGCAGGTCCATGCTAGCGCCCTCTCGCCGGGTGGGCCCAGGGATAGAAGCGGCGGCTGACCAGCTTCAGGGCCACGTCCATCAGCACGGCCAGGATCGAGATCCAGACGACGTAGGGCAGGATGATGTCCATGGAGAGATAGCGGCGGACCAGGAAGATCCGGTAGCCCAGGCCCACGTCGGCGGCGATGGCCTCGGCCGAGATCAGGTAGACCCAGGCCGGGCACAGCGACAGGCGCAAGGAATCGATCAGCCGAGGCATGGCCTGGGGCAGCGCCACGCGCAGGGCCAATTGCCAGGTGCTGGCGCCCAGGGTCTGGGCCTTGACCAGCTGCTCCTCGGGGATGGCGGCCACCTGGCCGGCCAGGTCGCGGACCATGACCGGGGTGATGCCGATGACGATCAGGGCGATCTTGGCCGTCTCGCCCAGGCCGAAGACGATGAACAGGATCGGCAGCACGGCGATGGGCGGCACCACCGCTATGGCCGCCACCAGCCGTCCGAACTTGGCCCGCAGCAGCGGCAGCAGTCCGAGACCGAGACCCAGCACCAGCGAAACGCCTGTCGCGATCGTCAGGGCCACGCCGATCCGCTTGATACTGGCCGCGGTGTCGACCACCAGCGGCGCCTCGCCGGTCAGGGGATCGACCTTGGCCATCATCTGCACCGCCTCGACCATGGCGGTCGGGGTGGGCAGCAGCTTGTCGCGCGGGTTCTCGGCGTGGCGGGCCTGCGAGGCCATCAGATAGACCAGGGCCACCGCCAGCAGCGGCACGAGGCCCAGCAGGACGCTAAGGCCGCCCCTCGGTCTGACGTTCAACAAGCGACGCATGAAGCGGGTCGGATCCTTGTCCTCGTGGATCGACCGCTCCGCCCCCGGATCGGGACGAAGCGGTCGGGATTCAGGCTAGAGCTTGCCGTCCGCCGCCTGCTGCACATAGGTCGGATCGAAGCGCAGCTTGACGTTGGCCGGATCGCCCAGGGTCTTGCCGCCCGGGAAGCTGATGCCGATGTCGTCCACCGACTTCGCGCCCTGGCCGAACAGACCCATGCTGAAGCTGAACTTGCGCACCCGGTCGTTGGCGGTGACCAGGTCCGGGCTGACCGTGGCGGCCAGGGCCGCCTTCGGCTCGGCGTAGAGGTAGGTGGTCTTCAGCTGGCTCTCGAAGCTGGCCAGGTCCGAACCCGACAGCTTGGCCATCGCCTCGCGGGCGGCCTTGCCTTCCGGGGTCTGGGCCACGGTCAGGGCCGTGACCTCGTACCAGATGCCGGTCAGGGCCTTGCCGAGGTTGGGGTTGGCCTTCAGCGCGTCGGTGCTGACCATCAGGCCGTCCAGGATCTCGCCCGGGATCTTGGAGCTGTCGAACACCTCGGTGGCGCCCGGCATCTTCTTCACTTCCGACAGCTGCGGGTTCCAGGTGACCAGGGCCTTGGTGTCGGCGGCGCTGTAGGCGGCCACGATGTCGGCGTCGGAGGTGTTGACCGTCTTGACGTCGGCCATCTTCAGCCCGGCCTTCTCCAGCGCGCGGGCCAGCAGGTAGTGCGAGACCGACAGCTCGACCAGGTTCACCGGTCGGTCCTTGATCTGGGCCAGGGTGGTCCCGTTCTTCAGGATCACACCGTCGTTGCCGTTGGAATAGTCGCCGATCATCAGGACGGTGGTGTCCTTGCCGGCGGCGGCCGGCACCGTCAGGGCGTCCATGTTGGTGGCGGTCACGCCGTCCAGCTTGCCGGCAGAGAACTGGTTCAGCGACTCCACGTAGTCGTTGATCTGCACCAGCTCGATGTCGACGCCGTACTTGTCGGACCACTTCTTCACGATGCCCGACTGCTGAGCGTAGGCCCAGGGCATCCAGCCGGCATAGATGGTCCAGCCGATCTTGTAGCTGGTCTTGGCGGCGGCCGCGGCCGGGGCCGACGCCGGCTTGTCGGCGGGCTTGGGTCCGCACGAGGCCAGCGCCAGGCACGACGCGGCCATGGCCGCGAGAAAACGCTTGCGGGTGAACAAGGCACTCATGAACGGGCTCCCTCGAAATTCGCTGGAACCCAGGTTCTGCATATTACGATCTGGCGCAATCGTAATAATTGAAGCAAGCCCGACCTTGGCCGCCCTGCCCCGCAAGCGTGCACCAAAAACGGGCTGCGGGCAGGTCCGGCGCCCTTTCGCGCGCCGTTTCCAGACGACCGCCCCGCCCGTCCCGGCGCCTATTTCGGTTCGACGTGGCCGCCGAAGCCGAAGCGCATGGCCGACAGCAGCTTCTCGCCGAAGGTGTTGTCGACCCGCGAGCGGTAGCGGGCGTAGAGGGCCGCCGACAGCACGTGGGCCGGCACGGCCTCCTCCATGGCCGCCTCGATGGTCCACTGGCCCTCGCCGCTGTCGGCCACCTTGCCGCTGAAGGTCGCCAGGTCGCCGTCCTTGGCCAGGGCGATGGCCGACAGGTCCAGCAGCCACGAGCTGATCACGCTGCCGCGCCGCCAGACCTCGGCGATGTCGGGCAGGTTCAGCTCGAAGCGCTCGTCCTCGGGCAGGCGCTCGGAGGCCTTGTTCTTGAGAACGTCGAAGCCCTCGGCATAGGCCTGCATCAGGCCGTACTCGATGCCGTTGTGGATCATCTTGACGAAGTGGCCCGCGCCGGCCGGGCCGGCATGGATGTAGCCGCGCTCGGCGCGGTCGTCGGCCGGGTCGCGGCCGGGCGTGCGGGGGATCGCGCCATAGCCGGGCGCCAGGGTCGCGAAGATCGGGTCCAGGTGGCGGACCACCGCCTCGTCGCCGCCGATCATCATGCAGTAGCCGCGCTCCAGCCCCCAGACCCCGCCCGAGGTGCCGACGTCCACATAGTGCAGGCCCTTTTCGCGCAGCACCTTGGCCCGGCGGATGTCGTCCTTGTAGTGGCTGTTGCCGCCGTCGATGACGATGTCGCCCGGCTTGGCCAGGCCCATGAAGGTTTCGACGAACTGCTCGGTGATCTGGCCGGCCGGCAGCATGATCCAGTAGATCGCCGTCTCGCCCAGCTTGTCGTGCATGTCCTCCAGGCTGGAGGCGGCGATCGCGCCTTCCTTGGCCAGCTCTTCCACCGGTTCGGGCGAGCGGTTGTAGACCACCACCTCGTGCCCGCCGCGCAGCAGCCGGCGCACGATGTTGGCGCCCATGCGGCCAAGGCCGATCAAGCCGATTTTCATGCCGTTCCTCCCTTTCAGACGTCGCCGCTCGGGCCGTCGGATCGAGACCCGGCCCGAGCCTCTTGTCCAGCACAACCGTGACCCGATCACGGCCGCCATCGGCGCCGAAGCGCCGCGAAGCGTCTTGAACGAAACCGCCCGCGCGACCGCTCTCTCTCCAGTGGAACAAAATGCCACATCGACCGCATGGCGCGATGAGCGCTCCATGCGGCCGTCGGACGGCCCCGTCGGAAATGGGGTGAATCCCTAGCTGCGACTTCCGTTTTCGGGGATGGCGCTCCCGCGTCGGCCCGGACCTAATCGACCCACGGTTCCGGAGGCAGTTCTCGCATGTCACCCCCTCTCGGTACGTCATGACCGACAGCTCTACGCTGGGGCGCCTGACGTCGCGAGCGGCCTGGACCGTGGGCGTGGCCGGGATGATCGCCATCGCGCTCGTCGCCATCACCGTGCCGCTCAGCTTCGAGGCCCAGGTCGCGTTCGCCGCGACCACGATCGTCTTCGTGATCGTCTCCAACCGCGCCTCGGCGTCCAGGCACCTGACCATAGCCCTGTGCGTGGTGTCGGTGATCGTCAGCACCCGGTACCTGTGGTGGCGCACGACCGAGACCCTGCACTTCCGTTCGCCCGGCGAGATGTTCTTCGGCGTGGGCCTGTATATGGCCGAGGTCTATGCCTGGCTGATCCTGCTGCTGGGCTATCTGCAGACCGCCTGGCCCCTGCACCGCCCGGTGCGTCCGCTGGAAGGGCCTATCGAGACCTGGCCACGGGTGGACGTCTACATTCCCACCTACAACGAGAGCCTCGAGATCGTTCAGGACACCGTCCTGGCGGCCATGAGCATGGACTATCCCCGCGACCGCTTCACGGTCTATCTGCTGGACGACGGCAAGCGGCCGACCTTCCGCGACTTCGCCGAACGGGCCGGCGTCGCCTACATCACCCGTCCGGACAACAAGGGCGCCAAGGCCGGCAATCTGAACCACGCCCTGGCGCGGACCGACGCCGAGCTGGTCTGCATCTTCGACTGCGACCACATCCCCACCCGCGCCTTCCTGCAGATGACGGTGGGCTGGTTCCAGCAGGACGATCGCCTGGCCCTGCTGCAGACGCCGCACCACTTCTATTCGCCCGATCCGGTGCAGCGGAACCTGCAGACGGTGCGCGACATCCCCGGCGAGGGCGACCTGTTCTACGGCGTGGTCCAGCCGGGCAACGACCTGTGGAACGCCGCCTTCTTCTGCGGCTCCTGCGCGGTGATCCGGCGCGCGGCCCTGGACCAGACCGACGGCTTCGCCCACCAGACCGTCACCGAGGACGCCCACACCGCGCTGAAGATGCAGCGGATGGGCTGGAACACCGCCTTCCTGGAGATCCGCCTGGCCGCGGGCCTGGCGACCGAGCGCCTGGCCCTGCACATCGGCCAGCGCATCCGCTGGGCGCGCGGCATGACCCAGATCTTCCGGATCGACAATCCGCTGATGGGCAAGGGGCTCAGCTGGCCCCAGCGGCTTTGCTACCTGAACGCCATGCTGCACTTCCAGTTTCCGCTGCCGCGCATCGTGTTCCTGACCTCGCCCCTGGCTTTCCTGCTGGGCGGCTTCAACATCATCAGCGCCTCGGCCCCCGTGATCCTGGCCTACGCCCTGCCCCACCTCGTCCATTCGATCGTCACCAACAACCGCATGCAGGGCGAGGAGCGCATGGCGTTCTGGGGCGAGATCTACGAGACCCTGCTGGCCTTCCACCTAGTGGGCCCCACCCTCCTGACGCTGATCGATCCCAAGCGCGGCAAGTTCAACGTCACCGACAAGGGCGGCCAGCTGGAGAAGGGCTATTTCGACTGGCCGCTGATGTGGCCGCACGTGCTGGTGGCCTGCCTGCTGATCCTGGGCATGGGCCTGGGCGTCTGGCGGGTGATCGACGGCCAGACCGACAAGGTCCAGTCCGCGACCATCGCGCTGAACATCCTGTGGACCACCTTCAGCCTGCTGGTGTTGCTGACCGCCATCGCCGTGGGCCGCGAGACCCGCCAGATCCGCAACTACGTGCGCGTGGACGCTCGCCTGGGGGCCCGGCTGCATCTGACCAATGGCGAGGCCCTGACGGTGGAGACCCGCGACGTCTCGATGGGCGGGCTGTCGGCCGTGGTGCCGGACGGCATGTGGGGTCCCGAGCGCCACCTGGACTCCATCGAATTCGACCAGGACGACCGGCGCCGGCGGTTCGCCGCCCGGACCGTCACCTTCGACAAAGGGGTGCTGCGCGTGCAGTTCATGCCGCTGAACTATGCCGACCGCCGCGACCTGGTGCGCAACGTATTGGGCCGGGTCGACGCCTGGCAGCCCAACGGCCACTGGGCGCCGGTCAGTCCCCTTCGCGCCCTGGCGGGCCTGGTCCGGGCCAGCGCCAGCATCCTGTTCTGGTGGCGCGCGGCCAAGCCCGTGTCCCTTACGCCGCGCGTGAAGCCGCCGGAGGAAGCCCCAGCCGGCGGACGGATCCTGCCCGGCCTCGCCGCCCTGATCCTGGCCGGCGGTCTGGCCCTGGCGGGACAGGCCAAGGCCCAGGCGCCCGACGCCCTGCCCCTGACGCCCGTCCCCGCCGCTTCGACTAGCGTGCGAGTGCTGACCCTCAAGGACCTCGGCTTCGCCCAGCCGCTCAATCTGCGCGGCGTGCAGGGCGAGGCCGGCGCGCCGTTCACCCTGCGGCGCGACGAGGTGGTCACCGGCGCGCGCCTGGTCGTGGTCGGAGCCTTTTCGCCCTCGCTGCTGGGCGAGCTCAGCCAGCTGGCGATCAGCGTCAACGGCGAGCCGGCCGGCGCCGTACCCCTGACGCCGGATCGGGCCGGCGGCACGGAGTGGTCGATCCCGCTCGATCCCGCCCTGTTCGTCCGCGACAACCAGCTGAACCTACGCTTCATCGGCCACTACACCCGGGGCTGCGAGGACCCGCAGCATTCGTCGCTGTGGATGACCCTCAGCAACAAGCGCTCGCGGCTGGAGTTGACCGTCGCCCGCCTGCCGACCAACCCGGACCTGGCCGCCCTGCCCGCGCCCTTCTTCGATCCCGGCGGCGGCAAGCTGACCCTGCCGTTCGTGTTCGCCCAGCCGCCCGGCGACGATATCCTACGGGCCGCGGCCGCCACGGCCTCGTATTTCGGCATGAAGGCCAGCTATCGGGGCTTCGCCTTCCCCGCCCTGATCGGAAGTCTGCCCAGCGGCGAAGGCGTGGTGTTCGGAACCTCCGGCCAGGCCATCGGAACGCTGGTCCTGCCCCAGGTGGCCGGCCCGACCCTGGCCGTGGTCGCCAATCCGGCCGCGCCGGATCGCCGGCTGCTTCTGGTGATGGGCCGCGACACGGCCGAAGCCCGCCGCGCGGCCCTGGCGCTGAGCCTGTCGCAAGGCGGACTGGCTGGCCCGACCCGCCAGGTCGACACCGCCCTGATCGCTCCTCGCCCGGCCTATGACGCCCCCCGCTGGCTGGCCATGGACCGCCCGGTGCGGATGGGCGATCTGGTCGAGCCGTCCAGCCTGATGGCGCCCGGCCTGTCGCCCGCCCCGGTCAAGGTGCCGTTCCGCGTCGCCCCCGACCTCTTCCTCTGGCCCGCCCAGGGCGCGCCGCTGAATGTGCGCTACCGCTATCCCAAGGGCCCCTGGTTCGACCGCGCCCAGTCGCGGCTGGACGTGTCGCTGAACGGCCAGTGGCTGCGGGCCTATCGTCTCAGCCCGCAGGACCGCACGGCCGAGGTGCGCGGCTTCTTCAACCGCTTCGCCCGCAACGAGCATGAGCTGCAGCTACCGCCCTACCTGCTGTTCGGGGCCAGCCAGCTGGAGTTCTATTTCGACATCAAGGCCAACAAGACCGGCGCCTGCCAGGGCCAGACGCCCAGCAACGTCCATAGCGGCATCGACCCGGACACCACCATCGACCTGACCAGCGGTCGCCACTTCGCCAGCCTGCCCAACCTGGCCTTCTTCGCCAGCGCCGGATTCCCGTTCACCCGCAACGCCGACCTCGACCGGACGGTGGTGGTGGTCGAGCCCAATATCGGCCCGGCCGACATCGAAGCCTTCCTCAACCTGATGGGCCGGTTCGGCGACGTGACCGGCGCGCCCGTCACCCGGCTGAACGTGACCCGCAACGCCGACAAGGCAGCCCTGAAGGGGCGCGACGTCCTGCTGCTGGGCCGGGTGGGCATGGCCCAGCGGTTCGGCGACCTGTTCGCCGCCTCTCCGTTCCAGCTGGACGGCGACGTGGCGCGGCTGAAGGTCAGCTCGCCGATCCAGCGGGTCTTCCTGATGGCCGACGGCGAGGCCGCCGCCGCGCGGCGTCACGCCGACGAACTGCTGGTGGCCGACGACCGGTTCGACGGCGTGGTCAGCTTCCCCTCGCCCTACGATGGCGACCGCGCCGTGGTGGCGATCCTGTCCAGCGATCCCGACCGGCTGCCGACGATCCTCGCCCGCCTCGACGACCCGGTCCAGAACGCCCAGATGCAGGGCGACCTGGCCATCGTCACCGAGACCGGCTTCTCCAGCTTCAAGCTGGGCAAGAGCTTCCAGGCCGGCGACCTGCCCTGGCCGGTGTTCGCCATGTGGTGGCTCAGCCAGCGCCCGCTGATCCTGGCCCTGGCGATCTTCGGCGCGGGCCTGGTGCTGTCGGTTCCGATCATCGCCGCGCTGCAGGCCGTGGCTCGCCGGCGGCTGAAAGGCGGCGCCCAATGACCCGGCGTCGCGTCGAATGGCTGCTGGCCGCCGCCGTGCTGGCCAGCAGCGCGCCAAGCCTTGCCCAGGCGGCCGACAACCCGGCGGTCACGGCCCTGGTGCGTCAGGGCGACTTCTGGAGCCAGAAGGGCCGCAAGGACCTGGCCGCCGACGCCTATCGCCGCGCCCTGGCGGTCGAGCCCGGCAACGCCGCCGCACGCCGGGGCCTGGCCAATCTGGACGCCCCGGCGGCCGCGCCGGCCAAGACCCAGGGCGCCGATCTGACCCAGGCCCGGGCGCTCGTCAAACGCGGCGACAACGCCGCCGCCGCGGCCGCCTACCGCCAGGCCTTCGGCGGCGCGACCCCGCCCGACAGCGTGGCGCTGGAATACTACCAGACCCTGGCCGGCGCGCCGGGCGGCCTCGCCCAGGCCCAGGCGGGGCTGCGTAGCCTGGCGGCCAAGCGTCCGGGCGACGGCGAGGCCCAACTGGCGCTGGGCCAGGCCCTGACCTATCGCGAAGGCACCCGGCGCGAGGGCGTGACCTTGCTGGCCAGGCTGGCGTCGGGCGGAAACGCCGTCGCCCCCCGCGCGGCGACGGCCTGGCGCCAGGCCCTGGATTGGATGGACGACTCCGCCCGCAACGCCGGCCTGTTCTCCGACTACCTGGCCGCCCGCCCCGGCGACGCCGAGATCGCGCGCAAGCTGGCCGCCGCCAATCAGCCGCCCAAGACCGTCGCCGGCCCGGCCGTCGATCCCTCGACCAAAACCCGCGCGGAAGGCTTCGCGGCGCTGGAGCGCGGCGAGCTCTCCGAGGCCGAGGAGCGTTTCCAGGCCGCCCTCGCCCGCCGCGCCACCGATGCCGACGCCCTGGGGGGCCTCGGCCTGGTGCGCCTGCGCGGCCAGCGCTTCGCCGACGCCGCCGACCTGCTGGCCCGGGCCGGACGCGCCAGTCCGTCCACCGCCGGACGCTGGAAGGAAGCCCTGGCCAGCGCCCGGTTCTATGCGGGCCTCCAGCAAGGTCAGGCCGCCCTCGACCAGGACCGGCCCGCCGACGCCGAACGGACGCTGCGCGGCCTGAGCGGGGCGACCGTCGCCGACCGCGCCCTGTCGCAAGGTCTGCTGGCCGAGGCCCTGCGTCGCCAGGGCAAGGCCGCCGAGGCCGAGGCGGTCTATCGCCAGATCCTCGCCGCCGATCCCGCCCAGGCCGAGGCGCAGCAGGGCCTGGTCCAGGCTCTGCTCGACCAGAACCGCATCGCCGAAGCCCAGGCCCTCACCGCCCGCTCGCCCGCCCTGCAGCCGGGCGCGACCGGCCAGAACGCCGCCCGGGGCCGGGTCGAGCACGAGCGCGCCAAGCAGCTGTGGACCAACGGCGACCTGTCGGGGGCCAACGGCGCCTTCGAGGCCGCCCTGGCCGCCGCGCCCGCCGATCCGTGGGTGCGCCTGGACTTCGCCCGCTTCCTGGCCGCCCAGGGCGAGACCGCCGCCGCACAGGGCCTGATGGCGCCGGTGGCCGCCGGAAGCGATCCCGAGCAGATCCAAGCCGCCGCCCTATTCGCTCAGCAACAAGGCCGACCGGCCGAGGCCCTGGCCCTGGTCGACCGCCTGCCGCCGGGCCAGGCCACGCCCGCCGTCGCGGCGCTGCGCTCGAAGCTGCGGGTCGACGCCGCCATCGACCAGGCCCGGCAGACCGGCGACGTCGGCGCCCTTAGAGCGGTGGCGGCCGGTTCCGACCTGTCGGCCGAGGCCTCGGGCCAGGTGGCCCTGGCGCTCTACGACCTGGGCGATCCGCAGACGGCCTTGGCCCTGGCCCAGCAGAGCCTGGTCGCGGGCGCCACGGAGCCGGCCGCCAGCTATGACGGGGCGGTCACGGTGCTGGCCCGGGCCGGTCACGACGCCGAGGCCGCCGCCCTGATCCGCCAGGTCGCGGCGCGGTCGGGCTCGACGCCCCAGGGCCTGCAAGACGTGGCCGACCTGACCGCCTCGCTGGGCGCCGAGCGGGCCGACCGCCTGCGCCGGTCCGGCGACCTGGCCAACGCCTTCGAGGTCCTGTCGGCCGCCTATGCTGTCGCGCCCCGGAGCACGCGCCTGCTGGCCCCGCTGGGCCGGGTCTATCAGGACGGCCGGCTGTACGATCAGGCCATCGGCGCCTACGAGGCCCTGTTGCGGGCCAAGCCGGGCGACAAGGAAGGCCTGGTGGGCTTGGCCGACGCCTCGGCCGCCAAGGGTGACCTGGCCGGCGCCCGTCGCGCCGTGGCCCAGGCCCTGGCCGCCTCGCCCCGCGACGCCGACCTCTATCTGCTGTCGGCCCGCGTCGAGCGCCAGGCCGGCGACGAGAAGGCCGCCCTGGCCGCCCTGCGCCAGGCCCGCGCCCTGCGTCAGCAGCCCCTGTTCGCGACGGGTGGAACCGGGGGGCTGGACGCCGTCCTGGCGCCCGGCGCGGCAAGCGGCGGAACGGTCGGCCTCGGCCCCAACCCGTTCGTCCGTCGTCAAACCAGCCTTCCGGTCTCCCGTCCGGAACCCATCCGCCTGGACATGACCGGTCCCGCCCCGACGGCGGCTCCGGCCGCGAACACGGGCGGCGTGTCGCCCTATGCCGGCGTGGCCTTCCCGATCACCGGACGCGGCGACGAACGCACCCAGCCGACCAGACCCGCGCCGGTCTACACGGCACAGGCCTCGACCAACCCCTTCGCCGCGCCACCCGCGTCCGGCGATCCCGCCGTCGATGACATCGACCGGCAGATCGCCGAACTGACCGCCCGGACGGCCGCCGAACTGTCGGGCTCGGCCACGGTCCGCACGCGTTCGGGCGAGGAAGGCCTCAGCAAGCTGGACGAGCTGTCGGCCAAGGCCTCCATCGCCGGCTCGCTGGGCGAGGTGCGGCTGACGGCCTCGGTCTCGCCGGTCAGCCTCGATTCCGGCACGCCCGCGGGCGATGGCCTCCAGCGGTTCGGCGCCAACCAGATCGTCAACGCCCGCGCCATCGTCGGGGCCTTCGCCCCCGTCTATCCCGCGCCCGACGCCCAGAGCGCGGCCGGCCCGGCGGTGAACCTGGCCATGCAGGTCGGCCAAATGACCGTCGATGTCGGCACGACACCGATCGGCTTCGACACCATCAAGGCCGTCGGCGGCTTGGCCTGGTCGCCCCGCCTGGGCCGGTCCGGCCAGGGCAAGGCCTGGATCGAGCGCCGCCCGGTGACCGACAGCGTGATCGCCTATGCCGGCAGCCGCGATCCCCTGACCGGCCAGCGCTGGGGCCAGGTGATGCGCACCGGCGGCGGGATCAGCCTGTCCTACGATGACGGCGCCTCGGGGCTGTACGGCGACGCCAGCTATTCTCGCTACGAAGGCCGCCACGTCGGCGACAATGAAAGCTACCAGGTCAATCTGGGCGGCTATGTGCGCCCCTATCGCCAAGGCGACACCGAACTGCAGGTGGGCTTCAACCTCAACCAGCAGGGTTACGACAACAACCAGAACTTCTTCAGCCTGGGCCACGGCGGCTATTTCAGCCCCAAGTCGTTCACCAGCCTGACCGCTCCGGTCGGCCTCACGGGCAAGTGGGGCGCCTGGCGGCTCAAGGGCGATCTCGCGCCCGGCTACCAGACCTACAGCCAGGCCGGCGCGGCCTACTTCCCGCAGGACACGGTCCTGCAGACCGAGCTGAACGCCCTGGCCGCCCAGGACACCGACGTCTTCGCCCGCTACCTGCCCCAGAGCGCCAGCGGCTTCGGCATCGCCGGCGGCGTGGCGGCCGATTACCAGTTCCGGCCCGGCACCCAGATGGGCGGCGTCCTGCGGTTCAACACCTTTGGCGACTACAACGAAACCTCGATCAGCGTCAGCGTTCGTCAGAGCCTGGGCGACGGAGACAAGCGATGACCACGCCCGGCCCAAGTCACGACCAAGATCATGACGACCTGGAGCTGGCCTATCTCCAACGCCGTCATGCCCATGCCCAGTGGGCGCCCTTCCTGGCCGCCCTGGCCGCCGAGCTGAGCGCCGTGGCCGACGAGGCCGGCACGGCCGCCTTCATGCGGGCGACCGGCGCCCGCGTGGCGCGGCGCCATCCTCTGGGCAAGCTGGAGACGCTGGAAGAGCTGGAGCTGGGGATCAACGCGGTGCTGGACATCATGGACTGGGGCTGGACCCAGCTGGACGACGCCGGCGCCGCGATCGTCATCACCCACGGCGCCTGCCCCAATGTGCTGGCCGACGACAAGGAGGGCCTCTGGCCCGGCCTGATGGCCGAGGTCCTGGCCGGGGCCTACGGGGCCTGGTTGTCGGAACAGGGCAGCCCGGGCCGCCTGACGACTTGCCGCGATCCCAAGGCCCGCCCCCTGGTCTTCGAACACCGCAGCTAGATCCGTCCCCAGGCGACGGAGTGCTGTGTCAATATGTCCAAAGGTCAGAATCCCGACTCTGCGGTATGGTTATGAATATCGCTTAACCCCTTACCAGCCGTGGATTTTCCCGGTGGCGAGAGGCCACTAACGGACCGCGTCGAGCGCGGCGGAGTCGTGTCATGCCCGGTGACATCCAGCGTCTGTTTTCGATGATCAACCAGTCCGACCTGCCCTATCGCGTCTTCGAGGACCGCGCGCCCGTGACCGACAGCGCCATTCAGGCGGTCGCCCAAGCCGTCGCCGCGCCGTCGGTCATCGAACGGCGCGTGCCCGCCAACGAAGACGTGGAATCCGCCCATGCCGGCCTGTTCAAGGCCTACAATGTCGAGGCGGTCCTGTCGGCCAAGCCGGGCCGGCCGCTGGCCGACATCTTCCGCCGGATGGAAGACCGCTAGCTGAGCGCCCGCGCGCGAGCGGGCTGCGCCAGGACCGTACACAGCGCCACGATCAGGGCCAGGGCGTCCATCGGCTTGCGGACCACGCCGTCGAAGGCCGCCAGCGCGCCCTCCGGCTCGTGATCCTCGTCAGCGGTGAACGCCAGGATCGGCAACGACCGCGCCGGCCCGCCTCCCTCGCGTATCCTCATCAACACGTCGCGCCCGGAAAGCCCCGGCATGCGCAGGTCCAACAGGATCGCGTCCAGCGGCTCTCGCGCGATCCGGTCCAGGCACGCGGCCCCGCCGTCGGCCTCGAGGACGCCGGCGCCGACCTGCTCCAGGACGATCCGCGCCAGTTCGCGGTTCATCGGATTGTCGTCCACCACCAGGATCCGAGCGCCGTCCAGCAGGGTCGTGTCGAACGCGCCCTCCGAAATGATCTCGGGCGCGATGGCCGGCGGCGCATGGACGTGGAAGAAGAACGCCGCGCCCTCGCCAGGGCGGCCCTCGACCCCGATGCCGCCGCCCATGGCCTCGGTCAGCCCCTTGCAGATCGCCAGGCCCAGGCCCGTGCCGCCGTGACGCCGGGTGGCCGAGGCGTCGACCTGGGCGAAGCGCTGGAAGAGCTGGGCCGCCTGGGCCGGGGTCATGCCCGGGCCGGTGTCCTCCACCCTCACGCGCAGGCAGGTGTTTGCCATGTCGTAGGCCAGCACCACGCGCACCAGGCCCCGGTCGGTGAACTTCACCGCATTGCCGATCAGATTGAGCAGCACCTGGGTCAGGCGTTCGGCGTCGACCGACACGTATGGCGGCAGTTCGCCCTCGGCCACGAACTCCAGGTCCAGCCCCTTGGCGCCCGCCTGGGGCTCGAACATGGCCAGGGCGTCCCGCGCCAGGGTTTCGGGAGATGTCGGACGCGCCATGACCTCGACCTGTCCGGCCTCGAGCTTGGAGAAGTCGAGCACGTCGTTGACGATCGACATCAGGGCCCGCCCGGCCGAGGTGACGCGATGGACGAAGCCCCGCGAGGTCTCGTCCAGCTCGGGCCGCTGGGCCAGGAGGTTCGAGAAGCCGATCACCGCCGTCAGCGGCGTCCGGATCTCGTGGCTCATATTGGCCAGGAACTCGCCCTTCACCGCGGCGGCGGCCTCGGCCTGCGCGCGCGCCAGGGCCAGGGCTTCCTCCTGGTCGACCTCGGCCTGGACATCGCGCACCACGTCCAGGAAGCCGATCAGGTCCTGGGTGACGGGATCGCGCAGCAGCGACGGGCGCGATTCCAGCCAGACCAGCTTGCCGCTGGCCTTGTGCCGTATGCGCCAGCGCACTTTCTGGCTGCCCCCGCCCTTGAGCAGGGTGCGATAGACCGCCATCACCTTGGGCAGGTCCTCGGCATAGGTCAGGTCGATGGGCCGAAGATCGTACAGGTTCTCGACCGTGTAGCCCGTCGCCGGCTCGCAGGAAGACGCCACGAACATGGTCCGGCCGTTCAGGTCGGTGGTGACGATAATGTCGGTGGTGTTCTCGGCGATCAGGCGATAGCGAGCCTCGCTGGCGCGCAGCGACGCCTCCAGGGCCCGCACCTCGGTGACGTCCCAGTTGGTGCCGACGATCCGCAGAGGCGCGCCGTCGGCGTCCCGGGTCAGACGCCCCATGGCCCGGATCGCGATGACGGCGCCGTCAGCCTTCACGACCCGGAATTCGGTGTCGAGCGGCGCGTCGTCCTCCAGCTCCGCGCGGAACTGGGCGGCCAGCCGGTCGCGATCCTCGGGATGGACGGCCTGCATGAAGGTCTCGAAGCGCGGCTCGGCGTCGGCGTCCAGGCCGTAGATCTCGCGCATCCGCGCGTCCCAGACCAGTCCGCCGGTCCGCAGGTCGTGCTCCCAGATGCCCACCTCGCCGGCTTGGGCGGCCAGCAGAGCGCGTTCGGACAGGCGCTGGAAACGCTCCCGCTCCTGGGCGCGCAGGGTTTCCTCCAGCACGCGTTCGGTGATGTCCATCACCGTGCCGAACACCGCGATCACCGCGCCGTCGCGGTCGCGCTGGCAGATGCCCGAGCCCTCGAGATAGCGCAGCTCGCCGCCCGGCAGCACGACACGCGAGGCCGCGCGACGCCAGTCCACGCCCTGCTCGAGGGCCAGGGTGAAGCGCCGCCGCGTCTCGGCCACGTCGTCGGGATGCAGGAAGTTCAGGAAGTTGGACATGGTCGGCTTTTCGCCCTCGGCCATGCCGTAGAGCGCCCCGACCTGCTTGGAGGTCTCCACCGCCTGGGTGGCCACGTCGAACCGCCAGTAGCCGATGCCGGCGACCTCTTCGCCCAGCAGCATCAGGCCCGTCATCCGCTCGGCCTGCTCGTGCAGGGCCCGTCGCTCGGTGACGTTGCGGAAGATGTTGACGATCTCGATCGGACGGCCGGTCTCGTCGCGGATGACCTGGGGGCTGCCCTCCATCCACACCCAGTCGCCCCAGCCGGTGCGATAGCGGTGAGCCCGGTCGACCGCCGGATCGATGGGCTCGCCCGCGAACAGCGCCGCCGAATTGGCCGAGAAGCGCTCCATGTCGTCGGGATGGACCAGGTCGAAGGTCGAGGTTCCGATCAGCGCCTCGGGGTCGTGCCCCAGCGCCCGGATCCCCGCCGAGACGAACAGGAACGTGCCGTCCAGCTTGGCCCGGACGATGATGTCGGACGTGTTGTCGGCCAGGAACCGGTGCCGGGCCTCGCTGTCGCGCAGCGCCGCCAGGCCGCGCTTCTGCTCGGTGACGTCCTGGAACAGGCCGACCAGCGCCGAGACCTCGCCCTTGGCGTCCAGCTCGCAGCCGGCCCGCGAGATCACGTCCCGCACCTCGCCGTCGGGCCGCACCGCCCGCAGCTGGAACTGATAGACGCCCTTGGTCGCGATGGCGGTCGCGATATGGCCGGCGACCTGGTCGCGGTCGTCGGGGTGATAGAGGGCGATGGCTTCGTCGACATTGGGATCGAACGCGCCCGGCTCGATCCCGTGGATGGCGTAGACCAGGTCCGACCAGGTGACGCGGCCCGTGGCGACGTCGAGGCGCCAGTGACCGACGCCCGCCAGGGTCTCGGCCAGGTTCAGCAGCGTCTTCTGTTCGGACACCACCTGCTCGCGGCGCAACCGCTCCATCTCGGTGACCGCCATCTGGGCCAGCTTGCGCAGTCTTTCCAGATCGCGCTCGGCCGGACGGGGACGCGGCTCGGTGTCGATCACGCACAGCGTGCCCAGGTTGTGCCCCTCGGCCGTGGTCAGCACCGCGCCGGCATAGAAGCGGATGTTCGGCCCGCCGGTGACCAGGGGATTGGCCGAGAAGCGCGCGTCCAGCCGCGCATCCTCCACCACCATCACCGCGCCCGGGTCCAGGCGGATCGCGTGATCGCAGAACGCCTGGTCCCGGGGCGTCGAGACCGTGTCCAGCCCCTGGCGGGACTTGAACCACTGCCGATCCGCGTCGATCAGGGACATCAGCGTAATGGGCGTGTCGAAGAGGTCGCCGGCCAGCGCCGTCAACCGGTCGAAGGCCGGATCCGGCGGGGTGTCGAGCACGCCGTAGGATCGCAAGGCCTCAAGTCGTTCGACTTCGTTGTACGAGATCATGCCTGGCAAACGCACTCGGTTTCCGACGCCGCGGATTGTCCGGCAATTCATACACAAATCTTCGCGAAAATCTTCCGCCCGCGCGCCAGGATCGGATGCATTGTCAATGCACGCTACGATTTACCGCGCGACCTGAACATGCTCAGCAAGCGGACGGCGTATCCCTGGTCTCGCGACTTCTGATCTGTCTCATCGCCTTGATCCAGGCGCTCAGCCACGGATCAATGTTCGGCCACTTCCCCCGCGAAGACTTCAGCCGGGTCCGGCGTGACCGCTCAGCAGCACCACGGCCACGACGAGCGCCAGCTTGGCCAGGTGAAAGACATGGTGCTGATCTGCCAGACGCACGGCGGCGCTCCTCGTCTGCCTTGGATGCGCCCAGGAAACGCTTCGGAATCGGCGACGCCAATCGGCTGGAACCCTCGGCGACCTCGCGGCGAACCCCTGGTGCAAATCCCTCCAACGGCAGGGGTTTCCCCCGATTGGTTCCCTCGCCCAACGCGATCAGCGTAGCCGCGACGCGCCCGGATCGCGGAGGACGACAAGATGATGGGATTTCCGCTCAGGGCGGTGGCGACGGCCACGATTCTGGGGAGCTGCGCCCTGGCCGGCTCGGCCCACGCCCAGACGATCGACGACCGCTACTGGATCGAGGCCCAGGCCTATTGGCCCGATGTCGACACCCGAGTCAGCGTGGCCGGCCCGAACGGCCTGGTCGGCACCAGCATCGACCTGGAATCGGACCTGGACCTGTCGGACCGCAAGAGCCTGCCGGCCTTCCAGGCCGGCGCCAGGATCGGCGAGCGCTGGTCGGTGGTCGGCGAATATTACGGCCTCGACCGTGGCGGCTCGGCCAGCATCAATCGCGACATCAATTTCGACGACGTCACCTATTCGTCCGGCGCGACCGTTTCGAGCGGCTTCGACACAGACGTCTATCGGATCGCCGTCGGCTACGCCTTCCTCAAGGGCGACAAGGGCGAGCTGGGCGCCTCGCTGGGGCTGCACGTCACCCAGTTCAAGCTGTCGATCTCGGGCGAGGGCCACATCGGCAACGCCGCCGTCCAGACCGAGCTGCGCAAGCGCGACGCCCTGGCGCCGCTGCCGACCCTGGGCCTCTACGGCGCCTACCAGATCACCCCTCGCCTGCTGGTCGGCGGACGCGTGGACTACCTGTCGCTGAAGGTCGGCGACTATGACGGCCGACTGGTCAATACCGAGGCCCGACTCAGCTACCGCCTGATCGACCACGTCGCCGTCGGCGCGGCCTATCGCTATGTCGACTACGACCTGAATATCGACAAGAAACACTGGCAGGGCGAGATGGCCTACAAGTTCAAGGGCCCGGCGCTGTTCCTGCAGGCGGTGTTCTAGCCGCCGTCCGGCGAAACCGCCGCGGCGATGCGGCGGCGCCACACCAGTCCGAAAACCCCCGAAAACACGCGCTCGTCGCCCTGCCAGGGCGGCGAGCCGTTCGCATGGGCGCAACGCTGAGGTGAAGCCGACCGGCGTTCGCCCACTCCCGTCTAGCTCGCAACCGGCGGCTGCGAATTTGAGCTTGTACGATAAATGCGACCCGGTTAAATAAAATGAACTTAATTAAAAAATGCCGACGTCACGGGGCATCGATCTACGGATCGACTTTGGGGCGTTCGGCAAAGCACCGGACCGAAATCGGGGGTCCCAAGTGCAAAACTTAGGGAGAGGGAAGATGAAACTACTCAACAAAAAGAACACGTTGCTTGCGTCCACCGCCATGGCGGCCTGGGCGTCGGGTCTCTTGGTCACGGCCGCTCACGCCCAAACCGCCGAACCGGCGAAGCAAGACGGCGGCGAAGTCTCCGAAGTCGTCGTGGTCGGCCAGCGCAAGGCGATTCAGTCGGCCCAGGAGCTGAAGAAGAACTCCGAACAGATCGTCGACTCGATCACCGCCGTGGACATCGGCGGCCTGCCCGACCGGTCGATCACCGAAGCGCTGCAGCGCGTTCCGGGCGTCACCATCGGCCGCACCACCCAGCCCCGCGACGTGGACCGCCTGAACGCCGAAGGCTCGGGCATCCAGATCCGCGGCCTGACCTGGGTCCGCTCCGAACTGAATGGCCGCGACATGTTCTCGGCTCGCGGCGGCCGCTCGATCTCGTGGGAAGACGTGACCCCCGAGCTGTTCGCCGGCGTCGACGTCTACAAGAACCCCTCGGCCGATATCGTCGAAGGCGGCCTGGGCGGCACGGTGAACCTGCGCACGCGCATGCCGTTCGACCAGAAGGGTCGCCAGATCGCCTTCTCGGCCGACTACACGCGCGGCGACCTGCGCAAGGAAGCCACCCCCTCGGGCAGCCTGCTGCTCAGCGACCGCTTCGACACGCCGGACGGCGGCGAGTTCGGCGTGCTGCTCAGCTACTCCAACTCCGAGCTGAAGACGGCCGTCAACACCATCGCCGTCGACCCGTACAACGCCCACGGCGTGGGCGTGCAGTCGTCCTATGACGGCGGCCTGACGTACAACTTCAACGGCGACAACTCGATCGCCGGCCAGCCGCTGAGCCGCGTCTTCGTGCCGGTCGGCATCCAGTACCGCGACAACGATCAGGACCGGAACCGCAAGGGCTACTACGCCGCGTTCCAGTACCGTCCGAACGACAACCTCGAATTCTTCACCACCCTGTTCCGCACCGAGGCCAAGCAGACCTTCAAGGACCGCTTCGCCCAGACCTCGGCCTGCTGCTCGGCGACCAACAACCAGTCGTTCGTGGTGGGCCCGGCGGCCGGCACCACCTTCACCTTCGACGAGGACGGCAACTTCCTGAAGGGCCAGCTGGTCGATGGCGGCGGCGGCGGCAACGGCGTGGCCAACTCGTTCCTGCTGAACCTGGGCACCCGCTACGGCGAGGTGAAGGACAACACCAACGACGTCTCGGCCGGCTTCAAGTGGCAGAACGACCGCTGGACCGTCACCGGCGACCTGCAATATGTCTATTCGCATCGCGAGAGCACCGACCTGACGGTCTACAACACCGTCACCCTGCAGGGCGGCTTCGGCCTGGATCTCACCGGCGACCTGCCGAAGATCACCATGAGCAACGTCACCAACACCCCGTCGGCGTTCAACCTCTACGCCGCGATGGACCACATCGACGACAACGACGCCCGGGAATACGCGGGCAAGTTCGACGTCACCTACGCCTTCGACGACGACAAGCTGATCAAGGACATCAAGCTGGGCGTGCGCGCCACCTCGCGCGACGCCACCTCGCGCGACACGGCCTACAACTGGAACCTGATCTCGGCGCCCTGGGCCTCGTCGGGCGTGACCGCCACGGCGGACAAATACACCCAGCACCAGGACGTCGTCAGCTTCGACAACTTCTTCAAGGGCGACCTGTCGGTCCCCGGACTGATCATGCCGGCGTTCGACTTGGCCAAGAGCCCGACGGTGCTCTACGACTACCTGAACAAGGTGGTCTGGAACGGTCCGATCCCCGGCGGCGGCCCGGCCTACGACAACAGCATGTACGGCTATTACGGCCCGAACAGCGGCAACGGAAAGATTCCGGACTGGGCGCCCTACGCCGGCAACTACAGCCCGTTCACCCAGGGCACCCTGATGAGCTACACGCCCATCTGGGCCGCGCCGACCGGCAGCATCAGCTACTGGCAGCCGTTGGGCAATGTGAGCACCAGCTTCACCAACTTGGGCGGCCGCGGCGTCAATCGCCAGTACGAAGACACCGCCGCGTTCTACGGCAAGGCCCGCTTCGGCGGCGACCTGCCCATGTCGTGGGGCGACGAGGGCATGAGCTGGGACGGCAACTTCGGCCTGCGCGTCGTCCACACCAAGACCGACGGCGAAGGCTTCGGCACGATCAACCTGATCGACCAGAGCCAGAGGATGTTCGCCTCGCCCACCGCCGCGACGAAGATCACCTATGCCGACGGCCGGGCCTTCACCGCGACGGGCGGCACCGAATACACCGATGTCCTGCCCAGCCTGAACCTGCGCCTGAAGGCCCGCAATAACGTGTTCTTCCGCTTCGCGGCGTCCAAGAACATCGTCCGTCCGGACTTCAACCAGCTGGATCCGTCGATGACGGTGTCGGGCACGCTGCAATCGCGCCCGGCCACGGTCGCCGACGGCCTCATCAACCAGCAGACCGGCCAGCCCTACACCCAGGCCGAACTGACCGCCGCGGCGAACAACGGCTCGGCGGTGAACTACCACACCGACGTCGCCTTCAGCTTCTCCGGCGGCAATCCGAACCTCAAGCCGATGCGGGCCAATTCGTTCGACCTGTCGGGCGAGTGGTACTTCCACGGCGGCATGACGGCCCTGGGCGTGTTCAAGAAGGACGTCTACGACTACATCCAGTCGACGCCGACCCTGGTGAACATCACCACCTCCAACGGCAGCACGGTCCAGGCCATCGGCACCGTGCCCCAGAACATGGGCCACGGCGAAATCTACGGCGCCGAGTTCCAGTACCAGCAGTACTACGACTTCCTGCCCGGCGCCTTCGGCGGCCTGGGCACGGAATTCAACGCGACGATCCTGGACAGCAAGGGCACGCGCAACGTGTCCAGCAGCACCACGGACTCCTCGCAGATCACCGCCTCGAAGCTGGACCTGCCGCTGGAGCAGCTGTCGCGCTACACCTACAACGCGACGCTGCTCTACACGAAGTACGGCATCGACGCCCGCCTGGCCTATAACTGGCGGTCGCGTTACCTGATGAGCGCCTCGGCCTCGAACCTGATGGTGCCGGTCTACGCCAAGGCGTTCGGCCAGCTGGACGGCTCGGTGATGTACTCGGTCACGCCGCAGGTGAAGATCGGGGTCCAGGGGGTCAACCTGCTGAACTCCAAGTACGAGCTGGAAATGGACCAGCGGGATTCCTGGTACCTCGGCACCCAGGGCAACTTCTCCAAGTCCCTGGTCCAGACCCACAGCTGGACGGTGAGCGACCGCCGCATCTCGTTCATCATCCGCGGAACCTTCTAGTCGGCTCCTCCACCGACCAAGCGACCCCGTCGGCGTCATGCCGACGGGGCTTTTTTTGAAATGCATGCGAAGAATGCGGCATGGAAAATCCCGGTAAGATCTCCCACCTCGTGATCGCCGGCGGCGGCACCGCCGGATGGATGGCCGCGGCCTTCTTCTCCAAGCTCTTCGCCCCGCACCAGATGCGGATCACCCTGGTGGAGTCGGCCGAGATCGGCACGATCGGCGTCGGCGAGGCGACCATTCCGCCGATCACCTTCTTCAACCAGATCGTGGGCGTGGACGAGGCCCAGATGCTCTCGGCCACCCAGGGCAGCTTCAAGCTGGGCATCGAGTTCGTCGGCTGGCGCGAGCCCGACCACCGCTACCTCCACCCGTTCGGCTCCTACGGCGCGCCCATCAACGGCGTGTCGTTCCATGCCTATTGGCTGCGGGCCAAGAAACTGGGCTACCGACCCGACATCTCCGAATTCTCTCTGAGCGCCCTGGCGGCCAAGAAGGGCCGCTTCGACTGGCGCGTGGACGATCCGCGCGACCCGCGCACGACCATGGCGCACGCCTACCATTTCGACGCCTCGCTCTATGCCAAGCTCCTGCGGGGCGTGGCCGAGGGGCGCGGCGTGCGACGCCTGGAACGCACCATCCGCCTGGTGAACCTCGACCCTCAGGACGGCACGATCGCTTCGCTGCTGCTCGACGACGGCCAGACCCTGGAAGGCGACTTCTTCATCGACTGCTCGGGCTTCCGCGCCCTGCTGATCGAAGGCGCCCTGGGAGTCGGCCACGACGACTGGTCGGCCCTGCTGCCGGCCGACCGAGCGGTCGCCCTGCCCTCGGCCCGCTTCGAGGATCCCGTGCCCTACACCCGCGCCACCGCCCGCCCCGCCGGCTGGCAATGGCGTATCCCGCTGCAGCACCGCACCGGCAACGGCTACGTCTATGCCAGCGACCACATCGGCGACGACGCGGCCGCCGACGACCTGCTGGCCAGCCTGGCGCGCGAGCATCCCCACAACACGCCCCAGGCCGATCCGCGCTTCCTGCGGTTCAAGACCGGACGCCGCAAGCAGTCGCGCTTCAAGAACTGCGCGGCCATCGGCCTGTCGAGCGGCTTTCTGGAGCCCCTGGAATCGACCTCGATCCACCTGATCCAGCACGGCCTGATCAAGCTGGCGGCCACCTTCCCGCTGGGCAGGAACGACCCCGCCGCGGCCGATCTCTACAACCGGATGATGGGCGAGGAGATGGAGCAGATCCGCGACTTCCTCGTCTTCCACTACCACGTCAACGGCCGGGTCGGCGAACCGCTGTGGGACTATGTGCGCCACATGCCCATCCCGGACTCGCTGCGCGAGAAGATGGAGCTGTTCCGCACCCGGGGCCTGACCACCTTCCCCAACCAGAGCATCTTCCAGGAGCCCAACTGGCTGGCGATCATGATGGGCCAGGCGCCGACGCCGGAAGGCTACGACCCGCTGGCCGACCTGATGGACGAGCGCGCGCTCTACAACGCGCTGGAGCACATGCGCGGCGCCTATCAGCAGATCGTCGAGAAGATGCCCGCCCACGCTCGCGTGCTCGAACGCTTCCCCAACCGGGAAGTCGCCTAGAGCGCCCTCCTCCAGTCGTCCGAAAGAGACTCCCATGTTCAAGCGCTCCGCCGCCTGGCTGATGGCCGGCGCCCTGACCCTGGCCACCACCGGCGCGCCGGTCGCCCTGGCCGCCGACAAGGACCCGCCGCCCCGCGTCGCCAACGGCCTGGCCAAGACCCCGCCCATGGGCTGGAACAGCTGGAACAAGTTCGCCTGCAACATCGACGAGGCGACCGTCCGGCGCATCGCCGACGCCATGGCCTCGAACGGCATGAAGGAGGCCGGCTACGAATATGTGGTGATCGACGACTGCTGGCACGGCCCGCGCGACGCCGGCGGCTTCATCACCTACGACGCCAAGCGTTTCCCCAGCGGGATCAAGGCGCTGTCGGACTATGTGCATTCCAAGGGCCTGAAGTTCGGCATCTATTCCGACGCCGGCCGCCTGACCTGCGGCGGCCGTCCGGGCAGCCAGGGCCACGAGTACCAGGACGCCAAGACCTATGCCGATTGGGGCGTGGACTACCTCAAGTACGACTGGTGCTCGACCGGAACTCGCAACGCCGAGGAAGCCTATACCCTGATGGCCGACGCCCTGCGGGAAAGCGGCCGCGACATCGTCTTCTCCATGTGCGAGTGGGGCACGGCCAAGCCGTGGCTGTGGGCCCAGACCATCGGCAACCTGTGGCGCACCACCGGCGACATCACCGACAAGTGGGACGGCAAGCACGACTATTCCCTGGGCGTCCTGCCCATCCTCGACGCCAACGAGCCGCTCTACCCTTATGCCGGTCCCGGCCACTGGAACGACCCGGACATGCTGGAGGTCGGCAACGGCGGACTGACCACCACCGAGTACCGCTCGCACTTCAGCCTGTGGGCCCTGATGGCCGCCCCGCTGATCGCCGGCAACGACATCGCCAACATGGACCAGGCCACGCGTGAAATCCTGCTCAACAAGGAGGTCATCGCGGTCAACCAGGACCGGCTGGGCGCCCAGGGACGCCGCGTCCGCGACGATGGCGACCTTGAGGTGTGGTCCAAGCCGCTGGCGGACGGCGGCCGCGCGGTGATCCTGTTCAACCGGAGCGCCGAGGCCCAGCCGATTTCGGTCGACTGGACCGAGATCGGCTATCCCGCCACGCTGAAGGCCGAGGTCCGCGACCTCTGGACCAAGGCCTCCCTGGGCAAGAAGACGAGGCGGTTCACGGCCACGACGCCGTCGCACGGCGTGGTGATGGTTCGGATCACGCCCTGCCCCTTACGCAAGCCTGACGGTTGACAGGCCGCCCTCCGCTGCCCACACCCTGGCGTGTCGTCGCCCCGAGGAAGCTTGTGAACGCGCGCCCGGACAACCTGTTGAGTCGAGCCATGGCGGCCTTCGCCGCCGTGCTCGTGACTCTGCTCGTCGTCCACTCGCCGATCGCCACCGTCGATCGGCTGCTGCACGATTTCGGCCACGCCCATGCCGCCAACGCCTTCGTGGGCGCGGTCGTCGATCTTCCCGAGCACGACCAGGCCTCGGCGGTCGCGGCCGTCGAGGACGACGCCTCGCCCGAACCCGTCACGCACGGGCAGAACCACCACCACCACGACGGCCCCTCCGCCTACGACCTGGCCGGCGACCTGAGCCTGCCGGTCGCCTGGTCGTCATCGGCCGCGCCATTCCGGTTGGATCACGATCTACGTCAGGGCCTCGACGCCCCCGGGCAGGACCGTCCGCCCAAACCCCTCCTCGCACACGTCGCCTGACCCGCGCGGCCTTGAGCCGCGCCTTCGCACGTTCGAGGACCTTTCATGTCTGCTCTTCTCCCAGGCCGCGCCTCGCGGTCCTGGCTGCTGGCCACGGCGTTCGCCCTGGCCGCGCCTCTCTCCGCCTATGCGGAGCCCCTGACCCTGCCCGACGCCCTGAGCCGCGCCGCCCAGGGCGATCCCAACCGTCCGGCGCTGGCCCTGCGGCTGACCGCCGCCGAGGCCGGCGCCCGGCAAGCCGCCGTCCGCCCCAATCCCGTGGTCGGCGTCGAGGTCGAAGACCTCGCCGGCACGGGCCCCTACTCCCTGATCGATCGCGCCCAGGCGACGGTCTATTACGAACAGAGCCGGGAACGCGGCGGCAAGCGCGCCGCCCGCACCGCCCTGGCTCGCGGCGACATCGCCCTGACCCGCCTGCGCGACGACGTCCGGATGCTGGACGTCCTGCACGAGGTGGACCTGGCCTGGATCGAGGCCGCCGCCGCCGAGGCCGAGGCGCGGCTGGCCGCCGACCGCGTGGCCCTGGCCGAACGCGCCCGGACCGAGGTCGACCACCGCGTGCGAGCCGCCCGCGATCCCCTGTTCGCCGGCGCCCGCGCCGACGCCCAACTGGCCGAGGCCCGGATCGCCCTGGCCCAGGCCCAGACCCAGGCCGCCGACGCCCGGCGCGCCCTGGCGGCCTTCTGGGGCGGCGGTGAGGTCGAGATCGATCCCAACGCTCTGGAAGACCTGTCGGCCGCCCGACAGGTCGCCGGTCCGCCCTCGGCGGTCGACTTGGCCCTGCTGGACGCCCAACGCGAGGTCGCGACCGCCAAGGTCCGCGTGGAGGAGAGCAAGACCGTCCGGGACCCGACCTGGCGCGCGGGCCTGCGCTATCTGAACGACGGCGGCGATGTCGCCGCCGTGGTCGGGGGCTCCATCCCGTTGGGGCGCTACGACACCAATCGGAACGCCGTCGCCCAGGCCCGCGCGGCCCGCACGGCCGCCGAGCTCGACCTGGCCGGCGCCAGGACCGTGCTGGAGCGCAGGATCGCCGCCGTCCAGGCCTCGCTCGCCCGCAAGGCCGGCGAGGCTCGCCGGATCCAGGACGAGGTCGTGCCGGCCAACGCCCGGACCGTCGATCTGGTCCGCGTCGGCTTCAATCGTGGCGGTTTCAGCTATCTCGACGTCCTGGAGGCTCAGAAGGCCCTGATCGACGCCCGGGCCCGCCGCCTGGCCACCCTCAAATCTTTCCAGATCGACCGCGCCCAGCTCGACCGCCTGACCGGCGCCCGCGCGAGCCTGGTTCCCGCCTCGGAGACCGCCCGATGATCCGCCTTCATAAGCCCCTGGTCCTGGCCCTGGCCGGAACCCTCGCCCTGTCGGCCTGCGGCGAGCGCCCCAAGCCTGCCGAAACCGAAAGCCACGCCGAAACCGCCGGCGAATACGAACGCGGCCCGCATCGCGGCCGCATGCTCCGCGACGGCGACTTCGCCCTGGAGGTCACGATCTTCGAAGACGGGGTGGAGCCCGAGTTCCGCGTCTACGCCTATCGCAAGGACAAGCCGGTCGCGCCCAAGGACGTGAACCTGTCGATCACGCTGACGCGCCTGGGCGGCCAGGCGGACCGCTTCGCCTTCGCGCCCTCCGAGGACTATCTGCGCGGCTCGGGCGTGGTGCGCGAGCCGCACTCCTTCGACGTGAAGGTGTCGGCCGCCTATCAGGGCCGCACGCACCAGTGGGCCTATCCATCGTACGAGGGCCGCACCACGATCTCGGCCTCGGCCGCCCAGGCCGGCGGCGTGAAGACCGAGATCGCCGGCGCCGCGCCTATCGCCGAGCTGGTCGACATGGCCGGACGCGTCGAGATTACCCCCGAAGGCAAGGGCGAGGTCCGCGCCTGGTATCCGGGCCGGATCATGAGCCTGCGCGGCGAGCTGGGCACGCAGGTCCGCAAGGGCCAGATCCTGGCCCGCGTGGAGTCCAGCGAAAGCCTGCAGACCTATTCCATCCCTGCCCCGATCAGCGGCGTGATCGTCGAGAAGAACCTCAACGTCGGCGACGTGGCCGGCGAACGGGCGATCTTCGTGATCGCCGACCCGACCCAGCTGCACGCCGAGTTCCTGGTCTATCCCCGCGACGCCGAAAAGGTGCGGGTGGGCCAGCCCGTGGAGGTGCGCAGCCTCTCTGGCGGAACCCGCCTGACGGCCAAGGTCGAGGCGGTCCTGCCCACCGCCGACCTGGTCAGCCAGACCCTGGTCGCCCACGTCCACCTGCCCGGCGGCGCCGACAGCGCCTTCCGGCCCGGCATGGGCGTGGAGGGCGCGTTCCAGGTCGGCGCCCAGGCCGCGCCGCTGGCGGTGCGGACCAGGGCGATCCAGCGCTTCCGCGATTTCCAGGTGGTGTTCGTCAAGGTCGGCGACACCTACGAAGTGCGGATGCTGGAACTCGGCCGCCAGACACCCGAATGGACCCAGGTGCTGTCCGGCCTCGAACCCGGCGCCGAATACGTCACCGACGGCGCCTTCCTGATCCGCGCGGACATCGAGAAGTCCGGCGCGAGCCACGACCACTAGGGAGGCGAACCATGCTCGAACGCATCATCGCCGCTTCGATCCGGCTTCGCTGGATCGTGCTGGCGCTCGTCGCCGTCGCCGCGGCCGTCGGGGTCTGGAGCTTCCAGCGCCTGCCCATCGACGCCACGCCCGACATCACCAATGTCCAGGTCCAGATCAACACCGAGGCTCCCGGCTTCTCGCCCCTAGAGGCCGAGCAGCGGATCACCTTCCCGGTCGAGACCGCCATCGCCGGCCTGCCGGGCCTGCAGTACACGCGCTCGATCTCGCGCTACGGCCTCTCGCAGGTGACGGTCGTCTTCAAGGATGGGACCGACCTCTATTTCGCCCGCCAGCTGGTCGGCGAACGGCTGCAGTCGGCTCGCTCCCAGTTGCCGGCCGGCCTGAACCCCGAGCTCGGACCGATCTCCACGGGCCTGGGCGAGATCTTCATGTACACGGTCGAGGCCAAGCCGGGCGCGCGCCGTCCCGACGGCAAGGCCTGGACGCCCGAGGATCTGCGCACCCTGCAGGACTGGGTGATCCGGCCCCAGTTGCGCAACACGCCCGGCGTCACCGAGGTCAACACCATCGGCGGCTACGAGCGGCAGTACCACGTCACGCCCCTGCCCGACCGCCTTTCGGCCTATGGCCTGGCGATGGGCGACATCGTCGCGGCGCTGGAGCGGAACAACGCCAATGTCGGCGCCGGCTATGTGGAGCGTTACGGCGAGCAGTATCTGGTTCGCGTTCCCGGCCAGGCTACCGGCGTCGAGGACCTGCGGGCGGTGATCGTCGCCAGCCGCAACGGTGCGCCCATCCGGGTCGCTGATCTGGCCGACGTAGGCCTGGGTCAGGAGCTCCGCACCGGCGCGGCGACCGAGGACGGCAAGGAGGTGGTGCTGGGCACGGTCTTCATGCTGGTCGGCGAGAACAGCCGCACGGTGGCCCGTGCGACCGCCGAGCGCTTGGAACAGGCCGCCAAGGCCCTGCCGCCGGGCGTGACGGCCAAACCGATCTACGACCGCACACACTTGGTCGATCGAGCCATCGCCACGGTCGAGAAGAACCTGGTCGAGGGCGCGATCCTGGTGATCGTCGTGCTGTTCCTGCTGCTGGGCAACATCCGGGCGGCCCTGATCACGGCGGCGGTCATTCCGCTGGCCATGCTGATGACCATCACCGGCATGGTCCAGTCTAGGGTCTCTGGCAATCTGATGAGCCTGGGCGCGCTGGACTTCGGCCTGATCGTCGACGGGGCGGTGATCATCGTCGAGAACTGCCTGCGACGCCTGGGGGAGGCCCAGCATCGCGAGGGCCGTCTCCTCTCGCGCGACGAGCGCTTCGCCCTGGTGGCCGGCGCGGCCGGCGAGGTCATCCGCCCCTCGCTGTTTGGCGTGCTGATCATCACCCTGGTCTATGTGCCGATCTTCGCGCTCACGGGCGTGGAGGGAAAGATGTTCCACCCGATGGCCATCACCGTGGTCATCGCCCTGACCGCCGCCCTGGTGTTGTCCCTGACCTTCGTCCCCGCCGCCGTGGCCCTGTTCGTCACCGGCAAGGTCGAGGAGAAGGACAACCCGATCATGCGCGGCGCGCGCCGGCTCTACGAACCGGCCCTGGAGGCGGCCCTGCGCCTGCGGGTGGTCGTCGTCGCCGGGGCGGTCGTGCTGGTGGCGGTCGCGGCGTTCGCCGCCTCGCGGATGGGCTCGGAGTTCGTGCCCAATCTCGACGAGGGCGATATCGCCATGCACGCCCTGCGCATACCCGGGACCAGCCTCTCCCAGGCCGTCGCCATGCAGACAGCGCTGGAGGCCCGGATCAAGACTCTGCCGGAGGTGGATCGCGTCGTGGCCAAGATCGGCACCGCCGAGGTCGCCACCGACCCGATGCCGCCCTCGGTCGCCGACACCTTCATCATGCTGAAGGACCGCAAGGACTGGCCCGATCCCGGCAAGCCGAAGGCCAAGCTGGTGGCCGAGCTCCAGGCCTTGGTCGCCCAGGTCCCGGGCAACAATTACGAGTTCACTCAGCCGATCCAGATGCGGTTCAACGAGCTGCTGTCCGGCGTGCGGGCCGACGTGGCGGTCAAGGTCCACGGCGACGACCTGGACCGGCTGCTGGAGATCGGCGAGCGGATCGGGGCCGTCGTCGAAGGCGTCCAAGGCGCTCAAGACGTCGGGGTCGAGCAGGTCACCGGCCTGCCGGTTCTGCAGATCACCCCCGACCGGGCGGCCCTGGCGCGCCTGGGCCTGAACGTCGACGACGTGCAGTCGGTGGTCGCCACCGCCATCGGGGGCACGGTGACGGGGCAGGTGTTCGAGGGCGACCGGCGCTTCGACGTCGTCGTGCGTCTGCCCGAGGACGTGCGCGGCAAGGTCGACGAGATCGGCCGGCTGCGCATTCCCCTGCCCGGCAGCCTCGACCAGCCCCGGGGCTTCGTGCCCCTGCAGGACGTGGCCCGGATCGAGACCATCATCGGTCCCAACCAGATCAGCCGCGAGGACGGCAAGCGCCGCGTCGTGGTCACCGCCAACGTGCGGGACCGCGACCTGGGCTCGTTCATCGCGCAGGTCCGCGAGAGAGTCGGGGCCGAGGTCGAACTGCCGCCCGGCTACTGGATCACCTATGGCGGCACGTTCGAGCAACTGATCTCGGCGGCTAAGCGGCTGCAATTGGTCGTGCCCGCGACCTTGCTGCTGATCTTCGGCCTGCTCTACGCGCTGTTCCGCTCGGTGAAGGACGCGGCCATCGTCTTCTCGGGCGTGCCCCTGGCCCTGACCGGCGGGGTGGCGGCGCTGCTGCTGCGAGGCCTGCCGCTGTCGATCTCGGCGGGGGTGGGCTTCATCGCCCTGTCGGGGGTGGCGGTGCTGAACGGGGTGGTGATGGTCAGCTTCATCCGCGCGCTCCAGCGGGAAGGCGCGGACCTGGACCACGCCATCCGCGAAGGCGCCCTGACGCGCCTGCGGCCCGTGCTGATGACGGCCCTGGTGGCCAGCCTCGGCTTCGTGCCCATGGCCTTCAACGTCGGGGCCGGCGCCGAGGTGCAGCGGCCCCTGGCCACCGTGGTCATCGGGGGGATCGTCTCGTCCACCCTGCTGACCCTGTTGGTGCTGCCGGCGCTCTACAGGCTGACCTACCGGTCGCGCACGCCGCAGGCCTGATCAAGGACGACGGGCGGCGTGAACGCCGCCCGTCGGACCTCGACGCCCCGGTCAGCGGGCCTTGAGGACCTTGTCGGCGACGGACACCGCAGACATAGCCCTGGGCCAGCCCGCATAGAAGGCCAGATGGGTCAGCACCGCCCCGACCTGGTCGCGGCTGAGGCCGTTGTCCATGGCCCGGCCGAGGTGGAACGGCAGTTGCTCGGCCTGGCCGTTGGCGACCAGGGCGACCACCGTCGCCAGGCTGCGGTCGCGCGGCGACAGGTCGGTCCGCAGCCACAGGTCCTCGAACAGGACCTTGTTGGTGTAGTCCGCCAGGGCCGGCGAGACCGCGCCGACGCCGGTCTCGACCGCCCGGGCGCGCGGCGCGTCGGCGGCCGGATCGAACGGCAGGCGGGCTTGGGGCGGCGTGACCGGCGCCAGGCCGCGCTCGCCCAGCACCGTGTTGGCCACGCTCACGGCCGACATGGCCCTGGGCCAGCCGGCGTAGAAGGCCATGTGGGTGATGATCCCCGACAATTCGGCGGGCGTGACGCCGTTGTCGAGCGCGCGCTTGAAGTGCCCGGGCATCTGCTCGACATGGCCGCCGGCCACCAGGGCGCAGACCGTGACGAAGCTGCGGTCGCGAGGCGTGAGGTCCTTGCGCTCCCAGAGGTCGCCGAACAGCACGTCGTCGGTATAGGCCGCCAGTTGCGGCGCCACGGCGTGAACGGCCGGCGGCGCGACGCTGGGTCGAGACCGACCGCCGCCCTGATCGTCGGCGGGCGAAGCGACGGCGGCGGCGGCCATGGCGGCGGCGAGCATCTTCATCGCGAGACCTCCCCGTCGCCGTTTCCGGCCAGGTACTGCGCGTCGGTGACGGGCTCCAGCCAGTCGACGGCCCGCCCCTCGAACGTCTCGGCGATGGCGATGTGGCTCATGGCGCTGGTGGGGGTAGCGCCGTGCCAGTGACGGTGTCCCGGCGGGCACCAGATCACGTCGCCCGGACGGATCTCGACCACCGCCTCGCCCTCGCACTGGGTCCAGCCCACGCCCGAAGTGACGATCAGGACCTGTCCCAGCGGATGGGTGTGCCAGTTGGTGCGCGCGCCGGGCTCGAAGGTGACCAGGGCGCCGCCGGCCCGCGCCGGCGGCTTGGCCTGGAACGGGGTGTCGATACGGACCCTGCCGGTGAAATAATCGGCCGGCCCCGCGACCGAAGGCTTGGCGCCGTTGCGCTGGATTTCCATGCTCGCTCCTTGCTGCATCTCCGCGTGAGGCGCGGCGACCATGGCGAGCAGGCCGATCAAACTCGAAGGCGTCATCGTCCGTCCTCGTTGTCGACGAGGCCGTATCGCCGCCGTCACGCAGGACGTCAGGTTAGGACGAAGACGCTCCGGCGATTAGCCGCATGGATCGGCATGCGTCTATGCCGCGCATTCATGAGTGGCGGCCGGGCCGATAGCGCAACGCCTCCACGAGCGCGGCGAAGGCCGGGGTCGGCTGGCGGCGGCTGGGATAATAGAGGTGATAGCCCGCGAAGGGTTCGCACCAGTCGGCCAGCACCTGCACCAGTCGCCCGTCGTCCAGATAGGTCTGGACCATGTCCTGCATCAGGAACGCCAGGCCGAAGCCGTCGACCGCCGCCTGGGCGATCATCCGGGTGTCGTTCATCGTCAACTGGCCGTCGACCCGCACCCGCAGGGCATGGCCGTCCTTCTCGAACTCCCAGGCATAGAGGCCGCCCAGGGTCAGCATGCGCAGGTTGATGCAGCTGTGGTCGGTGAGCTCGTGCGGGGTCTGGGGCTCGGCGCCCTTGCGCGCGAAATACGCCGGCGAGCCGACCACGATCATGCGCTGAGGCGGGCCGATCGGCACGGCGATCATGTCCTTGGCGATGGATTCGCCCAGCCGCACCCCGGCGTCGTAACGCTCGGCGACGATGTCGGTCAGGGTGCTGTCCATGGTCAGCTCGACCTTGATGTCGGGATAGTCGACCAGGAACCGTGACATCACGGGCCACAGGAGCGTTTCGGCGGCGTGGCCGCTGGTCGTCAGGCGGACGAGGCCCGCCGGCTTCTCCCGCAGTTCGGTCAGGCTGGCCAGCTTGCGGTCGATGTCGTCCAGCGCCGGCCGGAGTGTCTCGACCAGGCGCTCACCCGCCTCGGTGGGCGCGACGCTGCGGGTGGTGCGGGTCAGGAGCCTCAGCCCCAACTGCGTTTCCAGGCGACGTATCGTATGGCTCAGCGCAGACTGCGAGGTGCCGAGCTTGGCGGCCGCGCGCGTGAAGCTGCGCTCGTCGGCGACAGCCAGAAAGGCCATCAGGTCGCCCAGGTCTTCGCGCCGCATTGATGAACTCCACACATAGGTTCATCCCGGCTTTAGCGACTAATCGTCGGAATGTCCCCGCCCTAGTTAGAGCCCGCCCCACGTGTCGGAGGGGGTTTTCGAACGACTAGGAGAACGGTCCATGCTGGCGACGATGCTCTACGGCCCCGGCGACGTGCGTTACGAGGAGGTTCCCGAGCCGAAGATCCTCGCGCCCACGGACGCGATCATCCGCCTCTCGGCGACCTGCATCTGCGGTTCGGACCTGTGGCCCTATCGCGGCCTCAACGACGTCACCGCGCCCCTGGCCATGGGTCACGAATACTGCGGCGTCGTCGAGGAGGTCGGCAGCGCGGTGAAGACGGTACGGCCCGGCCAATTCGTGGTCGGCTCGTTCGCCCTGTCCGACAACACCTGCCCGCACTGCCGGTTCGGCTTCCAGTCCTCGTGCGAGCAGCGCCAGTTCATGACCGGCGCCCAGGCGCCGCTGGCCCGCGTGCCGCTGGCGGACGGCTCGCTGGTGGCGACCGAATCCCTGCCCGACGACGACCTGATCCCCAGCCTGCTGGCCGTCTCCGACGTGCTGGGCACGGGCTGGTACGCGGCCGACGCCGCGCGTGTCCGGGCGGGCTCCACCGTGGTGGTGGTCGGCGACGGCGCGGTCGGGCTGATGGGCGTGCTGGCCGCCAAGCAGATGGGCGCGGACCGCATCATCGCCATGAGCCGCCACAAGACCCGCCAGGACCTGGCCCTGGAGTTCGGCGCCACCGATATCGTCTCCGAGCGCGGCGACGAGGGGATCGCCCGGGTCAAGGAACTGACCGACGGCGTCGGCGCCGAGTCGGTGCTGGAATGCGTCGGCACCCAGGAATCGATGGACCAGGCCCTGAACTGCGCCCGCCCGGGCGGCACGATCGGCTTCGTCGGCGTGCCCCACGGCGTGGAATTCGACGGCCAGAAGCTGTTCTTCGCCCAGCGCTCGCTGCTGGGCGGCCCCGCGCCGGTCCGTCGCTTCCTGCCGGACCTGATGCGGCTGGTGCTCGATAGAAAGATCAATCCGGGCAAGGTCTTCGACCTGCAACTGCCCCTCGCCGACGTGGCCGAAGGCTATCGCGCGATGGACGAGCGACGGGCGATCAAGACCCTGCTGCGGGTCTGATCCAACGCCCCGGCGGCGACGGTCGGCCTTTGCTGACCGTCTTGTCAGGCAGCCGTCAGGCTGCCGACCCGCTGACCTTGATACACCGCTACCAACCTCCCCCTCCGCAACGACGGAACTGCCGATGATCTCGCTCGTGCGGACGGCCTTGGCGCGTCCCTATACCTTCGTCGTGATGGCCGCGATGATCCTGATCGTCGGCGTCCTGGCGATCCTGCGTACGCCGACCGACATCTTTCCGAACATCCGCGTCCCCGTGGTCGCGGTGGCCTGGACCTATAACGGCCTGTCGCCGTCCGACATGTCCGGCCGCGTCCTGACGCCCTACCAGCGGGCCCTGACCACCACGGTCAACGACATCGACCACATCGAGGCGACCTCGCTGCAGGGCATCGGCGTGGTGAAGATCTACTTCCAGCCGGGCGCCGACGTGCGCCTGGCCAACGCCCAGATCACCGCCGTCTCCCAGACGCTGCTGCGCCAGCTGCCGTCCGGCACCACCCCGCCCCTGATCCTGAACTACAACGCCTCCACCGTGCCGATCGTGCAGCTGGCGCTGTCAGGCCAGGGCCTCTCCGAGCAGCAGCTGTTCGACTACGGCGTCAACTTCATCCGCACGCGCCTGGTCACCGTGCCGGGCGCCGCCGTGCCGTTCCCGTTCGGCGGCAAGACCCGCCAGATCCAGGTCGACATCGACCCGCAGGCCCTGCTGTCCAAGGGGTTATCGGCCACCGACGTTGGGGCGGCCATCGCGGCCCAGACCCAGATCACCCCGGCCGGCTTCGTCAAGATCGGCGAGTTCCAGTACAGCCTGCGCCTGAACAACGCGCCCGGCACGGTGGACGAGCTGAACGCCCTGCCGGTCAAAACCGTCAACGGCGCGACCATCCGCATCGGCGACGTCGCCCACGTGCGCGACGGCTCGGCCCCGCAGCAGAACATCGTCCACGTCGACGGCCAGCGCTCGGTTCTGATGACCGTGCTGAAGTCGGGCTCGACCTCGACCATCGCCATCGTCGACGGGGTCAAGGCCGCCCTGCCGGACCTGAAGGCCCAGCTGCCGCCCGAACTGACCATCCGCCCCCTGAACGATCAGTCGACCTTCGTGAAGGCGGCGGTCGACGGCGTGGTCCACGAAGGCGCCCTGGCCGCCGTGCTGACCTCGCTGATGATCCTGCTGTTCCTGGGCTCGTGGCGCTCGACCGTGATCATCGCCGTCTCGATCCCGCTGGCCGTGCTGGCGGCCATCGCGGCCCTGGCGGCGTTCGGCCAGACCCTGAACGTCATGACCCTGGGGGGCCTGGCCCTGGCCGTCGGCATCCTGGTCGACGACGCCACTGTCACCATCGAGAACATCAACTGGCACCTGGAGCACGGCAAGGACGTCAAGACGTCGATCCTGGACGGCGCGGCCCAGATCGTGACCCCGGCCTTCGTCTCGCTGCTGTGCATCTGCATCGTCTTCGTGCCGATGTTCTTCCTGCCGGGCGTCTCGGGCTTCCTGTTCGTGCCCATGGCGTTGTCGGTCGTGTTCGCCATGATCGCCTCGTTCCTGCTGTCGCGGACCCTGGTGCCGACCATGGCCGCCTACCTGCTGAAGCCGCACGTCCCTCATGACCAGGAAGCGCCGTCGACCAACCGGCTGGTCCGCTTCCAGCGCGGGTTCGAGCGCGGCTTCTCCAAGGTGCGCGATGGCTATGCCGGCCTGCTGGGCGCGGCCCTGGACGCGCGCGGCCTGTTCGTCGCCGGCTTCCTGGCCTTCGCGCTGCTCAGCCTGCTGCTCGTGCCGTTCCTGGGCCGCAACTTCTTCCCGGCGGTGGATTCCGGCTCCATCGCCATGCACGTGCGGGCGCCCACCGGCACGCGGATCGAGGAGTCCGCGGCGCTGTTCGACCGCATTCAGCGCCAGGTGCGCATGGTCATCCCGGCCGAAGAACTCGACACCGTGGTCGACAACATCGGCCTCAGCAGCAGCGGCATCAACGTCACCTACAACGCCTCGGGCACCATCGGTCCGCAGGACGGCGACATCCTGATCAGCCTGAAGAAGGGCCACCGCCCGACCGAGGACTACGTCCGCGCCCTGCGCGAGGAACTGCCCAAGGCCTTCCCGTCGGCGACCTTCTCGTTCCTGCCGGCCGACGTGACCAGCCAGATCCTGAACTTCGGCAGCCCCTCGCCCATCGACATCCAGGTGGCCGGCGGCGACATGGCGACCAACCAAGCCTACGCCCAGAAGATTCTGCGCGCCATTCGGGGCATCAAGGGCATCGCCGACGTGCGGATCCAGCAACCCGTGGCCTCGCCGGAGCTGCGCTTCGACGCCGACCGCACCCGCATCCACGCCCTGGGCCTGGACGAGCGCGACGTCACCGCCAGCCTGGCCGGCGCCGTGGCCGGCAGCGCCCAGAGCGCGCCGGTGTTCTGGCTGAACCCGGCCAACGGCGTCTCCTACCCCGTCGTGGCCCAGACGCCGGAATACATGCTCGACAGCCTGGACAAGCTGCGCTCGATCCCGGTCAGCGGCGCCCGCGTGCCCGGCCAGGCGCCGCAGGTTCTGGGCGGCCTGGGCGACCTGGAGCGCGGTTCCACGGCCGCCGTGATCTCGCAGTACAACATCCAGCCGATGATCAACGTCTTCGCCGCCACCCAGGGCCGCGACCTGGGCGGCGTGGCCGCCGACATCCAGAAGGTTCTCAAGGCGCTGGAGAAGGACAAGCCCGCCAAGGTCCACGTCACCCTGCGCGGCCAGTACCAGACCATGAACACCGCCTTCTCGGGCATGGGCTGGGGCCTGCTGGGCGCGGTCGTGATGATCTATCTGCTGATCGTCATCAACTTCCAGTCCTGGCTGGACCCGTTCGTGATCATCTCGGCCCTGCCCGCCGCCCTGGCCGGCATCGCCTGGATGCTGTTCGCCACCGGCACGCCGCTGTCGGTGCCGGCCCTGACCGGCGCGATCATGTGCATGGGCGTGGCGACGGCCAACTCGATCCTGGTGATCAGCTTCGCCCGCGAGCGGCTGGCGGCCACGGGCGACGCGGTCCAGGCCGCCTTCGAGGCCGGGGTCACCCGCTTCCGCCCGGTGCTGATGACGGCCCTGGCCATGATCATCGGCATGGGTCCCATGGCTCTCGCCCTGGGCGAAGGCGCCGAGCAGAACGCGCCGCTGGGCCGCGCGGTCGTCGGCGGGCTGATCTTCGCCACCTGCGCCTCGCTGCTGTTCGTCCCCACCATCTTCTCCATCGTCCACGGCCGCCGTCCCAAGACGGAAACCGCTTCGCCCGAGGGTATCGCCCATGCCTGACAACACCCTGCCCAAGACCAGCCCCCGGCAGTTGCGACGCATCGCCCTGATCGGCGCGGCGGGCTTCGTCCTGATCCTGGCGGGCGGAACGGCCTCGCGGCTGATGGCCGGCCAGGACTTGAAGAAGACCAGCCAGGCCGGCGCGGTGGCCACGGTCAACGTCGTCCAGCCCGGCGGCGGCGAGGATGCGGCCCTGGTGCTGCCCGGCCGCCTGCAGGCCTGGGCCGAGGCGCCGGTCTATGCCCGCACCGACGGCTATCTGCGCCGCTGGTACGTCGATATCGGCCAGCCGGTGAAGGCCGGCCAGGTCCTGGCCGAGATCGACGCGCCCGAAGTCGACCAGCAGCTGGTCGCCGCCCGCGCGGCCCTGGCCACGGCCTCGGCCCAGCGGGATCTCGCCGCCACCACGGCCGCCCGCTGGAAGCGCCTGGTCGGCGAAAACGCCGTCTCGCAGCAGGAGGCCGACGAGCGCCAGGGCGACCTGGCCGCCCGCGAGGCCATGCGCAACGAGGCCTTCGCCAATGTCCGCCGACTGGAATCCCTGACCGCCTTCAAGCGCATCGTCGCCCCGTTCGACGGGGTGGTGACCAGCCGCGACACCGACCAGGGCGCCCTGATCAGCGCCGGCGGCGGCAGCCCCTCGCCGCTGTTCACCGTGTCCGACACCCGCAAGCTGCGCCTCTATGTCAGCGTGCCGCAGAACCTGGCCGGCCAGATCCGTCCGGGCATGACGGCCAATTTCACGACGCCCGAGCTGCCCGGCCAGACCTTCGCGGCCCGCCTGGTGCGCTCGGCCGACGCGGTGGACGCCCAGTCCGGCGCCATGCTGGTCCAGCTGGAGGTCGACAATGCCGGCGGCCAGCTGAAGCCGGGCGCCTATGCCCAGGTCAGTCTGGACCTGAAGGGCGCGGGCGACATGCAGACCGCGGCCGTGCGGGTGCCCGCCAACGCCCTGCTCTTCCGCAAGGAAGGCACGGCCGTGGCCGTCGTCGACCGCAGCGACACCGTGCGAATTCGTCCCGTGCGCATCGCCCGCGACTATGGATCGGACCTTGAACTGGCCGCCGGCGTCGCCGCGTCCGACTGGGTGGTCACCAGCCCGCCCGACGCCATCGCCGACGGCGACAAGGTCCGTGCGGTCCGCCCCAAGGGAGGCGCCGGTGCGCGCGGCTAACCTCTCCCCGCTCCTGCTTTTGGCCCTCGCCGCCTGCTCGACGACCCCGGCCTACACGCCCCCGACGCTGGCCACGCCCGCCGCCTTCCGCGACACCGGACCCTGGACGCCGGGCTCGACCGCCCCGGCCGCGTCCGGCGCCTGGTGGGCGGCGTTCGGCGATCCGGTGCTGGACGGGCTGGAGCGCCGCCTGGACGCGGGCAGCGCCGACCTCGCCGCCGCCGTGGCTCGCTACGACCAGGCTCGCGCCCTGTCGCGCCAAGCCTCCAGCGCCCTGTGGCCCAGCCTCGGCGTCGAGGGAAGCGTCGAGCGCCAGCGCACCCCGGCCAATGGCCGGTTCGACACCACGACCGTGACCGCCGGCGCCGCCTACGAGCTGGACCTCTGGGGCCGGGTGCGTGGCCTGGTGGCCGCCGGCCGCGCCGACGCCCAGGCCAGCGCCGCCGACCTGGCCGGCGTGCGCCTCAGCCTGCAGGCCCAGTTGGCCGACACCTATTTCGCCCTGCGTGGAGCCGACGCCCAGATCGCGGTGCTGAACTCGACGGTCGAGGCCTATCGCCAGGCCTTGGACCTGACCAACCGCCGCCAGACCGGCGGCGCGGCCAGCGCTCTGGACACCGGACGCGCGCGGACCCAGCTGGCGGCGACGCAGGCTCAGTACGAACAGGCGGTCGCCGACCGCGCCCTGCTAGAGCACGCCATCGCCGTCCTGGTCGGCGAACCGGCCTCGACCTTCACCGTGGCCTCCGCGTCCGAACTGCTCGACGCCCCGACCACGCCGGTCAGCGCGCCGTCCGCCCTGCTCCAGCGTCGTCCCGACATCGCGGCCGCCGAGCGCCGGATGGCGGGGGCCAACGCCCGCGTGGGCGTGGCCCGCGCCGCCTGGTTCCCAAGCGTGACCCTGGCCGCCGCCGGCGGCTACCAGTCCACGGGCGGCGAACTGCTGACGGCGGCCAACCGCGTCTGGGCCCTGGGCCCGCTGTCGGCCGCCCTGCCACTGTTCGATGGCGGCGCGCGCAAGGCCGAGGCCGCCCGCAGCCGGGCGGTGTTCGACGAGACCGCGGCCGGCTATCGCCAGACCGTGCTGGACGCCTTCCGCGAGGTCGAGGACCAGATGGTGCTGTCCAACCGCCTGGCCTCCGCCCAGGAGCGGCAGGACGAGGCCGTGGCCGCCGCCGCCCACACCAGCGCCCTGGCCACCACCCGCTATCGCGAAGGCGCGGCCAGCTATCTGGACGTGGTCACCGCCCAGACCGCCGAATTGGACGCGCGACGCGGCGCCCTGGACCTGCGCACCCGCCGCCTGGCGGCCAGCGTGGACCTGATCCGCGCCCTGGGCGGCGGCTGGGACGGCCGGACCGGCTAGGCGGCTTCGGGCTCCGGCGCGGCGGCCGTCGCGCGCGCAGTCCGGTCGTCGGGCGTGGTCGCGTCGGGGCGCGGCAGCAGAAAGCCGATCAGCACTTCGCCGCCCTCGCATCGCGCGAAGACCGAACCGCCGTGCATGATAACGATGGCCTTGACCACGGCCAGACCCAGGCCATGGACCTCGCCGCTGTGCTCGCGGGCGCGGTCCAGGCGGTAGAAGCGGTCGAACAGCCGCGCCAGATGCGCGTCCGGGATCGGACCGCCGCGATTGCGCACCGACAGGCACACCGCCTTGTCCTGCGCCTCGATGGTCACCCGCACCTTCCGGCAGTCGACGCCGTGGCGGATGGCGTTGTCGAGCAGGTTGGTCACGGCCCGTCCCAACAGCGAGGCGTCGGCGACCACCACGGCGTCGCCGCGCACTTCCAGCTTCACGTCGGCGTCATCGAACAGCACATCCAGGAAGTCGGCGGTCTTGTGGGTCAGGGCGGCCAGGGACAGCGGCGCGAGATTGGCCGCCAGGGCGCCCTGGTCGGCGCGGGCCATGAACAGCATGTCGTTGATGATGGTGCGCAGCCGCTCCAGCTCTTCCAGGTTGGAGTGCATCACCTCTTCCAGTTCGTCGGCGGGGCGCTGGCGCGACAGGGCCACCTGGGTCTGGCCGATCAGGTTGCCCAGCGGCGTGCGCAGTTCGTGCGCCACGTCGGCGTTGAAGGCGGCCAGCCGCTCGTAGGCGCCCTGCAGACGGTCGAGGGCGCCGTTGAAGGCGCTCATCAGCCCCACCAGCTCAGCCGGCAGGTCCTGGGTCGGCATTCGCAGGGAAAGGTCGGCGGGGTTCAGCGCGCCGGCGCGGTGCGACAGCCGGTCGACCGGCGCCAGGCCTCGGCGGGCGATCCACCAGCCCAGCAGACTGACCAGGGCGATGGTCACGACCGACACGGCCAGCACCCCGACGCCCAGGACAAGGCGCGAGGCGTCGAACGGCGCGGTGTCGGCGGCGATCACCAGGCGCACGTCGGGACGCCGGCCATAGGCCGGCACCTTGCGCGCCAAGGTCATGAACTGCTTGCCGTCCGCGTGGATGACGCCGAAGCCATCGCGCGCCGGCTCCAGCGCCTTGCCCGGCATGAACTGAAAGCGTGGATCGGCCGACTCGATCCGGTAGCGGATGCTGCCGTCGGCCGGGGTGAACGACTTCAGCTTGTCGGTCATCAGCGGCCAGCGGGTCGGATCCTCCAGGCGATGGATCATCGCCTCGATGATCTCCGCGCGCGCGCTCAGCTCCTCGGACTGGTGGCGCTTCAGCTCCAGGCTCTGGAAACCGAAGATCGCCACCCCCGCCAGCACCGAGACCAGGCTGGTGGCGATGGCGAACATCAGGGCCAGGCGGCCGGCGATGGAGGTCGGGGTCACGGTCACGGCGTTCCCTCCGGACGATGCTCGAGCACATAGCCCATGCCGCGCACGGTGTGCAGCAGCTTGGTCTCGAACATGCCGTCGATCTTGGCCCGCAGGCGCTTGATGGCGACCTCGACCACATTGGTGTTGGTGTCGAAATTGATGTCCCAGACCAGCTCGGTGATGATCGTCTTGGAGACGATCTGCGACTGGCGCCGACCCAGAACGGCCAGCAGGGCGAACTCCTTGGCCGTCAGGTTCAACCGCTTGCCCGCCCGCGTGGCGCGCCGGGCCAGCAGGTCCAGGTGCAGGTCGCCCACCGTGATGGTCGTCGACTCGCTGCGGCCCCGGCGGGTGATGGCCTGCAGCCGCGCCAGCAATTCCAGGAACGAGAACGGCTTGACCAGATAGTCGTCCGCGCCCGCGCCCAGGCCCTTGAGGCGGTCGTCGACGCTGTCGCGGGCGGTCAGCATGATCACCGGCGTCTGGCGGCTCTGGCGCAGCCGCTCCAGCACCTCCACCCCGTCGAGCCCCGGCAGCATGCCGTCCAGTACGATCGCGTCGTAGTCCAGGGTCTCGGCCAAATGCAGCCCGTCCTCGCCATTGGCTACGAAGTCGACCGCATAGCCCTGCTCCGTCAGCCCCTTGCGCAGGTAGGCGACGGTCTTGGGCTCGTCCTCCACGATCAGGATCTTCATGGTCCGGCGTTCCACGGGCGGCAAACCGGAACGCGACGTCCCGGGCCGACAAGATAAGGCGCCCCCGCGTCCGTCACCATGCCGGGAACGCAGCCACTTTGCCCAGTCCAGATGGTCGGCATGCTGACGGCAAAATGACATTTCCGACCCGAAGCCAGTTCGAGGCGCGTTCGTTCAAAGCACCGTCGTTCACGAAAAGAGCCCCGGCGTCCCGCCGCCTAGAGTGGCCAGGCTGATCCGCCGACCGGGCGGTCCGCCCCCATTCTGTCCGCCCATTCTATTTTAGGGACGATCCCATGACCATCCTCGCCACGCCGGCCGCCGGCCCCCAGCTGCTGACCCCGACCGATCACACCCTGATCATGATCGATCACCAGTCGCAGATGGCCTTCGCCACCCACTCGATCGACGCCACCCTGCTGCGCACCAACGCCGCCCTGGTCGCCCACGCCGCCGCCGGCTTTGGCGTCTCGACCATCATCACCTCGGTGGCCGAAAAGAGCTTCTCGGGCCCGGTGTTCGACGAGATCAAGGACGCCTTCCCCACGGCCGAGGTCACCGACCGCACCACGATGAACAGCTGGGAAGACGCCAACGTCATCAAGCGCGTCAACGCCATCGGCAAGGACCGCATCGTGCTGGCCGGCCTGTGGACCAGCGTCTGCATCGTCGGCCCGGCCCTGTCGGCCATCGCCCAGGGCTTCGAAGTCTATTTCATCAGCGACTGCTGCGGCGACGTGTCGGCCGAGGCGCACCAGCGCGCGGTCGAGCGGATGATCCAGGCCGGCGCCCGGCCGCTGACCTCGCTGCAGTACATGTTGGAACTGCAGCGCGACTGGGCGCGCGGCGAGACGTACGACCTGACGACGGGCATCGCCCGCAAGTTCGGCGGCGGCTACGGCCTGGGGATCATCTACGCCAAGACCATGTTCGGCGCCTCCGAAGGCGCCCACGCGGCCTAGCTCCGGCCCGGCGGGACCTCCGGGTCCCGCCACTACCGTTCCGCGTGGAGTGACCCCATGAAGCCCTATCTCCTCTCGCTCGGCGCCGGCCTGCTGGTCGGCGTGCTCTATGCGCTGATGGGCGTGCGCTCGCCCGCGCCGCCGGCCATCGCCCTGCTGGGCCTGATGGGCATGCTGATCGGTGAGCAGGCCGTGCCGATCGTCAAGCGCCTGGCCTCGGGCGCGCCCGTCCTGGCCTACATCAAGACCGACTGCGCCGCGCACATCCTGGGCCCCCAGGCGGCCCCCGCGCCGGACGTCGAGACCGCGAAGGACCAAGCGTGAGCCAGACGCGCCGCCAGACCCTGAGCCAGGCGCTCGGCGCAGCCCTTCTCCCCAGTACCGCTTTGCCCGAAAGGCGCCCGATGTCCGACCTTCTGCTCGTCAACGCCAAGATCACCACCCTGGACCGGGGCAATCCGCAGGCCTCGGCGGCGCTGATCCGCGACGGGCGGTTCGTCGCCGTCGGCCAGGAGGGCGACGTCCGCGCCGCGGCCCGGGCCGACGTCCAGGTGATCGACGCCGGCGGCCGGCGGGTGATCCCGGGCCTGATCGACAGCCACATGCACATCATCCGGGGCGGGCTGAACTACAACATGGAACTGCGTTGGGACGGCGTGCCGACCCTGGCCGACGCCATGGCCATGCTGAAGAAGCAAGCCGCCAACACCCCGCCGCCGCAATGGGTGCGCGTCGTGGGCGGCTTCACCGAGCACCAGTTCGTCGAAAAGCGCCTGCCGACCCTGGACGAGATCAACGCCGCCGCGCCCGAGACGCCGGTGTTCATCCTCCACCTCTACGACCGCGCTCTGCTGAACGCCGCCGCCCTGCGCGCCGTCGGCTACACCAAGGACACGCCCAACCCGCCCGGCGGCGAGATCGTCCGAGACGCGGCCGGTAATCCCACGGGCCTGCTGCTGGCCCAGCCCAACGCCACGATCCTGTACGCGACCCTGGCGAAGGGGCCGAAGCTTCCCCCTGAGTATCAATTCAATTCCACTCGCCACTTCATGCGCGAGATGAACCGCCTGGGCGTGACGGGCGTGATCGACGCGGGCGGCGGCTTCCAGAACTATCCAGACGACTACGAGATCGTCGAGAAACTACACGCCGACGACCAGCTGACCCTGCGCATCAGCTACAACCTCTTCACCCAGAAGCCGAAGGGCGAGCTGGCCGACTTCGCCGGCTGGTCCAAGCAGGTCAAGCCCGGCCAGGGCGACGACACCTATCGCCACAACGGCGCGGGCGAGATGCTGGTCTACAGCGCCGCCGACTTCGAAGACTTCCGCGTCGAGCGGCCCGAGATGCCGGCCAACATGGAGAGCGACCTGGAGCCGGTGATCCGCCTGCTAGCCGAGCAGCGCTGGCCCTGGCGACTGCACGCCACCTACGACCAGACCATCGACCGGGCGCTGGACGTCTTCGAAAAGGTCAACAAGGACGTCCCCTTCGACGGCCTGCACTGGTTCTTCGACCACGCCGAGACGATCAGCGAGCGCAACATCGACCGCATCGCGGCCCTGGGCGGCGGCATCGCCGTGCAGCACCGCATGGCCTATCAGGGCGAATATTTCATCGAGCGCTATGGCGCCAAGGCCGCCGAGCGCACCCCGCCGATCGACAAGATGCTGAAGGCCGGGATCCCGGTCGGCGCCGGCACCGACGCCACCCGCGTGGCCAGCTACAATCCCTGGGTCTCGCTGAACTGGCTGGTCACCGGCAAGACGGTGGGCGGCACGCGCCTCTATCCGCCGACCAACCGCCTGGACCGCGAGGAGGCGTTGCGCCTGTGGACCACGGCCAACACCTGGTTCTCGAACGAGGAAGGCAAGAAGGGCCAGATCGCCGTCGGCCAGTTGGCCGATCTGGCCGTGCTCTCCGACGACTATCTGCGCGTGCCCGAGGACGAGATACCGCACCTGGGTTCGGTCCTGACCCTGCTGGGCGGCAAGGTGGTGCACGGCGAAGGCGACTATTCCAAGCTGGCGCCCGCCCTGCCCCCGCCGATGCCCGACTGGTCGCCGGTGCGCACCTTCGGCGGCTATCAGGATCGCTCGCGTTCGCACGCCAAGGCCCTGGCCTCGGCCTGCGGCTGCGCCAGCGGCTGCGGCGTCCACGGCCACGACCACGCCGCCGCCCTGGGCGCCGAAGCGCCGACCGCCGACGCGCGCTCGTTCTGGGGCGCCCTGGGCTGCGGCTGCTGGGCGGTATGAGCATGGCCACGCCCAAGCCCGTCGCGGCCCTGCTGAAAGCCCCCGCCCTGTCGATCCTGGGACGGGTGCTGCTGACCCTGCCCTATTGGTGGAGCGGCCTGTCGAAGCTTGCCGACCTCTCCGGCGCCCAGGCCGAGGCCGCTCATTTCGGCCTGAAGCCGGCCTGGCTGGTGATGGCCGCCACCGTCCTGGTCCAGCTGGGCGGCTCGGTGGCGGTGATCCTGGGCCGCGCCGGCTGGCTGGGCGCGGGCGCGCTCGGCGTGTTCACGGCGCTCGCCACCCTGATCGCTCATCCCTTCTGGACCGTGGTCGACCCCATGGAGCGCTTCCACGCCCTCAACACCTTCCTGGAGCACATCGGCCTGATCGGCGGCTTCGTGCTGGCGGCCGTGCTGCTCGAGCGCGATCGGAGAAGCGCATGACCCCGCCGCCTCCGAAAGGCGGGACCGCCACCGCCATCCTGGCCGCGTTCAACGGCGGCTTCATCGACACGGTGGGGTTCGTGGGGCTGTTCGGCCTGTTCACCGCCCACGTCACCGGCAACTTCGTGCTGATCGGCGCGGCGCTGGCCACCCATCATTCGGGGATCATCGCCAAGCTGCTGGCCCTGCCGACCTTCATCGTCGCCGTCGCCCTGGTCAGCCTGTTTCTGCGCCATTGCCGAAAGACCCATCGCCCGGGCGCCCGGGCGCTGCTGGTGGTGCAGGCGCTGCTCCTGACGGCCTTCATGGTCGCCGGCCTGACCCTGGCGCCGTTCACCGGCGGCGATCAGCCGGTCGCCATCCTGACCGGCCTGATCGGGGTGTTGGCCATGGGGGTGCAGAACGCGGCCTCGCGCACCGTCTTCGCCCACCTGTCGCCGACCACGGTGATGACCGGCAACGTCACCCAGATCGTCCTGGACCTGGTCAGCCTGAGCGAGCGCGGTCCGCACGTCGAGGAAGCGCTGCCCCGCATCCGCAAGATGCTACCGCCAGTGCTGGCCTTCGCGGTCGGCGCGATCGCCGGCGGCGTGGGCTTCGTCTTCGCGGGTTTCTGGTGCGTCCTGGCCGGCGTGGCCGCGATCCTGGCCATGCTGGTGTTCAATCCCGCGGCCGAGGCCAAGGCGTGAAGCCGCGCGCCGCCTGGGTCGCCCTGGCCGCGACGCTGGGCGCTTCGGGCCTGGCCCAGGCGGCCGAGCCGCCGGCGTTCAAGCTGATCCGCTCCGACGAGACCTATCGCTATCTGGCCGACCAGCCGGCCGCCTCGCCCGGCGACCGACTGCGCTACATCCCGCTGAACGACGATCCGGATGTCTATCTGTCCCTCGGCGGCGAGGCGCGGTTGCGGGTGGATGCATTCGACGCGCCGCGCTTCGGTATCGCGGGCGAGCAAGCCGACACCTACGGCCTCGCCCGCGCCCTCTTCAGCGCCGACCTGCACCTGGGATCGCGGGTACGGTTGTACGGCGAGCTGGGCGTGCACCGCGACATCGGCAAGAAGGATCCCCCGGCCGTCAGCGACCGCGACGGCCTGGACGCCCAGGTGGCCTTCCTGGACGTGACGCCCGACGCCGACCGCCGCTGGCGGCTGCGCCTGGGCCGGCAGGAGCTGTCGCTGAACCCCACCCAGCGGTTCGTCTCGGTGCGCGAGAGCCCCAACATCCGGCAAAGCTTCGACGGCGTGCGCGTCACCCGCCAAACCGCCGGCCTGCGGCTGGACGCCTTCTTCGTCCATCCGGTGACCATCCAGACCGGCGGCTTCGACGACAGCAGCAACCGCCAGCAGCGGTTCTATGGGATCTACGCCGCCAAGACCCTGAGCAAGGCCGTGTCGCTGGACCTCTACGCCTTCGGACTCGACCGCGATGGCGTGCGGTTCGGAGCGACGCGGGGCGACGAGCGGCGGAGCAGTTTCGGCGCACGCCTGGCCGGCCGGCGCGGCGCGGTCGACTACGAACTGGAGGGCATGGTCCAGAGCGGCCGGTTCGCCGGCCGCGACATCCGCGCCTGGGGCGGCAGCCTCGGCGGCGGCTATACGCTCCCGCGCCCCTGGTCGCCGCGCCTGGGCCTGCGGCTGGACGCCGGATCGGGCGACACGGATCCAAACGACGGCAAGCTGGGCACCTTCAATCCGCTGTTCCCGAAGGGCGCCTATTTCAACGAAACGGCCCTGACCAGCTGGAGCAACTTGGTCGCCCTGCGCCCCAGCCTGGGCCTGGCGCCGCGCCGCGACGTGACCGTCGAGGTCAGCTACATGGCCCGGCGGCTGCAGACCGCCGACGACGCCATCTATCTGCAGCCCTCGACGGCCCTGACGCCGGCGTCGGCGGGCGGCTCCAAGGCCGTCGGCGGCGCGCTGCAGCTGGACGCCGCCTGGCAGGTGGACCGTAACCTGAAGCTACAATTCGAGGCCGTCCATCAGGACGCCGGCGCGGCGGTGACCGCGCAAGGCGGCCAGGACGTGAACTTCGCCATGGCCATCGTCCAGTACCGCTTCTGACCGATCAGGGATTGACGTAGCGCGCCTTGACCGGGGCGTAGCTGTCCCAGACCACCCCGTCGCTGACCGAGCGCAGCAGCTTGACGTACTCGGCGTGCGACCAGGCCAGGGGCGTGGCGGAGTCGGTGCCTTCACCACGCGTGTAGCCGTGCGGACTGTCCTTGCCGACGCCGTCCCAGACCTGTTCGGGGATCAGCAGGCCGTCGTTGGCGAACAGCTCCATGGCCGTCACATAGGTCTCGCGGATGCGCTTGACGTCCTTGGCCGACGGCTTGCCCTTCAGGCCCGCGACCGCCAGTTCGTAGTGGCCGCGCTCGCCGGTGAAGATCGGCCACACGCGGCCGCGCTGACCGGGGGTCATCTGGCCGCCGACGCCATAGTTGGCGCCCGTGGTCGCGTCCTCGCCATAGCCGTCGACGCCATAGCGCCGCCAGCCCGGGAAGGTCCCCTTGTGGCCCGGGAAGGTGAAGTCGTAGCGCACGCGATAGAGGTCCTGCATCGACTGGTCGTCCAGCTTGGGCAGGGTGGCGAGGATGGCCGGATCGTCGGCGCGGCGCACGCCGTAGCGCACCAGCTCCAGGAAGCCGGCGTCCAGCATCTGGTCCTCGGGCGCATCGATCTGGCCGTTGCGGCTCTCGACCGGGCTCTTGTTGTCGGGGTCCTGGTCGCTGTTGAGACGCAGATAGTACTTGCCGTCGCCGTACTTGCCGGTGGTCGTGACCATGCGGGCCTCGACCTTGGACGAATAGTCGTCGGCCGTCTTGCGATAGCGCTCGGCGCCGGCCGCGTCGCCCGACAGCGCGGCGATGTCGCCGGCGGTCACCAGGCCCGCGATCACCGCCGCCGTGGTCGAGGGCGAATAGCCGCCCTGCTCTTCCCAGCGCTCCTGCTGGGTGAAGGGCGGGGTGATTGTCGAATGGTTCCAGCCCAGGTCGACCTTGCCGCCGTCCACCAGGAAGTCGGCGGCGGGCTTGAGCATCTTGCCGTACCAGCCCTTCAGGTCGTCTTCCGACAGCCAGCCCAGCTTCCACAGCTTCCAGCCCAGCATGATCGGCATGGCCGTCTGGTCCAGCTGGACGCCCACCCACTCGGGCGTGCCATCCACCTCGGACTTCTGCAGGAACCAGCCGCCCGCGCCCTTGTTGCCAGGGGTCTTCGGCCCGACCTGGACGGTGGGCAGGTAGTGGAAGGCCGCCAGCGGCGTCTGCTTGTCGCCTAGAGCCGCCAGGGCCATGGCGCACTGGTAGAAGTCGCGCGGCCAGACGGCCTTGTAGCCGGTCGAGGGCTTGGAGGCGTCGACCGTGTCGCCCCAGGGATTGGACAGCGAGGCGATCAGGGCGCCGGCATAGGTGCGGTCCTCCTGCACCTTCAGCATCAGGGCGCTGGCCTGGACCAGCTTACCGCCGTCGGTCGCGGCCTTGCGCAGGCGCGGCAGCTCGGTCAGCGAGGCCAGGTAATCTTCCCAGCCCACGCGGGCGCCCTCGCCGTTGTAGCGGGCCAGCACCTCGGCATAGCCGGTGCTCAGGGTGGCCGAAGCGGTCTTGTCGGCGGCGGCGATGCTGTCGCCGAAGCCGATGGCGAAGTCGTAGGTCGCCTCGCCCGAGGCTTGGGTCGGCAACTGGCCGGCCAGGACGATGGCGCCCTTGGCCTCGGAACCGCCGTTCAGGGCCCCGTCCTTGTCGAAGATCGCCAGGGCGTCGCCGTCCTTCAGCGTGGCGGCGGCGCCCTTCACGAACGAGGTCCGCCCCTTGAGGCTGAGGAAGAACTTGCCTTCGTGGGCGGTCAGGGCCGTGCCGGCGGAGCCCACGTCGTTGGTCCCGGTGTTGGCCATGTGCGGCTCCAGCACCAGGAACGGGGTGATCGGCCCCTTCAGGGCGCGCACCGTCACGCGGACGAACAGGCTGTTGCGGTCCGGGTCGGTGAAGATCCGCTTCTCGATCTCGAAGCGGCCGTCCCTGTCGGTCGTCGTCACCTTGTAGGCCGGCGACAGGGGGCGACCGGCCTTATCGACGTGCAGATATTCGGTGCGGGTGGTGGTGTCGCGCCCCTCGACGGCCAGGCCCGTGGGGGTCTGGACGGCCACCCGCATCTGCTTGATCTGGGCCTGGTGGATCAGGCCGTACATGGTCTCGGTCAGCACGCCGTCGGCGATCGAGAACCAGACCTTGGACACCGCGCCCGTCGGACCGCCGTCCTTGTAGGCGCCGTCGACATAGGCCTCGTAAGACGCGCCGACGCCGGTCTTGGCCGAATAGGCCCAGGTGGTGGTCGGCTCGGCGGCCTGGGCGGCGCCGGCCGTCAGCAGGGCGGCGGCCGAGGTCAGGGCGAGGGTCTTGCCAATGGGGGTCTTGAAAGTGCGCATGCGAGCCTCTCGAAAGTTCAGGCTGCGGCCTTGGCGAGCGCCTTAGGCTCGCCAGGGTCGCTGACAAAGAAAACGCTGGCGGCGGCGGCCAGGAAGGCGGCCGCTCCGAGGGCGAGGGCCCAGATCGCCTCGCCGCCGAAGAAGGTCTTCAGCAGCGCGCCAAGCAGGGTGGCGGCCAGCAGTTGGGGGATCACGATGAAGAAGTTGAAGATGCCCATGTAGACGCCCATCTTCCGCGCCGGCAGCGCGCCCGACAGGATCGAGTACGGGGCCGACAGGATCGACGACCAGGCGAAGCCGACGCCGATCATCGGCAACCACAGCAGGCTGGGCTCGCGGATCAGATGGAAGGCGGCCAGGCCCGCCGCGCCCAGCACCAGGCACAGGGCGTGACTGGCCTTGCGGCCAGCGGCGCGGGCGATCAGCGGGATGACCAGGGCGGCCAGGGCGGCCACGCCGTTATAGATCGCGAACAGCACGCCCACCCAGTCGGCGCCGTCGTTATAGGCCTTCGAGACGGTGTCGGCGGCGTGGAAGTGGACGGCCGCCACGGCGGGGGTGGTGTAGATCCACATGGAGAAGAGGCCGAACCACGAGAAGAACTGCACGACCGCCAACTGCTTCATGGTGGCCGGCATGCGGAAGAGGTCCTCGACCACTTCGGAGAAGCCGTTGGCCGTCTTGCCCGCGCCGCGCAGAGCGCCCGCGACCAGCTGGGCCAGGCCGAACCCGCCGACCAGGCCGGCCAGGACGTAGACTTCCTTCTCGAGTTTCAGCGCGAAGACCCCGGCGGCCAGCGTCGCTCCGGCCAGGGCCCAGACGCCGCCGGCGACCAGATAGGCACGAACCGCGCGGGTCGGAGGCTCGGCCTCCATGGCCTCTTCGCCCTTCAACGCCTTTTCGGCGGCCTCGAAGGCGGCCACTTGTTCGGGGCTGTATTCGCGGGTGGTGAACACGGTCCACAGCACCGACAGCAACAGACCCGCCGCGCCGACATAGAAGGCCGCATGCACCGAGGGCGGGACACCGCCGGTCTCGGCCACGTTGCTGACCGAGAACCAGTGGGTCAGCATCCACGGCAAGGCCGAGGCCAGCACCGCGCCCAGGCCGATGAAGAAGCTCTGCATGGCGTAGCCGGTCGCGCGCTGCTCGTCGGGCAGGTTGTCGCCGACGAAGGCGCGGAACGGCTCCATGGTGATGTTGATAGAGGCGTCCATGATCCAGAGCGCCGCCGCGGCGATCCACAGGACGGGCGCGTTGGGCATGACCACCAGGGCCGCGCTGGTCAGAAGCGCACCGATCAGGAAATACGGCCGGCGACGCCCCAGCCGCCCCCAGGTCTTGTCGCTGAGATAGCCGATGATGGGCTGGACCAAGAGGCCGGTGGCCGGCGCGGCGATCCACAGGATCGCCAGGTGGTTCACCTCGACGCCGAGCGACTGGAAGATTCGGCTGGTGTTGGCGTTCTGCAGGCCGAAGCCGATCTGGATTCCGAAGAACCCGAAGCACATGTTCCAGATTTGCGGAAAACTCAGCCGCGCCTTGGTCATTCCACTCCCCATCGGCGCGCACTCGCCAATCCATGCGCATTTTTTTCATAGCGCTTTTCGAACGCCATTAGGGCATGCGCCTTTCGACGAGGCAACCGTGATTTCCAACTTTTCAAGGCTATAGACAGGTGATTTCGCCTTGAACGTCCAGCAGACATCAGGAGAAGCGGCGGCATATCGTGAGTTTCGGTTCGTAAAGTTTCCAATTTTTTGCAATACTGGCGAACCGGCGTAGCGACGCCGGCGCGCCGCCGGCCCGGGCCTTGCCAAGCGCCGGACGGCGCGCCTAAGACAGGCTGAAAAACTTTGCGGCAAAATTTGCGACAAAGTACGCAAAAGGGGTGGGTTCGTTGAGCAAGGGCGTCACGCGACTGGAGGACCTGGCCAAGCTGGCGGGCGTCTCGATCTCGACGGCCTCGCGCGCCCTCAACGACAGCCCCGCCGTCAACCAGCGCACCAAGCAGCTGATCTGGAAGCTGGCGCGCGAGATGGACTATCCGTTCCGCCGCTACATGCCGGCCGGCCCTATCGGCGCCGAAGGCACGGTCGCCATCGTGGTGCCCCGTCCGCAGGGCCGCGAGGGCGGCATGTCGGACCCCTTCTTTCTGGAACTGCTGGCCGGGGTCGGCGAGGCCGCCCGCGAGCGCGGCTGCGACATCCTGGTCAGCCACGTGGCTCCCACCTCGTTCGACGACCTGTCGGCGGCCATGACCACCAGCCGCGCCGACGGCGTGATTTTCCTGGGCCAGAGCTGGCTGCACACCGCCTTCAACCGCCTGGCCGAGACCGACGGCCGCTTCGTGGTCTGGGGCGCCCAGCTGCCCGACCAGAACTATTGCTCGATCGGCTCGGACAACCTGCTGGGCGGCAAGCGCGCCACGCTTCACCTGGCGCGCCTGGGCCGCAAGCGCATCGTCTTCCTCGGCGACACCGAGGCGCCCGAGGCGATGCAGCGCCATCGCGGCTATCTGGACGGCATCGAGCAGTTCGGCCTGGGCGTGGATCCCGACCTGATCGTGCCGGCCCACTTCGAGGTCGAGTCGGCCGAGGCCGCCGTCGACTCCCTGATCCAGCGCGGCGTGAAGTTCGACGGCGTGGTGGCCGCGTCCGACCTGATCGGCCTGGGCGCCATCCGCGCCCTGTTGCACGCGGGCCTGTCGGTGCCCGGCGACGTCTCGGTGATCGGCTACGACAACGTGCCGTTCAGCCGCTATTCCCGCCCCGCCCTCTCGACCATCTCGCAGGACACGGCCAAGGCCGGGCGCCTGATGGTTTCCAAGCTGCTGGACGGCAGCGGCCAGGGCGTTGGCCGGTCGGAACGCGTGCCGACCGACCTGATCATCCGGGAATCCTGCGGGGGCTGACGCCCCCTACCCGCGCGCCGCGACCAGGGCCGCCATCGGCGGAAGCTGGCCGGCGGCGCCCAAGTTCACGCCCTCAACGACGCGCCACCCCGCCGGCAAGGTCCAAGACGCGGGCTCGAAGCCGAGGTTGAAGGCGCAGAGCAAGGCCTCGCCGCCCTCCCCGCGCTGGAACGCCACCACGCCCTCCGGCGCGTCGAGCAGGGTCAGGGCGCCGGTCCGCAGCGCGGCGTGAGCGTGACGCAGGGCGATCAGGCGGCGAGCGGTGTTCAGCGTGGAGTCCGGATCGCGCTCCTGACGGTCGACGGCCAGGTCGATGTGTTCGGGATCGATCGGCAGCCACGGCTCGGCCTTCGAGAAGCCCGCATGGGCCGCCACCGCCACCCAGGGGATCGGCGTGCGGGCGCCGTCGCGGCCCAGGGTCTGGGGCCAGTTGGCGATGGCCTCGGGATCCTGCAGCCGGTGATAGGGCACCTCGGCCTGGGGCAGACCCAGCTCCTCGCCCTGGTAGATGAAGACGTTGCCGCGCAGGCACAGCAGCAGCAGCAGGGCCATCTCGGCGAAGGCCTTGCGGTCGCGCCCCTGGACCCAGCGCGACACCGCGCGCGGCGCGTCGTGGTTGGAGAAGGTCCAGGACGGCCAGCCCTCGCCGTCCGAACCCGGCCAGCCGGCCTCGCCCAGGCCGATCAGCTCGGCCTTCAGCTCGTCGGCATAGAGGTAGAGGAAGCTGTAGGCGCTGTTCAGGCGGTCGTCGCCCTTGGTGAACAGCTTCATCTCTTCGTCGGCCCGGTCGCCACCCACCTCGGCCACCGAGAAGCGGCCGCCATAGCTGTCGGTCAGGGCCCGCAGACGACCCAGGAACTTGGGGATGTCGGAGTGGCCCTGGTTGTGGACCTTGTCCTGGAAGTCGAACGGCCGCGTACGCTTGCCTTGTCCCGGCGGGAACGGCGGGTTGTCGGTCAGGGCCGGATTGTGCATGGCGAAGTTGATGGCGTCGAAGCGGAAGCCGTCGACGCCGCGCTCCAGCCAGAAACGCGTGGTGGCCAGCAGGGCGTCCTGGACATCCGGATTGTGCACGTTCAGCTGCGGCTGCGAGGCCAGGAAGTTGTGCATGTAGTACTGGCCCCGGCGCGCGTCCCAGGTCCAGGCCGGGCCGCCGAACACCGACTGCCAGTTGCTGGGCGGTGAGCCGTCCGGTTTGGCGTCGGCCCAGACGTACCAGTCAGCATGCGGATTGGCGCGGTCCTGGCGGCTGGCCTTGAACCAGGCGTGCTCGTCGGAGGTGTGCGAGAACACCAGGTCGATGATGATCTTCAGGCCCAGGCGATGGGCCTTGGCGATCAGGGCGTCGAAATCGGCCAGGGTCCCGAAGATCGGGTCCACGTCCTGGTAGTCGGAGACGTCGTAGCCGAAGTCCTTCATCGGCGAGGCGAAGAACGGGGACAGCCAGATGGCGTCCACGCCCAGCGAGGCGATGTGCTCCAGATGGGCAGTGACGCCCGGCAGGTCGCCCACGCCGTCGTCGTTGGAGTCGGCGAAGCTGCGCGGATAGACCTGATAGATCACCGCGCCGCGCCACCACTCACCTTCAGAAGCAGGCGCGACGGCGACCTTCTGAGCACTTTCGACCGTCACCGCGAACCCTCCGAGACGCAAACCATGTATTGAAACGGCGCCAGACGCACCGTGTAGCTGCCGGGCGCGAACGGCGCCGACGGACAGGATCCTTGCAGCGCGCGCCAAGTCCGGGAGGTCGCGTCGACCTCGACCTGGGCTTCGACGGCGGCGTCGCTGGTGTTGAAGGCGATCAGGGCCTCGCGACCGTCAAGGCGGCGGGAGACGGCGAACAGGCCGGGCTTGTCGCCGGCGGCGCGCACCACCTGGAGACCCTGGCGCAGCACGGCGTTGTCGGTGCGGACCTTGGCCATGGCGGCGATCCGCCGGTAGAGGGACGCGCCGGTGTCGTAGCGATCGGCCGAGCCGCTGACGCCGCCGCCGATCAGGCGGTTGTCGTTGTAGACGGCCACGCGGCTGGCGAACATGTCCTCGCGGGCATTGCGATCGTCGCCGTCGCTGACGAAGCCCTGCTCGTCGCCGTAATAGATCACCGGCACGCCACGCAGGAACATCAACATGGCGTGGGCCAGCGTATCGCGCGCCAGGAGCTCGTCGCCGGACGCCTGCGGATGGGCCTTGGCGATGAAGCCGCCGATGCGGCCCATGTCGTGATTGCCCAGGAACGTCGGCAGCTGCAGTCCAGCCTTCTTGCCGCCCTCGTACAGGGCGTCGGCGGCGAACAGACGGGCCAGTGTGTCGGTCCCGCCCTTGCCGTTGACCGCGTCGGTCACCGCGCGCTGGAAGGCGAAGTCCAGCACGGCCGGATAGCCGTCCACCCGGGTGAAGCGCGCCAGCTCGGCGGGCTCGAAGTCGGAAACCTCGCCGAAGATGTGGAAGTTCGGAACGCCCCGCGCCTTGGCCCGGGCCAGCATGGCCGGCACGAAGGTCTGCCAGAACTCCGGATTGACGTGGCGGGCGGTGTCGATGCGGAAACCGTCGATCCCGAACTGGTCGATCCAGGCGCCGTAGATGTCGATAAAGCGCTGAACGACCCGGGGGTTCTCGGTGAACAGGTCGTCCAGCCCGGCGAAATCGCCATAGGTCATGCTTTCGCCCGACCAGCGGCTGTCACCGCGATTGTGATAGTAGATCGGGTCGTTGAGCCAGTCGGGCGTCTTGGCGTGGGCCTCGCCCGGCGGGATCACCGTCTCGTAGGCGTAGTCCGACCGCTTGAGCCTAGCGAAATTCGCCGCCGTCTGGTTCGCCGCGCCGTCGCCCAGGAAGCCGTCGTTGATCGCCGCCCCGCCGACGCCGCCCTTCCGCGCATAGGGATAGTCGGCCTTGCCGCGATAGGCGCAGCTGCTGGCCGGGCAGTCGCGGTACTGGATCACGTCAGCCGTGTGATTGGTGATGATGTCCAGATAGACCTTCATCCCCCGCGCATGGGCCGCGTCGACCAAGGCCTTGAGGTCGGCCTTGGTCCCGAAATGCGGATCGACGTCGGTGAAGTCGACGATCCAGTAGCCGTGATAGCCGGCCGACTCGTGACCCGCCGCGCCCTGCACCGGCTTGTTCCGGTAGATCGGCCCCAGCCAGATCGCCGTGGCGCCCAGCCCTTGGACATAGTCCAGCCGCGCGGTCAGGCCGGCCAGGTCGCCGCCGTGATAGAAGCCCGCGTCGGTCGGGTCGTAACCCGTCTTCAGCCGATCGCCGGCCAGCCCGCCCTTGTTGTTGACGGGATCGCCGTCGGCGAAGCGGTCAGGCAGGGCGAAATAGATAATTTCGTCGGACGGGAGACGGTCGCGCAAGGCCTGGGCGCACACACCCGACGTGGCCAGAACGCCGGCCAGGACAGCGGCCGCGCCGAGCGCAAAGCGTCGTTCCGCACCCCTTCCCCGCACCAGCCTCGCCTCCCTTTTCACGCAATGGCGCCGCTTCGGCGAGACCATGCTCATTTGTTTGCATAGATTTGCAAAAGCCGCCCCACTCTGTCAATCCGCCGAATTTCACGCTGAAAGCCTTTGAAACACGGGGAAACGGCAATTTCGCCCACAATCTCACGCGACGGAATTGGCTCGAAAGCCACACATGACAATTTGTCCATTTTTGCAGTTGCATTGCTTGCGGTTCTTTGCAGTAATTTGCGCAAGCAAGGACGGACTCACCGCGGCCAAAGCGCGGGAGCCTGCACACGGGAGGGAAACGACGTGACCACCAGCATGAAATATCGCCGCGCGCTGATGAGCGGCGCGGCCACGGGCATGGCGCTGTTCTTCACCGCCGGACAGGCCCACGCCCAGGACGCCGCCCCCGCCGCCGCGCAGGACGCCGGCACCGTCGAGGAGGTGGTCGTCACCGGCATCCGCAAGGGCATCCAGGACGCCATCGTCGCCAAGAAGACCTCGTCGCAGATCGTCGAAGCCGTCTCGGCCGAAGACATCGGCAAGCTGCCGGACGTGTCGATCGCCGAGTCGATCAGCCGCCTGCCCGGCATCGCCGCCCAGCGCGTCAACGGCCGCGCCCAGACGCTGAGCATCCGGGGCCTGGGCCCCGACTACACCCTCACCACCCTGAACGGCCGCGAGCAGGTCTCGACCAACGACAACCGCTCGGTCGAGTTCGACCAGTATCCGTCGGAACTGATCAGCCAGGTCGTGGTCTACAAGACCCCCAACGCCGGCATGGTGGCCCAGGGCCTGGCCGGCACCGCCGACCTGCAGACCATCCGCCCGCTGGCCTACGGCCGCCGCACCCTCGCCGCCAACTTCCGCAAGGAAATGAACAGCGAAGACTCAGCTATCCCCGGCATGAGCAACAAGGGCGAGCGCTATTCGCTGACCTATATCGACCAGTTCGCCGACGGCAAGGTCGGCCTGGCCCTGGGCTACGCCCACACCAATTCGCCCTACCAGACGCTGAAGAAGGAGACCTGGGGCTTCCCCACCTGCTCGGCGGCGGTCTGCGCGGCCGACAACACCAAGCTGATCTCGGGCGGCGAGAAGGACGCGATCAACGCCGGCGTCCTCAAGCGCGACGGCTATCTGGGCGTTCTGGAATTCGCGCCCACCGACAACTTCCACGCCACGCTGGACGCCTACCACTCCGACTTCAAGGAACTGCAGCGCATCGCGCGGATGGAGTTCCCGCTCGCCTGGGGCGCCAACCACCTGCAGCCGGGCTACACCGCCAGCAGCGACCGCATCACCTCGGGCACCTTCACCGACGTCAACACGGTGCTGGAGAACTACATCAACCAGCGCAAGGCCAAGCTGGACTCGGTGGGCCTGAACCTGGCCTACGACCTGGGCGACGACTGGTCGTTCGTGGCCGACGGCAGCTTCTCGCGCGTCAAGCGCAAGGACACCCAGGTTGAGTCCACCGCCGGCACCGGCGTCAACGGCAGCGGCGCCACCGACACCGTCGGCTTCACCACCGACGAGAACGGCATCACCCAGATCAAGTCGAACTACGACTATTCCAACTTCGACACCGTCTACCTGACCGACCCGGGCGGCTGGGGCGGCCCGGCCGCGATCCACAACCGCGCCGGCTACCTGCGCCTGCCCACCACCAAGGACGAGATCAAGGCCATCAAGCTGCAGGCCACCCGTCACCTGGACACCTTCCTGTCGGGCGTCACGGCCGGCTTCAACTACACCGAACACACCAAGGACAAGGACGCCACCGAGGGCTATCTGGAGCTGAAGAACGCCGCCCAGGAGAAGGTGCCGGAAGCCTTCCGTCGCGGCGTGATCAACTCGGCGTTCCTCGGCAACGCCAAGGGCATGATCAACTACGACGCCCTGGGCCTGTACGAGAGCGGCTACTTCGACTTCCTGGAAGAGACCGGTTCGGAAGCCACCAAGCGCACCTGGAGCGTCAAGGAAAAGATCTCGACCTACTTCCTGCGCGGCGACATCGACACCACCCTGCTGGGTCGCGGCCTGACGGGTAACATCGGCGTCCAGATCGTCCACGCCGACCAGCGCTCGAAGGCGTTCTACACCGACGGCACGGCGGTCACCGACCAGACCGGCGGCGCCAAGTACACCAACACCCTGCCGACCCTGAACCTGAACTGGCAGGTGGCCGATGACGTCACCGTCCGCTTTGGCGCCGGCACCACCCTGGCCCGCCCGCGCATGGACGACATGGCCTCGGGCAGCGGCTACAGCGTCCAGGTCCTGGGCCAGCAGCCGATCATGGTCGGCAACCAGGGCGTCTACTGGTCGGAGAGCGGCGGCAACCCGAACCTGCGTCCGTGGAAGGCCAACAACTTCGACCTGTCGGTCGAAAAGTACTTCGGCACCAAGGGCTATATTTCGGCCGCGGTCTTCTACAAGGACCTGAAGAACTACGTCTACTCGATGAACGTCCTGAAGGACTTCTCGAGCACGCCGCTGCCGGGCACGGCCTGCTACGTGGACCCGCAGACCAAGCTGGTTCCGCTGATGGGCCGCAACCAGGACACCGGCCTGATGGAGTGGGTCTGCGCCAACGCCAACGCCAACCGCACCGGCAAGCTGTCGGTCATGCAGAACGCTCAGGGCGGCTACATCCGCGGCGTGGAACTGACCTTCTCGATGCCGGGCGAAGCGCTGTGGGCGCCGCTCGACGGCTTCGGCCTGATCGTCAGCGGCACGCTGAACGACAGCTCGGTCGATCCGCTGGGCACGGGCGAGGTCGACGTTCCCGGCCTGTCGAAGAAGATCGTCAACACGACGCTCTACTACGAGAAAGCCGGCTTCTCGGCCCGGGTCAGCAATCGCTATCGCGACGACTTCCTGGGCGAGGTTCCGGACTACACCAACGCGCTGGGCAACAAGCTGGTGCACAGCGAGTCCGTCGTCGACGCTCAGATCGGCTACATGTTCCAGAACGGCCCGCTCAAGAACCTGACCATCTCCCTGGCCGGCCAGAACCTGACCAACGAGCCGTTCTACACCTATACAAAGACCGGCTCGACGACCACGATCGACCGCTACGAGAAGTATGGGTCGACCTACCAGCTGGGCGTCAGCTACCGCTGGTAAGCAAAGCGTCCCACGGAACGCCCGCCCGTCCCCCAGCGGGCGGGCGTTTTCGTTGCGGCCAGGCGATAGGGAGTCGTCGATGGACCAGGACCTGATCAAGCGCGTCGTCGTCGTGGGCGGAGGAACGGCCGGCTGGCTGAGCGCGTCGATGATGTCGGCCGTGCTGGGCAAGACGGTCGAGATCGTGCTCGTGGAGTCCGAGGAGATCGGCATCGTCGGCGTCGGCGAGGCCACGATCCCGCCGCTGGTGACGCTGTTCAGCGCCCTGGGCCTGAACGAGCCCGAGCTGATGGCGGCCGTCCAGGGGACCTACAAGCTGGGCATCGAGTTCGTCGACTGGTCGGCGAAGGGCGAGACCTACACCCACGCCTTCGGCGGCCTCGGCCGCGACATCGGCCTGACGCCCTTCTACCAGGCCTGGCTGGCCCGCAAGCTGGCCGGCGACGCGCCCTCGCTCTGGGACTTCAGCCTCGCCCAGCTGGCCTGCCAGGGCGCCCGCTTCGCCCATGCCGAGCCCGCTCCCGGCTCGACCGCGCCCAGCCTGACCTACGCCCTGCACTTCGACGCCGGACTGCTGGCCGGCTATCTGCGCCGCCGCTGCGAGGCGCGCGGGGTGATCCGGCGCGAGGGCCGCATCGTCGACGTGTCGCTGCGCGCCGAGGACGGCTTCATTGAGAGCGTGACCCTGGCCGACGGCGGCACGGTGGCCGGCGACCTCTTCATCGACTGCTCGGGCTTCCGGGGCGTGTTGATCGAAGGCGCGCTGCAGGCCGGCTACGACGACTGGTCGGATTTCCTGCCTTGCGACCGCGCCATGGCCGTGCCCTGCGCCTCGTCGGGCCCTCTCCTGCCCTATACCCGGGCCACCGCCCGCGACGCCGGCTGGCAATGGCGCATCCCGCTGCAGCACCGCATCGGCAACGGCCACGTCTTCTGCAGCGCCTTCACGACCGAGGACGAGGCCACGCGGGTCCTGATGGACAATCTGGACGGCCCGCCCCTGGCCGATCCACGCCCCCTGCGGTTCGTCACCGGCCGCCGGCGCGCCAGCTGGGTCAGGAACTGCCTGGCCCTGGGCCTGGCGGCCGGCTTCATGGAGCCGCTGGAATCGACCAGCATCCACCTGGTGCAGTCGGGCATGACCCGGTTCCTGAAGGTCTTCCCCGACAAGCGCTTCGCCCCCGGAACCGTCGCCGAGTACAACCGCGCCACGGCCCACGAGTACGAGCTGATCCGCGACTTCCTGGTGTTGCACTACAAGGCCACGCGGCGCGACGACACGCCGTTCTGGCGCCATTGCCGCGACATGGCCGTGCCCGACAGCTTGGCCGGCAAGATCGAATACTTCCGCGAAAACGGCCATCTGCTCATCGAGCAGGGCGACCTGTTCCTGGCCGACAACTGGGTGCAGGTGCTGATCGGCCAAGGCATTCTGCCCCGCGCCGCCTCGCCCCTGGCCCGAGGCCTCGATCCCCAGAACCTCGCCGCCTACATGGACGACCTGCGCACCGGCTTCGCCCGCGCCGCCGCCGGGCTGCCCTCGCACCAGGACTACGTCGCTCGCATGATACAGGCCGTCGCGGCCGCCTAGAGGGATCGAAAGACCATGAGCGATCCCGTCAAATCCATCGCGATCGTCGGCGGCGGCACGGCCGGCTGGATGACCGCCGCCTCGCTGATCCATGCTCTTGGGCCGCGCGGCGTCTCGATCACCCTGGTGGAGTCCTCGGCCATCGGCACGGTCGGGGTCGGCGAGGCCACCGTCCCGGCGATCCGGCGCTATTTCCAGTCGCTGAACATGGACGTGTTCGACGCCCTCAAGGCCACCAACGGCACGTTCAAGCTGGCCATCGCCTTCGACGACTGGCTGGAACCGGGCCACCGCTTCCTCCACCCCTTCGGCCGCTACGGCGTTGCCGCCGGGGCGCTGGGCTTCCACCATCTTTGGGCGCGCCTGCGCGAGGCCGGCGACCGCACCCCGCTGGGCGACTACAGCCTGGGCGACGCCCTGGCGCGCGAGGGCCGCTTCGCCCTGCCCCCGCCGCCCAGCCCCGACCAACCCGACTTCGCGATCTACGACTGGGCCATCCACTTCGACGCCAGCCTCTTCGCCCAGCACCTACGGCGCTTCGCCGAGGCGCGGGGCGTGCGTCGGATCGACGCCAAGGTCACCGAGGTGACGCTGAACCCGGAGACCGGCTTCATCGACAAGGTCGCCCTGGACACCGGCGCCGAGGTCGCGGCCGACCTCTTCGTTGACTGTTCGGGCTTCCGCAGCCTGCTGACGCAACAGACGCTGGGTGTGCCGTTCCGCGACTGGAGCCGTTGGCTGCCGTGCGACCGCGCCGTCGCCCTACCCTGCGCCCATGCCGACGCCAGGAGCATCACCCCCTTCACCCGCTCGCGCGCCGAGGAGGCCGGCTGGACCTGGCGCATCCCGCTGCAGCACCGGGTGGGCAACGGCTATGTCTACAGCTCCGCCCTGCTCAGCGACGACGCGGCCGAGGCGCACCTGCGCGCCGGCCTCGAAGGCCAGGCCCTGGCCTCGGCCAATTTCGTCCGTTTCCGCCCAGGCCATGTCGAGCGGTTCTGGGAGCGCAACTGCGTGGCCATCGGCCTGGCGGCCGGCTTCCTGGAGCCGCTGGAGTCGACCAGCATCACCCTGATCCAGGCGGGCATCGACAAGCTGCTGGAGTTCTTCCCCCGCGCCGACTGCGCGCCGGAACTGCGGGCCGAGTACAATCGGATCTCGACCCTGGAATTCGAGCGGATCCGCGACTTCATCATCCTGCACTATTGGGCCAATCGGCGGGGCGACCAGCCTCTGTGGAAGCACTGCCGCGAAGAGCCCCTGCCCGACACCTTGGCTCATAAGATCGAGCTGTTCCGGGCCTCCGGAAAGCTGGCCCAGTACGATTGGGACAGCTTCCACGAGCCCAGCTGGCTGTGCGTGATGACCGGCATGGACGTGGTCCCCCGCGCCTACGACCCGAACGCCGACGCCGTCACCCTGGACAGCCTCCGCACCCTGGCGGCCAACATCCGCCAAGACGTGGACCGCATCGCACGGGACGCGCCCTTCCACGCCGATTTCATCGCCCGTCACTGCAGGGCGCCCTAGGGCCTAGGCCAGTCCGAACTCGACCAGGGCGGGGTAGAAGTTATCGTTGTCGTGCCCGGCCCGCGTCAGCTTGATCAGGGTGAAGCGCTGTAGGTCCGAAAGCCCGCGCCACTGGGCGTCGGTGGGCGCGGCGACCGCCAGGCCCTCGGCCCAGGCCGTCACGGTCTCGGCGGTCCGCACCGTCTCGGCCCAGGCGGGAGCCAGATCAGGGCTGAACAGTTTCGCCGGCTCGTCGGTCTGGCGCTCGATGTAGCCGACCAGGGCGTCCCTGTAGGCGGCGATATCCTCGGCGGTGTCGCACGGATCGCGGACGAGCGCCGTCCGCGTGGGATGGTCGAACCGGCTCCACTGCCGAAGCGACAGCTTCACCCCCGCCAAATCGAGCTTGAAGCGCACGATCATCGGAATGCAGCGCAGGCTGCCCGCGAAGTCCTGCTCGAAGGCGAAGATGGCGTCTCGGTCCGTCACCGCGCGCGCATCGGCCGGCGTTCCCGCCCGTTCGAAACAGTCGCTCATCCCACCGCCCTCCATGCGGCCTGGATCGCGCCGGCGGTCGCGGCCGCCGCGACCTCGCCCACCACGATCAGCAGCGGCCCGTCCCCGGCCTGGGCGACGCGTTCGGCCAGGGTCTCCAGCGTGGCCGGATAGAGCCGCGCATCGGCGCCGCCGGCCTTCTCCACGGCCACCACCGGGGTATCGGCCGGCCGGCCGGCGTCCATTACCCGCCGGGCCAAATCGCCCGCCACCTCGCCGCCCATGTAGATCGCCAGGGTCGCCTGGGGATCGGACGCGGCGTTCCAGTCGCCCGACAGCGCCCCGGCCTCCAGCCGCGCCGTGGTGAAGACCACGCGCCGGGCCTCGCCGCGATGAGTCAGGGGGAAGCCGAACTGGGCGGCGGCGGCGCAGGCGGCGGTGACGCCGGGCACCACCTCGACCGAGACGCCATGGCCGCGCAGGAACTGCGCCTCCTCGCCCACCCGGCCGAAGATCGAGGGATCGCCGCCCTTCAGCCGGACCACCCGCAGCCCCTTGCGGGCCAGGCGCAGCATCAGGCGATTGATCTCGTCCTGCTTCATGCTGAGCTTGCCCGACCGCTTGCCGGTCTGGATGCGCACGCAGCCGGGTGGCGCCAGGGCGACCGCTTCGTCGGAGACCAGGGCGTCGTAGAGCAGCGCCTGGGCGCCCTCGACGGCGCGCACGGCCCTCACGGTCATCAGGTCGATCGGACCGGGACCGGCGCCGACGAGCAGCACTTGAGCACTTCGTGCATCATTGGGCATGGGCGGGCTCCTTGATAGGGGCGGAAGCGGCGATCATTCGGGCGATCTCGGGACGGCACGAGCCGCAGTTGGTTCCGGCCCCGGTGGCCACGCCGACCGCGTCGGGACTGGCCGCGCCGGCGACGATGGCGGCCTGCACGGCCTTGGCGCCCACCTTCAGGCAGGCGCAGACCAGCGGTCCCTTGTCGACCGGCGCGCCGGGCGGGCGGCCGACCAGCAGGGCCGAGCGGGCTTCGATGGTCAGGGCTGGTTTGGCGAACAACTCGGCCAGCCAATCGCGCGGCGGCAGGCGGCCGGTCAGGGTGACGTACAGCACCGCCACCAGCCGGCCGTCGGCGTCGAGCCAGGCGTCGCGGCGCGCGCCGGTGGCGGCGTCTTCATAGGTCACGAGTTCGCCGGCTAGGCCCCGGGTCAGGGCCTTGCGCAGGGCGGCGCGCTCGACCTCGTCGCCCCGGCCGGCGAACTCGTGTTGCTGGCAGGCGTCATGGGGAATGCGCCGCCAGACGAGGTCCAGCCCTGAGGGGGATGCGAGGCCGAACCGCGTGAGGAAGAAGCCCTTCCAGGTCTCGCGATAGGCGCGGATCCGGGCGGGGGTGTGCTTGAACTCCGGCTGGCCGGAGGTGGGGTCGAGGTTTGGCGCCACCAGCGGGTTGGCGCGGCCCGACGGCGCGAAGGTGCCGGTCCAGTGCATGGGCATGAACAGCCCGCCGGGCCGTTGGCGGTCGGTGACCTTGGTCAGGGCCACGGCCTCGCCCCGCGCGGTGATTACCCGGGCCAGGGCGCCGTCCTTCAGGCCCTGGGCTTCCGCGTCGGCGGGGTGGACTTCGACGAACGGTTCGGGCGCATGGCGGCACAGGTCGGGGGCCAGGCCCGTGCGGGTCATGGTGTGCCACTGGTCGCGGATGCGGCCGGTGTTCAGCGACAGCGGGAAGGCGGCGTCGACCGCGTCGGCGGGCCCCTTGGGCCGGGTCGGGACCATGCGGGCGCGGCCGTCGAGGGTCTGGAAGCGACCGTCGACGAACAGGCGCGGTGTGCCCTGTCCGTCCGCCTTCACCGGCCACTGGACCGGCAGGAGATCGGCGTAAGCCTCTGGCGCCAAAGCCGAAAGCCCGGACAGGTTCAGAATACGATCAGCGTTCTCATAGGCCGTCAGCCGCGCCCATTCGCGGAAAACGCTGGCCTGTGAACCCCAACCGAAGCCGTCGAAACCCATGGCCTTGGCGACATCAGCCATGATCCGCCAGTCGGCGCGGGCCTGGCCCGGTGGCGGGAAGATCGCCCGCTGGCGCGAGATGCGGCGTTCGGAATTGGTCACCGTGCCGTCCTTCTCGCCCCAGGCCAGGGCCGGCAGTTTGACGTCGGCGAAGGCCGTGGTGTCGGTGTCCACGCAGTCGGACACCACCACGAACGGACAGCGCTCCAGCGCCTCGCGCACGCGGCTGGCGTTCGGCAGGCTGACGGCGGGGTTGGTGGCCATTACCCACACCGCCTTGATCTTGCCCGCATGGATGGCCTCGAACATCTCGACGGCCTTCAGGCCGGGCGCGCGGGCGGTGTCCGGCGCGCCCCAGAAGCGAGCCACGCGGTCGCGGTCGGCGGGGGCGAAGTCCATGTGGCCCGCCAGGGTGTTGGCCATGCCGCCGGTCTCGCGCCCACCCATGGCGTTGGGCTGGCCGGTGATCGAGAACGGGCAGGCGCCCGGCTTGCCGATCCGCCCGGTGGCCAGGTGCACGTTGAGGATCGACAGCCCCTTGGCCGTGCCCTGGGCCGACTGGTTGGCGCCCATCGAGAACAGGCTGACCGTCCGCGCATGCGCCGCGAACAAATCGTAGAAGGCCTCCAGATCGGCCACGGCGATCCCGCAATCGGCAGCGACGGCGCTGGAGGATTGATCCAATTCCTCAAGCGCGGCAGCGACTTCCGCGAAACCGTTCACATACGCGTCGATATAGTCGCGGTCGATCGCGCCGCGCCGGATCAGCTCGGCCAGCAGGCCGTTCCACAGCCGCACGTCGCTCTGCGGGGCGATGGCTAGATGCAGGTCCGCGCCCTCGGCGGTGTCGGTGCGGCGCGGGTCGATGACCACGTGCTTCTGGCCGCGCGCCCGGGCCGCCTCCATGCGCCGGAACAGCACCGGATGGGTCCAGGCGGCGTTGTGACCGCTGAACACCACCAGGTCCGCCAGGTCCAGGTCCTCGTAGCAGCCAGGGACCAGATCGGCGCCGAAGGCCTGCTTGTGGGCCGCCACGGCGCTGGCCATGCAAAGCCGGCTGTTGGTGTCGATATTGCCCGAGCCGATGAAGCCCTTCATCAGCTTGTTGGCGACGTAATAGTCCTCGGTCAGCAATTGGCCCGAGACGTAGAAGGCCACGCTGTCAGGGCCGTGTTTGGCGATGGTGTCCTTGAACTTCTTGGCGACCAGGGCCGTCGCATCGCCCCACGTGGCTAGCTTGCCGCCGATGGTCGGCTCCAACAGCCGGCCCTGCAGCCCGACCGTCGCCCCCAGCGCCGTGCCCTTGGAGCACAGCCGACCGAGGTTGGCGGGGTGGGCCTTGTCGCCGCTCACCGCCACGGCCCTGCTCTCGCCGACCGCGCCCGACACGCCGCAACCCACCCCGCAATAAGGACAGGTCGTCTTGACGATCGGGGCGGTCGCGCCGTCAGCCATGGGCGTCGAAGCTCAGCAGCAGACGCCCATCGCGCACCTCTAGCGGCACGACCGGCGTGCAGCCCTTGCCCTTGTCGGCGCCCATGGCCTCGCCCGAGGCCAGGTCGATGTTCCAGCTATGCAGCGGGCAGGTCACCGCCCGGCCATGGACAATGCCCTGGCTGAGCGGCCCGCCCTTGTGCGGACAGGCGTCCATCAGGGCGAAGACCTCGCCGTCGCCGGTGCGGAAGATGGCGATGTCGCCGCGCGGGCTGGGGACCCGGCGCGCGCCGCGACGGGGCACGTCGGTGACGGCGCCGACGTCGATCCACACGGGAACAGGAACGTGAGCGTTCATGCGGGGGCGAACTCCATCCGGCGGCTCATGGGGGTGAATTCCTCGGTGTGGCGACCGGCCACGCGCTCGGCCCAGGGGTCGAGACGGGCAAAGCGCTGCGAGAACACGAAGCGGTCGTAGAGGGCCTTGCGCGTCTCCGGATCGGTGACCTGGGCCTGGATCGTTTCCAGCCCCACGCGCGCCATCCACTTGTAGACCCGCTCCAGGTACCAGCCCTCCTCGCGGTACAGCTGCATGGCCGCGGCGATCACCCAGACGGCCTCATCCTCAGTCGCTACCCGGGTCAGCACCTGGGTGCCCTGGATGTGCAGGCCGGCCGCGCCGCCGATGTGGATCTCGTAGCCGCTGTCGACGCAGACCACGCCGAAGTCCTTGCAGGTAGCTTCGGCGCAGTTGCGCGGGCAGCCCGACACCGCCAGCTTGACCTTGGCCGGCGCCCATGAGCCCCAGAGGAACTTCTCAAGTCGGATGCCCAGGCCGGTGGAATCCTGAGTTCCGAACCGGCACCAGTCGCTGCCGACGCAGGTCTTCACCGTGCGCAGCCCCTTGGCGTAGGCGTGGCCGCTGACCATGCCGGCGGCGTTGAGGTCGGCCCAGACGGCCGGCAGGTCGTCCTTCTTGACGCCCAGCAGATCGATGCGCTGGCCACCCGTGACCTTGACCGCCGGGATGGCGAACTTGTCGGCGACGTCGGCGATGGCCCGCAGTTCGTCGGGCGTGGTCATGCCGCCCCACATACGCGGCACGACGGAATAGGTGCCGTCCTTCTGGATGTTGGCGTGGACCCGCTCGTTGATGAAGCGCGACTGCTTGTCGTCGCGATATTCCGACGGCCAGGCGCATAGCAGATAGTAGTTGAGGGCCGGTCGGCACGAGGCGCAGCCGTCAGGCGTGGTCCACTCCATGGCCTGCATGACGGCGGGCATCGACTTCAGGCCCTGGGCGACGATGGCCGTGCGGACGTCCGAGTGCGGGTGGTGCGTACACTTGCACATCGGCTTAGGCCCGGTCTGGGCCTGGAAGCCGTCGCCCAGGGTCAGCTTCAGCACCTGTTCGACCAGCGGCGTGCACGAGCCGCACGAGGCCGAGGCCTTGGTCACCGCCCGCACGTCGTCCAGCGTCGTCAGGCCCTGGGCCGTGATGGCCGAGACGATCGAACCCTTGCAGACGCCGTTGCAGCCGCAGATTTCCTGCGTGTCGGGCATGGCCGCAACGGCGGCGTTAGGGTCCAGGCCGGAGAGCCCCTCCGTGATGGCCTGGCCGAAGATCAGGGTCTCGCGGATGTCGGTGACCGACGTCCCAGCCCGCATCAGGTCGAAGTACCAGCCGCCGTCGGCCGCGTCGCCGAACAGCACCGCCCCGGCCACCTTGCCGTCCTCGATGACCACGCGCTTGTAGACCCCACGCCCGGCGTCGCGGAACACGATGTCCTCGCAGCCCTCGCCGCCGGCGAACTTGCCGGCCGAGAACACGTCCACGCCCGAGACCTTCAGGCGGGTCGACAGGACGGAGCCTTCATAGGCCCCCTCACCGTCGGTCATGGACTCGGCCAGCGCGCGGCACATGTCCCAGATAGGCGCGACGAGGCCGTAGCAATTGCCCCGGTGCTCGGCGCATTCGCCCACGGCGAACACCGCCGGGTCGGAGGTGCGCATGGCGTCGTCGACGACCACGCCGCGATTGACCGCCAGGCCCGCCGCCTTGGCCAGGGTCGAATTGGGACGGATGCCCACGGCCATGACCAGCAGGTCGCACGGCAGGACGCGACCGTCCTTCAGCTTCAGGCCGGCGACCTGGCCGTTCTCGCCGACGATCTCCTCGGAATGGGCGCCCAGCACCGTCTCCACGCCGCGTTCGGCCAGAGCCTCGCGCAGCAGGAAGCCGGCGCTCTCGTCCAGCTGGCGTTCCATCAACACGTCCATCAGGTGGACAACGGTGGCGCCCATGCCGCGCCGGGCCAGGCCATAGGCGGCCTCCAGCCCCAGCAGGCCGCCGCCGATCACCACGGCCTTGGCGCCCGGCTTGCCGGAGGCCGCGACCATGGCCTCGACATCGTCCAGGTCGCGGAAGGTGACCACGCCCTTCAGGTCGATGCCCGGCAGCGGCAGGCGGAAGGGGTCCGAGCCCGTGGCCAGGATCAACTTGTCGTAAGCGACCTCCAGCCCGCCCTCGGCGACCACCTTGCGGCCTTCCAGGTCGATGGCGATGACGGCCCGCCCCGCGTGCAGGGCGATGGCGTTGTCGTCGTACCAGGCCTGGTCGTTGATCACGATGTCGGCGAAGGACTTCTCCCCCGCCAGCACCGGCGACAGCATGATGCGGTTGTAGTTCACCCGCGGCTCGGTCCCGAAGATGGCGATCTCGTAGCGGTCGGGATCGCGCTTGAGGACTTCCTCGACCGCCCGGCAACCGGCCATGCCGTTGCCGATGACGACCAGCTTTTCCTTGGTCATGGCTTGTACTCGTTGAAGAGGAAGGATCAGACGCGAACGGGCTTGGTGTCGGCGCCGTGCAGGGTCGGCCAGACCGCGCGCCAGCGGGCCTTCAGGCCGTGCAGGGCCACCAGGGCGAACACCGCCAGGGCCGCGAAGCCCAGGAAGCCGACCTGGTAGGAACCAGTCATCTTCTTGGCCATGCCCAAGGTCGAGGCCAGGTAGAAGCCGCCGATGCCGCCGGTCATGCCGATCAGGCCGGTCATGACGCCGATCTCCTTGCGGAACCGCTGGGGCGCCAGCTGGAACACCGCCCCGTTGCCCGCGCCCAAGGCCAGCATCGAGAACATCAGCACCGCCAGGGCCGTCCAGGCCGAGGGCATCTGGAAGCTGGCCGTGGCCAGGCCCACGGCGGCCAGGGCGAAGACCACCGTCAGGGTGCGCACCCCGCCGAAGCGGTCAGCCAGGGCCCCGCCCACCGGCCGGATGAACGATCCGGCGAACACGCAGGCGGCGGTGAAGAAGCCGGCGATCACCGGGGTCAGGCCGTATTCGGAGTTGAAGTAGATGGTCAGGGACGAAGCCAGACCCACGAAGCCGCCGAAGGTGACGGCGTAGAGCAGCATCAGCCACCAGGCGTCCGGAACCTTCAGCACGTCCAGATATTCGGCCAGCTTCTTGGGCGCGGGCTGCTCGGGGGCGTCCTTGGCCAGCAGCAGATAGACCACGAAGGCCAGGGCCAGGGGGATGGCGGCCAGGCCGATCACGTTCTGCCAGCCGAAGTGCTTGGCCAGGATCGGGGCGAACAGGGCGGCCAGGGCCGTGCCGCTGTTGCCGGCTCCGGCGATGCCCAGCGCCAGGCCCTGGTGCTCCTGCGGATACCAGCGCGAGGCCAGCGGCAGGGCCACCGCGAACGAGGCGCCGGCCACGCCGAGCACGACGCCCAGGGCCAGGACCTGATGATAGTTATGGATGCCCAACAGCCAGGCGATGCTCAGGCCCGCCAGCACGATCACCTGGCTGATGATCCCGGTCTTCTTGGGGCCGATCCGGTCGACCAGCACGCCGTTGACCAAGCGCAGCACAGCGCCAGCCAGGACAGGGATGGCGACCATCAGACCCTTCTGGGCGGGGTCGAGGTGGAACTCCTTGGCGATGGCCACGCCCAGCGGGCCCAGGATCACCCAGACCATGAAGCTGAGGTCGAAATACAGGAACGCGGCGAACAGGGTCGGTGCGTGGCCGGCCTTCAGGAAATCGCGGGAGAGCATGGAATGCCTCGGATGTTGCGTGTCTGCGAGAGCAAGGCGCTGAGCGCCCCGGGCGGGTGACCGCATCCGAGCGGTCGTCTCTGGCAGCCACGAACGCCGTTGTCCGAAGGCCTGACCCTAGGGGAAAATCAGAAGGCTGCGGGAGTCACGCGACATGTTGCGCCGCAGCGCGGTCCAGGGCGCGTTCGTGCGATTGCTCGGCATTTGAGCAGGAGCATTGCACGCGAGATGAGCAATTACCGTCAGGCGTCAGACGAGACTCGCCCGATCGCGAACGACGCCGCATAGCCGCGCGCGTCCGCCGGATCGAAGGCCGGCCCGTCGAACAGCGCCGCCGGCGCCGGCGCGGCGTCCTCGAACACCTGGGCCGGATCCAGCACCGGCCCCAGCGACAGCGCCGATTCTCGGAACAGGTCCGGGCGATAGGCTCGGTCGGCGATCGCCTCCAGATCGGCGTCCGCCTCCACCTGCCCCCAGCGGACCATCTGCGACAGGAACCACAGGGCGTGCTCGCGACGCGGCAGGCCGGCGGCGTCGCGGTGGAAGACGATCTCCGACCGAAGAGCCCGCGCCACGGCCTCGGGCTCGACGCCCACATGGTCGGGACGCGACAGCAGCGCCACCAGCTCGGCGTGGTTGCCCGGCTCGTCGGCCCAGGCGGCGGCGCGGATCAGGGCCCGTAGCACGGCGCGCAGATCGCCGGGATGCGCCTGGGTCCAGGCCTCGGTGACGCCGAACACCTTGTCCGGACTGCCGGGCCACAGCTGCGAGGCCTTGATCAGCGCCTCGCCCAGCCCCTCGTCCACCGCCACCGCGTTCCACGGCGCGCCGACGCAGAAGCCGTCGATGGCGCCCGAGCGCAGGTGCTCGACCATGCGCGGCGGCGGGGTGACGACCAGGCGCACGTCGCGATCGGGATCGATCCCCGCCTGGGCCAGCCAGTAGCGCAGGGCGTAGTTGTGCATCGACTGCGGGAAGACCATAGCGAAGACCAGGGGGGGCGCCCCCTGCCCGGCCAGGCGCTCGACCAGGCGCGCCAGCGGCCTGGCGGTGATCAGCGACTCGGCCATCCCCTCGGGATCGACCTCGCGCAGCATGGCCGCCAGCCGAGTGGAGACGGTGATGGCGCTGCCGTTCTGGTTCAGGGCCATGGGCGCCAGCATGGACGGCGTCGACAGCACCATCGGCGCCAGCATGTGGGCGCCGTCCAGCGCGCCGACCGAGACCTTGTCGCGGACGGTCGCCCACGAGGCCTCGCGGCTCAGAGTCACCTCCAGCCCCTCCTCGGCGAAGAAGCCGCGCGCCTTGGCCACGATCAGCGGCGCGCAGTCGGTCAGGGGGATGAAGCCCAGGGTCAGGTCGGCGCGTCCGTTCACGAGGCGTCGCCCTTCAGCACCCCGGCGAAGGCCAGCAGGTCGGCGGCCACCGACCCGATCGGCTTGCCCCGATCCATGGCCAGCTTGCGCAACAGACGGTAGGCGCCGTCCTCGTCCAACCCACGCTCCTTCATCAGCAGGCCCTTGGCCCGCTCGACGGTCTTACGCGATTCCAGGTCCGCCTTGGCCTTGGCCAGATCGCCGCGCAGCTGCTGGGTCAAGGCGAAGCGGCTCATGGCCACGTCGAGGATCGATCTTACCCGCCCCGGCGCCAGCCCGTCGACCACATAGGCCGCCACGCCCGCGCGCACGGCCTGCTCGGCCAGCCCTGGCTCGGAGCGGTCGACGAACATCACCACCGGCCGGCCCTGGCTGCTGCGCTCCAGGCTGTCGATGGTGTCGCGGTCGGGGCTGTCGGCGGCGATCACCACCACGTCGGGCGCGAAGGCGGTCGCCTCAGCCTCGTCATAGGTCGCGGCGCGGCGCACCTCGAGCGGCTGCACGCCCTCCAGCCCCTCGGCGACGAGGGCGGCTCGGACAGGATCGGGATCGATGACCAGGACGCGCATGAGCCTGCCCTAGTGGGTTACGGCCCGGATGGGGAGCGACCGCCTTCGGATGCGGCGCGCGAAGGTGAAACTGCACACACAATAGGCGCCGCTTCAAATCCTCATCCGGACGCCCAGGCCGAACGACCGACCCGAGCGGCCGATCTGCAGGGGGCGGCTCCTGTCGCGCTCGTAGGCCGCTTCGAGGGTGTCGGTGATGTTGCTGGCCTCGACGAACAGCGAGACGCGGGGGCTGAGGTCGTAGGAGCCGGCGGCGTCCAGATAGCCGGCGGAGGCGACCATGAAGCTCGACACCCCGCCGCCCTGCATGTCGGCCTCCGACCCGAACGGCGAGCGCCAGGTCCAGGACAGGTGGGCGTGCAGCGGCCCGCGCTCGACGAAGGGGCTGATCGAATAGGACAGGCGCGAGACGCCGTTCAACCGGCCGCGCTGGCCGGTGTCGGTGTTGCGGCTCCAGGCATCGACCAGGGTGGCGCTAGTCCAGACCCCGAATCCGCCGGGAAAGCGACGGCTGAAGGCCGCCTCGACCCCGGTGACCTTGGCCTCGCCCGCGTTGCGGGGCCGGGACATCATCACCGTGGCGGTCACGGGCGCCCCCGCGCGGGTGGCGAAGGCCAGGCGCTCGGGCCGCGTCGAAACGACGATGAAGTCGTCGATGGCCTTGTGGAACACCGCCACGCTGACGCCGCCGAAGCCCTCGAACTCGCGCTCCAGCGACAGGTCGTAATTGGTCGCCCTATAGGGCTTCAGGGCCGGATTGCCGCCGACGCCCGAGAACAGCGTGCCGGGCGAAGGGTGATCCACCTCGGCCTGCCCCCGGTCGTAGAGGATCGAGACCAGACTGCTGGCCGGCACGGTCGCCGAGCGCAGGTCGGCCAGGGACGGCCGCGTGATGCTGCGCGACACCGCCAGGCGCAGACGCCAGTGGTCGTCGAGGTCCACGGCCAGGTTGGCGCTGGGAAGGGCCACCGCGTGGGCGCCGGCGTAGCGCATCGGCTGGACGTCCAGTTGGCCCGTCGGCCCCACGCCCAGCAAGGAGCCGTCCACCGCCGTGCGGGTCCGGGCGGTCCGGACCCCGACATTGCCGGTGGCGGGCAGGCCCAGCACGGTCGTCGAGAAGTCCAACCGTCCGTAGGCCGCCAGGATCCGCTCGCCCACCTTGTAGGACCCCTGCAGGTCGGCGCCGTTGGGCTTCAGGTCGCCGGCGTCGACGATCACTCCGTCAGCCTCTCCCGGCAGGACGAAGGCGGCGCGGAACGCCGCGAAGTCGGCGGCGGCCCAGGCCGGCGGTCGGTCGGCGATCAGGCGGTCGAAGGCGCCGTCGGGCGACCGTGCGCCGAAGAAGCCGGCGTCCACGATCACGCCCGGACGCGGCGCGGCCTCGCGGTCGCGCCGCTGATAGTCGCGCCCCCGGTCGCTGACCTGGCTGCCCAGGCGCAGGCGCTCGAACCGCAGCGGTCCCACGGTCCAGTCGATCGACCGGCCGGCGGCGATCAGGGCGGTGACGTCGTGATCCTCGACCTGAGTGGCGCGCACGCCGTAACGCGAAAGGGTCAGGCCGGCGGGATCGGTAAGGTCGAAGTCGGTCCACAGTCGCGGCGCCTTGCGGGTTCCGATCAGGTCCGGGCCGAGGTCGAAGGCGTAGGTCACGCCCAGCGGGCTCACGGCGCCGATCCGTTGCAAGGGCGTGTCGAGATTGGAGCGGGCGCTCGAGAGGCTGAGGCGCGGCTCCAGACTCCAGCCGCCGGCCTCGGCTTTCAGGGCCAGGCTCAGGGAGGCGTTGTCGTGGGTTTGGTCCGAGACCTCCAGATTGTCGCTGATCTGGCCGGCCCGGACCGTGCCGCCCGCCAGGGCGCCGTTCTCGATGCGCGCTTCGCCGGTCGCCAGAATCTGGGCGACGTGGTCGCCGATGGCATAGACGACCCGGTCCTCGCGGATGGCGTTGTCGAAGCGCGAGGCCAGGGCGTCGACATAGAGGTCGACATTGGGCGCGACCCGCCACTCCAGCCCGACGAAGGCGGTGGCCCGGGCGCGCTGCTCCTGTTCGACCGTGGTGCGTACGTCGTCGGGCACGGCCAGCGACCGGCCGGCGATGACGACGTCGCGATAGCGCTGGATCTGGAAGCGGTCGTACTGCACCTCGCGCCGCTCTGTAGACACGCCGCCGACCAGGCCCAACCGGTCGTCCGCCCGACGCCAGCGACCGGACACCGCAAGGTCCGGCGACACCGCCTCCGAGCGCGCCTCCATGTGGGCGTCCGCGCGGACCGACAGGTAGGACGGCCCTTCCAGCCCCCTCACGGTGCGGATGTCGATGTTCGAGCCGATGCCGCCGTCGACGAGATCGGCCGTCGCCGACTTGGCCACCGTCGCCCCCGCCAACAGATCGGCCGAGAGCGCCCGGAAACGGAACTGGCGGCCGCTCTGGGTGGAGTTGCGGATATTCTCGTTGAACGCCACCGGCGCGCCGTTCAGCGTCACCGACTGGAACAGCGGACCCAGCCCCCGGACGCTGACGAACTGCCCCTCCCCCACCTCGCGCTCGATGGCGACGCCGGGCACCCGCTGCAGGGCCTCGGCCAGATTGGCCGCCGGCAGCTCGCCCATGCGGCCGGCCGAAACCACGTCGATGATGGAGTCGGCCCGCCGCTTGCGGACCAGGGCGTCTTCAATGCCGGCGCTGAAGGGCGCGGTCACCGTGACCGCCTCCAGATCGGCCGGCGCCTCGGGGACTGGCTCGATCCGGCGCGGCGGCGCGGCCTCGGCCCAGACCCGCACCGAGGTTTGGTCGACGATCTCGTAGCGCAGGCCCGTGCCGGCCAGCATGCGCCGCAGCGCCTCGCGCCAGGGCATGGCGCCCGAGACGGCGTTGGCGCGATAGGTCCGCCCCGGCTCGGTCGACAGGGCGAAGGCGCAGCCGGCCTTCGTGCACAGCGCCATCAGGGCGGCGCGGGCGTCCTGGGCGGGAATGTCGAAGCTCGACGCGGCCGCCTGCACGGAAAACGGCGAAGCCAGCGCCAAGGCCGCGATCGACAGAGCGGACACGCGGCGGAAAGACATCGGACGACTGACAAGGACCCCCGGCGCGGCAGGGCGCCCAGGGTCTGGTAACGTGGCTTCGTGACAGACTCGCGAAAAGCGCGGCCTTAGCGCGCCGCCGCCGTCACCTCGTTGGCGCCGGTGCGGGTCAACGTCACCGGCAGCACCTTGCCGGCGCGATCGATCACCGAGCCGCTGCCTTCCAGGGGCAACATGGCCGTCACGCGCTTGTGGCCCAGGGCCGGATCGGCCAGGCGGATGCGCACCTGGGTGTAGCGGCCCAGCTCGGTCAACACGTGCGACAGGTCCGCGTCCTGGAACACCAGCCGGCGCTGGCGCCAGGCCACGGCCTGCTCGGGATCGATCCGCGCCTCGCGACGCACATCGCCGCCGGCCTGGTAGGAGATTTGATCGCCGGGCTTCAGGCGCACGGTCGCGTCCGGCGCATTCGGCCGAGCGACCTCCACCGAGCCTTCCAGCAGTTCGACGCGCGCGCGGCCATCGCGAAGGGTGGTGGCGAAGTGGGTGCCCGTGACCACGACCTGGCGGTCGGCCAGGGCCACCTGGAACGGATGGGCCTTGTCATGGGCGACCGCGAAATAGGCCGCGCCCTTGTCCAGCGACAGCTGGCGCACGCGGCCATCGACCTTGGCGCGCAAGGTCGTGGCGGTGTCCAGGGTGACGACCGAGCCGTCGGCCAGGGCCACGTCGCGGATTTCGCCAACCTGCGTCGAATAGGTCGTCGCGCCCGACAGCGGGTCGGACAGGCGGGTCCAGAGGGTCGGCGTGATCGCGGCGACTAGGACGCCGGCCGCCACGGCCCCGGCCAAGGCCATCGGCGACCAGCCCGTCGCGGGCCGGCGCGACCGCGCTTTCGACGCCGCCGGGATCAGGTTCAACTCGCCCACGAATTCGCCGCGCAGGTCGCGCAGATCGCGCAGCAACCCCTTGGCCGCCTCGTAGTCGGCGAGATTGCCGGGGTCAGCCGACAGCCAGTCGGAGAACGCCGCCAGGGTCGAACGCGAAACGGTCGGTCGCCCCAGGCGCACGACCCACGCCTCCGCGGTGCGCGGCCGGGGTTCGAACAGGGCGACGAAACGAGCGAACATCTTGGCGGATCAAGCCTTCCCAACAGACCGGGGCGCGAGCCGCCCACCGTTCTCAACGACCACGAAGCCGAACACCTCAGGTCCCCCGCACGGATTTGAGCCGTCGTAGCGCCTCGGCCAGGTGCTTTTCCACCATGCTGACCGACACGCCCAGGCGGTCGGCGATCTGGCGATAGCTGAAATCCTCGAAGCGATGCAGCAGGAAGGCTTCGCGGCAGCGGGGCGGCAGGTCGCGGATGGCGGCGGCGATCTCGGCCAGGTCCTGGCGGGCGATGGAGCGCCGGTCGGCCCCCGGCTCCTCGCTGGGCGCGCGCTCCCAGGCGACGGTGGTGTCGTCATTGTCGAGCCAGAGCGTGCGGGCGCGCTCGCGATTGGCCTGTTTCCAGTGGTCTTTCAGGAGGTTCTTGGCGATTGCGAACAGCAGCGGCCGCGCATCCATCTGGCCGATATCGTGCCCGGCCCGGTGGAAGCGCGCGAAGGTCTCCTGGACGATGTCCTCGGCGTCCTCCAGCGCCTGGCCGCGACGCTGCAGGAAAGCGACGAGTTCGGCGCGCAGCCCCGACATGCCGCTCCCCTTCTGCGGTCGCGCGGAAGCGCTCCCCCCGATGAAGGGAGGAGCGCGACCGGTGATGACGTCCAGCGGGCTCAGAAGTTCATCCGCAGGCCGAGCGTGAAGCGCCGTCCCGACTTTTCGTACATGGTCGGGAAGGACGGATCCATCGTGTAGCCCTTGGTCACCTCGTCGGTGATGTTGATCCCTTCCAGGCTGAGCTGGATCTGGTCGCTCAGATTATAGCTGACCGACATGTCGGTCTGGCCGTAGCCGCTGCGCCAGATGGGGTACATCTCGTAGCCGATGCCTTCGACGTACTTGTCCTTGTAGTTATAGGACACACGCGCCTGGAAGCGGTCGTTCTCGTAGTAGAGGGTGACGTTGTAGGCCTTGTCGGCCAGGCCCACCGGCGGGGTCGGGATGCCGATGATCGACTGGCCCGTCAGCGAGCTGTCCAGGATCGTGTAGTTGGCGTTGACGCCGAAGCCCTTGGCCGGCTCCCAGAGGAGGCCGAACGGCACGATGGCCACCAGCTCGACGCCGTCGACGTCGTAGGAGCCCGCGGCGTTGACCGGCTGGTAGACGTCGAAGTCGTAGACGCCGTCGATGCTGCCGTTGGCGTTGTACTTGGTGACGTTCTTCACCGTGCCGGTCAGGGCCTGGCGGACGACGCCCTGGATCTTCTTCTTGAAGTACGACGCGGCCAGCAGGCCGCCCTCGGGCAGGTACTTCTCCAGGCCCACTTCCCACTGCTCGGCGAAGGTCGGCTTCAGGTTCGGGTTGCCGTCAGTGAAGCGGAACGAGTTCCAGCTGGCCGTGCGCTTGTAGGCCAGGTCCGTCAGGGCCGGACGCATCAGGGTCTTGGACGCCGCCGCGCGCAGCACGATGCTGTCTGTGATGTCGGCGGTGAAGTTCAGGCTGGGCAGCAGCTTATTGTAGCTGCCGTCGCTGGACACCGGCTCGGGGGTGTAGGTCGTGCCGCCGGTCGGGGTCTGGATCTGGTGGTAGCCCGACGAGGTGATCGAGGTGTCCACGTAGCGGACGCCGCCGTTGATCGCCACCGGCACCGGGCCCACGTCGAAGCCGAGATCGGCCATGGCGTAGAGGCTCGTGACCTCTTCGGTCACCTTGTAGAAGTCGCCCGGCGTGAACGGCGTGACGAAGCCGGCGTAGCGGAAGGTCTTGCGCGCATAGTCGTCGGAGATCTGGCTCCAGGTGATGTCGCGCACGGTGTAGTCGCCGCCGGGCACCAGGTCGCCGATCGGGGTCAGCGGGCTGTCGGCCATGGTGCGGGTGTTGAGCCAGGCGGTGCTGCCGGCGGTCGGCCCCTGGATGTTCAAGGCGCCGTACTTGCGCTCCTTGGACTTGTCGGTATAGCGCGCGCCGACCTGGATAGTCTTCAGCGCCGGGAAGAAGCCTAGGCTGAACTCCTTGGTGTAGTCGACCTGGGCGGCGTACTTGTCGTCCGAGATCTTCTCGAGGGTCGTCTCATAGGCCTCGAACAGGTACCGCGACGGCGAGTTGTACATGTCGATCGAGGCCGGGTTGGCGCTCTTGACCGTCTCGCCGCCATCGGCCGTCCAGCGGGTGCGCGACGGGGCGTAGGCCACGTGCTTGAGGTTGGAGTAGTCCAGCGTCTTCTCGGCGCCCGAATAGCCGGCCAGGCCGTGCAGCTTCCAGGTCTCGCCGCGCCAGTTCAGCTCGGTGCCGAACTGGGCGTAGTCGGTCTTGTTGATCTGCTCCTTGCTGAGCATCTCGTGCTGGGTGGCGGTGTAGGAGACGTCGCGCAGGACGACCATGCCGTACTCGGACAGGGTGTCCTTATCGTACTCGTGGATGGTCTCCAGCGTGCTGCGGCTCGAGGCCGAATAGGCGGCCGCGTCGTACTGGTCCTCGGTGGAGTCGTAACCGCCCAGCATGGCGTCGAAGGCCACGTCGAAATTGGCCGAGGGCTTGTACTGCAGGGAGACGGTGCCGCCCCACTGGTCCTGGGTGTTCAGATAGGCGCGGTCGCCGACCTTGTCCTGGAAGATGATCCGGCCGGTCTCGTTGCGGTTGGTGTTGCTCTGCACGATGACGCCGGCGTCGCGGGCCAGGACGGCGGCGGCCTGCGAGGCGCGCGTGCCGCCCGCTTCCAGGAAGCGGAACATCGGGCGGAAGTTGATGCCCGAGTTGGAGTCGGTGCGGTTGGTGCGGCGCGCGGCCGAGAACGACACCAGACCGCCCCAGTCACCCCAGGTGTCGCTGGCCAGGAACGAGACCTTCGGGTCGGCCTTTTCGGAGATCGAGTTATAGGCGCCCTCGGCCGAGGCCACCAGCTTGCGGCTGTTGTAGTCGAACGGACGGGCGGTGGAGATGTTGATGGCGCCGGCGATGCCGCCTTCCTCGTCCGCGGCGCGCGGCGACTTCTGCACCGTCACCTGCTGGATGATTTCCGAGGCGAAGATGTCGAACTCGACGTCGCGGCCGCCGCTGCCCGAGGCCGTGGCCAGGTTGTTGATGGTGACGAAGGTGAACTCGCTGGGCAGGCCGCGAACGCTGACCCGGCCGCCCAGGCCCTTGTTGCGCTCGATGGTCACGCCGGGCATGCGCTGCAGCGCCTCGGCCAGGTTCTGCTCGGGGAAGTTGGCGACGTCGGTGGCCACGATCGAGTCCGAGAAGCCGATGGTGTCGCGCTTCATGTCCACGGCCTTCTGCAGGCTGCGGGCGTAGCTGCCGGTGACGACCACCTCCTCGACGGTGTCGGCCTGCGGAGCCGGCGCCGCCTGGGCGTGGGCGCCCGTCGCGGCGAACAGGCCGATGCCGGCGCAGCTGGTCATCAGCCAGGCCATGCGGCGCGTGCGGCCGCTTTTCGTGTTCAGTCCGATCATCCGCGATATCCCCAGGTCGTTGTTGCGACAGCGGGAGGAACCGGACCCTGTGGCCCGGCCGACGCCTCCGACGGCTTCAACGACGCCTCCGGACGGCCCCTCAGCGGCGAGATGCGGATTTCATCAAAACTTCACGGCCGGGCCGGTGGGGTCGCCTTGGCCAGGATCGCGTCCAGCTCGGCGCGGGCCGCTTCCATGTCGCGACGGAAGTACGGCGAGACATGCTCGGCGCCGTAGATCGTCTCCCCGGACTGCATGCCGGCCTCGGTGGCGCTGACGGTGTGCGAACCGCAGATCCAGCGGCTCTCGGCGTAGTCGCGGCCGCGAGCGTACAGCGCGTCGGCGCGGCTGGGCGCCAGCTCGGCCAGGATCATCGCCACGTGCATGCCGAAGGCCGAGTGGCCCGACGGATAGTCGGGATTGCCGGTCAGGTGGTCGCTCTTGGCCTCGCAGACCGGCGCGTCGGGCTTTCCGATATAGGGCCGCTTGGTCCCCCAGTAGGTCTTGGCCAGGCTGACCACCGAGCGATCGTCGCCGGCGCGTTCCAGCAGCGCCGTCAAGATCGGGGCCTGAGCCGGATCGATCTTCACGCCCAAGGCCTCGGTGAAATGCTCGTAAGTGGTCCCGTCCACGTCGTCGGTCGCCCGCTGCCAGCGCGGGCTGTCCTTGAGGCTGCGGCTCTGATCGAAGATGGCCGCGTCGGCGACCGCGCGCGGCGAGCCCGGCGGCGGCGGAGCGGCCAGGGTCTTGGTCAGGTCCGGACGCTGGTCCGGGTTCAGATACCCCTGGACCGGCGCGCCGGGCAGGCTCTCGAACGGCGCCTCGCAGCCCTTGGCCAGGCGCACCGGATTACAGGTCGCCGCCTCCCCGCCCGTCAGGCGCACGGTGTAGCCGCCCGGGAAACGCGGATCGGCCCACAGATAGTCGGTCGAGACGTACTGCGCGCCGCTGGACAGGGCCGCGCTGCGCATCGAGACGTCGTTCCTTCGCGCCTGGACCGTATCGGCGTCGGCCCGGGTGCGGACGATGAACCCGGCCTTCACGGCGGCGGCGATCCGCTCGCGCTGGCCGATCGGATCGTTGAGGGTCAGATAGGCCGCCGCCGGCGAGGCCTCGTCGGTGTTGACGAACATGGCCCGACCTTCCAGCGACTTGCGCCCGCCGCGATAGACCGCGACCTTCTCCGGGCTTTCATCGAGGGCGAAGAAGACCTTGCCCCGCGCCGCCTGCAGGCTGGGCCAGCCGCCGGCCAGCACGGCTTCGCGCAGGGTCGGCGCCGCGCCCTGGACCTGGTCCGGCGTGATTAGCTCGGCCTCGGCGAACACCGAACGGATCTCGGCGTCCAGCGCGTCGAACGCCTTTTCGTCATAGGGCAAGGCCGCCACGCCCTTGGGCGCGGTGGACGGTCCTTCCTTGGCGTTCAGCAGGATCAGGATCGGCGCGTGGTCGGGATGGGCCTTGGACCAGGTCCGGATTTCGGTGAGGCACGCCACGAAGGTCCAGCAGGTCGAGCGGAAGTCGACGTCCTGCATGTGCAAGACCTTGTAGCCCGGCCTGGCCATGGCCGCCGCCCAGGCCGGCGTCGGGACGATGCCCTTGCCCAGCGCCGTCTTCGGCTTGGCGAACCGGCCGCCCTTGGGGTCTCGCACCACGTCCAGCTCCAGCTGGCGGGCGCCGGCGTCCAGCTCCTCGGCCAGGGGGCGGTGGCCGTAGTCGAGGCCCAGCGCGCCCGGGCCGGCGGCGGCGACCATGGCCGCCATCTCCTCGGCCGGAACCGGCGCCTTGTAGGAATTGTGGGTGCCCACTGCGAGGATGTCGTTCATGCGCGGCGCGGCGGCGGCGCTCGGCTCGGCGGCGGCCAGGAGCAACAGCAGATGCAGCATGGTGAGATCTCTCCGATGAACCGGAGGGAGCCTTTATGGGCGTTCTGTGACAGTCGTGCGCCGCAGGAAGGCCGAACTGTCATCCAGCGCGGCTAGACAGCGACATCCCCTGAGCCGTCGGATTGCCCATGCCCGTCCTCGATCGTCGCGCCTTCCTGCTTTCGGCGACCGCCGCCCTGGCCCTGCCCCCCGCCGTCGCCAAGGCCGCCGCCATCGACGCCGATGTGCGCACCGGCACGCTCAAGGACGTCGAGCACGTAGTGATCCTGATGCAGGAGAACCGGGCCTTCGATCACTATTTCGGCGTGATGAACGGCGTGCGGGGCTTCGGCGACCGCTTCCCGATCCCCGTGCCCGACAGCGAGGGCCTGAGCCGCAAGACGGTCTGGACCCAGGTCAACGACACCGGCAAGGGCGGCCCACCGCTGATCTCGCCCTTCCCGCTCGACACCATCGCCACCTTCGCCCACATGCGGGTCGAGGGCACGCCGCACAGCTGGTCCGACGCCCAGGCGGCCTGGAACGAAGGCCGTATGAACCGCTGGCCGGTCGCCAAGACCGAACGAACCATGGGCTACTACCGCCGTGAGGACATCCCGTTCCAGTATGCGATGGCCGACGCCTTCACCTTGTGCGACGCCTATCACTGCTCGACCCAGACCGGCACCAACACCAACCGGCTGTTCCTGTGGACCGGCACGAACGAGCCGACCGGCAAGCTGGGCGGACCGTCGATCTCCAACAGCCACGACAGCTTCGTGGCCGACGGCGGGGCGGCCGATCCCTATCGCTGGACAACCTATGCCGAACGGCTGCTGGCGGCCGGCGTGACCTGGCGCATCTACCAGAACATGGCCGACAACTTCACCGACAACCCCCTTGTCGGCTTCAAGGCCTATCGCGACAGCCACGCCGACCTGCCGGGATCCGATCCCCGCCTGAAAGCCCTGGCGACCTCGACCCGCGAACTGGACGGCCTGCGCGAGGACGTGCTGGCCGGAACCCTGCCCCAGGTGTCCTACATCGTCTCCCCCGCCGCCGACTCCGAACACCCGGGCCCGTCCAGCCCCGCCCAGGGCGCGGACTACACCGCCCGCGTCATCGACGCCCTGACGGCCGATCCCAAGGTCTGGGCGCGCACGGTGCTGCTGGTGATGTTCGACGAGAACGACGGCTTCTTCGACCACGTCCCGCCGCCGGCCGCGCCGTCGAAGGCGGCGGACGGCGCGCTGCTGGGCGGCTCGACGGTCGACACCGCCGGCGAATACCACCTGGTGCGCAATCCCACCGAGGCCTCGGCCGAGCGCGACGAATACATGGGCCGCCCCTACGGCCTGGGTCCCCGGGTGCCGCTCTACGTGCTGTCGCCCTGGAGCCGGGGCGGCTGGGTCAATTCGCATGTCTTCGACCACACCTCGGTGATCCGCTTCCTGGAGACGCGGTTCGGAGTGGAAGAGCCCAACATCTCGCCGTGGCGGCGGGCGGTCTGCGGCGACCTGACCACCGCGTTCGACTTCAAGACCCCGAACGACGCCCCCTTCGCCCAGGCCCTGCCCGCCACCAAGGCCCTGGCCGACCGCGCCGCGGCGCTGAAGGACACCACCACGCCGCCGACCCCAGCCATGCCGGCGGTCCCGGTCCAGGCGACCGGTCCCCGCCCCTCGCGCGCCCTGCCCTACGCCCCGCGCGTGGACGAAGGCGCGCGCGACGGCCGCCTGACCCTGACCTTCGCCAACGACGGCGGGCAGACGACGGTGTTCCACGTCTACGACCGCCTGCGCCTGGACCAGGCGCCGCGCCGCTACACGGTCGAGCCCGGCAAGCAGCTCGACGACGCCTGGCCGGCCGGCCCCTACGACCTGTGGGTGCTGGGTCCCAACGGCTTCCACCGTCACTATGTCGGCGCCGCTCCCGGCGAGGACCCGATCTTGAAGGTTTCGGCGTCTCCGACCCAGGTCCTGCTGGGCCTGAGCCTGCGCAATCCGGGTGGTCGGGCCAGGACGCTGGCCGCCACGCCCAACGCCTACGCGACGGCCGTCCGTTCCTGGAAAGCGACGCTGACGCCCGCGCGCGCAGTCGACAAGGACCTGAGCGTGAAAGCCACCGGCGGCTGGTACGACCTGTCGATCCAGACCGACGGCTATCTGCGCCGGCTGGCCGGACGGCTGGAGACGGGCGTGGATTCAATCAGCGATCCGGCCATGGGCGGCAAGGCGCTGATGGATCAACCGTCCTAGGCGGTTAGGCCGCCGCGCTTTCCGCCTGGGCGACCTCCACGTCGCCCGCCGGGCGGCGACGCAGGAAATAAATCCCGGCCAGGACCGTGCAGACCGCGCCCACCACGCTGGTGGCGTAGGCGCAGGCGACGAAGAAGCTCAGCCAGTCCAGCTGGAGCACGCCGAAATTGCGCCAGACCAGCAGGGCGACGCTGCCCAGGTAGCCCGAGGCGTCGGCTACGTAGATCAGAAAACCGGCCGTACCGATCTGGCCGCTGAAGGCGATCATGCGGTCGAACAGCATGGCGTTGAACGGAGTGTAGGCCATGTAGACGCCCGCCCCGGTCAGGATCATCCAGGTCAGGGGGCTCAGCATGTGGGCCTGGAACGCCAGGGTCGACAGGCCCAGCACCGCGAAGCCGGCCAGGATCACGCCGTGCATCACCAAGAGCGCCCGCAGATTGTTTCGGACCAGCATCACCGCCCCCAACACCACCAGCGCGATCGCGGCGACGGGCAGTTCGCTGGCGGTGAAGACGTCGGACGCTTCGCCGAAGCCCAGGGCGGCCCAGATCTCGGCGGCGAAGTTGTCGCGGAAGTCGCGCAAGGCGGTCAGCAGCACATAGGCCAGGACCAGCAGCACGACACCTGGCGCGTAGGCGGCCAGGAAGGCCCGGCGCTGGGCGCGGTCCATCGGCTGGCGGCGCACGCGGGCGGCCTCGTCGGCGGCGCTGGGCGGCGGCAGCTGGGTCAGGGCCCAGACCGAGATCGCCAGCAGCGGCATGAACAGCACGCCCACCGCGGCCGGCATCCAGAACGGCGAGACATGCAGGTCGACCATCAGCCACTTGCCGACCGACTTCACCATGCCCGACGACAGGATGAAGCTGGCGCAGAGGATCGCGCCCAGCACCTCGGACGTGCGCCGCCCCTCCATGTAGCCGAACACCAGCCCCCAGATCATGCCCAGCGGCAGGCCGTTCAGGAACAGGGCCGCGACGTTCCACGGCGCGGGGACCACCGCGAAGGCCAGCAGGGCCAACCACGAAAAGCCGATCAGCCCCAGTATGGCCGCGCCGCGCCGTCCGGGCGCGATCTCGGAGATCACCTTGACCCCGATCATCTTCGAGGCCGCGTAGCCGGCGACTTGGGCCAGAACCAAGGCGATCTTGTAGTCGAGGACGAAACCCCAGCCCTCGACGGCGCCGAAGGTCGCCGCCGCGAACGGCTTGCGGAAGGCGTACATCGAGAAGTAGGCGCAGAAGCCGGCCAGGCCCGCGAACAGGATGAAGGCCAGCGGATTGGCCCGCTCCAGCCCGCGCCGAACACCCGATGTCATGAGAACGCCCCCTTATGGAGCGTTTTGGTCTATACCACGTCCGCGACAGTCGGATGACGCCGTCGAGCGCAAGGCGCACCCTGCCCTGAGGCTAGCGCACGCGGATGTCGACGCTGATCTTCAGGGCGTCGTGACGCCAGTATTCGCGGTCGAACTCGATCACCCGCCCCTGGGCGTCGTAGCAGGTGCGGATCACGCTGAGACCCGGCAGGCCCGACTTGACCCGCAGGGCTTCTGCCTCGTCGCGGGTCAGGGCGCAGGGCTGCATGTCGACCTTGTTGCGCGCCACGCCGATGCCGTAGACCGTCTTCAGGACGCTGGTCAGCGAGCCGTCCAGGTCGTGCTCGATCACGCCCGGCGCGACGGACGCATCGACGATGATGCTCTCGATCAGCACGGCCCGGCCGTCGATCGAGCGCCGGCGGCGGATCCAGTACATCGGCGCGCCGATGGGGCGCGAAAAGATCTGGGACAGCATGGCGTCGCAGGCGATCTCGACCTTGCTCAGCGTCTCGGTCTCCGGCCGCCGCCCCTGCGCCTCGACATAGGACATGAAGCCTTCCCAGCGGGTGGGGTCGTAGACCACCGGCGGCGGCGACACGTACCAGCCGCTGCGGTCCTTACGGTAGATCACGCCCTCGGCTTCCAGCTGGAACAGGGCCTCGCGGATGGTGCCCCGAGCCACCCCGCCGCCGGCCTGCAGCTGGCGCTCGGACGGCAGGCGCTCGCCCGCCTTGAGGTCGCCCGCCGAGATGCGCGCGGCGATGTCGTCGCGCACGCCCAGATATTGGAGACTCTCGGGCTGCTGCATCGGACGACCTGACCAGCGGTCGAATCCCGCCACGGCGCGAGGATGGAAGCCCCCTCCCGCCGGGTCAAGCAACTGGATCAGACCACTGACGACCGTCCGCGCACCAGGGCGAGGTTTCATGAAAGTTTCGCCGAACGCGCTCGCAATCTGGTCTATACCAATGGCGAAATTGGAGTCGAACCATGACCACCGACCGCCGTTCGTTGCTGCGGGCCGCCGCCGGTGGCCTCACCGCGAGCGCCGCCCTGGGCCTGCTGCCGGCCACCGTCCGCCAGGCCATGGCCATCCCCGCGCGTCACCGCACCGGCACGATCATGGACGTCGAGCACGTGGTGATCTTCATGCAGGAGAACCGCGCGTTCGATCACTATTTCGGGGCGCTGAACGGGGTGCGGGGCCTGGGCGATCCGCGTCCACAGCGCCTGCCCGGCGGCGGCTCGGTGTGGCGCCAGCCCAGCAAGGAGCACCCCGACGGTTTCGTCGCCCCCTTCCACGGCGACGCCTCGGCGACCAACGCCTACACGGTCGACGGGTCGGACCAGGGACACCAGGCGGCGATCACCATCGTCAACGGCGGCCGCTACGACCAGTGGGGCCACTCGGGCGAGCTGCACAAGCGGATGGTCTATTACAAGGCCTCGGACCTGCCGTTCTATCACGCCCTGGCCAGCGCCTTCACGGTCTGCGACGCCTATCACTGCTCGACCCTGACCCAGACCTATCCGAACCGCCTGCACCTGTGGACGGGCTGCAACGGCGGCGGCAAGGTCGGCGGCGATCCGGAGATGAGCAACTACGGCGAGGACGAGACCCCCAGCGCCGACATGGCCGAGGACAAGGTCATGGCCCACGGGCCGCACGATTGGACCACCTATGCCGAGCGCCTGCAGGTCGCCGGGGTCAGCTGGAAAGTCTACCAGGAGTACGACAATTTCGGCGACAACATCCTGTCGGTGTTCAAGACCTTCCGCCCTTGCGACAGGAACTCCGAACTCTATGCGCGGGGCCGTTCGTGGGTGGGCGAAGGCAAGGCCGATCCCGACCGCAAGCGCTCGGACGGCGTTCAACTGGTCGAGGCCTTCCGAGCCGACGTCGCCGCCGACCGCCTGCCGCAGGTGTCGTGGATCGTCACCGCCGCCGACCTTTCCGAACACCCCCAGGCCGAGCCCTCGAAGGGCGAGCATGTCTGCGCCGAGTTGATCAAGGCTCTGGTCGACAACCCCGAGGTGTTCGCCAAGACCGTCTTCATCGTCAATTACGACGAGGCCGGCGGCTTCTACGACCACATGCAGCCGCCCATGCCGCCGCTGACGCCGGAACAGGGCTGGAGCTCGGTGTCGGTCGCCGGCGAGGCCAAGCACTATGGCGACGACGCGGAAGGCGCCAACAAGGGGACCTATCCGCTGGGCCTGGGCATCCGGGTACCGGCCATCGTGGTCTCGCCCTGGAGCCGGGGCGGCTTCGTCTGCTCGGAGGTGTTCGACCACACCTCGACCCTCCAGTTCCTGGAAAAGCGCTTCGGCGTGCGCGAGGACAATATCAGCGACTGGCGACGGGCCGTCTGCGGCGACCTGACCTCGGCCTTCGACTTCGCCACGCCGAACCAGGACTGGACCGCCCTGACCCTGCCGGCCACCGCCGACTACATGCAGCGCGTGGCCCGCTCCAAGGCCGCACCCACCCTGCGCATTCCGGAGACGCAGGGCCCCTCGACCCAGGAAGGTCCGCAGCGCGGGGCGCGCGCCCTGCCCTACGCGTTGTCGGTCGACGCCCGGGTCCGTGACGGCCAGCTCTGGATCGACCTGGTCAACGCCGGGCGGACGGGCGCGGTGTTCCAGGTGTTCGACAACACCGACCGTGACGGCCCCTGGCGCTTCACCCTGGCGGCCGGCCGCAAGTACGCGGCGGAACACTGGAACAAGCCCAGCCGCCCTCCCGGACCGTACGATCTGACCGTCCATGGTCCGAACGGCTTCTACCGCCGTTTCGCCGGCGACACGTCGCGGCCACAGCCGATCGTGACCATTGCGACCGACGCCCGTGCGCGCCTGGTCATCAGTCTGGCGGGCGCGGGCCTCGCCACCCTGCGCATGGCCGACGACTATCCGCTGTCGGAAGGCGAGGCCCGCCGCGACCTGAGGCTGCCGGCCAAGGGCGTCGCCCGCTCGGTCTGGGACCTGCGCGGCAGCGACCACTGGTACGACCTGACCCTGACCCTGGCCGATGACCCGGCCTTCATCCAGCGCCTGGCCGGCCACCTGGAGACCGGGCGAGCCAGCCGCACCGACCCCGGCATCGGGCGCATGCGCCTGTGACGACCACCGTCGACACCTGTTCAGATTTCACGCCCAGCTCGGACATTTCATGATTTCCCGTACCCCGGCCGACGCTTTCGTGGCCGAACTCGCCGACCTCTTCGCCCGCCTGGGCGGCCTGCACTACGGCGAGGACGTCACCCAGCTGGAGCACGCCGTGCAGACGGCGCATCACGCCAAGCTGGACGGCGCACCGCCCGAGCTGGTCGCCGCCGCCCTGCTGCACGACGTCGGCCATATGATGCAGAAGGCCGGCGAGGACGCCGCCGACCGGGGGATCGACACCCGCCACGAACAGATCAGCGCCGGCTATCTGGCGCGCGCCTTCGGTCCCGAGGTTACCGAGCCGATCCGCCTGCACGTGGCCGCCAAGCGCTATCGGGTGGCGGTGGATCCCGACTATCTCGCGCGTCTCAGCAAGGCCTCGCTGCAGAGCCTGGCCTTGCAGGGCGGGCCTATGAGCCCCGACGAGATCGAGACGTTCCTGGCCGATCCCTGGGCCCAGGCCGCCCTGCGCCTGCGCGGATACGACGAGGCCGGCAAGGCGCCGGACGCCGAGGTGGCGGACTTCGAAACCTACGCCCCGCTATTGCGCGACCTGATCGACCGCGCCGGCAAGATCTAAGCAGTCTCGTCCCCGACCAGGTGCTGCAGCACGCGCTTTTCCAGCACCAGCAGCGCGCTGGCCTGGTTGGTGCGCATGACCAGGCCTGGGGCCAACGGCCGGACGGCGGCGTGCACGGCGCCGGCCAGGCGCAGGAACTCCGGCCGGCCGCGCCCGCTCACGCCATGCAGCGCGCAGAGCTGACGCCAGTCGCGCACAAAGCTCTCCAGCAGCAGGCCGAACCGCGCAGCGCGCACCTGGGCCTCGGCAGTGTCGGCGGCGACCGTCAGTTCGGCGCGCAGATCGTCGATCAGCCACTGCACTTCGGCGGCGGGCATCACCGGCGAACGCTGGTCGCTCTCGGTGAGCAGATCCGACGCCAGACTGGGATCCCAAGTCATGGTGCGCCACTGGTCGCGGGGCGGCGGCTGTCCGCAGGCGAACTGCCAGAAGGCCGCCGTGCCGGTGGTGTCGGCCACCAGATGGATGCGCGGCTCGTCGGCTCCGTTCTCCACATGATGCCGGCGCCAGTTGTCGAAGATCCAGGCCTCGCCCGCCCCCATGTGGACGGACTGGCCGTCGCAATGGAAACGCACCGCCGGCTGGGTGAAGATCGGCACATGCACCCGCACCCGCGTGTGCCAGTGGTAGTTGATGTCGGCGTGTTCGGGCACGCCCGCGCCCGGAGCCAAGCACATAAGGCGCGAGCGGCTCCAGACCACGCCGAAGCCCGCCAGGACCTGACGCAGATAGGGCATGGCCTCAAGCCAGGGCGTCGGGGCCATCTGTCCGTGCACGGAATCCGTCTCGGCCCCGCCGGCGCTGATCAGCCGCGCGGCGCTGTTGCCGGGCAGCTGGTCCGGGTGGGACACCCAGGCCTCGGGCGGCAGGGCCGAGACCTCGGCCCTCAGGCGTTCGGCGTCGAACAGCACGGGAAGCTGGAAGAAGGGGTGCGACAGCCGCATGGATTAGGCCCTCCGGTCGGTCACGGCGTCGCCCAGCGCGTCCCGCAGCGGCTCGAGCCAGGGCGCGTAGCGACGCCATTGGTCCAGACCCTCGCGCCCGATGGGCTGGCGCACCTGTTCGGAACTGGGCGTGCGTACGCTACGGCGGGTCTCGTGGAACGCCAGGCAGGTCGGCTCGAAGTCCAGGCCAACATGGGCCAACATGCGACGCACCTGCCCGTCGAGATCCTCGACCACGTCCTCGTATTCCACCCGCAGCACCCGCCCCGGCAGCGCCTGGTCCCAGTGCCGCATTAGATCGAGATAGGCGCGGTAGTGCCGGGCCATGTCGTCGACGCCGTAGGTGAATTCCTGGTTGGAGGTCCCGAACAGTTGCTTGAGGTTGCTGAAGCAGCAGGCCATCGGCTCGCGCCGCACGTCGATGATCGTGGCCCGGGGCAAAATCAGGTGGATCAGGCCGATGTGCCAGAAGTTGTTCGGCATCTTGTCGATGAAGAACGGCCGACCTAGTCGGCGATAGGCCCGGGTCTCGGCCAGGAACCGTTCGCCCAGCGCGCGGGCCTCTCCGGCGGTCAGGCGCTCCAACGCCTCCGGGCGCATCGGCAGGCTGCAATCTGAATCACGGCCGCAAAGCTCGCCGACCAGGCGGTCGATCTCGGTCAGTTCCTGGGTGCCCTCCACCTGGGAATGGGACGCCAGGATCTGCTCGATCAGGGTCGAGCCCGAACGCGGCAGCCCGACGACGAAGACCGGCGCCGCGTCGTCCGCGCCCCAGCCGGCCCGGGCGGCGAAGAACTCCGGCGTGAACACCGACTTCAAGCGGCGGGCGCAGGCCTCCGCCACATCAGGGCGATAGCGCCCGGCGGCCCGGCGCGCCGTATTGCCCTGATCGTAGTATCGCCAGGAGGCGGCGTATTCACCCCGATCCTCCAACGCCTTGCCCAGGGCGAAGCACAGATAGACGCGGTCCATCTCCTGGATATCAGGCCGCGCTTCCGCCGCCTGCATGCGGGCGACCTCGTCGTCTGTGAAGCGATAGGTTTTCAGGTTGGCCAGGCCGAACCAGGCTACGCCGTTGTCGGGCCGCGCCGCCAGGGAGGCGTGGTAGTCGGCGACGGCCTCTTCCCGCCGTCCCGCCACCTTCAGGGCGTTGGCCCGCCACTGGCGCAGGTCGGCGACCTCGGCGCCGAACGGCGGCAGCGCGGCCAGCAAGCGCGCATAGGGCTCGATCACCGCCTCGTGGTCGCCCAGCGCCACGCAGGCGGCGGCGTACTGCTTGAGATAGTCGCGGTCGTTGGGGTCGTGCGCCAGCAGGCGCGCGGCCTCCTCCCGAGCCGCCAGCGGCTTCTGGCGCTGCAACAGCACCATCGCGTAGTCGAGACGCGCGGCGTGGTAATCCGGCGCGCGCTCCAGCATCGCTCGCAGCAGCGCCTCGGCCTCGTCGAGCGCGGCGCTTTCCTGGCGGATGCGCGCCAACAGGCGCAGGGCGCCCACGTTGTCGGCGTCCTTGCGCAGATAGGCCCGGACGGCTTCCTCGGCCGGGCCGAGATCCCCATCGGCGAACAGGCTGTTGGCGACCACCAGCTCCGGCGGCAGGCCCCTCAACATGTCCAAATGCCGCGCCGCCACGGCCGCCTGGACCGTGTCGCCCTGCATGCGATGCAGTTGCTCCAGCATGTCCCAGCTGACCGGCAGGGTCGGGTTCAGTCCCACCGCCTCCCGCAACGCCGCGATGGCGGCCGGGGCGTCGCCGAGCAGGACATGGCAATGGCCGCGCTCCTGGTAGAGGCGGCTGAAGCGAGGGTGGCCGGCCTGCAGACGGTCGAGCACGATCAGCGCGTCCCGGACACGCTGGCGCGCCCGCAGCTCCCTGGCCTCTTGCAGCAAGGCGTCGCGATCGGCGAAGGCGGCCGGCGCGTTCACCGCGCCGCGCTCGACAGCAGAAACGGCTCCAGCCAGTCCGGGTCCGGCTGGTCGGCGTCGTAATACTCGAAGATCAGGTGGATACGGTCGGTGTCGCCGCCGTTGCGCACCCAGTGGGGTCCGAGATTGTCGACCTCGACAGCCTCGCCGGGCGGGAAGTGGCGCTCGGCCCCGCCGAAGAAGCAGACCACGCCGGGATTAGTGGTCAGCGGCACATGGATCTTGTGCGGCCACTTCGCCGCGGGGTTGGCGTCGACATGGGGATGGATCACCCCGCCCGGCGGCATTCTGGCCAGCATCACCCGCGGAAACACGCCGCGCGCATAGCCGTAGTCGCGGACGGCCCGCGCCATGACCGGCTCCAGTAGGCCGCGCCATTGCAACCAGGCCGGGCGGTCGTGCGAACCGCGCCAGTCGCGAGGGCCGTCGATGAAACGGAAGACGATGTGGCGCGTTTGGCCCAGCGCTTCGAAGCGATTGGGCTTGCCCGCGTTCTCCCCCTCCCAGACCGCCTCGGGGATCGCCAGCACCGCCGCGCGCAGCGCCTCGATGTCGACCGGACCGAGCTTGCGCACGCCGGCGGTCTTGCTAGGATTGGCGGTCGGCGCGCTCATCGCACGCCCTCGAAGGTATAGCCGAACAGCTCCAGGTCCCGCGCGTAGCGAGCGGCGACGCCGTCGATCAGAGCCTGGTCGTAGTACTCGCGATAGTCGCCGCGCCGGCTGCCGTTGATGCGATCCAGCGGACGAGAAGGAATGCCTATGCGCGCGCAGAGGGCGTCATAGGATCCCTGCATGTCCTCGACGCGCCCTACCCCGTCGGTCAGCAGGCTCTCGCCGTCGTCGCCGACCAGCAGCCAGGCTTGAGGTCTGAACAGGATGTGATGCTCCGGCGGCTCCCGGAAGAGGAAGTGGCGCATCACCTCGCGCGGCCGCTGCTGGAAGTCGTCGCCGCCGCGCAGCATGAAGGCGCAATACGAGACGAAGCGGTCGAACGGATTGCGCACGAAGGCGAACTTGAAATAGCCGGCGAAGGCCTCCTCGCCGAGATAGGGCCGCACCTGGCTCAGGGACAGGTGGCCGTGCTGGATCGCCGCCAGGTCCGCCCACGGGAAGCGCTTGTTGACGAACAGCCCGACCTGCTCGACGTCGCCGTCGCTCAGATGCTCGCGCAGGGCTTGCCGCACGGCGTGGGTGCCGGTCTTGGGCACGGCGGCGAAGATGAAGCGATGGCGGTGGGAAACGATCATGTTGCTGAACACGGAAAGAGCGCCCGCCTCCTAAGAGAGGCGGGCGCCCAGTCTGCCGTGCTTACATGTCAGAACTTGTAGCTGAGCCCGACCATGTAGGTCGAACCGCTCTGGTTCTGGTTATAGAGGTAGCGGTTCTGCCCCCAGAACTGGGTGTCCTTCTGGTTGGTCAGATTGACCCCGTCCAGCGAGAGCTCCAGCTTGTCGTTGATCTTGAAAAACGCCGCTGCGTCCACATAGGTGGAGGCCTCGAAGCCGCGCGTGCCGGCGTCCATGACGTCGGTGTTGTAGCCGCTGTACCAGCGGGTGCGGTGGCTCAGCGAACCCCGGACACCCCAACGATCAGTCTCGTAGTAGAGCGTGACGTTGTAGCTGGTCTTGGAGATACCGGTGAGGTCGGTGCTGGAGTCGACATAGGTGTAGTTGGCCACCGCGCCCAGGTTGTCGAACGGCGCCGGCAGGAACGAGAACTGGGCCTGGGCCGCTACTTCGACGCCGGTCAGCTTCACCTTGTCGGCGCTGTTGATCGGCATCGTGAACTTGACGATCTCGTTGCCCGTCGCGTTCGGGAGCGTGGAGATCGGAACCCCGGTCTCGCTGAAGACCATGTCGACTTCCGGCGCCGTGATGAAGTTCTTGATGTCCTTCTGGAACACGCTGGCCGACAGCAGGCCCACCTTGCCGAAGTAGTACTCCACCGACAGGTCCAGCGTCGTGTCCTTGTACGGCTTCAGGTTCGGGTTGCCGCGATACACCGAGATGTCGCAGTCGTTCTGGCCGTTGGGCTGAACGGTGCAGGTCTCGTTGCCCTGGAACGCGTTGCCTTCGGCCGCCATCGAACCCAGGCCGGGGCGGTTCAGGTTCTGGGTGGCCGAGAAGCGCACCAGCACCTCGGGGGTCAGTTCCAGCACCGTGTTCAGGGCCGGAAGCACGCCTTCATAGCTGCCCTTCACGTCGGTCGTGCCCAGATAGGCGTAGCTGTCGCCCTGGATCCAGCCGGTGCTGTGGGTGTCGGTCTGGTAGCCGCGCAGGCCGATATTGCCGCGCAGGCGCTTGCCGAACAGGTCGTGGTCCCAGTCCAGCTGAACGTATTCCGAGGTGGTCTTTTCCGAGGTCTCGTAGACGTTTTCGATGTCCTGCAGCGCGCCGCCCGTTCCGTCCTTGTTGGGTCCGAAACGGTGGTACTCGTTGTACTTGGCGAAAGCCTTGGCGTAGTCGCCGATCAGCCACGAGCCGAAGTTGTTGGTGAACACCGAAGTGACGTCGGCGACCGACGTGCCGCGCATCTTGGACCGGGTCCCGTTGACATTGTCGTCGTAGAACAGGTCGATGCCGCCCTGGGTGAACTTGTGGTAGGCCACGCCCGCCCGCAGCGTCAGCGTGTCGCTCAGTTCGTAGCGCGCGTTCAGCACGCCCTCCTGCAGCTCCGATTCATTGTTGAAGCCGCGGTAGTAGAACGAGTCCATCACATAGTTGGCCGGGTTGGTGGTGTCCCAGCCCGGATACTGGAACGAGGCCGACTGCCCGTCGCTGCCGTAGTCGGCGATCAGGTTGCCCTTGGCGCGCATGTAGAGCTTGTCGTCATAGGGGGTCTTGTAGGTCGACTTCTCGTAGCCGACGTGGCCGTCGATCGTCAGGCGATCGGACGCCTCCCACTTGCCGGTCAGCGCCACCTGGTTGAAGCGGCTTTCGTTCAGCGACCGGCGATGCTCGCTGCCGAAGGTCGTGTTGCTGACGTCGCTTCGGGTGACGTAGCCGTCCTTGTCCACGGTGAAGTCGTTGAGGACCGACCCCGTCTGGTAGGCGGCCGGCCAGGGCGAGCCGGCCGGGGTTTCCAGGGTGGTCGAGCCCAGGCCCTCGATCGGCCGGGTGGCCAGGTGCATTTCGTCGCGGTGGGTGGTGAACTCGCTGTGCAGCACGTCGAGCGTCAGCAGCAGGTTGTCCACGGGCCGCCATTGCAGCGCGCCCGTCAGGCCCAGGCGCTCCATCTTGGCGTCCCAGGACGAGATGCGGTTGCCATCGGCGAAGTACAGGTCGCCCTGCAGGAACCTGGCCCGCTTGTCGGCGCTCAGATGCGAGATATCCAGACCCGCGGCGACCAGGTCATAGGCGTCGCCCTGCGGATTGCCGGGGATGGTGTAGTCGGTCGCGCCAAGGTGGCTGTAGTTGTAGGTGTTGTGGCCCTGCTCCGTCGTCCTGCGCCGGGCATAGGCCACCGAGAACGCGGCGCCGAACTTGTTGTCCCAGTTATAGCTGTACAGCGCGGCGATGCGCGGCTGGGTGTCCTTGGTATATTGGTTGGTGCCCGCCTTGATCGAGATCGCGCCCTTGGCGCCGGCCGCATAGTCGAACGGCTTGCCGGTGAACAGGCCGACCGTGCCAGCCATGCCGCCCTCCTTCTGCGCCGCTTCGAAGGTCTTCTCGACCTCGACCTTCGAGAACAGTTCCGAAGCGAAGATGTTGAAGTCGAAGGCGCGGTCGCGCGACCGCTGGCCACGGCTGTCCTGGGCGGAGTCGACGTTGCCCAGCACTTCCATGCCGTTCAGCTGCACGCGCGAGAAGTCCGGACCCAGGCCCCGCAGCGAGATGCGCCGCCCCTCCCCCGCCTCGCGGGTGATCTGCACGCCCGGCAGGCGCTGCAGCGACTCGGCCAGGTTCAGCTCCGGGAACTTGGCCATGTCCTCGGCGACGATGGCGTCCTTCTGGATGACCGACTCGCGCTTGATGTCGCGCGCGTCGCTAAGCGACTTGCGGTAGCCGGTGACGACCAACTCGTCGACCTGGTTGGCCGAGACCGGCTCGCCGGCGGCCTGCCGCGCGAGCACGACCGTCGGAGCGGCCCCGGCGACCAGGGTCGCGACGGTGGCCAGCAAAAAGCTCTTGAGGCTCGGACGCGCGGTCCGAACGGAATGCTGCTTGGACATGTGAGTGTTCCCCCTGGACCCATCTGGTATGAACCAGATTGCTTAGAGCAGCTTGCGGCGACACCTGCGTGACAGTCGCCGCTCGTGGAGGGGGAATTCGTCGATGGTCGCTTCGAGACCCGTACTGGCGATGTCATCGAAGCATCAAGGAAGGACATCCTCCTCGAATAGGGATCGGGTTTCGAAGGCCCCGACAGGTCTCGCCCGGCCTCGCTACAATCTGGACCAGACCAAAAATCACTACAACTTAGACATCGCCGATCAGGTGAGGGTTTTCGGAAAACCTGCGTTCTCCCCCTTTGAGGGCGTCCCGACGGGCGTCCGTCTCCGGAGGACAGCCCATGCTCAAGTTCGCCCCGGTCGCCTTGGCGGCCCTGTTGTTTTCGACTTCCGCCCTGGCGCAGGTCAAACCCTTCCCCGCCGGCTTCAAGACCCAGGAGATCGCCACCAACGGCGTGACGATCCATGTCCGCGTGGGCGGCAAGGGTCCGGCCGTCGTGCTGCTGCACGGCTATGGCGAGACCGGCGACATGTGGGAGCCGCTGGCCGCGGACCTCGCCAAGGACCACACCGTCGTCGTGCCCGATCTGCGCGGCCTGGGGCTGTCGTCCAAGCCCGCCTCGGGCGGCTACGACAAGAAGAACCAGGGCGAGGACGTGGCCGGGGTGCTGGACGCCCTGAAGATCGACAAGGTCGACCTGGTCACTCACGACATCGGCAACATGGTCGGCTACGCCTTCGCCGCCGAGCACCGCGACCGCGTCCACCGCTTCGTGCTGATCGACGCGCCGCTGCCGGGCGTCGGGCCGTGGGAGGACATCCTCAAGAACCCGCTGCTGTGGCACTTCCGGTTCGGCGGCCCCGACATGGAGCGCCTAGTGGCCGGCCGCGAGCGGATCTATCTCGACCGCTTCTGGAACGAGTTCTCGGCCACCCCGGCCCGCTTCACCGAGGCCTCGCGCGAGCACTACGCCAAGCTCTACGCCCTGCCCGGCGCCATGCACGGCGGCTTCTCGCAGTTCGCGGCCTTCGACCAGGACGCCGTCGATAACAAGGCCTTCGTGGCGCAGGGCAAGCTGAACATGCCGGTGCTGGCCCTGGGCGGCGAGAAGTCGTTCGGGCCGATGATGGCCACCGTCATGCGCTACGCCGCCAGCGACGTCACCGAGGGCGTGGTTCCCGACTCCGGTCACTGGATCATGGAGGAGAACCCCAAGGCCACCGTGACCCTGGTGCGCGGCTTCCTGGACGCCCAGCCGTGAGCCGCCGTCTCGCCTCCGCCGGCGCCGCGATCCTCGTCGCGGCCCTGGCCTTCTCGAGCGCCGCCTCGGCCCAGGAGCGGCTGCTGCGCCTGACCCCGACCGACATCGCCGCCCTGAGCCAGGGCGGCGCCACGGCCGGGACCTCTGGCGTCGTCGGCATCCGCACTACGGTGCTGTACGGCGACCCGACCCGGGCCGGTCCGTACACGATCGCCCTGCGGGTCCCGCCCAACACCCGCATCGCCGCCCACAGCCACCGCGACGACCGCACCGCCGTGGTCGTGGCCGGCGTCTGGCGGTTTGGCTATGGGCGCAAGGCCGACGAGGCACTGGTCAAGACCCTGCCGCCGGGCAGCTTCTACAGCGAGCCGGCCGAGGTCGAGCACTTCGCCATGACGGGCGCCGAGGGCGCGGTCGTCTACATCTCCGGCGTCGGCCCGACCAGCACCGACTATGTCGAGGCCGCCGACACGCCCAAGCCCTGACGCCGGACATTCTTCATTCCAAGCTTTAGGGAGCAGGGCCATCGGCCTTGCTCCCTTTTTGTTCAGACTTCGGGGCCTGGAGATCTGGGCGACAGGCCTATCGGCCCGTCGAGACCAGCTCGTAGGTGTCGGCGTCGCGCTCGACCAGCTTCACGGGCAGCACCTGGGACACCGAACGGCCGAAGCGCTTGACGTCGCCGGTCTTGAACACGCCGGTGACGCGCAGAGCCGCGACCTTGGGATCCTTGATGACGATCTGGGCTCGCGTGTAGCGGTTCATCAGGCCGACCGCCTCGGACAGCGGCCGGTCCTGGAATTCGACCACCCCCTGGGTCCAGGCCAGGGCCGCGTCCAGGTCGGCCGGCGAGACCTGTCCCGCCGCGCCGTCCTGGGCGTTGAAGGCCTGGCCGGGCGTCAGCTTGACCAGCGGCGTGGCCGGACCGCCCGGCGCCGAGACGACCGACACGCTGCCCTCGGCCAGCACCACCCGCACCGCGCCCGGCATCAGCCGCACGTCGAACCGGGTGCCCAGGGCCGTGACGACGCTCCCGGCGGCCTGGACCGCGAAGGGATGAGCGGGGTCATGGGCCACGTCGAAGAAGGCTCGGCCGTTCAACAGGCGCACATCCCTTCGGCCGTTGGCGAAGGCCACGTCGACCGCGCTGTCGACGTCCAGCGTCACGCGGGTGCCGTCCGGCAGGTCGACGATGGACTTCTGGCCCTTGCCGGTGACGTAGTCGGCGCGGCCCACGGCGGTGAGCGAGGCGACCTCGCTGGTCGCGACCTGGACCGGACCGCCGGAAGAACCGAACCAGTCGCGGTTGGCGCCGACCAGCAAGGTCGCCGAAACCGCCAGCACCGCGACCGAGGCGGCGATCAGCTGGGGCCAGACCGGCCTGGCGACGGGCTCGGGCCTGGCCTGCCGGGCGGCGCGCGCCATGGCGGCGATCAGGTCGCTGTCCTCGCCGTCGTCGAAGACGTCCCACATCCGCTGGGCCTTGGCCCAGGCCTCCTGGTTTTCCTCGCTCTCGGCCAGCCAGGCCGCCAGGTTCTCGCGCTGCGGGGACTGGTCCAGGTCCTCGCGCGCCAGCCAGCGCGCCGCGGCCTGGGCCGGGGTCAGGGTCTCGCGGGTCATCGGGCGTCTCCCGCGTGGGCCATCAGGTGCTCGATGGCGCGAACCATATGCTTCTCCACGGCGCTCACCGACAGCCCCAGCTGGGTGGCGATGGCCTGGTGACGGAGACCGTCGATCCGGCGCAGCAGGAAGATCGCCCGCGTGCGTTCCGGCATGGTCATCAGAGCGGCGGCCGCCGCGTTCAGGGCCTGCTTGCCGGCATAGATGCGAGCGGGGTCGAAGTCCTGGTCGCCGCTCAGGTCGGGGTCCAGCACGACATGCTCGTCGGCGTGGCGAACCGTGCGGCGGCGATGGCGGTCGGCCAGGACGCTGGCGGCCGTCTGGAAAATGTAGGCGCTGGCGTGGTCGGTATCGTCGGGCGTGCCCCGCACCGTCAGGCGCAGAAATACCTCCTGCACCAGGTCGTCCACCTCCGAGGCGTTGCGCACCCGGCGTCGGAAATAGGCGCCCAGGGGTCCTCGCATCGCGGCCGCCTGGCGCGCGAAGGCGTCTGCGCGCGCGGCGGCGTCGTCAGCTTCGGTCATGAGCCCTCTTGGAGCCATTCCCATCAGAGACTCCGATCCCTGTCCACGGCTTCCGACAGCCCTCGAGCGGGGCGCGCCGTCGGCCTTCCGGAAAGGCAGAACGCAGGCTCTCGAAAAACCCTCACCAGAAAAATTTCTTCGCAAAACAGGGCGGCCAGGGATGAGGAAAATCCGTCCCGCTGCGTGGTGCCAGTCAGACGGCGACGAACATCGCTCGCCGAACGGAGGGTAACGATCATGAGCAAGATGGATGTCTCGTCCAGCCGCGCCACGATGCAGACGGTTCTGGAGATGCTGGGCCGCGCCGGACGCGCCCTCGCCGGCGATCCACGTCAGGCCAGACACTTCATCGACGAAGCCGCGCGCTTGCTGTCGCCGCCCTGCCCCGCCGCCGAACCGGTCGTCGACCGCTCGCCCTCGGGGCTCGCGCCCTGGCAGGAGCGCAAGGTCGCGCGATACATCGCCGAGAACCTGGCGGACTCGATCAGCAACCAGGACATGGCCACGCTGGTGGGCCTCAGCGTCAGTCACTTCGCGCGGGGCTTCAAGGGCAGCTTCGGGGTGTCGCCGCGCGAATACGTGGTCCGCAGCCGCCTGGAGCGCGCCCAGGCCCTGATGACCCAGACCACCGCCTCGCTGTGCCAGATCGCCCTGGACACCGGCTTCTGCGACCAGGCCCACATGAGCCGCACCTTCCACCAGGTGATCGGCAGCACGCCCCGCCGGTGGCGGCGCGCCAACAGCCTGGACCTCGCGGCCTAGGGCCGCTTGGGCGCCTCCTGATCGAACCACTGCGCGGGCAAAGGCCGCTTCACCGGCCAGACTTCGTCCAGGGTCGCGGCCTCGTACAGGCGGCCGTTCTTCATCACCTGGCCCAGCTTCTCGACATTGGCGATGTCGGCCAGCGGATCGGCGTCGAAGATCAGAAGGTCGGCGAACTTGCCCGGCTCCAGGCTGCCGATGTCGTGCGTGCGCCCGATGGCTTCGGCCGAACCCATGGTCGCCGCGCGGATCGTCTCCAGCGGCGTCGCGCCGCCCGAGGCGAACAGCTGCATCTCCCAGGCGAAGCCCAGGCCCTGCACCTCGCTGTGGCTGCCCAGGCCCACGACGCCGCCGGCGCGCTGGATAGCCAGGGCGTCCTTGGCGAAGCTCGCGTAGGACATGTTCTCCGGCGGCGTCCAATGACGGTCGCCCAGCTTGGCGGCCAAGGCCCCCGGCGGCATGAAGCGCTTCAGGCGCGGCTCGTCCTGCGGCCGGCGGGTGATGATCAGGTCGAACAGCGGCGGCTCGCCGCCGTAGAGCACGTTCAAGGTGGGCACCAGGCTGGTGCGCGACTGGGCGAACAACTGCACCACGTCCTCGCGCAGGGGCGACACCGGCAGGGCGTGCTCGTTGCCCGAGAAGCCGTCCAGGGCGTGGGTCAGGTCGAGGTTCAGGTCGCTGGCGCCCTCGGTGGTCGGCATCATGCCCAGGGCCTTGGCGGCCTCGACCATGTACTGCCGCTGGGCGCGGTCGCCGACCATGTACGACTTGATGTTGCGGGTCCGGTAATAGTCCCGATAGCGCCGCAGCACGTCCTCGGCCTCGGCCTGGCTGTCGATGCGGCTGGCGGTGAACACGCCCGGCCCGGTCGAATAGAGGCGCGGCGCCAGGGTCATGCCGGCGTCGGCCATGTCCTGGTAGACGAACTGGTCGTTGGTGAAGGTCTGGGGGTCCAGGCTGCTGGTGATCCCGAACGACAAGCTGACCAAGAACGACCAGGGCTGCGGGTCCTGGACCTGGCGGCGGATGTCGAACCAGTGAGCGTGGGCGTCGATGAAGCCCGGGGTGATCACCTTGCCCGAAACGTCGCGGATCACCGCCCCCTTGGGCAGCGGCGCGGCGCCGGCCTTGCCGACCGAGACGATGCGATTGCCGGAGATCACCACGTCGGCGTTAGGGATCACCTCGTCACCACGCAGGGTCGCCACCGTGGCGCCGCGCAGGACCAGCGCCCCCTCGGGCACGTCGCGCGGCAACTCGATCGGCGCGGAAACCACCAGGGCCTTGGCCTCGCTGGCGCCGGGCGCGGCGCGGTCGACATCGGCCAGGGCGATCTTGCGCAGGGTCGCGCCCACCGACCAGACGATCGACCGGCCGTCGTCGGCCCAGTCGAAGAAGTCGGCCCCGATCCGCGTCAGCTTCATGACGCCCGACGTCGCCGTCTCCAGATTGACGGCCGGCGTCTTGCCTTCAACGGCGGGCGGCACGTCGACCAGATAGAGCTCCGACGCCGTACGGACCACGGCCTTGTCGCCAGCGGGGTTCAGCTTGACGTCCTCGACCGGGGTCTGGACGCCGACATATTGCGACCAGGCCCGCGCCAAGACGGAGAGCTCGCGCTTGGGCGCCTCGGTCCCGTCGAGGGCGATCGACTGGACGCCCGCCCCCGAATAGAACCGCACGCGCTTGGGATCGGCGCCGAAGGCCAGCAGCCGCGCGCTCGAGGTGTGGGCGACCAACTGCTGCGCGCCGCCGGCGGCCGGCAGGCGGACAATGTCGGTCGGCCAATCCGCCCCGATCTCGCTGATCCGGCGCAGGCGGTCGTAGTGGCTGGACTTCAGAGCCACCACCGATGCGCCGTCCGGCGAGAAGGTCGGCTCGGTGTAGTAGGCGCCATCGTTCGTCAGCCGCACGACCTTGCCGCCCGTCGCCGACGCGCGCCAGACCGCCCCGCCCTCGCGCGGATCCCAGGTGACGAAGACCAGCGCCTTGCCGTCCGGCGACCAGCGCGGCTGGAAGGCCTTGTCCGGCGCGCCCTTCACTTTCGCGGGCTTGCTCCCTGGCTTCAGGTCCTGGACGTAGAGGCCGCCCAGGCCCGTGAAGGCGAAGCGCTTGCCGTCCGGCGAGGCGCTGGGCGCCTGGATCACGCGGACGCGGACCGGGCCGGTTTCCTCGACCTGGTCGACGCGGGTCAGGGGCCCCAGGCCGAGCTTGGCGTGGACCGTGAACGGGATCGGCGTCCAGGCGCCGGTGGCCACGTCGATGCGACGCAGCTTGCCGTCGACGCTAGCGATCAGGGCCTTGTCGTCGGCGGTGAACACGAAGCGCGGCGTCAGGCCGTAATAGTAGCCCTGCTCCTGGCCGTCGCGGTCGGTCGGGAAGGCCAGCCAGCGGTCGGCGCCGGTCGACAGGTCGCGCAGGCGCAAGCCGTCCTGGTTCTCCCAGCGGCTGGCATAGGCGATGAAGCGGCCGTCGTGCGACAGGGCCGGGCTCATCGCCCCGCCCTGCCCCTGAACGATCACGTCCTCGACCTCGGCCTTGAGGTCCCGGCGGGCGATGGACCAGGTGGGCGGCGCCTTCTCGGTCCAGATGTGGCCGGTCTTCTTGGCGTAGTAGACGTAGCGGCCGTCGGGCGAGAAGACCGCGCCCATGGCGTTGAGGCGGTTGTCCCAGTCCTCGCCGTTCGGCTGGGCCTTGACCACGACCTTGCCCTCGGAACCGTCCAGCGGGAAGCGCCACAGCTCGAAGGTCAGCACCGGGTGCTTCATGCGCGAGACGTAGACGGCCGAGCCATCCGGGGCCCAGGCGGGCGCCGCGAAGACGGTGAGCTTGTCCTCGCGGCTGATCTGGCGCGGGTTGGAGCCGTCAGCGTTGGCGACCCACAGATTGGTGACGCCAGAACGGTCGCTGACGAAAGCGATCGACTTGCCGTCGGGCGAGTAGACCGGCGCGGTTTCGAAGGCCTGGCCCGTCAGCACCGGCCGGGCTTCACCCCCGTTCGCATCGACCGCGTAGATGTCGCCCAGCAGGTTGAACAGGATCGTCTTGCCGTCCGGCGAGACATCCGGCTGCATCCAGGTGGCTTCGCTCAGCGACAGGTCCAGAGTGCGCGCCGGCGCCAGGCTCAGGCCCGGCGCCGGCGTCTGGGCGGCCGCCCCTGTTGCAGCAAGGAGCGCGGCGGCGACAATAGCGCGGCGAACCGCTTTCGAGGGGATCGGAAGGGTTCGCCGCATAGTGCTCACTAGAAGGACACGTCCACCCGCACGCCCGCCGTCCGAGGACGGGTGACCGAATAGGCCGGCGCGGCCTGGTCGGTGAACGGCGCGTTGAGGATGCCGTACTCGTTGGTGAAGTTGTTGACGAAGGCCAACACGCGGACCTTGTCGGTAGGCTGGACCGAGGCCCGCAGGTCGATGATCGTGAAGTCGCCGCGGGTGTTCGGGTTGCCGAACGCCACCGGCGCCTTGGACAGGTAGCGTTGGGCGACCTCGAAGGTCGGCTGCAGCTTCACTTCGGGGAACTCGAACGACAGGGTGTTGGCCATCGACAACTTGGACGAACCCGGCAGGGTCGTGCCGGCGGCATAGCCGCCGCCGACCGCGAAGCTGTCGGGCAGCATGCTGGTCAGCTTGGCTTCCTGATAGGTGGTGTTGTTGCTGAACTTGATGTGCTGGCTCACCTTCAGCACGCCCGAGAATTCGACGCCGTCGACCTTGGCCCCGCCGGCGTTGGTCACGTACGAGTAGTAGTACGGCGCGGCGGTGAACAGGCGGGCCTGGATGTCCTTCCACTTCAGGTGGAAGACCGAGACGTCCAGGGACAGGCGATTGTCGAATAGGCCCGTCTTCAGGCCGGCCTCGTAGTTGTCGACCGTGTCGCTGCCGTAGCTGGTGGGAATGCCGGCCAGGATGGCGGCGTTCGGGTTCGGGCCGCCCACGCGGAAGCCGCGCGAATAGGTGGCGTAGGCCATCAGGCCCTTCACCGGGCGATAGGCCAGGGTGACCTTCGGCGTGAAGCCGTCTTCCTTCTGGACCGTGCCGAACGTCGAGGCGGTCGGCGAATAGCTGCCCGCGCCCAGGCTGCCGGCGGCGTTGGTGATCGCGGCGGTGTTCTTGGTGTCGTAGTAGCGGCCGCCCAAGGTGATCTCCCACTGCGGGGTGATCTTGTAGGACAGTTCGCCGAAGACGCCGAAGTCCTTGTTCACGGTGTCGGAGATGTAGCCGTAGATCGCATCGCCCGGCGCCAGCACCGAGCCGCTGTTGTTGCCGAAGTCGGCCGGATGGGCGTCGATATAGGCGGCCGCGCCGGCCTGGTAGATGCGGTCGGCGCTGTCCTTCTCGGCGTGCAGATAGCTGACGCCGATCAGCCACTTCAGGCGGTCGTCTTCCTTTGAGGACAGGCGCGCCTCGAAGGTGTCGAGATTGGCCCTGGCCACGCCCTTGCTGTAGGCCGCGCCCGCCCCGGTCGTGACGCCGGTCACGTAGGCGTAGGGATAGGAATAGATCGTGGTGTTGGTCTTGTGGTCGGTCGAACCGATCACGGTCAGGTCCGCGAAGCCGACGTCCTGGTCCAGGCGCAGGCTGTTGAGCCAGAAGGCGGTCTTCTGCGGCTCGGCGCGCGGCGTGTCGCGGACATAGTCGTGCGAGAGGTAGGTCTGGTCGTCCAGCAGGGTGTCCTGATAGGTCGACAGCAGGGTGAACTTGGTCCCTTCCGAGGCCTGCAGCACCGCCGAGCCGCGCAGGCCGCGCGTGCGGTAGTCGTTGGCCCCGTCGACCTTGGTGCCCGGGTTGTCCAGATAACCGGCGTCGAAGCGCTGCAGGCCGACCAGGCGCACGCCCAGCTTGTCGGTGACGATCGGGATGTTGACCATCGCCTTGGCGGCGTAGTTGGCCTGGCCCGCGTTCTTGGTCGTGCCGATCAGCCCCTCTACCGCGCCCTCGTACCGGCTGGGATCGGCCGTCTTGGCCACGTAGTTGACCAGGCCGCCCAGGGTCGAGGAGCCGAACAGCGTGCCCTGCGGGCCGCGCAGCACTTCCACCCGGTCCAGGTCGAAGGTGTCCATGTCGGGGATGCCGATCGGGAAGCCCGGTTCGACCACCACCACTTCGTTCAGATAGTAGCCCGTCGTGGTCTGGCCCTGCTCGTGATAGGTGGTCGCCGCGATGCCGCGCACCACCACCTCGGAGATGCCGGGCTGGTAGTCGTTGAAGGTCACGCCCGGCAGGCGGACGATGTAGTCGGCCAGGCTGTTGGCGTTGGACTTCTGCAGGTCGGCGCCGCTGATGGCGCTGATCGGGATGGCCACGTCGCGGGCGCTCTCGTTACGCTTGGTCGCCGTGACGATCAGGGTGTCCAGCTCGGTCACCGGCTGGGCGGCGGTCTGGGCGTTGGCCGCCGTGGCCAGGCCCATCGACAGGCCGGCCGCGATCATGCAGGCCGAGAGCGACGTCGCGCTCAAAAGAGTGGTCTTGCGCATATCTCTATCCCCTTCTTCGGAGCCGCCGGCGAGATGACCGGCGTCCTGTTTCAAAACCCCTGCGGGCGCCGGCGTCCGGCTCGCCTCGTTCGCGATGCTCGGCGGTCGTCATGCGGTCCGCGAGGTTGAGGCTTGTCCTTTCGTGGCGGAGCAAAAACATCCAAAAACGGCAGGCCGAGGGGACCAACGACAGCGCACTGGACCCGTGGGCGGACGCGGATTGGATGTTCCGGCCCCTGACCGAAGCGATCAGGTTGGCCCGACCGATAGAGAGAACGAGGGGTCCATGATCGATCGACGCAGCCTTCTTCGTGCCGGCGCGGGCCTTATGGTGCTGACGCCGCTGCAGGCCCTGGCGGCCGAGCGCGGCCTGGACGTGGCCCTGGTCAATGCGCGCGTCTGGACGCCCGGCGCGGGCGCGCCCCGCCTGTCGGCCGTCGGCGTGCTGGGCGAGCGGATCGCCGCCGTGGGCGCCGACCAGGTCAAGGCGCTGTCGACCGGCAAGACCCGGGTCGTCGACCTGAAGGGCGCCTTCCTGATGCCCGCCTTCACCGACAACCACACCCACTTCCTGACCGGCTCGACCGCCCTGACCCAGGCCGACCTGCTCAGCGCCAAGGACCGCGCCGACTTCGCCGCCCGCGTGGGCGCCGTGGCCAAGGCCCGGCCGGGCAAATGGATCCTGGGCGGCTCGTGGGACGAACAGCGCCTGGGCGGAGCCCTGCCGACCCACGAGTGGATCGACGACGTCACGCCGGACACGCCCGTCGCCGTGCCGCGCACCGACCTGCACATGTACCTGCTCAACAAGGTGGCCCTGAAGCTGGCCGGCATCACCCGCGACACGCCCGATCCCCCGGGCGGCGTCATCGTTCGCGACGCCCAGGGCGAACCGACCGGCGTGGTCAAGGACAACGCTAAGGCCCTGGTCGAGCGGGTGGTCCCGCCGATGACCGAGGCCGAGACCGACGCGGTGATGCGGCTGGGCATCGCCCACGGCCTCAGCAAGGGCGTGGCCCAGGCCCACAATCCGGAACTGGACTGGAAGACCTACGAGTCCCTGCGCCGCCTGCGGGCCAAGGGCGAGACCGACATGCGCTTCTACGCCTTCGTCCCCCTGCCCGACTGGGAGAAGATGGACGCCATCGTCGCCAAGGAAGGCCGAGGCGACGACTGGGTGCGCTGGGGCGGGCTGAAGGCCCTGGCCGACGGCTCGCTGGGCTCGCGCACGGCCGTCTTCCACGACCACTACGACGACGCCCCCGACCAGGCCGGCGTGCGCGTGACCACCCTGGCCAATCTGCGCGAATGGATCACGGCCGCCGACGCCCGCGGCCTGCACGTCACCACCCACGCCATCGGCGACCAGGCCAATGACGACGTTCTGGACATCTATGCCGAGGTCGAGAAGACCAATGGCGTGAAAGACCGCCGCTTCCGGATCGAGCACGCCCAGCACCTTTCGCAGGCCGCCATCCCGCGCTTCGCCAAGCAGAGGGTGATCGCCTCGGTCCAGCCCTTCCACGCCATCGACGACGGCCGCTGGGCCATCAAGCGCATCGGCGCCGAGCGGCTGAAGGGCACCTACGCCTTCAAGTCGCTGCTGGACGCCGGCGCCACGGTGACCTTCGGCTCGGACTGGCCGGTGGCGCCGCTGGACCCGCTGACCGGCGTCTATGGCGCGGTGACCCGCCGGACCATCGACGGAGCCAATCCAAACGGCTGGCTGCCCGAACAGAAGGTCACGGTCGAACAGGCCCTGACCGCCTACACGGCCAGCAACGCCTTCGCCGGCTTCATGGACGACCGCACCGGCAAGATCGCGCCCGGCTACTATGCCGACCTGACGGTGCTGGACGCGGACCTGACCACCATCGATCCGCTGAAGATCCCGGACGTGAAGGTGCTGCACACCTTCGTCGGCGGAAAGGCGCGGTACTCGGCCTAGAGTCCCGCGGCCTTGGCCAGGGTTTTCAGCGCCCGGCGCGCCTCCTCCTCGCGCAGGCTGGCGAAGCCGATGCGCAGGCCCCGGCCCGCGCCCTCGCGGCTGGCGAACGACCGCGACGAGGCCACGCGCACGCCCAGTTCGGGCCCGTTGGTCTCGATGCGGTCCAGGTCGGCCTCGTCGGGAAAGGTCAGCCAGAAGGCCAGCCCGCCGTCGGGGGTCTTGAACCGCACACGGTCTCCGAAGGCCTCGGTCATCGACTCGGCGAAAGCCAGGCGCCGGACGGCGTAGACCTGGGTGGCCTTGCGGGCGTGCCGGCGCAGTTCGCCGCTCTCGATCAGCTCGGCGGCGGCGTCCTCGGTCAGGGCGTTGCCCATGCCGTCGGTCAGCGAGACCGTGTGGGCCACCGCGTCGATGAAGGCCTTGGGCGCCGCGATGTAGCCGATCCGCAGCGCCGGCAGCAGCAGCTTGGACAGCGAGCCGGCATAGATCACGTAGGACGGCGCATAGCTGGCGATCGGCAGCAGCGGCTGCGACTCGAAATGGAATTCGTGGTCGTAGTCGTCCTCGATGATCGCGAAGTTGAACTGCCGGGCCAGCAGCAGCAGGCGCAGCCGCCGCTCGGGCCGCAGGGCGACGGTGGTCGGGAACTGGTGGTGCGGCGTCAGGAAGATGGCCTTCACGCCCCCTTCCCGGCAGCGGCGTTCGACGTCCTCGACATCGACGCCCTGGTCGTCCAGCCCCACCGCCTCGACCTTGGCCCCGCAGGCGCGGAAGGCCGCCACCGCCGGCTCGTAGGTCAGGGCCTCGACCAGCACCGTGTCGCCGGGCGAGATCAGGGTGCGGGCCGCCAGGAAGATGGCGTTCTGGCTGCCGCGCGTGATGCAGATGTTCTCCGCCCCCACCGCCAGGCCGCGCTCGGTCCGCAGCATCTCGGCGATGCCTTCCCGCAGCGCCATCGAGCCGCGCGGATCGCCGTAGAGCATGCGGTTGTGGCGGGCGGCCCGCTGGATCGCCGAGCGATACGCCCGACCCAGCACCTCCTCCGGAAACAGCCGTCCGTCGGGCGAGCCTTCGTCCAAGCGGATCCGGGTGTCGCTGGGCAGGGCCAGCGGTCGGGCCGGCGGGGCGTGGAAGGCGTATGCCGGGGCCTTGGCGTCGACGATCTCGGGCGCGACCTCGGGCTTGGCCGAACGCGCCGGCGCCGACTTGGGCAGGATGTCCGAGACCATGGTCCCGCGCGTGCCGTGCGAGGTCAGCCAGCCCTGGGCGATCAGGTCCTCGTAGGCCAGCACCACGGTCTTGCGATTGACGCCCAGCATGGTGGCCAAGCCCCGGCTGCTGGGCAGGTAGGCGCCCGAGGTCAGCCGCCCGCGCTCGATCTCGTGGATCAGGCCGTGGACGATCTGCAGATAGAGCGGCATCGGCTTGGAGGCGTCGATCACCTCGCCCAGCGCCATGTTCCACGGACGCGCCATTGGCCCCCTCCACTCATCACAAGTCTTCTTCTTATGGGTCCAACATGCGCCGACGCCAGCGCGACCGCAATGACCCGGCTGGACCCGTGACGCTGTCAGTCTTGGTGCTTGTTCGGCGCCAGTCGGTTCCAGATTGTGCTCAGGAAAGCAGCGCCGGCCCTACTGAACCAAGATCCGAGGCCGGACGAAGATCCGAGAGGCATGCATGTCCGAGTCGACGCCGTCCGGCGCCCCAGACCGTTTCGCGGGCGGCCCCGACGACGTGCTCGCGCTGATCCGCGAATTCCCCCTGGCCTGGGTAGCCCCGCGCGACGACCGCGCGGCCCAGGTGGCGACCCTGCTGCCGATGCTGGCCGATCTCGACACCGAGGGCCGGATCGTCTCGCTGCTGGGGCACATGGCCCGCCGCAATCCGCTGTTGGCGGCGCTGGAGGATCAGCCCAAGGCCACCCTGCTGTTCGCCGGCCCGCAGGCCTATGTCTCGCCCGGCCTGGTCTCGACCCCGACCTGGGCCCCCACCTGGAACTACGCCCAGGTGCGGATCGAGGCCGACATCCGCCTGCGCCCCGACCTCGGCCACGAGGCGCTGGACCGCCTGACCCGCGTGATGGACGACCAGACCGGCTGGCGGCCGCGCGACGTCGGCGACCGCTACGATGCGATGGAACGAGCCATCATCGCGTTCGAGGCGGACGTCACCAGCCTGACCGCCAAGTTCAAGCTGGGTCAGGACGAGTCCGACCAGTCGCTGCGCGAGATCCTGGCGGGTCATCCCGACCCGGTCCTGACCCGCTGGATGCGCCGCATGAACGCCCACCGCATCGACGCGTGACGAGGCGTTCTGTCGACGCTGTGATCCGATATTTCGATTGAACGATGCGCACGACGATCTGACGGCGCGGCCAACTCATGCTTTTTTGGCCGTCAGTTCTCAGGTCGAAAGTCTTCGTTCCATGTCCGCCCTCCGCAAGGTCGTCGTCACCCAGCGCTTCTTCGACGACCGCACCCAGGACTATCTTCGCGCCAACGGTTGCGAGGTCGCGATCGCGCCCCTGCCCCCGGGCAAGGCCGACGGCGACCTGGACCACGACACCCTGGTCGAACTGCTGAGCGACGCCTCGGGCTGGATCGTGGGCCACGCGCGGGTGACGCGGGCGCTGATGGAGGCCCTGCCGGACCTGAAGGTGATCTCGCGGCGCGGCGTCGGCTACGAGCGGGTCGACCTGGAGGCCGCGCGCGATCTGGGCCGGGTGGTGGCCATCGCCGCCGGCGGCAACGACGCCTCGGTGGCCGACCACGTGATCGGCCTGATGCTGGCGGTCGGGCGCCGCTTCCGGGAGTCCCAGCAACGGATGCTGGACGGCGACTGGTCGATCCTGATGGGTTCGGACCTGTGCGAGAAGACCGTCGGTGTCGTCGGCCTGGGCCGGATCGGCAAGAGCGTGGTCAAGCGCTTGTCGGGCTTCGACTGCAAGGTGCTGGTCCACACGCCCAGCCCCGATCCCGACTACGCCCAGGCCAACGGGGTGGAATATGTCGAGTTGGCGGACCTGCTGGCGCGCAGCGACTACGTCACCCTGCACGCGCCCCTGACGCCCCAGACGAAGTTCATGATCGACGCGGCCGCGATCGAGACGATGAAGCCGGGCGCCATCCTGATCAACACGGCGCGCGGCGGGCTGGTCGAGGACGCTCACCTGCTGGACGCCCTGCGCGCGGGCCGCCTGGGCGGGGCGGGACTGGACGTCTATGTCAGCGAGAGCGATCCGGCCTACAAGCCGGTGTCCCAGGCCCTGCTGGCCCTGCCCAACGTGGTCGGGCAACCGCACTCGGGGGCCTCGTCGCGCGAGGGCCTGGACCGGACCAACATGGTGGCCGCCCGCTCGGTGGTCGCCGTTCTTGACGGTGGCGATCCCGCGCCGGAGTGTGTGGTCGCCGACGGTCGCCCCGGCCGCTGAGTCCCGGCGAGGAAAGAGCCCGCGTTCCATGGAGCTTGACTGGCTCGAAGACTTCCTGGCGCTGGTCGAGCATCAGCATTTCGGACGCGCCGCCGAGGCCCGCAACATCTCGCAGCCGGCCTTCAGCCGCCGGGTGCGGCTGCTGGAAGGCTGGCTGGGCGCGCCGCTCTTCAACCGCGACACCCACCGCGTGGCCTTGACCCCGGCGGGTGAGCAATGGCGCCCCACGGCCGAGGACCTGTTGCGCCGGCTCTATCTGGGGCGCGAACAGACGCGGGCGGTGGCCCAGGGCTTCGTCTCGACCCTGCGCGTCGCCTCGACCCACGCCCTGTCGATCACCTTCTTCCCGCAGTGGCTGGAGGAGATCGAGGCCGAGGTGCCGCTCAGCTCGACCGTCAGCCTGGTGACCGATAACATGGCCGGCTGCGAGCGGCTGATGCTGCAGGGCCAGGCCCAGTTCCTGCTGTGCCATCACCATCCGTCGACGCCGGTGTCCTTCCGGCCGAACTACTTCACCTCCATGGACGTGGGGCGCGACACCCTGGTCCCGGTCAGCGCGCCGGCCACGGATGATCCGACCCAGCCGCGCTTCGCCCTGCCCGGACGCCTGGGCGCGCCCGTGCCGTATCTGGCGTTCAGCGAGGTGTCGGGCATGGGTCGGATCCTGGCCTCGACCCACGCCCTGGAAGGGCCGTCGATGTGGCTGTCGCCCAGCTTCACCGCCCATGTGGCGACGGTGCTGGCGGCCATGGCCCGGGCCGGCCGGGGCCTGGCCTGGCTGCCCATGAGCCTGATCGCGCGCGACCTGGAGGAAGGCGGACTGGTGCGGGCCGGCGACGAAAGCTGGGACGTGCCCATCGACATCCGCCTGTTCCGTCCCCGCGCCCGCCAGACCGCGGCGGCCGAAGCGTTCTGGAGCCGCCTGAAGCAGCGCGCCGAACCCGCCCCAACCGTCGATACGCTCTAAAAGGGACCGGGCGCGCCACAGGGTGCGGACGCGCCCGGGCCGAGCCGCCCTGGGCCTTCGACGAGTTTCGCGACGAGGTCGACGCTCATGTCTCGAGAGAGACGGTCGGAACCTAGCGCAAGCCCTTGTCCCGCAGGCGATTTTCGGCGCCCGGACCAGGTATGGTTCGATGCGGAACTTCTATCGCCGACCCGGCCCTTCCGGCTCAGTCGCGGAAGCTGGGGTCGATCCGGTCGAGCTTCCGCAGCAGGGCCGGCCAGGCGAAGTGCTCGGCGACCATCTTGGTGGCCGGGCCGCTGACCTGGCTCTTGATCACCTCGGCGACGCCCTGCTGCGGGCGGTGGACCTCGCCCGGGATCAGCACCTGGGCCTGGCAGGCACGCTCCAGAAAGTACATGCGCAGATAGGCCTGCTGGATCGTCGCCCCGACGGTCATGGTGCCGTGGTTGCGCAGGATCATCGCGTTCTTATCGCCCAGGTCGGCGACGATGCGGTCCTGCTCGCTCATGTCCTCGGCGATGCCTTCTGACTCGTGATAGGCGACGTCGTGGTGGATGATCATGGCCGTCTGGGTCACCGGCAGCAGGCCGTCAGCCGAGGCCGCCACCGCCTGGCCCTGCGGGGTGTGCAGGTGGATCACCGCATTGCCGTCCTCGCGAGCGCTGTGGATCGCCGAATGGATCACGAAGCCGGCGCGGATCACCTGGCCGGCGCAATCCATGACCTTGTCGCCGTTGAGGTCGATCTTCACCAGGTTCGAGGCGGTCACCTCCTCGAACATGTTGGTGTAGGAATTGATCAGGAAGTGGTGCTCGGGACCCGGGATCCGCACCGACATGTGGGTGAAGATCAGGTCGTCCCAGCCGTTCAGCGCCGCCAGGCGGAACGCCGCCGCCAGATCGACCCGCAGGGCCCATTCCTCGGCCGACACCTGGTCGCGCACGCTAGGGACCGTTTTCAAGACCGCCGTCATAGTCGCTTCCTCCGTTTTGGTTTGACGAAGGCTAGCACCGGGTCGAAATGAAGATTGTCGCGCCCGCGACAATCTCGACGAAAGGCCCATCGTGCGCGCCACCGCCGACCATCGCCGCGTGCTGGAGACCGGGAGCTGGTTCGCCGCCCTCCCCGCCGAGCGACGCGACCTGATCCTGGGCGAGGCCAGCGTGGCTACCGTCTCCGACGGCGCGCATCTCTACGGCGCCGGCGATCCGCCCAACGGCCTGTGGGCGGTGCTGGAGGGCCAGGTGCGGTTGATCGGCTATCCGGCCAGCGGCATGGAAATCCTGGTGCGGATCCTGGGACCCGGTGCCTGGTTCGGCGAGCTCTCCACCCTGGACGGCGGACCGCGCCCGCACGACGCCGTCGCCTTCGGCCCGGCCGCCATGCTGCACCTGTCGCCGGCCTCGGTGACGCGGCTGGGCGAACAGAACGCCGCCCTCTATCGCGACCTGGGCCTGCTGGTCTGCGCCAACCAGCGCACGGCTCTCGCCTATATCGAGCAGCGAGCGGCCCAGCCGATGGCCGTGCGGCTGGCCCGCGCCCTGGCCAAGGCAGCCGCTGAGGCGGGCTCTGGGCCTCTCTCCATCCGCCAAGCCGAGCTGGCCAGCGTGGTGGGGGTCAGCCGCCAGACCCTGAACCGGGGCCTGCGCAAGCTGGAGACGGCGGGCGTCGTCTCCCTGGGCTACGCCAGCATCGCCATCCTCGATCCGGACCGTCTGTCGCGGCTGTGCGGTCGCGGCGAGTTCTGGGGTTGATGTGAAACAAACATCCAACACTGCCTCATTTTGGATCCAATTCTTGATTCAAACACGACCTTGAGGCAAGAAACGCGCATCCGGGCGCGCGGCCCGACATCGTGCGCGAGACTTGTCCTCCACCGACGCAAAGCCCCCGCCCGCTCGGCCCTCGCCGGCCTCCGCCCTGATGCTGGAGACCTATCTGGCGCGGCGCGACGAGCTGCGCGGTTTCTACCGGGCGCGCCTGGGTCCCCAGGCCGACGTCGAGGACCTGGTGCAGGATCTCTATGTGAAGATCAGGGGGCTGGAGGACCAGGACGTGCGCAATCCCGCCGCCTTCCTCTATCGCCTGGCCCACAACCACATGCTGGACTGGCTGCGGCGCGGCCGCCGGACCCGCGCGCGGGACGACGCCTGGCGCCAGACCAGCACCACCGTCGCTTCCGGGAACGTCGAGGTGACCGAGCAGCCCGACGCCGAAACGACCCTGATCGCCCGCCAGCGGCTGGAGCGGCTGTCCAAGGCCCTGCTGGCCCTGCCGTCCCGCACCCAGGAGATCTTCCGCCTGCACAAGTTCGAGGGCCTGACCTACGCCCAGACCGCCCAGCGCCTGGGGCTGTCGATGAAGACGGTCGAAAAGCACATGAGCGCGGCCCTGGCCCATCTCTACGCGAAGGTGGGGCGATGATCGCGGAGGGTGTCCGCCCGTCGGTGGCGTCATTGTGGCCGAGCCGGCCGTCCTGCCGGCGCCGGACCTCGGGTGAGCGCGCATGACCGGGTCGCAAGGAAACATCGTCGAGCGGGAGGCCGCCGCCTGGTGCGCCCGGGTGCGCGGCGAGATGGACGTCGCCGACTGGCAGGCCTTCACCGCCTGGCTCGACGCCTCGCCGGACCATCGCGAAACCTATGACGCCATCGAGGCCTTCTGGGAGGACATCGAGGCGGCGCCGGTCGCCGCGCCCACGCCCCTGCCCTTCGCACCGCGCCGCCCTGCCCGGCGCGCCACCTTCGCCTGGTCGCTGGGCGGACTGGCCGCGGCCGCCGCCATCGTGCTCGCCGTGCTGGTCGCCCGTCCTCCGGCCGAGCCCTGGCGGGAATACGCCACCCCGCCGGGCCACCTGCGCACTGTCGCCCTCGAGGACGGGTCGCGGCTGGTGCTGGGTCCGGCCACCACCGTGCGCGTGCGCCTGGCGCCGCGCCTGCGCGAGGTGGAGCTGATTGATGGAGCCTCGACCTTCGACGTGGCCCACCTGCCCGACCGTCCGTTCGAGGTGGCCGCCGGCGACCGCCGCGTGCGGGTGATCGGCACCGAGTTCGATATCGTCCGCCGCGCCGGCCGCCTGATGGTCACCGTCCGTCGCGGGCTGGTGGCCGTCACCGATCCCCGCGACGGCCATGCCGTGCGTCTGGCCAAGGGCCAGCAGCTATCGCACCAGGAAGGCGGCGCCGACCAGACGGTCCGCGCGACCGATCCCGACCGGGCCTTCGGCTGGACGCGCGGCCGCCTCTATTACGACGACACGCCCCTGGCCGAGGTGGCGGCCGATCTCAGCCGCTACGGCCCACTGAAGGTGCGGGTCGCCCCCGGCGCGGCCTCGGTGCGGGTGACCGGCGTGTTCGCCCAGGACGACCAGACGGCGATGATCCGCCGCCTGGAGGCCTTCGCCCCGGTCACGGCTCGATTCACGCGCGATGAAGTCATCCTTGAAGCGCGCTGACCTGGGCTGGAGCGTGGTCGCCGTCGCGGTGCTGGCGGCGACACCAGCCGAAGCCGCCGCTCCGGCCAGGGTTCGGCTGAACCTGTCCGCCAAGCCGGTCCGCGCCGCCCTGCTGGACCTGGCCCTGCAGGCCGGCGTGTCGCTGGGCGGCGACCTGGAGGGCTGTCGGGGCCGCGCCCCGCGCCTGTCGGGCGTGATGAGCCTGGACCAGGCCCTGGATCGGATCCTGGCCGGCTCGCATTGCGGCTGGAGCCGGATCGACGCCGAGACGATCCTGATCCGACGGGCCACGCCCAAGCCGGCGCCGCCCTCGCCCTCGACGCCGGTTCCCGACACCCAGGCTCCGCCCCTCGGCGAGGTGATCGTCACCGCCCAGCGCCAGCCGAACCTGCCCGGCCGCACGCCCTTCGCCCTGTCGGTGGTGTCGGGAGAGCGGGCGCGCCGTGACCGGATCGGCGGCCTGGGCGACCTCGACGGCGAGGTGGCGGGCCTGACCACCACCCACCTGGGTCCGGGCCGCGACAAGGTGCTGCTGCGCGGACTGTCGGACGGCGCCTTCACCGGCCAGACCCAGTCGATCGTCGCCCTCTATCTGGACGAGGTGCCGATCACCTACAGCGCGCCCGATCCCGACCTGCGCCTGGCCGACATCGAGCGGGTGGAGGTGCTGCGCGGCCCACAGGGCACGCTCTACGGCGGCGGCTCGATCGGCGGGGTGGTCCGCATCGTCACCCGCAAGCCCGACTTCGACGCGACCTCGCTGGACCTGACGGCCGGACTGTCGGCCACCCGCGGCGGCGGGCTGAGCGACGAAGTCGAGGCGGCGGCCAACCTGCCGCTCCTCCCCGGCAAGGCGGCGCTGCGGGCGGTCGTCTATCGCGAACGACAGGACGGCTACATCGCCAACACCACCCTAGGCCTGGACAAGGTCAACCGCGCCGACCGCCATGGCGGCCGCCTGGCCCTGCGCACCGCGCTCGGCGGCGACTGGCGGGCCGACCTGGTCCTGACCCATCAATCGATCCACAACGACGACACCCAGTACGGCCTGCGCCGCCTGGGTCCGCTGCTGCGCGACAACCTCGTGCGCGAGCCGCACGACAACAGCTTCGACCAGGGCTCGCTGACCGTCTCCGGCGAAGGGTCGTGGGGCCGGCTGACCGCCAGCGCCTCGCGCCTGGGCCACCACTTCACCAGCCGCTTCGACGCCAGCCCGGCGGCGGCCCTGTATGGTCTGCCCGACGGTGCGGCCGCCTTCGACGAGGCCAAGCGCACCGACCTTACCGTCGCCGAGGTCACCTACGCCACGCCGCAGGGCGGACGGCTGACGGGCCTGGCCGGCGCCTTCGTATCGACGGGCCATACGCGCACCGCCACGGCCCTGGGCCCCGCCAACGTCTCGACGGGCGCAGCCTATGCCGAGGCGCGGGACGACGACATCCGCGAGGCGGCGGTCTATGGCGAGCTGACCTACGCCCTCACCCCGCGCCTGTCGCTAACGGCCGGGCTGCGCTGGTTCGACTACGGCCTGGACATCAAGTCCCAGGTGACCCAGGCCGGAGGCGTCCGCGCCTTCGCCGGCAAGGCCGACGAGAACGGCTTCTCGCCCAAGCTGCTGCTGAGTTTCGCCCCCTCGCCCGACTGGCTGGTCTACGCCCAGGTGGCCGAGGGCTACCGGGCTGGCGGGTTCAACACGGCCGGACGCCTGGGCCAGGCCTACGACGCGCCCGGCGCCCCCGCCCGCCGCTATCGCCCCGACGAGCTGTGGAACTACGAGATCGGCGCCAAGGGCCGGTGGCTGGACGACCGGCTGCAGGTGCGCATGGCGCTGTTCCAGGCCGACTGGACCTCGATCCAGAGCGACCAGTACCGGGCCGACGGCCTGGCCTACACGGCCAATATCGGCGCGGGACACAATCGCGGGCTGGAGCTGGAGGCGGTCTGGCGGGCCACGTCCCGCCTGGACCTGACCGGCGCGACCCTGGTCAGCGACCCCAGCCTGAAACGGCGCGATCCGGCGCTGGGCGGCGTCGACGTGGCCCTGGCGGGGATCAACGGCGTCTCGGCCAGCCTCGGTTTCGACTACCGCCATCCGCTGGACGGCGAGCGGACCGTCCGCGCCAAGGGCCGCATGCGCTATGTGGGTCACGCCATCCTCGGCCTTACCAGCGAGCCGACCGCGCCCGACTTCGTCGAGGGCTCGGCCAGTCTGTCACTGGAAACCCCGCGCTGGACCCTGAGCGCCTATGTCGACAACCTGTTCGACCGAACCGCCGACAGCTTCGCCTTCGGTAATCCGTTCAACGCTCCCGCCGACGCCGAGGTGACTCCGCTTCGGCCCCGGACGGTGGGTCTGAGGCTGTCGGCGCGGTTCTAGGTCTCGTCCGTCTTGGTCCAGCGCGCGACTTGGCCGGCCGCCCAGGGTCCCGCGACCAGCACCAGGATCACCCGCACCACCTGGGCTGAGAGGATGAACGGCAGGTCTACGTGGGTGGAGGCGGCGATGATCAGGATGGAGTCGACGCCGCCGGGGCTGGTCGACAGATAGCCGGTCAGCGGATCGACGCCGCAGGCCAGGCTGATCATCAGGCCCGAGAGGCCGCACAGGACGATCAGGATCAGGGTCGAGCCGACGATCCTGGGCAGTGCGCGGGCGCTGTGGGCCAGGGTGGCGGGGGTGAAGCTGAGGCCAATGGTCCAGCCGACCACCGCATAGGCCATGGCCCCGAGAAGCGGCGGCACCTCGGGGTGCAGCCAACCCAGCCGCATCAGCACCGCGCCCGACAGGCCCGGGATCAGGAAGATGCCGGCCGGGAACTTCAGCATCTTGGACAGCGCCGCCCCGGCCAGGCCCAGCGCCGCCGTCGCGGCTAGGCCTGACAGGTGGACCGGCCCAAGCCAAGCCTTCGCGGGTCCGGCGTGCATGCCCGGCGCGGCCACATGGGCCAGGCCGATGGCGGCGGCCGCCACAAGCAGCACTCGGAAATACTGCATCAGTGCCACGGTGCGGGCGTCGGCGCCCATCTCCTGGGCCAGGGCGATCATGCTGGCCGCCCCGCCCGGCGACAGGCCCCAGACCGCCGTCGCTCCCTCGAACCAGCCCAGCCGCGCCAAGAGCCAGCCCAGGCCCAGGCTCATGGCCAGGGTGGAGACGGCGATCAGCAGGAAGGTCGGCAGGTGGCCCAGCAGGTCCGGCCCCAGGGCGGGGCCGAGGGCGGTGGCCACAAGGCAGCCGATCAGGGTCGAACTGGTCAAGCGCAACGGCCCGGGCGGCTTCAGGGTGGCTCCGGCCACGCCAAAGCCGATGGCCGTCACCAGGGGCCCCAGCAGCAGGGCCGCCGGCGCGTGGACCAGGGTCAGAACCGTGTCGGCCGCCACGGTGGCGGCGACCAGCAGCACCCACTGCGCCCAAGGGCGTCGGAGGATCTCGCGCGGGTTCATCGCCCCACGTGTCCCGACGCCCCGATGTGGAGCGGCTGGGGCGTCAAGCGGTCGTAGGCCGAGGTCCAGCCCAGGTCGGCGACGACGTCGCGATGACCCTGCCAGATCATGTGCCCGGCCACGTAGAGCACGATGGCGAGGCCGACGTAACCGATCCAACGATGGCGGCGCAGCAGGGCCGCGATCGCATTGGCGGCCAGGCCCATCAGGACGATCGACAGCAGCAGGCCCGACGCCAGCACGCCCGGATGCTCGAGCGCCGCACCGGCCACGGCCAGCACGTTATCCAGCGACATGGAGACATCGGCGACCAGCACCTGCAGGAAAGCCGAGCCGAAGGTCTTGGCCGGTCCAGCAACGTGGCCGGCTTCCTCCTCCTCGGCGGCGCGCAGGTCGCGCCACATCTTCCAGCACACCCACAGCAACAGCAGGCCGCCCGCCAGCAGGAGGCCCACCACGCCCAGAAGCCAGGTGGTGACCAGGGCGAAGCCGATCCGCAGCGCCACGGCGGCGGCCAGGCCGCAGACGATCACCTTGCGGCGCTGCTCGGCCGGCAGGCCGCCCGCCGCCAAGCCCACGGCGACGGCGTTGTCGCCCGCCAGGACCAGGTCGATCATCAGCACCTGGGCGAAGGCGGCCAGGGTCGGTCCCAGGTCGCCGATCAAGGGTAAAAGCATGATCCCGCCCCTCAGGCCGGCGCGACGAAGCGAGCCAGGGTGGGCTTGGGCAATCGCACCGGCCGGTGGCTCTGGCGGTCGATGCAGCACCACAGGCTGTTCACCTCGGCCAGCAGGCAGTCGCCGCGACGGATCAGGGTCTGGAACTGGGCCTTGACGCCCGCCGCGCGCTCGATGCCCGTGGTGGCCACGATGGCGTCGGTCAGGAAGGCGGGACTGCGGTAGGTGATCTCGTGCTTGAGGGCCACCCACAGGTGCCGCGCCACCGCCTCGGCGTCGGCGATCCGCTCCCAATGGGCGATGACGGCGGCCTGCACCCACTGCAGATAGACGGCGTTGTTGACGTGTCCCATGTGGTCGATGTCCTCGACCCGGACCGTCACCGGATAGTCGGTCAGCGGCCCCGGAGGCGGCTGGAGCGCCCCGCGCGGCGCTCGGGAAGTGAGAGGCATGGAGCGTCCTGGCGAAACGAAGGGCGGCCGCGGGAACGGCCGCCCCCGGGCCTTAAGCGGGCGCTAGTCGAGCTGGATGTCGAGCAGGCGCACGAACTGCTGGCCACAGTGCATGTCGCGCTCGACCACCCCGCCCTGGGGCGAGGTGCGCGCGTAGGAGATCTTGACCACGTTGAGGTCGGCCACCGGATAGTGGCGCACCAGGGCCGGATCGGCGCCGAACAGCCGCTGGAACAGCTGCGGGCCCAGGGCCGGATTGGCGTGGTGCTTCTCGAAGCTCTCGGGCCCGTCGAAGAACAGGTCGAACGTCACCCAGTAGGGGCCGGCGTTCTTGGACCGCACGTGGCGGCAGACATCCTTGACGGTCGTCATCACGCCGCTTCCTTCTTCTTCACGTCGATCCAGGTGGTGCGGACCAGTTCCATTGGGTCATCGACCTCGACCACGTGGTTGAGCTTGAACTCGTAGACGGCGCCGCGCTCGATGTCGGCCGGGGTGAAGGCGAAGCCGTAGCTGGGCAGTTCCTCGTCCTCGACGATCGGGAAGTGGAAGAACCAGGCGTTGCAGGCCTTGGCGATCTGGGTGGCCATTTCCTGGGTCGCGGCGGTGGCCACGAACAGCACGCCCACCTCGCGCGGGGCCGGCGTGCCCGGGGGCGGCTTGTCGCCCGACACGGCGTTCCAGCCATAGAGGCGCAGCGAGATGTGGAAGTTCCCGGCGGCCGCGCCGATCGTGCTGTGCACCCGATGGGTCAGGGCGGCCAGCATCTTGTCGTGGAACTCGTCCAGGCGCGACAGGACCTCGGGATCCTGGATGCCCACCAGCATGATCGTCTGGTAGCCGCCCGCCCCAGCGCCCTCGAGCTTCATGGTGTAGGGGGTCTTCTCCCACACCGAGCCGGTGACGCCCACCCGCCGCTCGTCCAGCGCCACGTAGCGCGACTGGGTGACGTCCAGCACGCCGCCCGGCTCGGTCAGGCGGAAGGGGTTGGCGTTCTCGTACAGCATGTGGGCCGAGACGCTGTGCGGGTCGCAGCGGTTCTCCAGGCTCAGGGTCTCGACCTCGAAACCATCGGCGCCGATGGTGATCAGCACGCCCGCGCCCTTGGTCCGGTAGACGGCGCACTGGCTGCCGCATTCGGCGACCTTGGCCGCGTGCCAGGCCGGTCCCCACGGCGCGCCTTTCATCAGGGCGAAGCTGGACAGCACGGCCGTGTCGGTGGTGCGGCCGCCCAGGATCAGGTCGGCGCCGGCCTCCAGGGCCGCGACATAGGGCTCGGCGCCCAGCACCGCCACGATGTGGTCGCACGAGTCGATGGTGGCGTCGTCCAGGGCGCCCAGCGGGGCCAGCGGCTTGACCCGCCCGGCCGCGTTGCGGGCCTTAAGCGAGGCCTTGTCCACCTCGGAATAGAGCAGCGCGATCTTGGGGTTCAGCCCTTGCTCGGCGGCGATCTCCAGGGCGATGTCGCGGGTCCAGTCGACATTCTTGTCGCCGCCGGCCTGGCCGCTGGTGCCGACGATGACGGGGATGCCCGCCTCGGCGCCGGCCTTCATCAGAATGGCCAGGTCGTGCTTCACCGAGGCGCGGTTGTTCTTCGACATGCCCAGGGCCAGGTAGGCCGCGCCGCTGTCGGTGGAGCCGGCGTCGGTGGCGATGGCATGGGCGCCCATCGCCAGACCGCGGCGAACCTCGTCCTCATGGACCCCCGCGCCGAGCGAACCGCACGGCACTATGATTTTGATCGGACCAGCCAACATGCGCTTCCACCACGAAAGGGCGCGGCCCTGTCGACCGCTTCACGAGAGACCTAATATCTTAGGATGCAGTATGTCAAGAAATTGGATCCAATTTTGGATTCAGATCGTCAGGCCGGTTTCCAGGGGCTCGGCGGGGTCGACGCGGTCCAGAAAGGTCGACAGCCTCTGGCTCAGGCCCCGCCCCTGCCGCAGCCCTTCGAGAACCTCGATCAGATAGGCCAGTTCCCGCCCCTTGCGGCGGCAGAGCTCGGTCAGCTTCTCGGCCACGATACGGTCGCGATCCTCGCCCGGCAGGTCGACCAGCCCGCCGATCTCCGACAGGCCATAGCCCAGCTGCCGCAGGGCCACGACCAGGGAAACGCGCGCCACCTCCTCCGGGTCATAGACCCGGTCGCCCCGCCGGCTGCGGCGCGCGACGACCAGGCCGCGCTCCTCGTAGAGACGCAGGGTGCGCGGCGTGACCTCCAGGCGGCGGCACAGCGTTCCGATCGAGACCCCCACCGCCAGCGTCTCGCCAGGGGCGGCCCGGCTCATCCCAGCGCCTCGGGAAGGCGGTGATCGGCCAGCAAGGTCCGCAGGCCGCGCTTGTCGACCTTGCCGGTCGCGCCCAGCGGAATGGCCTCCACGAACACCACGTCGTCGGGCATCCACCACCTGGCGATCTTGCCTTCCAGCCAGGCCAGGTGCGAGGCGCGGTCCTGGCCCGCCCCGGGCTTGAGCTGGACCACCAACACCGGCCGCTCGTCCCACTTGGGGTGCGGCAGGCCGATCACCGCCGCGACCGCGCAGTCGGCGTGACCCGTGGCTATGTTCTCGATCTCGATGGAGCTGATCCACTCGCCGCCGGACTTGATCACGTCCTTGGCCCGGTCGGTGATCTGCATCACCCCCATCGGGTCGACCGTGGCGATGTCGCCGGTGTCGAACCAGCCGTCGGCGTCGAGAATCGTTTCGTCGCGCCCGAAGTAGCTGGCCGCCACCGCCGGTCCGCGCACCATCAGGCGGCCGACGCTGCGCCCGTCGTGCGGCTGGACCTCGCCGTGCTCGTCCTTGACGGCCAGCTCCACGCCCAACGTCGGCGTGCCCTGTTTCAGCCGCCAGGGCATCTGGGCGTCGAGGCCCAGCCCCACCAGGGCGGCGGGCGGGTTGGACAGGGTTCCTATCGGAGAGGTCTCGGTCATGCCCCAGGCCTGGATGACCTCGACGCCGAACTCGTCATGGAAGGCGCGGATCAGGCTTTCGGGCACGGCCGAGCCGCCGATCAGCACCCGCTTCAGCGTCGCCACGCCCAGGCCGTTGGTCCGCAGGTGGGCCAGCAGACCCTGCCACACCGTCGGGACAGCGGCGGCGAAGGTCACCCCCTCGCCTTCGATCAGTTCGTGGATCGCGGCGCCGTCCATCTTCGGACCCGGCATCACCAGCTTGGCCCCGGCGGCGGGCGCGGCGAAGGCGATGCCCCAGGCGTTGGCGTGGAACATCGGCACGATGGGCAGGATCACCTCGGCCGGCGATGCGCCCAGGGCCGTGCTCTGCAGCCCCATCAGGGTGTGCAGGAAGTTGGAGCGGTGCGAATAGAGCACGCCCTTGGGATCGCCCGTGGTGCCGGAGGTGTAGCAGAGCGCGCAGGCGGTGTTCTCGTCGAAACCGCCCCAGACGGCTGGGGTGAAAGCGCCCGCGATCACCGCCTCGTAGGCATGGGCCGTCGTCGGACCGATGTCGAAGACCGCCCCGTCGTCGGCCAGCATCACCACCCGCTCGACGGTGGGACAGTGCGGCAGGATCGCCTTGAGCAGCGGCGCGAAGGTCAGGTCGGCGAAGATGATCCGGTCGCCGGCGTGGTTGACGATGTAGATCAGCTGCTCGGGGAACAGGCGTGGATTGAGCGTGTGGCAGACCGCGCCGATGCCCATCACCGCGTACCAGGCCTCCACGTGCCGGGCGGTGTTCCAGGCCAGTGTCGCCACCCGGTCGCCCGGAGCGATCCCCCAGTCCAGCAGGGCCGACGACAGCCGCCGGGCCCGGTCGTGAATCTGGGCGTAGGTGGTGCGCACCACCGGCCCCTCGACCGAGCGCGAGACCACCTCGCGGTCGCCGTGCCAGGTCCGCGCGTGATCCAGGATCTTGTCGACCGTCAGCGGCCAGTCCTGCATTCGCCCAAGCATGTTTCCTCACCGTCGCGCCTTCGACGGCGCGCTTCGAAATCAGAACGGAAATTGGCGCGCGGTCAGGCGCGCAGTGGAATCAGACGCGCAGCGGGATCGCGCCCATGGCCAGCGCCGAGACCAGCACCACCAGGCAGATCAGCACCGCCCACTTCAGGCTGAAGCGCTGGGCGTCGGCGACGTCCACGCCCAGCAGGCCGCAGGCCAGGTAGATCGGAGCCAGCAACGGGCTGAGCGCATGGACCGGCTGGCCGATCAGCGAGGCGCGGGCGATAGCCGCCGGCTCGATGCCGAAGCCCGCCGCGGCCTGGGCCACCACGGGCACCACGCCGAAATAGTAGGCGTCGTTGGACATCACGAAGGTCAGGGGCATGCTGACCAGGGCGGTGATCGGCGCGAGATACGGACCGACTTCCGGCGGAATGATCGACAGGGCCGACTTGGCCATGGCGTCGGCCATGCCCGCCCCGTTGAGGATACCGGTGAAGGCCCCGGCCGCGAACAGCAGCACCACGACGTTGACCACGTTGTCGGCATGAGCCGCCAGTCGCGCCTTCTGGTCCTTCAGGGACGGATAGTTGACGGTGATGGCGATGGCGAAGGCCGACATCATCAGCACCGGCAGCGGCGCCAGGCCCGAGACCATGCCCACGATCAGCACCACGGTCAGGGCCAGGTTGAACCAGAAGAGCCGGGGCCGGCGGATGGCGCGCACGCCGTCGCCGTCGGTCGGGGCGGGATTGGGGGCGAAACCGTCGTTGGCGGTAGCCGTACGACCGGCCAGCCGCTTGCGCTCGGAGCGCCCGAACATCCAGGCCAGGCCGAAGACGGCCAGCAGGCCCACCGCCGCCGCCGGCAGGATCGGCCCGACCACTTGGCCCAGGTCCACATGGGTGGCCGCCGCCGCGCGCGCCGCCGGCCCGCCCCACGGCACGTAGTTCATCAGCGCGTTGGTCAGGCCCAGCAGGGTGGCCAGGATCAGCGGGTTCATGCCTACGCGCCGATAGACCGGCAGGAAGGCGGTGATCACGATCAGGGCCGTGGTCGTGCCGTCGCCGTCCAGCGACACCGCGGTGGCCAGGATCGCCGTGCCCAGGCTGATCCGCAGCGGATCGTCGCCGACGATCGACAGCACCTTGCGGACCAGGGGCTCGAACAGGCCCGCGTCCATCATGATAGCGAAGTAGAGCACCGCGAACGACAGCATCAGGGTGGTGGGCGCCACCTGCAGCACACCATCCAGGATCATGTCGCCCAGCTTGGGACCCGCGCCCGCCAGCAGGCCGAACACGATCGGCACGATCAGCAGGGCCGCGACCGCCGACATCCGCTTGGTCATGATCAGGGTCATGAAGGTCACGACCATCAGCAGGCCGAGAACGGCGGGCTGGCTCAGAACGTCGATCACGAGGCGGTCTCCGGGATCAGAATGGGCCGGGCGGACGCGAAGGTCCGGATGCGGCGGTTGCATGGAGTGACTTGCGCGGTCTCGGGGCGACCGGTGTAAGGAAGGGGGCGCGCATCGGGGAGCGCGCGCATATCGATCAGAGGGCGGACATGACGGCGGCGACGGCTCAGGAACAGGAACACGGCGCGGGCGGCTTGGACACGCCCCACACCGAGCCGGCGACTCACACGGCCCTGACGAGTCTGCGCGAGCGGATCGTGACCGGCGAGATCGCGCCCGACGCCCGGTTGCGGGCCGAGGCCCTGGCCACCGAGATGAACGTCTCGCGCACCCCGATCCGCAGCGCCCTGGCGGTGCTGTCGGCCGAGGGGCTGGTCAGCTACAGCGTCAATCGCGGCTACACCGTCCGCGCCATGTCGCTGGGCGACATCTTCGATTCGATCGACACCCGCGCGGCGCTGGAGGGCCTGGGAGCCCGAACCTCGGTGGACCTGGGCTGGGCTCCGGAGGCGCTGGACAATCTGAAGCGCCTGGCCGCCGCCGGCCGCGCCGTCACCGACGCCGGCGTCTGGTCCGAAACGATCGAGCGCGAGTGGTACACGATCAACCGTCAGTTCCACGCCCAGATCCTTCACGCCGCGCAGAACACGGTGCTGCGCAACGCCATCCGCATGACGCTGGTCTATCCGCTGTTCGGCGACGCCGCGCGTCTGTGCCCGACCGTGGCCGCGTGCGTCCCGCCGCGCCTTCGCCAGGTGCCCGTCACGCCGCCCGATCACATCCTCCAATCGCAGGACGATCACGAGAAGATCCTGGCCGCGATCCTGGCCGAGGACAGTTTGGAGGCGGGGCGTCTCATGTCGGACCACGTTCTAGCTACCAGGACCCGTCTGCACGCGGCCGCCATACGGCGGTGACGGCGAAGGTTCCTCCCTTGAGCCTTCATAGACACATCCATTCACCACCGCAATTGCATCCAGTTTATTGACGGATGTGATCCAACTCCCCTAAGGTCTCTCCACGGCAGGGCTTGATCGCTGCCGCAAGAACGAAAATGGGGAGTTGAAACATGGCGGTCAGCCGCAAAGCCTTGATCTGTGGACCGGCGCTGGTGGCGCTGCTAGCGGCCGCTCCGGCGCTGGCCCAAACCGCGCCCGCCCAAACCGCGCCCGAAACGGTCCAGATCGAGGAAGTCGTCGTCACCGCGCAGCGTCGCAGTGAAAGCCTGCAGGAGGTGCCCGTCACGGTGACGGCCTTCGGCGGCGAACAGATCCAGGAAGCCCGTATCCGGCAGATCGACGACGTGGCGGGGCTGACGCCCGGCCTGAGCTTCGACGCCTTCCCCGCCTCGCAGCCGCGCATCGCGATCCGCGGCATCGGCTCGTACGACCGCGGCGCGGCCGGCGATCCCAGCTCGGCAGTCTTCCTCGACGAAATCTATCTGGGCCGCCCGGCGGCCGTATCGTTCGACGCGTTCGACGTCGAGCGCATCGAGGTGCTGAAGGGCCCGCAGGGCACGCTGTACGGCCGCAACGTCGTGGGCGGCGCCGTCAACGTCGTTTCGTACAAGCCCAGCCTGAGTGGTTTCGACGCCGCCGCCGAGGTGACGGCCGGCAACTACAGCCGCCTGGAAGGCGCGGGCATGATCAACGCCCCGTTCGCCGACGGCAAGGCGGCCATCCGGGCCAGCGGCAGCTGGCGCACCCACGACGGCTATGTGAAGAACACCTTCACCGGCGACGACGTCGAGGACCAGGACACCCGCAGCGGCCGCCTGTCGCTGCGGTTCGAGCCGACCGAGAGCGTGCGCTTCCTGGCCACGGTGGACGGCACGCGCAGCCGCGAGACCGGCCCCGCCCAACACGTGCTGGACCTGGACGACAGCGACCCGATGTCGGGGCTCTGGACCATCGACCGCGACCGCAAGCACACCGCCGGCTCGGACGACGGCTACCAGAACAAGGACACCTGGGGCGTGCGCTTCCAGGCCGACTGGGACCTGTCGTTCGCCACCCTGACCTATCTGGGTTCGTACCGCGACCTGGACTACCACGCCGCCTACGACTTCGACGGCGGCAACCCGACCACCAACTTCATCGGCATTTCCGGCGGCAACGACGAGAAGTCCGACTTCTCCAGCCACGAACTGCGCCTGTCGTCGCTGCCTAGCAGCCCGGTGCGCTGGGTGGCCGGCCTCTACACCTTCCGCAACGACACCGATCGCCTCGACAGCCTGGTGCTCGACATCGGCGGGGCGGGCACGGAGGTCTACACCCAGTCGGCGGGCCTGAAGAGCTACGCGGCCTTCGGCGACGTGACGGTTCCGGTCAACGACCGCTTCTCGCTGATCGGCGGCCTGCGCTATTCGAAGGACGAGAAGGACTACCGCGTCGACAACCTGGCCGGCGACTCGATCTTCCGCGGCGACGAACGCTTCGCCGTCTCGGTGTCCGACACCTACAAGGCCTGGACCTGGCGCGCCGGCTTCGACTTCAAGCCGGCCGATCACCACATGCTCTACGGGATGATCTCGCGCGGCTTCAAGAGCGGCGGCTTCCAGGACACCCCCGGCAACGCCGCCGACGCCGCCGACGGCTTCGATCCGGAATACGCCACCCAGTACGAGGTGGGCCAGAAGAGCACCTTCCTGGGCGGGACGCTGGTCTGGAACAACACCCTCTACGTCATGAAGTACGAAGATCTGCAGACCCGGCGCACCCTGCCCGACCTGTCGGTCGTGACCGACAACGCCGGCAAGGCCACGATCAAGGGTTACGAGAGCTACCTGGCCTGGCGTCCGTTCGGCGGCGCGCGCCTGGTGGTCAACTACGGCTACACCGACGGCAAGTTCGACGAGTTTTCGCCGGAACCGGGCATCGACTACTCGGGCAACCGCATCTCGCGCACGCCCAAGCACAAGCTGGTGCTGTCGCCGTCCTACGACCTGGCCCTGCCCCAGGGCGGCGACGTCCGGTTCGCCGTCGATTATCGCTATGAAAGCAAGATCTTCGACGACAATTCCAACACCGGACCCGAGCGCCGCGACCCGACCAGCTTCTACGACGCCCGGGCCGTCTACACCGCGCCCGGCGATCACTGGACGGTCTCGCTGTGGGGCAAGAACCTCTCCAACGAGACGACCCGCACCTACCAGGCCGTCTTCCTGGGCGCCAACTTCGGGGCCTACAACCCGCCGCGCACCTTCGGCGTGACCCTGAACTGGAAGCACTGATCGCCGACCGGCCGCTAGCCCTTCCGGGGGGAGGAAGAGGCTAGCGGCCTTCCGGACACCGTCCGGATCCACGTGGAGCTGTAGGCTCTGCGGCTCCACGGGGATTTCCTAAAAGCGGTAGCCGACGGCGATGGCGGCGCTGAACTGGTCGGCGCTGCCCCCGTTCTTCACCAGCGGACTGTCGGCGAAGTCGCCGGTCAGGCGCTTGTAGCCGCCCAGGACCTGCAGGTTCCAATGGTCGGTCAGGGCGTAGCCGACCTTCACGCTCAGGGCGACGTCGCGCACCCCGCCCTTCAGGTCGTAGGTCGGCAGGCCGCTGACCGCCGACTGGGACGGCGTGACGCCGAAATAGGTCTGGGCGTATTTCTTGTCGACGATGTCGAGCTTGGCCGAGCCGCCCACCGACCAGCGCCCGTTCAGGCGACGCCCGTAGCTGATGCTGACCGCCCCTACCCCGCCGTCGAAGGTGTCGGACGTGTCGGTCATGTAGTTGGCCATGACCGTCAGTTCGTCGCGGTCGGAAAAGACGGCGCGGCGCGAATAGGCCACGAAGCCGCCGGCCTCCAGCGCGTCGTCGATCTCCGGCAGCTTGGCCACCAGCGGGTTCTTCACCCCGTCGTCGCGCTTGTTCTCCACATCGATCATCGGACCGAAGGCCAACCCTTCGAACGGCGAGACGTTGAGGCGGACCTGCTCGCCCTGGAAGTCGAGATAGAACGTGCCGTAGTTGATGCGGCCGGCGACATAGGGGGTGGCCTCCAGGTCCTCCGAGCCGAGATAGTCCGGCCGCATGCCGGCCCCGATGGCGATGTTCCCCGACCAGGCCCGTTCCTCCTTGGCCACGGCGGGCGTGGCGAGCAGCGGCAGGAAGGCCAGCAGGGAGCCCATGGGTAGAAGCCGCATCGATGTCTCCTAGCGACGCGCGCCCAGGACATCCGAGCGCTTGCAATACGCCCAAGACGCCGCCCGCCGGAGCTCACCCTCCGAAATTCTGCATCCCAAATTGAATATTTTCGAATTCAGTTATCATTGATCATCTGCAAGGCTGCGATGAGCCTTGCGGGACGGCGCGAACGGCGCCGAACTGCGCCGAAAATGACAAGGGTGGAAACATGGCCTTCGGCGACTATCAGAACGAGATCTATTTCCGAGGCCTGTCGGGCGTGGTCCCCAAGGTGCCCGTGGACGCCGCCGGGCTGGAGGCGCGGGCCATCGCCGCCATGCCCTCCTATGTCCGCGACTATGTCCAGGGCGGCTGCGGCGACGAGCTGACCCAGAGGCGCAACACCGAGGCCTTCGGCCGCTGGGGCATCGTCCCGCGCATGATGGTCGACAGCGCCAAGCGCGACCTCTCCATCGAGCTCTTCGGCCACCGCTATCCGACGCCGCTGTTCATGGCCCCTATCGGCGTCATCGGCATCTGCGCCCAGGACCAGCACGGCGACCTGGCGGCGGCGCGGGCCAGCGTGGCGACCGGCGTGCCCCTGACCCTTTCGACCCTGTCCAACGACCCGCTGGAGACGGTGGCCCAGACCCTGGGCGACCAGCCCGGCTTCTTCCAGCTCTACACCCCGCGCGATCCCGACGTGGCCGCCAGCCTGGTCTCCCGGGCCGAGAAGGCCGGCTATCGCGCCATCGTCGTCACCCTGGACACCTGGGTCACCGGCTGGCGGCCGCGCGACCTCAACACCGGCAACTTCCCGCAGCTGCGCGGGCACGTGCTGTCCAACTACTTCTCCGATCCCGCCTTCAGGAAGCTACTGGAGAAGCCGCCGCAGGAGGATCCCGCCGCCGCCGTGCGCGCCTGGACCGGCGTGTTCGGCAAGGTGCTGACCTGGGACGACATGCCCTGGCTGCGCAGCCTGACCAAGCTGCCGATCATCCTGAAGGGCATCTGCCATCCGGACGACGCCCGGCGCGCCATCGACCTGGGCGCCGACGGCATCTACTGCTCCAACCACGGCGGACGCCAAGCCAACGGGGGCCTGGCCGCCATCGACATGCTGCCGGGCGTGGTCGAGGCGGCCGGCGACACGCCGGTGCTGTTCGACTCCGGGATCCGGTCGGGGACCGACGTCGTCAAGGCGCTGGCCATGGGCGCCCGCGCCGTCGGCGTGGGTAGGCCCTACGCCTACGGCCTGGCGCTGGACGGCGCCGAGGGCGCGGCCCACGTGCTCAAGTGCCTGCTGGCCGAGGCCGACCTGCTGATGGCGGTCGATGGCCATCCGACCATCGCCTCTCTCCGCGAAGCGGGCCTGGTTCGGGCCGTCTAGCCCGCCTGGGCCAGCGCCTCTGCGATGGCCCGGCCGCAGGCCTCGGTGCCCAGCGGGCCACCGAGGTCGCGGGTGCGCAGCTCCGGCTGGGCCAGCACGGTCTCGATGGCCGTGACCACCGCCGCGGCGGCCTCGGGCTCGCCCAGATGGTCCAGCATCAGGGCCGCCGACCAGATCTGCCCCACCGGATTGGCCACGCCCAGGCCCGCGATGTCGGGCGCGGAGCCGTGCACGGGTTCGAACAGCGAGGGGAAGGTCCGCTCGGGATTGATGTTGCCGGCCGGGGCGATGCCGATGGTGCCCGTGCAGGCCGGTCCCAGGTCCGACAGGATATCGCCGAACAGATTGGAGGCCACCACCACGTCGAACCAGTCGGGATGCTGGACGAAGTGCGCCGTCAGGATGTCGATGTGGTACTTGTCCCAGCGCACCTGCGGATAGTTCGGCGCCATGGCTTCGACCCGCTCGTCCCAGTAGGGCATGGTGATCGAGATGCCGTTCGACTTGGTGGCCGAGGTCAGGTGCTTCTTGTCGCGCCGCGCGGCCAGGTCGAAGGCGTATTTCAGGATGCGGTCGACGCCCACGCGGGTCATCACCGTCTCCTGCATCACCACCTCGCGCTCGGTGTCGGGGAAGATCTTGCCGCCGATCGAGGAGTACTCCCCCTCGGTGTTCTCGCGCACCACGTAGAAGTCGATGTCGCCGGGCTTGCGGCCCGCCAGCGGACTGGGCACGCCGGGCATCAGCTTGACGGGGCGCAGGTTGACGTACTGGTCGAACTCGCGCCGGAACTGGATCAGCGAGCCCCACAGCGAGACGTGGTCGGGCACGGTCTCTGGCCAGCCCACCGCGCCGAAGAAGATGGCGTCGTGGCCGCCGATCCGGGCCTTCCAGTCGGCCGGCATCATCGTCCCGTGCTCGAGATAATAGTTGCACGAGGCGAAGTCGAAATGGTCGAACGCGAACGTACAGCCGAACCGCGCCGAGACCGCCTCCAGCACCCGCAGCCCCTCGGGCACCACCTCCTTGCCGATCCCGTCGCCGGGGATCACCGCGATCCGATACTGGCGTTGATTGGTCATGCGAGAGGCTCCGAGGAAGGCGGGGCGTCGATCAGGATCGCCCGGAAATCGTTGACGTTGGTGCGGGTCGGACCGGTGATCACCAGGTCTCCCAGCGCTTCGAAAAAGCCGTAGCCGTCGTTGTCGGCCAGCCGTTCGGCGGGGTTCACGCCCAAAGCTTCGGCGCGCGCCAGGCTGTCGGGCGACAGCAGGGCCCCGGCGTTGTCCTCCGAGCCATCGACACCGTCGGTGTCGGCCGCCAGGGCGTGGATGCCGGCCTCGCCCTGCAGCGACACAGCCAGGGCCAGCAGGTATTCGGCGTTGCGGCCGCCCCGCCCTCCCCCGCGCACCGTGACCGTGGTCTCGCCGCCCGACAGCAGCACGCACGGCAGGCCGACCGCCCGTCGCCCCTCGGCGATCTGCAGAGCCAGGGCCGCGTGCTCGACCGCCACTACGCAGGCCTCGCCCTCGATGGCGTCGCCCAGCACGACGGGGTTGAGGCCACGCCGACGCGCCTCGCGGGCCGCCGCCTCCAGCGCGTCGCCCGGACGGGCCACCAGCACGGTCTCGCCGCGCGGAACCGTCTTCGGCGTCTCGCTGCGTGGATCCTCCAGCCAGTAGCGGACGTGGTCGGGTACGGCGATCTTCCGGCGCTCCAATATGGCCAGGGCCTGCCTGCGGGTGCTGGAATCGGGCGTGGTCGGCCCCGAGGCGATCACCGACACGTCGTCGCCGGGAACGTCCGAGATCGCCAAGGTCACCACCCGGGCCGGCGCGGCCAGCTGGGCCAGCCGCCCGCCCTTGACCGCCGACAGATGCTTGCGAACGCAGTTGATCTCGTCGATCGGCGCGCCGCTGCGCAGCAGGGCCCGGGTCACGTGCTGCTTGTCGCCCAGGGTCAGCCCCGGCGCGGGCGCGGCCAACAGGGCCGAGCCACCGCCCGACAGCAGGCACAGCACCAGGTCGTCGGGGGTCAGGTCGCGCAGCAGCTCGACCATGGCCGCCGTCGCCGCCATGCCGGCCTCGTCGGCGACGGGATGAGCCGCCTCGACCACGACGATTCGTTCGCAGTCGACGCCGTGACCGTAGCGGGTGATCACCAGCCCCTCGAGCGGTCCGTCCCAGTGGGCCTCGACCGCCGCGGCCATGGCGGCGGCGGCCTTGCCGGCCCCGATGACGACCGTCCGTCCCTTGGGCGGCGCCGGCAGATGCGGCGGCACGCACAGCGCCGGCGAGGCGGCCGCCACCGCGGCGTCGAACATCGCCCTCAAGGCCTCGCGGGCCTGCTGGTTGGTCACGTGGCCTCCCGCCCCTGCCTGCATCCCCTCTGGGTTAGGCCGCCGGGACGGGCCCCGGCCAATGCGCAAAACGCATCAAACCAGTCGAAAGGCGAAGACGCCCACGCCTAGCGGGCGGCAAGGCCCGCCAACTGCGTCCGAAGGCTGGCCAGGCGCCGATCGTTGACGTCCTGCCGGTCGATCGCGCGCAGCGTCGTCTTGGCCACGGCCGGCTCGCCGGTCGCCAGGGCGCATTGCACCAGGATCAGGGCGTCGCGCGGCTCGCGCAGCGCGCTCCAGTTTTCGAGGGCCAGATCATAGGCCGCCCTCGGCCTTTGGCGCAGAAGCAGCTCGAAACGTGCCTGGTCGCCCAGATGCGGACGCTCGCCCCGCGCCCGCGCCGCGTCGAACCGCCCCTGGAGCGTCGGCAGCAGGGTCGCGGCCGCGCCGGGCGCCTGTTGCCTCCGGGCCAGGGCCAGGCGCAACAAAAAGCCGTCGCCGGCCTGGCGTCCCTCGACCAGCCGCGCGGCCTCATCCGGACGCCGCCGGTCGAGCAGGAAGTCGGCATAGGCCAGACGCACGAAGGCCTGATCGGGATCGGCGTCCAGGGCCGCGCGATACCACCGCTCGGCCAGGACCGGCTGGCCCTCCCGCTCGGCGATTCCCGCCAGCACCCCTTGGCTCCAAGGCAGGACCCCGTCGGCCGCCTTCTCGCCCACCACGCCCGTCGAAGCGCGCGCCACGGCGTCTGACAGGTTGCGCAGGGCCGCCTGCCCGTCACCGCCGAGGCTCTGGACCTCGCTGGCGCAGGTCAGGGCCACCAGCCGATCAGCCATCGCCCCAAGACGCACGCAGCTTTCCATGGCCGAGGCGTAACGCCCCTGCACCCGCAGGATGGACGCCTTGAGCAACCACACCTGCGGGTCGGCGTAGTCCTGGGCGATCAGGGCGTCGAGATCGTCGAGCGCGCCGCTGAAGTCGTGCCGGAACTGCCGGATCGCGGCTCGGCGCAGGAGGACGGCCGGCGGCGGGTCGCTGGCGCGCAGCCACCGGCCCAGCGCGCCCTCGGCATAGGCGTAGAATCGGGGATCCGCATCCTGGCGGCCGGCCTGAATATAGGCGTCGGCCAGGGCCAGGGCGCCGTCGAGGTCGCCTCGGGCGTTGAACCGCGACATCTGGGCCAGACCCAGCCTGGCCCGTCCCGAGACGAGCACGCGCGGAGTCCGCTCCAGGACCTCGTCGTCACGGGCCGGCTTTCGCGGCTCGGCCTGGGCGGCGCCGGCCAACGCGACCAGCAGACAAACCAGCACGGGGCGATTCATGCACACCTTTTCCGACAATCTCTGAACTTTGATCGCCGAGCGGGAGAAATTCAACTTGAACAGCACAGTTAAAAATCCTACCACTCACGGTTAATACACCCATATGTAGAGTGAATCGCGTGTTGTCGAGCGTCTAGCACCGTCCCGCGGATTTCGATCTCGCGCCGGCGGAGACGGGATGTCGAGGGTCGGGGGGCGAAAGTGCGCGGGGCTTGGTTCAGCATTACGATGGCGCTCGCCGTTTTCACGGCGGGGAACAGCCTTGCGTCGGATCACGCGGATCCGACGTGGATTTCGAACAGCCGGCAGGAGGCCAACCTCACCGGTCTGTTCTTCTTCCCGGTCGGCGACCGCTATGTCGCCATACTGAACACGCGCCCCACGCTGACTGCGGCGCCGCCCTACAAGCTCAAGCCCTACAGCTACAGCATCAATATCGACACGCACTCGACGGTGTGCTTCCCCGCCCCGCCGCCGGCCCCGCCCGGCGAGCCTGGCGCCCCGAGCGCCCAGAGCGCCCCAGCCGCCAAGAGCGCTCCGCCCACGTCGCCGCCCTGCCCGACCACCCCGCCTCAGACGCTGAACGGCAACCTGGCGCGCTATGGCGGCACGGTCGCCAATCCGTCCGGCATCTCGCCCGACGTTACCATCACCTTCGCACTGGAAAACGACGCCACCCTGGTCCCGGAGAAGCTGCACATCAAAGGCCTGAAGGATCTGCCGGTCCATATCTTCAACGACCGCAACCTCTGGCAATTGCAGCAGTATCCGGGAAACTACGCCAACGACATCGTCGTCTATACCGGCGTGCGGGACGACCCCTTCATCTTCCCCAAGTTCTTCAACGCCAACATCATCACGATGATCGTCAGCGTGCCCAAGTCGGCCTTCCTGAGCACCGACGAGGACTGGCTGCTGTGGGGCGTCTCGCGCTTCGCCAAGAGCGGCAAGCAGATCGACCATGTCGGCCGCTCGAACCGCACGCAGCTGGCGCGCTTCGACGTGCTCAACACTCAACCGCCCAGCCTTCACGTTAAGGTGCTGAACAAGGTCACGGCCCAGCGGATCAAGCTCCAGGACTTCTTCAAGGACGTCCTTCGGCCGATCTCGAACCTCAACCAGTTGAGCGGTTTCCTGCTGCGCAGCTACGACTACGCGCCCGACGTGATGATCTTCGCCACGAACCGGCCGCCGGGCTTCCCCAATGGCCGACGGCTCGAGGACGACGTCGCCAGGATCACCTGCGACTACGGCGACTGCCCGCTGCAGGAAAACTCGTACATCGACTCCAAGGCGTTTCCGCGCGCCACGGTCAACGACAAGCCGTTCCTGACAAGCTTTCCCTATCTGGCCGAGCACTGGCCCTACCGCCCCCAGCCCTTCGTCGGTTCGCCGTGGACCTGGTTCCGCGCTCACCTGCTGTGGCCGCTGGTGGCGATCGCCACCCTGCTCCTGGCTCTGCACATCTATCGGCGACGCCTCTGCGCGCGGCTACGCGCCGCCGCCGCCGCGCGCACCCTTTAGTTCCGGAGGTCGAAGATGAAGCGCGCGTCTCTGGATAAGGTGCTGCTCTGGGTGGGGATCGCGGCGCTGGCCGTGGCGATCTTCGGACCGCTCTTCGCCCCGTCGAGCACGCCGGCTTTCCGCAAGGCCTGCGGTCACGGCAGCGGCAAGGTCGTCGACGAGGCCGTCTGCGCCTATCGGATCAAGAACGGCAAGGCGCCGAAGAAGGCCAAGGGCCAGACCGACGCCGAGCTGGTGGCCGCGCGCTGGGCGATGGCCGACGACGACTACTACGCCGACATGGACCGCGGCGCGACCAAGACGCCCGCGAACCTGGCCAAGGACCTCGCGCCCTATGTGCCGGGGATCACGCCGGAACAGGCCCGCAACGCGGCCGTGATCGGCCGCAACAACTGGATCGTCTGGACGGCCGGCAACGACCGCTTCTGGGACCAGCTGGCGATCCAGAGCTTCGGTAATGTGGACCTGCTGAAGACCATCTCCAGCGCGCCGGGCACCAAGTTCGGCCGCTACAACCGCTGGAAATATCTCGGCCTGGTCAACGAGCCCTGCTTCCGCCAGGCCAAGACCGCGCGCAAGGACCGCTTCGGCCTTTATCTGGACGAGCGGGACCCGTCCTGCCCGCCCGATCCCTTCGAGAACACGACCAAGTATCCGGGCGTGGAGCTGGGGGCGCGCGGCAAGACCCAGCCGACGGGATCGCTCTACGGCTACGCCACCGGCGTGGTCGGCCTGCGGCTGTTCCCCAATCCCGACTTCGACGAGAAGGCCAAGGCTCGTTGGGACTGGTTCCGCTATTACAACGACCCGACCTACTACAACGACAAGAACCTGGTTCGTCCCTATCGCGTGGGGATGTCGTGCGGCTTCTGTCACGTCGGGCCGGATCCGACCAACCCGCCCAAGGATCCTGAAAACCCGACCTGGGCGAACCTGAACTCCAACCCCGGGGCCCAGTACTTCTGGATCGACCGCATCTTCGGGTTCGACCAGGACTACAGCAACTACATCTTCCAGCTGTACCACACCTCGCGGCCGGGGGCGCTCGACACCTCGCTGGTTTCCAGCGACTTCATCAACAACCCCCGCACCATGAACGCGATCTACGCCCTGGGTCCGCGCATCGACATGGCCGAGAAGTGGGGCAAGGAGAAGATCCGCGGCCCCGAGCAGAACAATCGCCAGCTGAACGAATACGTCCCCCCGAACTCGCCCCTGAACGCGCTCTATGTGAAGCCGGACACGGTCTTCACGCCGCGCGTGCTCAAGGACGGCTCGGACTCCGTGGGCGTGATGGGCTCGCTCAACCGGGTCTATATCAACATCGGCCTGTTCGGCGACGAATGGACCACGCATTTCACCCCGGTGATCGGCGGGTCGGGCATCTCGCCGATCCCCATCGACGTGGGCCGCAAGAACTCGGCCTACTGGGTCGCCAACGAATCCCAGACGCCCAACGTGGCCATGTTCTTCCTGGCCACGGCCAAGCCCGACCACCTGCGCGACGCGCCCGGCGGCCAGACCTATCTCGCCAAGGACCAGGCCCTGCTGCCGCGCGGCAAGGAGGTGTTCGCCGAGAACTGCGCCTCCTGCCATTCCAGCAAGCTGCCGGAGAAGGCCTACAGCTACTTCCCCGATCACGGCTGCGCCAACGCCAACTACAAGACCTGCTGGAACAACTACTGGAGCTACGCCAACAGCGACGACTTCAAGACCGAGATGCGCAAGATCGTCGCCCAGCCGGACTTCCTGGACAACAACTTCCTGTCCACAGACCAGCGCGTTCCCGCCGACCTCTTGGAAACCAACGTCTGCTCGGCGCTCGCCACCAACGCCATCCGCGACAACATCTGGGACAACTTCTCCTCGGAGTCCTACAAGTCGCTGCCGTCGGCGGGCAAGGCGACGCTGCACGATCCGTATACGGGCAAGATCACCAAGACCGTCGACCTGCCCGCGGGCGGTCGCGGCTACACCCGCCCGGCCTCGCTGATCAGCCTTTGGTCCACCGCCCCATACCTGCAGAACAATACGGTCGGCGAGGACGCCTTCCGCGACATCGCGGAAATCAAATACGACGACAATCCGTCGGTCCCGGCCCGCGTCGAAATGTTCGACGCCTCGATCCGCGAGATGCTGTGGCCCGAGACCCGGAGCGGCAACGTGATGTTCCAGACCGCGTCGGGCAAGCTGGCGCCCGGCCAGGTCGATAGGACCACCAGGGTCAGCTATATCCGCCTGGCCAACGGCTATCTGCCCAAGTTCGTCGCCAACATCCTCAACTGGTTCGCCGGCACCCACTTCATCACCGACAAGGGCCTGCAGATCGGCCCGATCCCGGCCGGCACGCCTGTCAATCTGCTCTCCAATCTCGACCTGGACCAGCAGCCGGGCTTCTGGGCGCAGACCAAGCATCTGTTCGGCCTGGGCAAGACCCTGATCCGCCTGACCTGGACCCTGCGCCAGATCCACGACGACACCCCTCCGGACCAGGCCACCGAGACCTTCCGCAAGGCGGTTCCGTCCCTGATCAAGGCCAGCAAATGTCCCGACTACATCGTCAACCGCGGGCACTATTTCGGCACGTCCTATCTGCCGACCCCGCCGGGAACGCCGTCCAAGGGTCTGAGCGACCAGGACAAGACCGCCCTTATCGCCTTCCTCAAGACCATGTGACGGCCAGGGGACTACGAGCAGCAGCCTTACGACCAGACCGCTAGTTCCTGATGGGGGGGAGCATGAGCCAAGACCAAGAGACCTTCATCGACACTTTCGACTACATCGTGGTCGGGTCCGGCGCGGGCGGGGGCACGCTGGCCGCGCGCCTGGCCGAGGGCGGCTGTTCGGTGCTGCTGCTGGAGGCGGGCTCCGATCCCAAGAACCCGCCGGTCGGGACCGACACCAGCGACTGGCCGTTCCGCGAGAACCGCCTCCCCGACGACTACGACGTGCCGACCTATCACGCGCTGTCGACTGAAAACGAGGCGATGAAGTGGGACTATTACGTCCGCCACTTCAGCGACCAGAAGACACAGGAAGAGGACGCCAAGTTCGTCGCCGCCGAGAACGGCATCCTCTATCCGCGCGCGGGCTGCCTGGGCGGATGCACCGCCCACAACGCCATGATCATGGTCTATCCGCACAACGCCGACTGGGATCACATCGCCCAGCTGACGGGCGACGACACCTGGAACGCCCGCCACATGCGCCGCTATTTCGAGCGGCTGGAGCGCTGCCGCTACCGCAACCTGCCCTATCGCTGGCTCTCGCGGATCGGCCTCAACTTCACCCGCCACGGCTGGGACGGCTGGCTGCAGACCGAGAAGTCGCTGCCCCTCTGGGACCTGCTGCACGACAAGCGCCTGTCGCTGTCGATCGTGCTCTTCGTCATGAAGGCCTTCTGGACCCTGCCCGACAAGTTCCGGCGGCTCTGGTGGTTTCTTCTGGGGCGCCTGGACCCCAACGACTGGCGCCTGGTCAAGCACAACGCCACCGGCATCCACTACCCGCCCCTGACCACCGCCAGGGCCGCGCGCACCTCCACCCGCGAGCGGGTGCTGGACGTCCAGGCGCGCTTCCCCGACCGGCTGCGCATCGAGCTCAACGCCCTGGTCAGCAAGGTGCTGCTGGACGACACCAATCGCGCCATCGGCGTGGAGTATCTGAAGGGCGAACGGCTCTATCAGGCGCACGGCCATCCCAGCACCGCCCCGGGCGAGCGCCGCCGTGTCCGCGCCCGGCGCGAGGTCATCCTGTCCGGCGGCGCGTTCAACACCCCGCAGCTGCTGATGCTGTCGGGCATCGGTCCGCGCGACGAGCTCAAGCGCCTGAAGATCCCGGTCAAGGTCGAGGCGCCCGGCGTGGGCGGCAACCTGCAGGACCGCTACGAGGTCTGCGTCGTCAACGAGATGGCCTTCCCCACCTGGGAGGTCCTGAAGGGCGCCTCCTTCACGCGCCACGATCCGAACTATCTGGAATGGAAGACCGAGCGCGAAGGCCTGTTCACCGGCAACGGCGCGATCCTGGCCACGATCCTGCGCTCCAAGCCCGAGCGCCCCCTGCCCGACCTCTTCTGCTTCGCGATCCTCTCGGAATTCTACGGCTATTTCCCGGGCTACTCGCAGAAAGTGGTCGACAGCCGCAATCACCTCACCTGGGCCGTGCTGAAGGCCCACACCAACAATCGCGGCGGCTTCGTGAAGCTGCGCTCGGACAATCCTCGCGAGCGGCCGGAGATCAATTTCCGTTATTTCGAGGAAGGCACCGGCGACCACGCCCAGGACCTGGACTCGGTGGTGGCGGGCGTGCGCTTCGTGCGCGAGATCACCGCCCCGCTCTACAAGCTGGGCCTGGCCAAGGACGAGATCCAGCCCGGCCTGAACATGCAGTCCGACGCCGACCTCAAGCATTTCGGCCGCACCCAGAGCTGGGGCCACCACGCCTCGTGCACCTGCCCCATCGGCAGCGATCACGATCCGATGGCGGTGCTCGACAGCAATTTCCGCGTTCGCGGCGCCCAGGGCCTGCGCGTGGTCGATGCTTCGGTGTTCCCGCGCATCCCCGGCTTCTTCATCGTCAGCTCCATCTACATGATCGCCGAGAAGGCCGCCGACGTGATCCTGGCCGACGCTCGCGCCGACGATCCGCCGCCGCCCCTGCTCAAATGGTGGGAACGACTGCTGGGCGCCTGTCTGCTGTGCCGTCGCTAAAAGCCGTCCTGCTGGCGGTCACCCTGACCGCCCTGAGTGGCGGCGCGGCCTGGGCTCACAAGCCCAGCGACAGCTATTTGACGCTTCGCCTCGATGGCTCCCGCATCAGTGGCCAGTGGGACATCGCCTTGCGCGACCTCGACTTCGCCCTGACGCTGGATCGAGACGGCGACGGTGCCATCCGCTGGGGCGAAGTCAGGGCCCAGCAGAAGCCGATCGAGGCCCTGGCCCTCTCGCACCTGGCGCTGGGCCAGGACGGCAAGCCCTGCCCGCTGCGCGCCACCGATCTCCTGATCGACGAGCACAGCGACGGCGCCTATGCCGTGCTGAGGCTGGAGGGCGCCTGCCAGGCCGCCCCCCAAAGCCTCGACATCGACTATTCCCTGTTTTCCGAGTTCGATCCCCAGCATCGCGGCCTGCTGCGCGTCGTCTCCGAGGGGCGCGAGGAGACCCTGGTGCTGGGCGGCGACAAGTCGCGCCAGACGGTGGCCCTGACCGGCTGGGGCCAGGCCCGCGCCCTGGTGGCGTTCATCGGAACCGGCGTCCTGCACATCTGGACCGGCTTCGACCATCTGCTGTTCCTGATCTCGCTGCTGCTGCCCGCCGTGCTGACCCGCGAAGGCCGGCAATGGGTGGGGCAGCCGCGCATGAAGGCGGCCGTCGCCGAGGTGCTGAAGGTGGTCAGCGCCTTCACCCTGGCCCATTCGATCACCCTGAGCCTGGCGGCCCTGAACCTGGTCACCGTGCCCGCGCGGCTAACCGAGTCGGCCATCGCCTTCTCGGTCGTGCTGGCGGCGCTGAACAATCTGCGCCCGGTGGTGACCCGCCGGCTCTGGATCGTGGCCTTCCTGTTCGGCCTGGTCCACGGCTTCGGCTTCGCCAACATCCTGCGCGATCTCCACCTGCCGCAGGCGAGCCTGCTGGTCGCCCTGTTCGGCTTCAACCTGGGCGTCGAACTGGGGCAGATCGCCATCGTCCTGCTGGTCATGCCGCTGGCCTGGCGCCTGCGCGACAGCCGGATCTATCGCGGGGGCCTCATGCCCTACGGCTCGATGGCCGTGGCGGCGATCGCGGCTGTCTGGCTGACCCAGCGGGCGCTGGGGATTTCGTTGTGAGCCTTCACCGAACAAAGCGGAGGAAGCGATGTCTGCTCCTGAAATGATGGCGATCGGAGATTCGCTGTTCAACGGCGTACGCTCGCTGACGATCAATCAACAGCTGGCCCATTGGAGCGCTCCGTCCCAGGTCGCGCGCGCCCTGGGCGTTCCGTTCGCGAACCCTGATTACCCGCGCAACGTCGTCATCAATTTCGAGCAGTGGCTGCACGACTTCCCGTTCGTGACCGCGTCCCTGGACGACCTGAGGCAGAACATCCTGTTCTGGGACGCCAAGCCCAAGTCCAGCCTGCGGGCCTTCGACAACATCGCCATCGCCTCGGCCCGCTACGAACACCTCTACGACTTCGACTGGGGCAAGGCCGACGCCGACATCCAGAGGCTGCACACCCAGCTCGGCGCCAAGTTCAGCCAGCCAGGCGCGCACATCGCCGATCTGTTCTTCGACTTCAACACCCGCTTCCTGCTCAACCCCACCGGCGATCCCGCCACGCCCAAGCTTTCGCCCCTGGACATCGTGGCCGCGCGCAAGCCCAAGCGCCTGCTCGTGAGCATCGGCCACAACAACGGCGTCTGGGAAATGGGCTTCAACGCGACGGCCTCGACCGGCCTCGGCGGCCAGAGCGGTCCGTTCGACGCCCAGGATCTCCAGCAGCTGAAGACCTTCTTCGACCGGCTCAAGGCCCTGCCCGCCGACATCCAGCACATCTATGTCAACGCCATGCCGCTGCCCGGCTGCGTCGCCGACCTCATGCCGGTGCCCAACACCTCCGACACGCACAAGCCGGGTCCGGGCGCCTATTATCCGCGCTACGAGAACGCCTTCGGCTTCGACTACGGCACTCTTACGGCCGCCCAGGCCAAGGCCAACGACGCCCTGGTGTCCCAGGTCAACCAGCTGATGGCCGACCAGGCCGCCGGCGATCCGCGCATCCACATCGTGCCGATCGACAAGATCTTCCAGCGCTGGAACTTCAAGACCGATCCCGGCGCCATGACCGTCTCCTTCGACGGCAAGACCATCTCCAACCTCATGCTCCAGGCCGGAGCCCTGATCCTGCCCCTGCCCTGGCGCGGCGGGCTGATGGGCCTGGACGGCATGCACCCGACGATCCTGGGCTATGCGGTGATGGCCCAGGAAATCCTGGCGGCCATCAAGACCCACGAGGGCCTGGATCCCCAGACCCCGATCGACCTGCGCACCGCGTATCAGGCCGACAGCCTCCTCCTGCGTCCGCCCAGCGCCTGGGAGGCGTTCTTCGTCGCCCAACTCGAGGTTCGACGCCTGACCAGCCAGGCGCCGGACACCCGGCAGTTCGCCGCCGGCCTCATGCCCACGACCCGGGTCCACCAGGGCGTCGCCCAGCTCTTCGAAATGCTCCAGTTCAGGATGGACTAACCTCGCGCGCGGCTGAATTTCACTCGCCAGACAGTGAATATTGACGACCACCCGAACCTCGCCAATATCGCCATCGCCCAGCAGAAGGCGTCGAGCGGAGGTGGTGATGAGTGGCGGCAGAGGCCCGGTCCTGGGGCGACGGGAATGGCTGGCCGGAGCCGGCGCGAGCATGGCCGCATCGCCGGCCGCTGCGGGGACGGCGCGCAAACCGGCCCCGCCGGGTTTCCTGTGGGGAACGGCGATCTCGGCCTATCAGAGCGAGGGCGGTAACACCAACAGCGACGCCTGGCTGATGGAGAACCTCCAGCCCAGCATGTTCAAGGAACGCTCGGGCGACGCCAACGACAGCTACCACCGCTACGACCAGGACTTCGCCCTGGCCCAGCGTCTGGGCTTCAACTGCCACCGGTTCGGCGTGGAGTGGTCGCGGATCGAGCCCAGCGAGGGCTTCTTCTCCGAGGCCGAACTCGACCACTACGCCCGCATGCTGGAGGCCTGTCGAGCGCGAGGCCTCAAGCCCATGGTCACCCTGAACCACTTCACCACGCCGCTGTGGTTCGCCCAGCGCGGCGGCTTCGAGGCGCCCGACGCCCCCGCCCTCTTCGCGCGCTATTGCCGCAAGGTGGTCGAGCGGCTGGGCGGCTTGATGCATGCGGTGACCACCTTCAACGAGGCCAACATCCGGCTGCTGGTCGACCTGATGCCGCAGTTCAGCGCCGCCCTGCCGACGGTCCGGGCGGCTGTCGCGGCGGCGGCCAAGGCCACGGACTCGCCCCGCTTCTCGCGCCTGGCCTATGCCAATCCCAAGGTCGCCACGCCGATCATGATCGAGGCCCATCGCCGGGCCTATGACACGATCAAGGCCGCGCGCCCCGCCCTGCCCGTCGGCCTGACCCTGACCACCCAGGACATCCAGGCCGGCTCGCCGGCCCTGGTCGAGCTCTATCGCGGCCGGCTCTACGGTGACTGGATCGAGGTCGCCAACACCCACGCCGACTTCTTCGGGATCCAGGCCTATACCCGCTTCATGTTCGACGAGACCGGCCTGCGCCCTCCGCCGCCAGGGGCCGAACTGACCTTGTCGGGCTACGAGTTCTATCCGCAGGCCCTGGCCAACGTGATCCGCTGGGCTCATGGCGCGATCGGCAAGCCGCTGTACGTGACCGAAAACGGCGTGGCCGTGAACGACGACGCGCGCAGGATCGCCTTCATCGATCAAGCCCTGGAGGGCCTGCGCGGTTGCCTGGACGACGGCATCCCGGTCCATAGCTATCTCTACTGGTCGCTGCTCGACAATTTCGAGTGGACCTCGGGCTACGGCGTGCCGTTCGGCCTGGCGGCGGTGGATCGCCGGACCTTCGCGCGGACCCCGCGCCCCAGCGCCCTGCACCTGGGCCGGATCGCCAAGGCCAACGCCTTCTAAAATATTCACTCACCAGACAGTGAATGTTGACGTGCTCGGCGAATGCTGAGCATGATCCGATCAAAGGCGCCGCTCGAGCGTCCGGTGAACACATTGGGAGGAGTCCGGTGGACATGCCAGAGCCCGCTGCCGTCGCGTCTTCGCACGGCTCGCACGCCCCGCCGCCATCCCAAGCCGGCGCCCGCGCCTGGGTCGCCCTGGCCATGCTGTGGTTCGTCTATGTCCTGAACTTCCTGGACCGCCAGCTGCTGTCGATCCTGGCCAAGCCGATCCAGGACGCCCTGCACGTGACAGACGGCCAGCTGGGCCTGATCGGCGGCCTCTATTTCGCGTTCTTCTACTGCTTCATCGCCATCCCGGTAGGCTGGCTGGCCGACCGGACCAACCGGGTGGCCGTGCTGTCCCTGGCCTGCGGGATCTGGAGCGCGGCGACCGTGGCCTGCGGCATGGCCGGCAGCTATGCCCAGTTCGCCGTCGCGCGGATGACGGTCGGCTTCGGCGAGGCCGGCGGCGTGCCGCCCTCCTACGCCATCATCTCCGACTATTTCCCGCCCGGACGCCGGGGCACGGCCCTGGGCCTCTACAACCTGGGCCCGCCCGTCGGCGCGGCCCTGGGCATCGCCTTCGGCGCCGCCATCGCCGCGGCCTTCAACTGGCGCTGGGCCTTCTTGATCCTGGGCGGCATCGGGATCGTGGCCGCCATCGCCGTGATCCTGATCGTGCGCGAGCCGCAGCGCGGCGCGCTGGATCTCAAGCCGGTCGGCGAGACCGTCGCCAAGGCGGGCTTCTGGTCGACCATGAAGATGTTCTTCTCCCACCCCGTCCTGATGCTGGCGGCCCTGGGCAGCGGCGCGACCCAGTTCGTCACCTACGGCCTGGGCAATTTCAGCACCCTGTTCCTGATGCGCGAGAAGGGCATGACCCTGAGCCAGGTCGCCGTCTGGTACGCCCTGGTGGTCGGGATTGGCATGAGCGCGGGCATCTTCGTCTCGGGCCGGGTGATCGACCGCTTCACCCGCCGCTCCAAGCGCGCCTACGCCCTGGCCCCGGCGATCTCGCTGATCCTGGCCGTGCCGTTCTACGTGGCCTTCGTCTGGGCCCCGACCTGGCCGATGGCCCTGGCCTTCCTGATCGGCCCGACCTTCCTGAACTACTTCTACCTCTCCTCGTCGGTCGCCCTGGTGCAGGAGGAGGTGCGCCCCGACCAGCGCGTGATGTCCGGCGCCCTGCTGCTGCTGGTGATGAACTTCATCGGCCTGGGCCTTGGGCCGACCTATGTGGGCGCGGCCAGCGACTTTTTCCGCGCCAGCCACCCGCACAACTCGCTGCAGATGGCGCTCTACACCCTGATCCCGGCCTACGGCCTGGCGATCGCCCTGTTCCTGTGGCTGGCGGCCCTGCTGCGCCGGCGCGAGACCGCGAAGGAAGCCGCCTGATGATCCGCACCCTGCTGGCCGTCGGCGTCGCGGCCGCCGCCCTGACCGTTCCGGCGTTGGCCATCGCCCAGGACGTCGTGGCCATCCCACCGGCCGGCGCTCTGCAAGGCCGCGTCGAGGGCGGGCTGAAGGTGTTCAAAGGCGTGCCCTACGCCGCCGCCCCCATCGGTCCCAACCGCTGGAAACCGCCGCAACCGGTCCCGCGCTGGGACGGCGTGCGCCCCGCCACCGCCTTCGGCGCGGCCTGCATCCAGCCCACGCGCGGCCAGCCCAACCTCTATACGACCGACCTGGGCGTCACGAGCGAGGATTGCCTGACCCTCAACGTCTGGACCCCGGCCAAGGCCGACAAGGCGCCCGTGCTGGTCTGGATTCACGGCGGCGCCCTGGTGGGCGGATCCAGCAAGGAACCGCTCTATGACGGCGCCAAGCTGGCCGAACGGGGCGTGGTGGTGGTGTCGATCAACTACCGCCTGGGCGTCTTCGGCTGGCTGGCCCATCCGGAGCTTAGCGCCGAGTCCGACAAGGGCGTCTCGGGCAATTACGGCCTGCTCGACCAGGTCGAGGCACTGAAGTGGGTCCAGGCCAACATCGCCGCGTTCGGGGGCGACCCGGCCAATGTCACCATCGCCGGAGAGTCGGCCGGCGGGCTCAGTGTCATGTACCTGATGGCCTCGCCGCTGGCGAAGGGGCTGTTCGCCAAGGCCATCGCCCAGAGCGCCTACATGATCTCGACCCCCGCCCTGAAGACCGCCGTCCACGGCGCGCCGGCCGCCGAGCAGGCGGGCCTGTATCTGGGCGCGGCCCTGAAGGCGCCCACCCTGGCCGACCTGCGCGCCCTGCCCGCCCAGGCCCTGTCGGACGCTTCGGCCAAGGCCGGCTTCTCGCCGTTCGGCGCGGTGGACGGCGTCGTGCTGCCGGCCCAACTGGTCGAGACCTTCGATCAGGGCAAGCAGGCAAGCGTGCCGATCCTGGCGGGCTTCAACAGCGGCGAGATCCGCTCGCTGACGATCCTGGCCCCGCCCGAACCGGCCAGCCCGGCGGCCTACGAGACGACCATCCGCCAGCGCTACGGCGACCTGGCCGACGACTTCCTGCGGCTCTATCCCAAGTCGGACCCGCGCGAGAGCATCCTGGCCACCACCCGCGACGCCCTCTACGGCTGGACGGCCGAGCGCCTGGCGCGCGGCCAGACCGCTGTCGGTCAGCCCTCGTACCTCTACCTGTTCGATCACGGCTATCCGGCCGCCGACTCCTTCGGCCTGCACGCCTTCCACGCCAGCGAGCTGCCTTATGTGTTCGGCAACCGCGACCGCACCCCACCCCTGTGGCCGCGCTTGCCCAAGACCTCGGGCGAGGCGGCGCTGTCGGACGCCATGGTCGACTACTGGACCAGCTTCGCCCGCGACGGCCGCCCGACCGCCGCCAAGGCTCCGGCCTGGCCGGCCTACACGCCGGGCGGGTCGTACGTGCGCTTCGCCGACGTCCCGAAGGTGGAGAAGAACCTGATGCCCGGCATGTTCGACCTGAACGAGGCCGTGGTCTGCCGCCGGCGCGCGGCCGGCGGCCTGGCCTGGAACTGGAACGTCGGCCTGGCTTCGCCGCCCCTGCCCCCGCCGACGACGGCATGCGGAGGCTAGCCGGCCGCCTGCCGCGTCAGCGACCGGGAACCCGCTCATAGACGATCAGCCGCGTCTTCTTCAGCCGCACCACCTTCACCGGGCGGTAGGCGCGCTTCAGCTCGGCGTCGACGATGGCCACCACCGCGAAGTTGAAGTCGCGCGCCGTCGGCTGCCGGTCGACGATCAGCCGAGGCTTTCCGGCCAGGATGCGCCGCACCTCCGCGGCCTGGTCCACGCCGATCGCGCCGTTCTCGCGCAACAGGTTCAGGTGGCCGGCGAAGGGATAGCGGGTCGGCATGCACGAGCCGGTCAGGTGGTACAGCATCGGATCGCCGTTCCAGACGTAGAGGCAGTCCTTCAACCGAGGGCGGATCGCCTCGACCATCGCCGCCATCTCGGCCTCGCCGCCGCGCTTGATGCGCATCTTGTGGATGACCACGACGTTGGCGATCACGCCGGCCGTCAGCAGCAGGCTCGCGGCGATCAGCCCGATCCGGCGGGGCCGGTGACTGAACAACGGGGCGCAGCACAGGGCCAGCGGGGCCAGCAGCGGCAAGGCGTAGTGATCGAAATAGGTGCCGAACGCCAGGTAACCGACGACCGCCGCCAGCAGCCAACCCAGGGCGAACCGGAAGGTCGACGGCCCGGCGGCGAACCGCTTCCAGGGTTCCAGAACCACGGCCAGCAGCACCACGAACACCGGCACGTGCAGTAGCCGCCAGGCCTTGCCCAACCGCCGGCCCAGCTCCCCGCCCGCCGCGCCGCCCCGATGGCCGATCGACAGGAAGTTGGCGTAGACGAAGGCCTCCGCATGGCCCAGCCAGGCATAGACCGTGAAGGCGGCCAGGGTCGGCGCACAGGCGGCGGCGATCCAGATCGTCGCGTCGACGAGCAGACGCGTGGGACTGCGGCTGGCCCGCCACGACGCCCAGAGCAGCGCCAGCCCCATGAACACGCCCTCGAAGACGGCGGTGTATTTGAGCTGCATCGCCACGCCGACCAGACCCATGGCCAGCACGCCCAGCCCTCGGATCCGCCTTGCCGAGACGCCCGGCCGGGTGGTCGCGACCAAGCTCGCCCAGGCCGCGCCGGCCACGAACAGGTTGTAGAACACCGGCGCCTGGCCGCCGGCGCCGCCGACCAGGTTCAGCATCAGCAGATAGATCACGCCCGCCAGGACGGCGGCCTTCCACCCGGCCATCGGCGCGGCCATGCGGGCGATGATCAGCGCCGTGCCGGCGGCGAACAGGGTGGCCACCACCTGGTACTGGACGATTCCGTCGCCGCCCAGCAGCCGGATGCCGGCGAACAGCACGAACAGGCCCACCGGCTTGCGGTCCCAGATGTCCACATAGGGCAGCGCCCCGTGCAGCATGCGGTCGCCGACCAGCAAGTAGAAGTTCTCGTCCACGTGGATCAGCGGATCGCCGAACAGCGCGCCGCGTATCGCGAAGGCGGCGGCCAGCAGCGCGAAGGCCGCCAGGGTCCAACGTCCGCGCTCGCCGAGGCCTTCCAGCCTTCCCGCGATCATTGGGCGGGCTTCCCGGCCAGGGTGGCGAGGAACGCGCGGGCGCGGCGGACCGCCTTGGCCGGACGCCAGGTGAGGCGTTGCACCGCGCGATAGTTCCAGACCGCCCCCAGCAGGGCGCCGGTCGTCCCGGCGACGTACCAGGGCGCGCCCACGGCGTGCAGGCCCGCGCCCGCCGCCTCGCTGACGGCCGCGCCGCCGAGGCACGCGAGGTAGAAGCTCGCGAGACCCCGCCAGAGGGCCGGCCCGTGCAGGCGCCGATCCCGGAAGGTCAGGCTGTTGTTCAACGCGAAATTCCAGCTCATCGCCAGGAAGATGGCCACGCTCTGGCCCAGCCAGAAAGGGGCTCCCAGCGCGCCGCCCGCGCCCAGCACCGCCAGATGGACGAACAGACCGGTCAGACCGACGAACAGGAACTGGGTCATCCGCGCCGACAGCAGGCCGCCCGACCGCTTTTCGACCAACAGGGCCAGAAGGTCGAACGCCACCCGCAGATCCAGCTTGGACACCCCGCCCACGCGCGGCAGCAGGCTGGTCGAGATCTGCGCCAGCGTGGGACGCCGGCGGTCCGAGGCGACGACGTCGATCAGGATCTTGAAGCCGAGGCCCGACAGGCGCGGCCGAACGCCCTCGTACCACGCCCGGCTCATCATGAAGCAGCCGCTCAGCGGATCGGCCAGACGCAGACCCAGCAACAGGCTCGAAACCCACACGCCGCCCCGGCTGCCCCAGTCGCGGAAGCCGCTCAGGCCCGATCCCCGGCCGGCCAGATAGCGGCTGGCGACCACGATATCGACCGGCGTGCGGTTCATCCGGCCCAGCATCCGGCCGATCAGCTTGGGATCGTGCTGGCCGTCGCCATCCATGATCGCCAGCAGATCGCCCCGCGCCGCGTCCCAGCCGGCGATCGCCGCCGAAGCCAGTCCGCCCGCGCCATGGCGACGGATCAGGCGGATCGCGAGGTTGTCTCGTCCCCGATCCAGCACGACGCGGGCCGTCGCATCGTCGATGGAGTCGTCCACGACGATGATCTCGTGGGGCACGGCGGCCAAATCCTGGCTCACCGCGTCCAGCACGCCGCCGATCGCGTCTTGTTCGTCCAGGGTACAGATCACCACCGACACCCGCGGGACGCCAGCCGGCGGGGTCGTGTCGAATTCACAGGGCAGATTCATGGGGTCGGTTCCAAACCGCGGTCGGCCGGCGGCCGCCGCCTTGAAAGCGAGAGCGCCCGGAAAATCGGAACCGGGCGCTCTCGCTAGGGATCGCGCCGCCTGGTGAGGGGGGGAGCGGCGACGCCCATCCCTTCTGACATATATAATTTACTTGTCTAGTTATTACTATACACATCAGTGACGCTCCGGGGACGGAGCGCCCGGATCAGCCGATGATGTCGATCCAGCCCGCCTCGGCGGGGTGCGGTGCGGCGACCATGGGAGCATGGTCGACCTCATGCGCCGGCGTCGCGAGCAGGACATAGCCGTCGGCGACACCGTTGCCGTCGAGGTCGACGAACACCCGCTGTCCCTCGTTCGTCGACACGATCTCGGTCACGTGGTCGTTGACCGGGAAGATGAAATGGTCGTCCCGGAACACGGCCAGCCGATCGCCTTCCCGGACGTCGAAATCGAAGATCGTCCCCAGCAGGGTGTCGGCCTTGTTCATCGTCTCAGGCGCGGTGATCACGAAGGTGTCGGCCCCTGCCCCGCCATAGGCCTGGGCCTCAGAGGAAAGGAAGATGCGGTCGTTTCCGTCGCCGCCTTCCAGGCGGTCGGCGCCGCCGCCGCCGATCAGCGTGTCGTCGCCCGCCCCGCCCATCAGGTGCTCGGCGTCGCTGCCGCCCACCAGGATGTCGTCGCCACCGCCGCCCGAGATCTCGCGGGCCAGGAAGGCCGGCTTTTCACCATCGCCCTGGGTTTCGACGGTTTCCACCAATGGGGGTTCGCTTCCCGAAGCGGTCGGATGGTGCGCCGCGGGCTCGGGCGCGACCTCGGCGGCGTGCGTCGGCGCGGTCTCGGCGGGGCGGTTCGGCCCGACGTCTGCCGACGACACCGAGACCGCCAGATCGACCGCCTCCGTGGTTCCTGCCGACGAAGACGTGGACGCCGCCGGGGCCTGCGCCTCGGCCTGGTGGTGAGCGTCCTGGGCCTGTTCGTCCTGCGACGCGGCGTCGCCGACCTCGCGCACGACCGTCGATGAGGCCTGGGGTCCGTCGCCGTGCATGTCGTGATCGGGCCAGGCCGTGACCTCGGCCGCATGGGCGCCGAAGCCTTGCAGCTGATGGTCCAGCAGAGCCGCCAGCGCCACGACGATCAGCGTGTCCAGGCCCTTGGCGAACCGCTCGAAAGGCACCACCACGCCGCGCCGGTCCGCCTCGGTCGGCAGCCACGGGCCCAGGGCCGTACGCAGGTTGGCCCCTTGCGACACGACATCCTCGGCGACCATGTGCACGACGAACTGATTGGCCAGTCGGGCCACGTGCACGACGACGTCGCCCGCCTCGTTCAGCAGCGCGCACCATGGCGCGCCGTCGTCCGCCGAGCCGAACACCAGATGCAGGTCGTCATTGTCGCTCGACAGCTGGTCCCGCAGCGCCTCCAGGCGCTCGCGCTCGCTCGACGTCCAGGGCCCGGTCTCGCGGGTCCAGTTGGCCAGGGAGAAGATCGTGCCCACGCCTTGAATCCGTTCAGGCGGCCTAGGCGCGCGCCTGATCGGCCGCGGCGCCGGCTTCGAACAGCAAGCGGTGCAGCTCGGGCTCGTAATAGGCCAGCAGCGTCTTGGCGAACTCGGCCTCGTCCAGGCCCAGGGCCTTGGCCCAGGAGGCCTGGGTCTCGATCGGCAGGCGGCCGACGCCGCTCTCGACCTGCGAGACGAAGGTGTAGTAGCGCAGCCCCACGGCCTCGGAGAGCTGGGCCTGGGTCAGGCCGGCCTGTTCGCGCACGGACTTGAGCCAGCGGCCCGCCTCCTGGCGCAGGAGCTTGGTCTGCGCGGCCTTGGCGGCGTCGGGAGCTGAACGGGACATCGCGTTTCCTGGCGCTGGGTCGCAATCGCGCCCTTCCTAGCACAAGAAACCAGTAATTACGCAACGCCTTATAAAGCGACCTTATAAAACTTGTTACGCGAAATCGGATAACACGGTTTCAGCAACGCTCCAGCACCGCCGCGATCCCCTGCCCGCCGCCGATGCACATGGTCACCAACGCGTAGCGCCCACCGGTCCGCTTCAGCTCGTAAGCCGCCTTCACCGTATTGATCGCGCCCGTCGCCCCGACCGGGTGACCGATAGAGATGCCGCTGCCGTTCGGATTGACCTTCTGCGGATCGAAACCCAGGTCGCGGGCCACGGCGCAGGCCTGGGCGGCGAAGGCCTCGTTGGACTCGATGACGTCCATGTCGGCGACGGTGAGGCCGGCGCGCTGCAGCGCCACCTTCACGGCCGGGATGGGCCCCAGACCCATATAGGCCGGGTCGACTCCCGCATGCCCCCAGGCGACGATCCGCGCCATCGGCTTCAGGCCCCGCTCGCGGACGGCCGCCTCGCCGGCCAGCACCAGGGCCGCGGCGCCGTCATTGATGCCCGATGCGTTGCCGGCCGTGACCGAGCCGTCCTTCTTGAACACCGGCCGCAGGCCGTCGAAGTCGCTCCGGACGGCGTCGTGGCGGACGTGTTCGTCGCGGTCGAAGACCACGGTCCTGCCCTTGGCCCGCACCTCTATGGGCAGGACTTGACCGGCAAAGCGGTCCTCGCGCCACGCGCGGGCGGCGCGGCTGTGGCTCTCCAAGGCGGCGTCGTCCTGGGCGGCGCGATCGATGGCGTAGCGCTCGGCCACGTTCTCGGCGGTCATGCCCATGTGGTAGCGGTTGAAGGGATCGGTCAGCGCCCCGGTCAGGCCGTCGATCATGGGGGTGTCGCCCATCTTCACGCCGAAGCGGGCGGCGGGTACCAGATAGGGCGCGCGGCTCATCGACTCCGCGCCGCCGGCCACGGCGATCTCGGCCTCGCCCAGCTTCACCGCCTGGGCCGCCGAAACCACCGCCTGCAGGCCCGAGCCGCACAGGCGATTGACGCCGAAGGCCGGCGTCTCGACCGGGCAGCCGCCCTCCAGCGCCGCCCAGCGGGCCAGATAGGCGTCGCGCGGCTCGGTGGGGATCACCTGGCCGAACACGACGTGGCCGACCGCCGACGCCTCCACGCCCGCTCGGGCGATGGCTTCGCGCGTGACCCGCGCCGCCAGGTCGGTGGGAGGAACGTCCTTGAGCGCGCCGCCGAAGGTTCCGACGGCGGTGCGCACGCCGGAAACGATGAAGACGTCGCTCATGGAATTCTCCGTACTATCGGGTCGCGGCCTTGCGCCGCCTAGTCCCTACTGGGTCGCGGCCTTACGCCGCTCGGCCGCGCGCTCTTCGCAGAGGCCGATGAAGCCGTGGGCCATGAAGGCGGCCATGCGGACCTTGATGGCCTCGAAGTCGTCGGACTTGCACAGGCCGCTGGACAGGCGGTCGATCCGGCCCGTGCGGGCCAGGGTCAGGGTCAGGGCGCCGGTCACGAAGTGGTAGCCCCAGAAGATGTCCTCGTCCGGACAGCCGGGCATGGCCTTCTTGAGGATGGCGATCAGGCGCAGCACGACGGGGTCGTAGAGGCGGTCCATCACCTCCGCGCCCCAGGCCGGGGTGTTGTTGATCTGGGCGCTGAGCGCGCCGAAATGCCGCCAGCCCTCGCCACCGGTGGAATAGGTGTCCAGATCCGTGTCGAGGAAGGCGCGCAGGGCGCCTTCGACGGTGGGATGGTCGCCGGCGGCCTCGTCATAGGCGTCCAGGGCGTCCATCCGGCGGCCGCTGGTGACCGGCGCGCGGCGGGCCATGACGCGGTCGAACACGTCCTGCTTGTCCTTGAAGTAGTAGTGGACCAGCGACTTGTGGACCCCGACCTTCTCGGCGATGTCCTTGATGGTCACGCCGTAGAAGCCGTGCTGCGAGAACAGCTGCTCGGCCGCGTCCAGGATCTGCTCCAGGCTCTCGGCGCGCTGTTCGGCCTTGCGGCGCGGCTTGCTCGGGGGCGTGGCGGACATTCTTGAGACCTCGGCATGGCGCGCCGACTCGGCGGCGAATACATCGGTCATACTAGGCGCCCCCATAAAGAGCGCGAAGCTTGATCTTGTTGATCTTTCCCGTGGCAGCCAACGGCATGGCCTCGACACGCACGATGCGGTCCGGAATCCACCAGTCCGCCACCCGGCCACGCAGGGCCGAGCGCAGGCCCGCCTCGTCGACCGACTGGCCCTGAGCGGGCTCGATCACCATCACCGGCCGTTCGCCCCACTTGGGATCGGCGCGGGCGATCACCGCCACTAGACCGACGCTGGGCAGGCCGCCGACGATCTCCTCGATCTCCACCGGATTGATCCACTCGCCGCCAGACTTGATCAGGTCCTTGGAGCGGCCGGCCAGGGTGAGGTTGCCCGCATCGTCGATCGAGGCCAGGTCGCCGGTGTCGAACCAGCCGTCGGCGTCCAGGGCGTCGGCCTCGGCGCCGTAGTAGCGCTGGACCACGCTGTGGCCCCTCACCTTCAGGTGACCCACGACATTGCGCTGCTCGGGCAACGGGGTCCCTTCGGCGTCGGTCAGCAGCAGGTCCAGCCCCATGGGCGGACGGCCCGCGCCGCGTGCGGCGCCCGGCTCGCGCGTGGGCGGCGACAGCGTGCCCTGGGGCGACAGCTCGGTCATGCCCCAGGTGGCCTGGACGGTGGCGCCCAGCCGCTGCTCCATCCGCTGCAGCAGGACGTCAGGACAGCTGGAGCCGCCGATCACCACCCGCTCGAGGCTCGGCGTCTCGCCGCCCGTGGCGTCCAGGTGATCGAGCAATGCGATCCAGACGGTCGGCACGCCGACCGCGACGGTGACGCCGTGGTCGTTGATCAGCCGCGCCAGGCTGGCGCCGTCCAGCGCCCGGCCCGGCAGCACCAGGCTGGCTCCCACGGCAGGCGCGGCGAAGGGCAGGCCCCAGGCGTTGGCGTGGAACATCGGCACGGCCGCCAGCACCACGTCGCTCGCGGTCAGGGCCAGGGCGTCGGCCTGCAGCGAGCGGATCGTGTGCAGGTAGTTGGAGCGGTGGGTATAGGCAACGCCCTTGGGGTCGCCCGTGGTGCCGGAGGTGAAGCAGAGCCCGGCCAGGGCCGTCTCGTCGAAGCGACCCCACGGCGCGGGCCGGCCGCGCTCGGCCAGCAGGATGTCGAGGTTCAGCGCCAGGCCGCCGGCCTGGGCGTCTTCCAGAACCAGCAGTCGCTCCAGGCACGGACAGGCAGCCATCACGGCCTCGCCTAGCCCGATCAGGTCGGCGCTGACCGCCAGCAGGCGGTCGCCGGCCTTGGTCGCCATGGCCGCTAGCTGGGCCACCGTCAGGCGCGGATTGAGGGTGTGGCAGACCAGGCCCACGCCCATGGCGCCGTACCAGACCTCCATGTGCCGGGCGCTGTTCCAGGCCAGGGTGGCGATGCGGTCGCCGGGACGCAGGCCCAGGTCCAGCAGCGCGCCCGACAGGTGCCCCGCCCGCTCGCGCAGCTGGGTGTAGGTGGTCGCCTCGTCTCCGCTTTCGCCCGCCGTGACGACCCGGGCGCCGCCATGCCACTTGGCGCCATGCTCCAGGAAACGGTCCACCGTCAGGGCGTAGTCCTGCATGGGGCTGAAAAGCGATCCGGTCATCCTGAAGCGCGGGTCCACTCGAGTTACAAAGCCGGCGAACCGGCGAAGAAGAAAAAGGGCGGCGGCGAACCGCCGAAGGTCGAACGAAGAAGACGGGCGGCGGCGAACCGCCGCCCAGGGGGGAGGTAAAGGCTAGAAAGTCCGGGTCAGGTTCAGGCCGTACTGCCGGGGCGGCCCGGCGTAGCGCAGGCCCGAATTGATCGCGGCGATGTAGGTCTGGTTGGTCAGGTTGGTGGCGTAGCCCGCCAGCGTCCAGTCGCCCTTCTTGAAGGTCAGCAGGGCGTTGACGATGTCGCGCGACTTCAGCCGGTCGCCCAGGGCCTCGTTGTTGAAGATCGAGGTGTAGGCCGGACCGATGTGGGCGAAGTCGAGCCGCGGCGTGATCGTGGCCCCGCCATTCAGGTCGAAGGTGTACTGCGCCCCCACGTGGAAGGTGAAGCTGGGCGCGTAGGCCTGGCGGTTTCCGCCCAGCTGCTGGCAGTTGGCGCTGGCCGGGCCGGTCGCCGGAGCGCAGGTCCCGGTACGGCCCAGGCGCGGATCGGCGGCGTAGAAGTCGCCCAGCTTGGAGTGCGAGACCGAGACCGCCACGTCGAAGGCCGCAGCTCCCAGCAGGGCCTGGGCCGAGCCCTCGACCCCGTACAACTTGGTGTCGCCCAGGACGTTCTGGATGCGGCTGATCTGCGGGAACTGCGGATCGCCGATGTTGACCTGGAAGCCCTTGTAGACGTTGTAGTACGCGCCCAGCTGGGTGCGCACGCGCCCACCGGCCAGGGTCGATTTCCAGCCCGCCTCGTAGTCGGTGACGTTCTCGGGATCGAACGCCTTGGCCGGCTGATAGAGGTTGGGACCGTTCAGCCCGCCCATCTTGTGGCCCGTGGCGACGAAGCCGTAGACGAAGTTGTTGTCGTCCAGCTTGTAGTTCAGCGTGACCTTGCCGGTGACCTTGTTGTCCTCGACCTTGGAGTTCTGCAGCAGCACGATCCCGAACTGCGGATAGGTCTGGTAGACGTCGTCGTTGGTCGAGACCGAGTGGGCATAGCGCGCGCCCACCTGCACCTGGAACCGCTCGCTGATGTCGTAGCTGACCTGACCGAACGCCGCCGTCGTCTCCTTGGGCGTCTTGCCCCACAGGTAGATGTCCAGGACGTTCTCGGGGAAGCCGATGTGGTAGTCGCCGGCCGGATAGACCGAGGACGGGAACTCGACCTCGTCATACTGATAATAGGCGCCCAGCAGCCAGGTCAGGCGCTGGTCGCTGGGCGACAGCAGGTTGAACTCCTGCGACCAGACCTCTTCCTTGACCGTGTCGTAGAAGGTGTTGTTCAGCAGGCTGGTGCCGTCCAGATCCGTCGAGAACTTGGCCGTGCCGTTCTGGTAGCCGGTGATCGAGCGCAACATCACGCCGTTCTTGAACGTGTAGCTGGCGTTCAGCGACGAGCGGACGAAGGTGTCGAGCGCCGAGTTGGGGCCGTTGCTGGTGATCTTGAACGGGTCGTTCGTCGACAGCGCCGGGTCGGACGGATAGCCCCCCAGGTCGATGTCGTTGTAGTCGGTCTTCAGCGTCACCTTCAGGGCGTCGGTCGGCGTCCACAGCAGGCCCAGGCGGATGCTGTTGGTGTCGATGTCGCCGGGGTGACCCTTGTAGGGGCCGGTGATGTCCCAGAAGCTGTCGCGGGTCTCGTGGTTGAAGGCCACGCGCGCCGCCAGGGTGTCGCTGATCGGCAGGTTGATCGCGCCCTGGGCCTTGAAGTCGTTGTAGTTGCCGGCCTGGACCTGGGCGTAGCCGTTCACGCCCCGGAAGTTGGGATCCTGCGAGCGGATGAACACCGCGCCGCCCGTGGCGTTGGCGCCGGCGAAGGTGCCTTGCGGGCCGCGCAGCACTTCCAGGCTGGCGATGTCGTAATAGGGCTCGGTCTGGAAATAGCCCGGGAACGAGGCCACGCCGTCGCGATAGGTGATCACGCCCACGCCGACCGCCGTGGTGGCCTCGGACTTGCCGATGCCGCGCACGTTGAAGAAGTTGCCCTGGCCGAAGTTCTGCACCGTCACCGACGGCGCGGCGAACTGCAGCTGGTCCAGCGAGCTCACCGCCTTGTTGCGCAGGTCGTCGCCGCTCAGCACCGTAGCCGCGACGGCCGTGGTCTGAAGATTGGTGGTCCGCCGCTCGGCCGTGACCACCACCTCGCCCAGCACCGCCGGTTCGGACGCCGCTTCCTGCTTGGATTTGTCGGCTTCCTGAGCCTGCGCCGCGCTCGTCCACAACAGCACGGCCGCCGACGTCGATAACCAGAGTTTCCGCCTCATGGTCGTTCCCCTCTTGGAATGTTTCCTCCGGCGCTCTGGCGGCGCCACGAACATCACCGTGGCGCCATTCGGCGACCCCGTCAATCCTCACCCACTGGTGAGTGAATATTGACCTATCGACCCGCCCAAGGCAGGTTCTGCGCCGACAACGGGACCGGCCACAGCGCCGGACCTTCCATTCGGGGAGAGACAACCATGACCATCGATCTCAGCGGCCGCGTGGCGATCGTGACCGGCGCCGGCGGGGGCCTGGGCCGCAGCCACGCCCTGGCCCTGGCCCGCTACGGCGCGCGCGTCGTCGTCAACGACATGGCCGAGGCGGGCGCCCGCGCCGTGGCCGACGAGATCGTCGCGGCGGGCGGCCAGGCCCTGCCCTATGTCTGCAGCGTCACGGACAAGCAGGCGGTGGCCGCCATGATCGAGACCGCCGTCGAGCGCTGGGGCTCGATCGACATCCTGGTCAACAACGCCGGCATCCTGCGCGACCGCACCTTCGCCAATCTCGAGATCGAGGACTTCGAGGCGGTGATCAACGTCCACCTGATGGGCTCGGTGATCGTGACCAAGGCCGCCTGGCCGCACATGCGTCGCCAGAACTACGGCCGCGTGATCTTCACCACCTCGTCCTCGGGCCTCTACGGCAATTTCGGCCAGTCGAACTATTCGGCCGCCAAGCTGGGCCTGGTCGGACTGATGCAGACCCTGTCGCTGGAAGGCGCCAGGCACGGCATCCACGTCAACTGCCTGGCCCCCAGCGCCGCCACCCAGATGACCGAGAACCTCTACACGCCCGAAGACCTCCGCGGCCTGTCCACCGATCTGGTCAGCCCCGGCGTCGTCGCCCTGGCCGCCGAGGACGCCCCCACCCGGACGACCCTGCTGGCCGGCGCCGGCGCCTTCGAACAGGCCCACATCACCATGACCCGGGGGGTCTATGTCGGCGACCGGCCGGACGCGGCCGAGCAGGTGCAGGCCTCATGGAACCGGATCGGCGATCGCGACAACGAGCAGGTGCCCCAGACCGGCGCCGCGCAATACAATCACGAGGTCGTCCACCCGGGTCGGGAGGCGGCTGCCTAGGCAGGCTTGCCCAGCAGTTCCTTGAGGCGCGGGCCCGCCTTGGCGGCCATCGCCTCGCCCAGCGCCACGGCGGCGTTGGCCGGACGGATCATCACCTCGAACTCCTTGATCTTGCCGGTCTCGTCGAAGGAGATGATGTCGATGCCCTTGAGCTTCTTGTCGCCGACGCGGGCGCTGAACTCCAGCACCACGGCCTCGTGCCCGTCGGTCCAGAACTCGCGGTGATAGGCGAAGTCCTCGAAGATGGTGTTGACCGTGGCGATGATGTGCACCAGCGCCTCGACGCCGGGATAGGGAGAGAAAAAGGCCGGGGAGCGGAACACCACGTTGTCGGCCGCCAGCGGCCGAAGACGGTCGAACTCGCGCTTTTCCAGCAAGTCGTGCCAGGTTTCCAGCGCCTGCTGTGCTTGCTCGCGGGCCATGGCCCCTCCCCGTCTTTCCAAAGTCAGCCCGCGTTCGGACGCGCGAGATCGCCGACATTGTAAAATCGAGGACGGAACCGTCAACTTCGGGACATCCGCCCCAGGCCACGGGATGCTGAAGCTGAAACGTTCGACCGCGCCTCAGCGCAGGAAGAACTCCACCGGAACCACCAGTTCCAGCACCGCGCCGGCGATCTCCGGCGGCGGCGGCGGCAAGGGCTGGGCCCGGGCGACCGTCGCCAGGGCCTCGCGGTCCAGGTCCGCCTGACCGGACGATCGGGCTATGACGCTGGACACCACCTTGCCGTCGCGGGTCATGCGGAAGCGGACGTGAACGACGCCCTGGGCCCGCCGCTCGCGCGCCAGGCGCGGATAGCGTCGTTGCGCCTCCAGGCGGGCCAGGACCAGACCTTGCCAGGTGGCCTCCACGACCCCCGAGGCCACGGCGGCGGGCGGCGCGGGCGCGCGTTGGGGCGGGGCGGCCTCTGACACCGACGGGCTGGGCGCGGCCGGCGGCGTGGGTGGCGCGGTTCGCGGCGGCGGCAGGGTGAAGGGCGCGTCCGCGACCTCGCGGGGCGTGCGCGGCTGAATGCGCGGCGGCTCGGGCGGGGCGGCCCGGGGCGGCGACGGCGTCTTGTCCGGCTCCTGGCTGGGCGCCGGCGCGGGCGGCGCGGCCAGCGTCTCCAGCGACAGCAGGATCGGAGCCGGCGGGGCGGCCAGCGGCTCGGGCGGCGCGCCCAGCCGCAGCACGAGCGCCAGGACCAGCGCTCCATGCAGCCCCAGGGAAACGGCCGCGGCGATCCACCGCGACGCCCGCCCTCGCCTCATGCCGCCTGGGACGGCGGCGCCGGGCGCGACACCACGAAGACGGCCGCCGCCAGCAGGATGACCGGCACGGCGATCGCCGCCCACAGCGGCGGATGGGCCAGCACCTCGAACGCCACCAGGCTGGCGGTCATGCCCAGGCAGGCCAGGATCTTGGCCCGTCTCGGAATGGCCCCGTTGGCCCGCCAGGCGCGCAGGGTCGGGCCGAAGCGCGGATGGTTCAGCAGCCACGCCTCCAGCCGGGGCGAGGAACGGCCGAAGCACCAGGCCGCCAGGATCACGAACACCGTGGTCGGCATGACCGGCAGGAACGCGCCGATCACCCCCAGGACCAGGAACGCCAGGCCCGCCACGAGATAGCCGATGCGAACCCATGCGCTTCCCGGCCTCGACTCAGGACCCGAAGGCGTCGTCGACATAGCGCTGCACCGTCTGGAAGGCGGCCGTGGCCCCGGCCACGACCCGGTCCTCGTCGGCCGAGGTCAGGACGGCCGCGTCGAGCGCGGCGGTGAAGCCGCGCCAGTGCGCCGCCCGGCCGTCGGGATGACCGGCCAGGTGGCGGGCGCCGAACGTAGCGTCCAGGCCCAGCTTGGCGGCGGCCTTGAACAGGAAGGCCGCGCCCAGGTTCGAGCCCTCGGCCACATAGAGCCAGCCCAGCGCCGTGGCCATGTCGACGGCCTGGGCCGGGGCGAAGGCCAGGTCGTCGGCCTCGGCCAGCACGGGCCGGCCGAGATCCGCGCGATCGGCCGCGATCAGGTCCAGCCGCCGCCGCTCCTCGAGATCCGGCAGCAGGGCCAGCAGTTCGGGACGCTGGTAGAGCGCCTCGATGTCGCGATGGAAGCGATACTGCAGGTCCAGGAACAGGCCATAGCGATCGCGGTCGGCGAAGGGCTCGCCCGCCATGATCTTCTGGTCCAGCCGGTCGTGGGTGGCCGAGGTGCTGGCCTTCAGCCGCTTAGACCGGCTCATGTCCGGATGCTGTTGGATCTCGAGGGTCGCCGTCACGATAACTCCAGAGGCTAGAACTTTGCGGTCAGGCTGGCGCGCAAGGTTCGGCCGGGCGCGGGCGTCCAGCCATCCAGGGCGTCGACATAGTACTCGTCCGTCAGGTTCTCGGCCCGCAGGTCGAGGCTGAGGATCTTGGTCACGGCCACCGTCGCGAAGGCGTCGACGACGGTGTAGGGCAGCCAGTAACCGGTGCGCATGCGCTCGGTCGGGGTGATCGGCGCCAGCCGCGGCCCCACCCGGTTGGCCCGCGCCCCGAAGCTCAGCCGGTCCTTGAACACCCGCGCGCCCAGGGTGAGACTGGCGGTGTATTCCGGCGGCATCTGGTTGACCGCGTAGTCGGCCCCGATCGGCAGCGACGTGCACGTGGCCTTGGTCCTGCAGAACGCGAAGTCGGAATAGTAGGTCCCCGCCCACTCGGCGAACACGCGGCCCGCGTCATAGGAGCCGGAAAGCTCGAAACCCTCGAACCGCACCCGCTCCAGATTGGCGGTCGTGAACACCGCGTTGGTGGGCATGCTGGGCGTGGTGAAGACCCGCGAGATGTAGTCCGAATAGCGGTTGTCGAAATAGGACAGCTTCAGCCGCGCCTTGTCCTTGGGCGTCAGCAGGCCGTCCTTCTTGTAGTTGACGCCCAGTTCCCAGTTGTGGGCCACCTCCGAGCGCAGGCCGGGGTTGGGATACAGCAGGGAGTCGCTGCCGATCGTCTCGCGCAGGCTGGGCGGGCGCACGCCCTCGGCATATTGGGCGTAGACCTGCCAACCGCCGCCCGGGATCAGGGTGGCGCTGGCCGAGGGGTTCAGGCGTCCGCCGTCCTTGTCGGTATAGGTCCCGACGATCGAACCCTGGCCCTTCTCCTTGATGCGATAGCCGTCGTAGCGCAGCGCCCCGGCCAGGCGCAGCCACGGCCTGGCCTGCCATTCGCCGTCGCCGAACAGGCTGGCGATCTCGCGCGTGCCGACGCTGGGGCGCATGATCACCGGGCCGTCGCTGGCATAGATCCGGCTGTAATAGGCTTTGCCGTCCATGTCCTCCAGCAGGTAAGAGCCGCCGTAGCGCAGCCCGACCGCGCCGTAGGGCGTCTGCAGTTGGCTGTGGTTGCTGACGTCGCCGCCATAGGTGTTGGTGATCGACAGCCGGGGGTCGTCGGCCGGCGGCCGGGTGGCCGGGGTGATCCAGGGCGCCAGGTAGAAGGCCGGCCCCACCGAGCGCGTGGTGGCGTCCACGCGCGAGGTCCAGAGGTTGGCCTTGAAGTCGATCAGGTCGCTGGGGTTCCAGCGATAGCGGCTGGTGTAGGTGTCGGTCGCGGCCTTCGACAGCTTCACCTGGCGAAAGCTGCTGTCCTGGGTGAACAGCACCGACTGCATGGTCTCGCCGAACTTGGCGTCGTAGTGGGTGTAGCCCAGTTCCAGCGCCTGGGTGTCGCCCCAGCGGACCACGCCCTTGACCAGGGCCGACCAAGTTTCCTGCGAGGTGTTGAACACCTCCTCGCCCGGCTTGGTGAACGACAGGGGCCAGTTGTAGCTGTTGCCGGCGACGCGGTAGGTGGTGTCGCCATGGCTGCCGGCCATGTAGTTGCCGGTCTTGCGATAGGCGAAGGCGCCGACCAGATCGAAGCGGTCGGTGCGGCGCCCGCCGGCCAGGCTGATCGAGCCGTTCTCGTGATCCAGCAGCGTCGCGCCGCCCCGGCGCTGGTCCAGGGTCGCCGGCGCGGCCGCCGAGACGGCGTTGTCGCTGACCCCGGCCTTCACCCGAAAGCCATAGGTTTGGCCGTCGGCCACCACGTCAGCCGCCGTCAGGGTGCTGACCTCGACCACGCCGCCGACCACACCGGCCCCGGCCGCGCCGCCGCTGGGCCCCTTGGCGATCGAGACGCCGCTGATCAGGTCGGGATCCAGATAGACCCGCTCGTCGGCGCCCTGGTAGCCGCGCCAGGTCGTGGTCGACTGCTGGGCGCCGTCGATGGTCACCCGCACGCGGCCCTGGCCCTGCATGCCCCGGATGTTGACGTCCACCGAGACGCCGTTGTGGTTGGACGCCGAGATCACGCCGGGCGTCGACTTGAAGATGTCGCCGGCCGTCTCGCCGCCGAAGCGGGCGATCTGCTCGGCGGAGACATAGTTGGTGGCGCCGGCCGTCTCGTAGGGACGGTCGGCCGGGGCGCCGCTGCGGCCGAAGGCGTCGCCGCCCTGCCCCGCGCCGGCGCCGGCCGCGCCCTCGACGCGCAGGGCGCCCAGTTGGATCGCACCGGCCTCGGCGCGCGGCGCCGGCTCCAGGGTCACCACGCGTCCGTCGATGCGATAGGTGAATCCGGTGCCGGACAGCAGCTGGCTCAGCGCCTGGGCGGCCGGCATGACGCCCGACACGCCGCGCGTGCGGGCCTTTCGGATGGCCACGCCGTCGGTCGAGACCTGCAAGCCCGATTGCAGGCCGAAAGTCACCAAAGCGCTGTCCAGCGGCTGGGCCGGAATGTCGAACGACGGCTCGACCGCCGGCTGGACCGCCTGGGCCAGAACAGGATGCGCCATCGCGCTCATCGCGCTCGTCATCAACAGCACGCCCAACAGGGCGTGGCGGCCCTTGGCGGAAGTCGCCCCCATCTTCACGTCAGCTCTCCGGTTCGCTTGATCCAAGAGGCCGTTCAAGTTGCTAATGCGACTTATTATGAACAGCTTCCTGGAGACAACGACGCGGGCGGCGGAGTTTTCAGAAGAAAGTTGGCGCGGGATCAAAACAGGCTCAGCCGGCCGAGATCACGATCAGCCACGGCGTGACCTGGCGCACCACCGCGTGATGGGGCTGGGCCAAGGCGCGCAGCGCGTCCACCGGATGGCCGGCGTCGTAAACCCCCGTCACGCTACGCGTGGCCAGGACCTTGTCGGCGACCAGGACCCGTCCATGAAACGAGCGGTCCAGGTCCTCGGCGACCTCTCCCAGCGGTCGGTCGACGGCCACCACTCTCCGGGCCGACCAGGCGCCGATCACCGAGGGCGAGACCTGGCCGCGCCGGGCGCCGTCGGCGTCCAGGCGGATCCAGTCGCCAGCGGCCAGCACGGCCGAGACCCCGTCAGCTCGCTCCACGCGCACCCGACCGTGGCGGACCCCGACCTCGTCGCCCTCCCGCCCTCGCCGTACGTCGAACCCCGTGCCCAGGACGGTGACGTCGGTGTCGCCGGCTTCGACCCGGAACGGCCGAGACGGGTCGCGCCGCACTTCGAAGAACGCCTCGCCCGCCTTCAGCCGCACCCGGCGCTCGCCGTCGCGATAGGCCACGTCCAGGACGCTGCCCGGCGCCAGACGCGCGGTGCTGCCGTCGGCCAGGCTGACCACCCGCTCCTGCCCCACCCCGGTCACGTGGTCGGCGGTCAGGCGCGAGAACAGGCCCGGCGCGAAGACCGCGACGGCGGCGACCGCCGCCGCGACGGCCAGGCCGGCGAAGGCGCGGCTCGGCCAGGCGGCGCGGACCTGGCGAGCGGATGCGGTCGGCAAGGCCACGACATTGGCGGTCTGTCCGATCAGGCCGGAGGTTCGAACCGTATGCGCCCAGGCCGCCGCGTGGGCGTCCGAAGCCGCCAGCCAGGCGTCGAAGTCGTCACCGACCTGGTCCGCCTCGCCGTCGTCCTCGGCCAGCAGGATCATCCAGTCGATGGCGTCCTGGAGCGCGCGGGGATCGAGATCTGGCGGCGATGCGGACATCTCGTCTCCCGGGGAGCCGGCCTGCGGCGGTTTGGCGGTCATGAGCTCAACGATCCGGCGTCGCGCTTTTTCAGAAAAAAGCTCATCGGCGCTCCAGGCGTCGCGCGCAGTGGGCCATGCCCTCGGCCACCAGCCCGTGGGCCAGGGCGATCGAAACGCCCAGGTGCGCGGCGATGTCCTTCAGCTTGCGCCCCTCGATGCGGTGCATGCGCAGCGCCGTCTGGGTGCGCTCGGGCAGTTCCGCGAGGCTCTCCAGCACGACGCGCAGCTCGTCGCGCGCCGCGGCCTCGCGCTCGGGCGACGGCGCGGTGGCGGCCAGGTCTTCGAGCACGACCGCCCCGGTCTCCCCGCGCCGCCGTTCGCGCTGGCCCACGCGCAGGCGATCGAGCGCCAGATTGCGGATGATCCGATAGAAATAGCCCCGCGGCTCGTCAAGGACGCGCCCGGCGTCCAGCGACCGCATCCGCAGCCAGGCGTCCTGGACCACGTCCTCGGCCGCCGTGGCGTCGCCCAGGATGCGGCGGGCGTAGTCGACCAGTTCGGCGCGATGCTCGGCGTAGAGGCGGGAGGCGGCGTCGCCCATACGGCGGTTGATCCAAGACGCGCCCGACTACTTGCGAGCCAGTCGCATATAGGCGGACGCGCTCAGCGGAGCAATGGCGGCGTTCCTCGCCCGGCCTTAAGCGGCCTGCCCAAGCTTCCCGGACGCCAGCCGGATTCTGGACGCCCATCGCCAGATACTTACAGATAGAGAGCAAATCGCAATATCGTTTCAATTGAAACGATTTTCAGTCAAATTATTGCCCATAGAAGATAATTCAGCGCGAGAAGCGGTGGCGCGCCATGTCGGACGAAAACGACCGCTATGCGTACGCTATTCTACTCCGTAAGCCTGCACGGGCCGACAAAGGTCGCAAACGATGCTGACCCAAATTGATCACCCGCGGCGACAAGTGTTTGGCCCACCAGCTTGATCGCGCCAATCTGGCAGGAACGCCCGCCACTTCCAGATTATTCCTGCAAACTCAGGAGAACTGCCATGATCGATCACGACAATGGTGGGGACGAATAGGAGGCGCCCGCGCGGCGGGACACTTTCCGGCTGCGATCCGCCCCGAAGATCGAACCGCGTCCAGAGGCCTTGCCGGGAACTGCCCCGAAGCGGCGTCGTTGTGACCCTACCGGGCCGAACCCAGTCGCAGGCCCATCTGCAGGGACCATTTAAAGATGCGCTCGATTCTCCTGGTTCTTCTCGGCGTGCCGCTGCCGATCATTGTGCTTTTGGCGTTTTGCTCCGGCCATTTTTAGGTCTGGAGCCTCGCCATGACTGATCAAGCCCTTGTTCCGGCGCCGGACCTCATTCCGGAAGAAAACCAATCCGCCGTCAGCTGGGACGCGATCCTGGCGGGCGCGGCGGCGAGCATCGCCTTGATGTTCGTGCTCCTCTCGCTCAGCGCGGGCTTTGGCCTGAAAGTCTCCCCTCGCTGGCCCACGGGCCTCGCTGTGCAGGACTTCACGCCCATCGTCGGCGCGACCTTCGTCGCCGTCCAGGTGGTGGGGAGCATGTTCGGCGGCTACCTGGCCGGACGCCTGCGGACCAAGTGGCTGAATGTCCATGATCACGAAGTCCACTTCCGCGACACCGCGCATGGCCTTCTGGCCTGGGCGGCCAGCGTCGTGGGGCTTTTGGTTCTAAGCGCGCTGATGGCGCCCGCCGCGCCGGCCTTGCCGCAAGGCGACCTGTCGCCGGCCGAAGCGCTACGGGCCGCGCGCATTGGCGCTCAGCTGTCGCTCTTCCTGGGCCTGGGCGCCCTGACCAGCGCCTTCTCCGCCAGCGTCGCGGCAGCACTCGGCGGAATGCGGCGCGACGATATGCACAAGCTCTATCGCGCCGCGCGTAAGCCATTCGCCTGAACCTTCCGTCGCCCCGGCCTCAAGAGCCAAGCAACGCTCCGGTGGTGTCTCAATGATCGGCGCGACGAAGAAGCGTGACCTGCGGACCGGTCGATCCCTTTGGGCCGATAGTCCGGGCTTGGGTGTGCCCGCGCATCCGCTGGACAAGGCCGTCAGCGTCGATGTCGCCATCGTCGGTGCCGGGATCAGCGGCGCCTTCATGGCGCATGCGCTAGCAACGGACCATTCTGTCGCCGTCCTTGATCGGCGCCCGCCGTTGACGGGCTCGACCATGGCCTCGACCGCCCTTCTGCAATGGGAGATCGATCTGCCCCTGACGGTGCTGGCCGAACGGATCGGTCCCGCCAAGGCCCGACGCGCCTATCTGCGATCGCGGTCCGCCGTCGACCATCTGCAGCGCATCGTGGCGGAGGAGCGGATCGTCTGCGGACTGAAAGCCAAGTCCTCACTTTAATCTGGCCGGCGACGCCTACGGCCACCGCGCCCTGGACGCCGAAGCCGAGGCGCGCGCGAAAATCGGCCTCGACAGCCGCTATCTTGGGCCGGCCCAGTTGCGCGAGGCCTTCGGCATCGATCGAACCGGCGCCATCGTCTCAAGCGGTTCGGCCAGCGGCGATCCGGCCAGGCTGGCGGCAGGACTGCTGCGCCGGGCTCATGGCCATGGCGCCCAGATCTGGTCGCCGGTCGAGGTGACGCAGGTGGTCAGCGATCCTGACGGCGTCACCCTGCTGACCGACACGGGCCACGCCGTGCGGGCAGGTTCGGTCGTGTTCTGCTGCGGCTATGAATTTCCCAGGGGCGTGCCGACGCCGGGCGCGGAGATCGTCTCGACCTGGGCGATGGCGTCCAAGCCCCGTCAGCGCCGCCCGCCTTGGCTGTGCGACATGCTGGTCTGGGAAGCGTCCGATCCCTACCTTTATCTCCGCATGGGCGGCGATGGCCGGCTCATCGTCGGCGGCGAGGACGAAGCCTCCGCCGACGCCCACGAGGATCGCGCCAAGCTCAAGCGCAAATGTGCGGCCCTGACCGCCAAGCTCGAAATCCTGTTGCCCGGCGTCGCCTTCGAGATCGACTATGGCTGGGCCGGCGCATTCGGCTCCAGCACGACCGGCCTGCCGTCGATCCAGAGGGTCGAAGGCATGGACCACACCTGGGCGGTGATGGGGTTCGGCGGCAACGGCATCACCTATTCGGTCATCGCCTCGCAGATCGTCTCGGCCGAGATCCGGGGCGGGCAGGATCCGGACGCGGACCTTTATCGAGGTTGAGCCCCGGCCGCCTTCGGAACCTCTGGCTCGCCTTGGAACGTCCTTCGTCCGGGCGCCGTTGGACTGCGACCCACAACGAGGAGACGATCATGGGTCAGGATGACCGGCTGCGTATGCAGGACCCGCGCGAGCAATATCCCAAGCCGCCCTTCCCGGCTCAACCGCAGACGGCTCCGGGCCTGGCGTCGAGGATGCATCCCCAGCCGGATCACGGCGAAGAAAGCTATCGCGGTGCGGGCAAGCTCGTCGGCCGCAAGGCCCTGATCACCGGCGCGGACTCCGGCATCGGCCGAGCGGCGGCCATCGCCTACGCCCGCGAAGGCGCCGATGTCGCCATCGGCTACCTGCCCAGCGAGGAGAGCGACGCGCGTGAGGTCATCAGCCTGATCGAGGCCGAAGGTCGCAAGGCCATCGCCCTGCCCGGCGACATCAAGGACGAGGCCTTCTGCCGCGACCTCGTGGCCAAGGCGGTCGAGGGCCTGGGCGGGCTCGACATCCTGGTCAACAACGCCGGCAAGCAGGTCAGTCGCCCCGACATCGCCGCCATCGACAGCCAACAGTTCGACCAAACCCTGAAGACCAACCTCTATGCGATGTTCTGGATCACCCAGGCGGCCAAGCCGCACCTGAGGCCTGGCGCGGCGGTGATCAACACCGCCTCGGTACAGGCCTACGATCCGTCCGAGAACCTGCTGGACTACGCCACCACCAAGGCCGGGATCGTCGCCTTCACCAAGGCGCTTGCCAAGCAGTTGATCAGCCACGGCGTGCGGGTCAACGCCGTGGCGCCAGGCCCCTTCTGGACGGTATTGCAGCCCAGCGGCGGCCAAACCCAGGAAAAGGTCCAGCACTTTGGCGAACACTCCCAGTTCGGCCGCCCTGGCCAGCCGGTCGAGATCGCCCCCGTCTATGTCCTGCTCGCCTCGCAGGAGGCCAGCTTCATTACCGGAGAAGTCTATGGCGTCACCGGTGGCGCGGGCATCGCCTGACCTTACCGTCGGGGCCGGCCCAGGTGATGACATGTTCACGCACCGCAAGGACGCGGAGCCCTTGGGCGGCCCGGCACGTTGTATCGGGCCCACATCTGGAGACACGCGATGACCGACCCTACCGCACCGCCTCCCTCCGATCCGCAACCGCCGGAAATCGACCCGGATGGCGCACCGCCCGAGATCGTCGATCCGCCGGGCGTGGAGATTGAACCCACCGATCCGCCACCGCTCGATCCAAGTGATCCGCGCCCGTACGACGCCCCATCACGCTAGCGTCAGGGCGTCGGCTCGATCCTGGCGACGCGGCCCCGACTTTGCTCAAGGGTCCGTGACCGCACGAGGTTAGAGCCGCGACAACCGATCGAGGAGAGGAACAAAGGGTTCCAACGGCGGGTTTGGCCCACAGCGAACTTGGGTCGAGCGGGAGCTGCGAAATGGCCACGGCGAAAGACACCTTCACCACCGACCTCGGCGCCGGTGGTGAAACCCACCAGCACGTGCCGGAAAAGGGTCCTCACGACGCCGAGGCCCACCTGACCACCAACCAAGGCATCCGCGTTTCCGACAACCAGAACCAGCTGAAGAGCGGCGAGCGCGGGCCGGTGCTGCTGGAGGACTTCGTCCTTCGCGAAAAGATCTTCCATTTCGACCACGAGCGGATCCCCGAGCGGATCGTCCACGCCCGCGGCTCGGCCGCCCACGGCTTCTTCGAGCTCTACGAGTCGCTGTCGGACCTGACCAAGGCCGACATCTTTCAGCGGGCCGGCGAGAAGACCCCGCTGTTCACCCGCTTCTCCACCGTGGCCGGGGGCGCGGGCAGCGTCGACACGCCCCGCGACGTGCGCGGCTTCGCGGTGAAGTTCTATACGAAGGAGGGCAACTGGGACCTCGTGGGCAACAACATCCCGGTCTTCTTCATCCAGGACGCCATCAAGTTCCCCGACCTGATCCACTCGGTGAAGATGGAGGCCGATCGCGGCTATCCGCAGGCCGCCAGCGCCCACGACACCTTCTGGGACTTCATCAGCCTGATGCCGGAAGCCACCCACATGATCATGTGGGCCATGAGCGATCGCACCATCCCGCGTTCCCTGCGCACCATGGAAGGCTTCGGCATCCACACCTTTCGGTTCATCAACGCCGCCGGCAAGTCGACCTTCGTCAAGTTCCACTGGAAGCCCAAGCAGGGTGTGGCCTCGACGCTCTGGGACGAGGCGGTGAAGCTGGCCGGCGCCGATCCGGACTTCCAGCGCCGCGACCTGTTCGAGGCCATCGAACGCGGCGACTTCCCTGAGTGGGAGCTGGGCATCCAGACCTTCGACCAAGCCTTCGCCGACAGCCTGCCCTTCGACGTGCTCGACCCGACCAAGATCATTCCGGAGGAAGTGCTGCCGGTCCGCATCGTCGGGCGGATGGTGCTGGATCGCTATCCGGACAACTTCTTCGCCGAGACCGAGCAGGTGGCCTATTGCCCGGCCAACGTGCCGTCGGGCATCGACTTCACCAACGATCCGCTGCTGCAGGGGCGTCTGTTCAGCTACCTTGACACTCAGAAGAGCCGGCTGGGCACGGCCAACTTCCACCAGATCCCGATCAACGCGCCCAAGTGCCCGGTGATGAACTTCCAGCGCGACGGCATGATGCAGATGCAGCAGCCCAAGGGCCGCGCCAACTACGAACCCAACAGTCTGGCCGAGACCGCCGGCGAGATCGGAGGGCCGCGCGAATGCCCGATGACCGGCTTCAAGACCTTCGGCGAGGTCGGGCGCGACGACGAGCAGGGCGACAAGCTGCGGATCCGTCCCGAAAGCTTCGCCGACCACTACAGCCAGGCGCGGATGTTCTTCCGCTCGCTGGACCCGGCCGAACAGGCCCATCTGGCCTCGGCCCTGGTGTTCGAGCTGTCGAAGGTTGCCATCGAGACGGTGCGGACGCGGATGATGGGGAACCTGGTCAATGTCGATCCGGACTTGGCCAAGCGGGTCGGCGCCGGCTTGAACATGCCCGTGCCCAAGGCGTCGAAGACAGCCGCCCCGGTCCAGGACCTGGACCTCTCGCCCGCTCTGCGCATCGTCAACGGTCCGCGCGAACCCAAGGACATCAAGGGCCATGTGATCGGCATCCTGGTGGCCGACGGCTCGGACGCTGCGGTGGTCGACAAACTGAAGGCGGCTGTGAAGAAAGCCGGCGCCTTGGCCAAGGTCATCGCGCCGAAGATCGGCGGGGCCAAGGGTGCGGACGGGACGCTGATCCCGGCCGATGGCCAGCTGGCCGGAACGCCGTCGGTGACGGTGGACGCCATCGCGCTGGTGCTGTCCGACACCGGTTGCGCGGCGCTTCTGAAGGAGGCGGCGGCCGTGCAGTTCGTGATGGACGCGTTCGGGCACTTGAAGGCGATCGGCGCCACCGACGCGGCCAAGCCGTTGTTGGACAAGGCGGGCGTGGAACCGGACGAGGGTGTTGTCGGCCTGGGCGCCGACTTCATCGCGGCGGCCGCAAAGCGGTTCTGGGATCGGGAGCCGAAGGTGCGGATGCTGGCCTAGGACGAGGGCGAACCCATCGTGGAGCCGTTCGACGCCGTAATTGTCGGGGCCGGTCCCGCCGGCCTGACGGCGGCCACCTATCTGGGGCGGTTCCGCCGCAAGGTCCTCGTCCTGGACGGCGGGCCTTCCCGCGCCGACTGGATTCCCGAGAGCCACAACACGCCCGGTTTCCCGCAAGGCATCGGCGGCCCGACGCTTCTGGCGCGCCTGCGCGAGCAGGCCAGCCTCTATGGCGCCGAGATCCGGACCGCGCGCGCCGAGACCCTGAACCGGACCGAGCACGGCTTCGAACTGGTTCTTTCTGGCGAGGCCGCAACGTCGATAGCCGCGCGCTACGTGCTGATGGCGACTGGCGTGGTCGATCGGATGCCCGATCTAGCCGGTATCGAAGCGGCCATCCGTAAAGCCCTGGTCCGCATCTGCCCGATCTGCGACGCCTACGAAGCGATCGACCGGCGCATAGCCATTCTCGGCGACGGCGACCTGGGCGGCCGCGAGGCGCTGTTCATGACCACCTATTCAGGGCGCGTGACGCTGCTGCATCTCGGCGCGGCTTCGGCGCTCACCTCGCGGTTGGACCTTCAGCGCGCCGGCGTCGAGGTGATCGATGTCGGGCTCGACCAAGTTGCGCTGAACCAGGAGACTGTCGACCTGACTCTGGCTTCGGGGATGTCTCGACGGTTCGACTGCCTCTATCTGGCCCTGGGCTGCGAGATGCAGAGCCGTCTCGCCGTACTGTGGGGCGCGGCGCATGACGAGAGCGGCAATCTTTTGGTCAATGCCCACCAGGAGACCTCCATCGATCGCCTCTACGCGGCGGGCGACGTCGTGCGTGGTCTGAACCAGATCGCCGTGGCCAGCGCAGAGGCCGCCATCGCAGCGACCGACATCCATCGTCGCCTGCGCCAAGACGCCTAGAGATCGGCTGTCTCATCTTCAATCCTGTCGCATCCGCTTTTCCTCTCATCGTTTCAATGGATTGAGGAAAAGCGGTCAGCCGGCTTCGCGTCTCAGGATCTCGCCGATACGGCGCCCAAGCTGTTCGATAGCGAACGGCTTGCCGATGATCTCCATCCCCTCTTCCAGGAAGGCGGCCTGATCGGCGGCCTGCCTGGCGTAGCCGGTCATGAACAGGATCGGGAGGTTCGGCCGCCGCTCGCGGGCGATCTCGGCCAGTTGGCGGCCATTGAGGCCCGGCAGCCCGACGTCGCTGATGAGCAGATCGATGTGCCGCGAGGATTCGAGGATCGGCACGGCCTGGCGACCGTCGGCCGTCTCGATGCCCTGGTAGCCCAACTCGTCCAGCACCTGCATCACCAGCAGCCGCACGGCCACGTCGTCTTCGATGACCAGCACGGTCTCGCCGGCGCCGATGGGCGCGACCTCCTCGCCGGCCACGACCGCCGCGTCTACGGCGCCGACATGGCGGGGCAGAAAGAGCTGGATGGTGGTGCCCTGCCCCTCGACGCTGTCGATGACGACGTGGCCCCTGGACTGCTGGATGAAGCCGTAGATCATCGACAGGCCCAGGCCCGTCCCCTGCCCCAGCGGCTTGGTGGTGTAGAAGGGATCGAAGACCTTCTGAAGCACTTCGGGCGGCATGCCCGTGCCGGTGTCGGTCACGCTGATCGCCACGTAGTCGCCCGCCTCGGCGTGGTCGCTGTCGGCCAGTTCGCGGTCCGTGAGATGGACGTTGCGCGCGGCGATGATCAATTCGCCGCCGTCCGGCATGGCGTCGCGGGCGTTGATGCCCAGGTTCAGGATGGCGCTTTCCAGCTGGTTGTCGTCGGCGACGGCCGGCCACAAGTCGGGCGCGATGTCGATGCGCAGCGACACCTGCTCGCCCAAGGTTCGCCGCAGCAGATCTTCCATGGAGGCCGCCAGCGTTCCCACGTCCAGCGCGCGGCTGTCCAGGGTCTGGCGACGCGAGAAGGCCAGCAGGCGGTGCGTCAGCGCCGCGGCGCGCTGTCCCGATTGCGTCGCCGCGTCCAGGAAGCGGTCGACATCGGCCATCCGCCCCTCGGCGATGCGCCGACGCACCATGTCGATGCCGCCCAGGATACCCGTGAGCATGTTGTTGAAGTCGTGCGCCAGGCCGCCGGTCAACTGGCCTACGGCCTCCATCTTCTGGCTTTGGCGCAGCTGGTCCTCCAGCGCCTTGCGCTGGGTGACGTCGCGGCCGATCCCGTAGATGGCGTCACCTTCCGGCATGGCTGTCCAGTTGACCCACAGATAGGTCCCGTCCTTGGCGCGCATGCGGCAATCGAAGTCGCCGATGGCCTCGCCACGCGACAGAGTTCCGAAGCGCTCCATGGCGGCGTCGTGGTCGTCCGGGTGGACCAGGCCGCCGGCGGGCATGCCGATGAGATCGGCCTCGTCATAGCCCAGCAAGGTCTTCCAGGCGGGATTGACCGCGCGATAGAAGCCCTCCGGCCCGATCACGTGAAGAAGGTCGCGAGACAGCTTCCAGACCCGGTCACGCTCCTGCGTGCGCGCCGCGACGCGGACCTCCAGCGTCTCGGTCAGCATGCGCAGCTGCTCTTCCGAGCGCTTGGTCGAGGTGATGTCGTAGATCACGCCGATGAAGCTGACGCCGCCCGGTCCATGCGGCCGATACTCGCCCCGCGACACGAGCCAGCGCTCCTCGTGGGTATCGGCCCTATGGATTCGAAATTCGTGGAAGGCGGGCCCGAACGCGTGCTGTCCGTCGCGCCCCTGGATAAGCGGCGGGTCGTCGCGATGCACCAGGGCGTTGATGGTGCGGACGGGAAGGCTGGTCGCCGGCCGCAAGCCCAGCAGCTGACAGAACTGCTCGGAAACGTCGGCTGTGCCGTAGCCGCTGAGATACTCAAACGATCCGACACCGCCGGCGGTCTGGGCCACCAGCAGCTGTTCCTCGACCCGCTTCTGGTCGGTGATGTCGGCCAGGACGCCGGAGAATCGAACGGGCCGGTCGTCGGCGTCGAGATAGGTGCGTCCGCGGGCCGACACCCAGTGGACGACGCCGTCGCGCACGATCCGATAGTCGCGGGTGAAGACCTCCGCGCCATGCAGGGCGCCCGCCACAGCGATCTTCAGCCGAAGCCGATCATCGGCGTGAACCGACGCGAAGAAGGCCGAGCTCGGCAATCCCTGGGCGGCCACCACGGGATCGAGACCGTACAGATTGGCGAAGCGGACGTCGGCGACCAGCGTGCCCGCCGGGATATCCCATTCCCAGGCGCCGGCCGCGCCCGAGATGGCCTGGGCGACCCGAAGCCGCTCCTGCGCCTCGGCCAGCCGCTGGCGGCTGATACGAAGCTGTTCGACCACGACCTCGTCGGCATACTCGCCCGTGACGTCGGCCTGGGTGGCGAAGCGATAGGTCGCCGCCCCGTCCGCGTCGCGAAGGGTGGTGATGTTGAGACGGTTCCAGAACGGCGCCCCGTCGCGTCGACGGTTCAGGAGATCGACGGTGACCGCGCCGTCGCGCCGCAAGCCTTCGGCGATCAAGGCGACGGCCTCGCGATCGGTGGCTGGGTCCTGCAAGAAGCGGCAGTTGCGCCCGACAGCCTCCCGCGCCGAATAGCCCGTCAGGGCCTCGAACGCCGCATTCACATAGACGATGGGATCGTCCTCCCGCCGGGGATCGGTCACCGTGACCGCGACGCCTGATTTCACCAGGGCGTCGAACAGCGGACCGGCGAGCGCACGCAGCGCTTCCAGCGCCCGGCCCGCCTCGGAATCCTGGTGACGTATCGCGGCGTCGGCCTCGGTCATGACCCGAACCTAACGCCAAGCTTGGCAATAGGTTCACCCCTGGTCACGCGTCGCCGACCACGCGCTCGATGAAGTCGGCGATCAGCCCCTTCAGCGCCTGAAGCGACGGCAGGTCCATCAGCATGGCGATGTAGCCGCGGATGTCCCGGTCGTTGATGGCGAAGTTGATGTACAGGAACAGCACCACGCCCCCGTCGGGAGCGGCGTCGGGCGACAGATGGAACAGCTTGGAGCCGTCGCCGCGCACGACTTCCGGCAGCGACATCGTCAGCGGCCGCTGCAACATGTTGGCCATGGTCGCCAAGCAGCTGTTGAGCACCACATTGCCGGTCTCGGCCAGCGCCTCGTCTTCCATGTCGGCGGCGTCGGCGGCCGACAGCGCGCCGCCGGTCACAGCATGAACCAGCGCCATGCTGTTGGATTGGGGGAAGATCAGCAGGGCCCGGCCCGAGAACACGCCGTCGAAATCCTGGCGGACGGCGACCAATTCGCCGCTCTCGCGCTCCCGGATCAGAGTCGTGGCCTCCTCGCGGGTGACCACCTCGACCGCCGGAACCGACAGCAGCACCTGCTCGCCCACCATCTTACGAAGGTTGGCGGCCGCGCGACTGACTCCGATATTGACCAGCTCGGTCAGGGCGTCCCGCTCCAGGTCGTCGAGCAGGATGGTTTGCGCGGTCATCGCGCCGCCGATCGCAACCGCAGCGCGGCGCCCGACAGGAAGCCGCGCATGCCCTCCTCCGTCACCGGCTTGGCGATGAAGGTGGCGTTGGCCGCGCGCGCCCGGCTGATGATCTCGTCCTGGACATTGGCGGTGGCCACGGCGATCGGCATGGTCGGGAAGCGCTCGCGCAGTTCCTCGGCCAGGGCCAGGCCGTCCCGGCCGGGCATGTTGTAGTCGAGGACGGCCACGTCGATCGCCTGGGCGTCGATCGCGGCGATCGCCTCGTCGGCGTTGCCGGCCTCGACCCGCGTCCAGTCGGGCTGCAAGGCCGCGATGGTCTTGCCCAGGACGATTCGCGCCAGCTTGCTGTCGTCGACGATGAGAACGGTCGTCCCCATGAACTTCTCCTCGCACCGCCGCGCACAGGCGCGGCGTAAAAACTATGATCCTGGTGCCTCGGATGACCGCTCGCCGATCAGGGCGGGCAGCAGCCGGTCGCGCAGGAAGGGATCATCGGGAGCTCCGACAATCCTTGGACGGAAGGCCAGGATCGCCTGGATCACCGCCGCGTGCAGACCTTCGCACGCCGAGAGGTCCAAGGTGGAGTCTGAAACGCCTTGTAGCAGAGCCGTTAGCGGCTCGGCGTCCTCTACCCGACAGACTCCCGTCAGACGAATGGCCGGACCTTCGCGCGAAACCGTCACAGGACCAGCTCCGTCGGATCCAGAACCATCAGCACCGCGCCATCCGCCAGCAGCGTGGCGCCCATGACGCCGGGCGCGCCGGCCAACAAGCCGGTCATGGGTCGCACGGTCGCGTCCATCCGGTCGACGATGGCGTCGACCGCGAAGCCCACGAGCTCGCCGCGAGCCCGCGCCACCACAATCCGTTCGCTCGATCGGCGTTCGGACACGGCGGCCCCCACCAGGTCGCCGAGCGACACCAGCGGCACGACCGCGTCGCGCAGCTGAAACGCCCTGCCCGCCCGCACGGGGACGATGCGGTCGGCCGGCACCCGGACGGTCTCAACCACGGTGTCCAGCGCCAATCCGTAGCGTTCCTCGCCACAGGTCACGACCATCACCTTGGTCAGGACCATGGTGACCGGCAGGATGAACCTCACGGTCGTGCCTTGGCCCATCCGGCTGTCGACGACGACCTTGCCGCCCAGCTTCTGGGCCGCGTCCCGCACTACATCCATGCCGACGCCCCGTCCGGACACCGCGCTGATCTTGCTGGCCGAGGAGAAGCCCGGGGTGAAGATCAGGTCGATCGACGCCTGGTCGTCCAGGCGCTCTGCCGCCTCGTCATCCAGCACACCGCGCTGGATCGCCAAGGCGCGAATCCCAGCCGGATCGATGCCCGCGCCGTCGTCGCGCACTTCGATCACTACCTGATCCGCCACCGCCCTGGCCGTGAACCGGACGGAGGCGGCAGCCGGCTTGCCGGCGCGCGCGCGCGCCTGCGCCGGCTCGATCCCGTGGTCGATCGCGTTGCGCAGAACGTGCAGCAGGGGCTCGAACAGGCCGTCGACGAGGGTCTTGTCGACCTCGACGTCGCCGCCCTCAACCTCGAGCGACACGACCTTGTCCAGCGAACGGGCGATCTCCCGCGCCAGCCGGTGGAATCGCGCGAACAGCGGGCCCAGCGCCACCAGCCGCACCTTGCCCACCGTCGCGTGCAGGTCGCCGACCAGTCGGTCCAGTTGGACCTGCCGCGCGCGCAGGGCCTGGCCCAACGCTTGGCCGCCAGGAAGCGCTTCGGCCTGCTCGGCCAAATCCGCCAATCCGTTCTTGGCGATCACCAGGTCCCCGGCCAGAGCGGCCAGGCGATCCACCCGCTCGGCGTCGATGCGCAAAGTCTTGCGTGCGCCCTGTTCGGGCGCCATCGGCGTCTCGTCCACCGTAAGATCGGCGAACTCGACCTGGTCGGCTACGAAGCGGAAGACCGCCTCGACCTCCGCCCGGCCAGCGGTCGACACCGCCTCCAGCACCAGATTGCAGGTGTAGGGGTCATAGTCCTCGAGCCCGCCCCAAGGCTCGCGCGGCGATATCTTCAGACCCGCCAGGCCCGGGATCGCCGCGATGATGGCGACGGGATCGTCGCCGGAAAAATAGCTGTCGGCGCGCGGCGTATAGCGGACCGCCGTCACGCCCTTCCCGGCGAAGGTCTCGGGCGGTCGCCAGGTCGTTTGCGCCGGTCGCGCCGCCACCTCCGTCGCGGCGCTTACCGAGGCCACCAGGGCCCGCAGCCGCTTCGTCTCGGTCTCGCCCGCCCGTTCAGCGTCGGCCGGCAGGACCCCGGCGTGTTCCAGGGCGTCCAACCAGCGATCGACGGTGTCCACCACGCTGAACAGGGCTTCGAAATCCTCGGCCACGCCGGTGCGCTCGGCGCGCAGCAGGGTCAGCAGGTCCTCGGCCGCGTGCAGCATCAGGCTCATGGGCCGCAGGTCGAACAGGCCCGCCGAACCCTTCAGCGTGTGGATCGCCCGGAAACAGCTATCCAGCGCGCCGACGTCGTCGGGTTGGCGCGCCAGGCTGGCCAGGTCGTGCTCGGCGCTGGCGACCAACTCGCGGCCTTCGCTCAGGAACTGGACCATCAGGTCGTCGGTCATGCGACGCCCCCCGGCCGCTGGAAGACGACCGCATCCTCGAACCGGCGAACCAGGAACCGGTCGCTGATGCGGCTCATGGACTCGGTGTGGCCCAGGCACAGATAGCCGCCGGGGTTCAGCCGGTCATACAGGTTCCTGGCGGCCACCAGCCGCGAGGCGTCGTCGAAATAGATCAGCACGTTCCGGCAGAAGATGACGTCGAACATCCCCTGCTCCGCCAGGCTCGGCCCATCCACCAGATTGGCCTGGGTGAAGGTCACCGACTCGCGCAGGTCGTTGATCAGCTTGCGGCGATGCCGGCGGCTCGGTTCGAAATAGGCCTCGACGACCTCGGGCGGCAAGCGCGACAGCGCGCGTTCGCCGTACAGCCCCTCATGCGCGGCGTGCAGGGCGCGCGTGTCGATGTCCGAACCGACGATCTCGACATTGTAGGCGTCCACCATGCGCCAGTTCTCGAGCAGCCAGATCGCGATCGAATAGGCTTCCTCGCCCGTCGAGCACGGCGCCGACCAGATCCTGATCTTGTCGCCCGGACGGCGCGAGGTGATCAAGTCCGGCAGCAGCGAGCGGCTCAGGCAGGCCAGCTGATGCTCTTCACGATAGAAGTAGGTCTCGTTGACCGTGAAGGCGTTGATCAACGTCTCGCGTTCGACGGGATCGGCCCGAAGTTGGCCGAAATAGGCCGCGAAGTCGGGGCAGTGGGTGGCGACGATCCGGTCGGCCAGTCGCCGTTCGATGTAGTAGCGCTTGCTCTCGCCGAACTGCATGCCGGTCTGGCGATACAGGAACTCGCAAACCTTCTTCAGGTCCTCGGCGCTCAGATGCGCCTGCTCGGGCGTGGGGGTCCGGCTCACCCTGCCCCAACCATGTCGAGAATCTCGCCCGCGATCGCGTTCAGGGGCGCCACCACATCCGCGCCGCCGGCCTTCACCAGCTCGCCCGGCATGCCCCAGACGACGGCGGTCTCCTCGGCCTCGGCGATCGTGCGCCCGCCGGCCGCCCTCAGCTTGGTCATGGCGCGCGCCCCGTCGTCGCCCATGCCGGTCATCAGCACGCCCAACAGCCGCTCCGGCGGCATGACCGCGACCACGCTGTCGACCAGGCGGTCGACGCTGGGATGCCAGCGATGCTCGGCGCTGGACGGGGTCGACAGCACCACGGGGCCGGCGGCCCGGCGGCTGACGATCATGTCGGCGTCGCCCCGCGCGACATAGACGCAGCCCGGGACAAGCGGCGTGGGACGCGCTACCTCGATCACCCGCAAGGCGCACAGGCCGTCCAGCCGCTGGGCCAGGGACGACGTGAACGCGGCCGGCATGTGTTGAGCCACCAGGATCGGCCAGGGGAAGTCGGCCGGAATCTCCCTGAGTACGGCGTCGAGCGCCGGCGGTCCGCCCGTCGAGGTTCCGATGATCACCACCCCCGGCGGCGTGCCGGCGGGCAGCGGCTTCCAGGCCGTGGCCGCCTTGCCGCGCGGCTGCGACGGGGCGACCGCGCCGTGGCGGGCTCGCAACCGCTCGGCCAGACGATGCGACCGGCGCAGCCGCGACGCCGCGGCCGTCACGACCTTCTCGACCAGGATCGGCGCGAACTCGTCGATCGCCAGCGACACCGCCCCGTCCGGCTTGACGACGAAATCGACCGCGCCCAGCTCCAGGGCCTCTAGGGTGGCGTCCGCCCCCTCGCCCGTCAGCGACGACACCATCACCACCGGACAGGGCCGCTCGACCATGATCCGGTCCAGGCAGCTCAGCCCGTCCATGCGCGGCATCTGGACGTCCAGGGTGATCACGTCTGGCTTGAAGGCGTGGACCTGGGCCAGCGCCTCGACGCCGTCGCGCGCGAAGGCGACCTCGAACCCCGGCTCGTTCTGGAAGACATCGCCCAACACGCGGCGCATCAAGGCGGAATCGTCGACGATCAGCAGACGGGTCACGAGGCGGGCGACCTCGCCGTCAGGTCGCGCAGCAGGTCGGCTTCGGCGCGCTCCAGCAGGGCGCGCGGATCGATGAGCAGGATGACGTCGCCCTCGCGCTCCACCTTCGCGGCGCGGTCGAACAGGCGGTCGCCATCGCTCGACAGTTCCGGCGCGGGCATCAGGTCGTCGGCCTCCACCTCGAGGATCCTGGCCACGGCGTCGACCGCGAAGCCTGCCTGCAGCCCGTCCAGGGTGACCACCACGACGCGGCGCGCCTCGCCGCCCGCTTCGCCGGAGACCGAAAAGCGCTGGCGCTGGTCGATCACGGGGATCACCTGGCCCCGCAGGTTCATCACACCCTGGACATAGGCCGGCGCCTTGGGCAGGCGAGTCAGGGTCTCGGGCAAGCGCACCACTTCATCGACGGCGGCGATGGGCAGGCCATAGGTCTCCTCGCCCAGGCGGATGACCAGAAAGCGCTCGCGCGCCGTCGCCGAGGTCGTGCTGGCCATGGCCGTATCCTTTTGGTCGGTCGTCTCGGCGAGCAACTGCGAGACACGCTCGTCGGCGAGCACCCGTTCCGGGGCCAGGATCGAGACCAGGCCCCGGCCGTCCGGCAGCCGCAGCACCGAGTCGATCCGCGCCTCGCCGTTGGCGCGATTGAACAGGGTGGGCGCGGGTCCCACCGCATCGCGCGACGCGCGCAGGATGACGCTGATCCGGTCGACCAGCAGCGCCAGGCGATGGCCGCCGATGCGCACGACGACGATGCGGTCATCATCCTGAACGCTCCGCTCCGCCAGGCCCAGGAGGCCCCGGAGGGAGACGACGGGCAAGACCTCGTCGCGCAGCTCGAAGACGCCGATCAGAACCGCCTCGGTGCGCGGCAGGGCCACCAACGCCTTCGGCGCCGCCATCACCTCGGCCACGGCGTCCAGCGGCAGGGCGTAGTCCTGTCCGGCCAGGACGAACCCCAAGAAGGCCAGGTCCGGCGCGGCGGCGACCGCCGGCCTGGCGGCGACCTCGCGCTCTGGCGCTCGCCGCGCAGCGCGGAAAGCCGAGAACCGGTCCTGCAAGGCCGCGTCCAGATCGAACCAGCGCGCGCCGCCAGCGTCGTCCAGCATGAGGCGACCGTGCTGGAGCTCCGCCTGGCTGTCGCTTTCCGACACCTTCAGGGCCTCGATGGAGTCCACCGCCAGGCCGATCGGCGGATCGCGGCGCAGCACCACCACCCGCGTCGCGTCCGTGCGACCGTCGTCGCCCAACAAGGCGCCCAGCGACACCACCGGCAGCACCAGGCCACGCAGATGGGTGACGCCCAGCAGGCCAGGCGGGCCATGCGGCATGCGGGTGACGCGCGGGGCGCGGATCACCTCGGCGACCCCGTCGGCGGCCATGGCCACGCGTGCGCCGCCGGCGCGAACCGTCAGCCGCTGGGTGTCTCGGGACACCACCTCAGCCCGCCGCGGCTTGCTGCAACTCGCCGGCCAGCAGCGCGATCTCCTCGATGGCGGCGGCCAGTTCCTCGGCGCTCTGCGACTGCTGGCGGGCGGCGGCGGCGGCCTGGGCGGCGGCGCTGCTGGCCTCCTCGGCGGCCGAGGCGATCTGACTGATCCCCGACAGCACCTGGGCGCTGGCCGAGAGGATGTCCTCCGCGCCCTTGGCGATGTCGTCCGATCCGGCCTTGAGCGTGGCGGTGTCGAGAGCGACCTGCACGAGCCGCGCCTCGATGGCGCGGTTCTTGTCGAGCTCGACGGCGGCCAGGCCGTTGATTTGATCGACCTCGCGCCGGACCTTGGCGATCTGGGAAACGATGGCGGAAACCAGGTCCTTGACCGCATCGGCGTTGTGCGAGGCGTCGCGCGCCAGGGTGCGAATGTCGCCCGACACCACGGCGAAGCCCCTGCCCGCCTCGCCGGCCCTCGCGGCTTCCACCGCGCCGCTGGTCGCCAGCATGGTGATCTGCACGGCCACCAGACCCAAGCCATCGACGATCTTGCCGATCGAACCGGCCAGTTCCTCGAGTTCCTCGACGGTCTCCAGGACCGCTTCGTTTTCATCGACGGACGACGCGACGCCCTTCGCCAGCCTGGCGACAGCCTCCTGGCCCTCCGCGAGCATGGTCTGCATGGTCGCGACACGTTCGGCGCTGGCGATCGCATTGGCGCTGGACTGCCGGGCCGCCTTCTCGATCTCCTCCATGGCCGCGCCGGCCTGTTGGGTCGCCGCCGCCTGGATCTGGGCGCCGCGGCTGATCTGGTCGATGGCGACCAGGATCTCGCCGGCCGCGCCGGACAGCTCCTGCACCGTGGCCGACAGCTCCTCGGCGGCGGCCGACGCCTCTTCCGCGGCCGCCGAACCGCCTTCGCCACCGACCAGCATCTCGATCATCTCGGCCAGGGCGTCGGACGCCGTCTGGCTCTGCTCCAGGGACTGGCCCTGCTGCTGCACGGCGCGCTGGGCCTCGGCGGCGGCGGCGGCCTGCTCCTCGGCCGCGCTCGACACGCTTTCGGCGCCCCGCCGCGCCTCGTTGGCGGCGCCCGAGGCCTCGACGGCGGCGATCAGGATCACTTGGCTGTCTTCGCCCAGCGTCGTCATCTCGCGCCGCACGGCGGTCAGGATCTGGCCGACTTGAGCGCCGGCCAAAGCCTCGGCCTCGGCGGTCGTCGCGGCCTGCCGCAGCCGATCGGCCGCATCGCGCACCGAGCCGGCGATGCGCTCGGCCAGCCCTTGCACGTCCTGCGACCGCTTCTCGGAGGTTTCGGCCAGGGCCCGGACCTCGTCGGCGACGACCGCGAAGCCGCGCCCATCGTCCCCTGCACGGGCAGCTTCGATCGCGGCGTTGAGCGCCAGCAGATTGGTCTGGTCGGCGATGTCGGCGACGCTCCTGGTGATCTCGCCGATCCGCGCCGCATGGCGTTCCAGGGCCTCGATCACGGCCACGCTGGCCAGTTGCCGCTGGGCGTTGAGGCCGACAGCCTTGACCGAAGCGTCGATGGCGGCGCCGGACTCGGTGAGCAGAGTTTGAAGCACCTCGGTGCGCTGCCGCGACGTCTCGGCCCGCTCGCGGGCTTGGCCGAAGCTCGCGCTCATGGCGGTAACGGCGGCCAGGGATTCATGGGCCGCTCCGGCCGCTTCCTCGGCGCCACTAGCGATCTGGGCCAGGGCCCGCCGCAGTTCCTCGACGGCGCCGGACGCCTCGGCAAGGCCGCCAGCCAATTCCAGGGTCGCCGCACCGATCCGCTCGCTGGCGTTTTGGCGGCGAGACACGGTCTTGCGAACCGCCGGACGCGCCACGGCGGGACTTGATGGCTCATCGGCTTTCGCGGCAGACGGCGCTCGCGTCTTCGCGCGCGAAGCCAAGGTCGATTTCTTCACCAGAGCCATGCCGCCCCCTCCCAAGCGACCGGGGCCGCCTACACCACACCATCGACCCGACCGGACCGAGTCCAGCTAGTTCAAGCCCGTCACACGAAGACGCTCAATGCCGCGCCAAGGCAAGCTTGGCCGACGGGTCAGCAAGCTTGAGCATGATATCAAATTCGAAACGGCGCAGTTTGTTCCACCACGCGCGGACTCCGCGCGTCCGATCCCGAAGCGATTTCTTCAAGACCCTTTAGCTCGACCGCGCGTTAGGGGGCTGAGGAGATCGAACGCATGCCCCAAAGCCCCATCCTTGCCGGTCTGACGACGCTCGCGCGAGGAGCGCGATGAGCCGCGCGGTCTATATCATCGACGGCGCGCGCACGCCGTTCCTCAAGGCGCGGTCAGGGCCCGGGCCGTTCACACCGGTGGACTTGGCCGTGCAGTGCGGCCGCCCTCTGCTGCTGCGCCAGCCGTTCGCGCCCGACGCCTTCGACCAGGTGATCCTGGGCTGCGTCAACGTCATCGCCGACGAGCAAAACCCGGCCCGGGTGGCCGCCCTACGCCTGGGCTGCGGCCCTGCGATGACGGCCTTTACGGTGGCGATTAATTGCGGCTCGGGCATGCAGTCGATCGACACGGCCTTCCGCTACATCCGCGAAGGCTCGTCGGACCTGATCCTGGCCGGCGGCGCCGAGGCGCTGAGCCATGCGCCGCTGGTCCTGAAGCAATCGGCCGTCGAGTGGCTGGCGGCCCTGCAGGGCGCCAAGAACACCTTGGACAAGGCCAAGGCCGCCTCGGCCTTCCGCCCCGGCATGCTGCAGCCGGTGGTCGGGCTGGAACGCGGCCTGACCGATCCGATCACCGACCTGGGCATGGGCCAAACAGCGGAAATCTTGGCCCATGACTTCGACATCGGCCGCGAAGAGGCCGACGCCTATGCTGTGGAAAGCCACCATCGCCTGGCCAAGGCGCAGGCCGAGGGCTGGTTGACGGGCGAGGTCGAGCCCGCCTTCGCCCGTGACGGAACGGTCTTCGACCACGACGACGGCGTGCGCCCCGACAGTTCGGCCGAGAAGCTCGCGACCTTGAAGCCGGTGTTCGAAAAGCCGTTCGGCAAGGTCACGGCCGGCAACAGCTCGCAGATCACCGACGGCGCGTCCTGGGTGATCCTGGCCTCGGAAGACGCCGTGAAGAAACACGACCTCAAGCCGCGCGCCGTGCTGGTCGATAGCGAGTGGGCGGCGTTGGACCCGTCGATCATGGGCCTGGGGCCAGTGCTGTCGTCGACGGCTCTGCTCCAGCGCGCGGGCCTGTCGCTGGCCGATGTGGAGCTGTGGGAGCTGAACGAGGCCTTCGCCGCCCAGGTCCTGGCCTGCCTGGCCGCCTGGGAGGACGAAGCTTTCTGCCGTCAAGTGCTGGGCCTGCCCGGCGCGGCGGGCGCGATAGACCGCGCTCGGCTGAACGTCGACGGCGGCGCGGTCAGCCTGGGCCATCCGGTGGGCGCCAGCGGCAACCGTATCGTCCTGCACCTGGTCACGGCCCTGGAGCGGCTGGGCCTCAAGCGCGGGATCGCCACCGAATGCATCGGCGGCGGCCAAGGCGGCGCCATGTTGATCGAGAGGGTCTGAGCCATGACCATCCAAGACCCCGCCCTGGCCCTGCTGATCCCGCGCGACCTCGAACTGGGTCCCAAGCCCGCCGCCGATCCCACGCTCAAACACTGGCGATTGGGCCGGGACGCCGACGGTGTCGCCTGGGCCGTGCTCGACAAGGCCGGCGCCAGCGCCAACACCCTGTCGGAGGATGTGCTGGCTGAACTGGACCAGATCCTGGACCGGCTGGAGCAGGAGCCCGCGACGGGCCTCGTGATCCGCTCGGCCAAGCCGGCGGGCTTCATCGCCGGGGCCGACGTCAACGAATTCCGCGGCGCCGACGACGTCGGCGAGGTCGAGCAGCGGATGGCCCGTGCTCACGCCGTGGCCGACCGCCTGGACGGCCTGACGATCCCGACCATCGCCGTGGTCCACGGCTACGCCCTGGGCGGCGGGCTGGAGATCGCCCTGGCTTGCCACACCCGCATCGCCGTCGACGGCGCCCGGTTCGGCTTTCCCGAGGTGCAGTTGGGCCTGCATCCCGGCCTGGGCGGCACCGCGCGCTTCACGCGCCTGATCGATCCCCTGCAGGCCATGAGCCTGATGCTGACCGGCAAGAGCCTCGCCGCGCGGAAGGCCAAAGCGCTGGGCTTGGTCGACGCGGTCGTTCCCGAGCGACATGTGAAGGCGGCGGTTCGCGCGGCCATTGCGGGCCAGCTGAAGGGCGACGGCCAGAGCCTTATCGAACGCCTGAAGGACAGCGGCCCAGCCCGCAAGTTCGCCGCCAAGCGCATGCGCGAGGAGGCCGACAAGCAGGCGCCGCACGCGCACTATCCGGCGCCCTTCGCCCTGATCGATCTGTGGGAGCAGCACGGCGGCGACTTCGAGGCGATGAAGGCCGCCGAGATCGGCTCGTTCGCCCGGCTGATGGTCTCGGCCACCGCCCAGAACCTGATCCGGGTGTTCTTCCTGCGCGAGACCATGAAGGGCCTGGCCGGCGTTTCCGGGGGAGAGGCCAAGATCGACCATGTCCACGTGATCGGAGCCGGAGCCATGGGCGGCGACATCGCCGCCTGGTGCGCCTGGAGCGGCCTTAGGGTCACCGTCACCGACGTGAAGCCCGAACCGATCGGCGGCGCGATCAAGCGCGCCGCCGCCCTCTACGGTAAGATCGGCCACGACAGCCGGCTGAAGGTTCGCGACGCCCTGGACCGCCTGATCCCCGATCTGAAGGGCGAAGGCGCCCGCCACGCCGACCTGGTGATCGAAGCCGCGCCGGAAAAGATCGAACTGAAGCAGTCGCTCTACGCCAAGGTCGAGCCGCTGATGAAGCCCGGCGCGATCCTGGCCACCAACACCTCGTCGATCCCGCTGGAAAAGCTAAGGGAGGGTCTGGCGCGGCCCGAGCGGCTGGTGGGGCTGCACTTCTTCAACCCGGTCTCGCGCATGCAACTGGTCGAGGTGGTGCGTCACGACGGCTTGGCCCCGGAGGTCGAGGCGGCCGCCCGCGCCTTCGTCGGCGCCATCGACCGCCTGCCAGCCCCGATCAAGAGCGCGCCGGGCTTTATCGTCAACCGCGCCCTGACGCCCTATTTGGTCGAGGCCATGGCCATGCTCGACGAGGGCGTGACCAAGGAGACCATCGACAAGGCCGCCGAGGACTTCGGCATGCCGATGGGGCCGATCGAGCTGGCCGACCAGGTGGGGCTGGATATCTGCCTGGCCGTGGCCGACATGCTCAAGCGCGAGCTGAACTGGGCCATGCCCGACGCCCCGCAATGGCTGCGCGACAAGGTCGAGCAGAAGAAGCTGGGCAAAAAGACCGGCGAGGGCCTCTACGTTTGGAAGGAAGGCAAGGCCGTGAAGGCGCCGGGCGCGCCCGCCCCTGACCCCGACATGGCCGATCGCCTGCTGCTGCCGATGGTCAATACCTGCGTCGCCTTGCTGCGCGAGGGGGTCAGCGACGACGCCGACGTCATCGACGGCGCGATGATCTTCGGAGCCGGCTTCGCGCCCTTCCGCGGCGGACCCTTGCACTATGCCAGGCAACGCGGCGCGGCCGACATCAAGGCCAAGCTCGAAGCCCTGGCCCGGGCGCATGGCGAGCGCTTCAAGCCCGACGCCGGGTGGGATAGCCTGCCGGCATGAGCAACAGCCCCGCCGGCTTCAGCGATCCCGACGCCCTGGCGCAGGCGGTGATCGACGCCGTCGGCCGCAAGATCGTGCTGGGTCTTCCCCTTGGGCTGGGCAAGGCCAATCACGTGGTCAACGCCCTGTTCGCCCGGGCGATGGCCGACCCGTCGATCAACCTGCACATCTTCACGGCCCTGACCCTGGAGCCGCCCAAGCCGAAATCGGACCTGGAGGCGCGGTTCCTGGGACCGGTGCTGGATCGGCTGCTCGGCGCCTATCCCGCCCTGGCCTACGCCGCCGTCCAGAAGGCAGACGCCCTGCCCGGCAACATCCAGGTCGACGAGTTCTTCTTCCAAGCCGGCACGCGCCTGGCGGTCGGCAGCGCCCAGCGCAGCTACATCTCGGCCAACTACACCCATGCCGCGCGCTACCTGCTGGACCGGGGCGTCAATGTCGTCGCCCAGCTTGTGGCCCGGCGCGGCGATCGCTTCAGCCTCAGCGGCAACAGCGACATCACCCTGGATCTGCTGACCGCCCGGGCGGCCGGCGCGGCCGACTTCCTGCTGGTCGGCCAGGTCAACGACCAGCTGCCGTTCATGCCCGGCGACGGCGACCTGCCGGGCGAAGCCTTCAGCCACGTGCTCGACGGGCCGGCCACGCAGTTCCCGCTGTTCGCTCCGCCCAAGGAGCCGATCACCGACGCACACTACGCCATCGGCTTCCACGCCGCCGCCCTGATCCCCGACGGCGGCACGCTGCAGATGGGCATCGGCTCGATCAGCGACGCCGTCGCCCAGGGCCTGATCGTCCGGCACCAGCGACCGACGGCGTTCACGGCCACGCTCGAACAACTGGCGCCAGGCCAGCCTGTCCGCCACGCCGAGCCGTTCGACACCGGCCTCTATGCCTGCACCGAGATGTTCGTCGACTGCCTGCTGGACCTCCATCGGGCCGGCGTGCTGAAGCGCGAAGTCGACGGCGCGGTGCTGCACGGCGGCTTCTTCCTGGGCCCCAACGCCTTCTACGCCGCTTTGCGCGACATGCCCGAGGCCGAACGGGCGAAGTTCCAGATGAAGGCCATCTCCTACATCAACGAACTCTACGGCGACGAGGACGCCAAGCGCGCCGCCCGGCGCGACGGCCGCTTCATCAACACCGCCATGATGGCCACCCTGCTGGGAGCCGTGATCTCCGACGGACTGGAGGACGGCCGCGTGGTCAGCGGGGTGGGCGGCCAGTACAACTTCGTGGCCCAGGCCTTCGCCCTGGAGGGCGCCCGCTCGATCATCACCCTGGACGCGGTGCGCGGCGCCGGCCGCAAGGCGACTTCGAACATCCTGTGGTGCTATGGCCATGGCACGATCCCGCGCCACCTGCGCGACGTGGTGATCACCGAGTACGGCGTGGCCGACCTGCGCGGCAAGACCGACCGCGACGTGATCGTCGCCCTGCTGGCCGTCGCCGACTCCCGCTTCCAGCCGGACCTGCTGAAGGCCGCCCGCGACGCAGGCAAGATCGAGGCGGGCTATGAGATCCCAGCCGCCCATCGCGACAACCATCCCGAACGCCTGTCCGACGCCCTCAAGCCCGCCAAGGACACGGGCCTGGCGCCGCTGTTCCCGTTCGGCACGGACTTCGACGCCTTGGAGCAATCGATGCTGCCGGCCCTGGCGAAACTGCAAGCCGCACAAGCCTCGCCCGTCCAGCTCGGGAACGTGCTGTGGCGCGGCCTGACGCAAGCCGTTCCGGACGCCGCCCCCGCTCTCGCCCGCTTAAGCCTTGATCGGCCGCAAGGCCTGAAGGCCCGGCTCTATGGGACCCTGTTCAAGGGCGCCTGGACGCCCCCATCCGCCGAAGGAACGTGAGGACCCATGACGACCGCATCGGACACGCCTCACACCCACGGCTGGCGACAAACCCTTCTCGACCGCTGCAAGGGACTGCCGCCGATCCCGACGGCCGTGGTCCATCCGTGCGAACCCGTCGCGCTGGAGGCGGCGGTCCAGGCTGAGGCCCTGGGCCTGATCACGCCGATCCTGGTGGGTCCCGAAGCCAAGATCCGGGCGACCGCCGAGGCCGCCAAGCTCGACATCGGCGCCTTCCGCCTGGAGCCCACGCCCCACAGCCACGCCGCGGCCGAGCGCGCCGTCGAACTGGCCAAGACGGGCGAGGGCCGGATGCTGATGAAGGGCTCGCTGCACACCGACGAGCTGATGCACGCGGTGATGAGCGCCACCGCGGGCCTGCGCACGGCGCGCCGGATCAGCCACGTCTATCTGATGGACGTGCCGCGCTATCCGCGTCCGCTGCTGATCAGCGACGCGGCTATCAACATCACGCCCTCGCTGGAGGACAAGCGCGACATCGTCCAGAACGTCATCGACCTGGCGCTGATCCTGGGGATCACCGAGCCGAAGGTGGCCATCCTGTCGGCGGTCGAGACGGTCAATTCCAAGATCCAGTCGACCCTGGACGCCGCCGCCCTTTGCAAGATGGCCGATCGCGGCCAGATCACCGGCGGGGTGCTGGACGGTCCCCTGGCCTTCGACAACGCCATCAACCGCCAGGCCGCCAAGGAAAAGGGCATCGTCTCGCCTGTGGCCGGCGAGGCCGACATCGTGATCGTGCCCGACCTGGTGGCCGGCAACATCCTGGCCAAGCAGTTGACCTTCCTGGCCGGAGCCGACACGGCCGGCGTGGTGGTGGGCGCCCGCGTGCCGATCATCCTGACCAGCCGCGCCGACTCCGAGGCGGCGCGTATCGCGTCCTGCGCGGTGGCGGTGCTAATGGCCAACGCCGCGCTGGAAGCCAAGCCCGACGCCTTGGCATGACATCCGCGATCCTGACCCTCAACGCCGGCTCCTCCAGCCTGAAGTTCGCGCTGTTCGCTCAGGACGGCGACGAGATGAACAAAACCGTTCACGGCCAGGTCGAGGGCATAGGATCGGCGCCGCACCTGATCGCCAAGGACGCGGCCGGCGCGGTGCTGACCGAGCATCGCTGGCCGGCCGACGCCGGTCTCGATCACGAAGGCTTCCTCGAACCCGTCCTGACCCTCGCGAACCAACAGCTGAACGGCGCGACGCTGCGCGCCATCGGCCACCGCATCGTGCACGGCGGACTGGCCTATCGCGAGCCCGTGCTGATCGATGCCGGGGTTCTGCGCCAGCTGGACGTCCTGGTCCCGCTGGCCCCGCTGCATCAGCCGCACAACCTGGCCGCCGTGCGCGCCGCCCAAGCCGCGCGACCGAGTCTGCCGCAGATCGCCTGTTTCGACACCGCCTTCCATGCCGGCCACGCCGAGGTCGTCACCCACCTGGCCCTCCCCCCGCCCTGGCATGAGCAGGGCGTGCGCCGCTACGGCTTCCATGGCCTGTCCTACGAATACGTCGCCGGCCGCCTGCGCATGCTGGATCCGGACTTGGCGTCAGGCCGCGTGATCATCGCCCATCTGGGCAACGGGGCCAGCCTGTGCGCGATCAAGGGCGGCGTCAGCGTCGACACCACCATGGGCTTCACCGCCCTGGACGGTCTGGTGATGGGCACCCGCTGCGGCGACCTCGATCCCGGCGTCGTCCTCTATCTGCAACAGCAGGCGGGCCTGAGTGTGGAGGCGGTCCAGGACCTGCTCTACAATCGCGCGGGCTTGTTGGGCGTGTCGGGCGTGTCCAGCGACATGCGAGTGCTGACCGCCAGCGACGATCCCCACGCCAAGCTCGCTATCGACCTGTTCGTCTTCCGCATCGTCCGCGAGATCGGTGCGCTGGCGGCGTCCATGGGCGGGCTGGACGGCGTGGTCTTCACGGCCGGGATCGGCGAGAACGCCGCCGACATCCGCGCCCAGGTGATCGAGCGTCTGAACTGGATAGGCGCGGTGCTGGACCCCGACGCCAACGGACGGAGCGACGGCCTGATCACCACACCGACCAGTCGCCTGAAGGCTCTCGTCGTTCCCACCGACGAGGAAAGCATGATCGCCCGCCATGCCGCCAGCTTTACGTTGCTCCCTGCCGGCCGACAGCTAGTTTAGATGAAGATGTCGCGAACACTCATCGTTGATGGCCGCTCCGGCTCTGAGCGCCAGCTGCGGTCGCATCTCAAAGATGTCGATCGACCGGCCGCTTAACATTTCGGGACGTCAGACTTGATATTTCGGGACATATTGAGCTCGAAGGCAGCCATGGTCACCAGCCCGCCACACCCGTCTCGAAAGACCATTCGTTCCACCATGAAAGCGCAAGTACGCGAGATTTTGCGAGAACTCCTTCCGACCGGAGATTGCTCCGTGGAAGCGGCCGCGAAGCGCTTTTCAATTGATCGACGATCCATTCTGTCGCCGCCTCAAATCCGAGGGCGCAACCTATTCGGATTTGTTGAAGCAAGTACGCAGTGAGCTTCTTGAACACTATATCGAAAATACCTATCTCTGTGACATAGCGTACTCAACCAAAATCACGATCAACGATAACTGCGTCGACAGCCCCGAGACCCCAGCCGTAATTGGGGGCCGATATGCACCCGAAGCGGACTCAAGAATGACGCCAGGAACCAGACCTTGTCGCCGCAGCGGTCTACCCAAATCGCCCGCTGATATAGTCCTGAGTCTGCTGGACCTGGGGCTTCATGAACATGTCGGCGGTGGGGGTGAACTCGACCATCCGGCCCATGAACATGAAGCCGGTGTTGTCGGAAATCCGCGCGGCCTGGCCCAGGTTGTGGGTGACGATGACGATGGTGAAGTCGCTCTTCAGCTCGCTGATCGTCTGCTCCAGCTTGGCGGTCGAGATCGGGTCGAGCGCCGAGGCCGGCTCGTCCAGCAACAGGATTTCGGGTTCGACGGCGATGCCGCGCGCCACGCACAGGCGTTGCTGCTGGCCGCCCGACAGCGACAGGCCCGAAGCGTGCAGCTTGTCCTTGACCTCGTCCCACAGGGCCGCGCGGCGTAGGGCCTTCTCGACCACCTCGTCCATCACCTTGCGCGACTTGCTCTCATAAAGGCGCACGCCGAAGGCGACGTTGTCGTAGATCGACATCGGGAACGGCGTCGGCTTCTGGAAGACCATGCCGATGCGCGAGCGCAGCTTGGCGATGTCCTTGACCGCCAGCAGGTTCTCGCCCTCGTGGTCGATCGTCCCGACGGCGCGCTGGCCGGGATAGAGGTCGTACATCCGGTTGAACGTGCGCAGCAGGGTCGACTTGCCACAGCCCGACGGACCGATCAGGGCGGTCACCTGGTTGCGGACGATCGGCAGGTCGACGCCGAACAGCGCCTGGTTCTTGCCGTAGAAGAAGTCCAGGCCCTTGGCGCGCAAGGCCACGCCTTCGCTCGGCTCGGCGATGAAGGGCTTGAGGTCTTTCAGGTCGGCTTGAGCGGTCATGGGCGCGTGTTTCCCCGCGCGACGATCACGCGGCCAATGATGTTGATCGAGAGCACGGTCAGGGCGATCAGCAGCGCGCCGGCCCAGGCCAGGGCGCGCCAGTCGTCATAGGCGCTGAGCGCGTACTGGAAGATGACGGCCGGCAGGCTGGCCATCGGCTTGGTCATGTCCAGGGCGAAGAACTGGTTGTTCAGGGCGGTGAACAGTAGCGGTGCGGTCTCGCCGCTGATACGGGCGAAGGCCAGCAGGCCGCCGGTCAGGAGCCCTCCCCCCGCGCCGCGCCAGATGATCTTGCGGATCGTCACCCAGCGGGCCGCGCCCAGGGCCACGCCGGCCTCGCGAAGGGCGTTGGGCTGGAGGCGCAGGATGTCCTCGGTGGTGCGGGTGACCACCGGAGCGGCGATCAGGGCCAGGGCGACGCCGCCGGCCAGCCCGGAGAAGCCGTGGAGCGGCCGCACCACCAGCTCGTAGACGAACAGGCCCACCAGGATCGACGGCGCCGACAGCAGCACGTCGTTGAGGAACCGCACCGCGTGGCCGTAGGGCGTGTCGCCGCCGTACTCGGCCAGCCAGGTGCCCGCCAGCAGGCCGACGATCACCGCCAGCACCATGGCCGTGGCGCACATCATGGCCGAGCCGACGATGGCGTTGCGCAGTCCGCCCAGCGAACCGGGCGCGGGCGTGTCCTTGGTGAAGATCGCCACGTTCAGCCCGCCGAAGCCCTGCTTGAGCAGCGAGACCATGATCAGGCCCAGGGCCGCCAGGGCCAGCAGGGTGGCCAGGCCGCACAGGGCCACGAAGGCGGTGTTGGCGATGCGGCGGCGGGCGCGGCGGTCGAAAAGAGCCATGCGCGTCCCCTAGTCCTGGCGTTGGCGAAGCAGCAGCGCGCGGGCGATGGCCAGGACGCTGAAGGTGATGACAAACAACACCAGCCCCAGGGCCGTAAGCGCCGCGGTGTGCATCTCGCCGGTGGCTTCGGTGAATTCGTTGGCGATGGTCGAGGCCAGGGTCGAGCCGCTGTCGAACAGCGACTGCGGCAGGCCGTGGGCGTTGCCGATGATGAAGGTCACGGCCATGGTCTCGCCCAGGGCCCGGCCCAGGCCCAGCATGACCACCCCGACCATGCCGCTGCGCACATAGGGCACGGTGACCGAACGGACGACCTCGAAGGGCGTGCAGCCGATGCCGTAGGCGCTCTCGCGCACCTGGGTCGGTACGGTCAGGAACAGCTCGCGGAACACCGCCGCCATGTAGGGCAGGATCATGATCGACAGGATCAGCGAGGCGGTGAAGATGTTGGCCCCGTTGGGCACGCCGTAGAACACCTTCTCCCAGATCGAACCCGTGGGGATGGTCATCATCAGCGGCAGCTGGACGTGCAGGGCGAACCACGGCGCCAGCACGAACAGGCCCCACATGCCGTAGACGATGGACGGGATGCCGGCCAGCAGCTCCACCGCGATGGCGATCGGCTGGGCCAGGCGCTTGGGGCAGAACTCGACCAGGAACACCGAAACGCCCAGGGCGACCGGCAGGGCCAGGACCAGGGCCAGGAACGAGGTGATCAAGGTGCCGGCGATCGGTCCGGCCGCGCCGTAGACCTCGGTCACCGGATTCCAGGTCGTGCTGGTGAAAAAGCCCAGCCCGAACTTGTGCAGGGCCGGCCATCCGCCGATGGCCAGGGCCACGACGATGCCGCCCAGGGCGGCCAGCAACAGGGTCGCCGCGCCCAGGCAGGCCGCCTGGAAGATCGGGTCGAACCACGCGCCCCTCGACGCGGGCCGAGCGCTCATCGAAGGCGCGGACGGGAGAGTGTCGGACATCGGCTCCGCCAAGGGAAAACGGGCGGGAGACACGCTCCCGCCCTGGCTGGTCTCGGTTCCGTACGTTTACTTGGAAACGTAGACCGGCTTGCCGTCCGGGCCCTTCACCTGGGCCGCCCACTGCTTGCGCATCATGGTCTTCACGGCGGCGGGCATGGGTACGTAGTCCAGCGTGTTGGCGGCGGCGTCGCCGTTCTTGTAGGCCCAGTCGAAGAACTTCAGGACGTCGGCGCCCTGGGCGGCGTTGTCCTGCTTCTTGTAGACCAGGATGAAGGTCGCCCCGGTGATCGGCCACGACTTAGCGCCCGGCTGGTCCAGCAGCAGCAGGTAGTTGCCCGGAGCCTTGCTCCAGTCGGCGCCCGCGGCGGCGGCGGCGAAGTCGGCCGCGGTCGGGGCCGGATACTGGCCGGCCTTGTTCTGCACCAGGGCGTAGGTCGCCTTGTTCTGCTTGGCGTAGGCGTATTCGACATAGCCGATCGAGCCGATCGTCTGCTTGACGAAGGCAGAGACGCCGTCGTTGCCCTTGCCGCCCAGGCCGGTCGGCCATTCGACGGAGTCGCTGGCGCCGACCTTCGACTGCCACGCCGGATTCTTCATCGACAGGTACGAGGTGAACAGGAACGAGGTGCCCGAGCCGTCCGAGCGGTGCACGACGGTGATCGGCAGGTTGGGCAGCTTGACGCCCTTGTTGACGGCCACGATGCGCGGGTCGTTCCACTTGGTGACCGCCCCCAGATAGATGTCGGCCAGCAGGGCGCCCGGCAGGTGCAGCTGGCCCGGCATGACGCCCGGCAGGTTCACGACCGGCACCACCCCGCCCATGACCATCGGGAATTGCATCAGGCCGGCGGCGTCCAGGTCTTCCAGCTTCAGCGGCTTGTCCGAGGCGCCGAAGGCCACGGTCTTGGCCTTGATCTGCTTGATGCCGCCGCCCGAGCCGATGGCCTGGTAGTTCAGACCCACGCCCGTCTGCGCCTTATAGGTCTCGGCCCACTTGGCGTAGACCGGCGCGGGGAAGGTGGCGCCGGCGCCCGAGATATCGCCGGCGTGAGCGGCCGTGCCGGCCAGAAGGGCCACGCCGACGGCGGCGGCCGAGATTTTCATCAGCATAAGTCATCTCCTCGGGCGCCAACCGGTGGCTGCCCCCGAGACAGGACTTAGACGGAAAATATAACAGCGCCGTGACGAATCGTAAGTTCAACTTACGTTGCTGTGGAGCTCCGCTTCACCAACCCCTGGGCCAGCGCCAGGCTGCGCCGGATCTCCAGGCGCAGCCACAGCACGAAGCGCTCGGCCGCGTCGGCGACGCCCGGCGCGGACCGTGCCTGCACGTCCAGCCATTCGCCGGCCGGGGCCTCGAAACCGAGCGCCGTCAGCCGACCGGACGCCAGATAGGATTCGGCGGCGAAGATGTTGGACAACACCACGCCCCCGCCTTGCGCGGCCGCGTCCAGCGCCATGCCCGCATCGTCGAAGACGTGGGCGCGCGGCGGCTTGACGCCCGGCGCCCAACGCCCCGCCCAGGCGCTCCAGCCGCCGGCGCTGTCGGCGATCAGAGGCGCACCGACGATCGCGGCCGCCGAGTCGTAACGGCCAGCCTGATCCGGCGCGCACAACGGCAGATGCACCAGCTCGCACAAGCTGTCCTTGCCGCCCTTGGGCGACCAGGCCAGCCGGATATCGGCTTCGGGATCGTCGCCCTGGGTGCGCACCTGCACCTCGACGTCCGGCAGGGCCTCGTTCAACCGGCCGATCTTGCCGGCGAACCACAGGCGTCCGAACGCGGCGGGCATGACCACCGAAAGGGCCGTCGCGCCCTGCGTTCCCAGGATCTCGCGCAAGGTGCGGCTCAGCGCCTCCTCGGCTTCCGAATAGGTCTGAGCCAGGCGCAGAGCCGCCTCCGACGGTTCCATGGCCCCGCCCTTGCGTTCGAACAGCCGCGCGCCCAGCTCGGTCTCCAGCCGACGGATCGACTGACTGACGGCGCTATGGGTGATCTGTAGCTCGCGCGCCGCGGCGGTGAAGCTGCGATGGCGGCTGGCGGCCTCGACGGCGCGTAGGGCGGTGAAAGGCGGTGAACGTTCGGTCATCGGGGCGCGAATCTAGCCGGGAAAGTTGAACTTACAATGACCCGCCGCGATCGGCGGCCCATCAGTGAACCGTCGCGGGGCCGCCGCGCACGCCATGGGCGCCCGCTTCCAGGGGGAAGGTCAGCTCCGACACACGCCCTTCGTCTGCGGTCCGCGAACTGAAGCGGCCGCGCAGTTGCTCGACCATGGCCTCGATCAAAGAGGCCCGGCCACGCTCGATCCCCACCGGAGCCAACGCGCGCTCGACCTCGGTGATCCGCAGCTTGCCCATGCCCCGGTCGCCGCGCAGGGCGATGCGCATCAGGCCCGGATCGTCGGCCGCCAGCCGCAGGTTCAGGCATTCCAGCAGGACGATGGCCACCGAGGTGGCCTGCTCCGACGACAGCCACAGCCCGCCGTCCTCGAACTCGATCCGCACCGGCGGATGCTTGCGGGCCGACAAGGTGGCGTCCAGCAGCTGGCGGGCGAAGGCGTCGAAGTCCAGCAGTTCGCCCCCCTCCCCGGCCAGGCTCCCCGTTGCCAGGCTGCGATGGGTCTTGGAGATCAGCATGGTGCGGGCCGAGGCCTCGGCCAGGGCGCGGGCCACGGCCTTGTCCGGTTCGTCCTTGGCCTGCAGCTGCAGCAGGGCCGCGACCAGTTGCAGGTGGTTGGTGACCCGCTCGTTCAGTTCGCCGAACAGGGTGGCGTGGCTTTGGGCCAGGCGCTCGGCCTTGGCCTGGGCGGCGGCCTTCTCGGCCACGGCGCGGGCCATGCCGGTGATGAAGTAGATCGCCACGCTGGACGTCATGACGAAGAAGGCCAGGCTGGTCAGAGAGTCCAGATCGGTCTTCAGCGCGTAGGCCGGCCGGTCGAACCGCCCGTAGCCGATAGCCGCCGAAAGCGCCGCCGCCAGGATCGCCGGACGCCCGCCCAGGAAGTAGGCGGTGACGATGACGATCGGATAGAAGACCGTATAGGCGTGGTTGGACGCGAAGACGGGATCCAGCGCCCAACGCGTCGCCAGGCCGACCAGCACCAAGCCCACGGTCGCGGCATAGGCGCCGGCCCGGCTCAATCGCAATTCCCGCAAGTTCCCGCTCCGACAGCTGAAAGCCCGCCTTTACGACAAGAGCGAGACAATTCGATGACGAATGGGCTCGAAGGCATGGCGCTGGCGTCAATTGTAAGTTTAACTTGACTTAAGACTGTCACGTCGCCAGCCTTTCGGGCATGCGTCTCGCCTATGTTCAGCTCGGCGGCGGCTTTCCGTCGCTGGAAGCTCAGGTCCTGCGGGTCATGCCGCTTCGTCCCGATGACTACGCCATCGAGGAAACCCCTACCGATGCGGCGCGGCGCCGGATCAGCGAGCGGCTGGAAGCCCTGGCGCCCGGCGATCATGTCTGCGTCTCTTCGCTGGACATGTTCTGCGGGCCGGCCAAGGACATGACCGCCCTGCTGTCGAACCTGGTCACACGTGGCATCGTCCTGGAAACCTTTGACGATAAAGGCGAAGTCGTCGAAATCGGCGCGTCTTCCGCCGAACGCCTGCTGATGTCCTGGCTGGGACGGGTGTTCGCCGGAACCGACAAGCCCGTGCCTCGGCGCATCGCGCCGGCCGCCCTTGAAGTCCTGTCCCCGGACGATGTCGCCGAGATCCGGCGCCTCGGACGGGCCGGCGTGTCGCCACGCCGGATCGGCCTGATCTTCCGCCGCTCGCCCCGATGCATCGAGGGCGTGCTGCAGTCCGTCGATCAGGATGCGGACAGCCCGCCAGTCGAACGTCGCAGCGCCACAAGTTAAATTCAACTTACATTCAACTGTCATAAACTTCACCTAACACCCCTCCCCAGAGCCCGACGCAACCAAGCGGGCCGGAACAAGGGGTTTCTCCAAAATGCAAAACAAGCTGTCGCTGCTGGCGGGCGCCGCTCTGGGCGTCGTGCTGGTCTCGGGCGTCGCCGCCCCGGCCGACGCCAAGCCCGTCAAGAAGCACGCCGCCGCCACCAGCTCGCAGGCCGCCGAACTGGCCGCGCTGAAGGCCCAGGTCCAAGCCCTGACCGAGCGCCTCAACGCTCAGGAAGCCGCCACGGCCCAGACCCAGAACCAGGCGCAGCAAGCGCAAGTCCAAGCCCAGGCCGCCACCGACCAGGTCGCTCAGGTCCAGACCCAGACCACCGCCCAGATTCAAACCATCCCCGCCCAGGTGAAGACGGAAGTCGCCGCCGCCGCGCCGAAGCCCAGGAAATCGTGGACCGACGACACCGTGGTCTCGGGCCGCATGTACTACGACCTGTCCAGCGTCAGCCAGAAGTCCAACGGCGTGAAGACCGCGCCCAGCGGTACGGGCTTCGACATCAAGCGCTTCTATGTGGGCGTCGACCACAAGTTCAACGACGTGTTCTCGGCCAACGTCACCACCGACTTCCAGTACTCGTCGGCGATTTCGGCCACCGAGCTCTACATCAAGAAGGCCTATCTGCAGGCCAAGGTCTCCGACGCCCTGGTCGTCAAGCTCGGCTCGGCCGACCTTCCCTGGGTGCCCTTCGCCGAGGACATCTACGGCTATCGCTACGTGGAAAACACCCTGATCGACCGCACCAAGTTCGGCACCTCGGCTGACTGGGGCGTGCACGCGTCGGGTAAGTTCCTGGACGGCAAGGTGAACTACGCCGTCTCGGTGATCGATGGCGCAGGCTACAAGGCCCCGCTGCGTTCGAAGGGCATGGACATCGAAGGCCGCATCAGCGTCGTGCCGATCGAACACGTGACCCTGGCCATCGGCGGCTATTCCGGCAAGCTGGGCAAGGACACCCAGGGCGCGACCAACGTCTATCACACCGCCAACCGCTTCAACGCCCTGGCCGCCTACACCACCAAGCAGTACCGCCTGGGTGTGGAATACTTCTCGGCCGAGGATTGGAACAACGTCACCACCACCGGCTCGGACAAGTCTGACGGCTACTCGGTGTTCGGTTCCTACAGCTTCACCGACAAGATCAGCGCCTTCGGCCGCTACGACTACGTCAAGCCCAACAAGGAAACGGTCGATAACAAGAAGGACAACTACTACAACATCGGCCTGACCTACAGCCCGGCCAAGATCGTCGACTTCTCGCTGGTCTATAAGCGCGACAGCATCGAGAACGGCGCCCTGGCCACCTCGAACGGCACGATCGGCGGGTCCGACAAGGGCACCTACGACGAAGTCGGCCTGTTCGGCCAATTCCGCTTCTAGGAAGCCCGTCCGAACGCCGGAAAATGGGGGCGCCGTTGGCGTCCCCATCCTCTAGATGGAGCTTCGCGCCATGAGCTGACATTGGCTGGCCGCCAGAAACGCGACGTTCGCCAAGACACCCGTCTCAAAGCCCGCTACGCAGGGTTACATTGGACCGGATCGGCGGCGATGAGTTCCGGCCTTTTGCCGACGCGATCCGTCGCCCGGGGCACAGCAAGTGATGGGCGCCCGCACAAGCGCGTCGCGCTTCACACACCTCTGTTGATCCGGCGTTGTTGATCATCCTTCAAGAACGGACCAACTGCGTTCGACCTTGTGACTTGGGGAGGTCCGCCAGCGAGCTCCCGAAACGAACGCGCCATATGCGCCTGGTCAGCGTATCCGTTAGTCGCGGCCGATTGCGCAAGGGTTTCCGAATGGCTCTGAATATCGATGAGGGCGGACTGAAACTGGAGCAGGCGAAGATAGGTGCGTAGCGGCAGGCCAACATAAGCTCTCGCCCAGCGTTGTAGAGATCGGTGGGACAGCCCCGTTCGTTTCGCCACATCGGTGACGCTCGAGGATTGCAGAGTCGCACGCCCGACCGCCCTAACGACCTCGCCATTCGGAGCCTGGGCGACCGTACTCAGAATAAGGTCTTCGACCGCCTGTGGATTCTCAAGGCTGTCGGCGACGTCGCGCTCCTTCGACCCTGGCCTTAAAGCTGTCCACTCGTCGGTGAACTCGCCACACGGCAGGCCACCCAGCATACGCCACGTCCATGGCCACAGGCGGACGCCTCTGAAGGTCGCATCGCCTCGCATCTTCAGACGAGCGGGACGGGTCGTGAGACCAGCGGCGAAGACCGGGGGCTGGGCGAGGGCCCAAAACGACTCCCCACGCACCCGTTCTATAATCTCAACCGACCCATCCGGCGTGGCGTCGCTTTCAAGCCACTCTTCTTCGCCGCCGGCGACGTCCAGACGCCAGAAGGTCTTGATCAGACCCTCCAGAGCAACCGAAGGAGGCCTTTCATCGTAGCGCATCACGATAGTCTGGCGAGTTGTCGCGTTTGTTCAAGTCTGCCGAAACACAGCGCTGGTACCGAGGCGGGAGGAGACCAACCGCCATGCGAACCTTGCTCAAGTCCGCCTTCGTATTTTTTCTGTTTGCTTGCGCTTCCCCCACTCAAGCCGATCCCCCCCGCCGGCGTCGAAGCCCTGTCTTGGATGACGGGCGACTGGAGTGCGCACCAGGGCGGCGCCTGGGTGGAGGAGCACTGGCTGGCGCCTCGCGGCGGGATGATGCTGGGGACGAATCGATCGGGCGACAAAGACGGGGCCAAGGCCTTCGAGTTTCTTCGCATTACCGAAGGGCCTGACGGCGTCCCAATTTACTGGGCCGCGCCATCCGGCGGAAAAGCTACGCCCTTCCGGCAGGTCGAGTCGACGCATGGATCGGTGACGTTCGAGAACCGAACCCATTCCTATCCGACGCGGATTCGCTATCGCGGATCAGGCGACACATTGGAGGCGACCATCGAGGGACCCAATGGCGATCGCCCGATCTCATGGACTTGGCGTCGTCTTGCCAGCTCCGATTGATCATCCAGCCCGCCTGAACGAGCCCCGCCCAGATAGAACTACAGTCTGACGTTGGGGGTCTGTGGCGGATTTCTCTTCGAGGGACCTATGAAGCCGATAGACTACCTGAAGGCCGCGTGCGTGGGGTTGATCGTAATGGCCCTAACCATCGCGGCAAGCTTTCCCATGGTGTTTCTTTACGCCACTTTCATCGAGCCGGGCCACCCGCAGTCGTTCTATAATCATGCCGCCAAATGGATCGCGCCATGGTCATCCTATATCCTCGGCCCGATACTCTTCTTCGCGCTCAACTATTGGCTGGCGCGTCGTCATCCCGGAAGAAGTCCAACGACGTTCGCATTCGCTACGATCGGGCTGTATGTCCTGATAGATTTCGGCATGATGCTGCCGTTCGCACAGATTTCCACCTTCTTCAGCTCCACCATCGCCCTATCGATCGCTGGCAAGCTTGTCTTCGCCGTTTCTGGGGCATTGCTCGGAAAGCGCCATCGGACGAGCGTTGGATAGGTCGGCGCCGGGTCGCGCCAGAAGCAGACCAAAGGAACGCTCCAATTTCTGGCAATTCACTACGCGACGGCATCTGTGCGGAAAGGCACGACGAAGGTGATCGGGCGCGCCAGCCTGCGCGCCCGATCGGCGTCGAACTACCAGCCGAAGGTCATGCCTACGCGGCCGCCCGTCGACCCCTTAACCGTCGAGCCCGCGATCCCGCCGCTGACCCAGACGTGATCGCTGACCCTGGCGACCGCCGAGCCCGAAAAGCCCTGCTCGCCGCGATAGGTGGAGAGGTTCAGCGAGACGGCGACCTTCATGTCGCTGGGGATCGTCGTGCCCGACAAGGCCATCGCCGCCGCCACGCCGCCGTTGGCGCGACGCATGCCGGTGTCGATCCGGCTTCCCATCGTGATGAGCTCGGAAACATCGAACGAGGTGGTCGCGAGATTGCCCGAGGCGTCGCTGGTCACGAGGCTGAGGGCGCCCTGTTGCGCGGCCCGGCTGGCCGCCGAGTTGATGCCCGACATCGTGTAGGTCGAGCCGCTCGAGCCTAGCGCCACCTGGCCCGCGCGCGTGGCCACGGCTCCCTGGCCGATCGCGACGCTGCCCGCCGCTCCCGCGTTGGCGCCGTCACCCAGCGCCACAGCCGAGGCGCCGTTGGCGGTGCTCTGGTTGCCCAGAGCGATCGCGCCCTGGCCCGTGGCGGTGTTGTTACGGCCCAGGGCCACCGCGCCCAGCCCGGTGGCGACATTGGGATCGCCGATGGCCACCGCGCCGTCGCCGCTGGCGCTGTTGCCCGCGCCGATCGACACCGCCTGACCCGTGATCGCCTGGGCGCCGTTACCGATCGCGACCGAGGAATCTCCGGCCGCCAGCGAGTTGGCGCCTACCGCGATCGTGTTGGCGCCCGTCGCTTGCGGTCCGGGGCCCGACATGTTGGTGCGGAAATAGGCCCCATTGGTCGCCGCTGTGTTGGCGGTGGCGAGCGCGGTGTCCGCCGTGCCTTGGGCGGTCGCCGCGTTGGCCAGCGCGGTGTTGGCGGTTCCCTGCGCGCCGTTGGCCGCCAGCAGCGCCTGGTTCGCCGTGCCCCCGCCCGACGTCGCCGCCGCCAGGGCGTTGTCCGCCGTCGATTGCGCCGTCGCCGCATTGGCCAGCGCGGTGTTCGCCGTGGCGGCGACCGCGTTGAGCTGAGTGACGTTCACCGCGTCGGTGGCCAAGGAGCCGGCGGCGACATTGGCGATCTGCCGCTCGCCGCCGGTCGTTCCGACCGACACGGTGTTGGCGCGGTCGGCGACGGATCCCGCCCCCAGCGCCACCGCGTTCGTGGCCGTGCCGACGACGCGAGCCTGCTGCCCCAGCGCCGTCGAGTCGGCCGTAAAGGCGCCCGCGAAGGCGCCGATCGCCGTGCCGTTGAGGCCCGTGGCCTCGGTGTTGGAGCCGATGGCGGTCGTAAAGCCGTTGTTGGAAAAGGCGCCGGTCCCCACCGCCGTCGCGCCGCCCTGAGGCGCGGCTGTAGCGAAGGCCCCGATCGCGATTCCGTTGACATTGCCGATCGCCCCGTGGCCAAAGGCGATGCTGTCGATCCCGCTCGCCGAGGCCGTGGCCCCGAAGGCGATCGACGTGCCGCCGGCCGCCGTGCTCTCCGAACCGATCGCGATAGAGCGTTCGCCGCCGGACGTGGTCGCCGCGCCGATCGCGAGACTATTGTCACCGCTCGCGGTCGTAAAAGTGGCGGAACTGGAGACGACCGAGCCCAGCGCGATCGCGCCGTATCCCGTGCTGGACGAATGATAGCCCAAGGCCACTCCCGCCGGTCCGGACGCCAAGGTCTGCACACCCAGCGCGGTTGAGGACTCGCCACTGGCGGTGGAGAACAGGCCATAGGACGACGCGGTGTTACCCGTCGCGGAGGCCCCGAAGCCTACCGCCAACGCCTGATGGCCGGCCTCGGTGTCGTAGCCCAGCGCGATCGCGCCGTAGTCCGAACCTTGCGCGTTGCGCCCCAGAATGATGCTGTCTCCCAGGGTCGAAGCGGCGTTGTCGCCCATGACGATCGAGAAGGCGCCCTGGGCGTTGGCCGCGCGACCGACCGCCACCGAGGAGTTGCCGGCGGCGACGCTCGTGGCGCCCATCGCGATCGATTGATTTCCGGAGGCCTGGGCCACCAGGCCCAGTGAGAGCGACTCCGTGCCCGAGGCGTTCGCGCCGAAGCCGACCGCCGTCGAACTGGAGCCGGTCGCCTCCGCCACCGCGCCTATCGCCACCGCCGTGCCGCTGGTGGCGTCGGCCGAATAGCCGATGGCCACGGACCCGAACACGGCCGTGTTGCCCGGCCCCTGCACGGTCGCCTGCTCGCCGATCGCGACGTTCGAGTCGCCATTGACAGTGGCGTCGCCGCAGACGGCGTTGTCGTCCGATCCGGCGGCCAGCGTGCCGACCAAGGCGTTGCCGGCGTCCCGGCACTGGACGTTCTGCGCCTGGGCCTTTCCGGCTGCGAGGACGAGCGCGAGCGCGCCCGCGGAAACGGTGGCGAACATACGCAAATTGCGGCGCGTGGTGCGATTGACGGTCATAGGATCCCTCTTTTCGATGCAGTTCCTTGGACGGAGGCGCGCTCGACGCCGCCGCCGCCCATTCCAGTCTCGAAGCGGAAGACGAGAGGGATCGCGCGGACCGGACAGGCGGGCGCGATTTTAATTTGGGCGGCGACCATCGCCCGAACGACTAGGCCCCGTTTGCTCACTGGCTGGGGTAGTAGTCGATCCGGACCGAGCGGTTCTGGCTCATGCTCAGCTTGCAGATCGCGGTCTGGACGCCCTTGCAGTCCTCGCCCCAGCGTTTGGGATCGATGGGCGAGACGCCGACGAAGGAATCCTCGGCCTTGAGCGTGATCGTGCTGCCCTGTTCGAACTGGGCGGTGCAGGTGCTGCTCTTCTGGGCCCCGGAGGCGTCCTTGCCGCCGCCGGTGCAGACAAGCTCGGTATCCGGCGACAAGGTCAGGCGCAGCCCCATCAGCGGCGGCTTCCAGTAGCGTACGGTCAGGGTGACCATCGGCCCGGTCGTCTTGATGAAGCTCGCTCCGATCGAGACCAGCGCGCTATCGACTTGAACATCGCACGCCTTCTTGACGCCGGAGGCCTCGCAATCCCCGCTCCATCCCGCGAACTGGTGGCCGGGCTGCGGTTCCGCGACCAGCGCCACGGCTGCATTGCGCAGAGCATTGCGCGAGCAGGTCTGGCGCACCTCGCTCCCCTGCACCTGGCAGCTCAGATTTAGGAAGTGGACCTTGCCCCCGCCGAGGATCTTCACCTCGACCTTCCCTTCGTTCGGCCCCGGCGGAGGCGCGGAGATCGCGAGGCGTGGGCTCACGGCTATGCGCGAGGGATCGACGGCCGGTGCGCCCTGCCCCGGCTTGGCCGGCGGTATCTGCGCCTGCGCAACGCCCGAAAACCCCAGCGCCGCGGCGGCGGCCCCGATCAAATGCATCGTTTTCATACCCGTCTCCTCGAGCGAAGCGCTCCGGAGGTAGACGGCGGGCGGGCCCGAAGCCGGACACGGCGTTCGCGGACCCTTGGTTTCCCGGCTTGCTGCGAGGCGTTCGCATGCTACGCTACCGGAGGTTTACCCGTAGAGGGCGACATGACGAGTTACGCGGTCCCAGCCGATTTCCACGCGTCTTCGGAAGATTTGATCGGCCAGCTCTACGGCGAACTACACAAGATCGCCCGGCGCGAATATCGCCGGGCCGGCAGCCCCATGACGCTCCAACCGACCGCGTTGGTCGGTGAGGTCTATCTGAAGATCCAGAACCGAGCCGGCTGGCAGAGCAAGTCCCACTTCCTGGGCTGCGCGGCGACGGCGATGCGCCACGTCCTGGTCGATGCGGCGCGCGCCCGACTGGCCGCCAAGCGATCCGGCGCCCGCGAAAGCCTGACCGGCGCGCTCGCTGAGATCGCTGGCGGCGTAAACGACGACAAGCAATTGGTGCAGCTTGGCGACGCGTTGGCCGAACTGGCGCGGCACGACCCGTCGCTGGCCCAGGTCGTCGACTGCCGCTTCTTCATCGGCCTGGACGAGGTCGAGACCGCCAAGGTCCTGGGCGTGACCGACCGCACGGTGCGCCGCTGGTGGACGAAGGCCCGCGCCTGGATCTACGACCGCATGACGGCCTCCGCCGCCTAGCCCGCCCTCGGGATCCGCGCGGCGATCCTCGCGACGGCCTGCACGCCATAGGCGCCCGCCGGCCCCATCGCGGCGAAGCCTGCGCGGGCGCGGGCCAGCGCCTCGGACGCGCGGGCGTTGTCTCCTTGCTTCAGCGCCAGGATCGCTTCGGTCATCGCCACCTGGGGCGTGAGCGGGTTGGGCGTGGGCAAGGCGTCGATCGCGGGGCGGGTTTCAGCCAGTTGAGCTGCGGCGGCCTGGGTCTCGCCCAGCTCCGCCAGCGCCTGCACCAGGGCCAGGTCCAGCACGATCACCGGGATCGATCGCGCGCCCAGGAAGCGAACCGCCATCGGCCGCGCCTCGAGCAGCGACACGCGCGCCTCGGCGAAACGGCCATTGGCCATCTGCGCCTTGGCGAGCTGCGCCAAGTCGGTGGCTAAGCCCGGGGTGTCGCCGAACAGGCGGCGGCGGCGATCGACCACGCTGATCGAAACGCGCTCGGCCCCCGCCGCATCGCCCCGCCGCAGGAGCCAGGCGCCCCGCAGTTGGTCCAGTCCCAAGGCCTGCACGGTGTCGCGCTGGCCGGGCCTGGCCAGCACCTTGTCGACCCGCGCGAACACCGGCCCCAACTCGTCGAGTCGATTGGCTTCGATCAGATAGACTAGGAGATTGTTGTAGAGCGTCAGCAAAGCGCTGTCGTTGGCAGCGAAGGCGGCTTCGGCATTGGGTAGGCTGTCGGTAAGCAGTGCGATCGCGGTGTCGTAGTCTCGCTTTCGGCGCGCCATGGCCGCGCGGCTGGTGACGATCTGCTGCAGGTCGGCGGCATGCCGCTCCGGATTTCGCGCGAACACGCGATGGGCCGAGGTCAGCAAGGCCTCGACGTCGTCCGGCGCGCCCATCGCGATCGCGGCGTCGGCGAGGTTGGACTGCATCCTGGCGGTGGCTTCCGGACTGTCGCCGCCAATGCCGTGCTCGAGCGCGCTCTTGAGCAGGCTGTAGCTGCCCTTGGCGTCCTGCAGGTTGATGTAGAGATCGCTCAACGCGTTGACCGCCGCGCCAGATCGCGGGCTGCGGTCGAGCGTGGCCAGCATCCGCAGCGCGGACTCGTCGAGGGTCTGCTTCAGGGTCAGGTCGCGCGAATAGCCCGCCTGCCCGAACATCAGGGTCAGCGTCTGGACGATGGAGTCGGAGCGCCGCGCCTCGGCTAGCGCGTTGTCGCGCTGGATCTGGGCGCGATGCGCCTGCACGGCGATGCCGCCCGCGCCGGCGGCCAGCGCAAGCACCACGGCGCTCACCGCGACGATCGTCCAGCGATTGCGGCGAAGCAAGCGGCCGAACCGGTAGCGCCGCGATCCCTCTCGCGCCCGCACCGGCAACGAGGCTTCGAAGCGTTCGATATCCTCGGCGAGCTCCGGCGCCGAGCCGTAGCGCGCGGCGGGATCCTTGCGCAGCGCCTTGAGCACGATGGCGTCCAGATCGCCGCGCAGGCGCGATGGCGCGATGGCGCCGTTGTGCCTGGCCGCGACGGCGCTGGGGGGCGCGGGGTCTTCCTGGGCGACGCGGCGGACGATCATCGACAGCGTGCCGCCGTCGCCGCTCCAGGGCGTCGCCCCGGCCAGCAGTTCGTACAGGATCAGACCCAGCGCGTGCACGTCGGTGGCCACCGTCACTATGCCGTTGCCGAGCTGTTCGGGCGCGGCGTAGTCGGGCGTCATCAGGGCGGTCGTCGTGGCGGCCACCGCGTCGCCGCTCTCCGCGACCAGCTTGGCGATGCCGAAATCGAGCAAGTGCACCCTGCCCTCGCCGTCGACGAGGATGTTGGATGGCTTCAGGTCGCGGTGGACGATCAGGTTGGCATGGGCGTAGGCGACCGCGCCGCACACGTCGCGGAAGGCCCGCAGCCGGGCTTCCAGGGGCGGGCGCCTGTCCCGCGCCCACGCGTCGATCGGCTGGCCCTCGACAAACGCCATCGCCATCCAGGGACGGCCGTCCGGTGTGACGCCGCCGTCGATCAGGCGGGCGATGCCGGGATGATCCAGCCGCGCCAGCATCTGGCGCTCGCGCGCGAACAGGCCCTCGTTGGGCACGGCGTCGACCCGCAGCAGCTTTAGGGCGACACGCTGCTCGAAACCAACGTCGGCGCGCCGAGCGCGATAAACCTCGCCCATGCCGCCGCGGCCGACCAGCGCCTCGATCTCGAAGCCGCCCACGCGACTTCCAGGGGGGAGCGAGGCCCGCGCCATGGGCTGGGCGTCTTCCAGCGCCGGGGCCGGCGCGTCGAGGACGCCCCGGCGCGTCGAGGCCTCGATCAACGCCATCACGCGCTCAGCGATCGACGGCGGCAGCCGCGCGAACGCCTCCAGCCGAGCGCCAGGACCGAGCGGCTCCACCGCATCGAACGCTTCAAGAACCAACGCCAGATCCGGCTCGCCGACTGCCTGCATGACACCCCTCAAACCCAACCAGACGTAGACTACGCGCCTGACCGGACACCGCCGAAGAAATATTTTAGCGCCTGTCCGCTTCCGTCCCGCCCGTCCGTCTTCCCGGATGAATGCCGCCTCGGGAGGAAGACCATGCGGAAGATGATTCAAGCTCCCTGGGCGCTGGCCATGGCGCTGGCCCTGGCGACCTCCCAGGCCGTGGCGCAGGTGACGGTGTTGAACGGCAAGTCGACGATCGGGTCGGACTCCAATGCGGGCAAGCTGTTGACGGTCACCTCCGCCAATTCGGGCGGCGTGCGCGTCTCCATCCGCACCGACCCGGCGGTGGCGCTGGTTTGCGACGAGAAGACGCCGGTCACCCGTTGCGCGGCTTGGGTCAAGGCGGGCGAGCGCATCGTCCTTTCACTGCGCCAACCGGAATCGCCGCGCACGCCGCCCGGCCAGGGCGCCGCGCCGACCGCCGCCGAATGGGGCCTTCGCGGCTGTCCGGGCGCGATCGACGGCGGCGACTGCATCGTCACGATGTCCGCGAACCGGGCCGTTTCCGTCGACTGGGCGAAATGAGCTTCCATCAAGATCGAGGAGTGAAACGATGATCGGACCAAGGATCGCCATGATCGGCGCGGGCGGGCTGCTGGCGCTCGCCGCGTGCGGAAATCCGGCCGCGCCGAGCGCGAAGCACGAGGAGGCCAGAACCGCGGCCCCCGCCACCAGGACAGGTTGGAATCCGCTCGACGCCTGCGCGACCCTTGGGCAGGACGCCGCGTCGAGGATCAGCGGCTCGCCGGTGACGTCGACCGAGCTTTCGCCCGTCGTGACGGGCACGGAGACCAGTGCGGCATTCTCGATGTGCACGTTCAGGCTCGCCAATGGCGGCCAGCTGATGCTCCTGACCCGCCAGGCGCCGTTCGCGGACGCGACGCCGGAATCGATCGAGAAATCGCGAACCGCCGACGGAACCCTGCCGCCCGCGATCGACGTGCCAGGCCTAGGCAAGGCGGCGCTGTGGAGCGACACGACCAAGGGCCTGCAGGTCTTCATCGACGACACCCGCTACGTGTCGATCAACTATATGGGCTTGCCCGGCGGCGAGACCGGCAAGGACCGCGCCATCGCCGTCGCGAAGGTGCTTCCGTGAGGCGCGCAGGGCTAATCGCCTTATCGGTGCTGGGCGCGCTGCTCGCGTCCAAACCCGCCACCGCCCAGATCGACCGCGGCATTCTGGAGGCGATGGTCGGGCCGTGGACGCTGCTTCCGACCGACGGCCGCCCGGGCTGCCCGATCGACCTCAAGATCCAGAGCATCGGCGACGGCATGGCCGCCCTGCCCGGCCCGACCTGCAAGCTGAGCATCCCGGCGATGGCCAGGGTCGCGGGCTGGAAGCTCGACGATGGGGAAACCCAGTTGATCGACGCCAACGGCAAGCCGCAAATCCGTTTCATCGAGGACGAGACGGCCTTGCTCAGCAGCCCCGACCTGATCGCGCCGAAATACTACCTGATCCCCCGCATCACCGGATACGACCACCTCCCGCCCGCCTCGGAACTCGTCGGCGTCTGGTCGATCGGCCAACAAGGCCAGCGCCCATGCCAGATCACTCTGGGCCCGGCCAAGCGGACGCGCGACGGCGAAAGCGGCGTGGTGACGGCCAAGGGTTGCGGCCCGAAGTCCGCGGCGGCAAAGCTCAGCAGTTGGAGCCGCGAGGATCTGAAAGTGATGCTCTGGGGTTCCAACGACCTGATGTTGGCGTTCAGTCCGACCGGCAAAACCCGCTATGTCGCCCAGCCTGGAAAATGGATCCTGTCGCGATGACAGGCTCACGCCCCTCAAAGTCGAGGTGAGATTTGGTACTCTTTTGAACCCACCTTGCCTAAGCCAATGGCGCTCTACGACCCGTTGCAGATATTGGGAGCGGGGGCTGTGTTCCCCACCCCGCATAAGGGCGTCGCGACGCCCCTAGGACTTGGCGGGAACACGAGTAAGCGCTCAGCATGCGCGAGGAAAAGCGACTGAAGTCACACACGAGCTGACTTGTCGCGCCCACGTCCACGCGGAGTGTTACGCCCTGAGCTTGGACGCGCCAATTGGCGGGCCGAACAGTCTCTTCCCAAGCCGCTGCAACGAGGTGACGTGCAACAACGTCCAGCCTTCGCCGAATTCCAGACGAATTGCGTCGCCGCGCCAGTTGTGGGCGCTGGTGTGCCATCAGACGCGATCTTCGCGGCACCCCAACCGGGAGTGCGACTCGATCTTGCGCCAAGATCAGCGGCCCTTCCGAACGTCCGAGAAGAGTCAGATGGGCGACCGAAGATCGGCCGCAATCTCGCAAGCATAGGATCAAAATCGCCGCCTTTTGTACGCTTTCCTACGATTTCGAGGCCTCCAATCGTAGTTTCGACGGGCCTGGCGTACCGGATCGTAGTTTCGGCGGTATTGGCGCCCCCTGTTGGACATGCGTGAGAACTATTTCTACGATATTCCCCCCGTTCGTACGCCACGGCGCGATAAGGGCAAGAAGCGGCCGAGACATAAATTCGGTGCGCGCCTCGAACCGGTTTGACCGCTCTCCGGCCTGCATAACCTTAGCCAACGGCGTCCCGATGTCACGTCAGCTATCGGCCGGATTTGCACCCCGCAGGCCGCCTAGCTCGAGACGAACGCGTTTTCCTCCAGCGTGCGCCGAACGGCGAGCGCCAGATCGCTAACCTTGAAGGGCTTGCGAAGCACGGCTTCGGACCGAACAAGATCCTTGATCGCCTGGGCGTCCGCATAACCGGTGACAAGGAGGACGGCGAGCGCGGGAAGAATCTGCCGGGCCTGGACCGCGACCTGGGCGCCGTTGACGCCCGGCATCGCAAAATCCACTACCATCAGGTCTGGTCGATCGCCGACGACGCGATCCAGCCCGGCCTGACCGCCGGACGCCTCGGTCACGTGATAGCCGAGCGATTTGAGACATTGGACAATGAAGCGCCGCACACCGGGATCATCGTCCACCACCAAGACGCGCTCGCCCTGGCTGAGAGGCGTCTCCGCAGCGGGGATTTCACTGGACTTAAGGCGCTCGGCTGCGTCGCTGACGGGTAGCCAGATCTCGATCGTCGTGCCCACGCCCACTGTGCTGTCGATGCGCACCGTTCCGCCGGATTGGGTGGCGATCCCATAGACTTGGCTGAGGCCCAGGCCCGTGCCCTTGCCCACGCTCTTGGTGGTGAAAAAGGGATCGAAAACCTTGGGAAGCAACTCGGCGGGTATGCCATGACCCGTGTCGCTGACGGCGATGACCGCGTGATGGCCTGGCTGCAGGCCCTCGTGCCAGTCGTCGGCCAGGCGGCTGGAAACGGTCACCGTTCCGCCGTCTCCCATCGCGTCGCGAGCGTTGATCGCCAGGTTGAGGATCGCCAGCTCCAACTGGTTGGGATCGGCGTTTGCCCGCGCGGCGCCAGCGCGCAGGTCCGTTCTCACCTCGACCGTATGGCCCAGGGTGCGGGTCAGCAAATCGTTCATGCCCAGGATGAGCACATCGACCTCGACGGCCTGCAGGTCCAGCTGCTGACTGCGCGAGAAGGCCAGGAGCTGTGCGGTCAGCTTGGTGGCCCGCTCGACGCCCTCCCGGGCGTTGGCGGCCATGCGCTTGATCCGGTCATCGTCGCTGCGGCGCTCGATCATGTCGATATTGCCAACGATGGCGGTGAGGAGGTTGTTGAAGTCGTGGGCGATACCGCCGGTAAGCTGGCCAATGGCGTCCATCTTCTGCGCCTGCACCAGGGCGGCCTGAGCTTGCTCGCGCTCGCCGATCTCGTTGAGCAGCCGCTCGTTGGAGCGCTGCAGCTCATGGACGCTCTCGGCGACCCGCTTCTCCAGCGTTTCGTTCATCGCCATCAGCGCCGCCTCGGCGGCCTTGCGTTCGGTGATGTCGAGCGTCACGCCCGACAGCCGCCGCGGCAGGCCTGGCGCTGGCCGGCCGCGCACCTGAAGCCAGTGCACCGAGCCATCTGGCCAGGTGACCCGATACTCCACGCCGTAGTCCTCGCCCCGCTCGATCGAGGCCTCGAGACCGACCTGGCGCCGCGAAGCGTCATCGCGATGGACCGCCGCCTCGACCTCGGCCAGGGTCAAATCGGCGTCCGGTCCACGCCCGAAGTGAGCCTTGGTCATCGGTGACACCGTCATCGCGCGACTATCGAGATCAAGGTCCCAGGCCCCGAGCTGGCCGGCGTCCAGGGCGAAGCGAAGTTTCTCCTCGGCCTTGGCCTGCTCGTCCAGATGATCCCGGGCCAGATACTGGCGGCGACGCGCACGCACGGCCGAAGACGCCGCGCTGATCAGGGTCTCGGCGTTGATCGGCCGCTCCAGCAATACGATGTTGCCGATCGCGCTCAGCCGGGACGCATCGGCCTGGGTGCGTTTGCCGGGCTGCTTGGTGACCAGAACGATGAAGGGAAAGTCCGACCAGGTCGGCTGCGCCGCGAGCCAAGCGGTTAGGGTGTCGGTGGCGTCCGCGGCCAACGCCTCCTCGGTGAGGATCGCCGCGCCCGCGTCCTCTCGCAGCGCCTCCGTGAGCGCCGACAAGTCGGGGCAGATTTGAGTGCGATGGCCCAGACTGGCCAAGGTCTCGGCAATCACCGGCCCGTCCCTACCCCGCGGAGCCAGGATCAGGATGCGTTCATCCATGTGCGCGCGGCTCATCGCCTTGGCCGAGCATCGCGACCTTGCCTTCATAGGACGGCAGACCCGACATCACCCCTTGGAAGTCGGTCAGGGCTTCACCCACCTCGATGCCCTGCCGGGTGAGGCGGATTTCGCGGATGGTCTTCTCGTGCTCGGTGGTGCGGCTCTTGACGGCCGAGATCGCCGTGCGGATTGCGCCGGCCGCTTCGAAGAACCGAAACAGCAGGATGCTGTCGGACAGATAGCTGAGATCGATGTCGCTGCGGACCTCGCCGATGAATCCGTGCTGGCCCAGGATCAGCAAGGTGACCACGCCCTGCTGGTTCAGATAGGTCAGCAGCTCGTGCATCTGCAGCAGCAGGAACTTCTGCCCGGGCATGGCCTGCAGGTAGGCGTTGAGGCTGTCGATGACGATCAGGGTCGCGCCGACCTGCTCGACCGCGTCGCGGACGTGAAAGGCGAACTCGCCCGGCGACAGCTCGGCCGGATCGATGGCCCGGATCATCAGCTGTTCATTGCCGAGGAAAGGCTGCAGGTCCATGCCCAGCGACTTGGAGCGGGTCAGCAGGGTCGGCAGGCCCTCGTCGAACAGGTAGTAGGCGACCTTTTCGCCGCGCTCTAGGGCGGCCAGAGCGCATCGCACCGCCGTGGTGGTCTTGCCCACGCCGGAGGGCCCGCTGATCAGGGTATTGGTGCCGCGTGACAGGCCGCCGCCGACCAGAGCGTCCAGGCCCGGCGTGCCGGTCGACACCACCTCTTGCAGGTAGTCTGCATGGTGGTGAGCGGCCACGAGCCGCTCGAAGACCGTGACGCCGCCCGTGTCGAGCTCGAAATCATGGAAGCCGCCGCGATACTTGACGCCGCGCATCTTCACGACCTCTAGCCGACGACGTTGGGAGCCGTATTCCTGCGGCGTGCGCTGCAGGCTGATGACGCCATGGGCGATGCTGTGCAATTGCAGGTCGCCGTCTTCGGCGGTCATGTCGTCCAGCAGCAGCACCGTACAGTTGCGCGTGGCGAAGAAGTGCTTGAGCGCCAGGATTTGCCGGCGATGGCGCAGCGGGTTCTGGGCCAGAAGCCGCATTTCCGAGAGGCTGTCGAACACCACCCGCAGCGGCTTGGTCTCCTCGACCTGACGCATGACCCCGCGCGTGGTCTCGCCCAGCTCGACGTCGGACGGGTGCAACACCGATTGTTCGCTGTCGGGGTCCAGGCCCTCTTCGCTGACCAGCTCGAAGAGATCGATGCCGTCGAGCGACCAGCCGTGGCTGGCGGCGGCGGCGCGCAGTTCGGTCTCGGTCTCCGATAGGGTGATGTAGAGACCGCTTTCGCCGAGCTCGCGGCCCTTGAGCAGGAACTGCAGCGCCAGGGTGGTCTTGCCCGAACCCGGCGTGCCTTCGATCAGATAGATGCGATCACGCGTCAGTCCGCCGCCCAGGATTTCGTCAAGCCCGGGAACCCCGGTGGCGACGCGCGGCTCGGCCGGGGTGACTGTCGGATCGATCGGCATGCGCGCTCCTGGCACTGATGGCGCGAGGCCCAAGGCCCCGCCGGCAAGCGCCTTCGCACTCTGCCCGGCCCCATTAACTCGCGAGCTAAAGCCAAGGTTTCTCAGACGCCGCAAAATCTCCTGACATCAGAACGCCGTGGTAGGAGCGGAACGCGGAACCTTTGCCTTAGCCGACCGCTTCCTCGCCATGAGCGATCTCAACCGCGCCCGCCTTGAGGATATCACCGCCGCCGGCGTCGGCGCCGATGTCGCGCGCCAACTGGTGTTCTGGGGCCCCTTCCGAGCCTGGGAGGATCTGTTGTGGATCAGCGGTGTGGACGACGAGACCGTGAATCGACTCCAGACGGGCGGGTTTGAGCTGCAGTCCGGCTTCGACCGTGATTGGGCGCCGCCGAAACGCTTTGCTCTATCTCAGGCGGCTCGACAGGGCTGAGGCAGAACGACTCCGCGGGGCAGTAGCTTCGTGACCGAAGTCGCAAGAGTACTGCATCCGTTCTGCACGAGTTTGAGGCTCTATGATCGGGTCAGGACCTCGGAGCCCCAGGATGACCAAAACTCAGACGGCGGACCGCATTTGGGCCATAGCCCGACCGCTCGGCTGGCTGCTCGTCGCCGCGACCCTCATCGCGCCCGCGGCCGCGATGCGCTTCACCGACGAGGTGCGATGGACGGCTCTTGATTTCGGCTTCGCGGCCGCGCTCCTGATCGGAGGCGGACTGATCTGTGAGCTGTTCGCCTGGCGCGTCCGAAACGGATGGGCTCGCGTCGTGTTCTCGCTGATCGTCGTCTTGCTGGTCGCCTTGGTTTGGGGCGCGTCCATCAACTAGCTCGCGCGACAGACCACTAGAGGTCCACCACCTCACAGGACAAACGCTCCCGCAGCCGATCGGCGACGATCCGCCGATGGCAGCAGGCGGCCTCGTGTTCGAAACACAGCAAGGCCACCTTCCGATCCCGAGCCATGGTTTCGGCCCTCGCCAGTTCGATCTGGGCGGCAGGCTCAGCCAGATGCCCTTCGAAGATCGCGGTCATCTCGCCGATACGGCCGTGGCGAGCCGCGTCGCGCCCGGCCTTGGGCGTGCCGAGCTGGCGCAGATGGACGTATTCGATGCCAGCCTCGGCCAGACTCGCGGCCAGCAGGGATTTGGAAAAGCCCGCGCGTCGAGAGGAAGCCACGGCGCGTACGTCGATCAGGGTGTCGATTCCGGCCGCCGTCAGTCGGTCGATGACCTGCGCTTGAGTCTGGCGTTCGTACCCGATCGTGGACAAGGGATGCTTTGACATGGTTTTCAAATCGGGCGCGGCGTGCCCGCCCGCAAGGACGCGCGACCTGATGTCCCGTCTGGCACAACTGTGTCTATCACCCGGCTGACAGTTTCGAAGGCGTCCCCCGGCATCGCACGATCCGATCCACTAAGGTCGGCTCGCACCAAATTTCCACGACGTCGGCGCTATGATGATCCGCCAGCAGGCGCCGCGCATGCTCGCGCGTGTCCTTGGCGGCCATGACCTGGACGTCGACGTAGCTCGATGTCGCATTCTGGCGTCGACAGACGAAAGTGAAGGTCTGGTTTGTTTCCACGCAACTGATCGTGAGCGAAAAAGAGCGTCGGATCTGTCGCCTAGGCGACAGGAACCACGTTTAAAAGGGTTCGTTGTTGAGCAGCCCTGGAGACGCGATATGACCGAGCTTGGCGCCCATACTCATCCCCTCAATGTCCAGGTAATCGACGGGGAAGTCGTGCTTACGGGGGACAGCGGCCCCACCGGACTGTCGCTGACACCACAGGCGGCGTTGGAAACCAGCGAGCGCCTGGCGGCGGCGGCGCGCGAGGCGCTGGATCAACCGTCGCAGGCCTTGCCGCCGGTCGAGTAGACCTCCGCCCGAGCCGCGGCGATCGCCCCGCGACACTGGCAGCAAACCCGGTCCAGGCCAGGCGGATTGCTGATGGTGATCGCGCCGCGTCCAGACTGGATCAAGGCGGCCCGCTGCAGCGCCGCGATCGAGGCGGCCACTGTGGTGCGCTGAACACCCAGCATCTGGGCGAGGGCTTCCTGGGTGATCTGAACTGTGGTCTCGCTGCGGCTGCGATCCAGGGCGTCCAGGAGCACCCGGCTCAGCCGCGCCTCGACTGTGTGGAGCGCGTTGCAGGCCACCAGCTGTCGGGCCTCGAACAGCAGGACCTCGACATATTTGTGGATCGCCGTACGCAGGGCGGCGCTTTGGTCGAACAGTTCGCGATAGCTCGCGGCAGGAAGCCGACACACCCTCCCCGCGATCAGTGTCGTGACCCGTGAGGTCGCTCGGCGGCTGCCGCAAGCCTCGAAGGCGCCAACGACCCCCTCGGCGCCGACCAGCACCACGTCCAGGCTCTCCCCGCGCCGAGTTTCCGCCGCCGTCGACAGCACGGCCGATTCGGGAAAATACACCCAATCGAGCGCTTCACCTGGTCGCTGAAGTTCCTGTCCCCGTGCGGTCTGGATCATCGAGAATCTCGCGGCGAACCTTGCTGCGACATCGCCTTCAAGCAGACTCAGGAAGCTGTTGCGAACGTTTGGCAAGATCCCCCCACAGCCGCGCTCAAGGCCGGTGATCGGTCTTGCGGGGCTATGGCTTAGCGTCCTGCGTCGCAGGGCACTGTAGCCTAGTCGACGATATCGGCGATGAGTGCGCGGCGGAGCCTTGCCTGCCGGCGCGAAATCGCGCCGGTCCGCGTTGATCAAACTCGCGATTCAGTGGGCGGAGCCATGCGACTCCCCACACGTTCTGTCGCTCCCACGCTCGGAGGCACACGATGACCGATCCAACCGCACCGCCGCCCATCGATCCGCAACCCCCGGAAATCGACCCGGCGGGCGCCCCTCCCGAGATCGTCGATCCACCGGGCGTGGAGATCGAACCCGCCGATCCGCCGCCGCTCGATCCGAATGACCCACGCCCCTACGACGCTAGCGGCACGGTCGCGGCCGCATAAAAGGCGACGGGTCGCCCCGTCGCCTTTCTGTTATCGACAACGTCGCGAACGACGTCTCGTCAATGCGCCGCGAGCGTCGTGCCTTCGAAGGTCGGGGTTTCGGGAACCGGCAGGCCGCCGGCCTTGTAGCTCGCGATCAGCTGCTTTTTCTCGGCCGCCATCTGCTCGCCTAGGGCGTCCATGTCCAGGCCGGCCTTACGGGCCTGGCTGAACATGCCTTCGACGCGCTGCTCCTCTTCCTTGACGTGGTGTTCGATCATCTCGGACAAAACCTTGACCTTGGCATCATAGAATTCGTCGTCGGGACCGCCCGCCTCGATCTCGGCGATCAGGACCTTGGCGCCGTCGTGCTCGACATAGGCTTCCTTCAGCAGGTCCTCTTCCACCTTGCCCTCGCAGGCCGGGTAGAAGATGTCCTCCTCGATCTTGGTGTGGACGGTCAGTTCCATGCAGATCTGCTCGGCCAAGGCCTTTTTCCTGCCGTCGGCCCTGGCGGCCTCGAACTGGGTGAACAGGTCCTCGACCTTGCGATGATCGGCTTTCAGCAGAGCGACGGCGTCGAGCTTGGGGGCGGCGGTGGCCATGATCTTTGTCTCCATGAACAGCCAGGGAGACTGTCGGCAGAGCAACGGCGCGCTCTACTCGTTGTTCCACCTTTTCAACCACTTGCGACACGTTCTCGATTAACGGCGCGACGCACTGAAACGCTTCGTGCCTATTTCAGAGGTCAAGGCCCAGGGCGTGACGCCGGCAATGTTCGAGGTAGGCCGCCTCATGCGCGGCGATCAATTCGACGACACTCGACCATAGCCAAGATGGCGCATCCAGAAGTCCGGAACGGTTGCGCGCCAAGTCGTTCAGCCAGGACAGACGCGTGGCGTCGTCCATCTGGCGTCCATGGGCGTCGCCCACCACCCGAGCCAGAGACTGGGCCGAGGCCATAGCTTCGTCAGGGGTGAGGCCTACCAGCTCGATCTTCATGTCCTGGGGCATCAACTCGCGCACGATCACCGACTTCCCCAACAACCGGCACGCCGCCATGCGCTGGCCAAGGTTTGGCGACAGGGCCCGGGCGCCGGCCAGGATGCGCTCGGCGTTGTCGCGCGGCATGTCGGCTCCAGGCTCGCGCGGCGCGGCGGCCTTTACGGCCTCCTTCAGATCCAGGAAGCAGATCTCCGGCGCGCCGTCGCCATTGACCTCGAGCAGGACCGCATAGCGCAAGCGGCCCAGCGAGCTGCAGCCCTTCATCCAGTAGGCCGCGTCCAGGAGCCGGATCTCGGCCTTCCTGTCGCGCGACTTCAGGCCGGTCACCAGGTCGCGGATCGGCTGGCTCAGGCAAAGGTCTTCCAGCGCCCTACGCTCGGCGCGACTGACCGGCCAGAAGCGTTTGCCAATGGGGATCTCCGGCTTGACGCCGTTGAGACGCTCGGCCGCCAGATGCTTCCAAGTCCGCCGCGTCGCCTCGCCCAAGACCGCGCCGATCATCGGCGGATGGCGCGACTTGGCTTGGAAGTCTTCGGCGAGCGCGGCCTCGTAGCCCTCGACAAGGCCCTCCAGCATCCGCGCGGTGATGACGCCTGGCAGGTCAGAGCCGCGCGCGGCCGAGGCCAGGGACAGGCCCAGCCTTATCAGGTCGTGGGCCGGGTTGCCGATCACGGTCTGGTCCAGATCGCGAATTTGGATGTCGACGCGCCCCTTGGCGTCGGCCAGCGGCCCCATGTTTCCCAAGTGACAGTCACCGCAGATCCAGATCGGCGGCCCCTTCGGAAGCTTGCCGCCGCTGGCCTCCAGCCACTCATAGAACCTGACGGTGCTACCTCGAACATAGGCGTGGGCCGAACGCGCCATTTTCAGATTGCGCGTTCGTGTCAGGATCGGTCCGCGCTCCGACGGACGCGGCGCCTTTTTTGCCCTGCCCGCTTCATTTGACGCCATGGCCCAATCCCCCAGCCACAGCTCAGTTTGAGACGTGGATGACGAGAACGAACCCGGCGCTTCACTGTTCCCGTCATCCGGGCGGCGCGCGGGTCTGCGCCTTCGCCCGCCATGCGCTGCAACCTCCATGGCCACGCCGAGTTCTGGCCTGGGCATCTCATCCCGCCTCCCCTTTTGTCGTTCCAGTCCAATGAGTTTCGCATGGCCCCGGCGGAAGAGCCTGAAGTCCTGATCGTCGGCGAGGTCCTGACGCCGGGCGCGGCGCCGGAGCTCGCCACACTTCGCGCGCCGGTCCAGGCCCCGGCGGCCGCGATCGCCGCGGCCTTGACCCGCCCGTTCGAGGCTAGCTTTCCAAGAGTCCACGTGGCGTCCAGCGAACGGCGGGCCGAGGAGATCGGTCGAGCCCTGGCGGGCCTGTCGTCCAGCGCCGAGGTGCTGGTCTTGCCGCCGTGGGATTGCCTGCCCTACGACCGCGCCTCGCCCTCGCGAGACATCATGGGCCGGCGCATGCGCGTCCTGCAGCGCCTGGCGCGAGACGGCGGGGCCGGTTGCGTATTGGTCACCTCGCCCGAGGCCCTGGTCCAGAAGCTGCCGCCGCGCCAGGTTCTCAGCGACGCCTTCCTGCCGCTCGAACGAGGCCAGCGGCTCGACCGCGACGCCCTGGTCCGTTTCGCGGCCCGCGCCGGCTATGTCACCGACGATCGCATCGACGAGCCGGGCGAGATCGCCTTGCTGGGCGAGGTCATCGACATCTTCCCGGCGGACGCGGCTCGCCCAGTCCGGATTGTGTTGGCCGAGGAAGACCTCATTCACGAGATGCGGACCTATGACCCGCTGTCTCAGCGCTCCGAAGGCGACATCGAACGTCTGTCGCTCGGCCCCGCCAGCGAGGTCATCCTGCCGCCGATCAACACGGACGAGGACCTGATCCAGGCCCAACACTCTCGATCGCCCGGTTTCGAGCACGGCCTTCCCGAGCACTATGGCGTGCTGGAAACCCTGTTCGAGATCCTGCCCAAGGCTCGCGTATCGATCGACCCGAAGACGACCGCGCGCCTGGCCGATGTCGAAGACCATGTGCTTGAAGCCTTCGAAGCCCGTCGCGGCCTGGGCGGCCTGGACGGATCCGTCGCCGCCGATCCGGCCGCGCTCTACCTGCTGGGCCTCGACCTTCAGGCCGCTTTGGCTGGCTGGACAGCGATCACATTGGATCTGGACACGATTGAGTCAGTCCCGAATTTGGCGCTCCAGCGCAATCCTGGACGGGCGTTCTGCGATTTCGTCCAGGTCCATCGCGACGCCCATCGTCGCGTGGTGCTGACGGGCCTCAAGCACGAGCAGCGCCCGCTCGCCAAGGCCCTCGCGCGCGGCTTGGCGCTGAAGCCTGAGCCGGTCGCCGATTGGGATGCAGCGCTGTCGGCCGAATTGGGCCAAGTCGTCAGCCTGTTGGTCGACCTGGACACCGGCTTCATCGATCCCTCCGCCGGCCTGGTGGTGATCTCCGCCAGCGACGTGCTGGGTGGACGGATCGCGCGCTCGAGCTCGAGCGCTCAGGACCTGGTCGTCGAGCCTGATCTGCGGATCGGCGACGTCGTTCTGCACGAAGACCATGGCGTCGGCGTCCTGCGCGATTTGAAGACTGTCATGATCGACGGCCTTGAACGCGACACCCTGCAACTGGACTATTACGGCGGCGGGAGTCTCCTGGCTCCGATCGAAGAGATTGGGCGCATCTGGCGCTACGGCGCCGAGGCCAGCGCCGTGACGCTCGACCGGCTCAAGGGCGACGGCTGGATCAAGCGGCGCGCCGAGGTCAGCCGGCATGTCGACGAGGCCGCCGGGCAACTGGTCGCCCTAGCCAAGGCCCGGGAAGCGCGCACCTGTGAGCCGATCGTCCCGCCCAAAGCTGCGTACGGCAAATTCTCGGCGCGTTTCGCCTACCCCGAGACACCCGACCAGTCGGCGGCCATCGAGGCCGTGCTCGCCGACCTGGCTTCCGGCCGGCCGATGGATCGTCTGGTGTGCGGCGATGTCGGCTTCGGCAAGACCGAAGTCGCCCTGCGCGCCGCCGCCGCCGTGGCGCTGAGCGGCCGGCAGGTCGCCTTGGCCGCGCCGACCACCGTGCTGGCCCGCCAGCACGTCGAGACCTTCAAGCGCCGGTTTGCCGGAACCGGCATCGGCGTGGCCCATCTTTCACGCCTGGTCACGCCGGCCGAGGCCCGAGCGGTCAAGCAGGGCCTCGAGAGCGGCGAAGTGCGGATCGTCATCGGCACCCAGGCGCTGGGCGGCAAGGACGTAACCTTCGACAATCTGGGCCTGATGATCATCGACGAGGAACAGAAGTTCGGCGCGGCGCTCAAGGAGCACCTGCGCGGCCTAGCCGTCGACGGTCACCTGCTGACCCTGACCGCCACGCCCATCCCCCGCACCCTGCAGGCCGCCATGGTCGGCATCCAGGACGTCAGCGTGATCGCCAGTCCGCCGGCCCGCCGCCGTCCGATCCGCACCTTCCTGGCGCCGTTCGATGCGGCCAGCCTGCGCACCGCCCTGCTGCGCGAGAAGCGGCGGAACGGTCAGAGCTTCGTGGTGGTTCCCCGCATCGAAGACATAGCGCCCCTGGCCGAGCGCCTGGAAAAAATGACCCCGGAGCTTTCCGTCCGCATCGCCCACGGCGGCTTGTCCGCCGAGGAGGCCGACGCGGTCATGGTGGAATTCGCCGACGGCAAAGGCGACGTGCTGCTGGCGACCAACATCATCGAAAGCGGCCTGGACGTTCCGCGCGCCAACACCATGATCGTCTGGCGCCCCGATCGCTTCGGCTTGTCGCAACTTCATCAGTTGCGGGGCCGGGTGGGCCGAGGGCGCGCCCAGGGCATCGCCTATCTGCTGTCCGATCCCCACGACGACCTCTCCGAGGCCACGCGCGCCCGGCTCTCGACGCTGGAGGCGTTCGACCGCCTGGGCTCGGGCCTGGCGATCAGCGCCCGGGATCTGGACCTTCGTGGGGGCGGCGATCTGGTGGGTGAGGATCAGGCCGGCCACGTCAAGATGATCGGCGCGGCGCTCTATCAGCGCCTTCTGGAGCGCGCGGTGCGCGTGGCGCGCGGCGAGATCGAACCTGGCGAGTGGACGCCGGATCTGGCTCTGGGCGAAGCGGGCTCCATTCCGATCGACTATGTCCCCGACGCGGTGACTCGTATCGGCCTCTATGGCCGACTGGCGCGCATGACGACTTTGGATGAGATCGACGCTTTCGAGGAGGAGTTGGAAGATCGCTTCGGCGCGATCCCCGATCAGGTCACCACGCTCCTGTCGCTGGCGCGCCTGCAGGCGCTCGCGCGCGCCGCCGATGTGCGCCAGGTGCGGGCCGGTCCGAAGGGGGCCGCCCTGATCCTGACGCCGATCGCGGCCAAGGCGGCCGCCAGGCGCCTCTCTGGCAAGGCCGCCGAGATCTCGCTGGACGAGGGCAAGATCGTGGTCACCGAGGCGACCGAAACCGACGCCGAGCGGCGCGACCTCGTCGAACGCCTGCTCTTGGCGCTCGCCCCATAAAAAACGCCCCCGGAACTGGGTTCCGGGGGCGAAGTCCTTGCTATCGCCAGGCTTTTAGCGCGCGTCGCGAAGATAGATCGTCTTGCTGCGCCCGCGCAGCAGGAGGCCGAGTACGATGCCGATCGCGCCTGCAATGGCCACGGCCGGCAAGGGCTTGGACACCACGTAGGTCTCGACCGCGTCGAGCTGTTCATGGATCTGGCCGCGGACGCTCTCCAGCGTCTCCTCGAACGCGTCCTGCACGCCGCCCTTGGCCTGGCCGAAGGCCTGCTGAACGGTGCCGACGGCTTCCTTGATCTTGCCCTTGGCCTGGAGCTCGGCATTGCCGGTCAGGCCGCCGACAGCGTCCTGGATACGTCCCACGCCTTGGTTCGCCACGCCGGTCACTTGGTCGTTCATCACAGGTTTTCCGTTGATTGACGCCCGCGTGATCGCAAGGCCCTCCTCAAACCCCTGCCCGCGCGCCTTGTTCCGCATGCGCCGAGCCACGACCTTGGGCGACATCCGCACCCCTGCTTAATAGACAAGCGATAAGCCGGCGGGCGCTACGCTCAATTGGCCGGCGACAGTCTGAACCCGTCGACACGATCAAGCCACGGCAGGACCAGTCGCGCGACCAGGCCTTCGGGCCGCCAGTCCAGGATCGCCTGACCTCGCAGTTGCCGTTCGATGATTGCCGAGATCATCGTCGCGCCAAAGCCACGCGGGCGGATGTCCACGGGCGCAGGCCCGCCGATCTCCGTCCATGAAATAACAAGGCGCCCGTCAGGGTCTTGTGTCCATCCAAGCTGGAGCTCGCCATCGGGCGCCGACAGCGCGCCATGTCGGCTCGCGTTGGCCGCCATTTCGTGCAGCACAAGCGCCAGCGGCTGAACCAGGGCCGCGCCAATCTCGACCGGCGGACCTTGCAAGGTGAGGCGCTGTCCCGCGTAGGGCTCGACCTGCGCGCGGAGCAACCGCTCCAGAGGGATATCGCGCCATCCCTCCCGTCCAAGAAGCGCGTGGGCGCTGGCCAAGGCCTGGACCCGGCGCTGGATCGCCTCGGCGTACCTCGAAGGATCATCAGCGCGGGTGAGACGGACAATGCCCTCGACAATGGCCAAGGCGTTCATCGCCCGATGATCGACTTCACGCAGCAGGCGGTGCTCGGTGGCCTCCAGCCCCTTGACCTTTCGAAACGCGGTGACATCGCGCTGGGAGGCGAAGACGTAGAGCAACTGGCCGGTCTCGTCATGGACCGGGCTCATGTGCAACTGGTTCCAGAACGCCGATCCGTCCTTGCGGTAGTTCAGAATTTCAACGTCGCATTCCTGGCCCGCCGCCACCGCGACCCGGACCTTGGCGATGGCCTCGTTCGAGGTTTCTCGCCCCTGCAGGAACCGGCAATTGCGCCCGACGACTTCCTCGGCGGCGTAGCCGGTCAGGTCCAGGAACGCTTGGTTGGCCAAGACGATAGGATGGTCCCCATGCCGCGCATCGGTGATGACCATGGGCATGCGCGTACGCTCCACCGCGACGAACGCCAGCTCCTTGCGATCAATCCGTCCCTGCTCGGTGGACGCGGCAGGTTGATCGCCGCGTAGCGTTACGGTCGGCTGGATGACGTCGCTCATGGCGTACTCTGTGAAGTGCGGAAAAATCCAACGCCGCGCCTCACAAGCCGTTGCATCCCTAAGCTCATCAAAGAATTGTCTTTTTCTCGCCGGAACGATGTTCACACGGCTGTCGTTCAGTGAGCCGCGAGAAGTGCTTGGCACTGGCCGGAACGAGGCAAGGAGCCCTCGTCAGCGGGCCGGCTTAGGCCGAGGGACGCTGGAAACCAGCCCTGCGCCGCGCCAAATCTCCACGAGCGCCCCGCCGGCGTGCCAGTCCATCAGGCCGTTCGCATGCAGGATCGCGCCAGCTTCGCTACCTAGGCACGCGATATCCATGAAGAGCACCCGCCCATCAAGTTCCGCGCCGATGAAGGTATAGGTGTCTTCCACGGAACCGGGTCACCGCGCCAAACGCCAGAGTCGGCGCTGGACCGATTAACGCCACGGCGGCGAAAGGTTTCCGTGTAAGCCCGAGGTGAGGGTGTCGTCGGAAACTCGGCGCGCGTTTGCACACTGTGGTAGGTTCGGCCGAGCCCGCCGCCGGCTATGGCATGGCGCGGACACCAGGTTGAGTTCGGCTTTCGCACCGCGAGCCAGTCGATCGCTCCGGAAAGGCCACCATGGCCGAAACCACCAGGCCCCGACCACGAGACGACGCACGCTCCACTGGCGCGCGCGACGCTCTCTCTAAGCCGATGCACAGCGCCTGGGATGAGCGCCGCCTGCGACTGGCCGTGGAGGCCGCAGGCGTGGCGCTGTGGTCTTGGAACGTCGAGAGCGATTTGCTGGACCTGGACGCGATGGCGTTTCTTCTTTGGGGTCTGCCGGTCTGCGACAATGTCGCGTTCGCCGATCTTTCCAGCCGCATTCATCCGGCCGACCGTGACCGGGTCAGCGCCGCGTTTGCCGCGACTAAGGCCATCGTCGGACCCTACGAGCTGGATTTCAGGGTCCTGATCGACGACGACGTACGCTGGATCTCGGCCCGCGGACAAGGCCCTCAAAAGGATGCCGACGACAAGATCGTGTTGGGCGTGTTTCTCGATGTCACGGGCCGCAAACAGGCCGAGGAAGGCCACGAACTGCTGGCCGGCGAGATGAGCCATCGGGTCAAGAACCTCCTGACGATCGCCTCGGGCCTGACCGCGATCACCGCTCGATCGGCCTCCACCACCACCCAGATGGCCGAGGACTTGATGGCGCGGCTGACCGCCCTGGGGCGGGCTCACGACCTTGTACGCCCCATCCCGGGCGATCAGGGCAAGGCCGCTTTGCTGGGAGACCTGCTCACGGTGTTGCTGGCCCCTTATGATGAAATCGGCCCCTTCAAGGGACGCATTAGGGTCGCCGTGCCGCGCATGGGCGTGGGCGAAGGCGCCGCCACGGCTCTGGCGCTGGTCATCCATGAGCTGGCGACCAACGCGATGAAATATGGCGCCCTGTCCAGCGACGCCGGCTCGCTGGATGTTTCGTGCGACGCGCCTAGGGATGAGGTGGTGATTATCTGGGCCGAACGTGGCGGCCCCCAGGTCTCGCCGCCGCCGTCCAAGGGCTTTGGCAGCTCACTGGTGGCGCGGTCAATGTCACGCCAGCTGGGCGGCTCGCTTGACTACGCCTGGGACCCAGATGGCCTTGTGGTCACGATACGGATCGACGCCAGGAAGCTGGCCTTTTAACGTCCAATGCGGGCGCATCCCCAGCCAAGGCCAGGGACGCGCCACAACATCAGTAAGGACGGGCGGTCGGCGGCACGGCCGGACGATCGCCGTGGCGCAGCTCGTCGTCGGTGATCGCAACGTCATCGCTCGGCGTAAACGCCCGCTCCTCGCCGTACAGCGTCCGCTCACGGACGATTTCATCGGCGCTATAGGGCGTGGCGGCAGGATCAAAGCCCGTCCAGCCGGTTTGGCGATAGGCGTCGCCGCGCACGGTCGCATCAATGCCGCGACGCTCATTGAGGACGGCCTCGACAGCGGCGATCTCGTCGTCGTGGGCCTTGACGCTGACCAGGGTCCCGCCGCGACGCACGCCCTCGGAATAGACATTGGCCTCCTCGTCGCTGTGGCCAGCCTCCTTTAAAGCGCCGAGCAGCCCTCCCGTCGCGCCGCCCGCCGCCGCGCCGACCGCGGCGCCGACGGCGGTGGCCGCCAGCCAGCCGGCCGCCACGACCGGACCCAGGCCCGGAATGGCCAGCATGCCCAGACCCGCCAGCAAGCCCGCGCCGCCGCCGATCAGGCCGCCGGTCGCCGCGCCCTTGCCGGCGCCGTCGGCCACGTCGTTCTCGCCGTCGCCATTGCGGTCGCCCAGCGGCCCCTCGCGCCGGCCGCCGTCATGCCAGTTGTCGGCGTTGTTTGCGACGAGGCTGATCTTGTCGCGATCGATGCCGCGCGCTTCCAGATCGGAGACGGCGTCCAGGGCTTGGGTGTGGCTGTCGAACAGCCGGGTGATCGTCTTGCTCATGGTGATGTTCCCGCGAATTTTTGTGATTGAATACTGTCGTCGAGCATTAGAGCGCGGTGATCGCGCCCTTGTAGTCGATCGAGACGCTGACCTTCTTGCCGTCCTTGGTGGCGTTGCCCTGCCAGACGCCGTTGGCGTTCTGGTTGAGCGGGCCAAGCTCGGTGTAGCCGGCCTTCTCGATGGCCACCCGAGCCTGGTCGGCCGTGTAGGAGCTGGCGCCCGGCGTGGGGCCGCTCTCCTGCGTGGTCGGCTTAGTGTCGACCGCGACATTGGTCGGAGCTTCGGCGGTCGAGACGGCCGGACCTTCAACCTTGTCGTGGTCAGCGTTGTTCTGGTCGCACGCGGCCAACAGCATCGCGGCGGCCGCGACGCCCATCATTGACTTGATCATGTCTTGGATCTCCCAGAGGTGGGAGAGAAAGACGCGGGCGTTGAACTCGGTTCCTAAGCTGACGCTCGGTATTGTTCGATTGCGGATCGCCGGATCGATTGGCTCTGTTTGTAACATCCATCGTTGAAACAACCTGACGAAAGCCAAGCGGTCTGGCTGCAGCGCGCCAACTGCTCTCCTTGGACCCCTTCCAGGCATTGGACGTTCACCATCAGGGCCGAGAAGATCGGCATCGACGCTTACTGGACCTTGGCCACGAGCGGCCGCCGAGCGCCACCTCAAGGCCCCGGCTTCGGCAGCTGATGTCGAGCCGGCCCGTGCTGGTGATAGAGGCGACGCAGAGATGACGACCGTTCCAGTTCGTAATCTTGTGGCCTGCACGATCGCTCTTGCGCTGATCGGCTAGCCGTCTCGCTATAGGTCGAGGTTCATCGTAGAAGCTTCGACATGCGTCCGCAGCCAAGCATCGGCCGGCTGCGCCCATGGGGAATGGACGTGTTTTCGGAAATTGAGAACGACGCGCTGACCGAGCTGGTCAATATAGCAGTGAGTGGCGCGGCCGTGCGTCTGCGGGCGATGGTCGGCGCCGAGGTCAAGCTCACCGTGCCTGCGGTTTCGGTGGTTGATGGCGCCAACGCCGCAACTGCAATGGAGGCGCTGGGACTTTCAAGCATCATGGCCGTGAGGCAAAGCTTCTCTGGCCTGCTTCACGGCGAGACCCTGCTGGTATTCCCAGAGGGAAGCTACAAGGATCTCGTTCACGCAGTCCTGGGCGCGGATATGGCTGAAGCCGAGATCGACGCCTTAGTCGACGACGCGCTTGGCGAAATTGGCAACGTCCTCCTGCTTGGTTTCCTAAGCACTGTCGGAATGCTGCTGGAGGTTCAATTCGAAGTCACAATTCCGACTGTCGCACTGTCTAAACCCGAAGATGTTTTTACCGGCAATAAGGACCAGGTCGCGCTGTTCATCTACGTCAACTTCGCGATCAGTGGTCGAGAAGTGCGGGGGTATTTTGGATTGGTTTTAGGCGTGGAATCCTTCGCAGTGTTGAAGCAGGTGCTGACGGCTTTTCTTCAAAAGATGCTGTAAAAGCGCGGCGACGCTATATCTCCTTGGCTAGCTGCAAATCCAGGGATCATGAAACTGTTCTCCCCTCTCCTCCGCCACGCGAAGGTAAGGTTTCCCACATCGGCCTCGAGCAGCCGGTGGCAGTTGCGGTGGCGCCATCAGCCGAATTTGGGTCGGCTCCGGTAAGCAGATTTCTGCCCCTAGCCAGGGGCGCCACTCCCGGCAAAACGTTGATGTAATGCTGGCGGTGCAGTGACCTTGCGGCATGCTCGGTGCCGATATTCCGGCCCCAGAGCCGCCATGGCCCTTGCTCGCAACCCTTAGCGCTCGCAGAACGACAAGATGATGTCCCGGCTGCGCACTGCTGAATGACTCTCGGCGTCATTCTCCTCGTCTTATTGGCCGCCCTGCTTCACGCCAGTTGGAACGCCCTGCTGCGCGCCGGCGCGGATCGGCTATGGTCGATGACGATGATGTCCGCCGCCGTAGCGCTCATCTGCGGGGGCCTGACCTTCGTCGTTCCGGTTCCCGCCCGCGCAAGCTGGGGCTGTGTTGTCCTCTCCGCCCTCCTCCACGTCGGCTACAATCTGTTTTTGGTCCGCACCTATCGCGGCGGGGACCTGGGCCAGACCTACCCGATCGCGCGCGGCTCATCCCCCCTGCTGGTTGCTCTAGGCGCGGCGCTGTTCGCAAGGGAGCTGCCTGATCCGATCAACATGCTCGGCATCGTCCTGGTATCTGGCGGCATTATCTCGCTGGCTTTCCAAGGCCGCAGGCTTGGACTGGACGCCCTGCCCTACGCCTTGGGCACAGGGTGCTTCATCGGCGCCTACAGCGTCACCGATGGGATCGGCGCGCGGCTTGCGGGCACATCCGTTGGCTACACGATCTGGATGTCTCTTCTAGGCAACGCGATGATGCCGCTGATCTACGTCCTCGTGCGCGATTGGGGCGGCCTGATCCGATCGCGGCGAGAAAACTTGACGGCGGCGGCGGGCGGTCTGGCGTCGCTGCTGGCTTATGGGATCGTGATTTTCGCCATGTCGAGAGGACCCATGGGCCCAGTGTCGGCGCTTCGCGAGACCAGCGTGGTTTTCGCCGCGCTGATCGGCCGCTTCTTCCTGAAAGAGCGTCTGAGCGCCTACCGTATCGCCGCCTGCAGCGTGGTTGCAATTGGAGCCCTGTGCATCGGCCACCAGGGATGATGCCAACGGGTGACCGGAGTGCCGGCTGCCAACGTTGAGACGCCCGGCGACCTCCTGGCGTGTGACGCTGAGGAGCCGCCTATTCAGCAAGACGGCTGGTGCGCGCCAGAAGCGATCATAGGACCGCTTCCAGGAACCGGACGTTCAGCATCAAGGTCGAGAAGACTGGCATCGCCCTTATTAAGGCCTTGCCTACTACCGACCGCGTGCTGATGAGAGAGGCGACGCAGATGAAAGTTGTTTCTGTTCATAGTCTTGTGAGCTGTACGCTTGCCCTTACGCTGATCGGCTGCGGAGGCCCCTCGAGCGATCAGAACGCCGCAGCCGACCGCGCCCCGGTCAAGGCCGAGGGAAAAGCCCAAACAGCTTCTGCGGAGGCTCGGGCCTATGTCGCCCAGTTCACGAAGAAGGACCCGGAGGCGTGCTTCAAAAAGGGTGTGGCGCTTCAACAGCCGACGCTGAAAGGCCCCGCTGGGGCCATCGGCGCACAGGTCCCGCCGACGCGCGTGATCGTGATGATCGACGGGTCCGGCTCGATGGCCGGACGAATGGGCGGTCGGACCAAGCTCGAGTTGGCGCGGGAGGCGGCGCTGGGCTTTGTCGGCGGGCTGCCCGCGTCGGTGCAGACGTCTCTGCTGGTCTTCGGCCAACAGGGAAACAACAGCCAGGCCGGTAAGGCGAAATCCTGCTCCGCCGTCGACGTGCTCGCGCCGATGTCGGCAAACCGGGGGAGCCTGCGCACCGCGCTGGGACAGGTCCGCGCGGTCGGCTGGACGCCGCTCGCCGCCGGGCTCGATCGCGCCGAGGCGCTGCTCGCCGCCTCCGCCACGCCCGGGGAGCAGGTCATCTATGTCGTGTCGGACGGGGAAGAGACCTGTGGCGGTGATCCCGTGGCCGTCGCCCGTCGGATCAACGGCGGCCGCACGCGGGCGATCGTCAATGTCATCGGCTTCAACCTGCCGTCGGGCGAGGCCGCCAAACTGACCGCGGTCGCAAGGGCGGGCGGCGGCGGGTTCGTCAACCTGTCCAATGAGGCGGAACTCGAGAGATCGGCGCAAGTGCGGGAATGGACGCGGCGATCGGACAACCATGTCGCGACCTGGACGGCCACCAGCGACAATCACGTTGCGACCAGCAGCGCCATCAGCGACACCCATGTATGCATCAGCAGCCTCGCCTCAGAAGAGCATGTCGCTATGTCCAGCGACCTCTCGGATCGCCAGGTGGCTGGCCGCCCCTTATCCTTCGCGGAGGAAGCCAGAGCCTTATTGAAAGCGCGCCACGATGCGCTGCGGGCTAGGGACGAGGCCTATCGGGCCGAACTCACCAACGCAGAGGCTGGGGCAAAACGGAGCATCGATTCAGCGGCCGATGCGAACCGCTGAACAGCCCCCCTTCCAGCGGCTACAGCGAGGTGCTGGCCGAGGAAGCACGCACGGCTTCCAGCTACTCGGCAAGCCCTATTGCATCGACGGGCTACTGAGCGCCCTGAGGCAGGACACGAAGCTGGGCGCCCTCAACCCGTAGCGGCCAGCGCCATACACAGTCGGCCGCGATACGCCTCATAGCAACGACGCCCCGCCTCCAAGCGCATCAGCGCTCCTTCGGCGATGAAGTGCGCGCAACTCGGATCGGCGGCCACCAGCGGGCGCAGCACCTCGGCGTTCCAGGCTTCGGAATGGGCGATGTCGAGCGTGGCGTGCAGCGCGAAGTACTTTCGCGTCTTACCCACGCCCAGGCGCTTGAGGCCCTTGGCGACGAGATCGGCGCGCCAGGGCGCCGTCAGCTCCACCGCGCCGAGCGCGCCGACAGCGTGGTAGGCGTAGCGCCGGGTAGTTGCAAAGGCGACCAGAGTGTTGCCCAAGGCCAGAGAGGCCGGCTCGGTTGTTTCGATCGTGGGTCGAAGGTCCAGGGCCTTGGCCAGTTGGTCCAGCATCGGCCCATGCATGCCTGCCTCCGCGCCGCGCCCCATCTCGTCCCAGTAGTTGCGCGCCAGCTCCAGCTTGGCGGGCACGGGCATCTTCACCTGGGTCAGGGCGACGAGGTCGTCGAAGCCCGCCTCGCCCGCGACTTCCTGCTCAAGAAACCAGCGCGTCTCTTCGAGATCGGCGATCTTCTCGAGCCAAGGAAACAGGGGATCGTCCTGGCCCGGACCATTTTCCTTCAGCGCCTCGAACCAGGCGATGAAGCCCTCGACATCGCTGGGCGCGGCGGCGGCGCGATCAGCGACCAGAAGGCGCTGGCTTTCGACGAAGGCGCCTTCCAGGCGGCGCATGGCGTGCTCTTCGTCGAGATCGGCCTCCCAATCGGCGTCCGGCACGGTGGGGTCGAGCCGACGATGGTTCCAGTGCGACAGGCGGCGCTGGAGCGTCGCATCAATGGCTCCGACGTCATTGGTCGACGATGCGTTGGCGGGGCGGATGCGAAGGGCGTGGGCGGTGGCGTTGGTCATGGCCGCTTAAGACGCATCGATCGATCCGGGTTCCGCAACCCATCATCCGATGGGCCCCACAAGCGGCGATCGGTGGGCCAGGAACCGGCCCATGGGCGGCGTGTTCCTGCATCCCGTTCTCGCAGGTGACGACATGTACGACTATCCGATGTTGAGGTTCTCGATCGCCCCGACCGGCTCGGGCGCCTGGCTTTGGCGGACGTTCGATGAAGACGGCCAATTGCGCGCACAGGGCCTAGCCGCAACGCGCAAGCTGGCGGCGGCCCTGGTGATCCGGGACGTCGTGACTCCCGATCAGGGCTGGGTTTCGCAGCTTTCGGCCAAGGCCGCCTAGGATGCGTGTCCTCGAGACGGCGACCTATCGCGGGCCTCACCTCTACGCCGCGCGCCCGATGGTCCGCATCCAGCTCGATCTCGGCGCGCTGGAGGCCTGGCCGACCAATCGGATACCCGGCTTCACCGATCATTTGATGGCCGCCCTGCCCGGCCTGGAAGCTCACGGCTGTTCCTACAAGTCGCATGGCGGCCTGCTGCTGAGGATGCGCGAAGGCACCTGGCTCGGCCACGTGATCGAGCACGTGGCTCTGGAGTTGCAGAAGCTGTCGGGGTCGGATGTGGGGCGCGGCAAGACCCGCTCGGTCAAGGGACGCCCGGGCGTCTACAACATTCTCTATGCCTACGAGGGCGAAGGCCTGGGCCGGGCCGCCGGCCGCGCCGCCATAGAACTGGTCCACAGCCTCCTGCCGCGCGACCTGCAAGGCGTGGAGGGCCTCGACCGCGCGGCCCCGCCCTTCGGCGACCTGACGCCGCCGCTGTTCGACCTGCGGCGCGCCCTGGAGCAACTGCGGCTCATCGCGCGCCGCGAGACGCTCGGGCCAACCACGCGATCGCTCGTGCAGGAAGCTCACCGCCGGGGCATCCCCGTCCAGCGCCTGGACGAGCAGAGCCTGATACAGCTGGGTTGGGGTGCGCGCCGAAAGCTGATCCGGGCCAGCATCACCGGCCAGACCAGCCACATCGCCGTGGTCACCGCGGGCGACAAGGCGCTGACCAAGACCCTGCTGGCCGCCGCCGGCGTGCCCGTGCCCCGAGGCGGCGTCGTGCGCACGCTCGGCGAGGCCCTGACACAGGCCGAACGGATCAAGGGACCTGTGGTGCTCAAGCCCCTCGATGGCAACCATGGTCGCGGCGTCAGCCTGGGCCTGGAGACCGCCGAGCAGGTGCGCTGGGGCTACGAGCAGGCGATCAAGCACGGGCGCCGCGTCGTCGTCGAGGAACAGTATGTCGGCCGCGACTACCGGATCCTCGTGGTCGGCGGCCAAGTGGTGGCCGTGGCCGAGCGGGTCCCAGCCCACGTCGTCGGCGACGGTCGCGCCACCGTGGCGGACTTGATCGCGACTGTGAACCAGGACCCTCGGCGAGGCGTCGGCCACGAGCAGGTCATGACCCGCATTGTCATCGACGATCAGGTTCGCGAGATGCTCGCCCGCGTCGGCCTTGGCCTGGACGACGTCCCGGAACAGGGAACGATGGTGGTCCTTCGCGCCACGGCCAACCTGTCGACCGGCGGCACGGCGATCGACCGCACCGACGAGATCCATCCCGACAATCTGAACATCGCCCGCCGCGCGGCCCTGACCGTGGGCCTGGACGTGGCCGGGATCGACTTCATGGCGCCAGACATCGCCCGCTCGGTCCGCGAAACCGGCGGCGGCATCGTCGAGATCAACGCCGCTCCAGGTTTTCGCATGCACCTGGAGCCGTCCCAGGGCCAGCCACGCGACGTGGCCAAGGCGGTCATCGCTGACCTCTTCCCACCGGGCGCCCGCAGCCGCATCCCGATCGTCGCGGTCACCGGCACCAATGGAAAATCGACGGTGGTGCGCATGGTCGCCCGCATCGGCCGCGAGATGGGCAAGACGGTCGGCCTGACCAACACCACCGGCGTCTATGTCAACGACGAGAAGATTCTCGAGGCCGACGCCAGCGGCCCCAAGAGCGCCCGCATGGTGCTGCGCGACCCCACCGTCGACGTCGCCGTGCTGGAAACCGCGCGCGGCGGCATGTTGCGCGAAGGCCTGGCCTTCGACCGCTGCGATGTCGGCGTGGTGCTGAACGTCACGGCCGACCACCTGGGCCTGAAGGGCGTGGACACGCTGGAAGACTTGGCCGCAGTCAAGTCGATCGTCACGGAGTCGGTTTCGCGGCGTGGCGTCAGCGTTCTCAACGGCGACGATCCGCTGACCTTGCGCATGGCGCGGCACGCCGGCGGACGGATCGCCTATTTCACCCTCGAAGGCGGGCCGGCGATGAGTCCGTTCCTGCAAAAGCACCAGGCTGAGGGCGGGCTGCTGGTCGCGCTGGAGCCGTCCATCGGCGGCGGTGACATCGTCGTCTACGACAAGGGTCGACGCTGGCCGGTCGTGCGGGCCGACGAGATCCCCGCCACCTTGAACGGCCAGGCCCGGTTCAATACCGCCAACGCCCTGGCGGCGGTCGCCGCCGGACATGGCCTGGGCGCCACGCCGGAGGTCATGGCCAAGGCGCTCAGGGCCTTTACCTCCTCGCATGCGGAAAACCCTGGTCGGTTCAATGTCCACGACGCGCACGGCTTCCGGGTCATCGTCGATTACGCCCACAATCCCGGCGCCATGCGGGCGATGGCTCAGTTGGTGGCTCAGCTTCGGCCCTCGGTCGGCCGGGTGATCGGCGCGGTCAGCATTCCCGGCGATCGCCGCGACGAGGACATCCTGGAGATGGGCGCGATCGCCGCGGAGATGTTCGACGACCTGATCTTCCGCGAGCGGCCCGACGGGCGCGGACGTCCGGCCGGATCGGTGCTGTCCCTGCTGACCCAGGGGGCGCTGGAGGCCGGCTTCCCCGCCGAACGCCTGCATCGCATCTCCAGCGAGTCCCGCTCCGTCGACGCCGCCCTGCGCATGGCGCGGCCGGGCGACCTGGTCTTGCTCTTTCCCACGGCCGTCGAGGCGGTCTGGAACCAGGTGGTGACCTTCCAACCGGAGCAGGCCTCTCTCTCGCCAAACCCGCAACAGGATGTCGTCCATGTCTGAGCCCTCGTCCTGGGCGATCATCCTGCACGGCGGGGCCAAGGCGATCCCGCCTGAGCAGGAACAGGAGCATCGCGACGGCTGCCTGCTGGCCCTGGCGGCCGGCCAGGCGATCCTTGAAGCCGGCGGCAGCGCGGTGGACGCCGTGGAGATGGCCGTGCGGGCCCTGGAAGACGACCACACCTTCAACGCCGGCTACGGCGCCGTACCGAACGCCAAGGGCGAGGTCGAGTGCGACGCGGCGATCATGGACGGCCAGACCCTCGCGGTCGGCGGCGTGGCCGCCGTGCAGCGTCTGCGCCATCCGATCTCGGTCGCCGCCCTCATGCTGCCCGAGACGCCGGTGCTACTGATCGGCCATGGCGCGGAGTGCTTCGCCCGCGAGCACGACGGCGAGCTGTGCGAACCCGGCGATCTGGTCGTCGAGCGGTCGGGCGATCCCGGCTGCGACACCGTCGGCTGCGTCGCCTTGGACATGAACGGCAACGTGGCGGCGGGCACCTCGACCGGCGGCCTGACCGGCTGTCACCAAGGCCGGATCGGCGACTCTCCCCTGCCCGGCTGCGGCCTCTACGCCGACAACGCCGTCGGCGGTGTGTCGCTGTCGGGCGACGGCGAGAGCCTGATCCGCACCATCCTGGCCGCGCGCCTGATGCACAGCCTGGAGGCCCTGCCTCCGGGCGAGGCCATCGCCGCCGCCCTGGTCCGCCTCGCGCAGGTCGGCGGCGAAGCCGGCCTGATCGTCATCGACGCCGACGGGCGCGTCGATTGGGGCCACAACAGCCCCCAGTTCGCCGTCGCCCACGCCCGCGCGGGACATCCCGCCAAGGCCTTCGTGAATCGGGCGCAAGACGTCCAGAAAGATCCCTCATGACCGCCTCCCCCACCGCCGAAGGCCCGCTGATCATCATCGGGGGGCACGAGGACAAGGAGGGCGACAAGATCATCCTCAAGGCCGTCGCCGAACGGCTGAAGGGCGGGCGCCTAGTGCTGGCCACGATCGCGTCCCATGCGCCGGAGGGCTATTTCGAGACCTACAGGAAGGCCTTCGAGCCCTTGGGCGTCACCGACCTCGTGGAGCTCTATGTCGACGACCGGGCCGAGGCCCACGACGCCAGCAAGCTCGCCCTGCTGGACGGGGCGGCCGGGGTATTCTTCTCCGGTGGCGACCAGCTTCGGATCAGCAGCCAGATCGGCGACACCCCTATCGAGGCGCGGATTCGCGAGATCTGGCGGGCCGGCGGCGTGCTGGCCGGCACCTCGGCGGGCGCCTCGGTGATGAGCGACACCATGATGGTCCGCGGCGCCAGTTCCGAGACCCACCGGATCGGCGACCTGCAGATGGCGCCGGGGTTGGGCCTGGTGCGCGACGCCATCATCGACCAGCACTTCGCCGAGCGCGGCCGGATCGGACGTCTGCTGGGCGCTGTGGCCCAAAGCCCGCGCGTGCTGGGCGTCGGCATCGACGAGGACACCGCCATCGTGGTCGAGGGTGACGACTTCAAGGTGATCGGCAGCGGCGCGGTTTATGTGGTGGACGCCGAGGGCGTCAGCGCCTCGAACATTGCCGAGGCTCGCGCCGAACGGGCCCTGTCGATGTTCGACGTCCGCCTGCATGTCCTGGCCAGCGGCGACGGTCTGAACCTGACGACGCGACGTCCGCATGGCCAGCCGCAGGCGCCGATGCCGGCGCAGACCTAGGCCAGGCGCCGGATGATGGCCCCCACGGCGGCGATACGCTCGACATCGGCATAGGCCTCGCGTCGCAGTTCGCCGCCGAAGATGTCGGGATCGAGTTCTTCGTATGTCAGCTGGTGGGGCGAGCCCGCCACCAAGCCCTCGAGGGCCACGCGGAACGCATCGACCCCGCCATCGAGGATGGCGCTGCCGGTGTAGAGCACGAACTTGCCGCCGGGAGCGAGGCGCTCCATGGCCTGGGCGCTCCAGTCCAAGGCCAGGCGCGCGCCGTGCAGGTCGCCGCCGTCCTTGTAGGCCCGCCCGGACTCTCCGGCGACATAGGGAGGATTGGCGACGATCAGGTCATAGGGCCCCTCCAGGGCCGCCATGCCGTCGCTGAGCCGGGCTTCGAACGCGACCCCGGCGTGGGCCGCGTTGATCGAGGCCAGGTCCAGGGCGCGGGGATTGATGTCGCCGAGCGTGAGGCGCGCGTCTGGGAAGCGCCTGGCGGCCGCCAGGCCGCCCACGCCCGCGCCACAGCCGATCTCGGCGATGTTTGCCACGCGGTCTCCGGCGGTGGCCTGGGCGATCAGGCGGGCGAAGCGGTAGGAGTCCGGCCCCAGGAACACCGCGTCGCTGGCCGTGGCCGGAAAGGCCGAGTGCAGGAACAGCATCCCGTCCAAGCGAGACACCCGCACCCGGCTTCTGAATCGCTCGCCCTCGAACGTCAGCACCTGCCCCGCCGCCAGCAGCTTGAAGAGCTCCGGTTCCAGGTCCTGGCGATCGAAGGCCCGACTCCAGCCCAGGGCGTCCCGCAACGGATCATCATGCGCCGGCTTCCGCTCCGCCGCGCGGCGACAGACGGAAGGCGTGGGCGTGACGAAATCGTAGCCCTGGTCGTCCAACGCCGCCAGCAGGGCGCCAAGCGCCGATGATCTTTCCAAGTGCGATCTCCCGGGTTCGCACTGCGCGACCCCATCTTTTGATACTCCGGGGACGCGGGCCACCGGCGATTGTTCGGCCTCAGCGCCGCCCGTCCTGGGGCTGCACGAGCGTCAAGGCGCGAGGCCAGGGCCCGCGCCGCGCCCCTTTAAGCCCAAGCTCGCCCCCGCGTTCCCTCCGGCCACCGCTTGCCCGAGCGGAACAGCCATGGGGGCCAGCGGTTAGGGTCGCACGCAAAACGCGTGGTCCCGAAAGCCTGCAATGCCCTTGATCATCCTCGCGCGGATCGCGCTGTCGCTGCTGTCCCTCGGTATCCTGGCGGCGGGCGGCTATGCGCTGTGGTCCTGGTACGGCGGTCGCTGGACGCTCGACGTCGCGGGCCAGGCCATCCATGTCCGTGACGACTGGCGGCTGTGGCTGGGCGTCGGCCTGCTGGCCTGGTCGTTCCTGGGCCGGTTGGTGGCCTCGGCGCTGCTGGCCCATCGCGATACCGACCCCACCCGCGCCGAGCGCGGCGACGGCCAGTTCCTCGACAGCCCGACGGGCTCGCGGCTCTATGTGGAGGTCCATGGCCCAGCCGACGGGCCGACCGTGATCCTGACCCACGGCTGGGGCCTGGACGGCACCATCTGGTTCTATCTCCGCCGCGCGCTGTCGACACGCTACCGAGTCATCGTCTGGGACTTGGCCGGACTGGGGCGCTCTCACGCCGCGAAGGGGGCGGTGGACCTGTCCCACTTCGCGCGCGACCTGCAGGCGGTCATGGCCTTCGCCGGAGCGCCCGCGGTGCTGATCGGCCACAGCATCGGCGGCATGACCATCCAGACCCTTGTGCGCGACCATCCCGCCTCGACCCAACAGATGGCCGGCGTGGTGCTGGTCAACACCACCTTCACCAATCCTCTGAAGACCATGGCGCTGTCTCCGTTGGCCCAGGCCCTGCGCTGGCCCTTCCTCGAGCCCATCCTGCGGCTCGCCATTTTGCTGCAGCCCCTGGCATGGCTCTTGGCTTGGCAAGGCTATCTGAGCGGTTCGGCCCACGTGGCCAACCGCCTGGGCTTCGCCAAGCATGTCACGCGCAGCCAGCTGGAGCACACCACCCTGCTGGCGACCCGCAACCCGCCCGCCTTGCTGGCGCGCGGCAATCTGGCGATGTTCGGCTGGGACGCCGACGGCGCGCTGCAAGCCATGACGATCCCCACCCTGATCCTCGCCGGCGACCAGGACATCGTCACCTTGAAATCAGCGAGCCAGGTCCTTTCGCGAACCACGCCGGGCGGCCAGTTGTCCGTCGTCGCCGAGGCCAATCACATGGGCTTTCTCGAGCGGCATGAGGCTTACCTCTCGCAGATCGAGGCTTTCTGCCAGACGGTGTGGAGCCGACCGTGGCCCACCGCGTCCGGCGTGGTGACGATGGACGACGACGGCCTCCTGGCCGGAGCGTGACCATGACCCGATGGCTCAAGAACAACGGCCTCACCGTCGTGCTGATGCTGATGTTCGCCGCCAGCTTCGTCGGCCAGTGGCTGACGGGCTGGCGCGTGGCCGTCGAGGACCTGCAGCGCCATGGCCAGGCCGTCATCGGCCCCTGGGCCTATCTCTCAGACCCGATGTTCATCTCGACGGTGTTCGAAAACTGGGAGAGCGAGTTCCTGCAGATGGCGGTCTATGTCGTGCTGACCGCCTTCCTGATCCAGCGCGGCTCGTCGGAGTCGAAGGATCCCGACACGCCCGAGCGTGATCGCCTTCCCAGCCGGGATCCCAAGGCCCCTCGCCTGGCGCAAGTCGGCGGCGCGGCCGGCTGGCTCTACGCCCATTCGCTCGGCATCGCCCTGGGCCTGCTGTTCCTGGCCTCGTTCGTCCTGCACTGGACGTTCAGCGCCAAGGCCGCGGCGCAGGAGGCGGCCGAGCATGGACAGGCCGGGGTTTCCACACTGGCCTATCTCGGCGATCCGCAGCTGTGGTTCGAGTCCTTCCAGAACTGGCAAAGCGAGTTCCTGTCGACGGCCGCCCTGGTCGTGCTGTCGATCGTCCTGCGGCAGAAGAATTCGCCGGAGTCCAAGCCCGTCGCCGCGCCGGACAGCCAAACCGGCGCCTGACCGCCTGCTCAGACCGGGTCGCTCTGCAAGCGCAGATAGGCCGGATCGAACTGTCCCAGCTTCACCAGGCTGTCCCAGTCGGGAATGGTGACCAGCCCCGCCTTCCATTCTAGCAGCCCCTGCTGGCGCAGGTCGGCCAGGACGCGATTGACGTGCACGGGCGTCAGGCCCAGCACGTCGCCAAGATCGGCCTGGGTCATCGGGTTGCTGAACTGGTGATCTCGCGCCAATCCCGCGCCTTCCAGCCGGCAATAGAGTTCGCAGGCCAGATGGGCCAAGCGGCTGGCCGCGTTCTGCTGGCCCATGGTCACCAGCCATTGGCGATGGATCGCGCCGTCGACCACGGTCTCGAGCCACAGCAAGCGCGTCAGGTGCGGATGGTTTTCGGTCAGCCGTCGCAGGTCGGCGTGGGGGGCCGGCGCGACGACGCAGTCGCCCAGCGCCACCACGCCGTGATCCATCTGGCGCATCAGCAGGCTGTGAAGGTCGACGAAGTCGCCGGGGACGTTGACCTCGGTCAATTGCCGGCCGCCATCCACGGTCAGGCTGTAACGGGCGCAGAAGCCGCTGATCAGAAGGGTGCTGAAGCTGGGGCGATCCCCCGGCTCGACCAGTAGGCCCCCGGCCGGCACATGCCGTTCGGGCCCGAGCAGCGTCGCGAGCGCGTCGCGCTCAGCGCTCGAGAGGGCGTCGCGACGCGCCAGCTTGTGAACCAGGGGCGTGATCGTCGGTGATGAGGACATGGCGCTCAGGGACGCTGCGTCCCCCCTCTGGGTCAAGACCGAATGGTCGGCCGATCGATCGCACATCAAATGATAGGTCGAACTAACCTAGATCAACGCCCGCCTCCGCCGCGCCTCCTAGGGTGCGCCGATCACGGAGGCGGTTGTGTCGACCAGATCTACCGAACGCGGCGGAACAGTCAGGGTTCAATGGCCGTCCGCCGAGAAGGGGCCGGCATGAGCCGCCTGCTGATCGCAAGCCTCGACCGGTTCGGTCCCTTGCGCGACAGTGTTCGGGATAGTCTGATGTCGTGCTCCCAGACAGTCGAGCGCTTCGAAGCGGGCCAAGCCATCCTGGCCGCCGGCGAGCGATCGCACTTGCGCTTGCTGGCCCGCGGCCTGGCGGTGAAGCAACAGGTCTTGGCCGACGGCGGGCGCCAGATTTTCGGCGTGGCCACGCCCGGTGACCTGATTGACCTGGCGGGACTATTCGTCGGCGCCGATCACGAGGTCCAGGCTCTGGGACCTTGCGAGGTGCGCAGCACGACGCCCCATGAGTTGCGGACGATGGTGCGCGCCCACCCGAACCTTTTGTCCGCTCTGTGCCGCGCCGTCCTGACCGAGGCCCAATGGCAGCGCAACTGGATGGTTGGCCTGGGGCGCCGCTCGGCGGCCGCCAGGACGGCCAATCTCTTGTGCGAGGTCTATTGGCGTCAGCAGGCGCTGCAGTTGGCCCGGGACGGTCGTTGCGACTTCCCGGCGGTGCAAGGCGACATCGCCGACGCCCTGGGCCTGTCGGTCGTGCATATCCACCGCGTGCTGCGCGGCTTGCGCGACGATGGCTTGGCCGCGCTGCGCAACGGGGTGCTGGAGATCGACGACTGGGACGGGCTCGCGGTGCTGGGGGACTTCGACGCCGGACGACTAGCCCCCCAGCAGGATCCCGCCGAATGGGCGGTGATCACCGCAGCTCGCCAGACGCAAAGTCCTCGAGAGGAAGATTAATGCGCAGGGTCCGATCAATTGATCGCAAGCGCGACCGGTCAGCGCCTTGGCTGTCCTTGAAAGAAAGCCATTGAGCCGTCTATCGGCGGCGAGCCCGGAACGGCGCCGTGTGGCGGACCTTGATCAGGGGCGGATAGGACCGCGCGAGGCGTCGCGATGAAGACCTACCACTTCGATATTTCGGGCGAGGTTCAGCCGACGCTCGAAGTCGTCGAAGCGGCCGACGACGCCGCCGCCGCGCGCCAAGCCCTGTTGTTACTGTCGGAAATCCTGCGCGACCGTGCCCTTTCCGCCTCCGCCAACGTGATCCTGCGCATCATCGTCCGAGACGATGGGGGGCGGAGGATCTGGGAGGGCGCGGCTTCGGGCCGGGCCTGACCGTCCCGGCGGTAACGCCGCCCTCGACATTCGGCCTAGGTCGCCAGACGGTTGGCCTTCACCGTCACCGTGACAATGAGACCATCCGGATCCCAGGCGTAGTCGAGCGAGCCGCCAAGCTGGCGAGACATGGATCGCGCGATCAAAGAGCTTCCGAAGCCCTCGGCGGAGGGCGGCGTCACGCGCGGACCGCCGCGTTCGGTCCAGATGATGACCAGGTCATCGCCAGAGGCGCCGCAAGAGACATCCAGGGAACCTGCAGGACCCGACAGTGCGCCGTACTTCATCGAATTGGTGGCTAGTTCGTGGAGGACAAGCGCCAAGGCCGTCGCCCCGTTGTTGCCGACGCCCATGCGAGGGACGGACACCCTGATGCGCCCCTTGAACGCGCCGAGGTCGTTGTAAGGCGCAAGGAGAACGGTCACGAGATCCCCGAGCAGGGCCGCCTTGCCTTGCTGCCCCGGGATCGGACGAACCAAGTCGTGGGCGCGGCCCAAGGCGGTCAGGCGCTCCATCAGCTCTTCGGCCATCTGGGCCGGGGTGCTCGCTGACCGAGCCGTGATCGCGGTAAGGCCCGTGGCGATATTCAGCAGGTTCTTCACCCGATGGCTCATTTCGCCGGCCAGCAGTTCATGGCCCTCCTCGGCCTGCTTCCGACCGGTGACATCCAGGAAGACGCCAAGAACGACGCGATCCACGGCGTTGCGTTCGACGCCCGTGCCCCGCGCCGAGATCCAGCGGACTTCGTCGCCGACCAGAATCCGAAAATCCAGATCGTAAGCCCCGACAATCGCCTTGGTCGTGGCGAAGGCCGCGCGGACGCGATCGCGATCGGAGGGGTGGATGCGGACGGAAAGATCCTCGAAGCAGACCTTATCGCTCGGCGGAAGATCCCAGAGTTCGAACGCCCGATCGTCGAGATCAAGCTGGTCGGTGTCGACGTTCCAGGACCAGAGCGCGACCCCCGCCGCTTTCACGGCGGAGCGCAGGCGCTTGTCATCCCAAAGGCCGCGCATCGAGCTCGACATGGTTGCGGTGCCTGCGAATAGGGTTGAGCCGAGCAGGCCACGTCGTGACAAGCGCGTCTTATCTGGTGGCTAGACGCGTCTAACAGCGACCCATCGGATGTAGAGCACCCTGATTGAAAGCACTGTCGATTACTCGACTCGCGCGCGTGTCACGGCAAGCGTTGCCGCGATCAGACGCAGACTGGTGCCGGATCAGGCGCCGGACCCCGGCTCGGCCATCTTGCGATGCTGTTCGGCGAGCACGCTTTGAGGCGTCACCGCCGCCATCGCCGCCTGCAGCTTGTTCTTGAAGCCGGCCACGACATCGCCTTCGCCCTTCAGCATGGCGCGATACCCAATCTTGGCCACGTCGGCGGGGTCGGCCTTCTTAGGATCGGCGCCGACCTTGGTGTCGAGCATGTCGGCGCGTTCGAAGAACTCGGTGTCGGTCGGACCGGGCATCAGGCAGCTGACCGTGACGTTGGTGTCCTTCAGCTCGTTGCGCAGCGCGAACGAGAAGCTGTCGAGGAAAGCCTTGGTGCCGTTGTAGACGGCCTGGAACGAACCTGGCATCAGGCCGGCGATCGAGCCGGTGATCAGGATCTTGCCACGGTCGCGCTCGCGCATGGCGCGGCCGACCCTGTGCAGCAGGTAGATCGTGCCGGTGACGTTGGTGTCGACCACGAACCGGGCCTCGTCCCAGTCCTGGTCGAGGAAAGCGTGGCCCAGGCCGCGACCCGCATTGGCCATCAGGGCGTCGACGGGCCGCTCCCCGATCAGCGCCAACAGCTTGTCGACGCCGTCGGTGGTCGACAGGTCGACCTGCAGCGCCTCGACACGGGTCCCGAGGTGCTCGAGACCGACCTGGGCCTCGGCGATCGACATCGCATCGGCCGCGATGATCAGGTCATAACCGTCCTCGGCGGCGAGCCGGGCCAGTTCATAGCCGATGCCGGACGAGGCCCCCGTCACCACGGCCAGGGGGCGACGTTCCTCGATCATCACGCCGCTTCCTTCTGCCAGTCGGGCTTGAGGACAACCTTGGTCACCTCGTTCTGGTTTTCCTTGAACATCTTGTAGCCGTCCGGGGCGCTCTCCAGCGGCAGGCGGTGGCTGATCAGGAAAGTGGTGTCGATGACATCCTCGCCAATCAGGTCGAGCAGCGGCCGCAGGTACTTGTGAACATGGGTCTGGCCGGTCTTGATCTGCAGGCCCTTCTCCATCATCGCGCCGATCGGCATCTTGTCGCCCATCCCGCCATAGACGCCAGGCACCGAAATCCGGCCGCCGGATCGGCAGGCCATCATCACCTCGCGCAGCACGTGAGGCCGGTCGGTGCCCAGGCGCGTGGCCACCTTGACCGCGTCGAGCACGTTGTCGATCGAGAAGCCGTGGCTCTCCATGCCGACCGCGTCGATGCAGGCGTCGGGACCGATGCCGCCAGTCATCGCCATCAGCGCCTCGCGCACCTTGACGTCGTGATAGTTGATCACCTGGGCGCCCATCCCCTTGGCCAGGTCCAGCCGGTGGGGATGGTGATCGATGGCGATCACCTTGTGCGCGCCCTGGATCAGGGCGCTCTGGATCGCGAACAGGCCGACCGGGCCGCAGCCCCAGACCGCCACGGTGTCGCCCGGCTCGATCTGGCAGTTCTCGGCCGCCATCCAGCCGGTGGGCAGGATGTCGGACAAGAACAGCACCTTGTCGTCCTCCAGCCCGTCGGGAATGACGATCGGGCCGACGTCGCTATAGGGCACGCGGACATACTCGGCCTGGCCGCCGGCATAGCCGCCGGTCATGTGCGAATAGCCGAACAGCCCCGTCATGGCCGTACCGTAGGCGATCTCGCCCAGGTCCTGGGTCTCGGCCGGATTGGAGTTCTCGCAGCCCGAGAACTGCTGCTTCTCGCAATGGAAGCACTTGCCGCAGGCGATCACGAACGGGACCACGACCCGCTGGCCCTTCTGCAGGGTCGAGCCTGGGCCGGTCTCGACGACCTCGCCCATGAACTCGTGGCCCAGGATGTCGCCCCGCTCCATCGAGGGGATCATGCTGTCGTACAGGTGCAGGTCCGAGCCGCAGATGGCGGTCGAGGTGATCTTGATGATCGCGTCGCGGGGATTGATGATCTTCGGGTCGGGCACGGTGTCCATGCGGACGTCGTGTTTTCCGTGCCAGGTCAGGGCGCGCATGGGCGTCTCCGTCTTATCAAATGAGGGTTCGGCTCAGCCTTGCGGCGCGGCTTCGGGGGATTTCGTGGTGGAGATCTCGCCGGTTTCCATCAGCTGCTTGAAGCGGCGAAGCTCCCGGCGAGCCTGGATCTTCGGCTCCTTCTGGAAGAGCTTGGCGATTAGCTTGCCCAGGTCGCCGCCGGGCGGCTCGTAGACGATGGTCGCGGTCACTTCGGTGCCGCGCCCCGGAGGTGCGTCGCGAAACTCGATGCGGCCGGCGTTCTTGATGTCGGCGCCCTCGGCCGACTCCCAGGCCAGGGTGTCGTTCTCGACTTCCTCGGTGAGAATGCTGTCCCATTCGACCGTCTTGCCTGCCGGAGCCTTGACCACCCAGTGCGAGCGACCGCCCTCGCCGGGCGTGACGCTTTCGACGTTCTCCATGAACAGGGCCAGGTTCCGGAAGTCGCGCCAGAACGCATAGAGCTCGGCGCGTGGCCGGTTGATCGTGACGGTGCGGCCAACCAGGGCCGCGGCATGCCAGTCGTGCTCCTCGGCGACCGCGTGGGCGACGTCGCGCTGATGGACGGCGGCAGTCAGCGGCGCGTCGCTTTCCAGCGCGCGGGCGATGGTCTCGTCGGACATGGGGTGGTTCTCCTGTCCGCTGACAACCGCTCGGGGGGACAGGTGTTCCTGCCGCGACGAGAAAGACTTGCGGCGCGCGGCGGCCAGCAAGGCGGCCATCGCGGCGAAGCTTATGGCCCATGAAGTTCGCCCACCGGCCGCTCCCGCCCACGGTCGTCCTGACGTGCAGCCCTCCACGGAGCCATTGTCCCGCCGCGCCGTTTGCGTTGCTCACCGAGGGCAAGATGATGATCCCGCCGACACCAGGCTCGACCGCCAGGCGATGGAACACCCTATCCATGCGCATCCTGCTGGGACTGGCGGTGGGTCTGCTGGCGGGTGCGGCGCTGAGCGGTCGGTCGTCGGCGACGCTCGATCTGTTGTCCGCCCTCGCCGCTCCGGTCGGACAGCTGTGGCTCGACGCCCTGACGATGACGGTCGTGCCGCTCGTGTTCGGTCTCCTGGTGACGGGCGTCGGCTCGGCGACCTCCAGCGCCAAGGCGGGGGGCGTGGCGGCCCGGGCGATGCTCTGGTTCGTCATCCTGCTGGTCGCGGCTTGCGCGCTCAGCGCGGTGCTGACGACCACGATTTTGGCCTGGACGCCGATCCCCGCCGGCAGCATGGCCCTGCGCGCGCCGAGCTCGGGTCCGCCGGTCCTGGCGGCGACCGGAGCCTGGTTCAGCGGCATCATCCCCGCCAATCCCGTCAAGGCCGCCGCCGAGATGAGCATGGCTCCGCTGGTGGTCTTCGCGCTGTTCTTCGGTTTCGCGGCCAGTCGGATCGAGACCCATCTGCGTGCGCCGCTGACGACCTTCTTCGAAGCCGTGGTGGCGACGATGCTGGTCATCGTCCACTGGGTGCTGCTCGTCGGCCCGATCGGCGTCATGGCGCTCGGGTTCGGCGTCGGCGCCAAGATGGGCCTGGGCGCGGCGGGAACGCTCGTCCACTACGTCCTGGTCGTCGCCGCCGCTTGCCTGGCCGTCACCCTGTCAGCCTACGTCCTGTCGGCGCTCGTTGGACGGATCTCTCCCCTCGCCTTCGCCAAGGCCGCCCTTCCCGTTCAGGTCGTCGCCCTTGGCACGCAATCTTCGCTGGCCTGCCTTCCGGCCATGATCACCGCGACGGGCGCATTGAGGACCTCGCCCGGCGCCGCCGAAGTCGTTCTGCCGCTCTCGGTGTCGATCTTCCGGGCGGCGAGCGCGGCGGCCAACATCGCCGTGGCCATCTATCTGGCCCACCTTCACGGCGTCGTGCTGTCGCCCGCCACACTGATGATCGGCGTCCTGGTCGCGGCGGCCGTGAGCTTGGCGGCGGTCGGCTTGCCGGCCCAGGTCTCGTTCTTCGCGACCATCGGTCCCGTCTGCCTGGCCATGGGCGTTCCGCTCGACGCCCTGCCCGTCCTGCTGGCGGTCGAGACGATCCCCGACATCTTCCGGACGCTCGGGAACGTCACCACGGATCTGGCGGTCGCCCGCATCGTCGGCCGCCCTCGCGACGGCGCAGCGACCATCGGCCACGAAAGCGAGTGCGCCGAGCCGGCCCGGTGAACTGCAAGGACGCCCGTAAGCCTCGCCGCACCAGCATCATTTGATGGGACGTCTGTCTCGTCGCCGCAATTTGCTCAAGACGGCGCCGTGCCTCGATGTAGGCGGATACAGGCGGCTAAATCGCTCAACGGGCGAAAAACGCCCCTCTGTAGCCAGATCTCTAGCCTTGAGCTCCGTCGCTGAGCGCCGGACGGCGCCGCATATCGGAATGAATTCGGAACAGGCGACGAGGCGACCGGTTGGACAGGCCTCACCCCAATCGGAACTTCTCTCATGGCCACCACGGCTAAAACCAAAGCCAGGAAGACTTCGACGCGCGCGGCGACCAAGGCCGCGGCGGCGCCCAAGGCCCGCGGACTGGACGCGATCTCGCTGCTCATCGCCGATCACCGCGAGGTGGACGACTATTTCGACCAGTACGAGACCCTCACCGACGACGCGGCCAAGAAGGCGTTGGCCGACCAGATCTGCCTGGCGCTGAAGGTGCATGCCCAGATCGAGGAGGAATTCTTCTATCCGCCGGCCCGCGAGGAGACCGGCGACGGCGACCTGATCGACGAAGCCATCGTCGAGCACATGGGCGCCAAGACCCTGATCGCGCAGATCGAGGCCGGCGCGCCCGGCCAGCCGCTCTACGACGCCAAGATCAAGGTGTTGGGCGAGCAGGTCCGCCATCACGTCAAGGAGGAGGAGGAAGAGCTCTTCCCCGAGGTGCGCGAAACCAAGATCGACCTGCAAGCCCTGGGCGCCAAGCTCGCGGCCCGCAAGGCCGAGCTGGTGAGCCTTCTCGCCGCCCCGCCGATCCTGGCCTGACGGCCACTTCCCCAATTTCCTCTGCATCGAGCCTGGCGCTCGAAGGACACCCCATGGCCAAGAGCCCCTCGAAGACTCCCTCCAAGACACCCGTGAACAAGGACCAGGCGCGCAACGGCGCGCTCGGTGAAACCCTGGTCGCCCCGGGCGGCGAGCTGCACCAGCAGGCCGGCGAGCCGGCCGCCCAGCTGACCACCAATCAAGGTGTGCCCATCGCCGATAACCAGAACTCGCTGAAGGCGGGCGCACGGGGACCGGTGCTGCTGCAGGACTTCATCCTGCGCGAAAAGATCATGCACTTCGACCACGAGCGCATTCCCGAGCGCGTGGTCCACGCCCGCGGCTCTGCCGCGCACGGCTTCTTCGAATGCCTGGACTCGGCCGCCGACGTCACCAGCGCCGACTTCCTGCAGCGGGTCGGCGAGCGCATCCCCGTCTTCACCCGCTTTTCGACCGTGGCCGGCAACAAGGGCTCGTCCGACCTGGCCCGCGACGTTCGCGGCTTCGCGGTCAAGTTCTACACCCAGCAGGGCAATTTCGATCTCGTCGGCAACAACATCCCTGTGTTCTTCATCCAGGACGCCATCAAGTTCCCGGACCTGATCCACGCGGCCAAGCCCGACCCCGATCGCGAGTTCCCGCAAGCCCAGACCGCGCACGACACCTTCTGGGACTACATCTCGCTGACGCCCGAGAGCATGCACATGATCATGTGGATCATGTCGGACCGCACCATCCCCCGCTCCTACCGGATGATGGAAGGGTTCGGCGTTCACACGTTCCGGCTGGTCAACGCCGCGGGCGGGTCGACCTTCGTGAAGTTCCACTGGCGCCCGAAGCTCAACGCCCAGTCCGTGGTCTGGGATGAAGCGGTCAAGATCAACGGCGCCGATCCCGATTTCCACCGTCGCGACCTGTGGGAAGCGATCGACACCGGCGACTTCCCCGAGTGGGAGTTCTGCCTGCAGACCTTCACCCAGGAGCAAGCCGACGCTCTGCCCTTCGACGTGCTCGACGCGACCAAGGTCATTCCCGAAGAGGTTATCCCGCTAAGGGTGGTCGGCCGCATGGTCCTGGATCGCAACCCCGACAACTTCTTCGCCGAGACCGAACAGGTCGCCTACTGCACCTCGCACGTTGTGCCCGGCATCGACTTCACCAACGACCCGCTGCTGCAGGGCCGGCTGTTCTCGTATCAGGACACTCAGCTCAAGCGCCTGGGCTCGCCCAACTTCCACCAGATCCCGATCAACCAGCCCAAGTGCCCGTTCCACAACCTGCAACGCGACGGCCACATGCAGATGAACGTGCCCAAGGGTCAGGTGAATTACGAGCCTTCCAACCTGGGCGCGGACGTGGCGCGGGAGTCCCTCGAGACCGGCTACCACACCTTCCCGAGCGTCGAGACGGGCGAGCAGCTTCGCCTGCGCCCCGAGACCTTCGCCGACCACTACACCCAGGCCCGGATGTTCTTCTTCAGCCAGACCGAACCGGAGCGGGATCACATCGTCGCGGCCCTGATCTTCGAACTGAGCCGCTGCCAGGTGGCCGCAGTTCGCGAGGCGATGCTGTCACGCCTCACCAACATCGACGAAACCCTGGCCCTGCGCGTCGCGACAGGCCTTGGCCGACGCGGCGAGATCACGCCAGCGCCGGCTTCGGTCCCGGCCGTCGAGATGGAGCTGTCGCCCGCACTCAGCATCCTGGCCAAGGCCGCGCCGGGGCTACTCGGCCGCAAGGTCGGTTGCCTGGTGACCGACGGCGTGGACGACGCCTTGCTGGCGCAGCTCCGCGAGGCGGTGACGGCGGCCGGCGCCAAGCTGGCCATCGTCGCGCCGACGATCACCGGCGTGGTCACGGCGGGCGGCGAGTTGCTCGCGGCCGACTTCCGCGTGGACGGCGGGCCCTCCGTGCTGTTCGACGCCGTCGTGCTGTTGCCCTCCGACGAGGGCGGCGCCGCCCTGGCGCTGGAAGCCACGGCGGTCAACTTCGTGCGTGACGCCTTCGGCCACCTGAAGGTCATCGCTTACCTGCCATCGGCCGCCCCGTTGTTCGTCAAGGGCGGGCTCTCGGACGCCAATCCAGACGTCGACGCCGGCTTGATCAACCTGCCAAAGGCTTCGATCGACGACTTTATCGCGGCGGCGCAGGCCGGCCGCATCTGGGCGCGCGAACCGCTCGTGCGCAAGGTCTTCTAAACCGGAACGCCGAGTAAAACTCCGGCCGCCCATGCGCTGCCTTGGCGCATGGGCGGCCGAAGACGCCCTTTGAAGCGTTGTTGCGTAGCGATAAGGCCCGAAAGGCGGACTCTCCCAAGGTCAGAGGAGCGCCAAGCTAAGACGAACGGAATCACGCCGATATAGGCCAACATCTCGGCAGCACCGCGCTGAGAATTTTTTTACCGACACCGGCTCCCGCCAGGTCGTGGGACGTCAGGCCGAGCACCACGGCGACCATGCTGGTCTGGAGAACGCCAGTGCCGTGGCGATGAAGAGGCGGCGGTAGGAGCGATTGCGCACAGGCCGTCACACTTGACGATTTGAGACGTTCGGCATGACCTATTGAGACGTTCTGGCAGGCCGACATCATGAGTCTCAAGGCTGGAAAAGGCTCGAGCAGCCATGCTCGAGACAGCCTCAGCGCCAAAGTACTTGCGCTGATCGTCGAGCTATTGCCGTCAGGATTCTGCACCGAGCAAGCGGTGGCGAAGCGCCTTTCCATGAATCGGCGCACACTTCATCGAAGCTTGGAGAGTGAAGCGACGAGCTATTCGGATCTCTTGAAGCATGCCCGCTTTACGATGATTGAAGATTGGTATTCTGAACCTGGCATAACGCTGACGTCGCTCTCGGCCAGAATGGGCTTTAAGAGTCTATCCGCCCTTTCCCGATGGCGACGAAACAACGAAGAACATGTCTGGAAAAAGACATCGCTTGGATCCAATGAAATCTATTGGACCGATGACGACGCCTATTCCTTTATCATCAAACTCGAACCTTTGCCGCGCCGGCGCAAGCGATAGACGCGAGGCGCTTTTCTCTAAGTTGGAACTGGCACGATAGCTGTCGTGGCACACAACCATTGCATTGCCACTTATCGCCCTTGAAGCGAATACGGTGTCACAGAAGGACAAACCGTTCGCGCGGATGGGTATATTAATACCGCATCGCGATGCATTTAGTGGCATTTCACCATGAGGGATTCGAACCACATTTAATATAGCAATTACAGATACTTACCAAGAATCGAGACCAAGTCGTACAAACGGCGGAACCTCGCAAGCATTTGTATTTCAACGACTTTTGGACCGCAAAGGCCAGTGGCGCGCCCTGCTGGATTCGAACCAGCGACCGCTCGCTTAGAAGGCGAGTGCTCTATCCAGCTGAGCTAAGGGCGCGAACCCCGAGGGTTCCTTGGGAAGCTTGCGGCTGAAAGCCTAGTGCGTCCAGGGTTGGCGGCGGCCGGCGGCGAAGTTGTCGGCATAGGCCTTGATGATCCGCTTGGGCGTCTTGGGCTCGAACAGCTGGAACGAGATCTCGTGGCGCTGGGCGTAGGCCACGGCCTCGTCGCGGGTCTCGAAGTTCAGACGCACCTGGCCGTTCATGTCGCTCGACTGGGTCCAACCCATCAGGGGGTCGGGACGTCTGGCCGAGGCCGGTTCGAACTCCAGCACCCAGTCCTTGGTCTTGGCCTTGCCGGACTGCATGGCGGTCTTGGCGGGGCGATAGATGCGCGCGAGCATGAAGGCAGCCTCTCCAGGTCGTTTCGGGGTGGTCGGAGCGGCAGGATTTGAACCTGCGACCCTCTGGTCCCAAACCAGATGCGCTACCAGGCTGCGCTACGCTCCGAAACACCGAGCGGCTGCTCTACAGGGCTTCGGCGCCGGGGGCAAACGGAACGGGACCATGGGCCTGTAAGAATTCAGCCTTTCGGGAAGATTTTGTTGAGCACCCGGTCGCCGGGCAGGATTCCCAGCTGGGCGGCGCGGCCACCGGCGATCTCCAGCACTCCGCCGACCGGGCCGCCCGAGGGAATCGGGGTCTCGTCGTGCGGCACGGCGTTGCGGGCGATCGACAGCACCCGGCCGTCGGGACCGATATAGATGATGTCCAGCGGGATCAGGGTGTTCTTCATCCAGAACGCGGCCCGCTGGGGCGGCTTGTAGGGGAAGAGCATGCCGCGGTCGGGCGCCAGCGACTTGCGGAACATCAGCCCCCTCGCCTGCTCGGCCTTGGTCACGGCCAGTTCGACGGTGAACTTGGCCCGGCCGCGCATGGTGACGATCTCGACGGTGTCGAGCTTGAGCGACGCATTGGCGGCGACGGGCTTGGGCTTGGCCTGCCAGGCCTGGGCCGGCGTCGCGGCGAGGCCTCCGGCGAGCAGGGCCGCGCCGACCAAAGCCAGGGCCAGCCCTCGAGCGCGCCGACCGATCGTCGTCATGAATGTCACGCAGGCCTCATCATCCGCCAGTCGCCCTCGTCATGAGGCGCGACGACCGATCCTACGACGTCGAAGGCGGACGGCGAAAGCCGGTTCAATCCTCGCCGGGCGTGATCTCGGCGACCACCAGGCCCTTTGGGCCTTCGGCGAAGCGCACCATCACGTCGTCGCCCGGCTGGAGATCCTCCAGCCCGCCGCGACGCAGGGTCTCGATGTGCACGAAGATGTCGCCCGGCTGGTTGTCGCGCACGACGAAGCCGTAGCCCTTGGTGCGGTTGAACCACTTGACCTTGGCCCGCTCGGCCGGCCCGACCGGCTCCAGGGCCTGGCGGCCGCTGTCGATGCCAGAACGGAAGCCGTTGTCACGACGCAGGCCCATGCCGCCGTCGCCGAACGCGCGCTTGGGGCGCTCCAGGGCCACGCTGGCGGCGCTTTCGTCCAGGTCGACCACCTCGGACACCTGCCAGCCCTTGGGACGCTTGACCACGTCGCAGACGATGGTCGCCCCCTCCAGCGCCGTCTCGCGCCCGCAGTTGCGCAGCGAGGTCACGTGCAGCAGCACGTCCTTCAAACCGGTCTGCCCGGGATCGTCGGGCACGATGAATCCGTAGCCCTTCCCGGTGTCAAACCACTTCACACGACCGCTGATCCGCACGAACTCTTCGTGCGACCCCGAGTCCTCGAAATCGAAACCAGACATTCCGCCCCTCTGGCTCGCCCCAGCCCATAAGGCAGACAGCCCAAGGGGCGAGCACCACAGAATAACACTGTTCTCGCGAGAGGAGAGCCGTCAATAACCAATTGACATACAACGGCCATGTTCAGCGTCCCGCGACATTTCGTCGCGGTCACAAGACCGAAATAATCCTGATGGCCGTGGTGGGTGGTAGTCCCTAGGGGAGTCGAACCCCTCTCTCCAGAATGAAAATCTGGCGTCCTAACCGATAGACGAAGGGACCACGGTCGCCTGCATTAGGCGGGTATTCGCATGTAAAGTCTAAGTAGGCTTCGCGGTGGTAGTCCCTAGGGGAGTCGAACCCCTCTCTCCAGAATGAAAATCTGGCGTCCTAACCGATAGACGAAGGGACCACGTGGCCGCGAAGAGCAGGCGATATACAAAGCTTCCCCCCGGGGCGCAAGCGACGAAAAGCAGTTTTTTCAGGTCGTGCGCATGCGGGGGTCGGCGACGTCCTCGATCTCCAGCTGAACCCCTTCCCGGCCCATGTAATCGTCCGGTTTCAGACGGCCCACCACGTGCAGGGCGCCGCCGCCGGACAGCAGGCGCTCGCCCAGCGAGGTCTCGGCCGAGCGCCAGGAGATCGCCTTGATTCGGTCGCCGGAGGGGCCGACGAGGTCGACTCGCACGTGGCCGCCCTTCATCGCCATCATCCGCTCGGGGCGCACGCCGGCCAGGGCGAACATAGGCTCGGGATTGCCGGGGCCGAACGGCGCCAGCTGCTGAAACTCGGTCCACAGGGCGCGATTGGCGGCGCGGGGCTGGACCAGGGCGTCGATGTCGACCCCCTCGACGCCCACGGCTTCCATCTCGCCGGCCAGCCGTTCCTCCAGGAAGGCGCGGAACTCGGGAATCGAGTCGGGGCGGATCGACAGGCCCGCCGCCATGGCGTGGCCGCCGCCGGCCATCAGCAGGCCGGCCTCATAGGCCGCCTGGATCGCCGCGCCGAGGTTGACGCCGGGCTGGGACCGGCCCGAGCCCTTGCCGACATTGGCGGCGCGGTCGATGCCGATCACCACCACCGGCTTGCGATAGCGCTCGCGCAGGCGGCCGGCGACGATGCCGATCACCCCGGGGTGCCACCCCTCGCCCGCCACCACGATCACCGGGGCGTCGGGGTTGAAGTTGCTGCCGCGTTCGAGAATGGCGGCGGCCTCCTCGACCACGGCGGCTTCCACGGCCTTGCGCTCGGTGTTGAGGCCGTCCAGCTCCTCGGCCAGGACACGGGCTTCCTCGGGATCGTCGGTGGACAGCAAGCGCGCGCCGAGATCGGAGCGACCGATGCGGCCGCCGGCGTTGATGCGCGGCCCCAGGATGAAGCCGGCGTGGAACACGCTGGCGGGGCCGGAGCCCTTGCCCACCTCGAACAGGGCCTTCAGGCCCGGATTGCCCCAGTTGGACATGGTGCGCAGGCCCAGGGTGGTCAGGGCGCGGTTGAAGCCGACCAGCTGGGTGACGTCGCAGACCTCGCCCATGGCGACGAGATCCAACCACTGGCGCAGGTCCGGCTGCGGACGCTCGTCGGTGAACAGGCCGCGCTTGCGGGCCTCGCGGTTCAGAGCGGCCAGCAGGACGAAGGTCACGCCGGCGGCGGCCAGCACCCCCTGCCCGCTCTGGCAGCCCGGCCGGTTGGGATTGACCACGGCGGCGGCGGCCGGCGGGTCCTCGCGCATCAGGTGGTGGTCGATCACCACCACTTCCAATCCGATGGTGGCGGCGCTGGCGATGGCGTCATAGGCGGCCGCGCCGCAGTCCAAGGTGACGACCAGCTCTGCGCCGGTGTCGCGGATGGTCCTGAACGCCGCCGGACTGGGGCCGTAGCCCTCGGTCAGGCGGTCGGGGATGTAGATGGGCAGTTCCACGCCCATGTAGCGGAACCAGCGCACCAGCTGGGCGGCGCTGGTGGCGCCGTCGACGTCGTAGTCGGCGAACACCATGGTCGGGCGGCCGGCCTCCAGAGCGTCGATCAGGATCTCGGCGGCCCGGTCCATGTCCGTGAAGCTGGACGGGTCAGGGAACAGCGCCTTCAGGGTGGGCCGCAGATAGTGCTCGGCGGCGTCCGCGCTCACACCCCGCGAGGCCAGGGCCCGGGCCAGGGGCTCGGACAGGCCATGGACCTGCTGGTGGCTGCGTGCGGCGGCCGCGTCGCCCGGCCGCTCGCGCCAGGCCCGGCCGCTGATCGAGCGCGAGACGTCGAGGAAGTGGCCGGTCGTGAGCGGAGGGTTCCCGTCAGCCATGGCTCAGCCCTTCCTGGCGAAAAAGCGGCTGAAAATGCGGAGCTTGGCTGTCGTGGTCATCTCCCGAGCCTACGCCCTTCGGCGGATTCGCTCCACGTGCGGCGCGAGGCTGGAAGATAGGTCGCAGGTGCGTCAGGAGCGGACGCCGCTCCGGCCTAAGCCGACAGCTCCGCCACCAGCGTCACCTCGTTGGCCGAGCCCAGCACCACCGGCACGCGCTGGTGCAGCTTGGTCGGCTGGATGTCCAGGATCGGGTTCACGCCGTCGGTCGACTTGCCGCCGGCGCGCTCGACGATCAGCGACATGGGATTGGCTTCGTAGAGCAGGCGCAGCTTGCCGGGCTTATCGGGCTCGCGGGCGTCCCAGGGGTACATGAAGATGCCGCCGCGCATCAGGATGCGGTGGACGTCGGCCACCATCGAGGCGACCCAGCGCATGTTGAAGTTCTTGGCCCGAGGCCCGGTCTTGCCCGCCAGGCAGCCGTCGATATAGGCCCGCACCGGCGGGGCCCAGTGGCGCTGGTTGGACATGTTGATCGCGAACTCGGCCGTGTCGGGCGAGATGGCGACGGTCTCGTGGGTCAGGCGCCAGGCGCCGTCGGCGTCCAGGGTGAAGCCGACCACGCCGCGCGACAGGGTCAGCACCAGCATGGTCTGCGGGCCGTAGACCGCATAGCCCGCCGCCGCCTGCTGGCGGCCGGGCAGCAGGAAGTCGGCCTCGCTGGGCGCGACGCCGGCCGGCGCGGGCAGGACCGAGAAGATGGTGCCGACCGAGACGTTGACGTCGATGTTGCTGGAGCCGTCCAGCGGATCGAAGGTCACCAGATAACCGCCCACCGCCCCAGTGGTCTCGATCACGTCCAGTTCCTCGGAGGCCAGGCCCGCCACCAGCGGACAGCCGTTCAGGGCGTCGCGCAGGATGTCGTTGGTGATGATGTCGAGCTTCTTCTGCTCTTCGTCCTGGATGTTGACGTGACCGGCCGCGCCCAGGCTGCCGGAGATCGCGCCCGACGCCACCACCTTGCTAATCTGGGCGCAGGCCCCGGCCACCACCGTGACGACGGCCTTCACCTCGTCGCTCGCCGGTTCGTCAGCGAGCCATCCGGCGAGATCGGTCAGGGTGGTCATCGAAGGGCCTCGTGCGACGAAAGGATTCGGCGCGACCTTAGACCACGCCTGGGACAATTGCCGATCCGAACGGATCGGCGACCGGCTCTAGAGTGTTGTTGTGACGCATTTTCCGGCGACGAGGCGACATTCGCCTCTCGCCGGAGGCCCTCAGGCCCTGCGCTTCATGCGCACTTCGCGCACCGTACCGGTCGACGAGTTCATGACCAGCGTATGGGTGTGAACGAAGCCGTCCTTGTAGGTCACCCCGTCCAGCAGGTTGCCCCAGGTGACGCCGGTGGCGGCGAAGATGGCGTCGGCGCGGACGATCTCGTGCAGATCGTACTTCTTGTCGAGCTCGGTGATACCCCACTTGGCCGCGCGCGACTTCTCGTCGGCGTTGCGGAACACCAGCCGCCCCTGGAACTGGCCGCCGACGCACTTCAGCGCCGCGCAAGCCAGCACGCCCTCGGGCGCGCCGCCGGAGCCGACATAGAGGTCGATGCCGGTGGTCGGGTCGGTGGTGGCGATCACCCCGGCCACGTCGCCGTCGGTGATCAGGTTCACGCGCGCGCCCACCGAGCGGATGCTGGCGATGATCTCGGCGTGACGCGGGCGGTCCAGCACGCAGACGGTGATGTGCTCGGGGTCCACGCCCTTGGCGGCCGCCACGGCCTTGATGTTGTCGGCCGGCGACTTGTCCAGGTCGATCACCCCGGCCGGCAGGCCCGGTCCGCAGGCGATCTTGTCCATATAGGTGTCGGGGGCGTTCAGCAGGCTGCCCTTGGGGGCCCAGGCCATCACGGCCAGGGCGTTGGGCATGGCTTTCGCCGTCAGGGTGGTGCCTTCCAGCGGGTCCAGGGCGATGTCGATCGCGGGCCCCTGCCCCGTGCCGACCTTCTCGCCGATATAGAGCATCGGCGCCTCGTCGCGCTCGCCCTCGCCGATCACGATCTCGCCGTCGATGTTGAGTTCGTTCAGCGCGTTGCGCATGGCGTCGACGGCGGCCTGGTCGGCGGCCTTCTCGTCGCCTCGCCCCACCAGGGTCCATGAGGCGATGGCGGCGGCTTCGGTCACGCGGACCGCGTCCAGGACCAGCGCGCGGTCCAGGGTCTTCGAACTCATCAACGTCTCCCAGCCTATGCGAGGCTTGAATTCCGACCGCTTGGCGCGGTTCTCAGATGCGCGCGACGCGCAAAAGGCGGGGACGCTCTAGCACGGCGTGCAGCTTTTCGATGCGGCTAATCGCATCCAGCAGATTGGATTCGGGAGTCGCGTGCGTGACGAGCACGATCGGCACGCCCCCCGCTCCCTCGACCGGCTTTTGCAGGAAGCTGTCGATCGACACCCCGCATTCGGCCAGGGTTTCGGAAATGGCGGCGATGGCGCCGGGCTCGTCGCGGACCATGATCCGCAGATAGGCCTTGCCCACCGACTTGGACGGATCGACGGCCACGAACGACTTCAGCCGGCCAGCCGGAGCCTGGAACACCGGACGCACGGCCTTGGTCATGACGTCGGCGATGTCGGCGGCCACGGCGGCTGCGGTCGGGCCGGCGCCCGCGCCGGGGCCCTGGATATAGATGCGGCCGATCCGCTTGCCCTCGATGAACAGGGCGTTCAGCGCCCCGCCCGCCTGGGCCAGCGGGTGCTCCAGCGGCACCAGCGAGGGATGGACCTTCACCGACACGCCGTCGGCGGCCTTGGCCGCGCCGGCGACCAGCTTGATCCGATAGCCCAGGTCCTTGGCCAGCTTGATGTCCAGCAGCTCGACCTCGCTGATCCCCTCGATTTCGGCGGCGTCGTAGTTGGGCGCGCAGCCAAAGGCGAGCGCCGCCAGGATGCTGATCTTGTGGCCGGCGTCGAAACCGCCGACGTCCATGGTCGGGTCGGCCTCGGCATAGCCCAGGCCCTGGGCCTCGCGCAGCACGTCGGCGAACGCGCGGCCGGTCTTCTCCATCTCGCTGAGGATGAAGTTGCAGGTGCCGTTGAGGATGCCGGCCACGCCCACGACTTCGTCACCGACCATGGCCTCGCGCAGCATCTTCACCGCCGGGGTGCCGCCCATGACGGCGGCCTCGAACAGCAACGGCACGTCATTGGCCTCGGCCAGGGCGGCCAGCTCGGCGCCGTGCTCGGCGATCAGGGCCTTGTTGGCGGTGACCACCGGCTTGCCCAGCTTCAGGGCCGCCTCGACGGCGGCTTTCGCCGGACCGTCGCTGCCGCCCACCAGTTCGACGAACAGGTCCACGTCCGGCGACGAGGCCAGGGCCACCGGATCGTCGAACCAGGTCAGGCCCGAGATGTCGACCGTGCGCGGCCTCGACTTCGAACGCGCCGAGACCGCCGTCACCACGGCCCGCTCGCCGGCCGGGGCAAAGTCCGGCTGCTCGGCCAGGAACTGCAGCAGACCCCCGCCAACGGTGCCGAGGCCGGCGACGCCGACGCGCCAGGTCTTCTGAGTCATGCTTGCGTTCCTAGTTCGAGAGACCGAGCCGCGCCCCGTGGGGCCGGCGGCTCAGGCCTGTTCCATCTTGTTGTGCGCCTTGGCCAGGATGGTGTCGGCGTTGGCGATGAACTTCTTGACGTTGCGGGCCGCCTGCTTGATCCGCTGCTCGTTCTCGACCAGGCCGATGCGCACATAGCCCTCGCCGTATTCGCCGAAGCCGATGCCCGGGGCGACGGCGACACCGGCCTCCTCGATCAGCAGGCGCGAGAACAGCATCGAGCCGGCCGCCTCGAACTGCGGCGGGATTTTGGCCCAGGCGAACATCGAGGCCGGCGGATTGGGGATGTCCCAGCCCGCGCTCTTCATCGACTTGATCAGGGTGTCGCGGCGGCTCTTGTAGATGCCGCGGATCTCATCGACGCAGTCCTGCGGGCCGTTCAGGGCGGCGGCGGCGGCCACCTGCACGGGGGTGTAGGCGCCGTAGTCCAGATAGGACTTCACCCGGGCCAGGGCCGAGCAGATGCGGGCGTTGCCCACCACCATGCCCACGCGCCAGCCGGCCATGGCGTAGGTTTTCGACAGCGAGTTGACCTCGACGGCGATGTCCTTGGCGCCGTCGACCTGCAGGATCGACGGCGGCGGGTTGTCCTCGAAATAGATCTCGCCATAGGCCACGTCGCTGATCACCAGCAGGTCGTGCTTTTTCGCCAGGGCGACGGCGTCCTTGTAGAAGTCCAGGTCCACCGACTGGGCGGTGGGGTTGGACGGATAGGACAGGATCAGCACGCTAGGCGGCGGCACCGAGTGCTTCACCGCGCGGCTGATGTTGGACAGGTACTGTTCGGGGCTGAGCGCCGGCACGTGGCGGATCACGCCGCCGGCCATGATGAAGCCGAAGGCGTGGATCGGATAGGCCGGGTTCGGACAGATGATCACGTCGCCGGGCGCGGTCAGGGCCTGGGCGAGGTTGGCGAAGCCTTCCTTGGAGCCCAGGGTGGCGATCACCTCGGTGTCGGGGTTCAGCTTCACGCCGAAACGACGGTCGTAATAGCCCGCCATGGCCTTGCGCAGGCCGGCGATGCCCTTGGACGCCGAATAGCGGCCGGCCTTGGGATCGCGCGCCGTCTCGATCAGCTTGTCGACGATGTGCTTGGGCGTGGGCATGTCGGGATTGCCCATGCCGAAGTCGATGATGTCCGTGCCCTCGGCGCGCAGGCGCGCCTTGATCTTGTTCACCTCTTCGAAAACGTAGGGCGGAAGGCGGCGGATGCGGTGGAAATCGGAGGTCATGAATTGCTCATTGCGCCGCTGCGGCGCGCCGGGAGCGGAAGTCGGGCATGGATAGACCCCGAGCGGGGTATAGCCAAGCCAGTTACGGGAATTTTATGCCTCCGTCGCCCTATTGGGGCTTGGACGGAGGCGCGGTAGCTCGGTCGCGCGCCGCCTTTGCGAAGGCTTCGGTCGCGGCGCGGTCGGCTTCGGTGGGGGCCGCGGGCGCGGGAGCCTTGGCCGCTTTGCGGCTCTTGGCGGCGTAGCCTTCGGTGTCCGACAGGGTCCAGGTGCTGGGCGCGGTGTCGCGCTTCAGCTTGTCGGCGGCCAGCTTCTCGTCGCCCACGGCCTTCTTGAACTCGACAGGCTTGCGCACGTCGGTCGGAATGGCCGGGATCTCGGCGAAGGTCGGCTTGCGGGCGTGTCGGGAGTCCTTGGCCGCGGCGTCGGCGGCGGCGGCCACCGGCGACGACGGATCGGCCGGCGGCGGCGTGAACGGCGAGGCGCAGGCGGCCACGCCCGACAGCAGCCCGATCAGGGCCGCGCCACGCAGGAGAACGCCAGGGCGTACGATTTTACCGGTTTCGCCGTTCATGTTGTCTCAGGTCTTATGCGATGATCGCGGCAAGCGAAAGGCCATCCGAACCGCCAAGGCGAGATGGCCCAAGAGAAGAAGGTGGAAGGACGCCGATGGCCAAGACCGAAACCGCCCCCAAACCTCGCAAAAAGCCCGCCGCCAAGGCGGATGCGGCGCCCGCCGCCGCCAAGACCAAGTCCAAAGCCGCTCCGAAGGTTCCCCCCAAGCCCGATCCCGCCTCGGCTCCAGAGGCCAAGGCCGCCGAATCGGCCAAGCGCTCCGAACCGCCGCCCGCCGACGCCATGCCGGACTTCGAAGCCTTCCTGTCGCCCGACCAGCGCCAGATGCTGGAGACCCTGTCGGCGAACCTGGCCCGCGCCGCCGTCACCGCCCAGGGGGCCATCGCCGAGGCCGCCCTGCGCCAGGCCGACCGCCCCGCCGCCCTCAGCGCCGATCCCTTCCATGTCGGCCCCGCCTTCAACGAGGTGATGACCAGCCTGGCCGCCCAGCCCGACCGCCTGCTGCGGGCCCAGGCCGATCTCTTCAGCCGCTACATGGACCTGTGGCAGTCGGCCGCCCGCAAGATGGGCGGCGAGGTCACCGCGCCCGTGGTGGCCCCGGCCAGCGGCGACAAGCGGTTCAGCGACCCCGACTGGGCCAGCAACCCGATGTTCGACATGATGAAGCAGTCCTACCTGCTCTCCTCGAACTGGCTGAACGAGCTGGTCTCGCAGGCCCAGGGCGTGGATCCGGCCGCCAAGCGCCGGGTCGAGTTCTTCACCAAGATGCTGACCGACGCCTTCTCGCCGTCGAACTTCCTGATCTCCAACCCCGCCGCCCTGCGCGAGGTGATGCAGAGCAAGGGCGAGAGCCTGGTGCGCGGCATGCAGAACTTCGCCGCGGACCTCGAGCGCGGCGGCGGCCAGCTGGCCATCAGCCAGACGGATCTGGCCAAGTTCAAGGTCGGCGAGAACGTCGCCACCGCCCCGGGCAAGGTGGTCTATCAGAACGACATCCTGCAGCTCCTGCAGTTCTCGCCCACCACGCAGACCGTGCACGAGATCCCGCTGCTGATCTTCCCGCCGTGGATCAACAAGTTCTACATCCTGGACCTGCGCCCGGAGAACTCGATGATCCGCTGGCTGACCGGCCAGGGCTTCACGGTGTTCGTCGCCTCGTGGGTCAATCCCGACAGCCGCCAGGCCGGCAAGACCTTCGAGGACTACATGCTGGAAGGCGTCTACGACGCCACCCAGCAGGTCATGACCCAGACGGGCGTCGATAAGGTCAACACCGTCGGCTACTGCATCGGCGGCACTCTGCTGTCCTGCGCCCTGGCCCACATGGCCGCCCGGGGCGACAAGCGGATCAACTCGGCCACCTTCTTCGCCGCCCAGCAGGACTTCGCCGAGGCCGGCGACCTCTTGCTGTTCACCGACGAAGCCTGGATCAAGACCATCGAGGAGCAGATCGACCGCTCGGGCGGCTATCTCTCCAGCCAGTCGATGGCCGACACCTTCAACAGCCTGCGCGGCAACGACCTGATCTGGTCGTTCTTCATCAGCAACTACCTGATGGGCAAGGAGCCCCGGCCGTTCGACCTGTTGTTCTGGAACGCCGACCAGACGCGCATGCCCAAGTCGCTGCATCTGTTCTATCTGCGCAACTTCTACAAGGACAACGCCCTGACCCAGGGCCATCTGACCCTGGGCGGCGAGCAGCTGGACCTGTCGAAGGTGAAGACGCCCATCTACGTCCAGTCGTCCAAGGACGACCACATCGCCCCCTATCCCAGCGTCTATCGCGGCGCGCGGGCCTTCGGCGGGCCGGTGACCTTCACCATGGCCGGCTCGGGCCACATCGCCGGGGTCATCAACCACCCGGACGCCCACAAGTACCAGCACTGGACCAACCAGGCCCTGCCCCCCTCGCCCGAGGACTGGCGCGCCGGCGCGGTCGAGCATCCGGGCTCCTGGTGGCCGCACTGGGCCGAATGGCTGAAGGCCAAGTCCGGCCAGCAGGTCCCGGCCCGCGATCCGGCCAAGGGACCGCTCAAGCCGATCGAGGACGCCCCCGGCAGTTTCGTGCGGGTGCGGTCGGACGCGGCCGCCTAGTCACGCCGCCGACCCATGTTCGCCCAAAACCCGCCGGGATTGTGGTGAAGCTTGCGGCCATGGGACTGGACCGCCGGACAGCGCTAGGGATGCTGGTCGCGACGCCAATGCTGGGCGCGCGCGAAGCCTTGGCCTGGGCGCTTCCGGCCGGGAGCGGCGAGCGCCTGGCCCAGGCGGCCCGCACCCAGGTGGGCGTCACCAAGGATTACGATCCCAGCTACCGCGCCATCCCCTACCCCAACGGCGACGTCCTGCGCTCGACGGGGGTCTGCGCCGACGTGCTGGTGCGCGCCGCCCGTGACGCCTGGCGCGTGGACCTGCAGCAGCGCGTCCACGAGGACATGAGCCTGGCCTTCGACGCCTATCCCTCGCGCCGCGCCTGGGGTCTGAAGGGCCCGGATTCCAACATCGACCATCGCCGGGTGCTGAACCTGGAGACCTATCTGACCCGCCAGCGCGCCCTGCTGGGGCGCGCGCCGGCCAAGACTCCGGGCGACCGCTTCGACGACCCGCGTCCCGGCGACGTCCTGACCTGGCGCGTCTGGGGCGGCCGGCCGCACATCGGCGTTGTCAGCCAGGGGCCGGAACATCCGCGCGTGGTCCACAATATCGGCTGGGGCGCGCGGGAGGAGCCGCTGTGGATGTTCAAGCTGCACACGGCGGTGGGGCACTACCGCTGGCGGGCGTGAAGTCGCGCTAAATCCTCCCCCTTTGGGGGAGGTGGCCCAGAGGGCCGGAGGGGGTCGCGCGGCCTATGCCGCAGCCCCCTCAGTCGCTCCGCGACAGCTCCCCCCAAAGGGGGAGCATCTGTCGCTTAAAGCCCCGCCCCTTCCTTCAGGCCCAGCATCAGGTTCAAGTTCTGGACCGCCGCGCCCGAGGCGCCCTTGCCCAGGTTGTCGAGCAGGGCCACCAGGCGGACCTGGCCGCTGTTTTCCGAGCCGAACACGAACAGCTTCAGGCGGTTGGTGTTGTTCAGGCCTTCCGGATCGAGGGTGGCCAGGCTCTTGGCCTCGTTCAGCGACGCCACCTCCACGAAGTGCTCGCGCGCGTAGTGGTCGGCCAGGGCCTCGTGGATCTCGGTCATCGAGACGCTGCCGTTCAGCATGCCCAGGTGCAGAGGCAGCTCCACCAGCATGCCCTGGGCATAGCGCCCCACGGCCGGGGTGAAGATCGGCCGGGTCAGCAGGCCGCCGTGAGCCTGGATCTCGGGCAGGTGCTTGTGGTTCAGGCCCGTCGCGTAGATGCGGTACGGAACCTTGGTGTAGTTCGGCGAGGTCTCGTCCTCGAACTCGGCGATCATCGCCTTGCCGCCGCCGGTGTAGCCCGAGACGGCGTTGAACGAGAGCGGCAGGTCGGCGGCGATGATGTCGGCCGTGACCAGCGGACGGACCAGGGCGATGGCGCCGGTGGCGTAGCAGCCGGGGTTCGAGACGCGGGTCGACCAGGCCACCTTGCCCCGCTGCTCACGGTCGAGCTCGGGGAAGCCGTAGGTCCAGCCGGCGGCGGTGCGGTGCGCCGTCGAGGCGTCGATCACCTTGACCTTGGGGTCCTCGATCAGGGTGACGGCTTCCTTGGCCGCGTCGTCGGGCAGGCACAGGATCACCACGTCGGCGCTGTTCAGCATCGCCTTGCGGGCTTCGGCGTCCTTGCGCTTGTCCGGATCGATCGAGACCAGCTGCAGGTCCTTGCGGCCGACCAGGCGCTCGCGGATCTGCAGGCCCGTGGTGCCGGCTTCGCCGTCGATGAAGACTTTCGGGGTCATGGACATCACATCCGCACAAGGGATCCGGCGCTTGGAGGCCGAGAAGACCAGAAAAACAAGACAAGAAAAAAGGCGCTCCGGTCGAAACCGAAGCGCCCTTTTCCAAACGCGTAGAAGACGCGCTTAGCGCTTCGAGAACTGGAAGCTGCGGCGGGCCTTGGCCTTGCCGTACTTCTTACGCTCGACGACGCGGCTGTCGCGGGTCAGGAAGCCGTGCGGCTTCAGCGCGGTGCGCAGGCCGGGCTCGTAATAGGTCAGGGCCTTGGACAGGCCGTGACGGATCGCGCCGGCTTGGCCCGACAGGCCCGAGCCTTCGACCGTGACGACGACGTCGAACTGGCCCAGGCGGTCGGTGACCTGCAGGGGCTGGGCGATCATCATGCGCAGCACGGGGCGAGCGAAGTAGATCTCTTGGTCACGACCGTTGATCGTGATCGAACCCTTGCCGGGCTTGATCCAGACGCGGGCGATCGCGTTCTTGCGCTTGCCGGTCGCATAGGCGCGGCCTTGGGCGTCGATCTTGGGTTCGGCGGGAGCGGCAGCTTCCGGGTTGCTGGACAGGCTGGCCAGCGCGTCAAAGCCTTGAGCTTCGGACATGACTTAGGCGCTCCGGGTGTTCTTGGCGTTGCGGCCAGCGAAGTCGATGACTTCCGGGCTTTGCGCTTGGTGCGGGTGCTCACCGTTGTTGTAGATGAGCAGATGGGTCAGTTGCTTGCGGGCCAGGGGGCTTTCCTTGGGCAGCATGCGCTCGACGGCCTTTTCGAGGACGCGTTCCGGGAAGCGGCCTTCCAGCAGCTTGCGCGGGGTGGTCGACTTGACGCCGCCCGGGTGACCGGTGTGGCGATAGTAGACCTTGTCGTCCATCTTCTTGCCGGTGAACTTCACCTTGTCGGCGTTGATCACGACGACGAAGTCGCCGCAGTCGACGTTCGGGGTGTAGTCAGCACGATGCTTGCCGCGAAGACGCATGGCGATGAACGTCGCCAGACGGCCGACAACGGCGTCCTGGGCGTCGACCACGATCCACTTCTTCTCGACCTCGGCGGGCTTCAGGGAAGCCGTGGTCTTTTGCATGGGATTGATCCGTATTCCTTGTGCGTCGGGGGCCAAGGAAGCGGCTCCGTCTGCGTGAGGGGCGGCAGGTACAGGACGGTTCGCGGCCTGTCAACAATGCACGCGCAAGAAACTCCGCAAACCCTTACACGATAAGGGATTTCTCGATGAGGTATCATAATACCTCATTTGTGCCCGTCATCCTCGGACTTGTTCCGAGGACCCCTATTTCGGCCGCCCTTGAAATGCAGAAAGGGGCGCCGCGAATGCAGCGCCCCATCCCGATACCGATGTGAAAGCGGACAGAGGGATCCTCGGGACGAGCCCGAGGATGACGGTCCTTATTGAGCGTCGAAGCCGTAGGCGTGGCGCATCACCTGGTAGAGGTAGCTCTCCTCGACCACGCCGCGCACCAGGTACGCCCCCGGGCCGTCGGCGAATACGCCCACGTCCTCGCCCGAGTGGGCCGAGCTGCCCAGATAGGCCGTGGCGTTCTGGTGGTAGTCGACGTCGTCAATGTCCTCGTGGGCCGGGTCGGCGCGCAGGTTCTCGCCTTCCGGGCCGCCGGGGCCGGTGGCGAAGCTGAGCACGGTGTAGGGCTTGCCGTCGCCGGCCACGATGGGGTCGCCCTCGTTGCCCGCCAGGCCCAGGATCGGGGCGTTACGGGCGGCGTAGCCCGAGATCACCAGGCCGTGGCTGTGGTCGGCGGTGACGATGATCAGGGTCTCGTCCAGGTTCACCTTGTCGATCACCGCCTGCACCGCCTTGGAGAACTCGACCGTCTCGGTCAGGGTCCGCTTGGCGTTGTTCAGGTGGCTGCCCATGTCGATCTTGCCGCCCTCGACCAGCAGGAAGTAGCCCTTGGGGTTCTTGGACAGCAGGTCGACGGCCTTGGTCGCCATGGCCGCCAGGGTGGGCACGCCCTGCCCCAGCACCGGCCGCTCGACCTCGTAGGGCAGGTGTTCGTTGGCGAACAGGCCCAGCACCGGGCCGGTCTTGGCCGGGTCCAGCGCCGCCAGCTCGGCGTCGGTGGTCACATAGGCCGCGTTCGGGGCCTTCAGCCATTCGGCGGTCAGGTCGCGGCCGTCGGCGCGCTTGCCCGACTGGGCCTCGGGCAGGAAGCGCGAGCGCCCTCCCCCGAGCGCCACGTCCAGGCGGATGCCCGCGGGGGCCTCGACCAGTTGGCGGGCGATGTCCTTGCAACCGGCGGCCAGGGCCTCGGTAGGCATGTCGCCGTCGCCTTCCCAGTCGCGATAGGCGGTGTGGGCGTAGGTCCCGGCCGGGGTGGCATGGGTGATGCGGGTGGTGGTCACCGCGCCCGCCGACAGGCCGTGGGCCTTGGCCAGTTCGGCGATGGTCTCCACGTGCGTGCCGGCCTCGCTGGCGCAGCTCTCGGGCTTGGCCGCGCCCGACAGGCCGATGATCTTGTTGCGGGTCTTCACGCCGGTGGTGATGGCGGTGATGCCGGCGGCGCTGTCGGTGACCTGGGTGTCGTGGCTGTAGGTCTTGGAGAGCGCCGTCCAGGGCAGTTTCTCGAAGGCCAGGCTGTTGCTCTCGCCGTCGACGCCGCGCTGCTGGCCTTCATAGATCCGGCTGGCCACCACGGTCGAGATGCCCATGCCGTCGCCCAGGAACAGGATGACGTTCTTGGCCTTGCCGGTGCGGGGATTGATCGTCAGCGCCTTGGCCAGGGCCGCCTGCCCGGCCTTGAAATAGGCGTCGTCCGGCGCGGCGTTGATCACGGTCGCCGCGACGGGCTTGGCGGCGGCCTTGGGCTTGGGCGCGGCGACCGCCGAGGTCGAGAGGGCGACGAGGGCGGCGGCGAGGAACAGGGGGGCGCGGGTCACGGAAAGCTCCAGCTGGGACGGTCGACGTCCTGTGCTGGCGTTTCGTGACAGTTCTTTGAGCGCCCGCCTCGAAAGCCGCTAGGGCCGGCGAACCCGCCAGGCGAACGTCGTCGCCGTGGCCAGCAGGACCGCCGCTCCAGCCTGGTGCAGCACGCCCAGGGTCAGGGGCACCACGGCCATCAGGGTCCAGATCCCCAGCCCCGCCTGCACGAAGACCACGCCGACCAGCGCATAGGCCGTCAGCTTGGCCTCGTGCGGCAGGCGGCGCGAACGGGTCGCGGCCACGCCCACCACGATGGCCGCCACGAACAGGGCGTAGGCCATCAGCCGGTGATGCAGCTGCACCGCTCCGGCGCTGTGCGCGATGGTGCCCCAGAAGCCGTGGCCGGCGTATTCGGCCGGGATCAGGGCGCCGTTCATCAGCGGCCAGTCGTTGTAGACCAGCCCCGCGTCGTTGCCGGCCACCAGGGCGCCCAGCAGGCTTTGGAAGAACACCGCCCCCAGGAAGGCCAGGGCCCAGCCGCGCCAGCCGGTGCGCTCCTCGATGCGCGGCGAGCCGGACCAGGCGTCCAGCGCCGTCCAGACCAGGGCGACGAACAGGATCAGCGCCAGGCCCAGGTGCGTGGCCAGACGCTCGGGGGCCACCGACACCCGCTCGGACAGGCCGCTCGAAACCATCCACCAGCCGACCAGCCCCTGCAGGCCGCCCAGGCCGAACAGCACCGCGCAGCGCCAGATCAGGCGGCGCGGGATCATCCGGCGCACCAGGAAGAACACGAACGGAATGGCGAACACCATGCCGACCAGACGGCCCAGCAGCCGGTGCGCCCACTCCCACCAGAAGATGCCCTTGTAGGCCTCCAGCGTCATGCCGGCATTGACCAGCTTGTACTGCGGGATCTTCTTGTAGAGCTCGAAATTGGCCTGCCAGGCGGCCTCCGACATTGGCGGCAGCGCGCCCATGATCGGCTTCCACTGGGTGATGGAGAGGCCCGAGTCGGTCAGGCGCGTCGCGCCCCCGACCACCACCATGCAGAACACCAGGAAGGCCACGGCGAACAGCCAGATGGCCACGGGCCTGGAACGATCGGAACGCAAGAAGGACGTCATGACAGCCGGTAAAAACGTCAGTTGGGGGCCGAAATACGGCGAAGCCTTGCCGTACGCCCGACTGGCGCTCGCGTCCATGGGGTCATGACGCGTAAGGCCTCACGTGCGATGATGTCGTGGGCGCAGGGGCGCCGAGGGGGCGGAGCGGATTCAAATGAGCGGCGTGGGCGTCTTCGTGGCCGTCGTCATAGGCATACTGGCCGGCTGGATCGCCGACGTCGCGCTGGCCCGTCGGCACGCGCTTTTCACCAAGCTCTTGATCGGCGTCGTCGGCTCGTTCATCGGAACCTTCATCGCCCAGCGCCTGGGCTTCCAGTTCGACGGCTTCCTGGGCAGTCTGCTGGTCTCCAGCGTGGGCGCGATCTTCTTTCTGGCCGTTCTCGGCATCGTATCCAGCGTCTTCCGGAGACCCGCTTGAGCGCTCCCCTCATTCCCGCCCGCGTCCGCAAGCTGATCGGCGGGATCGGCATCATGGTGTTCCTGGCCGCCTGGATCTGGATCTTCACCAGCCTCTACGACTTCCTGCCTAACAACCGCGCGGTGCACCTGATCTATTTCGTGATCGCCGGCATGGGCTGGGGCCTGCCGCTGATGCCGCTGATGTCGTGGATGGGCAAGGCGGACAAGCCGGTCGGGCGGTAGCGCGCCTGCTTGCCCCCACCTGACCGCTTCGCGGTCTGCCCGCCCCCGTAGGGGGCGGAGGGAAACGAAAAAGGCCGCCCCGAGGGGCGGCCTTTCCGTTTCTTCCGGTCTTCCCCGCGAAGGAGGAATGGTCGGAGCGACAGGATTTGAACCTGCGACCCCTTGACCCCCAGTCAAGTGCGCTACCAGGCTGCGCCACGCTCCGATCCGGAAGGAGCGCCCTTATAGGTGCGGCTTTCTCCGGGGGCAATGGGATTCCTGAGGCTTTTTGAGCGCCCCTCAGGCGCCCCGCAAAAGCCCGTCCAGCCGGGCCTTTACGGCCTGCAGATCGCCGAGCGCCAGGACCAGGCGATCGCGCGCTTCGTCGGCCAGCTCGACGGGAACGGACGAATCGACCGCGACCAGACCGTCCAGCGAGGCCGAGCCGTTGTCGCCCAGGCCCGCGGCGATCACGTGGGTGATCCCCTGCTCGCGATGCAGCTTCTGCACGCCCTTGATGGTGTAGCCCTCGGCGTGCAGCAGGGCGCGCACGCCGCTGAGTACGGCGATGTCCTGCGGGCGATAGAACCGCCGCCCGCCGGCCCGCTTCATCGGGCGAATGAACGAGAACTTGGTTTCCCAGAAACGCAGGACGTGCTGCGGCACGCCCAGCTCTTCGGCGGCTTCGGAAATCGTGCGGAAGGCGTTGGGCCCCTTCGCCACCGCATCGAATCCTTCTTAGCCGCCGAGGGCGCGGTCGATTCGCGCCTTCATGACCTGCGAGGCCCTAAAGCCGATCACTCGGCGGGGCTCGATCTCGGCCGGCTCGCCGGTCTTGGGATTGCGTCCCATCCGGGCCCGCTTGTCGCGAACCTGGAAGACGCCGAAGCCGGAAAGCTTGACCGTTTCACCCTTTTCCAGGGCCTCGGCCACCAGATCCAGGGTGCGTTCCACCAGACCCGCGCAGTCCTGGCGGGTCAGACCGACTTCCTCGTGGACCGCCTCGCAGAGATCGGCCCGGGTCAATGTCGCGCCTTTCATGACGCCCCCTTACGCTGGATTGACAAACCCCAGAGCGCGCGCGTCCGACAGGGTCGAGCCCCGTGTTTCTGCAACGCGCTCTCATCAACTCAAGCCTGCATGCCGCGATTATCGCATGGAGTCAAAGGCTGAGCGGCAGGACTTCAGACGATAGCGCAAGCTAGCGGGCAAAAACGGCCAAGCTTGGGCCTAAAGGCGCACCACGCAGGCGCCCCAGGTCAGGCCGCCGCCCATCGCCTCGAGCAGCAACAGCTGGCCCGGCTTGATGCGACCGTCGGCGATTCCCTGCGCCCAGGCCAGCGGGATCGAGGCGGCCGAGGTGTTGGCGTGCTGGGCCACCGTCGAGATCACCTTGTGCTCGTCGATGCCGCAGCGATGGGCCACGCCGGCCAGGATACGCTGGTTGGCCTGGTGGGGAATGAACCAGTCCACCTCGGGCACGGTGACGCCCGCCGCCGCCGCGGCCGAGAAGATGGCCTCGGATATGTTGACCACCGCGTGCTTGAACACCTGGTTGCCCAGCATGCGCAGCTTGCCGACCGTGCCCGTCGTCGACGGGCCGCCGTCGACATAGAGCAGCTCCTGCTTGGTGCCGTCGGCGCGCAAGGCGAAGCCCAGCATGCCCTGGTCGGCCGTGGTCCCCTGCCCTTCGCGCGGTTCCAGCACCACCGCCCCGGCGCCGTCGCCGAACAGCACGCAGGTGCCTCGGTCGTTCCAGTCCATCAGCCGGGTCATGGCCTCGGCCCCGATCACCAGGGCGCACTTGGCGTGGCCCCGGGCCACGAAGCCGTCGGCGACGCTCAGCGCATAGACGAAGCCCGAGCACACGGCCTGGACGTCGAAGGCGATGCCGATGGGCGCGCCCAGCTTGCGCTGGACGATGGTGGCGGTGGCCGGGAAGGTCATGTCCGGCGTGGTGGTGGCCACGACGATCAGGTCGACATCGGCGGCGGTCTTGCCGGCCTTCTCCAGCGCCTGGACGGCGGCGCGCCAGGCCAGGTCCGAAACGGGCTGGTCGTCGGCCACCTTGTGACGCTGACGGATGCCGGTGCGCTCGACGATCCACTCGTCGCTGGTGTCCACCGTCTCGGCCAACTGGCTGTTGGTGACGACGTTTTCCGGCAGATAGGCCCCGACGCCCGTGACGGCGCTACGAATTACGCTCACTCGGAAGCTCCCTGGCCTTCGGCGTCCGACACGCTTTCGGCCTTGCCCTCCGCGCCGGCCGTAAGGTCGGTCTCGGTCAGGCGTTTCAGATTGCGGTCGATCTCAGCCGAAAAATCGCTGCGCGCAAGATCGACGGCCACGCGTATCGCCGAGGCGTAGCCCAGAGCGTCGGCGCCGCCGTGACTCTTGACCACGATGCCGTTCAGACCCAGCAGCGGACCGCCGTTGACCCGGCCCGGATCCAGGCGTCGGCGCATCTTCTTCAACGCGCCCGAAGCGATCACCGCCCCCAGCATGGCCAGGGGGCCGGAGGTCAGGGTGGTCTTGATCTCGGCGGAGATGAACCGGGCCACGCCCTCGGCGGTCTTCAGGGCCACGTTGCCGGTGAAGCCGTCGGTGACCACCACGTCGACCGTGCCCTTGGCGATGTCGGTGCCCTCGACGAAGCCGCGATAGTCGAAGTCCAGCTTGGCTTCCTTGAGGATGGCGTGCGCCTCGCGCACCTCCTCATGGCCCTTCTGGTCCTCGGAGCCGACGTTCAGCAGGCCCACGGTCGGACGGTGCGAACCGTGCACGGCGTGGTGGAAGGCCGCGCCCATGATCGCGAACTCGATCAGCTGCTTGGCGTCGCTCTCGACATTGGCGCCGACATCCAGCACCGCCGAGACGCCGGCCATGGTCGGCCAGCTGGCCACGATCGCCGGGCGCTCCAGATTGGCCCCCATGCGCAGGATCAGCTTGGAGATCGCCATCAGGGCGCCGGTGTTGCCGGCCGAAACGACGGCGGCGGCCTCGTTGGCGCGGATCGACTCGACCGCGTTCCACAGGCTGGAGCCCTTGCCCCGGCGCATGGCCTGGGCGGGCTTCTCCTCCATGGAGATGGCCTTGTCGGTGTGGCGCACCTCGCTGACGGCCTTGGCGCCGGGGTGCTTGGCCAGTTGGGCGTTCAGCTGGGCTTCGTCGCCGTGCAGCAGAAACCGGACGTCGGGCAGGCTCTTGGCCGCCATGGCCACGGCCGGCACGATCACGGACGGGCCGTGATCTCCGCCCATGGCGTCGATCGAAATGACTACGGGTTGGGGCACGAGGCGCTATCGGCTCCTGGAGCGGCGCACCGCCCGTTCGAGGGGGTGCTTGGCAAGGCGGCGGGACGATACAGCCGCGAGAATATCGCGCAAGCGGAACGAAAGGGCCATTTCAGCCCCCTTCCCCGCCGGCCTCGGGGACGATCTTCAGGCTCTTGAGCTTGGCGAAGGGCGAAAGCTCCACAGGCTCGGGCGGCTGGACGAACACCGCGCCGGGCTTGCGCGGGAACGGATCCAGCTCCAGGGCCAGGTGCTCGATCACATAGCCGGAGACATCGACGATCTCGCCCTCCAGCACGTCCGGCGGGTCGTCGCCCTCCGGATCGATGCCCAGCTCGCCGCCGCTGTCCTCGTCCTGAGGCGCGTATTCGCTATCGGCGGGCAGGACCCGGACGCTGAACCGCGATTCGACCGGCTCCTCGAACTCGTCGGCCGTGGCGCTGCAGACCTGGGTCACGCGGGCGCGGATCAGGCCGGAGACTTCCGCGCCGTCCATCCAGGGGCGCAGGAAGATCTCGGCGGTCAGGGATTCCACCGCCACCAGGCCCAGTTGCTTGGCGATCGCCGCCAAGGCGGCCGCGTCGGGCTCGAGCCGCAGGTCCACGGGACCGCGGCTGACCCGTCCCAGGGAGACCTCGCTGGGCCAGGAATCGATCACGCCTTCGGCCATTGGACCTCTCCTTGGATCAGGCTCTCCAGCGGCTGAGCCGCCAGGCCGTCGCGGGCGGCCACCACATAGTCGGTCAGGGCCTCGACCTCGCAGCCTTCGCGCTCCTCGAACACCGTGCGGGCCAGGGCCGCGCTCAGCACCGACCGGTCCGGCAGGGCCTTGGCCGCCTCGTCGAACGCCTTCAGGCGGCCATAGGAGGCGCCGACCAGCTTCTTCATCTTCTTGCCGACCGCCGTGTCGGACACGCCGATCTCGCGGAAGGCGTCGTCCAGGCCGCGCGTATAGGCGTTGAAGGTTTCCTGGGCCACCTCGGCCACCGACTCGTCCTGCCCCTTCATCCGCTCCAGCAGCAGCGCCACGTGCAGGGTGAACAACTCGAACCGCCCCTCCATCGAGTCGCGCGCGCCCATCCGGGCGTAGAAGACCTCCGAGCGGGCCTGGGCCACCGCCGAGGCATACAGTTTCGCGCCCGCCGCCTTGGCGGGCCTGGGTTTGAGCAGCCGGTCCAGAAACATCACTTCGCCTCGATTTCGCCGCGACACGGAACTAGTTACGCCTTCGATCCACGCGGACCATTGAACTAAGCCCGCGCGGGCGATAGGTCAAAGTCAGCCTGCTCAAGGTTTCGGAGCCTCAATGTCTCGTCCCGCCGTTCTCGCCGCCGTCGTCATCGGCCTCGCCGCCGTTACGGGGGCCTGCACGCCGCTGACGAGCTATTCGGGTTTCCAGGCCATCGAGGCCAAGCCCGCCGACATGAAGATCGGCGAAGACAGCAAGTCGACGGTCACCGAGAAGCTGGGCTCGCCCTCGGCCACCTCCACCTTCGACACGAACGCCTGGTACTACATCTCGCAGACCACCGACCGCGTGGCCTTCTACAAGCCGCGCGTGATCAAGCGCGACGTGGTGGCCATCAAGTTCAATCCGGCCGACGAGAAGGTCGCCTCGGTCGACACCTACACGCTCAAGGACGGCAAGGTCATCGCCTATAACGGCCACGAGACCCCGACCCGCGGCCGCGAGATGACCATCCTCGAGCAGCTGCTGGGCAACGTCGGTCGCGGCGGCATGCTGCCCAACAACGACGAAGACGTCCCGGGCAACCGTCCGCAGGACCGCCGCTAGGCCGCGCTCAAGCGCAGCCGTACCGCGCGTTAAACATAAGCACCTGAAATACCGCGACAATCTGGCGTGGTATCAACGGTTTCTCAACGACGACTCGTGCAACCTCTCAGGCAAGGTGGTCGCGGCGTAACGCCGCGCGTGAAGCTTGCTTGGGGGACTTGAGTTTTGAGCGCGCCCGATCTGCGTCCCTTGACGGTGCTCATCATCGACGACAACGCGCCCATGCGCGAAATCATCGGCACCATCCTGAAATCGCTCGGCGTGCGGAAAATCCTCACGGCCGCCGACGGCGTCGCGGCCCTGAAGGCCGTGACCGAGAACGAAGTCGACATCATCTTCACCGACCTGATGATGCAGCCGGTCGACGGCCTGGCCTTCATCCGCTGGGTGCGCACCTCGCCGGCCAGCAGCAATCCCTACACCCCGATCATCATGGTCACCGGCCACGCCACCCGCGCCAGCCTGGACGAGGCCCGCATGGCCGGGGTGACCGAGTTCCTGGCCAAGCCGCTGACCGCCAAGGGCGTGCTGCATCGCCTCAACGAGGTGATCAACAATCCGCGCGACTTCATCCGGGCCGGCGCCTATTTCGGTCCCTGCCGCCGGCGCAGGATCGACTACGACTACCAGGGCGAAGAGCGCCGGGGCGCCGAGGACGCGGTCGACGGCGCTTTCAATCCCGAGGAAGTCTACTGATCAGCGGCCCGCGAAGGGCCAGACCAGGGCGATCAGGCCCGGCGCGACCAGCAGGATCAGCAGGGTCAGCGGCGCGCCCAGCCGCGCATAGTCCCCGAACCTATAGCCGCCCGGTCCCAGCACCAGCGTGTTGCACTGGTGGCCCACGGGCGTGAGGAAGTCGCACCCCGCCCCCACCGCCACGGCCATCAGGAACGGATCGGGGCTCAGCCCCAAATGCTTGGCCAGACCCAGGCCGATGGGCGCGACGATCAGCACCGTGGCGGCGTTGTTGAGGAACGGGGTCGCGGCCATGGCCACCGCCATCATCGCCGTCAGGGTCAGCAGCGGCGGCAGGCCGTGGAACACACCCGAAAGCCAGGCGGAGATCAGGTCGGCGCCGCCGCTGGCCTGGATCGTGTCGCTGACCGGGATCAGGGCCGCCACCAGCACCAGGACCGGCGCGTCGAGGGCGGCGTAGGCCTCGCGCATCCGCAGCGCCCCGGTGGCGACCACCAGCACGGCGGCGGCGAAGAAGCCGCCCGCCACCGGCAGGACGCCGAACGCCACCAGCAGCATGGCCACCGCCAGGATGGCCGTCGGCAGCAGGACGTGACGGAAGCCGCCCAACCGCACCTCCCGCTCGGCCAAGGGCAGACAGCCTAGGGCCTGCAGGGCGTTCGGCAGCTGCTGCTCGGCGCCCTGCAGCACCAGGATATCGCCGGCCTTCATCCGCACCGTCGCCAGACGGCCCGCCATGCGGTAGCCGGCCCGGCTGACGCCCAGCAGGTTGACGCCATAGGTGTGGTTCAGCGCCAAGCTGCGGGCGGTCTGGCCGATCAGGTCGGACTCCGCGCCGATCACCGCCTCGACCACCCGCACCTCGTCGGTCGGCTCGTCCATGACCACCGGCCGCTGGGCGTCGCTGAGCTTGAGGCGGGCCTTGACGATCAGTTCGTTCAGTCGCTGCTGCTGTCCCTCCAGCAGCAACACGTCGCCCGGCAGGATCTTGCGGTTGGGATGAGGCGAGGCGATCCGCTGGCGGCCGCGCAGTATGGCCACGACGGCCACCATGTCCTCGGCGGCCTTCTGAAGGTCGGCGACCCGCGAGCTTTCGAACACCCAGCCCTCGGGAATCTCGACCTCGGTGACATAGGCGTTGGCGGCCAGGGCCGCGTCGATGTCGATGGCCGCCGCCCGCCCCTTGGGCAGCAGGCGATAGGCGAACGACAGATAGACGATCGCCAGAACCGCCAGCGTCCCGCCCACCGGCATGAAGTCGAACATGGCGAACGGCTTGCCCAGCGCCTCCTGCCGCACTTCGGAGACGATGATGTTGGGCGAGGTGCCGACCAACACCGCCAGCCCGCCCACCAGCGAGCCGAACGACATCGGCATCAGCAGGCGGCTGGGCGACACCCCGGTCCGCCGGGCGATGCGCAGGGCCGAGGGCATCATGAGCGCCAGGGCCCCGACGTTCTTGGTGGCCATCGACAGCACGGTGGTGACGGTGGACAGCACCGGAACCTGGGTGCGCTCGTCCTTCAGGTGGGGCAGCAGCGGCGCCATCAGGGTGTCGACGAGGCCCGAGCGGGCGATGGCGGCGCTCAGCACCAGGGCGCTGGCGATGATGATGACGATGTCGTTGGAAAAGCCGTCGAAGGCCGACTTGATGGGGATCAGGCCGAAGACCACGCCCACGGCCAGAGCGCCCAGGGCGATCAGGTCGTAGCGCCACCGCCCCCAGACGAAACACAGAACGGTCGCGCCGATCAGGCCAAAGGACAGTCCCTGTTGCAGCGTCACCCGTCGCTCCCCGCCTCGGGACCGACAAGCTTGGCCCCAGGGGGAGAACGGCCACGGCGCCGTTCCGTTCACGCGCTTCCCTCCTGGGCCCGCGACATCCCGCCACATGAACGGAACATAACCGCGCGCTCCGGGAACGTTCAGGTGAGGTGGCGCTTTATGGCCTCCATCGGACGCGTCGGGCGCCCGACAGATTATCGTCGGAGACCAAGAACATGAAACGCACTCTTCTCGCCATCGCCGCCCTGGCCACCGTCGCCGCCGCTCCCCTGGCCGCCCAGGCCGCCCCGTGGCAGTCGATCAACCAGCGCCAGGCCAACCTGGATCGCCGCATCGACGTGGGCGTCCGCAACGGCTCGCTGACCCGCGTCGAAGCCACCCGCCTGCGCGCCGAGTTCCGCTCGATCGCCCGCCTGGAGGTCAGCTATCGCCGGTCCAACGGCCTGTCGATGCGCGAGCGCGCCGACCTGGACGCCCGCTTCGACCGTCTGAGCCGCCAGATCCAAGTCCAGCGCCACGACCGTGACGATCGCTGGGATCACCGCGACGGCCGCCGCAGCTAAGCGGCGCGACAGCGCGACAAATGAAAACGCCCCGGAGGGAAACCTCCGGGGCGTCGTCATGTCTGGACCGATCTTTCCGGATCAGCCGTGGGCCAGGACCGCCAGCAGCAGCAGGGCCACGATGTTGGTGATCTTGATCATCGGGTTCACGGCGGGACCCGAGGTGTCCTTGTAGGGGTCGCCGACAGTGTCGCCGGTCACGGCGGCCTTGTGGGTGTCGCCGCCCTTCTTGTGCAGGACGCCGTCCTTGTCGGTGAAGCCTTCCTCGATCACCTTCTTGGCGTTGTCCCAGGCGCCGCCGCCGCTGGTCATCGAGATGGCGACGAACAGGCCGGTGACGATCACGCCCATCAGCATGGCGCCCAGCGCGGCGAACGCGTCGACCTTGCCGGCGATGGCCTGGATCACGAAGAACAGCACCACCGGCGAGACCACCGGCAGCAGCGACGGCACGATCATCTCGCGGATGGCGGCCTTGGTCAGGATGTCCACGGCCTTGCCGTACTCGGGCTTGGTCTGGTAGGTCATGATGCCCGGGTTCTCGCGGAACTGGCGGCGCACCTCGGCCACGACCGACTCGGCCGCCCGGCCCACGGCCGTCATCGACATGCCGCCGAACAGGAAGGGCAGCAGCCCCCCGAACAGCAGGCCGACCACCACATAGGGGTTGGACAGGTCGAAGGTCACGGCGCCCATGCCGTCGAAGAAGCTGCCCGGCTCGGCGTGGGCCGAGAAGAACTTCAGGTCTTCGGTATAGGCGGCGAACAGCACGAGAGCCCCCAGGCCGGCCGAACCGATGGCGTAGCCCTTGGTGACGGCCTTGGTGGTGTTGCCCACGGCGTCCAGGGCGTCGGTGGTGACGCGGACTTCCGGCGGCAAGCCGGCCATTTCGGCGATGCCGCCGGCGTTGTCGGTGACGGGGCCGAAGGCGTCCAGGGCGACGATGAAGCCGGCCAGGGACAGCATGGTGGTGGTGGCGATGGCGATGCCGAACAGGCCCGCCAGGTTATAGGTCACCAGGATGCCGACGATGATGGTCAGGGCCGGCAGGGCCGTGGACTCCAGCGACATGGCCAGGCCCTGGATCACGTTGGTGCCGTGACCCGAGACCGAAGCCTGGGCCACCGACTTCACCGGGCGGAAGTTGGTGCCGGTGTAGTACTCGGTGATCACCACGATGGCGGCGGTGACGATCAGGCCCACCAGACCGCAGTGGAACAGGCTGTTGGCGTCGAAGGTGCGCGTTCCCACCGTCACGGCGGTCGGCACCAGCTGGTGGATCACGAAATAGACCGCCGGGATCGACAGCACGCCGGTGACGATCAGGCCCTGATAGAGGGCGCCCATGATGTTCTGCTTCTTGCCCAGGCGCACGGCGAACGAGCCGATGATCGAGGTCACGATGCAGACGGCGCAGATGGCCAGCGGCAGCAGCATCATCGAGGTCACCGCCTCGGTGCCCCGGAAGAAGATCGCCGCCAGCACCATGGTGGCCACCGTGGTCACCGCATAGGTCTCGAACAGGTCGGCGGCCATGCCGGCGCAGTCGCCGACGTTGTCGCCCACGTTGTCGGCGATGGTCGCGGCGTTGCGGGGGTCATCCTCGGGAATGCCGGCCTCCACCTTGCCCACCAGGTCGCCGCCCACGTCGGCGCCCTTGGTGAAGATGCCGCCGCCCAGCCGGGCGAAAATCGAGATCAAGCTGGCGCCGAAGCCCAGGGCCACCAGCGAGTCGACCACCACGCGGTCGGTGCCGCCGTGGCCGGTCTGCAGCAGCACGGCGTAGTAGCCGGCCACGCCGATCAGGGCGAAGCCCGCCACCAGCATGCCGGTCACGGCGCCGGAGGTGAAGGCCATCTTCAGGCCCGCCCCCAGGCTCTCGGACGAGGCCTGAGCGGTGCGGACGTTGGCGCGCACCGAGATCAGCATGCCCGCGAAGCCGGCCGCGCCCGACAGGATCGCGCCCAGGGCGAAGCCGACCGGCTGTTCCCACGACTTGAAGAAGAAGCCCAGGAGGGCGATCACCACCACGCCGACGATGCCGATCGTCGTGTACTGGCGGTTCAGATAGGCCTGGGCCCCTTCCTGGATCGCCGAGGCGATCTCTTGCATTTTCGCGTTACCGGGCGACGCCCGCATCAACGACGCCGTCTGCACGGCGCCGTACAGCACCGCCAGCAGCCCGGCCCCAATGGCCACATAAAGCCAAGAACTCATCGGTATCTCGCCCTCTTTCGCGTTTCCATCACGAGAGGGTCGCCGTTTCGGCGGGATACGGTCGCGAAAGACCGGCCCCAGCCGCGCACGGCGGGCGGGCCTATGGCCTCTTGCCCCCTCGATGCTCCCTGATGACGCCGACACCGGCGCCAAGACGACGACAGTGCCAAATGGCCGCAGGGTGTCAACCGCTTGCGGGAACGGCGTTCAGCGAGTTTCGGCGGCGAAAGGCGCGCTGAGGCCTAGGGAACGAGGTTGGCGTCGCCGGCGGGCTGAGGCCGCGGCGTCGGCCTCGCCTGCGTCCCGGGCTTGGCCGGAGGCGGCACGAAGTTGCGCGGGGTCTGCTTGACGATCGTCACCAGGGCCACCTTGCCCGGCCCGATCAGCCGGTTGGTCTCGCGCAGGATCGAGCCCTTCAGACGCCCTTCGTCCAGGGCGACGTAGCTGTCGGGGCGGACGAACGGCTTGGTGTGGGCCTCGCGCACGATGGCGTCGCGCAGCAGGGGCTCCTTGCCCTCGAACACCGTGACCAGCACCTCGGGCTTGAGGGTGATGGTCGACTGCACGAAGACGTAGTTCACCAACTGGCCGTCGGCGATGATCGGCAAAGCCATCGACTGCAGCTTGATGACCGGATCGGCCTTCGCCTCGCCCTCGCCTTCCTTCTTGCCGTGACCGGCGAAGGCGGGCGTCGCCGTCAGCAGGGCGAGCGAAGCGGCCAGAACGGCGCGGCGAGCGATGGACGACGGACGGGTCATGCCCGAGCCTTTAACCAAGAAGGCTTGAGGTTTGGTTTCCGGGCAGGCCCCGGGGCGGGCTGCACCAACATCGTCAGGTCGCCCGAAACAAAAAAGCCGAGCACCCGAAAGTGCCCGGCTTTTATGACTTGCTCCCTTTCGGGAGCGCGGACCGAAGTCCCGCGGCCTCAGGGCCGTAGAAGGTAGATAGTTCGAAAAGGTGGAAATTTCAACAATCCGTAGATCGGCGCGTTCACGAAAGACCAGCAAGCAAGAGCGTGTGCAGCGCCCGGCGTACCAGCAGACTGATCGCGCGCATGTCCTCCGCCCCGACCTTGGGATAGACAGAATGGCGATGCTTCGGATGCATCACGGGCGCCAACCGTTCGCTAGCCACGGTGTAGAGATGATTGCAGATCGCCCACGAGGCTTTGCCGTCTCTACCCGTTATCGGATTGACTGAAAGCCTGTGCGCGAAAACGTCGCCTTCGTGGTCGCGACTGGTGAGCGGCACGACGATATGGGGATTGGTCAGCTTGCCGCCTGAGCGGACTATGATCGCGGGATGCCGATCATCGAACTCCGGCAGGATGTTCGAGATGGCGAAATCGCACCAATAGACTTCGGAGAACCGAGGCGCGCTTTTCAAGAGCAACGGAGGCCGCGGCGCCTTGTACATGATCGGCGGTTTCATGAAGCTCGTATAGCTTCACCGTAGTTGTGAAGCCACCGAGAAACTCAACCCAAGGAAGCGTAGAAACACCCTACCCGTGCAGCCAGCCCAGCCGTTCGGGCGTGATGTCCTTGCCCTTGAACAGGGCGCAGACGCCCTCGCCTTCCACGAACTCGCCGATGTCGCGCACGGGCACGCCCGCGGCCACGGAAGCGGCCTGGAAGGCGGCGACGTCGCCCGGGTCGATGGCGCAGACAATCTCGTAGTCGTCGCCGCCCGAGGCCAGCGACATGCGCGCCTCGCCGGCTTCGGGCTGGGCGCCCAGCCAGTTGCGGGCGCCAGGCGACAGCGGCAGGCGGTCCAGGTCGACCTTGACCCGCAGGCCGCTGGCCTTGGCGATATGGCCGGCGTCGGCCAGCAGGCCGTCCGACACGTCGGCGGCGGCGCGGGCATAGGCCCGCAGCGGGTCGCGGATGGCCAGGCGCGGCGGCGGCAGGCGATAGCGGCGCACCAGGCCACCGTCGGGATCCTCGACCTCGCCCCAGTGGGCCAGCAGGCCCAGCCAGCCGTCGCCGATGGTGCCCGACACCATCAGACGGTCGCCGGCCCGCGCGCCCTTGCGCAGCACTGCGTCGCCGCTGGGGACCCAGCCCAGGAATGTGCCAGAGACCACCATGGGGCCCGAGGTGGTGACCGTGTCGCCGCCCAGCAGGCTGATGTCGTAGAGCTCGCCGTCCTCGGCCAGGCCCTGGGCGAAGGTCTCGCGGTCGGTCAGGGTGGTGCCCGAGGGCCAGCCCACGGCCAGGAAGTAGCCGTACGGAACCGCGCCCTTGGCGGCCAGGTCCGACAGGTTGGTGCGCAGCAGCCGCTTGGCCACCACGTCCAGGTCCTCGCCGGCCAGGAAGTGAACCCCGGCCACCATGGCGTCCTTGGTGATCACCAGGTCGTAGCCCGGACGCGACGGCAGCACGGCCGCGTCGTCCAGCAGCTTCAGCGCCGCGTCGTCGTCGCGGGTCAGCGGCCGCAGCAGGCGCTCGATCAGGCCGAACTCGTCGACGGGCGGCGCGGCGGCGGGCGTGGCGGCCTCGTCGAACCATGCGTCGTCGACCGCCGGCGCTTCGGCCGTCGGCTCGTCGTCGAACCAGTCGTCGTCAGCTTCTGGCGTCACGCGCGATGGCGTCCAGGGCGCCGTTGATGAAGCCGGATTCCGGCCCCTCGAAGAAGGATTTGGCGATCTCGACATATTCGTCGATCACGACCTCTTTGGGCACGTCGGGGCGATGCATCAGCTCGTAGGCCCCGGCGCGCAGCACGGCGCGGGCCGTGGCGTCCAGGCGCTCCAGCTTCCAGCCCGAGGCCAGGCGCTTGACGATGGCCTGGTCGACGGCGGCCTGGTGGGCGACGACGCCCTTGGCCAGTTCGGCGAAGAAGGTCTCGTCGGCCTGGGCCAGGCGATCGCCTTCCGGACCGTCGACGTCGCGGTCGAAGCGGTGCTCGGAGAACTCGCGCACGACGGCGTCGACGCCGACGCCCGACACTTCCATCTGGTACAGGGCCTGCACGGCGGCCAGGCGGGCCACCGAGCGCGGCTGGACGCGATCGCCCCGGCTCATCGCGCTTGCCCCAGCAGTTGACGCTTCAATCCGATGATCTCCAGACACTCCTGAGCGGCCTTGCCGCCGCGATCCCCCTCGGACGGCCGAGCCCGGACCCAGGCCTGATCTTCCTCTTCAACCGTCACCACGCCGTAACCAATGGCCAGGCGCTTGCCGAAAGACAGGTCGTTGAGGCCGCGCGCGGTCTCGTTGGCCATGATCTGGGAGTGATAGGTCTCGCCGCTGATGATCACGCCCAGCGCCACGAAGCCATCGTAGCGCACGCCGACGGGCCGGTGACCGGCCTCCTCGGCCAGGGCGACGGCGGTCGGGATCTGCATCGCCTCGGACACGGTGATCACGTCGTACTCGGCGCCCTGGGCGTCGATCGCCTGAGCCGCGCCTTGCAGCAAGGCGTCGGAAAGCCCCGAATAGCGTCGGGCCTCCACGATCAGCAGGCGAATCTTCTCTTCCACCATAGTCCTTTGAAATCTCCCCGGCGGGGCCGGTCACTGGGCGCCGGACAGCGGCGCCGCAAAAACGAATCGTAGAATGCGCCTATAGCTCGTCTTCGGCGACGTCGCTCAAGCCTTCTTGCCCCAGAAACTTCGCGAAATCGCTGGTTTCCCGGAAATCGCGATAGACCGAGGCGTAGCGGACATAGGCCACGTCATCGAGCGCCTTCAGCGCCTTCATCACCATTTCGCCCACGGTGGACGACTGCAGCTCGGTCTCGCCCTGGCTTTCCAGCTGGCGGACGATGCCGTTGACCATGCGCTCGATGCGCTCGGAATCGACCGGACGCTTCTGCATGGCCAGCGAGATCGAGCGGACCAGCTTCTCGCGGTCGAACGGCGAACGCCGGCCCGAACGCTTGACGATGGTCAGCTCGCGCAGCTGCACCCGCTCGAAGGTGGTGAAGCGACCGCCGCACTCCGGGCACAGCCGACGACGACGGATGGCCGCCCCGTCTTCCGACGGGCGGCTGTCCTTCACCTGGCTTTCCATGTGGCCGCAGAACGGGCAGCGCATGATCTAGGCCCTCCCGCCTGATGCAGGCCTATTAGTTGTAGATCGGGAACCGGGCCGTCAAGGCCAGGACTTCCTCGCGCACCTTGGCCTCGACCTCGGCGTTGCCGTCCGGGCCGTTGGCGGCCAGGCCGTTGACGACCTCGCCGATCAGCTGGCCCACGCGAGTGAACTCGGCCGTGCCGAAGCCGCGGGTGGTGCCCGCCGGGGTGCCCAGGCGAATGCCCGAGGTGACGGTGAACGGCGCGGTGTCGAACGGCACGCCGTTCTTGTTGCAGGTCATGTGGGCGCGCTCGAGGCTGTGCTCGGCGTCGCGGCCGGTCACGCCCTTGGGACGCAGGTCCACCAGCATCAGGTGGCTGTCGGTGCCGCCCGAGACGATGTTGACGCCCTGGGTCTGCAGCGCGGTCGAAAGCGCCTGGGCGTTATCGATGATCTGCTGGGCATAGGCCTTGAAGGCCGGCTGCAGCGCCTCGCCGAAGGCCACGGCCTTGGCGGCGATCACGTGCTCCAGCGGACCGCCCTGCAGGCCGGGGAACACCGCCGAATTGACCTTCTTGATGATGGCCTCGTCGTTGGTCAGCACCATGCCGCCGCGCGGACCGCGCAGGGTCTTGTGGGTGGTGGTGGTCACGACGTGGGCGTGCGGGATGGGGCTGGGGAACACGCCGCCGGCCACTAGGCCCGCGAAGTGGGCCATGTCGACCATCAGATAGGCGCCGATCTCGTCGGCGATCTGGCGGAAGCGGGCGAAGTCGATCTGGCGGCTGTAGGCGCTGCCGCCGGCGATGATCAGCTTGGGCTTGTTGGCCTTGGCGATCTCTTCCACCGCGTCGTAGTCGATCAGCTGGTCCTGCTGGCGCACGGTGTAGGAGATCGGCTTGAACCACTTACCCGATTGGTTGGCGGGCGAGCCGTGGGTCAGGTGGCCGCCGGCGGCCAGGTCCATGCCCAGGAAGGTGTCGCCCGGCTGCAGCAGCGACATGAACACCGACTGGTTGGCCTGCGAGCCCGAGTGCGGCTGGACGTTGGCGAAGCCGGCGCCGAACAGCTGCTTGGCGCGCTCGATGGCGATGGTCTCGATCTCGTCGACATATTCGCAGCCGCCGTAGTAGCGCTTGCCCGGATAGCCCTCGGCGTACTTGTTGGTCAGGATCGAGCCCTGGGCCTCCAGCACCGCGCGGCTGACGATGTTCTCCGAAGCGATCAGCTCGATCTGGTTCTGCTGGCGGTTCAGCTCCAGGCCGATGCGGTCGAAGATGTCGCGGTCGGCGGCGGCCAGATCGGCGCCGAAGAAGGCGCTCTTGTCGGCGGTGATGTTGTTGGCCGGTGCGGTCATGGGCGCTCTCCTGGAGCTGGGAGACTGATGGGGTCGGACTCGGCGGGAGTCGGTCGCGCTCTCTTTACCCCCCTTCGCGCCACGATCAATCCGGGAACCACGCGGCGGGACGATGCGTTGCGCTGGAAACGGCGCCGGTGTGACCGGCGCGCCGGCCGACTTGGTGACTTCCAAGCCGAGCGACGGATGGATGGAGCAGGCATGGCAATGGCGTACGGCGAGGCGGAAACCGAAGACGACGTCGACATCCTGGGTCTCAGCGCCAGCATCGTGGCCGCCTATGTGGCGCAGAACACCGTGGCCCGCACCGCCATTCCGGACCTGATCCGCTCGGTGCATGGCGCCCTGTCGGCCCTGGGTTCGTCCGAGGCCGCGCCCGCCGCCGAGCGCGCCAAGCCGGCCGTACCGGTCGCCCGCTCGGTGCAGCGCGACTACATCGTCTGCCTGGAAGACGGCAAGAAGCTGAAGATGCTCAAGCGCTACCTGCGCACCCACTACGACATGAGCCCCGAGGAATACCGGCGGAAGTGGTCGCTGCCCGGCGACTATCCGATGGTGGCCCCGGCCTATGCCGAGCGGCGCTCGGACTTCGCCAAGTCGATCGGGCTGGGCAAGGGGAAGATGCGGGGTCGGTAGCTTACTGCCACTTGCCCCCTACGGATCGCTTCGCGATCGTCTTCCCCCATAGGGGGAAGAATTCCGTCAGCGAGGCCGCCCATCTAGCGCGAACTCCGCCCCCTACGGGGGCGGACAGGCGGCGCAGCCGCCAGGTGGGGGCAAGTCTTTAGGAAACGACCTAAGCCGCGTGGCCGCCCATGCGGGCGACATTGCAGTGCGCCCACAGCTTTTCCATCGCCCCGACCAGCTTGCGCATCATGTCGTCGGTATGGAACGGCGTGGGGGTGAAGCGCAGGCGCTCGGTGCCGCGGGGCACGGTGGGGTAGTTGATCGGCTGCACATAGACGCCATGGTCGGCCAGCAACATGTCGCTGATCAGCTTGGTGTGCACGGGATCGCCCACCAGCACCGGCACGATGTGGCTGTCGTTCTCCATGACCGGCAGGCCGGCGGCCTTCATCATGGCCTTCAGGGTCGCGGCGCGTTCCTGATGGGCCTCGCGGACCTCCGGGTGCTGCTTGAGGTACTTCACGCTAGCCAGGGCGCCGGCCGTCAGGGCGGGCGGCAGCGAGGTGGTGAAGATGAAGCCCGAGGCCACCAGGCGGATGGCGTCCACCACCACCGCGTCGCCGGTGATGTAACCGCCCATCACGCCGAAGGCCTTGCCCAGCGTGCCTTCGATGATGTCGATCTGGTCCATCAGGCCGTCGCGCTCGGCGACGCCGCCGCCGCGCGGGCCGTACATGCCGACCGCGTGGACCTCGTCCAGATAGGTCATGGCGCCGTACTTCTTGGCCAGGGCCACGGTGCCGGCCATGTCGGCGATGTCGCCGTCCATGGAATAGACGCTCTCGAAGGCGATCAGCTTGGGCGCGTCGGCCGGGGCGGCGATCAGCAGCTCTTCCAGGTGCGCCAGGTCGTTGTGCTTGAAGATGTGCCGCTGGCAGCCGCCGTTGCGGATGCCGGCGATCATCGAGGCATGGTTCTGGGCGTCGGAGAAGATGATCAGGCCTGGCAGGATCTTCTGCAGCGCCGACAGGCTGGCCTCGTTCGAAACGTAGCCCGAGGTGAACAGCAGCGCGGCTTCCTTGCCGTGCAGGTCGGCCAGCTCGGCCTCCAGCTCGACATGGTGGTGATTGGTGCCCGAGATGTTGCGGGTGCCGCCCGAGCCGGAGCCGTGGTCGTCGATCGCCTGGTGCATGGCGTCCAGCACCACAGGGTTCTGGCCCTGGCCCAGATAGTCGTTCGAGCACCAGACCACGATCTCGCTCTCGCCGCCGTCCGGACGGGTCCAGGTGGCGCGCGGGAAGGCGCCGCGATGGCGCTTCACATCGGCGAACACCCGGTAGCGGCCTTCGTCGCGGATCTGGTCGACGGCGCTCTGGAACGCGGCTTTGTAGTCCATGGTCTTTTTATCCGACGGGCCGGACGGGTCCGATCGGTTCCCTTCTCAAGGCTCGGCTTTTCGCACTCACCAGCCCCCCTGTCCACATAGGGGCGTATACCTAATGGCGCCATCCGCGCGAACGGACACCCCGACTTCGCCAATGAACACGGCCACTTGCGAGCGGTTCGCGCCTGGAACGCATCAGTTGAGTTCGCCGATGCGGCCCCGCAGTAGTTGCAGAACGGCCGAGAAGTCCTTGTTCCCAAAGCCGTTGGCGTCGAACAGGGCGTAGAGCGCCTCGGCCTGTGCGCCCATCGGGGTCGAGGCCCCGGCCTTGGCGGCCGCCTCCTGGGCCAGTTTCAGATCTTTCAGCATCATCGCCGTGGCGAAGCCGCCTTCGTAGTTCCGGTCAGCGGGAGTCGAGGGTCCCACGCCCGGCACCGGGCAATAGGTCGAGACCGACCAGCACTGGCCCGACGACTTGCCGGCGATCTCGAAGAATCGGTCGGCGCCCAGGCCCAGCTTCTCGGCCAGGGCGAAGGCCTCGCACGTGCCCAGCATCGAGACGCCCAGCAGCATGTTGTTGCAGATCTTGGCCGCCTGCCCCGCCCCGTGGTCGCCGGCGTGGATGGTCACGCGCGACATCGGCGCCAGGGCCGCCTCGACCTGCGCGAAATCGTCCGCGTCGCAGCCGACCATGAAGGCCAGCGTACCAGCCTCGGCGGCCATAATGCCGCCCGACACCGGCGCGTCGGCGAAGCGGAAGCCCGCCGCCCTCGCCTGCCCGGCCACGGCCCGGGCGCTCTCCACGTCGATGGTCGAGCAATCGATCAGCAGGGCGTCCTTGGGCGCGGCGGCCAGGATCTGCTCGCCATAGACGCTCCGCACGTGCGGACCGGCCGGCAGCATGGTGATCACCACTTCGGCGTCCTTGACCGCCTCGGCCACCGAGGCCGCCGCGTGGCAGCCCGCCGCCACGGCCTTCTCGACCGCCGCCGCCGACAGGTCGAAGGCGCTGACATGGTGCTGGGCCTTGGCCTGGTTGGCGGCCATGCCGCCGCCCATGTTGCCCAGGCCGATGAAGGCGATGCGGGTCATGCCCCTGCTCCCAAAATGCGAACCGCGCCTCGTGGGGCGCGGCTCTTATGGTCGTTACCGGACCTGGGCGCGGCGCGCTGGTCCGGGATTACGATCTGTTTTGTCCCGATGCGCCCAGTCTTAGCGTGCCCCGGCCGGCTTGCGGAACTTGAAGATGAACTGGTCGGTCTTGCCGCGGATCGACGGGTCGAAGACGCTCTGTTTGCGGGTGTCGGACGGATCGCGCAGCACGCGGCTCTCACCCTCGAAGATGAAGCCGGCGGCGGTGACTTCCCGCTTCACGGCCTCGGCGTCGATGCGGTGCAGGGTCTCGGTGTCGCGCAGGCCCGAACCCGGCTCGGCCGAGTGATCCAGCACCAGATAGACGCCGCCCGGCTTCAGGGCCTTGAACACCTGGCGGTTGACCACCGACAGGTCGGCCGGGCCCATGAACTTGTCGTGCATGTCGTGATAGTTCTGGGCGGTGAACACCAGGTCCAGCTTCTCCGGGGCGGTGAAGTTGGGCAGGGTGTTCAGGATCACCGACACGTTCTTGTAGTTGGGGTCGGCGGCGATGGCCTTCACGGCCGGCTCGCGCTTGGCCAGCTTGGTCAGTTCATCCGGCACATAGGCGTAGACGTGGCCCTTGGGCCCCACCGCCTTGGAGAAGATGCGGGTGAAATAGCCGCTGCCCGGGATCAGGTCGGCGACCTTGGCGCCCGGCTTCACGCCGGCGAAGGCCAGGGTCTGGCCCGGCAGGCGGTTCTCGTCGCGCACCATGTCGGCGGCCGGACGCGCCGGATCGGACAGGGCCGCGGCGATGTTGGCGGGAATCGCGGCAGGCGCATCGGACGGCGGCGGAGGCGGCGGCGGCGCGACGGGCCCCATCGGCGTGGTGGCGCAGCCCGCAAGGGCGAGCGCGGCGACGAGGCTGAGTAGCGGCTTACGCATGATAATCCTTCCGACGACGTCTTCTCGTTGGCGGCAAGCTAGCGCAGCAATCACGCTACGTCAGCGGCGACCATTCCTGATCAGCCGGCAGAGGCGCGAAAATCTCGTCCAGCATCGCGTCCGTAACGTCTTCAAGCTTGGCCGGATCCCACCGGGGCGCGTTGTCCTTGTCGATGATCACGGCCCGCACGCCCTCGATGAAATCGTGCTTCTGAACCACCCGCGCGCCGATCCGGTACTCCATCGTCATGTTGTCGGCGAAGTCGGTCATCGCCGCCCCGGCCTCCAGCTGACGGAAGGCCACCTTCAGGGTCTGGGGCGACTTGGTCTTCATGGTCGCCAGCTGGGCCTTGCCCCAGTCGCTGCTGTCGGCCTCCAGGAATTCGAAGATCTGCTCGACGCTCTCGCCGACGAACAGGCGGTTCAGATCCTGCTCGAAGCTGACCAGCGGCGCCTTGCCGGCGTCGGCGCGGTACTTCTTCAGGGTTTCCTCGATGCGGCGCGGATCGGCGACGATGGCCTTCTTCAGCCCCTCGACGGCGCCGAACTCGACGAAGTGGGTGGCGATGCCCAGGCGCAGGCAGTCCGCCCCCTTGATCCGCGCGCCCGTCAGGGCCAGCCACAGCCCCGCCTTGCCCGGCAGGCGCGGCAGGTACCAGCCGCCGCCGACGTCGGGAAACAGGCCGATGCCGGTCTCGGGCATGGCGAAGGTCGTGCGCTCGGTGGCGATGCGGTAGTGGGCCGGCATCGAGATGCCCACGCCGCCGCCCATCACCACGCCGTCCAGGATCGCCACCACTGGAGTGTCGTAGGTGAACAGCAGATGGTTCAGCTGGTATTCGGTGTGGAAGAAGGCCCGCGCCTCCTTGCCGTCGCCCGCCCCGCTGTGGGCCAGCATGCGGATGTCGCCGCCCGCGCAGAACCCGCGTTCGCCGGTGTGGTCGATGATGACCATGTAGATCTCGGGGTCTTCCTGCCAGTCCAGCAGGGCGCCGATCATGATCTCGCACATGGTCTGGGTCAGGGCGTGCAGCGCCTGGGGCCGGTTGAGGGTCAGGCGGCCGACGTTCTTCTCGACGCGGACGAGGACTTCGGGTTGGTCGTTCATCTAGTTTCCTGCTCGCAGGTCGAAACATTCGAGACCGGCCGAGGCGGCGGCTCTTAGAAGCGCTGCGTCGCGAGACGCAAGCGGCCATCTTTCGTCAAGCGCCAAAGCCAGATAGGCGGCGTCGAACAGGCTGAGACCCGCTCTTCGAGCCAAATCGGCAAGGTCCCGCAGGTCGATGGCTAGCTCGTTGAAGTTCAAGTCCAAGCGATCATAGATCGATTGGGCCTGTCGGTAGTCTGCCTCCGGCAAAGCGCCGCGGCGCTCCAGCGAAAGCAGGACGTTGTGCACTTCCCATTCGAAAATGGCGGGAACCTGGAACGTTCGATCGTCGCCATTGCTCAGAAACGCCGTCGCGGCGGGTGTTGATTGCGATTTGAGCATCCAAGCCAGAGCAACAGAGGCGTCAAGGACGACCGAGGTCATTCGCGCGCCATGCGCTTCAGCTCTTCCCAGGTCAGGTCATTTGTTTCGGGGTTTTCAGCCGCTATGCTCGCGCGCAGACGCTCGAATTCCGCCACGAGGTCCTTGCCCGAACGTCGATGGGTCCGCGAGACATTGCTCGTCCGAGTAGGCGACAATCGGGCCACCGCACGCCCGTGGCGGGTGATGGTTACGGTCTCCCCATCTCGCTCGACAGCGTCCAGCAGCGCCGACAGATGGGTTTTGGCTTCGAGCACGCCGACTTCACGCATGGAAAGGCTCCCGTTCTGACCACATATGGTCAGACTATCACGACGCTGCTACGCCCGGAACATCTCGCGCGCGATGATCACACGCATGATCTCGTTGGTGCCTTCCAGGATCTGGTGCACCCGCAGGTCGCGCACGATGCGCTCCAGCGGATAGTCCTGCAGGTAGCCGTAGCCGCCGTGCAGCTGCAAGGCGTCGTTGGCGATCTGGAAGCCGGCGTCGGTGGCGAAGCGCTTGGCCATGGCGCAGAGCTTGGTGGCGGCCGGGTCCTTGTTGTCCAGCGCGTGGGCGGCGCGGCGCACCATCAGGCGAGCGGCCTCCAGCTCGGTGGCCATATCGGCCAGCTTGAATTGCAGGGCCTGGAAGTCCTTCAGCGGCTTTCCGAACTGCTTGCGGGTCTCCAGATACGCCTTGGCCGTATCGAGCGCGAAGGCCGCCCCGCCCAGCGAGCACGAAGCGATGTTCAGCCGCCCACCGTCCAGGCCCATCATGGCGAAGCGGAAGCCGTCGCCCTCGTCGCCGATGCGGTTTTCGACCGGCACCCGGCAGTCGTCGAAGTTCACCTGGGCGGTCGGCTGGCTGTTCCAGCCCATCTTGCGCTCGTTGGCGCCGAAGCTGAGGCCCGGCGCGCCTTTCTCGACCACGAAGGCCGAGACGCCCTTGGCGCCGTCGCCGCCCGTGCGGGCCATGACGACATAGGCGTCCGACACCCCGCCGCCCGAGATGAAGGCCTTGCCGCCGTTCAGCACATAGTGGTCGCCGTCCAGGCGGGCCGTGGTGCGCATGTTGGCCGCATCCGACCCAGCGCCCGGTTCGGTCAGGCAGTAGCTGGCGATCAGCTCCATGGTCGTCAGGCGCGGCAGATAGCGTTGGCGCAGGTCGTCGGAGCCGAACCGGTCGATCATCCACGAGGCCATGTTGTGGATGCTGACGAAGGCCGCGCTGGACACGTCGCCGTAGCTGAGCGCCTCGAAGATGATCGAGGCGTCGAGGCGCGACAGCGCGCTGCCCCCGACGTCGTCCCGGACATAGATGCCGGCGAAACCCAGGGCGGCGGCTTCCCTCAGCACATCGACGGGAAAGTGCTTCTTCTCGTCCCATTCGGCGGACTTGGGGGCAAGACGTTCCGCCGCGAAGCTCGAGGCCATGTCCTGGATGGCAATCTGATCGTCACTGAGAGCGAAATCCATGCGCCAAAACCTCCCCGAGGAGCAAACTAAGCCCCTTCATCAATCTTTAGCGGCTGACCTGCCCCGCCCCACCGACTGTGTCAATCATACCTCACCCGATGATTTTGAATGTCGCATCGCAACAAAAGCGGGAACCAAATGCCGCACCGCCCTTGATCGGCCACTTGCCCGGTATCAGATGGCGCCTATCGGAGGCGTCGTATTTTCGTCATGCGTAAGTTCACTGCTGCTTTCGCCGCGCTCGCGGCGCTGTTCACCCTTGTGTCCGTTCCGGCCCAGGCCGCCGATCTCGGCGTGTGGACCGGTCCCAAGGACAATGTCCGTGTCGCGATCCGCGACTGCGGCGACAGCACTTGCGGCACGGTGGTCTATGCCAGCCCCAAGGCCGAGGCCGACGCGCGCAAGAGCGGCCTGAAGACCCTGGTCGGTCAGCAGCTGCTGCGCGACTTCGAGCCGACCGGTCACGGCAACATGCGCGGCAAGGTCTATGTGCCGACCCTGAAGGTCACCCTGAACGGCACGGCCGAATTCGTCGACTCGCGCACCATGAAGGCCAAGGGCTGCGTCCTGGGCGGCCTGATCTGCAAGGCCCAGACCTGGCGCCGCATCGACGGCGAGACCGCCAGCAACGACCGCTCGGCCGGCTAGGACGGCAAGATCCGAAAAGGCGAGCTTGCCGCCATCAGGATCGCTTGACGAGAATCGACGACGGCCAGCAACCTCCAGCGTCACAACCTGGAGGCTACATGACCCATTTCTCGAAGGCCCTGAAGATCGGCGGCGCGGTCGCCGCCCTCGTCATGCTGATCAGCGCTCCGGCCGCCGTCGCCGTGCCGCGCGATCACACCGTGACGTTCTACTTCTCCGACGACACCTACACCCAGCACGTCGGCACCCGCATCGATAGCTGCACCGGCCAAGTCTACACCAGCGGCGTGGTCACGCCCTATGTGCAGGAAATGCTCAGCACGCCCTGCAAGCCCGACCACCCCGTCTAGCCGGACCGAAGGCGTAGGGGGCGGCGAAATCCCGCCCCTTACGTCGCCGGACCGTCTTGCCTCGCGCCGCCGCCCGCGCGACACCGGGGACATGACCACGCCCCCGCTCGCCCCCTACCCCGCCACGCGCCTGCGCCGCCTGCGCCAGGCCGACTGGACCCGCCGCCTGGTCCGCGAGACCACGCTGGAACCGTCCGACCTGATCTGGTCGATGGTGGTGCACGAGGGCGAAAGCGTAATCCCCGTGGCCTCGATGCCCGGCGTCGAGCGCCTGTCGGTCAAGGAAGCCGCCAAGGCCGCCGTCCGCGCCCGCGACCTGGGCATCCCCGCCATCGCCATCTTCCCGCACATCGACGGCGCGCGGAAAGACGCGACCGGCTCCATCGCCGCAGATCCGGACGGCGTCATTCCCCGCGCGGTCAAGGCCATGAAGGACGCCGCCCCCGAGGTCGGCATCATGTGCGACGTGGCCCTGGACCCCTTCACCGACCACGGCCATGACGGCGTGGTCGAGGGCGGCCGCATCCTCAACGACCCCACCATCGAGCGCCTGATCGAACAGGGCCTGATGCAGGCCGAAGCCGGCGCCGACATCCTGGCCCCGTCCGACATGATGGACGGCCGCATCGGCAAGCTGCGGGCCGCCCTGGAAGGCGCGAACTTCCAGGACACGATGATCATGTCTTACGCCGCCAAGTACGCCTCGGCCTTCTACGGCCCGTACCGCGACGCCATCGGCTCGGCCAAGCTCTCGGCCGGCCAGGGCGACAAAAAGACCTACCAGATGGACCCGGCCAACACCGAGGAGGCCATCCGCGAGGTCGCGCTCGACATCGCCGAGGGCGCCGACATGGTCATGGTCAAGCCGGGCATGCCGTATCTGGACATCCTGCGCCGCCTGGTCGACGAGTTCCGCATGCCCACCTACGCCTTCCAGGTCTCGGGCGAGTACGCGATGATCAAGGCCGCCGCCCAGAACGGCTGGATCGACCACGACCGCGCCGTCATGGAAAGCCTGACCGCCTTCAAGCGCGCCGGCGCGGCCGGGATCATCACCTATTTCGCCCCCTGGGCGGCCGAGAAGCTGGGCTGACGTGACCTCGGCCAGAACCGCCTTCGCCAGCGGACGGTTCTACGGCGCGCCGACGGTCGAGCGGCAGCTGCCGGGGGTGCGCGTCGCCCACCTGCTGGCGACCAAGCGCGCCGAGCACGTCGACGAGCACAGCCACGACGACGCCCACTTCGTGCTGGCCACCCATGGCCGCTACATGACCACCGCCTGGGGCCCGGAAACCGAAGGTCCGGTGCTGGTCTACAACCCGCCGGGCGTGGTCCACCGCGACCGTTTCGTCGACGTCGGCGGCTACTTCCTGGCCGTCAGCTTCGAGGCGGCCGTGTGGCGCGACCTCTCCCAGGCCTCGCCCCGCACCGCCATCGACGCCCTGCGCCTGACCGGCCCCGCCGCCCGCCGCGCGGCCCTGCGGCTGACCCGGACCGTGCTCACCCGCGACGCCGACACGGTGACGCTGGAGAGCCTGGGCCTGGAGCTGGCCAGCCAGGCCATGGCCCCCATCGTCGACGGCGACCATCCGCCGTCCTGGCTGGCCCTGGCCGAGACCTTCCTGGCCGACAGCTTCGACCAGCCCATCGCCGTCGCCGACCTGGCGCGGGCGGCGGGCGTGCACCCGGTCCACCTGGCGCGCGGCTATCGCCGCTGGCTGGGCGCGGCGCCGGGCGAGCGGCTGCGCGCACGGCGGCTGGAGCGCGCCGCCGACCTCCTCATGCGCGGCCGCGATCCCATCGGCGAGATCGCCCTGGCCGCCGGCTTTTGCGACCAGAGCCACCTGAACCGCCAGTTCCTGCGCGCCTACGGCGTCACCCCCGGTGAGTTCGCCAGGCTGTGCGGTCGAAGGGGCGATGTTTCAGCCGTCCAAGACGAGGGCGCGGCCACGGTCTAGACGGGAAACAGTTCCGCTTGGAGGTCCTGTTCGTGAAGCGTCCGTTGCTTGCCCTGTCCCTGTCCGCGTCCCTGCTGCTGGCGTCCGCGCCGTCCCACGCCGCCCCGGCCGACATGCCCGTCGCCGCCCCGGCCGCCGAGGGAATGTCGGACGCAAAACTCCAGGCCATGTCCGCCGCCATCAAGGCCGGCCAGTTCCAGCAGATCACCAGCGTCCTGATCGCCCGCCACGGCAGGACGGTGTTCGAGGCCTATTACGACGGCGACGCCCAGACCCGCCGCAACACCCGCTCCACCACCAAGACCGTCACCGCCATGCTGGCCGGCGCGGCCATCGCCAAGGGCGCCCTGCCCGGCGTCGACGCGCCGATCTTAGCCTACGTCAAGGACCGCCAGCCGGTCGCCAATCCCGATCCGCGCAAGGACAAGGTCACGGTCGAGGACCTGCTGACCATGAGCTCCATCGCCGAATGCGACGACGACAACGAGTATTCGCGCGGCAACGAGGAGCGGATGTACCTGATCGAGGACTGGGTCGGCTTCTATCGCGACCTGCCCGTGCGCGGCTTCCCCGCCTGGGCGCCGCGCCCCGAGGCCTCGCCCTACGGCCGGGCCTTCAGCTACTGCACGGCCGGGGTCACCACCCTGGGCGCGGTTGTCCAGGGCGCGGTCGGCGAACCGCTGCAGGTCTTCGCAGACAAGGCCCTGTTCGGACCGCTGGGCATCGACAAGCCAGAATGGCAGTTCTCGCCCCTGGGCTTGGCCCAGGGCGGCGGCGGCCTGGGCCTGACCAGTCGCGACCTGCTGAAGCTGGGCCAGCTCTACGCCAATGGCGGCCAGTGGAATGGCAAGCAGCTGCTGCCCGCCGCCTTCGTCAAGGCCGCCACCAGCCCCCACGCCAACGCCCGGCCGGACACCGACTACGGCTATCTGATCTGGCTCCAGACTTTTGCCGGGCACAAGGCCTGGGCGATGAGCGGCACGGGCGGCAACAAGGTGGTGATCGTGCCGGACCTGGACCTGGTGGCGGTGATCACCACCACCAACTTCAACGTCCGCCAGCCGCACGCCATCTCGGAAAAGCTGCTGACCGAGCACATCCTGGCGGCCGTGGAGAAGTGACGACGCGACTCGCGCCCGCCGCTAGGCTGGCGGCATGACCCGCACCCTCGACATCGTCACCGCCGTGATCCGCGACGCCGAGGGGCGGATGCTGCTGGTGCGCAAGCGGGGCACGGCCACCTTCATGAAGCCCGGCGGCAAGCGCGACGCCGGCGAGGACGACCTGACCACCTTGGCCCGGGAGTTGGAGGAAGAGATCGGCTGCCGGCTGATCTCGGCCGACCTCTTGGGCCGGTTTTCGGCCCCCGCCGCCAACGAGGCCGGCTTCACCGTGCAGTCGGCGACCTATCTGGCGAAGGTGGAGGGCGAGATCGCAGCCCGGGCCGAGATCGAGGAGCTGGCCTGGATCGACCCGGCCGCGCCGGGTGACCTGCGCCTGGCCCCGCTACTGACGCAGGCCGTGCTGCCGGCCCTGCTGGCGCTGGAGCCCGCGCCCTAGAACCCGTCCTCGATCCGGGCCTGGATCAGCGCCTGGGCCAGCTCCCGCGCCCGCTCCGGCGGCCGCCCCAGCAGCTCGCTCAACGTGGGGCCGAACAGGCCCACGCCGATGGCCAAGACGATGTTGAGCAGGATGAAGTCGACGATCGTGTCACGGTCGACGCCCGCGTCGCGCACTAGGCGGGTCTGGACCACTTCGTCGACCACCGCCCGGACCAGGGTCATGCGCCGCCCCTCGCCGGTCAGCTCCAGCCAGGCGGCCAGGCGCGCCGCGCCCCGGGTCTCGAAGGCGTCGAACAGGGCCTGGGCGCCGAAGCCCCGCTCCGCCCCGTCCCGCTCGAAGCCGTCGATGATCCGGTCGGCCAGCTGCCGGATCATTCGCTCCATCAGGGCGGTCTCGACCCCGGCGATCGAGCCGAAGTGGTGGATGACGTTGGCGTGCACCACCCCCGCGGCCTTGGCCACGTCGGCCAGCTTGATGGCCTGCGGGCCGTGATCGACCAGCAGCGCCTCGGCGGCGGCCAGGATGTTCTCGCGCGCGGCCTCGGGTGAACGGCGCACGCGGGTCTTGGGAGCTGGCGTCTCTATTGACATTTTTGTCAGTATAACTCACTGTGCGCGCATGGAAGGCCGTCCAGGCCTAAACCGGCGGAGCTCGGAACGCCATGATCGACACCAAGACCACCCCCGAAGATCTCGACGTCAAGCCGCGCGACATCAGCTTCGCCCTGGACGACGTCCGCAAAGGCCACTGGCTGGGCGGCGACCCGGTCGGCACGGCGGTCTTCAACGCCTTGTCCCTCACCTTCCCCGACGGCGAGCGCCTGTTCATGGACGCGGTGAAGAACTATCGCGGCCGGCTGAGCGGCAAGCTGCTGGACGACGCCAGGGGCTTCATCGCCCAGGAGGCCATCCACTCGCGCGAACACCACCAGCTCAACAGCCTGATCGATCGCGAGCGCTACCCCGTCGCCGAGATCGAGGAGATGGTGCGCGCCCGGGTGAAGATGGCCCGCGAGCGCGGCAAGATGGCGATGCTGATCTCGACCATCGCGCTGGAGCACTTCACCGCCATGATGGCCGAGATGCACGCCCGCCACCGCGACCTCTTCGACAATACGCCCGAGGGCGTCGAGCAGCTGTGGCGCTGGCACGCCATGGAGGAGACCGAGCACAAGGCCGTGGCCTACGACGTCTTCCAGGAAGTGACCAAGGACTGGTCGCCCCTGCGCCGCTACTTCATCCGCTGCCGGGCGATGTTCTTCGTGACCATCATGTTCACCCGCAACATCAGCCGCTACGCCGCTCGCCTGCTGGAGGCCGACGGCTACACGCCCAAGGCGGCGCTGAAGGCGGTCGAGCGCTTCGTCTGGAGCGATCCGGGCCTCTTCCGGCGCGGCTGGAAGACCTATCTGGCCTGGTACCGCCCCGGCTTCCACCCGTGGGACCAGGACGACCGGGAGCGGTTCGCCGACTGGAAGGCCGAGTTCGACGCGGCGGTGGCGGCCTAGTCGGAGACCTTCGTTCGTCCTAAGGTGTCTCCAGTGTTCGGCCCAAGGCCGCGTACGACGGCCTGGCCAGAACCTCGACGATAGCGGAGGTTACGTATGGACGCCGATTTCAACGACACCGGAAAACCCGAGCTGCTCGCCCACGAGCAGACCTACCACGGTTTCAGCATCCTCCTGCGATGGTGCATGCTGGGCCTGGCCACCGTCATCACGACCCTGACCCTCTGGTTCGCCAGCCCGGCCGGCTTCTGGGGCGGGACGATCATCGGGATCGTGGTGTTCGCGGTCGGCTACGTGATCCTGGTGCGCCACGAGGAAAAGCAGCCGCTGAACCTGTGGATCGAGGGGCGCTGACGCCCTAAGCCACTGCTCGCGCGGTCAGCAGCGCCATGTGCTGGCGCAGCTGGCCGATGCTGCGGTCGAAGAAGCCGATATCGCGGTGGGTGCGGGCCTGCATGACAGCCCCCTCCATCGTGGTCAGGATGAATTCCGACAGCGCCCGCAGGTCCAGGCCCGGCGGCAGACGCTCGCCCGCGTCGCGCAGGCAGCCCTCGATGGCGCCGGTCCACTTGCGGAAATTGTCGGCCAAGAGCTCGCGCACCGGCGGGTCGGGCTCGTGCAGCTCCAGGGCCAGCGAGCCGATGGGGCAGCCGTACAGGCAGTCGCTGTCCAGCAGCATGCCGCGATAGGCCGCCAGCAGGGCGAAGATCCGCTCGACGGGATCGTCCACCCCGCGCCAGGCCGGATCCAGCAGCATGGCCTCGATGCCGTCTCGGTACATCTCCAGCACCCCGATCAGCACGTCCTGCTTGCCGGGGAAGAAGTGGTAGAGGCTGCCGCTGTTGGCCTGGGACCGCGAGAGAATGTCCGACACCGAGGTCGAGCCGTAGCCCTTGGTGGCGAACAGCTCCATCGCCGTCAGCAGGATGCGTCGCCGGGTGTCGAGGGGGTTCGCAGGGGCCATGAGCCATGCGTAGCGCCCTCTTGAACGATCAGTCAACTCGCCGCTTGAACGATCGATCAAGTCGTGCTTGTCTTGAATGATCGTTCAAGACGCCCTGGGAGGGGGAAGCCCATGTTCAGATCGACCCTGATCGCCGCCGCCGCGCTCGTGGCGTGGGCCGGAGCCGCGCAAGCCCAGGCCCCGTCCAAACCGGCGCCCAGCTGGCGCGATTTCCCGGGCGTGGCGAACACCAGCTATGTCGACGCCGCCGGCCAGAAGGCTCTGCAGCTGTCGATGGACATCCCCGCCCCGCCCCACGCGGTGTTCGAGGCCTTCACCACCGACGCGGGGTTCAAGAGCTGGGCGGTGGCCGTGGCGAAGATCGACCTGCGCACCGGCGGCTCCATCGAGTCCAGCTACGATCCCAAGGCGACGATCGGCGATCCCAACAACATCAGGAACCAGATCGTCACCTTCATCCCCGACCGCCTGCTGGTGCTGCGCAACCTCCAGGCCCCCAAGGCCTTCGCGGGCCAGGGCGAGTTCCAGAAGACGGTGACGGTGGTCGAGTTCGAACCGGTCGCGGCCGGCACGCGGGTGCGGATCACCAACACCGGCTACGGCGACAGCCCCGAGGCCAAGACCGTCTACGGCCACTTCGAATGGGGCAACGCCTACACCCTGGCCGAACTGAAGAAGCGCTTCGCGACCGGCGCCATCGACCGCACGGCGGGCGACGGGGCGAAGGCCAACGCCGAGGCCGACAAGGCGGTGACGGGGAATTAAGCCGGATCACGGCTTGGGGACACACGCATGCGTGTGTCCCCATCAGCAGGCTCTATCCCTAGCGGATAGCGACCAGAGCTCAGCGATTTCAATCGCTTGAACTTTTTCGACCTAACTTATCCCCCTTGTCCGGACCTCCCGTATCCTGATCTCACCTGAAGGCACGGGAAGGGCGCGAGGCCAGCGACCGAAGCGGCTTTCAGGGGTGGACGCGCGGGGTCCTCTTCGGCTTCGGCTGGAGGGAGACTTAAAACAGAGGGCGAGGGACGTAAGCTCGCCCATCGGGGTCTTCGCTGGAAGGCTCCGCCCGTCGTGGGGTTCGCTCCGGTCCTCGTTAGGCTCACTCCCGCCTCTGAAATCAAGCGGTGCACAGATCCAGGAGGGAATACCGGGTGGGGTGAAGGGCGGAAAAGGCCCGCGCGCCCCGGCCTTGCGGATAACGGTTCCACGCGAAGCGCTCGAACTTCGTCGAAACGGTAACAACATCAAAGCTTTCCCGGGCGAGGCCCGGGCGCTTCGCAACCCTTCCCAACAGCTCATGGCCTTTGGCGTGAGAGCACACCCACTTGCCCCCACCTGACCGCTTCGCGGTCTGTCCGCCCCGTAGGGGGCGGAGCCGAAAGCGCCGAGCCCGCAAATGCAATTCTTCCCCCTATGGGGGAAGACGACCGCGAAGCGGTCCGTAGGGGGCAAGTATCCCGTGGCGCCGCCCCTACTTCTCCAACCGCGCCACCAGGCTCGACGTGTCCCACCGGTTCCCGCCCATCGCCTGGAGTTCCTCATAGAACCCGTCGACCAGCGCCGTGCTCTCCAGCTTCGCCCCGTTCACCTGGGCCTCGGCCAGGGCGATGCCCAGGTCCTTGCGCATCCAGTCCACCGCGAAGCCGAAGTCGAACTTGCCCTCCGACATGGTCTTCCAGCGGTTCTCCATCTGCCAGGACTGGGCCGCGCCCTTGGAGATGGCGGCCAGCACGTCGTCGGTGGGCAGGCCCGCGCGCTTGGCGAAGTGCAGGGCCTCGGCCACGCCCTGGACCAGGCTGGCGATGGCGATCTGGTTGCACATCTTGGTCAGCTGGCCCGCGCCGACCGGCCCCATCAGGCGCACGGCCTTGGAATAGGCCATGATCACCGGCTCGATCCGGGCGAAGGCCGCCGCGTCGCCGCCGGCCATGACGGTCAGCTGGCCGTTCTCGGCCCCGGCCTGGCCGCCCGACACCGGGGCGTCGACGAACCACCGGCCCACGGCGCGGGCGGCCGCGTCCATCTCGCGCGCCACGGTGGCCGAGGTGGTGGTGTGGTCGACGATCACCCCGCCCTGCGCCATCGCCGGCAGCACCTGCGCCACGACGCCGCGGACATCGTCGTCATTGCCCACGCACAGCGCCACCATCTGCGCGCCCGTCACGGCCTCAACGATGGTCGGAGCCGAGGCGCCACCGTGCTTTTCCACCCAGCGGGCGGCCTTTTCAGGCGTACGGTTGAAGACGGTCACCTCGTGACCGGCGGCCTTCAGGTGGCCGGCCATCGGAAAGCCCATCACGCCCAGGCCGATAAACGCCGTCTTCATCCGCGAAACTCCTCTTGGCAGAGGCGCTCCATCGCCCTTCGCGGCCCCGATCGCAACGGCATTTTAACGTCCAGCCGTCAGGTTCGGTCGAACAGGGTTAAGCAGGCTTAAGCACGATGGCCGTCAGCGGCGAGCAGCCGATCATCATCAAGAAGGTCAAGAAGGGCGGCGGCCATGGTCACCATGGCGGCGCCTGGAAGGTGGCCTATGCCGACTTCGTGACGGCGATGATGGCCTTCTTCCTGCTGATGTGGCTGCTCAACACCACCAGCCCCGAGCAGAAACAGGGCATCGCCGACTACTTCGCCCCCGCCTCGATCTCGTCCAGCACCAGCGGCTCGGGCGGCATCCTGGGCGGCACCTCGCTGGGCGACGACGGCGCCAAGGCCGACGGCAAGATGTCGGTCATCCAGCAGATGGCCCCCGAGGCCCCGACCGAGACCAGCAAGGACGGCCAGAGCTCCACGACCGCCAATCTCGACTCGGCCAGCGAGCAGGCTCTGCGCGACGCCCTGGCCAAGAAGGAACAGGACAGCTTCGCCTCGGCCGCCCAGTCGCTGCGCCAGTCGCTGCAGGACATGCCGGAGCTGGCCGAACTGTCCAAGCAGATCATGATCGACCAGACCCCAGAGGGCCTGCGCATCCAGCTGATCGACCAGGACGGCCGCTCGATGTTCAAGGAGAACTCGCGCGAGCCCAACGACCGCGCCCGCATCCTGCTGCGCGCCGTGGCCAAGGTGATCAACCAGCTGCCCAACCGCATCACCATCTCGGGCCATACCAGCGCCAGCTCGTTCGGCAAGCGCGCCGACAGCGACTGGGCCCTGTCGGCCGAGCGCGCCGACGCCTCCCGCCAAGTGCTGCGCGGGGCCGGCGTCGACGAGGACCGCATCTACCAGGTGTCGGGCAAGGCCAATTCCGAACCGCTGTACGCGGACGATCCCACCCTGCCCGGCAACCGGCGCATCTCCATCGTCCTGCTGCGCGAAAAACCGGTGCTTCCGGATGGCTTGTAGGGCGACCCGCGAAGACCGCTGCGGCGCTATGACGCTCAAGCGCTCTGCGCAGCTTGCGCAACCGGCGCGGATGCCCCCTAATCGCTTATCGGCCCGGCTTCGCGGGCGAGGTTTCTAGAGGGATCGGGCGCTTTCCGTGACGCAGCATTTTCCGACGCGACAGCTGCGCTTCTTCCTCACGGCGCCCACGCCTTGCCCCTACCTGCCCGGCCGCGAGGAGCGGAAGGTCTTCGCCCACCTGCCGCTGTCGGACGGTCCCACCGTCAATGACAGCCTGACCCAGGTCGGTTTCCGCCGCTCGCAGAACATCGCCTACCGCCCCGCCTGCGAGACCTGCCGCGCCTGCCAATCGGCGCGCGCCCCGGCCGGCGACTACGTCTTTTCGCGCTCCGAGCGTCGGGCCCTGGCCCGCAACACCGACCTGGAACGCCACCTGGTCGAGGCCGAGGCCACGCTGGAGCAGTTCGAACTGCTGCGCCGCTACCTGCTGACCCGCCACGCCGACGGCGGCATGGCCGAGATGACCTGGCCCGACTACGTGGCCATGGTCGAGGACACGGCGGTCCGCACCCACCTGATCGAATACCGCCTGCGCTCGCAGGACCGTGGCCCCGGCGACCTGATCGCCTGCGTGCTGGTGGACGTCCTCGCCGACGGCCTGTCGCTGGTCTACAGCTTCTACGACCCCAGCCTGACCAAGCGCAGCCTGGGCTCGTTCATTATCCTGGACCACATCCTGCAGGCCAAGCTGAACAGCCTGCCCTACGTCTATCTGGGCTACTGGGTGCCGGGCAGCGAGAAGATGGCCTACAAGGCGCGCTTCTCGCCGCTGGAAATCCTCAAGCCCGGCGGCTGGGCCCTGATGTCGGCCCGCGAACGCGGCGCTCGCCCGCCCAAGCCGGTGGGCCAGGGCACGGGCGCCGGGGTCGAGCTCAGCGACGCCGAGCCCGCCGAACTCGGGGGTTTCCCGAGCCCGGGCAAGCCCTGAAGTCCGGGTCAGCGCGCGAAGCTGACCCCGCCGTCCACGGTGACGGCTGAACCGGTCACATAGTCCCCGGCCCGCGAGGCCAGGAAGATCGCCGCCCCGGCCATGTCCTCGGTCGTGCCGATCCGCCCGGCCGGGATCATCTTCGACACCGCGTCGGTATGGTCGCGAGCGACCTTGTTCATGTCCGAGGCGAAGGCCCCCGGCGCGATGCAGCTGACGGCGATGTTGTCGGCCGCCAGGCGCAGGGCCATGCGCTTGGTCATGTGCAGCAGGCCGGCTTTGGACGCGCCGTAGGGATAGGTCTCGTCCTTGGTCACCGACTGGCCGTCGATCGAGGCGATATTGATCACCTTGGCCACGTGGTCCTGGGCGGCGGCGCGCAGATGGCCGATCAGGGCCTGGGTCAGGAAGAACGGGGTCTTCATGTTCAGGTCCACGACCTTGTCCCAGCCGCTCTCGGGGAACGCGTCGAAGTCCGCCCCCCAGGCGGCGCCGGCGTTATTGACCAGGATGTCCAGCTTGTCCTCGCGCTCGGCGATCCGCGCCACCAGGCCGTTGATGCCCTCCAGCGTCGAGACGTCGGCCGGCAGCGAGATGCACTCGCCCAGCGCCGACAGCTCCTCGGCCGTGGCGTCGCAAGCGGCGGCCTTGCGGGCCGAGACGTACACGCGGCGCGCCCCGTAGGTCAGGAAGCCCTCGGCGATCATCTTGCCGATGCCGCGCGAGCCGCCGGTGACCAGGGCCACGCGGCCCTTCAGGGAAAACAGGTTCTGCATCATGGACTGGATCTCTCAGAAGCTGCGGCCGGCGGCGAGCGCGCCCAGCCGCTGGGTGATGTCGAAGAATTGGGCGACGGTCTCGTCGATGATTTGAGCGGCCGGCTTGACCTCGTCGATCAGGCCGACGGTCTGGCCGGCCAGGGCCGGCGCGGCCTCCATGTCACCGCCGAAATAGACGTCCAGGATGTTCTTGAGGACGTCGGGCGGCATGACGCCGGCCTCGTGGATTTCCTTGGTGCGCTCGGACTTCAGGGCGCGGATGCAGGGGCTGGCCTTCTTGTTCAGAACCCAGGTGCCGGTCTCCTTGGCGTCGGTGATCGCCGCCTTGTAATTGGCGTGCACCGGGCTCTCGGCGGCGCTGACGAAGCGGGTGCCCATCTGCACGCCCTCCGCGCCCAGGGCGAAGGCGGCGGCCATGCCGCGTCCATCGCAGATGCCGCCGGCGGCGATCAGCGGCACGTCCACCCGGGCCCGGATGGCCTGCAGCAGGACCAGGGTCGAGACCTCCTCGGGGTTCTTGAAACCCCCGCCCTCGGCGCCCTCCACCACCAGGCCGTCGATCCCGGCCTCGGCGCATTTGACCGCCGCGTCGACGGTGGGCACCGCGTGATAGACCACGATGCCCGCGCCCTTCAGCGGGCCGATGAACTTGGCCGGGCTGCCGGCCGAGGTCGTGACGAACTTCACGCCGCTCTCGCAGACGAAGCGCAGCATGGCGTCGTCCTTGAGAAACAGGATCGGCAGGTTCACTCCGAACGGCAGGCCGCTCTCCGCCATCTTGCGGATCTCGGCCTTGCAGGTCTCGGTCTCGCCGGACGAGGTCTCGATGATCCCCAGGCCGCCGGCCCGCGACACCGCGCTGGCCAGGGGATAGCGGGCGATCCAGCCCATCGGGGCCTGGACGATCGGATATTTGGCGCCCGTATGGGCCAGTACGCGGTTGGTCATGCGACGCGCTCCTCCCTGAGCCTTCTTCTCGCGACCGGCCTATTTCGCCGGGTCGACCAGGGCCTGGTAGACCAGGGTGGTGGCGTCATCGTCGATCTTGGCCAGGGCCGGATCGATCTCCTTGGCCAGGATGTGGATCATCCCCAGCATGAAGAGGTCGTTCTTGGGATCGATCCAGAACCAGGTGCCCGCGGCCCCGCCCCAGCTGTAGCTGCCCTCGCCCTGCAGCGTGCCGGCGCGGGCCGGATCGGTGACCACCGCGAAGTCGAGCCCGAAGCCCAGCCCCTTGGCCGGCGAGAACGACGCGCCCGGCGCGCCCATCACGGCGTCGGACAGGTGGTTACTGGCTATCAGCTGGATCGTGCCCGGCGCCAAGATCCGCGCGCCGTCCAGCTGGCCTCCGTTCAGCAGCATCTGGGCGAAGCGGGCGTAGTCGGCCGTGGTCGAGACCAGACCGCCACCGCCCGAGGCGATGGCCGGCGGCTTGGAGACGTCCAGCACCATGAAGTTGTCGGCGGGCGTCAGCTTGCGGGTCTTGGGATCGGGAATATAGAGGGCCGCCAGCCGGTCCTGCTTGGCCGCCGGGAGGTAGAAGCCGGTGTCGGTCATCTTCAGCGGATCGAAGATTCGGCTCTTCATGAAGTCGGCCAGGCTCATGCCCGAGAGGCGCTCGACGATCAGGCCCTGGATGTCGACCGAGACGCTGTAGCGCCACTCCGTGCCCGGCTGGCTGGCCAGGGGCAGCTTGGTCAGGCCGGTCAGGAACTCGGCCTGGGTCTTGGAGCCCAGCAGGCCGCTGTCGCGATAGGCCTTCTCGACCGGATGGTCCGTGCGCAGACCATAGGCGAAGCCGCCGGTGTGGCTCATCAGCTCGCGCATGGTCGGAACACGCGCCGCCGGCTCGGTGATGAAGGAGCCGTCGGGGTTCTGGCCCTTGTAGACCTGCAGGTGGGCCAGTTCGGGCACGAACTTGGTCACCGGGTCGTCCAGGCGCCACTTGCCTTCCTCGAACAGGATCATCATCGCCACGCCGGTCACCGGCTTGGTCTGGGAATAGATCCGGAAGATCGTGTCCTTGGTCATCGGCCGCCCGTCGATGGCCGTCTTGCCGAAGGTCTCGTAGCTGACGATCTTGCCGTGGCGCGCCACCAGGGTGATCGCGCCTGGCAGATGGCCCTGGTCGACCAGGGCCTGCATATGGGCGTCCAGGCGCTTGAGTCGCTCGGAGGAAAACCCCTCGGCCTCGGGAGCCGCCGGGGCCAAGGTCGCGGCCGGCGCCGCCTTGGGCGCGCTCCAGGCCGGCGCGGCGGCCAAGGTCATGACGGCCAACGCCGCCGCCATCGTCAGCCGAACCCGCATGACCACTCCCGAACAATTGTTTGATCGGCACCTTAGCGGTGTTTGGCCACACGGCAATGGAAGAGGTGAGCTTGCCCGCGCCCCGTCCTTGCGTCTAAGGAAGAGCCCCGCTCGGCGTAGCCGGCGTGGCCGGATTAGCACAGCGGTAGTGCAGCGGTTTTGTAAACCGAAGGTCGCGGGTTCGATCCCTGCATCCGGCACCACACCTCATCACGACCGCTTTCGAGAAACGATGAGGGGCGTGGCTAGGCCTGACGTCATGACTGTATAGTTTCAGGCGAAGTTCAGGACCCGTGACATGCCCAGTATCGTCCGACGCCCAGAGCGTACTGGCGAGGTATTCTCCCGGCGCGAGGTCGCCCTGCTGGCCGACATTCCCCAGAGCGTCGCCGACCGCGCTCTGGAAGGCCGGGTCCTGGTCACCGACACCACGCGCCGCCCTGCCCTTCGGCTGCTGCCAGAGTTCGCCGCACCCTTCGTGGCCGTCGTCGGCGGACTGAAGCTGCCGCTGGGCGCCGCCGTTCGCCAAAGGCTGGCCGGAGCCCTGGCGGCCATGGACCTGGAGGCCATGTCCAAGGCCAAATTCGAGATCGAACACGGGGTCTGGCTGGATCTGTCGCTGCTGGCCTATCCGGCCGCCAAGCGCGCGCGGCGCTATCGGGAGCTGTGCGCCCAGATGCTGGACACTCGCGCCGGCCCCGCCCAGGCCTTGGTCGCGCCTTTGGGTCTTCTGCTGGTCGACTTCCTGACCGCGCCCGTCGCCGGCGGGCTGGACCGGGAAGCCATCTGGGCCCTGACGCTCTATGGCCTGGCGCACGGGCTCGGCGGGTAGGCCCCAAAAGTACGCCACCCGATCCAGGGGACCGGGTGGCGCTTCAGGCTTCGAGGTAGATCAGAACGTCTTGCGCAGCGTCACGCCGTACATACGCGGCGGGGTGGGATAGCCGCTGTAGCTGCCGTCCTGGGCCACCGTCGGGAACGTCGCGATCAGGCTCTCGTCGTTCGTCAGGTTGCGCACCCAGGCCGTCAGCTCCAGCTGGCGCTCGTCGTTGGTGACGCCCAGGCTGGCGTTGACGATGTTCTGGCCCCAGGTGCCGATATCCGGCGGGGTCGTTTCGCTGAGCTGCGTCTTGCTGGTGTAGTCGTACTCGACACGGGCGAAGCCGCCGTAGCCCTTGCCCAGATCATGGGTGATCGTGGCCGAGGTCGAGAAGGTCCACTTCGGAATGCCGGCCGGGGTGTCGCCCGTCAGATCCCGGAAGTTGGGCCGCAGGCCGGTCGAGGTGTTCAGCGGGCAGCGCACGGTGTCGTAGTTCACGCAGGCCGCGCCGGTGAACGAGTCGTACTTCGGGTCCAGATAGGTGACCGAAGCGGTCAGCGACAGCCAGTCCAGCGGACGATAGGCGCTGTCGACCTCGAAGCCCTTCACCGACTCCTCGCCCGCGTTGACCAGGCTGTAGCCGATGCCGGTATAGGCGTTCGACTGGAAGCCCTTGATCGACTGGTCGAAGATCGCGACGTTCAGGTAGCCGCCCTGGAAGTTGGCCTTCAGGCCCGCCTCGTAGACGCTGACGTCTTCCGGCGCGGCGGTGCGGCCCACGCCGTTGGCATTCGGCGGACGGCTGTCGGACGACAGATTGTAGGCGCCGGCCTTCCAGCCCGTCGAATAGCTGACATAGGCGTTCACCCAACCGAAGTCGTAGGCGGCGCGAACCGCGTAGGTGATCTTGTCGCCCTTCAGCTCGCCGGACTCGGTGGCGTTGGGGAAGTTGACCGGAGCGTGGTTGGTGGTGTTGCCGTAGTAGAACTGCAGACCGCCCAGAGCGGCGTACAGGTTGCCCGGCAGGCCGATGTACGGGAACTGCGGCACGGCGCTCAGGTTGAGGGCAGAGAACGGGTCACGCAGCACCACGTTCGACACCACGCGCTTGCGGTCGTTCAGATAGGACAGGCCGCCGGTGACGGTCAGCTTGTCGGTGATCTTGTAGTCGACTTGGCCGAACAGCGAATAGGAACGCTGCTTCATCGAATAGTCGTCGTCGATGCCCTGGCCGGCCTGGAAGTAGGTCGAACCCGGATGGATCGACGGCGTCACCAGGCTTTGGAAGAATTCCAGCGCATAGAGATTGGACCTGCCAGCGACGGCCGGCCGGATGGTCAGCGGCAGGGCGGCCAGCAGGGTGGCGGGCACCTGGCCGCTCAGGCCCTCGGCATAGGCGCGGATGTCGCTGCCGTAGTTGATCGTCCGGCCGGTCTCCAGCTTCTCGTCCTGATAGAAACCGCCGACCAGCCAGTTCAACGGCCCTTCGCTGTTGGACGCCAGGCGCAGTTCCTGGGTGAAGGTCTTGATGTTGTTGCCGTCGGCCTTGTTGGCCAGGTCGGCGCCCGTGAAGTCGACGTCCTGGTACGAGGCGCTGGTCTGCTCGCGATAGGCGGTGATCGAGGTCAGCTTGGCGAAGCCCAGATCCTGGTCGACCTGGCCGGAGATGCCCTGGCCGGTCAGGCGGTTGGTCGGGTCGGTATTGAAGACGACGTCGCGGTCGAAGATCTTGCTCGGATCGCTGACCGGCTTGCCCAGGCCGTAGGGAGCCGGCGCGCCGATGAACTGGGTGGCCGGACCGTTGTAGATCGAGGTCACGGCGCAGCAGACTTCGCTGATCTTGTTGTAGTCGGCGATGATGCGGACCGAGGTGTTGTCGGTCGGGACCCACAGCAGGTCGCCGCGAACCGACCAGCGGTCGCGGTTGTTCACGTCGTTACCGGTGGTGACGTTGGTGGCGTAGCCGTCGCGCTTGTTGACGCTGCCCGAGACCCGAATGGCCAGATCGTCGGCGATCGGCCCGGTGATCGTGCCCTTGAATTGCCGGGCGTTGTAGTTGCCCAGGGTGACCTCGGCCTTGCCGCCGAAATCGAACTGGGGCTGCTTGGTCACGATGCTGATCGCGCCGGCCGACACGTTCTTGCCGAACAGGGTCGACTGCGGGCCGCGCAGCACTTCGACCCGCTCGATCTCGGGCAGGTCATCCAGGGCGGCGGCCGAACGCGAACGATAGACGCCGTCGATGAAGACGCCTACCGAGCTTTCGATGCCGTCGTTGCCGTTGCCGTTGCCGAAGCCGCGGATGATGAAGTTGGTCTGGCTGGCGGCGTTGAGCTGGGTGACCTTCAGCGACGGCACCACCGACTGCAGGTCGATCAGGTCGCGGATCTGGGCGCGCTCGATGGTCTTCTGACCGGTTACGGCCACCGAGATCGGGATATCCTGCAGGGTCTGTTCGCGCTTGGTGGCCGTGACGATGATCTCTTCGACCGTCGCGGAGCTGGGGGTGGGCGCGGGCGTCTGGTCCTGAGCCAGGGCGGGACCCGCCAAGGCCAGGGTCAGCAGCGAAGCGCCGACGAAATGCATCTTCTTCACGTTTATTCTCCCTCGAGCTTTTTTCTTTGTCGTTTCAGCGCGGGCGGCGATCGGACGGATCGCGACACGCGCAAGGCCCGCCGCTCGCGCTTGCGCGAACGACTTGGCGATTTCGAATTCGGTTGATCGGTATGGCGACGAGCCCACGCCGCCCACTGCCCTCTGAGAGGGCGCGGACCAGGTCCTGCGCGGCTTTCGCGGCCATTCGGTTTCCCCCAAAGCGCACGACGCCTGTCTCGGCGTTTGGTGGCTTCGGTGCGATTCTAGTACACCCCAGATATTCTAGAGCAAGTTAGAAATTTTAGGACGGAACCGAACAGCGTTCTTTTGAACACTTGCTCAGGACCGCGAACTGCCGCTACCACTGCGGAAGTTCCGAAAAGAGAACACCAGGGGAGCGAAAAGCCGTGATCGGCCAGCATGATACCGTGACGGCCACGCCGGACGGCCATAAGCCGCTGTCGCACAGCCCAAAGTCCGCCAAGAAGCGCGACGCGATCCTCAGAGCGGCCACCGAGATCATCAACATCAAGGGCTATACCCTGGCCACGATGACCGAAATCGGCGCGGCGCTCGATCTGCGCGACGCGGCGCTCTACTATTACTTCCCCAACAAGCAGGCTCTGGTCTTCGCCTGCCATCAGAGCTCGCTGGAGCGCTTCGAGCGGGTGCTGAGCGAGACCACCGGTGCCAGCGGAAACGGATTCGAAAAGCTGGAATCCTTTTTGACCGCCCTGATGGTCGATTCCGCCCGCAACGGCCCCCTGCTCTATTTCGGCGACCGCTCCTACCTGGACCAGAACCAGCGCGACGACATCGCCGCGTGGAGCGAACGCCTGACGCGCCGGCTGGAGCGACTGATCGAAGACGGCATGACCGACGGCTCGATCACGCCCTGCGAGCCGCAACTGGTCGTGCAGCTGCTGATCGGCATGCTGGTCTGGCTGGCCAAGTGGGTGCCCACCGTCGAGGGCGTGACGGTGGACCGGCTGATGGCCGCGATCGGCGTGGCCAACCTGCGCGGCCTGGACAACCGCCGCGCCTAGGCGCCCAGCAGCGCCTCGTAGCGAGCGATGTTCTCGATCAGCCACTGCTGAAGGCGTTCCAGCTCGCTGATGTGAACCGGCGTCTCGTCCTTCAGGGCGCCGTCTTCCCCGACCGCTCCCACTTGCAGCTTGCCGCTGCGCAGGGCCTCCAGCCGCTCGGCCAGGGCGTCCTGCTCGGCCTTGTGTCGCTCGACGACGCGATTGATTTCGGCCTTGTCCATACTCGGTCTCCACTGCGGCCCCGGCGGCGATCCCGCGAGGCTGTCACTCGAAGCCCGAGCTTACGGCGCTGACCCGCGCGCGTCGATCAAACTATGCCCGTAAGGGCGATCCGGACGCCTCCTGGAGGAAGACGCCCGGACAGCAGGGTCAGTTATGCACCCAGCGGCAGACCTTCACCTTGTGGCCGTGATGGCGCTCCCACTTGCAGACCTTGTGCTCGTGGCGGTGATGGGGATCGCGCCCGCCGGCCGAGGCCGGGGCGACGGCGACCAGGCTCAACGCGGCGGCGACCAGCGCGGCGGTTCCGAACAGTTTGGTGGAAGTCATGTGCGTCTTGTCCTCCCAGACGTGACGACCGAAGCGGTCGACCAGGACCGTCCCACCGCGATGTTGTCGCGGTGTTGCGGCATGTTTCCCGGCTGTCGGAACGTGCGGGCGCACAGGTCAAAAAAAATGCCCGGCGCAAAGGCCGGGCAGTCATTAGGGAGGAAACGCCCAGGAAGGGCAGGAGCGCCAACGGCGGCTCCACGGGTTGATAACTAATGCGCCTCGGCCGCCGATCAAGGCCTGGGCGGTGCGACATTCAAGCCAGACCGTGGGGAACGCACGTTTGCCGACAAAGCGTGCAATCGACCATCTCCTGCACAAAGCCTGAGCGACATCCGCGCCGTCCACCGGTGTCATGCGCGACTCACCCGCCCTTCAGGCGCACCTTGACGGTGGTCGATAGGCCAGGACGCAGACGCTCCAAGCCGGGCTGACCCGGGTCGATGCGGATCCGCACAGGCACCCGCTGGACAATCTTGGTGAAGTTGCCCGTGCCCGGCTCGAACGGCAGCAGCGAGAACTGCGAGCCCGATCCCGGCGCGAAGCTCTCCACCGAACCCTTCAGCGGCTTGCCGTCCAGGGCGTCGACCTTGATCGTCGCCGCCTGGCCCACGACCATTCGCGAGACCTGGGTCTCCTTGAAGTTCGCCACCACGTACAGGCTGCGAACCGGCACCACCGTCAGCAGACGCGTGCCCGGCTGGACATAGTCGCCCGGCTCGGCCTGGCGATCGCCCACTACGCCGTCGATGGGCGCGCGGATCAGGGTGTGGGCCTGGTCCTGCCGGGCCAGAACCAGCGTCGCCTGAGCTCGCGCCACCGCCGCCTCGGCGCTGGCCAGGGCAGCCAGCAGCGACGCGCGCTTGGCGGTCGTCACCGAGGCCTGGTTGCGGCTGACGTCCAACTCGGCGCGACTGCGATCCGCCGCCGACTGGGCCGAGACGGCGGCCGCGCGATAGCGCTCGACGTCTCGGCGGGCGACCGCGCCGCTGCTGGCCAGGACGTCGAACCGCTCGCGGTCGGCCTGGGCCTGGACGTTCTGGGCGTCGGCGGCGCGGATCGAGGTCTGGGCGGCGCGGACGTTCGAGGCGGCCAGCTGCTCCTCGGCGTCGAGGGCGATCAGCGCCGCACGGGCCGATTCCACATTGGCCTGGGCGTCGCGGATGTCGGCCTCGGCCGAGGCGACGCGGGCGTCGAACTCTTCGGGATCGATGCGCACCAGCGGGTCGCCTCGCCGGACCGCCTGATTGTGGGCGACCAGCACCTCGGAGACCAGGCCACGCACCTTCGGCGCGATGGTCGAACTGTCGGCTTGGACATAGGCCGCATCGGTCGAGACCGTGGCCTTGGGCGCGGACAGATAGACCCCGCCCGCCACGGCCAAGACCACGGCGCCGCCAACCATCAGGGCCGTGCGCGGCGAGAAGGGCGCTCCTCTCTTGGTCTGAGGCGCCGTCACGCCGGCGGGGGCGTCGAGGACCGCGGCGCTCATCGGTCGAACACCAGCAGGGTCGAGGTCGCCGTGGCGTAGATCCGGCCAGCGGCGTCCTTGATCGTCGCTTCGGTGAAGGCCGCGCGGCGGCCGAAGCTGATCACCCGCCCTTCGGCGCGGATCGGGCCGGTCTTGTCAGTCATGGCCTTGTGGTAGGCGACCTTCAGCTCCAGCGTCGTATAGCCCTGGGTGGCGCTCAGCTTGGAATGGGCCGCGCAGCCGCAGGCGGAGTCCAGCAAGGTGGCCGCGTAGCCGCCGTGGATCGTGCCGATGGGGTTGTAGGCGCGGCGGCCGGGCGTGCCTTCGAACACCGCCCAGCCGTCGCCGGCCTCGGTCAGGGTGAAGTCCAGCGTGTCGCCGATGGGCGGACGGCCGCCGGCGACGATCATGGCCTGGAGCTGCTCCAGCCCGGTGACGCCGGGCGCCAGCTGGTCGGCCAGGGTGAGTTCGCGGACGGTCATTGAACGGCCTCCAGGCCAAGACGACGGGTCAGCGACGCGCGGGTGCGCGCCAGTATGGCGTCGGAACGGGCGGGATCGGGCTCGGCGCGGGCCAGGGACACGGCCCCGACCATCTCCGACAGCATCGAACCGGCGGTCTCCTCGGCGTCGGGCCGGCCCATCTCGGTCAACACCTGGACCAGGCGCTCGGTCAGGCCGGCGACGCCTTGGGCGAACCGCTCGCGCGACGGCGCGGCCAGGCGCGGGGCGTCGGCCGACAAGAACGGCAGCGGGCAGCCGCTGGTGCGCGTGTCGCGGTGGGCGGGCGACAGATAGAAGTCGAGGTAGGTCGCCAACCCCTGGGTCGGCGTGCGCCCCTCCATCGCCCTGTCGAGCCTGGTCTTGCTCTCCAGGAACATCTGGCCGACGGCGGCGGCCACGAAATCGTCCTTGGAGGCGAAGTGGGCGTAGAAGCCGCCATGGGTCAGGCCGGCCTCGGCCATCACGGCGGCGACGCCGATCTTGTGAGGCCCTTCGGCGCGAATAGCCTTGGCCGCCGCCTTCAGCACCCGCTCCCGGGTCTTCTGCTTGTGGTCCGCATCGTAGCGCATGGCTTGCGACCTCTGTTGGTATGATCCATATAATATTATGATCATCATACTTTCAAGAGGCCGCCATGCGCGACACCGCCGATCGGCCCACACCTCCGCCGATCAACCCGTTGGCCCTGCCGGACGCGACGAAGTACCTGATCTTCGGGGTGATGGCGTTCGGCCAGTTCATGGCCCTGATCGACATCCAGATCGTCGCCGCGTCACTCAACGACGTGCAGGCGGGGCTCTCGGCCGGTCCTGACGAGATCAGCTGGGTCCAGACCGGCTATCTGATGGCCGAACTGGTCATGATCCCCTTCTCGGCCTTCCTGGCCCAGGCGATGTCGACCCGATGGCTGTTCGCCCTGTCGGCGGGCCTGTTCACCCTCTCCAGCGCCCTGTGCGGCGCGGCGTGGGACATCAATTCGATGATCGCCTTCCGCGTGGTCCAGGGCTTCGTCGGCGGAGCCATGGTGCCCACCGTGTTCGCCACGGGCTTCGCCATGTTCGAGGGCAAGCAGCGGGCGATGATCCCGGCCATCCTGGGCATGGTCTCGGTGCTGGCCCCGACCCTGGGTCCGACGGTCGGCGGCTGGCTGACCGACGCGGCCGGCTGGCGCTGGATCTTCTACATCAACATCCTGCCGGGTATCCTGGTGACGATCCTGGCCATCCGGTTCATCCACGTCGACCGGGCCAAGCCCGAGATGCTCAAGACCATCGACTACTCCCACCTGGCGGCCATGGCGGTGTTCCTGGGCGGCCTGGAATACGTGCTGGAAGAAGGCCCGCGCCACGACTGGTTCGGCGAGCCCTCGATCACCATCGCCGCCTGGGTGTCGTTCGTGGCCCTGCTGCTGTTCCTAGAGCGCTCGTTCAATTCCGGCGGCCCGATCGTGCGGCTGTCGCCCTTCCGCAAGCCGACCTTCGTCTTCGCCTGCGTGTTCAATTTGGTGATCGGGTTCGGCCTCTATTCGGCGACCTATCTGATCCCGGTCTTTCTGGGCCGGGTGCGGGGCTACAACAGCCTGGAGATCGGCACGACCGTGGTGGTCACGGGCGTCGCCCAGATCCTGTCGACCGTGATCGCCGCGCGGCTGTCGCAGCGGGTCGATCCGCGCATCCTGATCACCGTGGGCCTCAGCGCCTTCGCCGGCAGCCTGTTCCTGACCTCGCACCTGACGCCGGAATGGGGCTTTCACGCCCTGCTCTGGCCACAAGCGCTGCGAGGCTTCGCGATCATGCTGTGCATCGTGCCCAGCGTGAACCTGGCCCTGTCCGGCTTCGCCATGGCCGAGCTGCGCTACGCCTCGGCCCTGTTCAACCTGATGCGCAACCTGGGCGGGGCTATCGGCATCGCCGTGGTCAACACCTGGCTGAGCGACAACACCCGCATCCATGTGGCCCGCATCGGCGAGAGCCTGGGCCAGGCCGGTCGCGTGGCGCCCGACTTCGTCGCGGGCCTGGCCGCCAGGATCGGCGAACTGACGCCGGATCCAACCCATGCCGCCCTCATGGCCCAGGGCGAGCTGGCCAAGGTGGTCGGCCGCTACGCCATGACCCTGGCCTTCAACGACGTCTTCCGCCTGATGTCGTGGATCTTCCTGGCCGCCCTGGTGATGGTGCCGTTCTGCAGGCCCGCGCCGCAGACCTCGGCCCCGCCGACCGACGCCCACTAGCCAGCCGAACCTATGCCGGTTAAGCCTTCCACGCCCACCGGCCCAGGCGAGGACCGACCGATGAACGCGCCCCTGACCAGCGTCTTCGCCGAACGGGTGGCCGGCGCCCATCGCTTCGGGCTCGAACGCGTCCGACGAGCGGTGCGCTTCGCCATCGCCCACCGCGACCGCAAGCTTCCGCGTCTGGCCCAAATCCGTAACCTCGACTACCCGGCCGCCAGTGGAAAGCGCGCCGCCCGTCTCTACGTGCCGATGGACGCCCCCGCTACGGGCCCGGCCATTCTGTTCTTCCACGGCGGCGGCTTCGTGATCTCCGACATCGAGACCCACGACGCGCTCTGCCACCGCCTGGCCCACGCCGCCGGCGTGCGCGTGGTGTCGGCCGGCTATGGCCTGGCGCCGGAACATGCCTTTCCCTCTCAGATCGACGACGCCCGCGCGGCCCTGGCCTGGCTGCGCAAGCAGGCCGCCGAGCTGGGGATCGACGCCGACCGCCTGGCCGTGGCGGGCGACAGCGCCGGAGCCTACCTGGCCGCCACGGTCGCGGCCGAGGCCAACGCCGCCCGTCCCGGCGCGGTGCGGGCCCAGGGCTTCTTCTCGCCCCTGGTCCACCTGGACGACAAGGTCTGGGCCCAGACCCTGCTGCGCGACGCCCGCCTGATCGGCCGCCTGGCCGTGGCCTATATCAACGCCCAACTGGCCAACGCCCACGCGCCGTCGCTGCTGGATACCGTCACGCCGTCGACGCCGCCCACCTTCCTGGCGACCGGGACCTTGCTGGACCCGGTCCATCCGGACGCCCAGCGCTACGCCGCGGCCCTGTCGGCGGCGGGGGTCGCGGTCGAGTTCAGGGAATATCCGGGCCAGGCCCACGGCTTCGTCAACTTCACCCACGTCCTGCCCGTGGCGGTCGAAGCCGTCTCGACGCTTGGCGCCCAACTGGGGAAGGCGCTACGAGACGGTCCATGACCGTTCTTTACATCGACGCCGACGCCTGCCCCGTGAAGGACGAGGTCTACAAGGTCGCCGCCCGCTATGGCCTGAAGACCTTCGTGGTCTCCAACAGCTGGATCCGCGTGCCCCAGACCCCGGCCATCGAGCAGATCGTGGTCGACGCCGGTCCGGACATCGCCGACGACTGGATCGCCGAGCGCGCCGGTCCGGGCGACGTGGTGATCACCAACGACATCCCTCTGGCCGACCGAGTTTTGAAGGCCGGCGGCCAGGCCCTGGGCGCCAACGGTCGGCCGTTCACGCCGGACTCCATCGGCTCGGCCCTGGCCTCTCGGATGATCGGCGAGCACCTGCGCTCGATGGGCGAGGTCACGCGCGGCCCGCAGGCCTTCGGCCCCGCCGACCGCTCGCGCTTCCTGCAGGCGCTCGACCAGGCCGTGGTCAAGGCCAGGCGCGTGGTCCAATGATCGAAATCACCCACTGGCTGCGCATCGAGGACGAGGAGATCGTCGAGAAGGCGACCCGCGCCTCGGGCCCTGGCGGCCAGCACGTCAACAAGACCAGCACGGCGATCGAGCTGCGGTTCGACGTCCGCAACTCCCCCACCCTGCCCGAGGACGTGAAGACCCGGCTGGAGGCTCTCGCCGGCAGCCGCCTGACCCAGGACGGGGTGATCGTCCTGTTCGCTCAGGGCAGCCGGTCGCAGGAGATGAACCGTCAGGAGGCGCGCGAACGGCTGATCGAACTGATCCTGCGCGCCACCGAGAAGCCGAAACCGAGACGCCCGACCAAGCCCACCTATGCCAGCAAGCTCAAGCGGCTGCAGACCAAGGGCAAGCGGTCGGGCGTGAAAGCCTTGCGGGGCAAGCCGCGTGGCGACGACTGAGCATCTGCTTCGACCGGCATTGAGCGGCGCGCCGATATACAACTGATGCGATACTATTAACCTCTGGACAATCCTTGCGGAAGCCATCCACATAGGCGTTGAAGCGCTAGTGGCGGAGGGTGGTCCCCATGTGCCTTTCAGTACGTCAGATGACGGAGTCCGAGGTCGATCTGATCATCGACTATTTTCACGCATCGACGCCCGAGCATCTCGAGCTGATCGGCGTCGATCCCGCGCGACTTCCAGATCCCCAGTCTTGGCGCAGCTACTACGCGGCGACCTTCCGGCAACCGGTCGAGACGCGCGAGACCCTGCTGCTGACCTGGCTGGACGACGACCGTCCCGTGGGCTTCTCGAGCGCCGACAAGATCGCCTATGGCGACCACGCCCACATGCACCTGCACGTCACCGCGCCGGCCGACCGTCGGCGTGGCCTTGGGGTCGAGGCGGTCAAGCACAGCGTCGCGCTCTACTTCGAGCAGCTGAAGCTGAAGCGGCTGTTCTGCGAGCCCCACGCCTTCAACGCCGCGCCCAACCGCACCCTGCCCTCGGCCGGCTTCCGCTATCTGAAGACGCACATGACCACGCCGGGGCCGCTGAACTTCCGGCAGCCGGTCGCGCGCTGGGTGATCACCCAGCCGCGACGGGCCGACGCTTGAAGGCGTAGTCCTAGCCGTGCTTCCAGGCGGGCGTGACCGGACCCGGACCGTACGACAGCACCTCGTGCTTCCACTCCGGCTCGGAGATCAGCCCGCCCAGGATCTTCTTCAGATAATGGGCGAGGTTGTTCTGCTCTTCCTCGGTGAGCTCGGAGCAGACTTCCTGATTGATCGGCTGGATGTCCTCGCGGATACGGCCCAGGATCGCCTGACCTTCCGCCGTCAGACGAACCACCACCTTGCGACGGTCCGAGGCCTGGGTGCCGCGCTCGACCAGGCCGTCGCGGATCAGTCCGTCGATGGAGCGGGTCAGTGTGGTGCGGTCGGCAGCGGACAGCCGCGCCAGACGCGTCATCGAACACTCGCCGAAACTGGCCAGCGACGCCAACGCCACCCACTTGGGAAAGGTGATCCCATGCTGCGCGATGCAATCGGCCGCCAAGGCGCGCCGATGTTGTTCAGTCTGATACATCAGATAGCTGACATAGGTCGGTAGCGGCAAACCGCGGCCCTCCCCCTGCTTCTGCTCTGACATGGTTCCCCCCACGCCAAATGGCGCGCCTTCATCTCACACGCGAGAGCCACACACAATCACGGCTCCGCCCGACGCGCGCGAATGTGCGCGTTTGCATGCTTTTGGAACTCGACGCCGTTCCCCCTGGCGTGAACGACAACGAACGCCGTTCGACGATGGCTAACGCCACGCCAACCATGTGGTTCCAGACGAAACGAGCCCCGCGAACAAGTTCGCGGGGCTCGTGCGTTTCCTGAGCATCCGAGGTCTGGCGCGGATCAGGCCGCCCGGTTGGAGATCACGTCGGGGATGGTGGCGTTGCGGGCGCGGGCCCGGCTCAACCAATCGTCGGGGTAGGTCTCGCGCACGACGATCGACTTGAACTGCCCCACCGGGATGTGGGTGCGCTCGCCGGGGTTCAGGTCGCGCGACACCGAGTGACCGGCGAACTCCTCGATGATGGTGATCACCTGGCTGCTGCCGGCGGCGTTTTCGATCAAGACCATGTTCATTGTCGTCGTCCCGGCTTGGGTTTGATTTCAGCGATCAGGCGGTGTGGAGTTCGCGGGCCGGGCGGACGCCCCAGGCCTTGATCTCGGAGGACGAAGCCAGCTTGCGGAAGGCGCCGCGGGCATGGTCGTCGCAGTACGATCCGCGGGCGGTCTTTTCGCGACCGCAGAAGCCGAAGTCGTGGGAGTCGGGATTGCCGATCGGCCAGCGGCAGGAGTGGGTCTCGAGACCCAGGATGTTGGAGGTGGGCTCCATCTCGACCACCTCGACCAGCCGCAGCGCGGGGCGCGGGGTCTGGACGGTTTCGCGGACGACGCGAGCGCGGGGTTGAGGGCGGGTGGTGGTGCGCGCCGCGCTGCGCTGGCGGGCGGAGACATCGCGGACCGTGATCCCCAGGCGGTGCACCTTGCCGATCACCGCGCTGCGGCTGATGCCGCCCAACTGGCGGGCGACCTGACTGGCGCTCATGCCCTCCATCCACAGCTTACGGAGGGTCGCGGTGCGCTCTTCGTTCCAGTCCATGACGTGTTCTTCTTACCCGGCGCCGGAGCAGCCCCTCCGGCGCTTTCTGGGTACTTTTATGGTTAATTCCGGTCAATTTTTTATGTGCATACCCACGGTTTGTAATCGGTCATTTTGCTTTTACATTCTGTGGGATAACGCGCGTTGTCGCAGGGCGTTCGCCGAAAGGTGGCGAGACCTTGACCAGATAACGACGTTATATATTGGATGCGGAGCCCATATCTGGGCCAGAAAATGAATGCGGCGCCGCGCCGCACAGCTTGCGGCATAATGTCAGTCGGGGACTTGTAATGCGTCAGTTTCACATCGCCTTGGCGGCGGTTCTTTGCGTCTCCCTGGCCGGCTGTTCGAAGCCGAAGGAGACGACTTCGGACTCCGTCACGGCGACCCCGGTCGCGCCCCCGCCGACCGACGCCGAGAAACAGGCCCTGCTGGCCGCCCTCCCCGCCCCCTACAACACCGGCGACCTGCTGAACGGTCAGAGCAAGTTCGCCCTCTGCCGCTCGTGCCACACCATCACCCAGGGCGGCCCCAACCTGATCGGCCCCAACCTCTATGGCGTGTTCGGCCGCAAGGCGGGCAGCCTGGCCGGCTACAAGTACTCGCCCGCGGTCGCCGCCGCCGGCTTCGACTGGGACGCCGAGCACCTGGACAAGTGGCTGGACAACCCGCGCGGCTTCATGCCCGGCACCAAGATGACCTTCGCCGGCCTGCACGATCCGAAGGACCGCGTGGACCTGATCGCCTATCTTAAGGTCGAGACCGGCTACAAGCCCCCCAAGGGCTGAATTGGGGCAACCATGGAAGACGCGCACGCGCTGCTGACCAGGGTCTACGAAGCCTACAACCGGCGCGACTTCGCCGCCTTCTCGGCGTTCCTGACGCCTGACGTCGACTGGCCCAACCAGGTCGAAGGCGGACGGCTGGTCGGCTCCGAAGCCGTCGGCGCCTATTGGGCCCGCAACGACAAGCTGATCACGATCGACATCGCCGTGGTCGACTTCATCGACCTGCCCGACGGCCGGGTCGTCGCCGAGGCCAACCAGATCGTCCGCAACCTGGCCGGCCAGGTGTGGTCCGACACCTGCGTGCGCCACACCTTCACGCTGCGCGACGGCCTGGTCGCCAGGCTCGACGCCGAGACCGTGGACAAGGCGTCCAGGTCGTGACCGCCGCCGGCGACCTCATCGTCCGCTATTACGACGCGCTGGGACGCCGCGACCTCGAGGCGGTCATGGCGCTGATGCACCCCCAAGCCCGCTTCGATGACTTCCTGGACGGCGGCGAGATCGCCGGCCCGGACGCCGTTCGGGCGTTCTTCCAGAAGCTGTTCGAGACCCTCGCGCCGGACTTCGACCTGATCGACGCCGAGCTGCAGCCGGACGGCCGGATCCGCGCGGAGATGCAGGTGGCCACTCACGACAGCTCCGGCCACCTGTGGTCCGACACCCGCAGCTACGCCCTCTATGCCGTGGTGGACGGCCGGATCCAGAGCATCGAACTGCAGCCCGTCGCCTGAACCGGCGTCAGACCAGCAGGTCGGCGCAGGCGTCGAGGATGGCGTCCGCGTCCAGGCGGTACTTGGCGTAGAGGTCCGACAGGTCGCCCGACTGACCGAAGGTTTCCAGGCCCAGGGCCCGCAGCCGCATGCCGCGCACCGAGCCCAGCCAGGACAGGGTCGCCGGCGCGCCGTCGATCACGGTCACCAGGCCCGCCTCGCGCGACAGCGGGGCCAGCAGGGTCTCGATGGTCGAAACGCGCGTCCCGTCTCCGGTCCAGCGCGAGCGGCCCGCCTGCGTCCAGTCGCGATGCAGGACGTCCGCCGAGGTGACGGCCAGCAGGCCCGCGCCGGGCTCGTCCTCGAGCACCGCCTCGAAGGCGGCCAGGGCCTCGGGCGCCAGGGCGCCGCTGTAGACGATGGCCAAGCGCGCGCCCGGCGCCGGCGGCCGCAGCCAGTAGGCGCCATCGACCACGCCCTGACGCCAGGCGTCGTCAGTGCGTTCGGGCTGGGCGATCACCCGGGTCGACAGACGCAGATAGGTCGAGGCGCCCTCCTCGGCCTGGATCTGGCCGAAGGCGTGGGCCATCAGCACGGCGGTCTCGTCGGCGAAGGCCGGTTCGTAGCTGTCCAACCCCGGCTGGCTCATGCCGATCAGGGGCGAGCCGATCGACTGGTGCGCGCCGCCTTCGGGGGCGAGAGTCAGTCCTGATGGTGTTGCGACCAACAGGAACCGGGCGTCCTGGTAACAGGCGTAGTTCAGGGCGTCCAAGCCCCGGGCGATGAAGGGATCGTACAGGGTGCCGACCGGGAACAGCCGCTCGCCGAACAGCGGCGCGGTCAGGCCCAGGGCCGCCAGGGCGATGAAGAGGTTGTTCTCGGCGATGCCCAGTTCGACGTGCTGGCCGGTCTCGGCCTTGGACCAGACCTGAGCCGACGGGATGCGCCGGCGCTTGAAGACGTCGTCATGGGCCCGGCGCTGGAACACGCCGCGCCGGTTCACGAAGCCGCCGAGATTGGTCGAGACGGTGACGTCCGGCGAAGTGGTCACCACCCGGCCGGCGAACTCGTCGTCGCGACGAGCGATCTCGAACATCACCTTGCCGAACGCCGCCTGGGTGGACTGCTCGCCCCCACCCAGCACGGGAACCAGCAGTTCGTCTGCGGTGGGGATAACGATACCGGGCGCGACATGCTCGCGCTCGACCTGGGCCGCGAACGGCGCGCGGGCGACCAGGCCTTTCAGCGCCGTGTGCTCGGCCGCCGACAGACCCGACAGCGCGTCCCACTCCTCGCCCTCGACCACGCCCAGCCGGCCGCGCAGCTCGGCGATCTGGGTCTCGGTCATCAGGCCGGCGTGGTTGTCCTTGTGCCCCTGGAACGGCAGGCGCAGGCCCTTGACGGTGTAGGCGATGAAGAACCGAGGCGCGTCGTCTTGGCTGGCCCGCTCGAAGGCCTCCAGGATGGTCTCCATACAGTGGCCGCCCAGCTCGGTCATCAGCTCGCCGAGGGCAACGTCCTTGTAGGCCGCGATCAGCTTCAGGGCGTCGGCGTCGGCCGCCAGGTCGGCGCTCAGCCGCTCGCGCCAGGCCGCGCCACCCTGGTAGCTGAGGGCCGCGTAGAGGTCGTTGGGGGCGGTCTCGATCCACTGCCGCAGCGCCTCGCCGCCGGGCTTGGCGAAGGCCTCGCGCTGGCGCTTGGACCACTTCAGGGTCTCGACGGTCCAGCCGGCGGCCTCGAAGATCTCGCCGTAGCGGGTGAACATCCGGTCCTGGGTGGTCGCGTCCAGGCTCTGGCGATTGTAGTCGACGATCCACCAGGTGTTGCGGATGTCGTGCTTGCAGGCCTCGATCAGGGCTTCGTAGATGTTGCCCTCGTCCAGCTCGGCGTCGCCCAGCAGCGAGATCATCCGCCCCATGCGCTCGGGCTTCACCGCGCCGCGCGCCGCCAGATAGTCCTGGCTCAGCGAGGCGAAGGCGGTCATGGCCACGCCCAGGCCCACCGAGCCGGTCGAGAAATCGACGTCGTCGGTGTCCTTGGTGCGCGAGGGATAGGACTGCGCGCCGCCCAGGGCGCGGAAGGCCTTCAGCTTCTCCAGGCTCTGACGGCCGAACAGATGCTGGATGGCGTGGAACACCGGGCTGGCGTGCGGCTTGACCGCCACGCGGTCCTGCGGCCGCAGCGCCTTCATGTAGAGCGCGGTCATCAGGGTGGTCATCGAGGCGCACGAGGCCTGGTGGCCGCCCACCTTCAGGCCATCACGGCTTTCGCGCAGATGGTTGGCGTTGTGGATCGTCCACGAGGCCAGCCAGAGAATGCGTTCCTCGATGCGCCGCAGGAGCGCAAGCTCCTGCCGCTTCGCCGCCAGAATGGCTTCAGCCATGCTTCCTCACCCGGTTCAGACGGGTGAGGCTTGCCCCTCACCACTCTTCTCGCGGGCTTCATACTCTTCGATCTGCCGCGCCGTCCACTCCGGTGACTTCGTGAAGCGGGCCAGCAGGTTGTAGAACACCGGCACGACGAACAGGGTCAGCAGGGTGGCGAAGATCGCGCCGGTGAAGATCACCGCCCCGATCGTCTTGCGGCTGCCCGCCCCCGCGCCGGTCCACAGCATCAGCGGCAAGGCGCCCATGGCGGCCGAGATCGAGGTCATGATGATCGGACGCAGGCGCAGGGCCGCCGCCTCGATCACCGCCTCGCGGACCTTCAGACCCTCGTCGCGCAGCTGGTTGGCGAACTCGACGATCAGGATTCCGTTCTTGGCCGCGATGCCGACCAGGATGATTAGGCCGATCTGGCTGTAGGTGTTGATGGTCGAGCCGGTGATCAGCAGGCCGAACAGCCCGCCCAGCGCCGCCAGGGGCACGGTCAGCATGATCACGGCCGGGTGGATCCAGCTTTCGAACTGGGCCGCCAGCACCAGGAAGACCAGCAGCAGGGCCAGGCCGAACGCCAGGCCGACGGCACCGGAGGCTTCCAGATAGTCCTTGGCTTGGCCGCCCCACTTGACGCTGACGCCGGGGGTCGGATGGGCCTGGGCCTGGTCCTGGAAGAACTTCACCGCGTCGGCCACCGTATAGCCGGGGTTCAACTGGGTGGTCAGGGTCACCGAGCGCAGGCGGTCCACACGCGGACGATCGGGAATGTCGCCGCGCAGCTGGGTTGTCACCACGGTCGACAGCGGCACCAGGGCGCCCGAGGCAGTGCGCACCTGCAGGCGGTTCAGGTCCTCGACGCTGCGGCGCTGGTCGAGATTGGTCTGCAGAATGACGTCGTATTCCTGGCCAGTCTTGATGTAGGTCGTGGCCTTGCGCGAGCCGAACATGGTCTCCAGGGCCCGCCCGATCGACTGGGCCGAGATGCCCAGGCTGGCGGCCTTGTCACGGTCGATCTGCACCGACAGACGCGGTGAGGTCGGCTCGTAGTCGAGACGCGGACGCGACAGGCCTGGATTGTCCTGGGCGGCCTCGAGGATCGGTTTCATCCAGCCGGCCAGCTGGACGTAGTCGTTGCCCACGGCGATCAGGTCGACATTGGTGCCGCCCCCGCCACCACCGCCGCCGCCCCGCTGGAACGCGCCGCGCACCGAGGCCACCGCGCGGACGCTGGTGATCTTGGACAGGCTCTTGTTCAGCTCGGCGGCCACATCGTCGGCCGACTTGTCCCGCTCGCCCCAGGGCTTGAGCGCGATGACGCCGTTGCCGGTGTTGAACTGGTTCTGGTTGAAGCGCGGCACGGCGATGATCGTCCGCTCGGCGACGCCGTCCTGCCGGTACTTGTCGATGATCTTCTCGACCCTGTCGGCCACCTTGACGGTAGCGTCGAAGCCGCTGCCCTCGGGGCCGTTGATCGAGATGTCCACCCGGCCACGGTCCTCGGCGGGCACCAGCTCCTGCGGCAGCAGCGCGAACAGGCCGCCGGCGCAGACGGCCAGCACCAGCACCGAAAGGCCGGTGACCAGGGTGGCCGAACCCTTGCCGAGCAAGGCCTCCAGCGAGTGGCGGTAGCTGTCCTTGAGCGCTTCCATGGCGCGGTCGACGCGACTGGACAGCCAGTTGCTCTTAGCCGACTTCAGCAGCTTGGAGGCCATCATCGGCGACAGGCTGAGCGCCAGCAGGGCCGAGAAGCCCACGGCCGCGGCGATGGCCACGGCCAGCTCGACGAACAGACGGCCGATATAGCCCGGCAGGAACATCAGCGGAGCGAACACCGAGATCAGCACGACGGTGGTGGCCACAACCGCGAAGAACACCTGACGGGTGCCGCGCAGGGCCGCCACCGGAGCCGGCTCGCCCTCGTCCACCCGACGCTGGATGTTCTCGACCACGACGATGGCGTCGTCGACCACCAGGCCGACGGCCAGCACCAGGGCCAGCAGGGTCAGCAGGTTCAGCGAGAAGCCCAGCGGGGCCAGGACGGTGAAGGTCGACAGAATGCAGATCGGCGCGACGATCGACGGGATCAGGGCCGAACGCCAGCTGCCCAGGAACAGCAGGTTCACCAGGGCGACCAGGGCGATCGAGATGCCCATGGTGACCCAGACCTCGTGGATCGCCTCGGCGGTGAACACCGAGTTGTCGATGGCCACGATCATCTTGGTCCCTGCGGGCAGGGTCTGGTTGATCGTCTCGACTTCCTTACGCACGGCGTCGGAGATGGCGACGTCGTTGGCCTGCGACTGGCGGGTCAAGGCGATGCCCACCTGGGGCACGCCGTTGCCTCGGAACAGCTTGCGACGCTCGTCGGGTCCCTCTTCCACCCGCGCCACGTCGCCCAGGCGCACCACGAACCCGTCGGCATTGCCCGCGCGCAGCGGCAGCTTCAGGAAGTCCTCGGGCTTGGAATAGGAGCGGCTGACCCGGATGGTGAAGTCCTTGGAGGCGCTCTCCAGCGAACCGGCCGGCAGTTCGATGTTCTGGGCGTTCAGCGCGGTCTCGACGTCGTCGACCGTCACACCGCGCGCCGCCATGGCGTCCGCGTCCAGCCAGATGCGCATGGCGTACAGCGGCGCGCCGTAGAGGTTTGCCTGGGCCACGCCGGGGATCGTCGACATCCGCTCGACCAGATAGCGGTCGGCGTAGTCGGCCAGCTGCAGGGTGCTGAGCGAGGTCGAGGTCAGGTTGAGAATGATGATCGGCGAGCTGTCGGCGTTAGCCTTGGCGATCTGCGGCGGGTCGGCCTGATCGGGCAGGTTGGCGGCCACGCGGCTGACCGCGTCGCGCACGTCGTTGGCCGCCGCGTCCAGGTCGCGGTCCAGGGTGAAGGTGATGGTGATCTGCGAGCGGCCGTCGCGCGAGGACGAGTTGACCCGGTCGATGCCCTGGATGCCGGCGACCTGGCGCTCGATGATCTGGGTGATCCGCTCTTCGATGACCTCGGCCGAGGCGCCGGTATAGGTCGTCGAGATCGACACCACGGGCGGATCGACGCTGGGCAGCTCGCGGATCGGCAGGGCCTTGAACGCGGCCAGGCCGACCACGCAGAGGATGATCGCGGCGACCGCGGCGAAGACCGGGCGGCGAACGGAAAGGTCGGAAAGCATCAGCCGGCCTTCTGCTTGTGACCATCCTTGCCGGCCTGGGCCTTGTCACCCTTGCCGCCAGGATTGACCGGCGCGCCGTCCTGCACGCGGTTGAGGCCGTCGCCGACGATCTTGTCCCCGGCCTTCAGGCCCGAGGTGATCTCGACGAAGCCGTCGGCGGTCAGGCCGGTCTGCACCGCCGTGCGGCGCGCGACCTGGCCCTTGGGCCCCTTGGCGATCAGATAGACCGAAGCCTGATTGCCGTCGAACTGGATGGCGGCCTCGGGCACGGCCACGCCCTGGCGCTGACCCTGGTCGATGCCGACCTTGATCATCATGCCGGGCTTGAGGCGGCCGCCGGCGTTGGGGAATTCGGCCCGGGCCTTGAGGGCGCGGGTGGTCGGATCGATCCGGGTGTCGATCTGGGCGATGTGGCCGGTGAAGACCTCGCCCGGCAAGGCGTCCGGCTTGGCGGTGATGGCCAGGCCCTCGCGCAGGATCGGCAGGTAGCGGTCCGGCACCGAGAAATCGACCCGGATCACCGAGGTGTCGTCCAGGGTGACGATCGCGGTGCCGGGGCTGATCAGGGCGCCGGGCGCGATATCGGTGATGCCAACCCGGCCGGCGAACGGCGCGCGGATCACCTTGTCCAGCTTCTGGGCGCTGGCGGCGGCCAGGGCCGCGCGGGCGGTGTCGCGCGCGGCCAGATACTGCTCGGCCGAGGCGCGCGGGGCGATGCCGCGATCGGCCAGGGTCTTCCAGCGGGTGTATTCGCGTTCGGCCTGGGCCAGCTGGGCCTGGGCCTCGGCGATGCCGGCCGTCTCCTGGTCGGCCTTCAGCTCGACCAGGACCTGCCCCTTGGAGACCGCCTGGCCGTCGCGGAAGTGCACGGCGGTGATCAGTTCGGCGGTGTTGGAGGTGATGGTCACCGACTGCAGGCCCTTGGCCACGCCCAGGACCTCGACGCGATCGGTGAAGGCGCGCGGCTGAACCACGACCTGCGAGACCGCCGTCGCGCGTCCGCCACCGCCCTGCCCGCCCGCGCCGGGAGCCTTGCCGCCGAAGGCCAGCTTGAGACCGCCGGCCACCAGCATCAGCAGCACGGCGACCACCGCCGCGACGAGGAAGAAATGTCTGCGGATCACGAAAAGCTCCGGGCGCCGAGGAGAGTCGGCCTAGCTAAGCAGAATGCGGCTCATTAGCCGTCTGCCCTAGCCTGCGTCCAGTGACACGCGGATGACCGAATATTACAGTTCCGAAACAGTCAGAACCGCCGCCACACCGCCAATACCGGTCCATGATCGGCGGGCGTCTCGCGGCCGGACACCGCCCGCCGCCACCCGGCCTGCAGGCTCCACGCGCCCAGGTCGCGAACGACCGAGACTTCGCCCTTGCTCCAACGTGAACGGACGGGTTGGGAATCCGCCTGGCCGGCATAGGACTGGACCAGGACAAGCCAGTTGGTTTTGGGCCTGAGGCCGAATGTGAAGTCGGCCCGGGTCTCGTCGGCCAGGCCGCTTCGCTTGAGGCGAGCCACCTGCAGTTCGGCGAAAACCGGAGCGCCCCGCCACTCCCGCGAGGTTCCCGCCAGCAGCCGCGCCTCCAGATCGGTGTCGCCCTGCCCCGGCGCGGCGTAGCCGGCGTTGCGCCCGACCCCATCCTTGGCCGCGCCCAGATAGAGGCTGATGACCGAGCGATCCGTGCGGACCACCGCGTAACGCAGGCACAGCTCGATCGGCCCGCGCCCGTCGTAGTCCACGAAGCGGTCATGCCCCCGGGTCAGCGCCGCCTTGGTCTGCAGGGTGAGCCGGTCGGTCAGGCCGTATTCGCCATAGAGCGACAGCGTCTGGTCACGGCGCGGATCGATGTCGACCTCCACGCCGTCAGGATCGAACCCCGTGTCGGCCTTCTGGTCCTCGTATTTGAGGATCACCTGTCCTTCGCCCTGCTTCATCGGCCATGCGCCGGCCAGGGCATCGTCTGGTGAGGCGAGCAACGCCCAAAAGAAAGCCGCCGCGACCCCGAGGATCGCGACGGCGTTTCGTTTTCGACGTTTCGGCGTCAATCCGCGTAGCCGGGGGACTCCCGGTCGAGTTTGCGCAGGTTGCCGGGCCACGCCAGGCCCGCGATCATGCCCAGGCCCATGCCGGTCTGGCTGCGGACCTCGGCCTGAGCCGCGTCGGGCGCTTCCAGCACGCCATCGAGGCCGGCGCTGAGCGCCATCACCTGCTGGGCGCAGGCGCGCTCCAAGTAGAACATGCTCAGCCAGCATTCGGCCGCCGTCATGCCCACGGAGAGGGTGCCGTGGTTACGCAGCATCATCAGCTTTTTCTCGCCGAGGTCGGCCACCAGGCGTTCCCGTTCGTCAAGGTTGAGAGCGATACCTTCATAGTCGTGATACGACAGCTGTGGCAATACAATTAGAGCGTGTTGCGACAACGGCATCAGGCCCGCCTTGTGAGCCGACACAGCCACGCCCTGGTCGGTGTGCAGGTGCATGACGAAATGGGCGTCCTCCCGCGCGGCGTGGATCGCCGAGTGGATCGTGAAGCCCGCCGGATTGATGAAGTACGGGGTCTTGTCGATGACGTTGCCGTCCAGATCGACCTTGACCAGCATCGAGGCGGTCATCTCGCCGAAGAACATGCCGTAGGGGTTGATCAGGAAGTGGTGCTCGGGTCCCGGAATGCGAGCCGAGATGTGGGTGAAGATCATGTCGTCCCAGCCGTGCACGGCGACCAGGCGATAGAGGGCGGCAAGGTCGACGCGAGCCTTCCACTCGGCTTCGCTGACCCGGTCCTTCACGGAAGCTTCGATTTGAGTCGCGCCGTCGGCCATGGCGGATCCTCCTAGGTTATCGTTGTTAGGTTTGAGGGTCGCGCCGCGTGGACCCGGCGTCAAGCGACTCCCGCTGAAACCGGTCCAAAGCCGATCAGGTCATTTCCGGAGAACTTGTCGGGATTTCCCCCTCGCATGGCGAGGTTCCCCCGATGGCCAGTCCGATCGGCCATGGCCAAGGTCTATCCGCCCAGGAGGATCGGCCATGAAGACCATCTCAGCTTTCGCGCTCGGCCTGACGCTCGTCATTGGAGGCTCCTCTCTGACGGCTTGCGGCAGCAGCAACACCACGGCGGTGGAGACCTCGACCACCGGACAGCAGCTCGTGGACCTCAAGAAGGCGCTCGACGAGGGCGTGATCACCAAGTCCGAATACGAGCACAAGCGTAAGGAAATTCTCAGGAAGTAACGGTTGCTCCGCGTTCGCGACGCTTGACCTCGACGCCGGGGAGCCTATGCCCGGCGTCGATGTCCCCGCCGCGCGTTCGACGCCGCCGGGAACGATCACGCGACGTGACCCAAGTTCCTGGACAACGACCTCTCATGATCCCCTGGCAGCACCTGGACACCGCCAAGGTCCCCGGCGACGGCGGCGAACTGAAGCTGATGCGGCGCGGGACCGAGTATTCGATCATGGCCGGGCCGATCGAGCTGATGAACAGCCGGCTCAGCGGCTCGGAAGAGGCCATGGCCACCCTGGCCTTCGAGCGTATCGGCCGGCGCCCCAAGGCGCGCGTCCTGATCGGCGGGCTGGGCATGGGCTTCACCCTGCGCGCCGCCCTCGCCACCTTCGGACCGGACGCCCGGATCGTGGTGGCAGAACTGGTGCCGGCCGTCGTGGCCTGGGCGCGCGGTCCGCTGGGCGATCTGCACGGGACCAGCCTCGACGACCCGCGCGTATCCCTCCACCAGGGCGACGTCGGCGAGGCGATCCGCGCCGAGGCCGGCGGCTACGACGCCATCCTGCTGGACGTCGACAACGGACCCGGCGGCCTTTCCCGCAAGGAAAACGACGGCCTCTACAGCCGCAAGGGCCTGGCCGACGCCAAGGCCGCCCTGCGTCCCGGCGGTGTGCTGGAGGTGTGGTCCTCGACCCGCGACAACGGCTTCACCCAGCGCCTGAAGCAGGCCGGCTACGCGGTCGAGGAGATCGGCGTGCGCGCCCACAAGGGACGCGGCGCGCGGCATGTCATCTGGATGGCGACGCGGGGTTAGTCCCCGCGATCGCCCTTCATCAGCCGCGCCTTGTCGCGCTGCCAGTCGCGCTCGGCCGAGGCCTCGCGCTTGTCGTGGGCCTTCTTGCCCTTGGCCAGGCCGATCTCCAGCTTGGCCAGGCCCTTGTCGTTCCAATAGAGCTTCAGCGGCACCAGGGTGCGGCCGTCGCGCTGGACCGCGCCGATCAGCTTGTCGATCTGCTTGCGATGCAGCAGCAGCTTCCGGTGCCGGCGCGGCTCGTGGTTGAAGCGATTGGCATGGCCATAGGGCGGGATGTCGGCGTTGATCAGCTTGATCTCACGGCCTTCCACCGAGGCATAGGACTCCGCGATGTTGGCCCGTCCCACGCGCAGCGACTTCACCTCGGTGCCCGTCAACATCAGCCCGGCTTCGACCGTCTCCTCGATGAAGTAGTCGAACCGCGCGCGGCGGTTCTCGGCGATCGGCTTGGTCATCAGACCAGACCCGCCTCGCGCATCGCGTCCAGGATCGCCGGCTTGACCGAGTCCGCGCAGGCCGAGATCGGCAGGCGCACATCGGCTTCGCACAGGCCCAGGTGGGCCATGGCGAACTTGGTCGGCGACGGCGAAGCGTCAAGGAACAGCGCCTTGTGCAGGCGCACCAGGCGATCCTGCCAGTAGAGAGCGGTCTCCCACTCCCCGCCCAGGGCGGCGTTGATGAAGGTGGCGCAGGCGTCGGGGGCGACGTTGGAGGTCACCGAGATCACCCCGTGGCCGCCGTGGGCCACGTAGCCCAGAGCCGTGGGATCGTCGCCCGACAGCATCACCCAGTCCGGACCGCAGAGGACCCGCTGCATGCTGGCGCGCGTCAGGTCGCCCGTGGCGTCCTTGATGCCGATGATGTTGGGCAGCTTCGACAGCCGCTCCAGCGTCTCGTTGGTGATGTCCGAACCGGTGCGGCCGGGCACGTTGTAGACCAGCACCGGCAGTTGCACGGCGTCGTTGATGGCCTTGAAGTGCTGGTAGACGCCCTCCTGGCTGGGCCGCACGTAGTAAGGCGACACCACCAGGGCCGCGTCGGCGCCCACCGCCTTGGCGTGGGCCACGAGTTCGATGGCCTCGGCGGTCGAGTTGGAGCCGGCGCCGGCGATCACCGGCACGCGGCCCCGCGCGGTCTGCACGCACAGCTCGACCACGCGCTTGTGCTCGTCATGCGACAGGGTCGCCGTCTCGCCGGTGGTGCCCACCGGCACCAGCCCATGCACCCCGCCGGCGATCTGGCGCTCGACCAGGGCCACGAAGGCTTTCTCGTCCACCGCGCCGTCGCGGAAAGGCGTGACCAGCGCCGGAAGAACGCCCTTGAACGGAGAATGAGCCATGACTTGCAATTTGCCGTGAGAAACGCGCCGCGACGGTTGCGGCCTGAGGATGGGGGCGGACAATATGTCTCGCCCCCCATGTCCCGCAACAGCCCGTGACGCTTTGCTGTGATTTGGGGACGTTTCGGTGGGGGTCAATTCCCCGCGAAGCGGTCTATACCTGCCCGACAAGGGTCGCCGCGCCGCAAATCGGCCCTTCGGATATCCGAGAACGGCGAGAATACCGCCCCCACGGGGCAGAGAATCGAAGGAGGCGACGTTTTGGCGTCAGGGTTGGGTCGGGTCTTGCTGGGCGGAAGCGCCACGGTGGCGCTGTGCGGAATCGCGCTTTTCGGGGTCGCGATCGCCCAGGATACGGCCGACCTGCCCAGCGCGCCCCAGCCCTATACCGGCTCGGCCACGCCGCGCGGCCTGATCACCACGCCGCCCACCGCCACCTACGCCACGCCCGCCGAGGCCGACGCCGCCAATCTGCGCACGGCCGTCACCAGCCGCGACCCGGCCACGATCCGCATGGCGATGTCCAGCATCCAGGACCCGCTGTCGCGCAAGATCGCCCTGTGGGCCCTGGTCGACGCCGGGGCCGAGAGCATGAGCTTCTTCGAGCTGGACCAGGCGCGCCGCGACCTTTCGGGCTGGCCCCGCGCCACCCGCCGCGAGAACGCCGCCGAGAAGGCCCTGGTCTCGTCCGGTCTCGACGCCGAGCGCATGATCGCCTGGTTCGGCGGCCGCGACCCGCAGACCGCCGAGGGGGCCATGTCCCTGGCCGCCGCCTATCAGGCCGCCGGCCGCAGCGGCGACGCGACCAAGCTGATTCGCCGCTTCTGGCGCGACCAGGTGTTCGAACTCGACACCCAGCGCGGCATCCTGGCCCGCTTCGGCGCCCTGTTGACGCCGGACGATCACGTCCGTCGCGCCGACATCCTGCTGTACGGCGCCCAGGGGCCGGCCGCGCGGGACATGATCACGCTGCTGCCGTACGACCAGCAGTCCGCCGCCCAGGCCCGCATCGCCTTCCGCTCGAACGCGGCCAACGCCAACACGCTCTACGCCGCCCTCGGCCCGGCACAGCAGGCCCAGCCCGGCGTCGTCTTCGAGCGCGCGGCCTATCTGCGCCGCAAGGGGCTCGACACCCTGGCCCTGCCGCTAGTGAGTCAGTTCCCCGCCCCGCCGCCGACCGAGGAGGCCTCTTCGGCGATCTGGCGCGAGCGCAAGCAACTGGTGGTCTCGGCCCTGAAGGCCGGCGACAACACCGGCGCCTACGCCGCCGCCAACGCCCGCCTGAAGGCCGGCTCCGACGCCGCCGAAAGCGAGTTCTACGCCGGCTGGATCGCCCTGGCCCGGCTGAAGAACGCCGACCTGGCAGCCGATCACTTCGCCCGCATCGCCGAGATCGGCGCCTCGCCGATCACCCGCGGCCGCGCCCTCTACTGGCAGGGCCGCGCGGCCGAGGCCCAGGGCGACCGCATCGCCGCACAGGCCTTCTATGCCGAGGGTGGGCGCTACATCACCACCTTCTACGGCCAGCTGGCCGCCGAGAAGGCCGGGATCACCGAGATCCGGCTCGACAAGGATCCGACGATCACCCAGGCCGACCGCGCCCGCTTCGAGGGCCGGGAGCTGGTCCGCGCCGTGCGGACCCTGATGGCCGTCGGCGCCCGCGACCAGGTGCGGGTCTTCGTGCTCTACATCGACGACCAACTGCCCAGCGCCGAGGAAGAGGCCCTGCTGGTCGACCTGGCGCGCAACTACGGCGACCAGGACCTGGCCATGCGCGCGGTCCGCACCGCCGCCCAGCGCGGCTTCACCCTGCCCGAGCGCGGCTACCCGCTGCTGGACCACCTGTTCACCCCGGCTCCGGGCGCGGCCGAGACAGCTTTCGTCTATTCGATCTCGCGCCAGGAGAGCAATTTCGACCCCAACGCCCGCTCCGGCGTCGGGGCGCGCGGCATGATGCAGCTGATGCCTTCGACGGCGGCCCTCGTCGCGCGGCAGATCGGCGAGAGCTACAGCGCCGACCGCCTGTCGGACCCGTTCTACAACATGCGCCTGGGCTCGACCTATCTGGGCAGCATGGTCAGCAACTTCAGCGGCTCCTACATCATGGCCTCGGCGGCCTACAACGCCGGCCCGGGACGCCCGGCCCAGTGGGCCACCCTGTGCGGCGACCCGCGCGGGGCGGCCACCGATCCGCTGGACTTCATCGAGTGCATCCCGTTCTCGGAAACCCGCAACTATGTGATGCGGACCCTGGAGACGACCATGGTGTACCGCGCCCGACTGAACGGCGGCGTCGCGCCCCTGACCCTGTCCAGCGACCTCAAGCGCGGCGGCTACAGCTATGCGACGTCGGCCAGCGCGACGACCGGCGCCTTGCCGCCAATCGGCGGCGCGCCGGCTATCCCGCAGGGCGGCTACGTGCCGGGCACGCGCTAAGCCGGATTGGCGGACGAGCGCCGCACCGCCACGATCAGTCCGGCCGGCGTCTCGATCAGCGCGCCGTCCAGCTTGAACACCGTCTTGAGCACCCGGGGCGACAGGGCATCGGCCGGCGGCCCGTCCGCCGCCACGCGGCCGTGGTCCAGCACCAGCACGCGGTCGCAGGACCGCGCCGCCAGGCCCAGGTCGTGCAGGGTGACGACCACCGCCGCCCCGGCGGCCGCCTCGGCGCGCAGCAGGTCCAGGGTCAGAAGCTGGGCGTCCGGGTCCAGGCCCGCCACCGGCTCGTCCGCCACCAGCAGCGGCGCGCGGGTGGCCAGCAGGCGCGCCAGCAGCACCCTCGCCCGCTCGCCGCCCGACATGTCCAGCACGCCGCGCTCGGCCAGCTCGGAAACCCCGACCCGGTCCAGCCGGTCCCGCGCCACCGCCAAGGCTTCGCCTGGCGGGAGGTCGGGCGCGCCCAGGGCGGCGACGTCCAGGGCCGGCAGGTTCCAGGCCAGGCGGCGCTCCTGCGGCAGGTAGCCGACCAGCCGGGCGCGCTCGACAGGATCGAGGCCGCCCACCGGACGGCCGGCCAGCAGCGCCCTGCCCGCCTCCAGCGGCATCAGCCCCAGTCCGGCCCGCAGCAGGCTGGTCTTGCCCGCGCCGTTGGGTCCGACCACGCCCAGGACCTCGCCCGGAGCGACCGTCAGATCGGCGCCGTCCAGAACGCGAGCCTTGCCGCGACGGGCCTTGAGGCCTTCCAGGATCCAGGCGGCGCTCACGACCGCCAGCTCCGCGCCGCGCGCCAGGCCAGGAGCGCGAAGACCGGCGCGCCGAACAGGGCGGTGACGACGCCCAGTTTCAGCTCCTGTTCGGTCGGGATCACCCGCGCGGCCAGATCGGCGGCGACCAGCAGCAGCGCGCCCGCCAGGGCCGAGGGTCGCAGGATCCGGCCCGGATCGTCGCGCACGGCGGCCCGCACCAGATGCGGCGCGGCCAAGCCGACGAAGCCGATCACCCCCGCCGCCGCGACTGAGGCCCCAGCCAGCAGGGCCGAGCCCGCCACCGCCGCCACCCGCAGCCGCGCCATCGGCAGGCCGGACATCTGGGCCGCCTCCTCGCCTAGGGTCAGCATCCGCAGCCCCTTGGCCGCATAGAAGCAGAGCGCGGCGCCGACCGCCATCGGCGGCAGGGCGCGCAGGATGTCGGTGAGGTCGCGGTTCTCGACCGAACCCATCAGCCAGGCCAGCACCTCGGCGATGGCCACCGGCGAAGGCGACAGGTTGAAGACCAGGGCCGTCAGCGCTCCGGCGAAGGCCGACAGGGCCACGCCGAACAGGATCAGCACCTCCGGCTCGCGGAACCGCGCCGCCAGCCCGACCACCGCCGCGCCGGCCGTCAGCGCTCCGGCCAGGGCGGCCAGCTCGATCGCGCCCGGGAAGGCCGCCAGCCCGCCGGCGATGGCCAGGGAGGCTCCAAGGCCCGCCGAGGCCGAGACGCCCAGCACGCCAGGCTCGGCCAGAGGATTGCGCAGCAGCCCCTGCATGGTCGCGCCCGCCAGGCCCAGGCCCGCCCCCACCAGGGCGGCCATCAGCACGCGCGGCAAGCGGATGGCCCACAGCACTTCGCCCGGCGGCGAGGCCGGATCGGTCAGGGCCTGATGGTACTGCAAGGCGCTCAAGGCGCTTTCGCCCAGACCGATGGCGACGACGGCAGCGACGATCAAACCCAGCAGCAGAAGAAGCTCGAGGCGTCGCGTGCTCATCGGGCCGCCTCCGCCAGGGCTCTGGCCCCATCGGCGGCGAACCAGGCCGAGCAACCCAGCATGGCGCCCGGCAGCGAGGCGATCACCCGTCCTTGCGTCGCCTGGCGCAGCGCCGCGTGGCGGCCTGGACCCCAGCGGTCGGCGCCGGCCCGGGTCAGGTCGAAGAAGCCCAGCACCACCGCCTTGGGCGGGTTCAGCACCAGTTGCTCAAGCGGCGCGGGCGAGAAATAGGGCTGGGTCGAGGCGTTGGTGAAGCCCGCGCCCTTCAGCATGGCGTCGATCATGGTGTTGGGGCCGGCGGTGTAGCCGCCCGGCGTCAGGTAGAAGGCGGCGCGCCCCCTGCCCGCCCCCGCCGCCCTGGCCAGGTCGGCGTCCATCCGCGCCAGCAGGGCCTCGCCCTCGGACCGGCGGTTCAGAGCCTCGGCGACCTGGCGGACATTGGCCCGCACGCCGTCGAAGTCGGTCGCGTCGCCCAGGCTGATCGTGCGCACCCCACGCCGGGTCAGGGCTGCCGTCAGCCGCGCGTCGCCGCCCCACTGCCGCACCACCACCTCGGGACGCGCGCCCAGCACCGCCTCCAGCGTCGTCCGCCGCTTGGGCAGACCCGCAGCCTTGGCTCGCAGGAAGGAATCCGGCGCACCGGCTCGCGGCGACACGCCCACGATGGTTTCGCGCGACGCCAGGGCCAGCACGTACTGGTCGGCGCAGGAATCCAGCGACATGACCCGTTGAGCCGCGGCGGGGCCCGCCAAGGCCGCCAAGCCGGCGACGAGACCGGCGAGCAAGGCGGCGCGCATGACGTCAGTCCGTGACCAGGCCGTGCAGCAGCCCGTCGAGCGTGACCTTCATCAGTTCCTCGCGCGGCGCCCAATCACGGTCGGGCATGGTGATCAGCAGCGAGACGATGCCGTGGCAGGCGGCCCACAGCACCTGGGCGGCGCTCTCGCCCGACCCGGTCCGCAGACGTCCGGCGGCGGCGATCTCGTGGATCGGGCCGCTGAACTCGGCGAAGCAGCGGTCGCCCAGCTCGGCGGTCGCGGCCTGCTTTTCCTTGGAGATCACGTCGCGCGAGCCGCAGAACACCAGCTGATAGGTGTTGGGATTGTCGAGGGCGAACTTCATGTACGCCTCGAGCATCAGCTTGACCCGCGCCACCGCGTCGATGGGGCGATGGGCGATGTCGACGTTCACGGCCAGAAGCTGGCCGATGGCGTCGTCGCTGATCTCCAACAGGATCTGGTCCTTGTCGCGAAAGTGCATGTAGAGGGCCGTCGAGGACACGCCCACGGCGTCGGCGATCTTGCGGATCGTCGCCCCGGCATAGCCCTCGGCGATGAAGATCTTCTCGGCCGCGGCCAGGATCTCCCCACGACGCAGATGCCCGTCCCCCTTGGGCTTGCGCGCAGACTTGTGCGGCTTCTTCAGCGCGACCGTCACGATATGGCGTTCCCCTGCCTAAATCCCCGAACCAGACACTAAACGGGAATCACACATCCATCGCAACATTCCAGGATTTGCCTGAAACGCGTGTTTTTATATTTGACACCTCAGGGTTGAAGATTCGCTAGTGCCCGCTGGATCCGACAGGCGCGGCGGGGGACGATGGCGCGAGAGGAACGAGATCAGCGCAGGCGGGTCCATGAGCCCGGCGCCGTTGGCGATATCCGAATCGAGACCCCGGCGCCAGGCGATCCGCCCCCGGCCCCGCCCTTGCCCGACGGCGCGCATCGACGGCTGTCCAGGGCACAGGGCGTGGGACTGGCCCTTCTGGCGCTCATCCTAGTTATCGCGGTGGCGATCCGCCCCCGGACGACTTGGGAAGCCCTTCACCTGGTGTTCTTCGCCGGCTTCATGGCCAATTCGCTGATCAAGCTGGCGGCGGCCTGCACGCCGCGCGCCCAAGTCGTGGTTCCCTCCCAGCCCGATCAGGACCTGCCCGCCTACACCGTGATCGCGCCCCTCTACCGCGAGGCTTCGGTCGCGGCCGAACTGGTGGCCAATCTCTCGAAGCTCGACTATCCGCGAGACCGGCTCCAGGTGCTGATCGCGCTGGAGGCCGGCGACCACGAGACCCAGGCGGCCTTCGCGTCGCTGGACCTGCCTGCCGGCTTTCAGGTGCTGATCGCCCCGCCCGGCAAGCCCCAGACCAAGCCTCGGGCCTGCAATGTCGCCCTGGAGCGCGCCCACGGCGACCTGGTGGTGATCTACGACGCCGAGGACGCGCCCGATCCCGGCCAACTCCGGGAGGCCGCCGCCCGTTTCGCCGCCGACGAGGACGGACGCCTGGCCTGCCTTCAGGCGCCGCTGCGCATCGAGCCCGATCCGCGTTTTCTGCCCGACCAGTTCGCCCTGGAATACGCGGTGCTGTTCGAGGTCTTCCTGCCGGCCCTGGCCCGCTGGCGACTGCCGTTTCCGCTGGGCGGCACCAGCAACCACTTCCGCGCCGAGGCCCTGCGCGCCGTCGGCGGCTGGGACGCCTACAACGTCACCGAGGACGCGGACATCGGCTTTCGCCTGGCCGCCCACGGCTACCAGCTGGGCGTGATCTCGCGGCCCACCTTCGAGACCGCGCCGACCTGCCTGAAGGCCTGGATCCCGCAGCGGGCCCGCTGGATCAAGGGCCACGTCCAGACCCTGGCCGTCCAGGCGCGAGGGCCGATCCTGCGCGATCCGCGCGGCCTGACCGCCCTGCTCCTGACCCTGGCCCTGTCGGTGGCGTCCTCGCACCTGCACGGACCGCTGCTGGTCTGGCTGGCGCTGAACTGGCTGGGCGCGGCCTACGACCTCTGCCCGCCCGTGCCCGTCCTCGACTGGATGCTGGTCTATTGCGGCTGGACCTGCACGGCCATCGCCGGCGCCGAGGCCCAGCGCCGCGCCGGCCACCGGCAAAGATACCTGCCGCTGTTCGGCGCGGTCCTCTACTGGCCGCTGCAGAGCATCGCGGCGACCAAGGCCCTTTGGCAGTTCGTCGTCGCCCCGTTTCACTGGGACAAGACCCCGCATACGCCGCGCGCCGCCAACCCTCTGCTGCCCCGGCTGCTGGCGCGGACTGGACGGGCCTTGCCCTGAGCGCGTATTGGCGGGGCATGGATCCGACTATCGCCGCCGCCCCCCTCGTCATGCGCACCACCGGCTGGGCCGACTACGCCCTGCTCGACAGCGGTCATGGCAAGAAACTGGAGCGCTACGGCCGCTACACCGTCGTGCGCCCCGAGCCGCAGTGCTTCTGGGCCCCGCGCCTGGACGCCAAGGTGTGGGACGCCGCCGACGCCGTCTTCGACCCGTCCGACGAGGACGAGGCCGGGCGCTGGCGCTTCAAGGGCCGCCCCCTGGAGAAGTTCGACCTGGCCTGGGGCCAGGCCAAGTTCCACGGCCAGTTCACGCCGTTCCGCCATCTGGCCTTCTTCCCCGAACAGGCCGCCAACTGGGCCTGGCAGGACCAGCGTGTCCGCGCCATCAAGGGAAAGCAGCCCAAGGTCCTGAACGTGTTCGGCTATACGGGTGTGGCCAGCCTGGTCTGCGCCGCCGCCGGCGCGGCCGTCACCCACGTGGACGCCTCCAAGAAGTCGGTCGGCTTCGCCCGCGAGAACGCCGCCTTCGCGGGCCTCGCCGACAGGCCGATCCGCTGGATCGTCGAGGACGCCCGCCGCTTCGTGGCCCGCGAGGTGCGGCGCGGCTCGCAATATGACGGCATCATCCTGGACCCGCCGAAGTTCGGACGCGGCGCCGACGGCGAGGTCTGGCGTCTGTTCGAGGACCTGGCCGAGCTGACCACGAACTGTGCCCAGATCCTGGCCCCCGACGCCTCGTTCCTGCTGATGAACGCCTATGCCGCCCGGGTCTCGGGAGCTGCGATGTCGGGCCTGCTGGCCCAGGAGTTGAAGGGACGCGGCGGGGTCATCGACTGGGGCGAACTGGCCCTGGTCGAGGAGAAGGGCGACCGCCAGATCGGCCTGTCGTTCTTCGCCCGCTGGGCTTCGGAAGGGTGACCGCCGTGAACGCCAAGACCGTCACCTCCCTGTCGAACAATACCGTCAAGGCCGTCCGCGCCCTGCATATGCGCAAGGAACGCGAGGAGAGCGGCCTGTTCCTGGCCGAGGGTCTGAAGATCGTCATCGAGGCGATCGACTGCGGCCATGCGCCCAAGATCCTGATGTACGGCCGCGACGCCGCCGACCATCCGATGCTGCAGAAGGCCAGCCAGGCCTGCCTGAAGGCCGGCGGCGAGGTGATCGAGGTCAATCGCGAGATCCTGGAAAAGGTCTCGCGGCGCGACAATCCCCAGGCCGTGGTCGGGGTGTTCAAGCAGGTCTACACGCCGCTTTCCGCCATCGTGCCGCAGAGCGCCCCGTGCTGGGTGGCCATGCAGGCCGTGCGCGATCCGGGCAACCTGGGCACCGTCATCCGCACCGCCGACGCGGCCGGATGCGGCGGGGTGATCCTGGTGGGCGACTGCGTGGACCCCTATTCGGTCGAGGGCGTGCGGGCCACCATGGGCTCGATCTTCGCTGTGAAGATCGCCAAGGCCTCCATCGCCGAGTTCCTGGCCTGGCGCGAGGAATGGCCGGGCAGCGTGGTCGGCACCCTGCTGACCGCCACGGTCGACCACAAGTCGGCCGACTATGTGAAGCCGTCTCTGATCCTGATGGGCAACGAGCAGCAGGGCCTGCCGCCCGAACTGGCCGCCGCGTGCGACGTCAACGTCAAGATCCCGATGCGGGGCCGGGCCGACAGCCTGAACCTGTCGGTGGCGACGGGGATCATGATCTATACGGTGACGGGGTAAGACGAGGCTGGGGACAGGCCCATGGGCCTGTCCCCGTTTGAATAACTACTTGATCCGCGTCCACTTCTCGGTCTTGCAGAGCGGGGCCACGATGCAGCCCTTCAGCTTCAGCTCGGTGGCCGAGAGCACGGTGATCGTGCCCGAATAGGTGCCGCCGTCGGCGGCGTTGTAGACCTTGCCGCCGGTCCACTTGGTGGGGCCGCCGGTGAAATCGTACAGCATCTGCATGTTCTTCAGCGGACGGGTGCGCAGCGACGCGTCCTTGTTCTTGGTGTCCTTGATCGCCGGATCGCTCTTGATGTGATCCGAGGTCACCAGCTTGCCGCACAGGCTGTTACCGCAGCGGCTGATCTCGACCTGGCCGCCGTTGGTCTGGGTCTGCCACAGGCCCGTCACGTCCTGGGCGAAGGCCGGGGCGGAGACGGAAAGGGCCAGGGCGGCGGTGGCGAGGAAAGGCAATTTCATGGGGTCACTCCCTGTTGTTGTCTCCTTCTAACGCGCGTTCGGCTGAACCGGCCATGAATTGATGGCCAAGTTCGAACAAGGCTCGTCAAAAGGCGCGCCGCCTCGGGCCCGGGCTGGAGCAGGTGGTGTAGCTGTCGGCGTTCAGCCGCCCGGCCACCATGCCGAGCTTTCCGGGCAGCTCGCGGATGTGCCCCGCCCCGGTCGCCTCGACCGCCGCCAGGGCCACGCTGCCGCAGGCATAGGCATCCTGGGCCGCGTCGTGGTGCTTGAAGTCCACGCCCAGAAAGCCGCAGACCGCGTCCAGCTTGGCCGAGCCCAGGCCTGGCCAAGTGTTCTTGGCCACCTGCACCGTGCAGATGTAGTCGAAGCACGGGAACGGCAGGCCGTAGAGCTCGCAGGTGCGCCGCATCACGCTGATGTCGAACGAGGCGTTGTGGGCGATCACCGTCGCCGCCTCGATCCGCGCCTGGAGCTTTCCCATCACCGCCGGAAACTCCTCGGCGTCCTCCACATCGGCCGGCCGGATGCCGTGGACGGCGATGTTCCAGCCCGAGAACCGCATGTCGATCGGGCGGATGTAGTGGTGCTCGACCTCCGTGATCCGCCCGTCCTCGATCCAGGCCAGGCCGATGGCGCAGGGGCTGGAGCGCTGCTCGTTGGCGGTCTCGAAGTCGATGGCGACGACGGGCATCAGCCGGCCACCATCGCCAGCCACTCGTCCTCGGTCATGACCTGAATGCCCAGTTCCGTGGCGGTCTTCAGCTTGGAGCCGGCGCCGGGACCGGCCACGACGAGATCGGTCTTCTTGGACACCGAGGAGGCGACCTTCGCCCCCAGTCCCTCGGCCTGGGCCTTGGCCTCGTCGCGGGTCATCTTCTCCAGCGAGCCGGTGAAGACGATGGTCTTGCCGGCCACGGCGGTGTCGGTCTTGGGCTTGGCCACCGCCTGGATGTCGAGCTCGGCCACCAGATTGGCGACCTTCTGGCGATTGTGTTCCTCGGCGAAGAACCGGGCCAGGGATTGGGCCGCCACCGGCCCCACCCCGTCGACGGCGGCCAGGTGCAGATAGTCGTCGCCAGGCGCGCCGGACGCGGCCGCCGCCAGCCCCTCGGCGAAGGCGTCCCAGGTTCCGTAGCGCTGGGCCAGGGCCGCGCGGGCCGGCTTGGTCAGCTTGGGCACGGCGTGGCCGATCTTGATCTCCAGGTCGGCGGCTTCCGGCCACGGATCGGCGACCAGCCCCCCTCGCCCCGCCTCGATCAGGACGTCCAGCGCCTTGGGACCCACGCCCTGGGCGGTGGACAGCGCCAGATAGGTTTCTCCCGGCAGGCCCCGGGCGGCGGCCTCGGCGGCGGCCTGCAGGTCCTCGAACCGGTCGAAGTTGCGCGCCAGCACGGTGGACGTCGTCTCGCCGATGTCGCGCGCGCCCAGGCCGTAGATCATGCGGTCCAGGCCGATGGTCCGCCGCGCCTCGATGCCGCGCACCAGGTTGGTGACCGAGGTCTCGCCATAGCCGTCGCGCTCACGAAGGGCGGCCAGCTTCTCCTCGTCCTTGGCCAGTCTGAAGATGTCGGCCGGCTCGTTGATCCAGCCCTCGTCGAAGAAGGCCTGAAGCTGCTTTTCGCCCAGGCCCTCGATGTCGAAGGCCCGGCGGGAAACGAAGTGGCGCAGATGCTCCACCCGCTGGAACGGACAGGCGAACTCGCCGGTGCAGCGACGCACGACGGACTCGACTCCGTTGGCGTTGATCTCGCGGGCCAGCGGCGTCTTCAGCGGGCATTCGCACAGGTGCTGGAATTCATAGACGGGCGGCGCCGGGTCCGGGCGGGCCGTCAGGTCGACCTCGACGATCTGCGGGATCACGTCGCCGGCGCGCTGGAGGACGACGGTGTCGCCGATGCGGACGTCCAGGCGGGCGATCTCGTCGGCGTTGTGCAGGGTGGCGTTGGTCACCGACACGCCGCCGACGGTGACGGGCTTCAGCCGCGCCACCGGGGTGTGGGCGCCAGTGCGGCCCACCTGGATGTCGATGGCCTCCAGGATCGTGCGGGCCTGCTGGGCCGGGAACTTGCGGGCGATGGCCCAGCGCGGCGAGCGCGAGACGAAGCCCAGGCGGCGTTGCTGCTCCAGGTCGTCGACCTTGTAGACGACGCCGTCGATGTCGAAGGCGAGCTTCGGCCGCATGTCCTCGAAGCGGGCATAGATGTCGAGCAGGCCCTGGGCGTCCTGCACCCGCTCGGCCGGCGGGGCGGTGGTGACGAAGCCCCATTCGCGCAGCTTCTCCAGCGCCTCCCACTGGCTGGCCGCGAAGCCGTCGCTGGTCAGGCCCCAGGCATAGCCGAAGAAGCGCAAGGGTCGCTGGGCGCTGATCTTGGGGTCGATCTGGCGCAGCGAACCGGCGGCGAAGTTGCGGGGGTTGGCGTAGGTGCGCTGGCCGGCCTCCAGGGCGGCGGCGTTGAACGCGGCGAAGGCCTCCAGCTCGACATAGACCTCGCCGCGTATCTCGATCACGTCGGGCCAGCCCGAGCCTTTGAGCTTGTGGGGGATGTCGGCGATGGTGCGCAGGTTGGCGGTGACGTCCTCGCCCACCCGGCCGTCGCCCCGCGTCGCCCCCTGGACCAGCACGCCCTTCTCGTAGCGTAGCGAGGCCGACAGGCCGTCGATCTTGGGCTCGGCGGTGTAGAACAGCGGCTCGGTGGCCGTCAGGCGCAGGAACCGGCGGATGCGGGCGTCGAAGTCGGTCGCCTCGTCGTTGGAGAAGGCGTTGTCCAGGCTCAGCATCGGCACGCCGTGCTCGACCGGCGAGAACTGCTCGGCCCGCGCCGCCCCCACCCGCATCGACGGCGAGTTCTCGCGGACCAGCTCGGGAAACCGGGCCTCGATGTCGAGGTTGCGGCGCTTGAGGGCGTCGTACTCGCCGTCGCTGATCGTGGGGGCGTCCCGCTGGTGATAGCGCAGGTCGTGCGCCGCCAGCTCGTCGGCCAGCCAGGCCAGTTCGGCATCGGCCTGGTCGTTGGTGAGGTCGGCGACGGGGATCTGGGACACGGGCGAATCCGAAGGCTGAGGCGGAGCGCAACCTAGCAGGCCGTCCGTTCGTGGGGGAGCATTTGGGAGACCAGTCGCGGCGACCACTTGCCCCCTTCGCGCCTTCGGCGCTCCTTCCCCCGTAGGGGGAAGAGGACGCGCGCTTTCCGTCCTCCGCCCCCTACGGGGGCGGACAGACCGCGAAGCGGTCAGGTGGGGGCAAGTGGGTGCGCTCTCACGCCTGCGGCTGTGAGAAGTGGGAAGGGTGCGAAGCGCCCGGGCCTCGCCCGGAGTAGCTTTGATGTTGATACCGTTTCGACGAAGTTCAGGCGCTTCGCGTGGAACCGTTATCCGGAAGCCTTCGGATCGCGGATTTTTAACCCGCTCCGATGGAGGCCCCCGACGGGCGGGATGCTGGCTGCATCCCGGACCGCAGAGGCGATTTCAGCCCCCGCCTGCCGCGTCCGCCGATCCTCCGCCGCCAGGGCTTCGTCTCACTAAGAGCACCTGCCCTGGACCGCCGCGAAGGCGTCACTGAAGACCACCGACGAGCGCTTCCCGCTCGACCACCCCTGAAAGCCGTTCGGTCGCCGGCCGGACGCCCTTCCCGTGCTTTCAGGTGAGATCAGGATACGAGAGGTCCGGAGAGTGGGGATAACTTAGCTCGAAAAACTTCAAGCGATTGAAATCGCTGAAGTCCGCTCGCTATCCGCTAGGGATAGAGCCTCGCTGATGGGGACACACGCATGCGTGTGTCCCCAGCCGTGGCCGCTGAATCGCCGGGGACATGCACTCACGGCAAGATCTTGCGAGATGATCAACGGCCATGGTGTGAGTGCGTGTCCCCACCTTCGATCACGGCGCCCGCCAGCCTCAGCGGACGACTTTGGGGACACGCACTCACCCCAACCGCCCTGCAAATCGGCTCACACTCTGCCGTGAGTGCATGTCCCCTCCTTGGCCCATCCCTTGCTGCGACAGGGGAAAGGAGCCGCCGCATGTCCCAAACCGCATCGCTTTCGCAGACCGGATCGCGCGGACTGTCCCGTGGCGGCACGCTGGACCTGCTGCGGTTCGTGGCGGCCCTGTTCATCGTGATCTATCACGTGGCCGAGCGCGCGCCGGTGTCGCTGTTCGAGATCCACCCCGCCCTGGGCCGCGGCTATCTGGCCACTGACTTCTTCCTGATGCTGTCGGGCTACGTCCTGGCCAAGACCTACGGCCCCCGCGTCCTCAGCCAGGGCGTGACCACGGCCGAGTTCCTCAAGCGCCGCATCCTGCGCATCTGGCCGCCGCACCTGGTGATGCTGGCCCTGTTCGTGGCTTTCGTGCTGGGGACCGCCGCCGTCGGCCTGGCCCCGCAGAACCCGCAGTGGTTCCAGTGGGACCAGCTGCTGCCGCAGGTCTTCCTGATGCAGTCGTGGTTCGTGCCCGGCCCGTCGGGCTGGAACATGCCGACCTGGACCCTGTCGGCCCTGATCGTCTGCTACGCCGGCTTCCCGGTCGCCTGGCGCGCCGTGGCCAAGGTCCGTTCGCCCTGGGCCACCCTGGCCATGGGCGTGGCCCTGTTCCTGGTCGTCGACTACGCCGCCAAGGCCGTCACCGGCATTCCCGGCCACCAGCTGCCGCTGCGTTTCGGCCTGGTGCGCGGCATTCCGCTGTTCGTGGTCGGCATGCTGGTCGCCCGGATGCCCACGACCATCGCGCCCCGCACCGCCGACCATCTGGCCATCGCCTCGGGCGTCGGCGTGGTGGCCCTGCAGGCCCTGGGCCGCTTCGACCACGCGAGCCTCGCCCTGCTGGGCCTGCTGATCTACGCCGCCGGCGCTTCGGGCGCGAAGGGCTGGGGTTGGACCGCCACGGCCGGCCGCCTGTCGTTCGCCCTGTTCCTGACCAACCAGCTGACCGCCGTTTCGTGGTTCGGCGCCCAGCACGTGCTGGCGGCCAAGCTGAACCTCTCCACGCCGATGCTGTGGCTGACCTGGGCCCTCGCCCTGCCCGTCTGCGTCGCCGCCGCCTGGCTGTTCGAGCGCTTCGTCGATGCGCCGTTGCAGGTGTGGGTGAAGGGCTGGTCGCGGCGGGAGCCCGCGCCGGATTCTCGCCGCACCGCCGTCGTCGTCTGACGAACGTCGCACAGCCATGCTAGGCTGACCGCGCTCATGAAAGCGACGGTCAGCAAACCCTGGTTTCGTATCGGCGTCGACGGCGCCGAGATTCTGGCCTGGCAAGGCTGGATGGCGTTCGGCGTCGCGGGCGGCGGCATGGCCGCGATCTGGCGCGCGACCAGCGCCCTTCCCCCGTTCCAGCAGTTCGCCCTGGTCGCCGTCTTTCTGCTCGTGGTCGGGGCCCTGATGCGACGCCGCGCGGTCGATGCGCCGGATGAAGACGACACGGGCCAGGAACCTTGGACCGACTGGCTGCCTGTCGCCGTCGCCATAGGCTTCGTGGTCGCCTTCAACCTCATCCCGCACATCGACGACGAGGCCGAGCGGATGGCGCTGACAGCCTTGGCGATGCTGCCAGCCGCCCTGGCCAAGTTCGTCATCGAGCGCCGGGAAGCGCGGCCCTAGCCTTACCCGATCAGCGCCTTGGCCGCCGCGCGCGCGGCTTCGGTGACCTCGGCCCCCGACAGCATGCGGGCGATCTCTTCCTGGCGTTGGGCGGGCGACAGCGGCTCCACCCGGGTGCGGATCGCCGCGTCGTCGCCGGACTTGGCGATGCGCCAGTGGGCGTCGGCCCGAGCGGCCACCTGGGCCGAGTGGGTGACCACCAGGACCTGGGCGTTGGCCGCGAGACGCTTCAAGCGCAGGCCCACCGCGTCGGCCACGGCCCCGCCGACGCCCTGGTCGACCTCGTCGAAGATCATCAGCGGCTGGGGCCCCTCGCGGCCCGCCAGGGCGGCCTTCAGGGCCAGGGCGAAGCGGGCCAGTTCGCCGCCCGAGGCGATGGCCTCCATCGGGCCGAACGGCGCGCCGGGATTGGTCGAGATCTCGAAGGCCACGCGGTCGGCGCCGGTGGGGCCGGCGCGGTCCTCGTCCAGCGGTTCGACGGCGACCCGGAACCGGGCCTTTTCCAGCTTCAGCGGCGACAATTCGGCCATCACCGCCTCGGCCAGGCGATCGCCGGCGGCGCGGCGCTCGGCCGACAGGGCTTGCGCGGCATAGAGATACCCGGCGCGGGCGTCGGCGGCCTCGCGCTCGGCGGCGGTCAGGGCCTCGCCCGAGGTCTCGATGGCCTGCAGCTTGGCGGCGAACTCGGCGCGCTTGTCGGGCAGCAGCTCGACGGCGACATTCAGCTTGCGGGCCATGCCGCGCAGGGCGAACAGGCGCTCCTCGGCCTTTTCCAGGCGGTCGGGCTCGAATTCGAAGCCCTCGGCGGCCGCGTCGATGGCGGCGGCGGCCTCCTGGGCCTCGACCAGGGCGCGGTCGACCGCCTCGCAGGCGGCGGCCAGCTTGGTGACGGCCGGACCGTCGGCGGGCGCGCCGGCCTGGATGGCCCGGTCCCGCGCGCGCTCCAGCGCCCGGAAGGCGGAGGCCAGCTTGCCCGACAGGGCGTCGCCGCCCAGGGCGTCGCTGGCGGCGGCGATGTCGGCCAGGGCCTTCTCGGCCGAACCCAGCAAGGCCCGCTCCTCGGCCAGGGCCGTCTCCTCGCCCTCGCGCGGATCCAGCCGATCCAGCTCGGCCAGGCGCAGGGTCAGTTCCTCGGTCTCGACGGCGGCGCGATCGGCCAGGTCGCGCAGGGCGGCGGCCTTCTCGCGGGCGGCGCGCCAACCGCTCCAGGCGGCGGCCACGGCCCCGACGCCCACCTGGCCGAAGGCGTCCAGCAGGGTGCGGTGGGTGCGGACGTCCAGCAGGCCGACGGTCTCGTGCTGGCCGTGGACCTCCAGCAGCAGGGCGCCCAGGTCCTTGAGCACGCCCACGCTGGCGGCCTGGTCGTTGACGAAGGCTCTGGAGCGGCCGTCGGGCGACAGCTGGCGGCGCAGGACCAGGTCCTCGTCGCGGGCGTAGTCCAGGCCCTTGTCGTCCAGATAGGCGAAGGCGGCGTGGTCGGCCGGCAGGGCGAAGATGGCCGTGGCGCTGGCGTGGCCGGCGGCTCCGCGACGAACCAGGCCCGCGTCGGCCCGCGCGCCGGTGGCCAGGCCCAGGGCGTCCAGGATGATCGACTTGCCCGCCCCGGTCTCGCCGGTCAGGGCGGTCAGGCCCGGCCCGATGGCCAGGTCCAGGCTCTCGATGAGCACGACGTCGCGGATGGAGAGACCGATCAGCATGGCGCGCAGGATCGCCGGGAATCACGGTTTTTCATAGAGGGCTTGTTCTCGTCACGTTCTCACAGGGCTTCGGGGCCGTCCGGAACGGAAAACGGGCCGATCCTGAAAGGATCGGCCCGCTTGAAATCTACATACCAAGGACGCCCATCACGCCGCCCTTTTTCTTCTTGGTCTCGCCCGGAGGCGCCAGGGTGGCGTCCTTGTCCTTGGTCAGGCGGTCCAGGAAGTTCTTCTTGTTGCCCGCCTTCAGCGGCTCGACGGCCGGCTTGAGGTTGTTGGCGGTCAGCAGCTTGTAGGCCTCAGCGTACCAGGGGTCGCCCGGGAAGTTGTAGCCCAGCACCGCGCCGTTGCGCTTGGCCTCGTCCAGCAGACCGATGGTCAGATAGGACTCGACCAGGCGATACAGGGCCTCGGGCGTGTGCGAGGTGGTCTGGTGGCGGTCGACCACGGTGCGGAAGCGGCCGATGGCCGCCAGGGTCTGGCCGTTCTTCAGATAGTAGCGGCCGATGGTCATTTCCTTGCCGGCCAGCTGGTCGCTGACCATGTCGATCTTCAGGCGGGCGTCCTGGGCGTATTCCGAGTTCGGATAGCGCTGGACCACGTCGCGCAGGGCCGCCATGGCCTGCTCGGTGGCGGCCTGGTCGCGGTTCACGTCGACGATCTGCTCGAAATAGCAGACGGCCTTCAGATAGTAGGCGTAGGAGGCCGAGGGGTTACCCGGATAGAGGCCGATGAAGCGGTCGGCGTCCGAGATGGCCTCATTGTACTGGTTGCCCATGTAGTGGGCGTAGCCGGTCATCAGAATCGAGCGGCGCGACCATTCCGAATAGGGGTGCTGGCGCTCGACCTCGCGGAAGTAGTCGACGGCCTCGTTCCAGTTGCCGCGGTCCAGACGGTTGGCGCCGGTCGAATAGAGCAGCTCCACCGGGCGCTCTTCATAGGCCAGGGTGGGCTTCTTCTGCTTGCCCGCGCAGGCGGAGATCGACAGGGCCACCAGCACGGCGGTCGCGACGGTAGCGGCCTGGCGTCCCGAGATATTACGAAGCACGGACTTTTCACCCTCGAAGCAAACGTGCGCCCCTGCGCCGTGCAAGGCTTCTACACCACGCCGTTGCGGGCGCAAATGGAAGCCGAGCCGTGACGAGGATACGCCCCAAGACGCATCCCCCGAGGAATCCGCCCAAACCCTACAGACATCGGCTTTTTGACCAAATCAGGTCGAAGGCCGACGCGTTCGTATCAGTTTGTCAGACGGCCTGCGCCAATTCCACCGAATGCGAGCGCACGCGCCAGGCCGAAGGGTCGGCGATCAGGGCGCGGACGATGGCGTTGTTCAGGCCGTGACCGGCCAGAACGCCCTCGAAACGGCCGATGATCGGCGCGCCCAGCACGTAGAGGTCGCCCACCGCGTCCAGCGCCTTGTGGCGTACGAATTCGTCGGGACGGCGCAGGCCCTCGGGGTTCAGCACGCGGTCGCCGTCGATGACCACGGCGTTCTCCATCGAGCCGCCGCGGGCCAGGCCGATGGCGCGCAGGGCCTCGACGTCGCGCAGGAAGCCGAAGGTGCGGCAGTCGGACAGCTCGGCGCGGAACGATTCCTCGTCGACGGCCAGGTCGACGCGCTGGCGGCCGATGGCCTTGCTGGAAAAGGCGATCTCGAAGGCCACCTCGAAGCGGTCGCACGGGGTCAGGCTGGCGGTCTTGTCGCCCTCCTCCACCGTCACCGGGGCCAGGATCTCGATATAGCGGCGCGCGGCTTCCTGCTTGCGGCGACCGGCGCGGTCCAGGATCTGGACGAAGGGCTCGGACGAGCCGTCCATGATCGGAATCTCGGGGCCGTCCAGCTCGACCACGCAGTTGTCGATGGCCAGGGCCGCCAGGGCCGCCATCAGGTGCTCGATGGTCGAGACGCGCACGTCGGCGGCGTTGTTGATCACGGTGCCCAGCTGGGTCTGGCAGACGGCGTCGGGCTTGACCGGCACGCGGTTGTCGCGGTCGTGGACATCGGTGCGCACGAAGACGACGCCGGTGTCGACCGGCGCGGGACGCACGGCGACGCGCACGTGCGAACCGGTGTGCAGGCCCACCCCGGCGAAGATGACCGGTCCGGCGACCGTATGCTGAAAATATGCCGAAGCCGACACGCGTAGAGACCCTTATCTAACCGGCGGGGCGGCTCGTCCGACCGCCTTCTCGCCCCGCGTACCATTTAGGGACAATGCTGCGTCGCGGCAAAGCAAGTCCTGTTTCCGATTGTTACCTCCTTAGCGGCTTGTTTTTCATGGCTTTTTTCGACATTTTCCCGTCACTTTTTTGTCGCATTGCAACGCTTGGAGGGCACGGCGGCAAACTTCCGCGTTAGGTGTGGCCTCACGGGCACGCCCTCGCTAGGCTCCCGCGACTTTCCGGCGCCAACTTCTCCTGGATACTGTTTCGATGACCAAGACCTTGCGTATAGCCGCCTCCGCCATGGCCGTGTCCCTTGGGGCCCTCTCCCTGGCCGCCTTCGCCGTCGCGCCGAGCGCCCTGGCGCAGGGTCGCGGCTTCACCGCCAAGGACATGGTCCAGCTGGAGCGGATCAGTGATCCGCGCGTCTCGCCCGACGGCCGTTACGTGGTCTACAGCGTGCGGACGATGGACCTGCCGGCCAACAAGGCCTCGATGTCGCTGTGGGTCGCCGACCTGAAGGCCAAGATGCTGCCGCGCCGGCTGGCGGTGTCGGACGGCGGCGCGTCCAGCCCGCGCTGGTCGCCGGACGGCAAGGGCCTGTACTTCGTCTCGGGACGGACGGGCGGCCTGGACCAGGTCTATCGCACCGACGCGGCCGGCGAGACGGCCGTCCAGGTGACCAAGGCCCCGTTCGACGTCGGCGCCTACAAGATCGCTCCGGACGGCAAGACCATCGTCATCTCCCAGGCCGTGTTCCCCGATTGCGACACCCTGGACTGCACCAAGGACAAGCTGGCCGCCAAGGGCGCGCTGAAGACCACCGGCGTGGTCTACGACAAGCTGTTCATCCGCCACTGGGACCAGTGGAACGACGGCCTGCAGAACCATCTCTACGCCCTGAAGCTGGACGAGGCCGGAATCGCCACGGGCGCGCCGGTGGCCCTGATGAACGGCTTCAACGGCGATACACCTACCAAGCCTTTCGGCGGCGACGAGGACTTCAGCATCACGCCCGACAGCAAGACCCTGGTGTTCTCGGCCAAGCCGGCCGATCGCGAGGAGGCGTGGAGCACCAACTACGATCTGTGGCGCGTGCCGCTGGACGGCTCGCAGAAGCCCGTCAACCGCACCGAGGCCAACAAGGCCTGGGACGCCCAGCCCAACTTCGCGCCCCAGGGCGGCATGGGCGCCTATCTGGCCATGAAGCGTCCAGGCTTCGAGGCCGACCGCTTCGCGATCATGGTGCGCGAGTACAATGACGCCAAGGATCCCAACGCCTTCACCGAGCGCGAGCTGACCAAGGGCTGGGACCACTCGGCCCAGTCGATCACCTGGAGCGCCGACGGCAAGACGATCTACACGACGGCCGAAGACACCGGCCAGACCAAGCTGTTCGCCGTCGACGTCAAGTCCGGCAAGGTCACCGCCCTGACCGGCGAAGGCCATGTCAGCGGCTTCAGCCTGGGCGGCGGGACGCTGGTCTACGCCCAGGACAACCTCAAGGGGCCAGCCCAGCTCTACGCCCTCTCGACCACGACGAAGAAACCCCAGCCGCCGATCAAGCTGACCAACAACAACGCCGAGGCCCTGAAGGACGTCGCCATGGGTGACGCCGAGCAGTTCAGCTTCCCCGGCTGGAACGGTGAGACCGTGCACGGCTACCTGGTCAAGCCGGCCAATTTCGATCCGGCCAAGAAGTACCCGGTGGCCTTCCTGATCCACGGCGGCCCGCAAGGGTCGTTCGGCAACCTCTTCCACTATCGCTGGAACGCCCAGACCTATGCCGGGGCCGGCTATGCCGTGGTGATGATCGATTTCCACGGCTCGACCGGCTACGGCCAGGCCTTCACCGACGCGATCAGCCAGCATTGGGGCGACCGCCCGCTGGAAGACCTGCAGAAGGGCTGGGCCTTCGCCACGTCCAAGTACGGCTTCTTGGACAAGGACCGCGCCTGCGCCCTGGGCGGCTCGTACGGCGGCTTCATGGTCAACTGGATCGCCAGCCAGTGGAAGGAACCCTGGAAGTGCCTGGTGAACCACGACGGCATCTTCGACAGCCGCTTCATGGGCTATTCCACCGAAGAGCTGTGGTTCAGCGAGTGGGAGAACGGCGGCCCGCCCTTCGCCCCCAACACCACCTACGCCAAGTTCAACCCCGCCGACCACGTGGCCGAGTGGAGCGTGCCGACCCTGGTGGTCCAGGGCGGCCAGGACTTCCGCGTGCCGCTGGAAGAAGGCATCGGCACGTTCACGGCCCTGCAGCGCAAGGGCGTGCCCAGCAAGCTCTTGTACTTCCCCAACGAGAACCACTGGGTGCTGAAGGCCCAGAACTCGATCCAGTGGCACGACGAGGTCCAGAAGTGGCTGGACCAGTGGACCAAGGGCGAGCAACCCAAGTAACACCCTTCTAAATTGCAGCCGTTCGCCCCTTCCGTTAGTTTGACAACGGAAGGGGCGTCCATGCTCAAGCTGATCCGCGCGATCTCCAAGGTCCTCACGCTGCAATCGCGCCTGGGCGGGCGCTTCGCCGAGGCCCGGGTGCTGGCGGCGGAGCTGGACCTGGACCTGACCGAGATCGCCCTGCGCCACGGCAGTCGCGGCCATGCCGAGAACGCCGAGGAGGAAGGCAACAGCCTGGCCGAGCGCCAGGAGAAGTTCGACCGCCTGAAACTGGGCTTCGACAGCGCCTATCCCAGCGAACAGATCGCCGCCGCCGTCGACCTGCGCAAATGGATGGTCCGCGACTATGGCTACGAGCGCCTGGTCTGGTTCGTGCCCCAGCTGCGCGAGCGCTACGCCCTGGCCATGGGCCCCAAGGGCAAGCTGGAGCCGATCCCCCAGGCCCCCGAGGGCGCCAGCCGCGCCGAGCTGGAGGCCGAGGCCCTGAGCCTGCTGGAACGGTTGAAGCTGCTCTACACCCTCAGCAGCGAGCGCGAGGTGCTGACGGGCCGGATGCGGCGCTGGGCCCTGGGCCTGCTGGCCGTGCTGTTCATCGCCCTGATGGTCACCCGGTTCATCCCCACCCTGATCCCGACCGGCGCCTTGCGGGAGTCGGTGAACGTGATCTCCAACTTCTCGCTGATCGCCTTCATCGGCGCGGCCGGGGCCATGGTCTCGGTGCTGCGGCGCACGGAGTCGGCGATGGAATCGGCCTCGTCCGAGATCGACCCGGTCCGCCAGGTCAGCGCGCTGAGCCAGGGCCTGACGGCGGTGTTCATCGCCGCGTTCGTGGGCATGTCGGTGTCGTTCGTGATGGTGGCCTTTTTCGCCAGCGGCCTGGTGCGCGAAGGCGCCATCGTCGGGGCCGGCGCGGCGTCGCTATTTCCGCAGATCGTGCCCTGCCGCTACGACTGCCCCATCAGCCTGGTCAATCGCGGCCTGATGTTCGCCGCGGCGGGGGACTCCGCCAAGATGATGGTCTGGGCGTTCATCGGCGGGTTTTCGGAACAACTGGTGCCGGACGTGCTGGATCGCCTGACGAAGGCGGCACGGCAGACGAAGAAGCCGTCGGAGGCGGCTTAGCGGTGGCCTGACGCCCCCTCCGTCACGTCGCTGCGCGACGCGCCACCTCCCCCGCTATGCGGGTGAGGAGGAAGCCGCGCTGATCTTCTCCTCCCCCGTGAAACGGGGGAGGTGGCGGGCGAAGCCCGACGGAGGGGGCGTCCTAGACCCGCCCTGTCGCCACCGCCCAGGTCAGCCGCATCTGCGTCTCCAGCGCGCTCAGCTCCCGCGCCCCGGTCTGCGCCACGGCCAAGGCCGCCGGGGCCGCCGCCGGAAACGCTCCGATCGGCAGGTCCTTGAGCTCCCCCCGCGCCTTGGCCCGCGCCGCGCGCACCCGCCGGGCCACGTCGCCTTGCGTCCAGTCCACGGGCAGCCGCTGGACCCCTGCCCGCTTCAGCCGCCACAAACCCGCCAGGCCGTAGGCCCTCGCCGCGCTCTGGACGGCGTGGGGATCGGCTTTGGGATCCAGTCGCCAGGCGGCCAGCATGGTCACAGCCCCGGCCGTGGCGTCGACATAGGCCAGCACCTCGGCTTCCGTCTCGAACGGCGCGGCGTCGAGATCCGCCATGCGGGCCTCGGCCATCTCGGCCAGAGCCTTCAGCGGATAGCCGGCGGCGGCCACGGCCTCGACGGTGGGATGCTTGCGGGCGGGCTTGCCGGCGACGATCTCGTCCATGGCCTCGCGCCACCAGGTCAGGCGGATCTCGCCCATCAGGGCGTTGCTGACCCCACCCGCCACCCGGGCCAGCTCGTAGTTGAAGGCGTAGAGGGCGATGACGTCGGCCCGCGCCTTGGGATCGGCGATGAAGCGGCTGGCCAGCCAGCGGTCGGGGTCCACGCGCCGAACCTGGGCGTCCAGGTCGGTGTCCGGGCCTTCGTTGCGGTGGGCGATGTCCAGCGAGGTCATGGGCGCGCCTTATGCGCCGCGTCGTGCAAAAGAAAAAGGCCCGCCTGGCAGGCGGGCCTTCTCCGGTCTCTCGGTTCGACGGATCAGCCGAACAGCGTCTGGTACATTGTCATGCAGGCCAGCATCGGGATGCTGAGCAGCGTGTTGATGCGCGAGAACAGCATGGCCATCTTGGCGGCCTTGGCCTTCGCGTCCGCGTCGACCTCGATGATGCCCAGGGCGCGCTTCTGGTTGGGCCAGATCACGCCCCAGACGTTCAGGAACATCACCGTGGCCAGCCACATGCCCAGGCCGATGAAGGTGAAGCCCATGTCGACGCCGCGCTCGTAGCCGTGCCAGAGGCCCAGGGTCGCGGCTTCGGCGAAGTAGCCCCGCGCGATGGCCAGGACCACGCCCATGATCCAGGTCGCCAGGGCGGCCCAGCGGAACCAGAACAGCGCTTCCGGCGCGATGTACTTGGTGACGGCCGGCTTCAGCTCGGCGGGGATCTGCGGCATCACCCGGATCTGCACGAAGTTGAAGTAGTACAGCAGCCCGATCCACAGGATGCCGAAGAACACGTGCAGCAGGCGGAATACGGCCTGCCAGTAGCCGGCGTCGAAGTGCGTCGGGCTGTGCCCGAAGCCGTAGACCACCACCAGCGCCAGGATGACGCTGAGGATGATGGTGTTGCGGAAGTTGGAAAGTAGCGCGGTCATGTCTTCCCCCTGATGCCCTTGCTTGCGCTCAGGTATAGGGCGCCGCGCAGAGTCGGCAAATAGACACGATTTCTACGGTTATTTTTGAGATCAGACCGCGATCAGGGCCGCGGCCAGCCTGCGACCTTCGCTGGCCAGGACGTTGTAGGTGCGGGCGGCGGCCTCGGTGCTCATGAACTCCAGGCCCACGCCCGCCGCCTTCAGGGCGTCGCGGACGGGACGTGGCGGCAGGGCGTTGACCAGGCCCACGCCCAGCAGCACGAACTCCACCGCCCCACCGGCCGCGAAGACCTCGGCGAAGTCGTCGGGGGTCAGGGCGGCCAGGCTCGTGGCGGCCCAGGACCGCGGCTGATCGTCGATGATCAGCAGCGATCCCGGACGCCATTCGCCGGAAACGCGGAACCCGCCCCCGCCCCAGGCGTCGAGCGACGGCGGCTGGCGCGGCTGCATCAGGGACGGGTGCCGGCGCCGAGCTTGATCGGCGTGGCTTCCTCGTCGCCCCGCTTGACGCCCCAGACCAGGATCAGCGGCAGGGCGATATAGACCGACGAATAGGTGCCGATGATGATGCCGAACACCATGGTGAAGACCAGCGGGAACAGAACCGGGCCACCGAAGATCATCGTGCCGCCCAGGGCCAGCAGGGCCGTCGAGCCGGTGATGATCGTGCGCGACAGACGCTCGTTCTCCGACAGGTCGATGATCTCGCGCAGCGGCGTCTTCTTGTACTTGCGCAGGTTCTCCTTGAGACGGTCGAAGGTGATGACCTTCTCGTTCATGGAGTAGCCGATCACGGTCAGCAGGGCGGCGATCGAGGTCATCGAGAACTCGATCTGCATCACCGACAGCAGGCCCAGGGTCAGGATGATGTCGTGGAACACGGCCACCACGGCGCCGACGCCGAACTGCCACTGGAAGCGGAACCAGATGTAGCCCAGCATCAGGATCAGGGCGATGCCCAGGGCCTTGAAGCCGCCCATCAGCAGCTCGCCCGAGACCTTGGCGCCGATGACGGTCGGCGCCGGCATGGTCATGCCGGGGAACTTGGAGATGATCTGGGCCTTGACCCGATTGGCCTCCTCCATGGCGTTGCCGCCTTCGGTGGGCAGGAAGCGGATCATCGCCACGTTGGGCGAGCCGAAATTGCCCTGCACCTGCACGTCGTGCGCGCCGGTGCCCCGGGCGACGGTGCGCAGATCGTCAGCCGAGATCGGCGTGGTCATGCGGGCTTCCAGGGCGACGCCGCCCTTGAAGTCGATGCCCAGGTTCAGGCCTTGGGTGAAGAACGACACGCACGAACCGGCGATCAGCACGGCCGAGATGGCGGCGGCGATGGGCGCCCAACGCACGAAGCGGAAGTGGGTCGAGCGCGGGATCAGGCGGATGAGAGGCCAGGCAGCCATGAGCTTTTGATCCCTTACGCGATCGGCAGCTTCTTCGGCTTGGTGGCCTTGAACCACCAACCGATGAACACTTGAGTGAAGATGATCGCCGTGAACAGCGACGTGAATTGGCCGATCGCCAGGGTCCAGGCGAAGCCCTTCACCGGACCCGAGCCGAAGCCGAACATGATCGCCGCCGAGATCAGGCTGGTGATGTTGGCGTCCATGATCGAGACCAGGGCCAGCCGGTAGCCGGTGTCGGCCGAGGACATGGGCGAACGCCCCGCCGCCGCCTCGTCGCGCATGCGCTCGTAGATCAGCACGTTGGCGTCGACCGCGACCGCCAGGGTCAGGATCAGGCCGGCGATGCCGGGGAAGGTCAGGGTCGCCTGGGTCACCGACATGATGCCGATGATCAGCAGCACGTTAGCGACCAGGGCGATGGCGGCGAACACCCCGAACAGGCCGTAGGCCAGGATGATGAACACCAGCATCGCGATGGCGCCGATGACCAGCGAGATGGCGCCGGCCTTGACGGCGTCGGCGCCCAGCTCGGCCCCGACGGTGCGTTGCTCTTCCAGGTTCAGCTTGGCGGGCAGAGCGCCCGAGCGCAGCAGCAGGGCCAGCTCGGCGGCGCTTTCCGGCGTGAAGTTGCCGGTGATGATGCCCGAACCGCCGGGCAGCGGCTGGTTGATGCGCGGGGCCGAGATGTACTTGCCGTCCAGCACGATGGCGAAGCGCTTGCCGACGTTGCGGGTGGTGGCGTCGCCGAACTTGCGGGCGCCGGCGCCGCCGAAGCGGAAGCCGACGGCGGCCGCGCCGTTCTGGTCGAAGGTCTGGTTGGCGTCGACGAGGTCCTCGCCGGTCACCAGGGCCCGCTTGGCGATGGCCAGGGGCGGCGCGCCGGGCTCGGTGCCGGCCAGCACGATCACGCCGGGCGGGATGCGGCCGGCGGCGATGTCCTCGGGCGAGACCGTCTCGTCCACCATCTGGAAGGTCAGCTTGGCGGTCTGGCCGATCACGGCCTGCAGGCGCGCCGGGTCGCTTTCACCGGCCGCCTGGATGACGATCCGGTTGACGCCCTGGCGGGTGATGGTGGGTTCCTTGGTGCCCAGGGCGTCGATCCGGCGACGGATCGTCTCGATGGACTGGTCCACGGCCTTGGCGGCGTCGGCCTTGGCGGCCTCGGGCACGAAGGTCAGCTCCAGCCGGCCGTCGCCCTTGTTGCTGATGGCCGTGTCGCGGCCGCCGATGGCGCCGGCCAGAGGCCCGCCCACGCTACGACGCAGCAGACTGACCGCCGCGTCCACCTTGGTGGGATCGGTGATGCGGACCCGCACGATCCCGCCCGACTCTCCCAGTTCCCCGAAGGTGATCTGGTCGTTGCGCAGGGTGGTGCGAACGTCTTCGACCATGTTGCTGAGCCGCTCGGCGCGCAGGGCGTCGGTGTCGACCTCGTACAGCAGGTACGAACCGCCCTGCAGGTCGAGGCCGAGGTTCAGCTTCTGGTGGGGAACCCAGCCGGGAAGCGCGTCGAGCGTCTTCTGCGGCAGCAGGTTGGGCAGGGTGAAGACGATGCCGAAAATCACCGACAGTATGACGGCGGTGACTTTCCAGCGGGAGAGGGTCAGCATGGATTACAGGCTCTGGACGACGCCTTTCGGCGCCTCTGGGTCGGCGCGAAGGGTGATCAGCTCTTGGGATCGTTGGCCGGGGCCGGTTCGCCCTTGGCGCGGATCTCGGCGATCATGCTCTTGATGACCTTGACGGTCACGCCCTGGGCGATCTCGACACCCACTTCGGATTCCTCGACGCGGACGACCTTGCCCAGCATGCCGTTGGACAGCACCACGTTGTCGCCGCGCTTGACGGCGGCGATGGCGGCGGCGTGCTGCTTGGCGCGCTGCTGCTGCGGGCGGATCAGCATGAAGTAGAACAGGACCACCATCAGCAGGATGGGGGCCATTTGCATCAGGGTAGCGGGCAAGCCGGCGCCGGACATGTCGTCTCCAAAATTCTAGCGAGCGTCCCGCCACACATGGGGGGCCGCCAAGTCGGCGGAAGCTATGCGTTCACCTCCCCTTTTGCAATGACGGCGCACTGAGGCTAGGACGCAACACATGACCGACGCCGCCCTGCCCCTGCTCGCCCGGATCGCCGACGCCCTGGAGCGCCTGGCCCCGGCCGCCCCGCCCGCCCCGGACTTCGCCGGCGGACGTCTTTTCCGCCATGAGCCCGGCAGCGGTAGCTTCGTACCGGCCCCCGACTATCCGATGCCGCTGGACCTGCTGATCGGGGTGGATCGCCAGAAGGACCGGTTCGTCCAGAACCTGCGCCGCTTCGCCGTGGGCCTGCCGTGCAACCACGTGCTGCTGTGGGGCGTGCGCGGCACGGGCAAGAGCTCGATGACCAAGTCGGCCTTCATGCTGCTGGCCGAGGAGTTCCCGGCCCTGAAGCTGGTCGAGGTCGACCGCGACGAGGTCACCGCCCTGCCCCCGCTGTTCGACGCCCTGCGCACGCGCGCCGAGCGCTTCGTGGTGCTGTGCGACGACCTGTCGTTCGAGGACGGCGCGGCCGCCGCCAAGGCGCTGAAGTCGGCCCTGGAGGGCGGCGTCGCCGGTCCGCCCGAGAACGTGCTGTTCGTGGCCACCTCCAACCGCCGCCACCTGATGCCGCGCGACCACGTCGAGAGCCAGGGCGCCATCGCCGCCGCCGAGAACGCCGAGGAGGAGATGAGCGTCTCCGACCGCTTCGGCCTGTGGATCGGCTTCCCGCCCATGGACCAGCCCACCTACCTGGCCGCCATCCACGGCTACGCCGAGCGCTTCGGCTTGAAGGTGGAAAACCTGGAGCGGCGGGCCCTGCAGTGGTCGCAGCTGCGCGGCGCCCGCTCGGGCCGGGTGGCCTACCAGTTCATCCGTGACCTGGCCGGAGAGCTGGGTGTAAACTTGCCGGCGTAAGAACCGCTCGGAGGCCCGGATGGGCAAGCCCTGGTTTCGCGTGAAGCGCTACGGCTACGGCGCCGGTCTGCCGTGCAGCTGGGAAGGCTGGGCGGCGACCGCCGCCTTCTTCGCCATCGCCATCGGCGGGGGCCTTTTGGCTGGAGAGAACACCGGCCTGCGGATCGTGTTGCTTGTAGTTCCCGCGGCCGTGTTCGTCCTCATCGCCTGGCGCAAGAGCGATGGGCCATGGAAGTGGCGGAACGGGGAAGACGCCTAGGCGGCGCCACGGGACACTGGCCCCCACCTGGCGACTGCGTCGCCTGTCCGCCCCCATAGGGGGCGGAGCTTGGTCGGCGCAAAGCGGCTCCGCCCCCTATGGGGGCGGACAGACCGCGAAGCGGTCAGGTGGGGGCAAGTGCGTTCGCACCGCCCTCCCCGCCTTACTTCGGCAGCACCAGGCCCGGATCCACCGGACGCGCCTTGTCCTGCGGAGTCGGAGCGTAGCGGACCTCGAAGTGCAGTTGCGGCTCGGTGACGCCGCCGGTCTGGCCGACCGCGCCCAGGGTCGCCCCTTGGGCCACCTGCTGGCGCATCTTCACCTCGGTGGACGACAGGTGGGCATAGGCCGTCACCCAGCCGTCGGCGTGCTTGACCAGCACCAGATTGCCGAAGCCGGGCACCTGGTTGCCGGCATAGACCACCTCCCCCGCCGCGGCGGCGCGGACCGGGGTGCCGGCGGGGGCGCGGATGTTGACACCGTCGTTGCGCTGGCCGGTGCCCTTGGGACCGAAGTCCGAAAGCACGTCGCCCTGCAGCGGCCAGACGAAGCGGCCGCGGCCGGCGGCCGTGATCTCGGCCTCGGTCGGCGGGGCGCTGCTGCCGATGATCTGGCCTTGCGACGGCGGCGGGGTCACCGGCTGGGCCGAGACCGGGCCGCTGGGGCGCGGATAGTTGGTGCTAGGCGACGGCGTGTAGGGGCGCGGCGCCGACGGCAGGGTCGCGGGCGGCGCCGTGGTCGTCTGGGCCGGGGGCGTATAGGCGGGCGTGGTCGGGCGCGGCGCGGCCGGCGTGGTGGTGGTCGTGGTCTTCAGCGGGCCCTTGTCCTTGTAGCCGGACGGCAGGCGGATTTTCTGGCCCTTCTTGATCGAGGCCGAGACCTTGATGTCGTTCTCGTCGGCCAGGGCGGCCGGCTTGACGCTGAAGCGCTTGGCGATGTTGGCCAGGGTGTCGCCGCTCTCGGCCACATAGGCCTTGGCCGTGGTCGCCGGTCCCTTGAGCTTCTGGCCCGGGTGGATGCGGTACGGCGGCTCCAGGTCGTTGTCCTTGACCAGGTCGGCGCGGGTGGTGTCCAGGCCCCGGGCGATGGCGTCGATCGCGTCGCCCGACTTGACGGTGTAGGTGCGGCGTGGGCCGGCGACCTCGATCACCTTGCCGGTGACGCTGACCGTGGTGGTGGTGACCGGACGCGCGGGCTCGGGTTCGTCATCGACGACGGGGCGCGACGGGGCCGGCGCCGTGTAGGCGGGCGGCGAGGTGCGGACCGGGGCCGAGCCGATGGGCGGCTGGGCGGCCGGCGCGCCGGCCAGCGGGGCCTGGGCCACGGGCTGCAGCACGGTGGTCTTGGTCGGGCCCTTGTCCTTGTAGCCCGCCGGCAGGCGCAGCTTCTGGCCCTTCTTGATCGATGCGCCACTGCTCAGGTCGTTCTCGTCGGCCAGGTCGGCGGCGGTGACCGAGAAGCGCTTGGCGATGCCGAACATCGTGTCGCCCTGCTGGACGACATAGGCCTTGGCGTCCTTGCTCTGCGGACCTTTGAGCACCTGGCCCGGCTTGATGCGGTAAGGCGGCTCCAGGTCGTTGTCCTTGACCAGGTCGGCGCGGGTGGTGCCCAGGCCCCGGGCGATGGCGTCGATCGCGTCGCCCGACTTGACGGTATAGGTCTTGCGCGGACCGGTGACCGAGACGACCGGACCGCCCACGGTGGTGACCACCACCGGACGCGAGGCCTGCGGGGCCGGACGTTCGACCGGCGGCGGCGGGGGCGGAGGCGGCTCGTAGCTGCGCACCGGCGCCAGCGGCTGGCTGGAAACGCCGACGCTGGAGGCGGGCGCGGAAATATTGGGTTGCGGCTCGTCCTGGGCCGGCGGCGGGCCTTCGGGCTGCTGGTTGGCGACCGGCGCCTGGACCGTCGGGGGCGGCGGCCCCGCCTGGCCTCGCACGGGATATTGAGCGCCGCCCGTGCTCTCGCAGGCCGAGAGCGTTCCAGCCGTCAGGGCGATCACCGCCGCGCGCGTCCACAACTGCCTCATAGCCTCTCCTTTGCCTCGCGAGGCTCCAGTCGCCGCCGCAAGGGTAAACCAACCATTAAACATACCGTACGGCGTCGGAAACCCGACGTCGCGCCCCGCCTATTCGCGGGCCACGCCGTCCAGGATCGGGACGAAACGCACGTCGCACAGGACTTCGACCGTGAAGCCCCCCTTCCCGTCGCCCGCATAGCGGCGAAGGCTCTGCACCGGCCCCTTGCCCACCGGCGCGACCAGCACGCCATGGGGCTTCAATTGCGAGAGCAAAGCTTCCGGCTCATCCTGCGCGGCGGCCGTGACCAGAATACGGTCGAATGGGGCCTGTTTGGGCCAACCTTCCCATCCGTCCCCAAATTTCGTGATGACGTTGGTCAGGCCCAGCACCGCGAAGCGGGCCTCGGCCTCCTTCATCAGGGTCCGGTAGCGCTCGATCGTATAGACCAGGCGCGAGACGCGGCTGAGGACGGCGGTCTGGTAGCCCGAGCCTGTGCCGATCTCCAGCACCCGGCAGCGCGGCTCCAGGGTCAGGGCCTGGGTCATCAGGCCCACGATGAACGGCTGGCTGATCGTCTGGCCGCAGGCGATCGGCAGGGCCGAGTCCTCCCACGAGCGTTCCTTGAACAGGTCGGGTGTGAACAGGTCGCGTGGGGTCTTCTCGATGGCGGCCAGCACGGCCGGATCGGTGACGCCCTGGACGCGTAGGGCGGCCATCAGCGCCTTCAGGCGGGCCTCGGGCGTATCGGCCTTGGCCTGGGCCATCACGAAGCGACCTCCAGCTTGGGCGGCGCCCCGCCCAGCACGCCCTTCATGGCCGCGACCGTCTGGTTGTGCGTCAGGTCGATGTGCAGCGGGGTGACCGAGATGCGCCCCTCGTAGACGGCTTTCAGATCGGTGCCCTCCGCCGGGTTCGACATCTTGGTGACGAAGCCCGTCCAGTAATAGTCGCGACCGCGCAGGTCGGTTCGCTTTTCCATGCTCCGCATGTGCGAGTCGCGGAAGCCCTGACGGGTGACTTCCACCTCGGTGACGCTTTCGGGGGCAAGCGGCGGGAAGTTGACGTTCATGACGACGTCCTTGGGCCAGCCGATCTCCAGCAGGCGCCGCACGATGCCGGGCCCGAACGCCTCGGCCGTCTCCCAGTGGGCCACGACCTCGTCGTGGAAATAGGTCATGGCCTGCGACAGGGCGATCGACGGGATGCCCAGGGCCATGCCCTCGATGGCCCCGGCCACCGTGCCCGACAGGGTGACGTCCTCGGCCAGGTTCTGGCCGCGGTTGACGCCCGACAGCACCAGGTCCGGCGCCGGACCGTCGATCAATTGCTGCACGGCCATGGCCACGCAGTCGGTGGGCGTGCCCTCGACGGCGAAGCGCTTGGGCTCGATGCGGCGCACGCGGATCGGGTCCGACAGGGTCAGGGCCCGGCCGGCGCCCGACTGCTCGTACTCCGGCGCGCAGATCCAGACGTCGTCCGACAGGGCGCGGGCGATGCGCTCCAGCGCCTGCAACCCCTCGGCGTGGATGCCATCGTCGTTGGTGAGGAGGATCCTCACCCTTCGCCCCCGATGTGCGTCACCCCGCCCATGTACGGGACCAGGGCGGTCGGGATGGTGATGCGGCCGGTCTCGTCCTGATAGTTCTCCAGCACGGCCACCAGGGTGCGGCCCACGGCCAGGCCCGAGCCGTTCAGGGTGTGGACGTACTGGGTGCCCTTCTCGCCGGCCTTCTTCCAGCGCGCGTCCATGCGGCGCGCCTGGAAGTCGCCGCAGTTCGAGCACGAGCTGATCTCGCGATAGGTGTTCTGCGACGGCAGCCAGACTTCCAGGTCGTAGGTCTTCTTCGCGCCGAAGCCCATGTCGCCGGTGCACAGCAGCACGGTGCGGAACGGCAGCTCCAGGGCCTTCAGCACCGCCTCGGCGCACTGGACCATGCGCTCGTGCTCGGCCTCGGACTGGTCGGCCGTGGTGATCGAGACCAGCTCGACCTTGTAGAACTGGTGCTGGCGGATCATGCCGCGCGTGTCGCGACCGCTGGCGCCGGCTTCCGAGCGGAAGCTTGGGGTCAGGGCCGTCATCCGCAACGGCAGCTCGGCCTCGTCGGTGATCTGCTCGCGCACGATGTTGGTGAGGGAGACCTCGGCGGTGGGGATCAGCCAGTGGTCGACCGTGGTCTTGAACAGGTCCTCGGCGAACTTCGGCAGCTGACCGGTGCCGTACAGAGCCTCGTCCTTGACCAGCAGCGGTGGGCTGATCTCGACATAGCCGTTCTGCACCGTCTGCAGGTCCAGCATGAACTGGCCGAGCGCCCGCTCCAGTCGGGCGATCTGGCTCTTCAGCACCACGAAGCGCGCGCCGCTCATGCGGGCGGCGGCTTCGAAGTCCATGCCGCCCAGGGCCGCGCCCAGGTCGACGTGGTCCTTGGGATTGTTCAGGCGGCCGGCCGGCAGCTTTGAGGGATCGCCCCAGCGGCGCACCTCGACATTTTCCGCCTCGTCTTCGCCCTTGGGCACTTCGGGCGCAGGGATGTTGGGGAGGGCCGACAACAGGTCCTTCAGCTCGCCGCCGAACCTCTCCTCATCGACCAGGGCGTGAGCCATGGCGCCCTTCAGGGCCTCGACCTCGGCCATCAGGCGCGCGGCTTCGGCCTCGTCCTTCTTGGCTTTCGCCTGGCCGATCAGCTTGGAGCTCTCGTTGCGCTTGGCCTGGGCCTCCTGCAGGGCGGTCACGGCCGCGCGCAGCTGGACGTCCAGCCTGACCGCCTCGGCGGCCGCGCCCGATCGGCCCTTTGACGCCCAGTGGGCTTCATAGGCTTCGGGATTGTCGCGGATGGCCTTGATGTCGTGCATCGGAACGCTCGGAGGAGAGGTCGTTAAGAAACGACCTCTCTAAGGCGCGTCGGCGGGGGCGCCAACCTTTTCGGGGTCCCAAGACCGCCCGTCCCGGATGCGCGGCGAGATGTCGCGGCTCCAAACGCAAGGCTAACGGCGGTTAAGCCCGTTCCTGCACCCGAGCTTAAGCGCGGGATGAAACACAGCGCGCCAATTCAGTGCCCGCGTTTCATTTGAAAATTCCCCCGGAGCCTCCCTTGAAGAAGTTCGCTTTCCTGGCGGCCGTCGCCGCCGTGTCCGCCGTCGCCGCGCCCGCCAGCGCCGCCCACCTGGTCCGCATCTCGCTGGCCGACAAGTCGACCGCCCAGATCGACGCCGAGATCCGCGCCGCCGCCCAGACGGTCTGCACCGACCGCAAGCCCAGCGACTCGACCGAATGCGTCGCCACCGCCATCAGCGGCGCCAACCGCCAGCTGAAGGTCATCAAGGCCCGCTCGGCCCAGGCCCCGGCCCGCCGCGAAACCCTGACCGTCATGCGCGTGTCGCTGAAGGACAAGTCGGTCGACCAGATCCACGCCGACATCCGTCAGGCGGCCGAGACGGTCTGCTGGGCCGCCAAGCCGACCAGCCAGATCGACTACCGCGCTTGCGTCGGCGGCGCGGTCCGTTCGGCCAAGGCCCAGTTGCACGCGGCGGCCGTGTCGGCCAAGACCGAAGCCTAAAGACCGCTCTTCCCCGAAGACGGAAAAGCCGCGCCCAGTCGCAAGACCGGGCGCGGCTTTTACTTTTGAGAGACCCTCGTCCGGCGGCTAGGGATCAGACCACCGCCACGTCCGTGCCGGTCTCTTCTTCTTCCTTGGCCCGGCGGCGTTCGATCAGCCACACGCACCAGATCGAGACCTCGTAGAGCAGGCACAGCGGGATCGCCAAGGTGATCTGGCTGATCGGGTCCGGCGGGGTGACGATGGCGGCGATCAGGAACACGCCGACGATGGCGTAGCGTCGGCCGGTGCGCAGCAGCTTGGAGCCGATCAGTCCCGCCAGGCCCGCCAGGGTCAGCACCACCGGCAGCTGGAAGCTGAGCCCGAAGGCCAGCAGCAGGGTCGTCACCAGGCTCAGATAGTCTGAAACCTTGGGCAGCAGTTGCACCTCGATGGCGCCGTTGCCGGTGATCTGCTGGCTCAGCGAGAACCACAGGACGAACGGCAGCATCACGAAATAGACCAGCGCCGCGCCCATCAAGAACAGCACCGGCGAGGCGATCAGGAACGGCAGGAACGCGTGGCGCTCCTTGCGGTACAAGCCCGGGGCCACGAAGCGGTACAGCTGCCAGGCGATGACCGGGAAGCAGACGACCACGGCCCCGAACGCGGCCAGCTTCATCTTGGTGAAGAAGAACTCCAGCGGCGCGGTGTAGACGAACTTCAGCGTGCCGGCCGCGGCGTGCGGCACTTCCTTCAGGCCCAGCAGGGCCAGCAGCAGGTCGAACGGCCCGTGATGGCCGCCGCTGGCCTTCTGGGCGGCCAGCAGTTCCGAGCCCACCTGGAACGGGTGCAGCAGGAACATGTAGATCGGGCCCGCATAGGCGAAGCAGCCGATGAAGGCCACGGCCAGAGCGGCCACGCAGATGATCAGGCGGGTGCGCAGCTCGACCAGATGGTCCAGCAGCGGGGCGCGCGAGGCCTCGATCTCGGCCTCGTCCGGGTCGTGTCCGATGGCCTGGGTCACGAGGCGATATCCGATTTCTTGGCGGGGGCGCGACGCGTGCGCGGCGCCGGCGCGGACAGGTCAGAGCCCTTCTTGGCGGGAGGGCGCTTGGAGACGGTCTTGGTCGGCTTGCCCATCTTGTTTTGGGGCGCCTTGGCGGCGACGGCCTTGGTCGCGACCTCGGCGACGGGCTCGGCCTTGGGCTTGCTCGCCCGAGGCTTGCGCGGCTTGGGCGCCTCGACGATCTCGACGGCGGGCGGCTCGGGCGATAGCGGCGCGGCGGCGCCCGGATAGGGATTGACCGCGCCGCTGCTCAGGCTGGCGTCGATCTGGGCGAAAGTCTCGTCCAGGCCCACATCGCGGGCGGCCTCGGCGGCTTCCTTGAACGGCTGGGCGTACTGGCCCGAGCGCATGGCCGCGACTTCCTTGCGCAGCTCGTCCAGCTCGGACTGGCGGGCCATCTCGTCGAAGCTGGCGCGGAATTCGTTGGCCATGCCGCGCATCCGGCCGATGAACTGGCCGATCTTGCGCATCAGTATGGGCAAGTCCTTGGGCCCGACCACGATCAGGGCGACCGCGGCGATGATGAGCAGTTCGGATCCACCGATGTCAGGAAGCATTGCCGCCGGCCTTGGAGCGGGTCGAGACGCGGGAACGTCCCGGCCGCCGCGTCACTGAAAAGAAGTCGCCCCGAAGCCGATGCGTCGGGGCGGCGAAACCGCGCGGCGGCGACCCGGGGGCCGCGCCGCGCCAACCCTGACTACGACTTGCGCAGGTCTTCCTTCTCGGCCTCGGTGCGCGGCAGCGCGCCGGTCGACTTGTTGGCCGCGACCTCGTCGGAGGTGTCGTCCTTCAGGCCGTCCTTGAAGGCTTTGATGCCCTTGGCGGCGTCGCCCATGATGCCCGACAGCTTGCCCGGGCGAGCGAAGAAGATCGCGACGATGGCGGCCAGGACAAGCCAGTGCCAGATGCTCAAACTACCCATGATCGCCAGTGCTCCTTCGCGTACGCGGCTCGCGCCGTCCGCACGCCATACCATAATATTTCAGACAATATAGGCGGTCGCGAGGCAGCGGGCCAATCCTATCGGTCGCCCCCTGTCCGCTTGGCCCGGAGCTTTTCTCGCGCCCCTGTCAGCGGAACGAGAACTAGGGCGCCTCTCCCAGGAAATCCTGAGCGAATTCGGGCGCCTCGTCGCCGTCCTCCAGGGGGTCCTCGTCCTCGCCCGGACGCAGGCCCATGGGGTCGGGCACGGTGAAGCCCGGCGGCAGGTCCAGGGCCAGGAGGCCGGCGGCGCGCATCTCGGCGATTCCCGGCAGGTCGCCCAGGGTCGCCAGGCCATAGTGCTCCAGGAAGGCGTCGGTGGTGCCGAAGGTCACCGGGCGGCCCGGCGTGCGGCGACGACCGCGCATCTTCACCAGGCCCAGCTCCAGCAGGACGTCCAGCGTGCCTCGACTGGCCTGAACCCCGCGCACCGCCTCGATCTCGGCCCGGGTGACGGGCTGGTGATAGGCGATGATCGCCAGGGTCTCCTGGGCGGCCTTGGAGAGGCGCCGCGGCTCCTCGCGCTCCTCGGTCATCAGGAACGCCAGGTCCTGGGCCGTCTGGAAGCGCCAGCGGCCGGCCACCTGGACCAGCTCGATACCGCGACCGGCATAGCGCGCGTGCAGATCGGCCAGGCCCGCCCCGATGTCGGCGCCCTCGGGCAACCGCTTGGCCAGGTCCTCGAAGCTGAGCGGCTCGGCCGCCGCGAACAGCAGGGCCTCGATGCAGCGTTCGGTGAAGAGAGGGTCCTGGCTCAAACGATCGGCTCCAGCGGCTCGGCCCGGGTGCGCAGATAGATGTCCGAGAACGCCTCCATCTGGCGAGCCTCCAGGATCCCCTCCTTCACCAGCTCCAGGCTGGCCGACAAGGTCGAGGCCAGGTAGCTGGCCGGGCTGGGGCCTTCGGGGTCCTCCTCCCAGCGGTCGACCGGCGCGATGCCCGACAGCGTCGTCCAGTCCTTCATCTCGGGCAGCAGGTCGCGCAGGCGGTCGCGGGCGTCTTCCAGCGGATAGGCCTGGGGCGGACGCGGGGCGTAGTGGCGGCCGTGCTCGCGCTTGCGCTGGGTGATGTAGGCGGTCATCAGGGCGTAGAGGTCGCCCTCGAAACGGGTCGTGGAGACGATCTTCACCGCCTCCGGATCGCCGCGCATGAAGACATCGCGCTTGAGGATCGGCTGTTCCTTCAGGGCCTCCACGGCCTTGCGCATCACGTCCAGCTTGGCCAGACGGAAGGCCAGCTGGGCGGCCATCTCCTCGGCCGGCGGCTCCTCGGCCTTGGGGCGCTCGGGCTTGGGCAACAGCAGGCGCGACTTCAGATAGGCCAGCCAGGCGGCCATGACGAGGTAGTCGGCGGCCAGCGAGAAGCGCACGCGGCGGGCCTGCTGCACGAAGGCCAGATACTGCTCGGCCAGCTTGGTGATCGACAGCTGCAGCAGGTCGACCTTCTGGCTGCGCGCCAGGGCCAGCAGCACGTGCAGCGGGCCTTCGTAGCCGTCGATGTCGATGACGAGCGCGGCGCCGTCCTCGGCCGCCTCGTTGGCCGCTTCGAAGTCCAGAGTGGGCTGGAAGCCCGTGCTCAAGCGTACTTTCCGTCGAAGGCGGCGTCGAACCGCGCGCGGGCCTCGGCGACGTCGAAGGGCTCGGGAACCTTGACCAGGCGGCCCATGACGGCCTGGGCCCGGCGGCGGGCCTCCTTGGACATCCGGCCCACGCCCGACATCACGCCCTTCATCTCGTCCATGTCGCCGTTGCAGTGCAGGACCACGTCGCAACCGGCCGACAGGCTGTCCTTGGCGCGCTGCCGGAAGTCGCCCGACAGGGCCTTCATCGACAGGTCGTCGCTCATCAGAAGTCCGTCGAAGCCGATGGATTCGCGGATGATTTTCTTGATCGCCTTCTTCGACGTGGTGGCGGGGCGGCTGCGGTCGATGGCCGTGTAGACGACGTGGGCGGTCATCGCCATGGGCATGTCCGACAGCACCCGGAACGGCGCGAAGTCGCGGGCGTCCAGCTCGGCCAGCTTGGCCTTCACCACCGGCAGCTCCAGGTGGCTGTCGGCCATGGCGCGGCCGTGGCCAGGGATGTGCTTGATGATCGGCAGGACGCCGCCGGCCAGCAGCCCCTCGGCCGCCGCGCGGCCCAGGGTGGCCACCTGCTCCGGCGTGTCGCCATAAGCGCGGTCGCCGATGATCTCGTGCCCCTGCGGATCGGGCACGTCCAGCACCGGCACGCAGTCGACATTGATCCCCAGATCGCGCAGGTCGTGGGCGATCAGCCGCGCGCCCAGACGGGTGATCTCGCGGGCCACCAGCGGATCGTTAGCCACCAGCGCCCCGTAGGCGCGGCCGGGCGGATAGGTCTTCCAGTGCGGCGGCTGCAGGCGGGCCACGCGCCCACCCTCCTGGTCGATCAGGACCGGGGCGTCGGGACGCCCCACCGTCTCGCGCAGCGCCGCCGTCAGGGCCCGAACCTGGTTCGGATCCGCGATGTTGCGTTTGAACAGGATGAAGCCCCACGGCTTCACGTCGCGGAAGAACGCGGCCTCTTCCGCCGTCAGGGTGGTCCCGGCGCAGCCGAGGATGGCGGCGGAGATGGAGGCCATGCGCCCTCTCCTACTTCACGAAGCAGGATTTGCCGGCGGCGGTCAGGGCGTCGCAGAACGCCTTGGCGTCGGCGCGGCTGGAAAAGCCCGTCACGGCGGTCCGGTAGAGGGTGGCGCCGTTCTTGTCGATCGCCTCGACCTTCTTGCCCTTGCCGGCGGCCAGGCCCGGCGCGATGCGGGCGGCGTCGTTCCAGGCCTTGTCGGCCAGGGCCGTTGAGGACAGGGCCCCGATCTGCACGCTGGCGGCGCCGCCGGCGCTCGAGGCGGCGGGGGTCGGAGCCGGCTTGGCCACGGGCGGAGCGGCCTTGGGCGCCACGGCGGCGGTGGCCAGGGTCTCGATGGTCGGGGCCTTGGCCGGCGGCTTGGCGGCGGGCGTGGCGGCCACGGGAGCCGCAGGACCGGTCGGCGCGGGCTTGGCCGGCTGCAGGGTGGCGCTCTGCACCGGCGCGCTGGGCGGCGGCGGCGTGGGACGCGCCATCGGCTGCTCGGGCGGCGCGGCGTAGGTGGGCGAGGCCTGGGGCGCTTCGCTCTTGTAGATTTGCAGGCCCGAAGCCGGGTCTTCCGGCTGGACGGTGCCGGCCTTGGGCGGGTTCTTCATCTGGCCGACATTGTCGCCCACGGTGCGCGGCGGATCGTTGGGACCGCGCACCCCGCCGCGATAGATCAGCAGCACGGCGACCACCAGCGTGGCCAGGACCACCGCGCTGAGGATCAGGGTCATGGGCAGGGGCCGCGAACCGCGAACCGGTTGGCGCGCATCGAACGAGAGCGGCGCATCGGTGGGCGGCGTATAGGCGCCGCGGTGGGGATCGGACATTCGCGTCGAGGCTCCAGACTTCCAGGCGCGCGGATCGCCGACAGCGAATCAGACGCGCGCGACCGCAGTTTATCGGAGCCCGGTCCTACCCAGAAACGCCCTCGCCAGTCCGTTTAGTTCCAGACATCCAGCTGGAACAACTTCCGGTGCTCCTCGATGGCGAAACGGTCGGTCATGCCCGCGATATAGTCGCACACCACGCGGGCGCGGCCGGCCTCGTCGCGGTTCTGCGACCGGGCGAACCATTCGGTCGGCAGGACGCCGGGCTCGGCCAAGAACAGACCGAACATCTCGGCCAGAATGCGGCGGGCCTGGCTGCGGGTGCGGTTGACCTTCCAGTGACGGTACATCCGCGCGTGCAGGAACTGGCGCAGGCGAGCCAGGTCCTCGGCCATGTCCGGCGAGAAGGAGACCAGGGCGTGGTCCAGGTTGCGGACATCCTCGGCCGACTGCACACCGGTGGCGGCGGCCCGCTGCAGGGTCTCGCCCATCACGTCGTCGACCATGGCCCCGATCATGCGGCGCACGGCCTCCAGGCGGGTCAGGCGCAGGTCCAGGTCGGGCAGCTCGCTGCGCACGGCCGCCAGGATCGGCCCGATCAGCGGCACGTCCAGCAGCTCGTCCAGGCTGAACAGCCCCGCCTCGACCCCGTCGTCGATGTCGTGGTTGTTGTAGGCGATGTCGTCGGCCAGGGCCGCGACCTGCGCTTCCGCCGAGGCCCAGGTGCCCAGGCCCAGCTTGTACTCGGCGTCGTACTTGGAGATCGCCTTCCAGGACGGCTTGTTCAGCTTCTCGGTCACCGGACCGTTGTGCTTGATGATCCCTTCCAGGGTCTCCCAGGTCAGGTTCAGGCCGTCGAAGTCGGGATAGCGGCGCTCCAGCTCGGTGACGACGCGGAAGGTCTGGACGTTGTGGTCGAAGCCGCCGAAGTCCTTCATGCAGGCCTGCAGCTCGTCCTCGCCGGCGTGGCCGAACGGCGGGTGGCCGATGTCGTGGCCGAGAGCGATGGTCTCGGCCAGGTCGCTATCCAACCCCAACGCGGTCGCCAACGACCGCGCAACTTGAGCCACTTCCAGCGAGTGGGTCAGGCGAGTGCGGAAGTTGTCGCCCTCGTGGGCGACGAACACCTGGGTCTTTTCCTTCAGGCGCCGGAAGGCCGAGGTGTGGATGATGCGGTCGCGGTCGCGGGCGAAGGGCGTGCGCGTGCGGCTCTCGTCTTCCTGGAAGCGGCGCCCCCGCGACTTGGCCGGATCTTCGGCATAGGGAGCGCGCGGAACGTAGAACGGAGACGACGACATGGACGGCCTTTGCTGATCGCCCCCTTTCCACGGGGCGTTCACGCCCTCATATAGGCGAAGTATGGATTTTCCACAGCCATGACTGAAACCAGCGTCACGCTTTCTCCCAACGCCGCCCGCCGGCTCCACACCATCTCGGCGGCCGAGGGCCGGCCGATGATGCTGCGCGTCGCCGTCGACGGCGGCGGCTGCTCGGGCTTCCAGTATCGGTTCGACCTGGTCGACAGCGCCGAGGCCGACGACCTGCGCGTCGAGCGCGACGGGGCAGCGGCCCTGGTCGACGTGATCTCGCTGGCCCTATTGAAGGGCTCGGAGATCGATTTCGTCGACGAACTGGCCGGCGCGGAGTTCCGCGTGCGCAACCCCAACGCCAAGTCCAGCTGCGGCTGCGGCGTCAGCTTCTCGATTTAGCCCGGCACGAACTGCAGCACCGTCAGCGTCGCCGCGCCCCAGGCGACCGGCGCGGCCATGGCCGCCCAGGCGATGGGCTCGCGGTCGCGCCGCCACTCGATCCAGGCCCGCAGCGGGGCCAGCAGGCAGACGATCCAGAACCCCGCCCCCAGCACGAAGCCCAGCCAGGCCATCGGATTGTAGAGCGAGCCCGGGGCGTCGAAGACCAGGGGCGTGAACACCGCCCCGATCGCGCCGCCCACGGCCAGCAGGCAACAGGCTCCCGTCGCCAGAACCAGCAGCAAAAGCCGGTTGCGTCGTGAAATCTGGAAGCCCGACTTGAGCGCGTTCCCCATGCGCCCTAGCCTCCCGCCGCCGACTGGAGCCGTCAATGCGCATCGCCACCTGGAACGTCAATTCTGTCAACGCCCGCCTGGAAAGAGTCCTGGAGTGGTTCGAATCGGCCTCGCCCGACGTGGCGGTGCTGCAGGAGATCAAATGCGTCGACGAGAAGTTCCCGACCGAGGCGTTCGAGCGCCTGGGCTACAACGTCGCCGTCCACGGCCAGAAGACCTATAACGGCGTGGCCATGCTCTCGAAGTTTCCCATGGAAGACGTGCGGCGCGGCCTGCCCTTCCTGCATGACGACGAGGTCGACGAGCAGTCGCGCTACATCGAGGCGGTGATCGGCGCGCCCACGCCCTTCCGGATGATCGGCATCTATCTGCCCAACGGCAATCCGATCGGCACCGAGAAGTTCGCCTACAAGCTGGCCTGGATGAAGCGCCTTCACGCCCGCGCCCAGGGCTTGCTGGCCCTGGAGGAGCCGCTGGTGATCGCCGGCGACTACAATGTCATCCCCGAGGTCGAGGACGTGGCCAATCCGGAGGCCTGGCTGGGCGACGCCCTGTTCCAGCCCGAGAGCCGGGGCGCGTTCCGGGCCTTGAAGAATCTGGGCTTCACCGACGCCTACATGCAGGCCGACGGCGCGCCGGGCGGCTACACCTTCTGGGACTACCAGGCCGGCGCCTGGCCCCGGAACCTGGGGATTCGCATCGATCACCTGCTGCTGTCGCCCCAGGCGGCCGACAAGCTGGCGGGCGTGGTCATCCACCGCGACGAGCGCGACAAGGAAAAGCCCTCGGATCACGTTCCCGTGGTGGCCGAGCTGGCGCTCTGAAACGTCAACTTTTCGGAAACCGGGACTCCCGCTAGCCTGATCTCATGAGCGAACTCTGGCGTCTCTTGGTGCTCGTGACCCTGTCCGCGTCGGCCGTGACCTTCGTGGGCAGCGCCGCGATCTGGTTCATGGACGAGGAACGGCGCATCCGCCGCGCCTTGCGCCACGTGCTGAAAGGCGCGCCCGAAACCGTGATCGTCGCCAAGGGGCGCGGCCGGGGCGCGGGCTTCAACTTCTCGACCAACCAGGCCGCCGTGGCCTGGGACAGCGGCGCCTGGTGCCTGATCTATCGCATCGACGAGCTGATGGGGGCCGAGCTGTCGGTCGACGGCCAGGTGATCGGCCGGGTGTTCCGGGGCGAGCAGCGGCGGGCCATCGACCAGATCGTCCAGCAGGCCGCCCAGGTGACCCTGAAGCTGATCTTCGACGATCCGCGCCATCCCGACTTCGAGCTGGACCTGTGGCTGGACGGCGACCAGGCGCGCCGCGAGAGCCGCTCGCCCGCCGACGCCATCCAGGAAGCCAACCGCTGGCTGCTGCGCGCCGACGCCATCGTCCGCCGCCCGCTGGCCCCGAAGTCCAAGCCGGAGGCGCCTTCCGAGCCGGCGATCCAGTCGCGCGCGCCCGCGCCGGAGCCCGAGGCGCCCCGCCCTGCCCCGGCGCCCAAGCCCTACACGCCCGCGCTGGAGGCCGTCAGCGCCGAAACCCTGCCGCCCCAGGCCCGCCCGACCAAGACCGCGCCGCTGTTCGACGAGATCGACACCACCGCCGATCCGATGGAAGCGCCCTGGGACGATGACTTGGACGACGATCCGCCGCCGATCCCCGCCAAGTCCTACAAACCGGTCTCCAAGGCCTCGCGGGCGCCCAAGGGCGATCAGGACGAGCTGCCGTTCGACCTGGACGATTAGAAGGGTTTGACAGCTCGCGCGTTCGACCGCCCAATGGCCTTGTCAGCCTGGGAGTTCCGATCGATGCGCATCGTCCTCGCCGCCGCCCTGCTCGCCTTCACGGCCGCTCCGGCCCTGGCCGCCACCACGCAGACTCAGCCGCTGGCCCTGATCCCGGCCGACACCAACCGTGACGGCGTAGTGAGCACCGAGGAAGCCGCCGCCTGGCTCGAACGGGATCGCGGCGTCATCGTCCCGGTCCGCCTCAGCGCCCCGGCCCGCGCGGCGGCCGCCATGGAATGGCGCGCCTCGATGTTCGACCAGAGCCTCAACCGCCCCAACGACTTCCGCGCGCCCGCGCCGGAGAACCGCCCGCCCGAGGACCTGTTCTACAAGGACTTCCGGAAGACGAAGAAGTAGGGCCGCTCTACCCGCCCGCCGCCTGCTCCACGGCCAGGGCCAAATCCAGCGCCCGGGCCGCTTCTTCGCCCGTCACCACCGGACGCGGGGCCTCGCCGCGCACGGCGGCCAGGAAGCCGGCGATGCTCTGGCCCAGGGGGTCCTTGCCGGCCGGGGTCTCGGTGAAGTCCTCGATCAGCGGGAACGGGGTGGTGTTGCGGAAGGTGCGGGCCAGGAAGTCGATCTCGACCTCGCCGGAGGGATAGACCACCTTCATCGTCCGCTCGCGGGCCTCGGCCACGCGCGAGCTGTCGAACACGGCGGTGAAGCCGTTGTCGAAGGTGGCCTCGGCCTTCACCCAATCCAGAGAGGTCGAGCGGGTGATCGCTCCCTCGCCTTCCACCGTCACCGGCTCGCCGTCACAGAGGGCCAAGGCCAGATCGATGTCGTGGATCATCAGGTCCAGCACCACCGAGACATCCAGATTGCGGTCCGAGGGCGTGCCGCGGCGCACGGCTTCCAAGCGCAGGGGCTGCTCGGGAATATCCAGCAGGCCCATCGCCTGGAACACCACGCGCTCCTGGTGGCCGCAGGCCAGGGGCAGCTGGCGCTTGGCCGCCTCGGCGACCAGGGCGTCGGCGTCCTGCGGCGTCACGGCCAGGGGCTTTTCCGAATAGACCGGCTTGCCGGCCTTCAGCGCCGCCAGAACGGCCGGGGCGTGGTGGATGGCCGGGGTCGCCACCGTGACCACGTCGACGGCGGCCAGGAAGGCGGCCTGGTCGTCGAAGGCCTCGGCGCCCAGCGGGGCGGCCAGGGTCTGGGCCCGCGCCAGATCGACATCGAACACGGCGACCAGCTCGACGCCGGGCAACTCGACATACTTCTTGGCGTGATAGCCGCCGAACACGCCGGCGCCGACGACGCCTGCTTTCAGAACATCCTGGGTCATGCCCCGCTCTCTATCTCGTTCGCTTTGTCGCGGGAAGGCACTGGAGCCTTTGGCGAGACCGGTCTAAACGTTCGTTTAAACAACGCACCTCGACGAGCGAGGCTGGGAGAAACGACCATGGTCACGTCGCGCGAAATCCGCCTGAAGAGCCGCCCGGTGGGCGTTCCGGCCCAAGAGAACTTCGAACTGGCCAGCGTCGAGGTCGCCGCGCCGGGCGACGGCGAGATCCAGGTCAAGAACCTTTGGATGTCGGTCGATCCCTACATGCGCGGCCGCATGACCGACCGGAAGAGCTATGTGCCGCCGTTCGAGCTGGGCAAGGCCCTGCAGGGCGGCGCCATCGGCGAGGTCACCGCCTCCAACGATCCCGACTTCAAGGTCGGCGACATCGTCTCGACCATGTTCGGCTGGCGCGAGGTGTTCAACGCCTCGCCCAAGGCCCTGGCGGCCGGAGGGATGGGGGCGATCACCAAGATCGACACCCACGGCCTGCCGCCCCAGACCTTCCTGGGCGTGGCCGGCATGCCCGGCCTGACCGCCTATGTCGGCCTGCTGCGGGTGGCGGCGCTGAAGGACGGCGACGTCGTCTTCGTCTCGGCCGCCGCCGGCGCCGTGGGCCAGGTGGTCTGCCAGATCGCCAAGCTGAAGGGCCACACGGTGATCGGCTCGGCCGGCGGCCCCGACAAGGTGGCGTTCCTCAAGAGCATCGGCGTCGACCACGTCATCGACTACAAGGCCACGCCCGATGTGGTCGCCGAACTGGAGAAAGCCGCGCCCAAGGGGATCGACGTCTATTTCGAGAACGTCGGCGGCGTGCACTTGGAGGCGGCCCTGAACTCTGCCCGCCCGTTCGGCCGTTTCGCCCTGTGCGGGATGATCTCGCAGTATAACGAGACCGGAAAGCTGACCGGTCCGGCCAACATCATCCAGGCGGTGGGCAAGAGCCTGCGGCTGGAGGGCTTCATCGTCTCCAACCACTACGACCTGGCGCCGCAGTTCCTCAAGGACATGGCCGGCTGGATCGGCGCGGGCCAGATCAAGTGGAACGAGACGGTGGAAGAAGGCGTCGACCGGGCGCCGGACGCCTTCATCAAGCTCTTCAAGGGCGAGAACCTTGGGAAGATGCTGGTGAAGCTGGGCTGAGGCCCCTGATCGAGCGCCGTGGGTTCGTACTTGCCCCCACCTGACCGCTTCGCGGTCTGTCCGCCCCCATAGGGGGCGGAGCTGCGACGAGCTCTACAAGGCTCCGCCCCCTATGGGGGCGGACAGGCGACGTCAGTCGCCAGGTGGGGGCAAGTGATGTGGCAAGACGTCAGCCGCAACCTCGACTGAGTCGGCCTTTCCGCCCCTTGCGGAGGCCGAAACACGCCCCCATCTCCGCCCCTCGCCGCCGGCAACCAAAGGCCGGCGACGCCGCTATCCCAAGCGACAAGCCACTTTGCGCGGCGCCCCTGTGTTAAAGCGGCGCAGCCGCGCGGCAGCCTCTTCCAATGCTGCCGCGTTTCCATATCTAATCCATGTAAGGCGGGTGGTTCGGCCCGCCGGGAGAAAGCGGTCGATGGCCGAGCGCAAGCAAGGCGGACAAAACAACGGCGCGGGCTCTTCGGTGATCACGGAAGTGAAACCGAAGACACAGAAGCCTTCGCTCTATCGCGTACTGATCTTGAACGACGATTATACTCCGATGGAGTTCGTCGTTTACGTACTTGAACGTTTCTTCAACAAGTCGCGCGAAGATGCGACCCGGATCATGCTGCACGTTCATCAGCATGGCGTCGGCGTTTGCGGCGTTTACACCTACGAAGTTGCCGAGACCAAGGTCGCGCAAGTGATCGACTCGGCGCGCAGGCATCAGCACCCACTGCAGTGCACCATGGAAAAGGACTGAGGAGCCTCCCCTTGCCCTCTTTTTCGCGCCCACTTGAAGAATCCCTGCATCGCGCCGTCGCTTACGCCAATCAGCGCAAGCACGAATACGCCACGCTGGAACACCTGCTGCTGTCGCTCACCGACGACGACGACGCGGCCGGCGTCATGCGGGCCTGCGATGTCGACCTCAACGCTCTGAAGAAGAGCCTCGTGAACTATCTCGACGTGGAACTGACCTCGCTGGTCGTCGACGACGAGGACGACGCCAAGCCCACGGCGGGCTTCCAGCGCGTGATCCAGCGCGCCGTCATCCACGTGCAGTCCTCGGGTCGCGAAGAGGTCACCGGCGCCAATGTGCTGGTCGCCATCTTCTCCGAACGCGAGAGCCACGCCGCCTACTTCCTGCAAGAGCAGGACATGACCCGCTACGACGCGGTGAACTTCATCGCCCACGGCATCGCCAAGAAGGCCGGCGCGTCCGAGCCCAAGGCGGCCAAGGGCGCGGCGGTCGAGGAAGACGTCGAGAAGCCCAACGCCAAGACCGGCGGCGAGGCGCTCGAGGCCTACTGCGTCGACCTCAACGAAAAGGCCCGCCAGGGCAAGGTCGACCCGCTGATCGGCCGCGCGAACGAAGTGGAACGCGCGATCCAGATCCTGTGCCGCCGCACCAAGAACAACCCGCTTCTGGTGGGTGAACCCGGCGTCGGCAAGACCGCCATCGCCGAAGGCCTGGCCCGCAAGATCATCACCAACCAGGTCCCCGAAGTCCTGGCCGGCGCCACCATCTACTCGCTCGACATGGGCGCGCTGCTGGCCGGCACCCGCTATCGCGGCGACTTCGAGGAACGCGTCAAGCAGGTGGTCAAGGAGCTGGAGAACCACCCCAACGCGGTGCTGTTCATCGACGAGATCCACACGGTGATCGGCGCGGGCGCCACCTCGGGCGGGGCCATGGACGCCTCCAACCTGCTGAAGCCGGCCCTGGCCTCGGGCTCCCTGCGCTGCATGGGCTCGACCACCTACAAGGAGTTCCGCCAGCACTTCGAGAAGGATCGGGCCCTGGTCCGTCGCTTCCAGAAGATCGACGTGAACGAGCCGACGGTCGAGGACACGATCAAGATCCTCAAGGGCCTGAAGTCCTACTACGAGGACTTCCACAAGCTGAAGTACACCAACGACGCCATCAAGGTGGCCGTCGAGCTGTCGGCCAAGTACATCACCGACCGCAAGCTGCCCGACAAGGCGATCGACGTGATCGACGAGGCGGGCGCGGGCCAGATGCTGCTGCCGGAAGGCCGTCGCAAGAAGACCCTGGGCGTCAAGGAGATCGAGGCCGTGGTGGCCAAGATCGCCCGCATCCCGCCCAAGTCGGTCAGCAAGTCGGACACCGAGGCCCTGAAGGAACTCGAGACCGACCTGAAGCGCGCCGTCTTCGGCCAGGACGAAGCCCTGACCCAGCTGGCCTCGGCCATGAAGCTGGCCCGGGCCGGCCTGCGCGAACCGGAAAAGCCGATCGGCTGCTACCTGTTCAGCGGTCCGACGGGCGTGGGCAAGACCGAAGCCGCCAAGCAGCTGGCCCACACGCTGGGGATCGAGATGATCCGCTTCGACATGTCGGAGTACATGGAGCGCCACACCGTCAGCCGCCTGATCGGGGCTCCTCCCGGCTATGTCGGCTACGATCAGGGCGGCCAGCTGACCGACGCCGTCGACCAGCACCCGCACGCCGTGGTGCTGCTGGACGAGATCGAGAAGGCGCACGGGGATGTCTACAACATCCTGCTGCAGGTCATGGACCATGGCACCCTGACCGACAGCAACGGCAAGAAGGTCGATTTCCGCAACGTGGTCCTGATCATGACCACCAATGCGGGCGCGACCGACGCCCAGCGCCAGTCGATCGGCTTTGGCCGTTCGAAGGTCGAAGGTGAAGAAGAGGCCGCCCTCAAGCGCCTGTTCACGCCGGAGTTCCGCAACCGCCTGGACGCCGTGGTGGCCTTCAAGCCGCTGACGCCGGAGATCATCCGCCAGGTCGTGCAGAAGTTCGTCATGCAGATGGAGGCCCAGCTGGCCGACCGGAACGTGACGATCTCGCTGGGCGACGACGCGGCCGACTGGCTGGCCAAGAACGGCTTCGACGAGCTCTACGGCGCCCGCCCCCTGGCGCGGGTCATCCAGGAGCACATCAAGAAGCCTCTGGCCGACGACATCCTGTTCGGACGCCTGGTCCGCGGCGGCCACGTCAAGGTGGTGCTCAAGGACAGCAAGATCGACTTCGAGATCGAGAGCGCGCCGGAGAAACCCGGCAAGTCTCCCAAGTCCGAGGACGAGGCCGAACCGGCGCTTGCCGAGTAGCTTGGCCAAACAGGACGAAACAGCGAAAGGCCCGGAGCGATCCGGGCCTTTTTCTTGCCCGTCAGGTCGCGCGAAAATTGTGGACGAAACGAGAACAAGCGGCTAGCGTGCAGCCATGACCTCGATCGCCTTCGACACGCTCAACGCGTCAAAACGCCTGCGGGAAGCGGGCATGGACGAACGCGTGGCCGAGGCGGTGGTCGAACTCGTCCAGCAGACAGCCCGCATGCCCGATATCAGCGACCTCGCCACCCGATCAGAACTAGATGCGGCCAAGTCGGAGCTCAAGGTCGACCTGAAGAGCGAGATCGCCGGCGTACGAGCCGACATGGCCCTGATGGAGAGCCGGCTGCGCGCGGACCTGAGCGAGAAGATCCGACTTCAGGGCTGGGCGATCATGGGCGGGGTGGCGGTGCTGATGACGATCTCGACCGCCCTGATCAAGCTGGTCCCCTGATCTCAGCGCAGGTGGTGCGCGCCCAGGGCGACGAGCAGTTTCAGCGCCCTCTCCTCGTCCAGCGCTTCCGGTGTGAAGGCCTCCAGCCCGACCGCGGAGAGCAGGCCGGCGTCGCCCGGCCCCAGCACGTGCTGGCCCATGTTCCAATCGCGAAACAGCCGCTTGTCGGCCGCCCCTTCGGCGATGACCGTGACGTCGGCGTGCCGAGCGTCTTTCTGGATACGAGCGAATGTCGCCTCGATCTGGACTTGCGGCCCCTCCAGCAGTTGCAGGAACCGCCCCTCGCCCACCGCCAGAAAACCGGTGATGTCGGCCATGCGATTGTTGTGGATCGACCGCAGCAGGATCTGCCGAACCTGCTCGGAAAAGCCTCCCGCCGGTCCGGTCGCCCGGCTGGCATAGATCAGGCGAGCCAGGCCCTTCGGCGCGTCGTCGAATTCGAGCATGAACGGGCTGGCCCCAAGCTACTGTGACCTGAGCAATGCCCAGGCCTGTCAAAGGTTCGGCTACAGCGCCGCCGAGATCTTCTCGGCCAGGGCCTTCAGCTCTTCGGTGTCGGCCATGCCCTCGCCATGACGGCCCAGGGCCTCGCCCTCGTAGCGGGGGATGATGTGGAAATGCAGGTGGAAGATCGTCTGGCCGGCGGGCGCGCCGTTGAACTGGGTCACCACCACGCCGTCGGGCTTCAGGGCCGTGGTCACCGCCTGGGTCACCTTCTGCACCGCCCCGATCAGCCGCCCCAGGGTCTTGGTCTCGGCCTCCAGCAGGTTGCGGGCCTGGCTGGTCTTGGAGATCACCAGAACGTGGCCGCGCGACTGGGGGAACACGTCCATGAACGCCAGGACCTGGTCGTCCTCGAACACCTTCACGGCCGGAATCTCGCCGCGGATGATCTTGGCGAAGATGTTGTCGGCGTCGTAGCTTCCGTGAAGGCTCATGGTCGTCTCCTGTCTCGGGAAGCGTCCTAGCAAACCGGGGAGAAGCAGGCCATGGGAAGCGACACGGGCGGCCCCGAGCACCTGACCGAGCGCCAGAAGAAGTGGTTCGCCTCTGTGCGCGAAGGCCTCGCCCGTGACACCGGCAAGAGCCTGGAGGAGTGGGTGACCATCGCCCGCACCTGCCCGGAGACCAAGCCCCGCGCCCGCCAGGCCTGGCTGAAGGAGCACCACGGCCTGGGCGTCAACCGCGCCGCCTATGTGCTGTCCGAAGCCTTCCCCGACAAGAAGATGGCCTGGGACAATCCGGGCGACCTGCGCACGGCCCTGTGGGCCGACCCGGCCTCGACCGCGATCCTGGAAGCGCTCGAAAAAGCCGTCGCCGATCTGGACAACCTGGTCACCGGCCAGCGCAAGACCTTCACCGCCTGGTCGCGCGAGTTCCAGTTCGCCGCCGCCAAGCCGGTCAAGGGCGGCACGGCGACCCTGGGCCTGGCCGTGACGCCCGACGCCTCCCCTCGCCTACTGGAGCCGAAGAACGAAAGCTGGTCCGAGCGCCTGAAGTCCAAGCTCGTCCTGGCCTCGCCGGCGCAGGTCGACGACGAGGTTCGCGCCCTGCTGAAGGCGGCCTGGGAACGGTCGTGATTGGAACGGGCTGCCCCGCCTCTCCGTTGGTTTCACCCACGGAGGAACATCCCATGCCCAACGAAGCCGAACTGAAGTCGAAGTTCTGGAAGGCCCTGAAGTCCGACCGCACCGCCATGCTGGGTCTGGTCGGCTCGGAGGAAGACGGCGGCCAGCCGATGACCGCCCAGATCGAGGGCGACGAAGGCGGGCCGATCTGGTTCTTCACCGCCGCCGGCAACGATCTGGTCGAGGGCGCCGGCAGCCGCCACCCGGCTCTGCTGAACTTCGCCTCCAAAGGCCACGAACTGTTCGCCAAGGTCGAGGGCGACCTTTCGGTCAGCACCGACCGCGCCACGATCGAACGCCTGTGGAATCCCTTCATCGCCGCCTGGTTCGAGGGCAAGGACGATCCCAAGATCCGCCTGCTGCGCTTCGATCCCACCGAGGCCCAGATCTGGCTGAACGAGAACAGCCTGTTCGCCGGGCTGAAGATGCTGCTCGGCGTCGATCCCAAGAAGGACTACGCCGACAAGACCGGCGAGGTCCGACTGAACTAGCCCTCGTGCCGGAACGGCGAATATTCCTCGGTCAGCGCCTCGATCTCGGCGCTGACCGCTTCGCGTTCGCGTTCAAGGTAGCGGGCCACGGGCTCGCGCAGGGCGGGATCGGCGATCCAGTGGGCGGAATAGACGGCGCTGGGCAGATAGCCGCGCGCGATCTTGTGCTGCCCCTGGGCGCCGGCCTCGACGCGGGGCAGGCCCAGGCGAATGCCGTGCTCGATGGCCTGGTAGTAGCAGAGCTCGAAATGCAGGAACGGCACGTCCTCGGTGCAGCCCCAGTGGCGGCCATAGAGGCAGTCGTCGCCGATCAGGTTCAGGGCCCCGGCGATCCACGGTCCGCCCGGCCGGCGGGCCATGATCAGCAGCACCTTGTCGGCCATCCGCTGACCCAGCAGGGAATAGAAGGCCCGGTTCAGATAGGGCCGGCCCCACTTGCGGCCGCCGGTGTCCATGTAGAAGCCGAAGAAGGCGTCCCAGTGGTCTTCAGTCAGTTGGTCGCCGGTCAGGGCCACGATCTCCAGCCCCGCCTGGGCGTCGCGACGCTCGCGGCGGATGGTCTTGCGGCGGCCTGAGGACAGGGCCGCCAGGAAGTCGTCGAAGGTCGCGTAGCCGTTGTTGAACCAATGGTACTGCTGGTCCTGCCGCAACAGCATGCCGCGATGGCCCATCCAGTCCCACTCCTCCTGGCGGGGGAAGGTCACGTGCAGGGACGAGGCGTTCAGGCGGTCGCACAGGGTGAGCGCCCCGCCCAGGAGGGCCGAGCGGCCGTCGTCGACATCGACGTCGGGCCGCACGATCAGCCGAGGCCCTGTCACCGGCGAGAACGGCGCGGAGCCTTGGAGCTTGGGATAGTAGCGGCCACCGGCCCGCTCGTAGGCGTCGGCCCAGCTGTGGTCGAAGACGTATTCGCCCTGGCTGTGGGACTTCAGATAGAGTGGCATCACCGCCGCCACCCTGCCCTGCTCGTCCTCGACGCTGAGGTGATGTGGCGCCCAACCGGTGCGTTCGACCGCGCAGCCGCTCTCCTCCAGGGCGTTGAGGAAGTCGTAGCTGACGAACGGATCGCCGAACGGCGCGGCGCAGACGTCCCAGGCCTCGCGGCCGATCTCGGCGATGCGCCGATGGACGCGCACCTCCGCCTTGACGGCTGTCACGCGGCGAAGCCCTCGAAGATCAGGTTGTCGCAATGGTCGCGCACGGCGTCCCACTGCTCGGCCGAGCGCACGGTCCAGGCGATCACCGGCATGCCCTTGGCGCGGAAAAGATCGGCGCGGGCGCTGGGCAGCATGTCCAGGCCCAGGGCCAGGAAGTCGGGCCGTGCGATCTCGACCTGCTCCAGATTGGCCAGCGACTTGCGGATCTCCGGCGACAGCTTGCGCGCGCCCTCGTCGTCCCAGTTGTAGCTGTCCAGCCCGCGCAGGATCTGCGGCTGGTGCTCGGCGAACCAGGCGTGGGAATAGGGATTGAAGCCGATCACGGCGGTGGGGCCGTTGTGGTCGAGCAGGATCTGGCTGACCTGCTTCTCCAGCTCGCCCACCTCGCCGAAGGGCGTCTTCAGCTCGATATAGACCATGGCCCGGTGGCCGATCAGGGTCAGGGCGTCGGCCAGGGTCGGGATCGTCTCGTCCGTGCCCGCCAGCGTCATCCGGCTCAGGTCCGCGGCCGTGTGGTCGCGCAGCTTGCCCGGCTGGCCGGTCAGGCGCTCCAGATTGTCGTCATGGAAGACCACCACGTGGTTGTCGGCGGTCAGCTGAACGTCCAGCTCGATGGCGTAGCCGTGGGCGCAGGCGGCCTGGAAGGCGGCCAGGGAGTTCTCGGGCGCGCCGCCCGGCGTCCACAGCCCGCGATGCGCCACCGCCGGCTCGAACAGGCGCTCCCACGCCTCGCCGAACACCTCGGTTCCGGGGCGCGGGCGGGCGCGCATCAGGCGACCTCGATCACGGCGTCGACCTCGACCGAGAAGCCGAGCGGCAGCTTGTAGACCCCCACCGCCGAGCGGGCGTGGCGGCCGGCGTCGCCGAACGCCTCGACCATCAGATCCGAGCAACCGTTGATGACCTTGGGGATGTCGGTGAAGTCCTGGCTGACCTGGACGAAGCCGCCCAGCTTGACCACCCGCTTGACGCGGTCGAGGTTGCCAGTGGCGGCCTTCATCTGGGCCAGCAGATTGATGCCGCACAGGCGCGCGCCCTGCTGTGCGGTCTCCAGATCCACGTCGGTCCCTACCGTGCCCTTGAGGCCGCCGTTGGCGTCGAGCGAGATCTGGCCGGAGATGTGGACCAGGTTCCCCGACTGGACGAAGGGCACGTAGTTGGCCACCGGCGCGACCGGCTGGGGCAGCACGATCCCGAGTTCCGCCAGACGCTCTTCGACCTTGGACATAACGCTCTCCTGAAACCTGGACGCATGCTTAGCGCGGCGGGATGACAGGACAAGAAAAAAGGCCCGAACCGTTGCCGGCTCGGGCCTCTGTTCGTTTCGGACCCGCGAAGGTCCAGCCGCTTAGCGGGCGGCTTGCAGCTTTTCGACCGTGGCGGTGACGCGCTCGTTCAGCGGCTTCACCGAGTCCTTGATCGAGGCCGAGACGATCTCCGAGGCCTTGCTGAGCTGGGCGATGTAGGCTTCCAGGGTCGACTTGGCCCAGGCGGTCTGCAGCTCGACGGCTTCCTGCACGCTCTTGGCGGCGGCCAGCGACTTGGCGGCGGCGACCTGGTCCTCGGCGGCCTTCTTCGAATAGGCGAAGGTCTGGGCGCCCAGGGCTTCGGCGCCCTTGGTGGCGGCGGTCACCGAGGCGATGACGGCTTCCAGGTTCTGCTTGGAGTGGGTGTTGGCTTCGGCCAGGGCGGCCAGAGACTTCTCCACGCCGTCCTTGAACGCTTGGTTCGAGGCGGTGCTGAATTGCTCGACGGTGTTCTTCAGGGTTTCGGCGGCGGCCATGGGGATGTCTCCTGGCGTGGGGGCGGGGCATGGCGCCGGACCGACGATCCAGCCCATGCGATGGGACAACGCCGGTGTCTCATGTTGCAGTGCAGCAGTCAAGAATTTTGTGCAGCGCACCATGACCTAGCGTAAACGCTTGTTCACCCTGTTGAAGCTTCGCCGCAACGCCTTGAAAATATCCATCTCCGCGGCGAAATCGCTCACCAGTTGTTTACCTTAGAGAAAGGCGACAACCCCCATGCTAAGGTCACGCGTGTGGCGGTGCGGAACCGCTCAGTTCAAATGACGGACGCATTCCCATGTTCGCCAAGCTTAAGTCCGCCCGCTTCGTTCTCGCCGCCGCCGGTTTCGCCGGCGCCCTGATGTGCGGCCTGACCGCGTCGACGACGGCTTCCGCGCAAATTCCGTATCTGCAGATGAACGCGACCGAGCCGAAATATTCGGCCATCGTGATCGACGCCAATTCGGGCGAAATGCTTTACGACAAAAGGGCCGACAGCCCGCGCTATCCAGCGTCGGTCACCAAGGTCATGACGCTGTACCTTACCTTCGAGGCGCTCAGCGAGGGCCGTCTGAAGCTGACCGACCGCGTGCCGATCACCTCGCGCGCCGCCGCCCAGGCGCCCACCAAGCTCGGCCTGCCCGTCGGCGACAGCGTCAGCGTGGACGAGGCGATTCGCGCCATGACCGTGAAATCGGCCAACGACATCGCCGTGGCCATGGCCGAGCGCATCGGCGGCAGCGAGTCGCGGTTCGCCGCCCTGATGACCCTGCGCGGTCAGGAACTGGGCATGCGCAACACCCGCTTCGTCAACGCCTCGGGCCTGCCCGACAGCCGCCAGATCTCGACCGCCCGCGACCTGGCCATCCTGTCGCGCGCCACCATGCGCGACTTCCCGCAGTACTATTCGTACTTCAGCATCAAGGGCTTCGAGTTCCGCGGCCGCTACATCGCCGGCCACAACCGCCTGCTCAACAGCATGCCCGGCTTCGACGGCCTGAAGACCGGCTACACCAACGCTTCCGGCTACAACCTCGCCGGCTCGGCCGTGCGTGACGGTCGCCGCCTGATCGCCGTGGTCCTGGGCGGTTCGTCCACCGCCTGGCGCGACAACAACATGGAAGACCTGCTGACCACCGGCTTCGACGTGCTCAAGCGCCGCTCGCACGGCGAGCGCACCAGCATCGCCGCCAACCTCTACGAGGACGAGCCGCGCGGCCCGATCATGCGCCCCTCCACCGAGGAAGGCGACGGCGACCAGGCCGGGCTGAAGATCGTGCTGACCGACAATCCCAAGCCGCCGCCGGCCCTGAAGGTCGCGCCGACACTCAAAGCCGCTCAAGCCAAGCCCACGCCCAAGAAGGCCAAGGGCGAGTGGTCGGTCCAGGTCGGGGCGTTCAAGTCCAAGAGCCTGGCCAACGAGCAGCTGGCGCTGGTGCGTTCGCGCTTCGGCAAGTTCGTCGCCGACGCCGAGGGCGCGGTCGAAGGCGCGGCCAGCAGCACCTTCCGCGCCCAGTTCCAGGGCCTGACGGCCGAGGCCGCCCGCGGCGCCTGCCAGGCCATCACCGCCAAGCGCCAGCCCTGCATGGTCCTGTCGCCGCGCTAAGGCGCGCTACTTCCCGCCCAGCAACCGGTCCCGCGCGGCGTTGAGCTGCGCGGCCAGGCCCGCCGTGCCGCCCTTGTCGGGATGGGCCAGGCGCATCAGGCGGGCATAGGCCGCCTGGATCTCCGCCTTGGAAGCGTCGGGCCCGACGCCCAGGATCGAGCGCGCCTCGGCCAGGCCGACCTCGGCCTTCTCGGCCACCTTGCGGATCACCGGCCGTTGCTTGGCCGTGGTCGCCGTCCAGATGCCGATGACCAGCAGGACGATGCAGACCTCCCAGGCCTGGCGGATGCCCGCATAGCCCGCGCCGGCGAAGCAGACGATGGCCAAGGCCCCCGCCCCCACGCGCCAGCCGTCGCCCTTCAGGAGGCGCGAGGCGCGTCCCGAGAGGATGAACAGCAGCACGACGCCGCCCAGCAGCAGATAGAACATGAAGCGTCTGTCCCGACGCCGCCCCGAAACCTACTGGGCGGCGAGCAGAGTTTCCCCGGAATAGGCCGAAAGGCCAAGGGAATGCATCAGGGCCCGCAGTTCCTGGCGCGCGGCCAGGTGCTGCAGCGACACCGGCACCGGCCGCACCTGGGGCGACAGGTCGGCGATCGTCAGGCCGAACGGGAACAGCTCGCGATAGATGACCCGGTCGCGCAGGCCCGGGCCCATGCGGAAGCCGACGCGCTTGGACAGGGCCGTCAGGCGGTCCTCGACGCGCTTGCGGTTGCGGGCCTCGGTGGTGGCCAGGCGGTTGCGCAGCACCACCCAGTCCAGCGCCTGGCGCTGACCCGACAGGGCGCGGGCCTTGCGGGCCTCCCACACGGTCAGGGAGTAGAGGCTGGGCTTCTGCAGCTCCATGGTCACCGGATCGACGTGGCCCAGCATGTCGAAGTCGACGAAGCTGTCGTTCATCGGGGTGACGATCAGGTCGGCCAGGCCGTGGGCCATGCGCGAGATGGCGGTGTCGCCGCCTGGGGTGTCGATCAGCACGAAGTCGGCCGCTTCCCGCGCGGCGACGAAGGCGGCCTCGAACTTGGCCACCTGCTCCTCTTCCGAGGCGGCGGCCAGGGCGATGTCGTCCTCGCTGAGTCGGAACTGCAGCGGCACGGGCAGGGTCACGTTGTTGCCGGCGATCCAGGCGTCGCGGTTCTCGAAGAACCGCATCGAGGTGCACTGGCGCAGGTCGAGATCCAGCAACGCCACCTTGGCGCCGCCGTAGAGCAGCGCGGTGGCCAGGTGAACGGCGATGGTGGACTTGCCCGCCCCGCCCTTCTCGTTGCCGACGACGATGACACGCGTTTCGGCCATGCCTTCTTTCCTTCTTTTCGCCCGACTCGGCGACTCTCAATGAAAGATTAACACGCAGGAGACGCCCTGAGAGGGCGGGACGTCAATCCTGGGCCTCGTTCCCTGTGGACCCATTGTCGCAGGTGGACGCCCGGCGCCGTCTCCGTCATAAGCCAACGCCTGTTCGAGACAGGAGTTCTCCGTGGGCCTCAAGACGCCGAAAATCGTCCGCACCGTCGCCGATCTGCGGGCGGAAGTGGCCGCGTGGAAGGCCGCTGGCGAGCGTGTGGCGCTGATTCCGACCATGGGCGCGCTGCACGAGGGCCACCTGTCGCTGATCCAGCTGGGCCAGACCCTGGCGGGGCGCACCGTGGCCAGCGTCTTCGTCAATCCCAAGCAGTTCGCTCCGCACGAGGACTTCGACTCCTATCCGCGCGGCGAGGCCCGCGACGCCGAGCTGCTGGCGGCCGTCGGCTGCGACCTGATGTTCGCCCCGAACGTCGACGAGATGTACGCCCCCGGCTTCTCGACCACGATCAACCTGACCGGCGTCTCTGAACCGCTGGAAGGCGCGGCGCGGCCGCAGTTCTTCGGCGGAGTGGCCACGGTGGTGACCAAGCTGCTGATCCAGAGCCAGGCCGACGTGGCGATCTTCGGCGAGAAGGACTACCAGCAGCTTCAGGTCATCAAGCGCGTGGTCCGCGACCTGGACATCCCGGTCGAAATTGTCGGCGCCCCCACCGCCCGGGCCGAGGACGGCCTGGCCCTGTCCTCGCGCAACGCCTATCTGACGCCCGAGCAGCGCGCCGCCGCCGTGGCCCTGCCCGAAGCCATGAAGGCCGCCATCCAGGCCTTGGTCGCCGGCGGCCGCGTCGACGACGCCGAGGCGGCCGGCAAGACCGCCCTGATCCAGGCCGGCTTCCACCAGATCGACTATTTCGACGTGCGAGACGCCGCCGACCTGTCGCGGCTGGGTCCCGGCCCACTGAACGGCGCCCCGGCGCGGCTGCTGGCCGCCGCCTGGTTGGGCAAGACCCGGCTGATCGACAACATGGCCGTCGGCTAGACCGTTCGCGGGACGAAACGCTCGCTGGTGTCCATTCGCACGTCGCGAACCCCACGTGTCTGGTCCGCGATCACACGGACATCTTCCGGCTTGAAGCCCAGCAACAGCGAGCGCCGCCGCTCGCCCGAACGGTTGCGCGTGGCCCCGTGCAGCAGGTCGGCGTCGAACACCAGGATGTCGCCCGCCTCGCCCGACAGGGTCAGCGACAAGGCCTCGTCCGGCTCACCTTGGTCCAGATGGCGCGGCGTCACCCGGGTGGCGCCGTTCTCAGGCCCATAGGGATCCAGGAAGATCAGGGCGGCGACCGCGTTCTGGCCCAGACCGTCGCGGTGCAGGGGCTGATGACCGCCGTCCCGCAGCGGCTCGCGCCCCTCCACCTGGGAGAGGAAGAACGGCTCGCCCAGCATCCGCGCCGCCGCCGCCAGCAGCGCCGGCGCGCGACAGGCGCGTTGCACGACGGGATCCAGGTCGACCAGGGCGTGACGCCAGCCGGGGCCGCGCGGCGCGGACCATTGGTCCGGGGTTCCGACACCGGCGTCGAAGGCCGCGCGCAGGTCTTCGCGCCAGGCCTCGGGCACGGCGCCGCGCAGCAGCAGATAGCCGTCGCGGTCCAGGGCGGCGGCCAGCGCCGGGTCCAGAGGCTCGACCTCGGTGACCGCCCCGCCCCCGCTCATGACCCTACCAGGCTCCCAGTTCGCGCAACTGGCGCGCCAGGTCGGCCGGCATCTCCGCCGCCTCGGCCTCGGTCAGGTCCGGCGGCACGTCTTCATGCTTGAGATAGCGCCAGCCCTGGAACGGGCGGCGCGGGGTGGGCGCCACGCGCACGATGGTCGGATCCACCGTCACCTCGCAGCGCGAGGCCTGGCCGTCGCCGACGGTGTCGATCTTCAGGATGGTCTGGCGGCAAAGGATCTGCCCCTTCATCACCCGATACAGCGAGCCGCCGTCCAGCACCTCGTCGATGCGCTTGGGGGTCATGCGGGTGTGCATGATCCAGGGGCGGTCGGCCTCGGCGTGCCAGGCGACGAGTTCGTCGATGTTGTCGCAACCGACGACCAGTTTGATGATGTGCAGGGGCATGCGCCTACTTAGGCGACCGGCTCCAGCTTCGCCAGCACCACGCCTTCGCTGACCTGGCCGCCGGCGGACGCCGACAGTTCCGCCACCACTCCGTCGAACGGCGCGGCCAGGGCGTGCTCCATCTTCATGGCCTCCAGGGTCAGCAGGGTCTGGCCCTTAACGACGCTCTGGCCGGCCTCGACCGCGACCGAAACGATCTTGCCCGGCATGGGCGACAGGATCGCCCCGTCCGAGGCCGCCGCATGGGCGCCGCCGCCGACCTTGGGCGTGAAATCGAACTCCTGGACGTCGCCGCCCTCGAACACATAGAGCGGATCGCCGCCGAACGTGCCGGGCAGCACGTCGACGTCGTCCAGCGGACGGCCGTCCTCGACGGTGATGTCCCACGACCAGTCGTCACCCTTTCCGCCGGCCAGGGCCACGCGCAGCGGCACGGCCTTGCCGTCGACGCTCATCGGCAGGGCCATGGCGGCCCGGGAGGCGTTCATCCGGAAGCCCAGCAGACGCGACGGTGCGCTGGCCCAGACGTCGGCCTTGGGCTGGTCGGCGTCCATGAAGGCCTCCAGCCGCTGGCCGATGGCGGCCAGGGTCGGGGCGTCGGAGAAGTCGCGCTCTGTCAGTTCCTCCAGCCGCGCCTCGATGAAGCCGGTGTCGATGGCGCCGTCGATGAAGTCCGGGTGGCTGGCGCACTTGGCCAGGAAGGCGGCGTTGGTCTTGACCGGATAGACCTCGACCAGGGCGCAGGCTTCGGCCAGGCGGTAGGCGGCGTCCTCGCGGTCGGCGCCGTGGGCGATCAGCTTGGCGATCATCGGGTCGTAGAACGGCGTGACCTCGCCGCCCTCCTCCACCGCGCTGTCCACCCGCACGTCGCCCTCGGGCAGGCGGAAATGGGTCAGCGGGCCGGTGGACGGCAGGAAGCCCGTGGCCGGGTTCTCGGCATAGAGGCGCGCCTCCATGGCCCAGCCCGTCAGGGTGATCTCGTCCTGGGCCAGCGGCAACGGTTCACCCGAAGCGACGCGCAGTTGCCATTCGACCAGGTCCTGGCCGGTGACCATTTCGGTGACCGGATGCTCGACCTGCAGGCGGGTGTTCATCTCCATGAACCAGATGCGGTCGGCGCGCAGGCCTTCGCTGGCGTCGGCGATGAACTCCACCGTGCCGGCGCCCACATAGCCCACCGCCTGGGCGGCCTTGACCGCCGCGCCGCAGACGGCGGCGCGAGTGGCCTCGTCCATGCCCGGGGCCGGAGCCTCCTCGATGACCTTCTGATGGCGGCGCTGCAGCGAGCAGTCGCGCTCAAACAGGTGGACGACCTGGCCGTGGCTGTCGCCGAACACCTGCACCTCGATGTGGCGCGGACGGGTGACGTACTTTTCCAGCAGCACCCGCTCGTCGCCGAAGCTGGCCGACGCCTCGCGCTGGCACGAGGCCAGCAGAGCGGCGAAGTCCTGGGCCTTGTCGACCTTGCGCATGCCCTTGCCGCCGCCGCCGGCCACGGCCTTGATCAGGACCGGGAAACCGATCTTCTCGGCCTCGGCGGTCAGGCGCTCCACGGTCTGGTCGTCGCCCAGATAGCCGGGCGTGGTGGGCACGCCGGCCTGGATCATCACCTTCTTGGCCGCGTCCTTCAGGCCCATGGCGCGGATCGCAGAGGGCGGCGGGCCGATCCACACCAGGCCGGCGTCGATCACAGCCTGGGCGAAATCGGCGTTCTCGGACAGGAAGCCGTAGCCCGGATGGATGGCCTCGGCGCCGGTCTGGCGGGCGGCGGCCAGGATCTTCTCGGGGACCAGGTAGCTCTCGCGCGCCGGGGCCGGGCCGATCAGGATGGCGACGTCCGCCTCCAGAACGAACGGCGCGTCGGCGTCCGCCTCGGAATAGACCGCGATCGTCCGCACGCCCAGCTCACGGGCGGTGCGGATGATCCGACGGGCGATTTCGCCGCGATTGGCGATGAGGACGGAAGAGATCAACGGTGAAATCCTAGAAACTGGGCGCTCAAATCTGCGCCAAGGAGAAGATCAGCAAGCCGGTTAGAAGCACGAGGAACGAGAAGAACGTAGAGGTCCAGACGAACAGGGTCTTGAAGACCGCCCCCACGATGCTGGAGCCGTAGGCCCCGCGCAGGGTCTGGAACAGGTTGATGGGGGTCCAGAACATCAACAGGAAGAACCACCAGCCCCGGACGGCCTCGGGCAGCACCAGCCCCAGCGCGTTGGTCAGGAACGCGAACGACAGCAGGTTGGTGGCCACGATCAGGTGGTCGTAGATGTAGAACTGGCGCTTGTTCACATAGACCAGCGCCAGGCTCAGCCCCAGCATCGGCAGCAGCAGCACCGCCAGGCGGTGGCCCCAGCCGAACATCACCAGCATGTAGTATTCGGGGTTTTCCAGCGCCTTGATCAGGCCGGTCTTGAGCCAGTGCTCCTTGCCGTGCGCGCCGTCCCCGACCGGGACCGCGATCCCGCCGTGGTCGGTTTCAGCGGGAGCGGCCTCGGGCTTGGGCGTCTTTATGTCGACGCCGCCGACCGTCATGGTGTCGGTCGCGTCTTCGGCGAACTTGTTGGCCTGGGCTTCGACCTGGTCGCCGTCGAACACGCTGGTGACCTTGGCCCCACGGATCGTGTCGGCCGCCTTCTTGCGCATCTTCTCGTCGGCCTCGAGGATTTCCTTGGCCGCCAGCGGATTGTTCTGCAGGTGATCGGCGTCGGCGAGGTTCTTGGCGTAACGGGCCTGGGCCCTGTCGGTCCTTTCCTTGAACCTGGCCTGGGCCTCGGCGACGGCGTCCTGATAGGTCTTCAGGACCTGGGCGCGGTCGGCGCCGGCCTCCTTCAAGGCTTCGTCCCGGTCCTTGGCGGCCTCGGCCAGGGCGCCGTCGCGGTCCTCGGTGACCTCCTTCAGGCGCGCGTCGCGGTCCTTGGCGGCCTCGACGCGCATCTTGCCGGCCTCGGCGGCCCGGCCCTGCGGCGTGGCCAGGGCCTCGGCGCGCTTGTGGGCCTCTTCCTCGGCATGGTGCTGGACCGAGTGGATGGCGTGCTCGGCGGCGAAGATGAACAGTAGCAGGGCCACCAGGAAGGTGCGGAACGGCGGCACGTGCCGCACGATCCGGCCTTCCATATAGTCCTTGGCCAGGACCCCGGGCCGGAAGAACAGCAGCGGCAGTGTCTGGGCCAGGCGACCGTCGAGGTGGAACATCCCCTCGATGGCCTCGATGATCAGGTGGAAGATCGAGCGCTTGTGGTTGTCGGCGTTCTGGCCGCAGACGTGGCAGTACGGACCCTCCAGCGTGGTCCCGCAGTTGGCGCACGGCTTACCCACGCCGTCGAAGGCGTGCTTCTTGTTGCGCCGCCTGAAGAACTCGGTGAACGAGTCGGCCGCAGCCGCTTCCATGTCCGCCGTCATAAGACCCCCTACTCGACTCTAGATCGTCCAGTTGGGTTTACGGCGTTCGAGGAACGCGCGCACGCCTTCTTGTCCCTCGTCCGACACGCGACGGCGCGCGATGCGTTTTGCCGTCTCGTCGATCAGGCCCTTGTCGATCTTTTGGCCGACAAAGTCGTTGACCAGGGCCTTGGCGTCGCCGATGGCGCCGGGCGCGCAGACCGCCACCTCGGCGATCAGGGCCTTCTGGGCCGCGACCAGGCCGGCCACGTCGTCGAACACCTCGTCGACCAGGCCGTAGGCCCAGGCCTGGTCGGCGTCGAACACCCGGCCGGTGGCGAACAGCAGCTTGGCGGTGCGCGGGCCGATGGCCGCGATCACATACGGACTGATGGTGGCCGGGGTCAGGCCCAGCTTGACCTCAGAGAAGGCGAACTTGGCGTCGGCCGCGGCCAGGGCGTGGTCGCAGGCGGCCACCAGGCCCGCCCCGCCGCCGAAGGCCGGTCCCTCGACCAGGGCCACGGTCAGGGCCGGGATGTCGTGCAGGGCCTTGAGCATGCGGGCCAGGCCCAGGGCGTCGTCGCGGTTGTCGTCCTCACTCCAGTCGGCGGCGGCCTTCATCCATTCCAGGTCGGCCCCGGCGCTGAACGCCCCGCCCACCCCGCGCAGGAACACGATCCGCACGCCCTCGGCCCCGTGCAGGGTCTCGAACGCCTGGTGCAGGGCCGCGATGGTGGCCGCGTCGAAAGCGTTCTTCCTGGCCGGCCGGTTGATCCAGACCGTGACCGCGCCGTCGGGCGTGGAGTCCAGGTGAACCAGCGGCGTCATGGCGTCGGTGTCGAGCACCTCGACGATGGGATCGGCGATGGGGTTGGTCATGGATCGCCCTCGGTTCAGTGCGCGGCCAGCGCCGCGCGGTAGTCCGCGACGGTGGCCGCGTCGCCCAGGCCCGGCCCCTGGGGCGAGCAATAGGCCGCCGCGAACCGCGCCGGGCCCGAGCCCTCGGCATAGGCCTTGTCGCGCACGAACGTGGTCCGCCGGATCTCCTTGCCGGCGGCGTCGTAGGTCCGCCCGCTGGAGACCTGATAGACGTCCTTGGCGCAGTTGACCCAGGTCAGGGCCACCAGCAGCGGCTCGGCCGCGTCCTGGCGCACGATCACGGTGGTGATGCGGATGGTGTCCGGGATATCCGATCGCTCGAAGCTGGACGCGTCCACGTAGAACGTCCCCTCCGCCGCCGGGCCGACGGCCGTCAGCGGGCCCGTCGGCAGGACGGGATCGTCGACGGGCATCTGCACCATGACCGGCTTGGACGCCTGGGCCGGCGCGGCGGCCAGCAGCGCGGCCAGGAGGGGGATCAGGATCATCGCGGCTCCTCGCCTACATCCGGAAGACGCCGAAGGTGGTGTCCGGGATCGGGGCGTTCAGGCTGGCGCTGATCGCCAGGCCGAGGACATCGCGGGTCTGGGCCGGGTCGATGATGCCGTCGTCCCACAGGCGCGCGGTGGCGTGGTAGGGGTCGCCCTCTTCCTCGTAGCGCTGGCGGATCGGGGCCTTGAAGGCCTCCTCGTCCTCGACGGCCCAGGTCTCGCCCTTGGCCTCCATGCCGTCGCGCTTGATGGTGGAGAGCACGCTGGCCGCCTGCTCGCCGCCCATCACGCTGATGCGGCTGTTGGGCCAGGTGAACAGGAAGCGCGGGCTGTAGGCGCGGCCGCACATGCCGTAGTTGCCGGCCCCGAAGCTGCCGCCGATCAGCACGGTGAACTTGGGCACCTCGGCCGAGGCGACCGCGGTGACCAGCTTGGCGCCGTCCTTGGCGATGCCGCCGGCCTCGTACTTGCCGCCCACCATGAAGCCCGAGATGTTCTGCAGGAACACCAGCGGGATCTTGCGCTTGCAGGCCAGCTCGATGAAGTGCGCGCCCTTCACGGCGCTCTCGCTGAACAGCACGCCGTTATTGGCCAGGATCGCCACCGGCTGGCCCCAGATGCGAGCGAAGCCGCAGACCAGAGTCGTGCCGTACAGCGCCTTGAACTCGTCGAACTCGCTGCCGTCGACGATGCGGGCGATGACCTCGCGCACGTCGTAGGGCGCACGCACGTCGGTGGGCACGATGCCGTACAGCTCCTGGGCGTCGAACAAGGGCGGCTTGGCGTCGGCCAGCACCGTCTCGGACGGCTTGGTGGTGTTGAGGTTGGCGACGATCGAGCGGACGATCTCCAGCGCGTGCTCGTCGTCGTCGGCCACGTGGTCGACCACGCCCGAGCGGCGACCGTGAGTGTCGGCCCCGCCCAGTTCCTCCGCGCTGATCACCTCGCCGGTGGCGGCCTTTACCAGCGGCGGACCGGCCAGGAAAATGGTGCCCTGGTTGCGGACGATCACCGTCTCGTCGCTCATGGCCGGCACATAGGCCCCGCCGGCGGTGCACGAGCCCATGACGCAGGCGATCTGGGCGATGCCCTGGGCGCTCATCCGGGCCTGGTTGAAGAAGATGCGGCCGAAGTGGTCGCGGTCGGGGAACACCTCGGCCTGGTGGGGCAGATTGGCCCCGCCGCTGTCGACCAGATAGACGCACGGCAGGCGGTTCTGCTGGGCGATCTCCTGGGCGCGCAGGTGCTTCTTCACCGTCATCGGGAAATAGGCGCCGCCCTTCACGGTGGCGTCGTTGGCGACGATCATCACCTCGCGGCCCGAGACCCGGCCGATGCCGGTGATCACGCCCGCCCCCGGGGCCTCGCCGCCATAGAGGTCGCAGGCGGCCAGCTGGCCGATCTCCAGGAAGGGCGAACCGGCGTCCAGCAGGCGCTCGACGCGCTGGCGGGGCAGCAGCTTGCCGCGCGACGTGTGGCGCACGCGGGCGCTTTCCGGACCGCCCAGGGCCGCCGTCGCGACCCTTTCGCGCAGTCCCTCGACCAGGGCGAGGTTGTGCGCGGCGTTTTTGGCGAAAGACTCGCCGCTTTTGTCGATACCCGTGTTCATCTTCGGCATTAGCGAGGCATAGCCTTTTCCATTTCAGACCGGAAGCCGCAGTTTTTGACCTGCGATGGTCAAGTTCGGCGGTTCAAGTTAGCGTCTCCGTCGTGGTCACCCTACCCGACTTCATGGCCGACACGGCCCTAGCCCGGCTCTTCGCGCACGAACATCGCGAGGGCGACGCCGCGTGGTTTTCCCTGCCCGGCGGGGCGACACTGTATGCGCCCGGCGAGGCGGCCGACTACCTCTACTTCCTGCGCACCGGCCGGCTGGGCGCGTTCCGGCGCGAAGAAGGCCAGGAGCCGCAGTTCCTGGGCGTGATCCGCCCGGGCGAGCCGGCCGGCGAGATGGCGATGATCGCCGGCTCGTCCCACTCGGCCAATCTGGTGGCCCTGCGCGACTCGGAAATCCTGGCCCTGCCCCGCGCCGCCTTCTTCGAGGCCGTCGAGCGCGATCCGGAGGTGATGATCGAGCTGTCGCGGCTGATGATTCGCCGCGCCCGCAACGCCGGCGCCCACGCCTCCATCGGCGACCCGTCGGTCTACGGCTTCATCGCGGTCGAGCCCGGCAAGCCGATCCGCCCCATCGTCGAGCGTATCGCCCACGCCATTTCGCTGCTGGGCTACACCGTCACCGTCGAGGGTGCGGAATCCCTGTTGGCCCCGACCGAGTGGTTCAGCAGCGTCGAGCGGCGGCACGACTTCGTGCTGTACGTCGCCGAGGCCGACGAGACCGCCTGGAAGCACGTGGTCGGCCGCCAGGTGGACCGGCTGTTCCGCGTCGGCCAGGGCGACCGCCGGCCGCCGGCCGTCATCCCCTCCTACGCCTCGGGCCCGCTGCAGGACCAGCGGCTGGTCGACCTGATCCTGCTGCAGCCGGCAGGGGTCACCCATCCCAAGGGCTCGGCCGAGTGGCTGAACGCCACCCAGGCCGCGCGGCTGTTCCATCTGCGCGAAAACGGCATGGCCGACGTCGAGCGGATGGCCCGGGTGCTGACCGGCCAGTCGGTGGGGCTGGTGCTGTCGGGCGGCGGGGCGCGGGCCTACGCCCATATCGGCGCGATCCAGGCCCTGCGCCAGCGTGGCGTGCCGATCGACTTCGTGGGCGGAGCTTCGATGGGCGCGGTGGTCGCCGCGGGCCTGGCCATGGGCTGGGACGACGGCGAGATGGAGGCCCGCATCCGCAAGGCCTTCGTCGAGACCAGTCCCCTGGACGACATCGCCTTCCCCCTGGTGGCCATGACCCAGGGGCTGAAGGTCAAGGCGCGGCTGGAGGAGCATTTCGACGCCATCGAGATCGCCGACCTGTGGCTGCCGTTCTTCTGCGTCTCGTCGAATCTGACCTCGGGCTCGTACCACCTGCATCGGCAGGGCGTGCTGCAGGACGCCCTGCGCGCCTCGATCTCGCTGCCGGGGGTGCTGCCGCCCGTGGCCGACGGAACCTCGGTGCTGGTCGACGGGGCGGTGATGAAGAACTTCCCCGCCGACGTGATGCGCGCCTTCCAGCTGGGCCCCATCGTCGGGGTGGACGTCACGCGCGGCCGCAGCATCACCGCCGACGATGTCGACCGCCCCGCCTCGCTGTGGCGCTGGCTGTGGTCGGGCGAGTGGCGCAAGGGTCCGCCCATCGTGGCCCTGCTGATGCGCGCGGCCACCGTCTCGACCGGCCGCGACCTGACCGCCAGCCGCGAGGCCTCCGACGTGCTGATCACGCCCAAGCTCGACAAGATCGACATCCGCGACTGGAAGGCCTTCGACGAGGCGGTGGCGGCCGGGCGCGCCGCCGCCGGCCTGGCCCTGGACAGCCTGGGCAAGCCGGTCACCGAACTGCGCCGCCGCCCCAGCCTGGCGGACCTGGCGGCCCAGCCCAGCCGGCGTCAGTAGCGCCGGGCGACCACGAACAGGCGCGTGAACGGGAACAGGGTCACCCCGTCCTCGCGGCGGGGATAATCGACCGACAACCGCTCGCGCCATGCCGACAGGAACGCCGCCTGCTCGGCCGGGTCCGTCAGGGCCTCCAGATAAGGCCTAAGGCTCGTGCCCGAGGTCCAGTCGACGATGGGGTCCTCGCCGCCCAGGGCGTGGACATAGGTGGTGACCCAGATGTCGAGGTCCTCGCTCAGGGGCGAGAGCCAGTCGTGATAGGGGCGCGGGTCGACGCCGGAGCCTACCCGCTCGACGTCCTTCAGGCGCGGCGCCCACGGCCCGTCCAGAGCCGTCTCGCGTAGGCTGCGCCGCCAGCCGTCGTCGGCCACCACCGGGATCTGGCAGGCCAGCACGCCGCCAGGAGCCAACAGGCTCATCAGGCGCGGGAACAGGGTCTGGTGGTCGCCCACCCACTGCAGGGCGGCGTTGGTGAAGATCAGGTCGGGCGGAATTTCGGGCTGGAAGGCGGCGATGTCGCCCAGCACCCAGTCGATGTCCTCGCGCCGCGCCCTGCCCCGGGCCAGCATCTCGGGACTGGAATCCAGGCCGTGGACGCGGGCGTTCGGATGGCGCGAGGCCAGCAGGGCGGCGTGCTCGCCCGTGCCGCAGCCCAGGTCCCAGATCTCGCGCGGGTCCAGATCGCGCGGGATCTGCAGCATCAGGTCCAGGGCCGGACGGTCGCGATAGGCCTTGTAGCGCTGGTAGACGTCGGGATCCCAGACCGGCATCCGGCCCTCCTGCTCGAAACTGCGACAATTCGTCCGTCTTTTTGCACGGGTACGTCGCATTTGTCGCATGGGTCCGGGAGCCGACATTCCCTATCTTTGGTTAAGGCGCTGATCGACAGGCGCCACAGGATGAGGAAACCGCCGTGAGCCGCGCCGCCGCCATCGCCATTGCCGCCAAGGGTCCCGCCCTGAACGTGCATCGCCTGGCCATGCTGGGGCTCAACGTCGGTCTGTGGACCCTCATCGTTCTGGCCGGGCGAGCCCTCTACGCCTGACCGGACGATGCGGACCCGGGTCGCGCTTCCCCCCCTTGCGCGACCCGGGAGTGCCTTTTCCCGCCGAACCGCGACATCGCGCCGCCACTTACCCCTTTGCAGGACCACCGATCGGCGCCCATATTCTCCTTGTGTTGTTCAACCAACTGAAAGGAGGTGACCAGTGTCTCATTGTCTCCAACCGCGGTCGCAAGTCGTGACCTGGAGCCTTAAGAACGAGGTTTCCAACTGAAGGCGTTGAACGCCTAAGGTTCAAGTCACGCCGCGCGAGCGCGGCCACGACGATGGAGGGCCGCCCCGAGCAATCGGGGCGGCCCTTGCATTTCATGCTCCCCCCTTGGGGGAGCTGTCGCGAAGCGACTGAGGGGGCAGCGGCGGCAAGGGGC
>NZ_JBWKPL010000002.1:0-69276 GCF_059418225.1 Caulobacter sp. GW821-FHT09B08 | reverse complement strand
CCCCCCCCCCCCCCCCCCCGCGGCGGCAAGACCCCCTCCGACCCTCTGGGCCACCTCCCCCAGAGGGGGAGGATTTAGCCTCCCACCAGCTCCCGCCCGATCAGGAACCGCCGGATCTCGTTGGTCCCCGCGCCGATGTCGTAGAGCTTGGCGTCGCGCAGGAAGCGTTCCACCGGCCACTCCTTGGTGTAGCCCGCGCCGCCCAGGGCCTGGATGGCCTCCAGCGACACCTTCACGGCGTTCTCGGACGCCATCAGGATCGCGCCCGCCGCGTCGAACCGCGTGGTCTTGCCCGCGTCGCAGGCCCGCGCCACGGCGTAGACATAGGCCCGGGCCGAGTTCAGGGCCACGTACATGTCGGCCACCTTGCCCTGCATCAGCTGGAACGAGCCGATGGCCTGGCCGAACTGCTTGCGCTCGCGCACATAGGGCAGCACCATGTCGAGGCACGCCTGCATGATGCCCAGCGGACCGGCGCTGAGCACGGCGCGTTCGTAGTCGAGGCCGCTCATCAGCACGCCCACACCGCCGCCCACCGGACCCAGCACGTTCTCTTCCGGAACCTCGCAGTCCTCGAACACCAGTTCGGCGGTGTCGGACCCACGCATGCCCATCTTGTCCAGCTTCTTGGAGACGCTGAAGCCCTTCATGCCCTTCTCGATCAGGAAGGCGGTGATCCGGCGCTCGTCCGTCTTGGCGTAGACCACCAGGGTGTCTGCGTGCGGGGCGTTGGTGATCCAGAACTTCGTGCCGTTCAGCACATAACGGTCGCCGACCTGCTCGGCCTTCAGCTTCATCGACACCACGTCCGACCCGGCCCCGGCCTCGCTCATGGCCAGCGAGCCGACGTGCTCGCCGCTGATCAGCTTGGGCAGGTAGCGCTGCTTCTGCTCCGGATTGGCCCAACGGCGGATCTGGTTGACGCAGAGGTTGGAGTGGGCGCCGTAGCTCAAGCCCACCGAAGCCGAGGCGCGGGAGACCTCCTCCATGGCGATCACGTGCTCGAGATAGCCTAGGCCCAGGCCGCCGAACTCTTCCTCGACCGTGATGCCGTGCAGGCCCAGGTCGCCCATCGGGACCCACAGGTCGCGCGGGAAGGTGTTGGTGGCGTCGATCTCGGCGGCGATCGGGGCGATGCGGTCGGCCGCGAAACGGGCCGTGGTGTCGCGGATCGCGTCGGCCGTCTCGCCCAGCGCGAAGTCCATCGAGGGTGCGGTTTGGTTCGTCATGGGCAAGTGCATAGCACAAACGCCCGCGGATCAAGCAGACCCGCGGGCGTTCCATGCGTCGATCCCGATGATCGGGGTCTAGTCTTCGTTCTGCGGCTCGGGATCGCCCAGGTGGCGCATCAGGAGATAGGCCGAGGTGGCGAAGCAGATCATGCCGATGACGCTGGCGCCCCAGCCGAACATGCGCACGGCCGAGAAGCCCTCGTCGCCGCCCACCGCCAGGTTCCAGACGATGCCGCCGCCGAACAGGCCCAGGCCCAGCAGGCCCAGGCTGACCAGCAGGGTCACGCCGCCGAAGGCGTGCGGCTGGGCCTCGCCGAACGAGACGTCCTGGGGTTCCAGGTCCACGCCGCCGCTGGTGGAGAAGCCGCCCAGATTGAACAGCGAGCCGCCAGTCGTCGGACGAACCGCCTCGAACAGGGTGGGCTCGGCGGCGGCCGGGGCCTCCGCCACGGGCTGAGGCGTCGGGAAGGTCGGTTCGGCCGGCGCGGGCTCTTCCGGCGTCAGGCGGAACGGCGCGACCGGCTCGGCCGAGGGCTCCACCGTCAGGGGTTCGGGCGTCGGATAGACGAAGGGCGACGGCGCGGCGGCGGCCGGAACCGGCGGCTCGGGCAGGACCAGGTCCTGGGCGGGCGCCGGAGCCGCCAGCGGCCGCACGGGCGCGACCGGCGCCTCGTCGGGCAGGATGGCCTCCAGGCGCGCGCCCACGGCGGCGGCGGCCTGCTCGCTGGCGCTGGGACCGACGCCCGGCAGCACCGGCGTGGCGGTCGCATCGCGCAGGGCCACGGCCTTGTCGCCTTCCAGCGGCGTGGTGATCGCTGTCGGCGTCTGGACCGGCACCAGGTTGCTGGCGTCGTGGTCGATCTTGGGACGCAGGACCGAGCTGGGCGCGGCCACCCAGTCGCCGTCGGTCGGCGTCAGGAACAGGGCCCGCTCGGCCGCGCGGCGGCGCACCAGGGCGTCGATGACGATCCGCTCGCCTTCGAAGTCGGCCTTGCGCCACAGCTCCATGGCGCTGGCGGCCTGCAGCAGCCCGCCCTCGTTCAGGCGGCGCAGCACGGCCGAGCGGATGAAGTTCTCGGTGCCGATGTTGAAGGCGAAACAGACCAGTGCGTCGAACTGGTTCTGGTTCAGCGGCGTGTAGGTGTTCTCGTTGACCGCATGGGCTACCGTGATCAGGTCGTAGAGCAGCAGGGCCTCGGCGTCCTGTTCCGAGACAGAAGCCCCGGCTCGGGCGGTCAGGGTGTGGCCATAGCCCAGCGTCCAGCGGCCGTCGGGCAGCTGCGCGGCTTTCATCCGATAACCCTCGAACCTCTTGATGAGATCGACGGCGGCGCGGGAGACCTGATAGCGCGGTTTCATCGCCAAGAATGACCCAGTTTGAGACAGACGCGGATGCGTTCGAGGTGCTCCGCGCAAGATGGGCGCCGTTCGCGCCACTTGCCGGGCCTTCTGGCCCGCTCTTGTCGAAACAAACGCCGCGCCTAGCGGATTCGCGCCGCCGCGTCCGGGTCGACCGTCTCTTCCTACACCCTCAGTGCAACAGCAGCGCCGCGATCAGCAGCACCGCGAAGAAGCCGGTGAAGTCGGTCAGGAAGGTCACGAAGATCGACGACGACACCGCCGGGTCGCGTCCCATCTTGGCCAGGGCCAATGGCGCCAGCACCCCGCCGGCCGCGGCCGTGAAGATGTTGGTGATCAGGGCCAGGGCCACAATGATCGCCAGCTTGCCGTGATGGTCGGCCGGACCGAAGAACAGATAGGTCGCCGTGCCCATGACCACGGCCAGGGTGCAGCCGTTGACCACGCCCACCAGGAGCTCGCGCAGGATGATCCGGCGGGCGTTGGCCGTGGTCAGCTCCTTGCTGGCCAGGGCGCGCACGGCCACGGCCAGGGTCTGGGTGCCGGCGTTGCCGCCCAGGGACGAGACGATCGGCATCAGGATGGCCAGGGCCACCAGCTGGGCGATCTCGCCCTGGAACACGGCCACGCCGCTGACGGCGATGGTGGCGGTGACGAGGTTCAACAGCAGCCACGGCAGGCGCGCCCGGACGATCTCCACGACATTGGCGTCGCGGCCGGCGTCGCTCACCCCGGCCAGGGCCAGGATGTCTTCTTCCGCCTCTTCGCGGATGACGCCGACGATGTCGTCGACGGTGATCTGGCCCACCAGCCGCCCGCCGGCCTCCACGACCGGGGCGCTGATCAGGTGGTACTTGTCGAAGATGTAGGCGACCTCTTCCTGGTCCATGTCGACGGTGATCTCGGTCACCGGCTCCATGATCTCGGCCAGGGGCGTCTCCAGCTTGCTGGTCAGCAGCAGGCTGATCGGCAGGGCGCCGACCGGCGTATAGGCCGGATCGACCACATAGACGTCGAAGAACAGCTCAGGCAGGTGGTCGCCGAACTCGCGCACGTGGTCGATGGTCTGGCCCACGGTCCAGAACTGGGGCGCGGCCAGGAACTCGCGCTGCATCAGGCGGCCGGCCGTCTCGTCCTCGTAGGATAGGGTGGTCTCGATGGCCGCGCGGTCGCCCTCGTCCATGGCGGCCAGAACCTGGGCGCGCTTGCCCTCGTCCAGGTCGTCGATGACGTCGGCGGCGTCGTCGGAATCCAGTTCCTCCAGCGCCTTGGCCAGGGTGTCGGACGGCGTGGCTTCCAACACCTCCTCGCGCAGGTTGTCGTCCAGCTCGGCGATGATCTCGCCCAGCCATTCCGGATCCAGGACCGGGATCACCTCTTCGCGGTAGCCGGCCGACAGGAAGCCCATCAGGTCGGCGACGTCGGCGGGCTCCAGCGCATGGACCAGCTCGCGCAGGCGCGCGGTGTCGCCGCGGTCGGCCGCGTCGATGACCATCTCGACGTATTCGGGATTGAGGGCGTAGTCGTCGCCGAGGGCGAGGTCTTCCAGATCCTCGACCGCATCCGGCTCGGGGATGTTCAGGTTGTGGCGCGGGTCTTCGGTCAGGTCGGCTGTTTCCCGGGACATTGGGACCTCCTGAGTTCGTAAGACGTGCGTCCTGCGCGTTGACCTGAAGCTGCGAAGGGCCAAGCCCTTCCCCGGAAATGGTTAGAGCGCCCCTGACGAGTCGGAAACCGATTTCGCCGGAAGCGCTCTAGCCGTTGTCACCTTGGTGCGGTCGAGAAGACTCGAACTTCCACGGGTTGCCCCACAGCGACCTCAACGCTGCGCGTCTACCAATTCCGCCACGACCGCTCGTGGTGAGGCGCGGCAGGTAGCAAACTGAGTCCGATTTGGAAAGCGCGAAGTTCGGAAATGCCGAACCGCGCTCTATTGGCCGTTAGGAGCCGCCGGCCATGTAGTCGTAGACGTCGGCGGCGCGGGTCACCTGGATGGCGATGCGGTCGTCGCTGATCTGGATCTCGCCCCGGGCGATGGGGTGGTTGTTGGCCAGGATCCAGACCTCGTCGTTGGTCTTGGCGTCCAGCGGGATCACCGCGCCACGGCCCATGCGCAGCAGCTGCTGCATCGGCAGGATCGAGCGTCCCAGAAGAACGGAAATCTCGACATTGACGGCGTTGACCTGGCTCACGAAGTAAGTCCCTGGATTTCACACGCGACCACGCTCGGTCGCGCGCCATCCGATGCAAGACTAAGGCCGCATGCTTGATCGCCCGTTAACCCCTGAAAACAAAGCGCTTCCGCGACTGGAGAGCCTGGACGGCCCGCCCGTGGGGTGGGCGGTTTCGACCGGGTACGTGCCCTACCCGGCAGCCGTTGCCGCCATGGAGGCCCGCGCCGCCGCCATCGCCGAGGGTACGGCGGGCGAGCTGGTGTGGCTGCTGGAGCATCCGCCGCTCTACACCGGCGGGGTCTCGGCCAAGGCCACGGACCTGATCGCGCCCGACCGGTTCCCGGTCTTCGCCAGCGGCCGGGGCGGCCAGTACACCTATCACGGCCCCGGCCAGCGGGTGGCCTATGTGATGCTGGACATGACCAAGCGCGGCCGCGACGTACGCGCCTTCGTCGAGGCCCTGGAAGCCTGGATCATCGACGCCCTGGCCGCCTTCAACGTGACGGGCGAGATGCGCGAGGGCCGGGTCGGGGTCTGGGTCGAGCGCAAGGGTCCGGGCTGGTCGCGCGAGGACAAGATCGCCGCCATCGGGGTGAAGCTGCGCAAGTGGGTCAGCTTCCACGGGATCAGCCTGAACGTGGAGCCGGACCTGGAGCACTTCACCGGCATCGTGCCCTGCGGCCAGACCGAGCACGGCGTCACCAGCCTGGTGGACCTGGGCCTGCCGGTGACCATGGACGAGGCCGACGAGGCCCTGCGCGCCAGCTTCACGCGGGTGTTCGGCCCGGTGGAAGCCGCCGAGCCGCCGGTCTAGACCGAGGCCGTCGCCGGTTTCAGCGGGTTGGGGCCGTAGCGGTTGGCCCCCTGCTCGCCCGGCATCACGCCCAGCTCGACGATCGCCCAGACCACGACGGCGGTGAACACGAAGTCGAAGAAATGCTTGGGCGTGGGCCAGATGGCGACCACCGATAGCAGGATCAGCGCCGCCCACCAGCCCGACCGCCCCCGGTCGTGCAGGCGCCGCGACAGCACGCAGGTCGCGAAGAACAGCAGCGGCGGATAGATCACCCAGCCGGTCAGCAGATGCAGGGTGATGTCGAACGACTCGTAGCAGACCGCGAAGACCAGCAGCGCCGCCGTGGCCATCAGGAATGGCCCCCGCGCCGTCCGGCCCTGCGCCGAGACGAACAGGTCCCACCACTCCGCGCGATCGTTCATTCAGGAAGGCCCCTCAAGTCTGGCCCCGAACCTAAGCCGCGTCGCGGCACGACGGAAGACCCAGCCCCTAGGCGAAGACGTCCGCCAGCGCCGGATCGCCGCCGCCGATGCCCTTGGGCGACGGCCCGAAACGGTTGTGGCCCTGAGTACCGTCCAGAATGCCCAGGTTGATCAGGCTCCAGAACCCGCCGACGATGGGGATCAGCGTCAGCAGCAGCCACCAGGCGCTCTGGTTGCGGTCGTGGCAGCGCTTGGCGCCGATCGCCAGGCTGGGCCAGGCCATCAGCAGGCTGACGCCCAGTTGCACCAGCGTCGACTCCGTCGACTCCTTGGTGATGTCGACGCCGAAAGCGGCCGCCAGGATGTAGGCCACCAGCATGACGGCCCCGACCAGGAGGCTCATCAGCCAGTAGTCCCGGCGGCGCAGGCGGCCTTGGAACGAGAACAGCTTCTGCGTGATGGTCATCGAATCTCTCCCCCAACTCAACGTTGGGGAGATCAGCACGCCTAGGCGAACTCCACCAGCACCTCGTCGGCGGCCACCGGGTCGCCGCCCTTGGCGTTGACGGCTTTCACCACCCCGTCGCGCTCGGCGCGGATGATGTTCTGCATCTTCATGGCTTCCAGCACGCAGACGACTTCGCCCTCGCGGACCTGCTGGCCGGCGGTGACGTCCATGCTGACCACCAGGCCCGGCATCGGCGACAGCACCAGCTTGGAGGTGTCGGCGGCCTGCTTCTCGGGCAGCTTGTCGTGCAGCTCGGCGCTACGCGGGGTCAGGACCAGCACCTTGGCCTTGGCCGCGCGGTGGCGGATCACGAAGCCCTCGGCGGCGGGGGTCACCTGCACCGTGAAGGCCTTGCCGCCCAGCGTGCCCTTGAACACCGGCTTGCCCGGACGCCAGTCGACGGTCTCCAGCCGGAGGGTGCGCCCCTCGCCGGTCAGTTCGACGGTCAGGCCGCCGTTCTCGCCCGACAGCTTCACCGGTCGCTTGGCGTGACCCACGGCCACCACCCATTCGGTGCGGACCGGGTTGGACAGGCCCGCGTCGGTGTTGCGGGCGCGAGCGGCATAGACCCGCTGCATGGCCGCACCCACGGCGGTCAGGATGTCGACCTGCTCGGGCGTGGGCTCGACGCCTTTGAAGCCCTCGGCGAACTCGTCCTTGATGTAGTTGGTCGAGATCTTGCCCGAGCGGAAGCGCTCCTGGTCCATCACCGCGGCCAGGAACGGGATGTTCTGGCCCAGGCCCTCGATGTGGAAGTCCTCCAGCGCCCGGCCCATGCCGTCGATGGCGCCCAGGCGCGTCGGGGCCCAGGTGCAGAGCTTGGAGATCATCGGGTCGTAGTACATCGAGATCTCGTCGCCCTCGCGGACGCCGGCGTCGTTGCGGACCTTGTAGTCGCCGTGCTCGCCCTCGGCGGGCGGGTCGTAGCGGACCAAGCGGCCGATGCTGGGCAGGAACTTGCGGTAGGGATCCTCGGCGTAGATGCGGCTTTCGATGGCCCAGCCGTTGATCTTCAGGTCGCCCTGGCCGAACGCCATCTTCTCCCCGTAGGCCGAGCGGATCATCTGCTCGACCAGGTCCAGGCCCGTGATCAGTTCGGTGACCGGGTGTTCCACCTGCAGGCGGGTGTTCATTTCCAGGAAGTAGAAGCTCTTGTCCTGGCCGGCCACGAACTCCACCGTGCCGGCGCTATCGTAGTTCACGGCCTTGGCCAGGGCCACGGCCTGGGCGCCCATGGCGTTGCGGGTGGCCTCGTCGAGCAGCGGGCTCGGCGCCTCCTCGATGACCTTCTGGTTGCGGCGCTGGATCGAGCATTCGCGCTCGAACAGGTGGACCACGTTGCCGTGCTTGTCGCCAAGCACCTGAATCTCGATGTGGCGCGGGCTCTCGATGAACTTCTCGATGAAGATGCGGTCGTCGCCGAAGCTGGACTTGGCCTCGGCGCGCACGGCCGGGAAACCTTCCTCGACGTCCTGGCGGTTCCAGGCCACGCGAATGCCCTTACCGCCGCCGCCGGCCGAGGCCTTGATCATGACCGGATAGCCGATCTGCTCGGAGATCGTCACGGCGTGAGCGGTGTCGTCGATCTCGCCGATGTGGCCGGGCACGCAGGAGACGCCGGCGGCCTGGGCGAACTTCTTGCTCTCGATCTTGTCGCCCATGGCCTGGATGGCGCCGGGGTTGGGACCGATGAACACCACGCCCTCGTCGGCGCAGCGCTGGGCGAAGCCGGCGTTCTCGGACAGGAAGCCGAAGCCCGGGTGCACGGCCTCGGCCCCGGTCTGCTTGCAGGCGGCGATGATCTTGTCGGCCACCAGATACGACTGATTGGCGGGCGAGGCGCCGATGTGGACGGTCTCGTCGGCCATCTCGACGGCCAGGCTGTCGGCGTCGGCGTCGGAATAGACGACCACCGTCTTGATGCCCAGGCGGCGGCAGGTCTTGATCACCCGGACCGCGATCTCGCCCCGATTGGCGATCAGCAGCTTCTTGAACATCCCGGCAATCCCCTACGCGCGTCGTTGTCTTGTTGGATCACGAACTAGCAGGCCATTGGCGGTTTGCAACGGCGCCGCAGCGTGACCTAGGCGATGATACCGGTTTCCACAAACCGCCCTAACGATGAATGCCCATCCACCGCCGGGGCGGCGTTCGCGCGCGCAGCATGGCCCATGCCTAGCCGAACTCCCGCGCGAACATGGCCACGTACTCATCATGCTTTTCAGCCGCTTCCGGCGCGACCAGCCGAGCCACGGCGGCGCTGAAGGTCACCGGGGCCAGGCCCGAGGCCGTGACCAGCTTGCCGTCGGTCACCGCCTTGGGGGTGTCGACATAGCCCTCGGCGCCGGCATAGCCGGGCGCGACCTTGGCCAGCCAGTCGCGGTCGTTGGAGGTGTGGGCCTTGCCCGCCAGCAGCCCGGCCCGGGCCACGGCCACCGTGCCGGCGCAGATGGCGGCGACGATCTTGCCGTCGGCCAGGGCCTGGCGCAGCAGGCCGAACAGGGCGGGGTCGTCGTAGGTGGTCCAGGCGTCCGAACCGATCAGCAGGAAGACGTCGGCGTCCGACAGCACCGGGTCGGCGAACCTGTAGTCGGCCGCCGCTAGCACGCCGCCGATCGAGGTCTGCGGCTCGCCGTCCGGCGTGGCGATCTCGATCTGGACGCCATAGTACTCGCGCAGGGCGGCCAGCACCTGCCCCGCCTCCCAGTCGGCCCAGCCCGGTTGCAGGAAAGCGACGGCGATGGTCATGGCGGGGTTCTCCGGGACGATGGCGTGGAAACGCGAGCCCCCGCCTTATGCTCCGTTCGCCCGCGCCTTGTCAGCAACCGCCCGCCCCCTATCGGCGGACGGTCCGAATGCCTAAATTGCCGAGCATGACCGACACAGCCCACATCTCCGCCTCCGGCTTCGACCTGACCCCACCGACCGAGCCCGAACGCGAACGCCTGGAGGCCGACCTGACGGCCGAGGAAGCCCGCGTCCTGCTGCATCACGGCACCGAGGCCCCGTTCTGCGGCGGCCTGCTGGGCGAGAAGAACCCCGGCGTCTATTGCTGCCGCGAGTGCGGCCTGCCGCTGTTCGAGTACAGGACCAAGTTCGAGAGCGGCACCGGCTGGCCCAGCTTCTACGCTCCGTTCGACGAGGAGCACGTCAAGGAGGTGCGCGACACCTCCTACGGCATGCTGCGCATCGAGACGACCTGCGCCCGCTGCGACAGCCACCAGGGCCACGTCTTCCCCGACGGCCCGGCCCCGACCCGGCTGCGCTACTGCATCAATTCGGTGTCGCTGCAGTTCGTGAAGGCCGGCGATCCCCTGCCCGACCCGCTGCATCGGGGAGACAAGGTCAGCGCTTAGACCTGATCCGCTGGGGCCGGGGACATGCCCTTGCGGCGTGTCCCCACCGGCGGGCTCGGCGCTTGAATTTGGGGACACGCCGCGAGGGCATGTCCCCGATCCGCCTAACGCGCCACCGCGTTGCCGCCTTCGGTGACCAGCGGGTTGCTGTAGGTCAGATAGCCCCGCTCCACCATGCGCCGCATGGCCTCGTACACCTCGGCCAGTTCCTCGTAGGCCGTGCGCAGGGTCGCCAGGCGCGCCGTCTGCTCGGGCGTGATCGCCTGCCCGCCCTCGGTCATGGCCACGGCCTCGGCCACCCAGCGGGCCCGGGCCTGGGCGGCGGCCACGGCCATGCGCTGGAACTTGCCGGAGTCGCTCTTGCCGACCACCTGGGCGATCACCGCCGTATTGGATGCGAAGGCTGTGTAGTCGATCTGCTCCAGCTGGCCGCGCAGGCGGCGCTGGGTCTGGGGATCGGTGTCCTGCGGCTCGAAATGGTCGTGCGGACGACGAAAGCTGTTGGTCACGGTCGAGGACATGACGCTCTTTCCTGGGCTCCGCCTTGCTTGCGGATTGCCCCGGAGTCTGCGCCCGCCGCCTTAACGTCCGATTGAGACGCTCACCCTGCGTCAATCTGGGGTGAACAGGCCCTGCAGCCCCACGATCATGGCGATGATCCCGAACACCGCCAGCACCAGCCCCGGCCCCTGCGCCCCGCTGGCCGGCAAGTCCCTGTTCGCCAACCGGCCGGCCCGCAGCCGATCCCACAAGAGCAGCACGCCCACCGCGATGCCCACCACCTCGAAGTGGAAGACATGCGGACCGCTGATCAGGTGGACAATCAGGAAGTAGCCGCCGCACACCAGGGCGACCACGCCCACGATCCAGCGGAACGGGCCCAGCCGCTCGGCGAACCGGGTCAGGTTGTCGCCGGCGTTGGGGATCAGGGCCAGAAGCCCGATGGCCAGTAGGAAGCCGCCGAGGATGTTGCAGAGGTCGAGGAGGAGCGCGAGCATGGGTGGGGAATGCCGTCATGGCCAAGGACGTTCCCTGAGCGCCGCCTCTGTCATCTGGATCCGCGCCAGCCAGAGTTCGCGGTGGTCCTGCGGGTCATAGCCGACTTCCATCCAGCGCGGCGGCCGCCAGTTGGGGTCATCGTCGCCGCACCACTCCCTGTTGCTGCGCAGCGCCCGGACATAGTTCATGTGAACATCGGGCGGACAGCCACGCCGGCGACGGAACTCGCCCCGAGCCCTTTCGAGCGCGCGTCTCATCTTCGCGCGTATGCCCCTTTCCACCAAGGCAGCCGCCGCCAGCGCCTCCCGCTCGGCCTTGGCGGCGGCGCGACGCTCGGCCGGCGTGGGCTCGGGCGGCGGCGGACGGGGACCGCCCTGGCGGTGAGGCCTCAGGCTTTCCGGATTGCGGCGAGGGCTTGGGGTCATGGCGATCTCCTGCATCGGACGCACGGCTTCGCCTCCACGGGCCGGACGGCGCGCGGAGCGAGATGGAGAGGCGCGGGGCGCCGGGTCCCGCCCGGAGCAATGAAGCTAGTTACCGTTTCGACGAAGCCAGGACGCCCCGCGCGACCGTTATCCGCAAGGCCGGGGCGCGCGGGCCTTTTCCGCCCTTCACCCCACCCGGTGTTTCCTCCTGGATCTGTGCACCGCTTGATTTCAGAGGCGGGAGTGAGCCTAACGAGGACCGGAGCGAACCCCACGACGGGCGGCGATCCTCCGACGGACCGCCGATGGGCGGGCTTACGTCCCCCGCCCTCTGATTAAGCCCCGCCGGCCGTGCTCGCGCACCGCCGAAGGGCCCCGCTCGATCGCACCCGCCGCACGCATCGGGCCGGATCCAAGCGCCCTCTCCCCGCGACGGGATGGTCATGAGTATGCGGGGGCCCCGGAGGGCGGGGACAAGTTCGGTCGAAAAAAATGCAAGCGATTGAAATCGCGCAACTTCATTGGCTATCCGCTAGGGATAGACGTCACTGCTGCCCCGGCAACAGCTCCAGGAACAGCCCCTCGGCGTCGGCGCACAGGCGGTCGCCGTGCTTCAGCTCGCCGCGCACGATGCGCTTGCGGCCGTCGACGGACTCGATCCAGGCCGTGACCTCCAGCTCGACGCCTATCGGCGTGATCGAGCGGTAGTTCACGTGCAGATAGGCCGTGCGCGCCATGGTCCCCACGCCCGCATTGGCCGGGCCGCCCAGCACCTCGTCGAACAGCAGCGCCACCGCCCCGCCATGCGCCGCGCCGTTGCCGCCCAGGAAGTAGCGGCCGAAGATCACCTTGGCCCGCAGCGAGGTCTCGTCCTGCTCGACGATGGCGAAGGCGGGGCTCATCACCTGGCCGCGTCCGGGCGTGTCCTGGATCCGGCCGAACATCTGGGCGGTCTCGTCCACCCGCAGGGGCTGAAGACGCTTGGTCCAGGCGCGCAGGTCGCGGTCGAGGGCGGCGGCGGTCTCCTCGTCGAGGCTCGCACGGGCCAGGTCGTCCAGGAACCCGCGCAGGGTGTCGATCATCCCGGCATAGGCCGAGTCCGCCCCCAACGCGGCCGCCTCGCCCCGCAGCTTGCGAAGCATCGGCGGCGACCTATCCTGCGGCATGCCCTCTCCCTTCGGTTCGCGACCATCCTAGAGAGTGTCGCCCGCGCGCCGAAAGGGAAGCTTGCCGCGACGGGACACATGTCCGCCGTCGCGATGGGACCTCAGGCCAGGGCTTTCCAGCCGAAGTCCAGCAGCGGCCGCGCGTCGGCCACGAAGTCGGCAATGGCTTCGGGCAGATCGCCGCCGCCGATCTCCTCGCCGCTCAGCGACCGACGAACCAGCCAGCGGGTGCGCTTGAGGGCCGGCTCCAGCGACGTGCCGGCATGCTCTTCGAACCCCTTGGGCATGCGCTTGGTCGGATCGCCTGGCTCCAGCGGCAGGCCCTTGACGGCCAGATGCTTCTCCACCGCCAACCACGCCTTGGGGGCGGCGACGATGGCGTGACGGAAGGCGTCGATGTGGGGGCGTTCGGACAGATAGAAGCCCGCCGCCGCGAACGGTCCGGTCCCGGCGTAGCCCGCGTCGGCCTCCTGGGCGGACGGCAGGGTCGAGGGGTCCAGCGGGTCGATGGTCTCCGGGTCGAAGGCCGGATGGGGTCCGCCCTCCGGCTCGATATGCACATAGACCAGGCCCGGCGACAGTTTCTGGCCGTCTCGGGTCAATGTGGCCGAGACGTGGGTCTTGTAGGGCCGCTTGTCCTTGGAGAAGCGCACGTCGCGGTGGATGCGGAAGACGCTCTTCTTCGGATCGCCGGCCAGCGGCAGGCCGCGCGCGGCGAAGGCGTCGTTCAGGTCCGCGATCAGGGCGGCCAGGGTCGGCTTGAGGCGGTCGTCGTAGACGGCGCGGTGGGCGGTGAACCACTCGCGGTCGTTGTGCGCCGCCAAGCCCGTCAGGAAGGCGAGATCGGCGGGGGCGAAGCCGGAGAACGGGGCGTGAGTCATGACGGAAGGCTAGACCGGAACGCCTCGCCTGTCCCTGCTGACACCCGCTGTCAGCAACGCGCGCGGCGCGCCTTGCCGGCAGCTTCCGGCAGGCCAATGTCTGGTCTCCAAGCCACCTAAACTGGAGCACCATCATGACCGTTCACGAGATCGCCGCCGACCTGGTCGAAATGTGCAAGGCCGGCAAGTTCGACGAATCCGGCGAGAAATACTGGGCCGACGACGTGGTCAGCATCGAGGCCATGCCCGGCGACATGGCCCGCGTCGCCGGCAAGGCCGCCGTGCGCGGCAAGGGCGAATGGTGGGCCGCCAACAACGAGGTCCACGGCTTCGAGGTCACCGGCCCGTTCGTCAACGGCGACCAGTTCGTGGTCGGCTTCAAGATGGACCTCACGCCCAAGGCCACGGGCGAACGCATCACCATGGACGAGGTCGGCCTCTACACGATCAAGGACGGCAAGATCGTGGAGGAGCGGTTCTTTTATTGAGGCGCGAAGCCAGGTCGAAACATTGCTCGACTGAAGGGACTGATCGGAATCAACGCGCTTGATCAGTCCTTTTCGGGCGTCGCCTTCATTGCGTCGCCCGAGGGCTTGGGCTCGAAGCGACCCGCGCGCAAATATTCCGGTCCCTGGGTGGCGTCCCAGGTCGCCTCCTTGAGGGCGGTCTCGACGATATCGATCATCGACCGGGACTTAGCGGGCATCTTGGCTGCTTTCGACAAGTTCAATTCCTCGCTCATCGACCCTGTAATGGTACCACGCATCGGCCTGGGAGCGGTAGAGATCGCTGAACAGCACCCGACCTCTACCGTGTCGCCGCCGAATATCCGCCTCCGGGATGCCGTGCCCGCCAGCGGCGACCCGCCTCGCGACCCGAGCCACGGCGAAATCAGCGGAAACGACCTCGAGATAGTGCACCGTGATGAAATAGCCGCGTGCCCGCCAAGTGGCGAACTGGCGTGCGTAGCCCGCTGAAGACAGGGTGGTCTCAACTACGAAACTCATTCCCGCTTCGGATATCGCCCTCAGCCGCGCGATCAATTCCCGTCCGGCCAATGACGGCGTGGAAAAGCCCTCTTCACGTTGGATTTCGTCAGCGTTCAGAAAACGAGCGTCGGGATAGGCGGCCGGCAGAAGCCGGCGCGCCAAGGTCGTTTTGCCCGCGCCGTTGGCGCCGGCGATCAGCACGGCATCCGGCATTCCGCCCTCCCCGATCAGGAGTACGCACTATCGCACAGAGAGAACAAAACGAAAACACTAAACTAGTGCTCCACGAACGCCTTGAAGCCGCCGAAGATCATGCGCTTTCCGTCGAAGGGCATGTTGTCCATGTAGGATTTCAGGCGCTCGTCGGTCATGACCTTGGCCTGGATCTCGTCGCGCGAGGCCTTGTCCTTGTAGACGATCCACGAGAACACCACGATCTCGTCGTCGGTCGCCTGGACCGCGCGCGGGAACGAGGTCAGCTCGCCGTAGGGCGTGTCGTCGCCCAGCGTCTCCACATAGGCCAGAGCGCCATAGCCCATCCAGACCTCGCCGCCGAGCCTGGCCATCGCCTTGTAGTCCTCGATCCGGTCCTTGGGCACCGCGATCACGAAACCATCGACATAGGACATGACGTCCCTCCTGGGTTGTTGCCTCTTCAAGGACGCGGCGAACCGGCCCGTTCCGACACCGTCGCGAGAAAATCATCGTCTCGGAACCGGTTGCACTCAAGCGCGACCATGTCATGGTGCGCAACCATGTGGTGCGTCGGCTCACCATGAACGCTCCACGATCATGATCCGGAGACAGGCCATGGCGCCGATCAGAGGGTTCTTCGTGTGGGGCGGCGGGATGCTGCTGATCCTGGTCCCCTTCTTCCTGTTCGTGGCCCTGGGGTGGCCGGCCAACCCGGACTCCTGCACCAACATCAACAAGGACGGGGTCCAGGTGATCCCCTTCATCGAGGGCACTCGAACCCCGGACGTCGAGCATCCCGACACCTGCTATTGCGAGGCCTTCAAGGTCGACGACGTCAAGGAGGGCAAGCCGGGCATCCGGCAGATGACCAACACCCTCAGCAATTTCTACGCGATCTTCACCTCGCTGGGCGTGGTGCTGTGGATCCGCTGGGACCGCAAGAAGGTGCTGAACGACGGGGCGGAGGTGAAGAACGCCTTCTGGAGCGTCGAGAGCTGGATCCCCGAGGTCTATGTCTTCGCCGTGCTGTTCCTGGGGTTGGGCAGCATGTTCCTGCACGCCTCGCTGTCGAGCACGGTCAGCTGGTTCGACGGCATGTCGATGTACGTCTTCACCAGCTTCCTGCCGGCCTACACCCTGACCCGCCGGCTGAACCTGGGCTGGTGGTTCCTGGCGGTCTATCTGGGACCCGCCGCCCTGTTCACCGGCCTGAACGTCATCCCCGGCCTGGAGGACGCCTCCACCGTGCTCGTGGGCATTATCGTGGGCCTATACGCCGCGGCCGAGATCTTCGTGAAGGTCTACGACATCTACAAGATGGGTTGGGGGCCGTGGTTCGGGCGCCTCTACGACGGCCTGTTCACCAGCTACTGGATGTGGCTGCCGCTGATGTTCTGGGCGCTGGGCCTGGGCAGCTTCATCGCCGCCAGCCAGTTCCGCTCGGCCTCGCAAACCGGCTATCCGATGTGCCATCCCGACAGCTGGTTCCAGCCGCACGGCCTGCTGTGGCACACCCTGTCGGGCGTCATGGCGGTGATGCTGTATTTCTACTGGCGCGGCCTGCGCGACAACGAGATGCGCCAGATCGCCGGGACCACGACGATCAGCTGAGCCTCAGGGCTGGACCGTATAGCCCGCCGAGGGCGGCACCCAGAGCACGGTGTCGCCCATGTCGGGCTGGGCGACGCCGTTCATCGTCACCTCGGCGATCAGCCAGTCGCCGCTGCGGCGATAGGTGGTGCAGACCTCCTGACCCAGGGCCGCGCCCATCGATTGGGCGATCTGGGCGCGGATCGGCGCGGCGTCGGCCTCGGGGATGCGACGGCCCCGGAAGGCGATCTGGGCCTTGTCGATCCCCGACAGCGGGCCGCAGACCACGCCGCCCCGCACCGTCACCGGCGTGACCGTGGTCATGGTCACCGGCGGGTTGTCCTGCAGCAGCACCTCGGCCCGGTTCAGGATCGTGCCGTCGGCGGCGAAGCTGTAGCCGGCCAGCGACCGGCAGGTCTTGCGGACCGGATCGGGCCGATAGCACTGCAGGTCGCCGATCCGGGCCGGGGCCAAGGGATCGGCGGCGGGCGCGGCGGCCTGCAGGGCCAGGGTCAGGAACAGGGACAGCACCCGGGGATTCTCCGTTTTCAGGCCAGAGAGCCGGGTCGGGGGCTTGAGCACAAGCCCCCTGCGCCCCCGCCGCCCCTACTCCGTCTTCAGATAGATCTCAGACCCCTGTTCCTTGAACTTGTCGCTCATGGCGGCCATGCCCAGTTCGGCGTCGTTCGGGGCCAGGCCGGCGGCGAAGTCGCGGACCTCCTGGCTGATCTTCATCGAGCAGAACTTGGGACCGCACATCGAGCAGAAGTGCGCGGTCTTGTGCGCCTCCTTGGGCAGGGTCTCGTCGTGGAAGGCCCGGGCGGTCTCGGGATCCAGGCCCAGGTTGAACTGGTCCTCCCAGCGGAACTCGAACCGCGCCCGGCTGATGGCGTCGTCCCACATGGCCGCGCCCGGGTGACCCTTGGCCAGGTCGGCGGCGTGGGCGGCCAGCTTGTAGGTGATGACGCCGGTCTTGACGTCGTTGCGGTCCGGCAGGCCCAGGTGCTCCTTGGGCGTGACGTAGCAGAGCATGGCCGTGCCGAACCAGCCGATCATCGCCGCGCCGATGGCCGAAGTGATGTGGTCGTAGCCAGGGGCGATGTCCGTCGTCAACGGGCCGAGGGTGTAGAACGGGGCCTCGTGGCAGTGCTTCAGCTGCTCGTCCATGTTGGCCTTGATCTTGTGCATGGCCACGTGGCCCGGCCCTTCGATCATCACCTGCACGCCGTGCTTCCAGGCCACCTTCGTCAGCTCGCCCAGGGTGCGCAGTTCGCTGAACTGGGCCTCGTCATTGGCGTCGGCGGTCGAGCCCGGACGCAGGCCGTCGCCCAGCGAGAACGACACGTCGTAGGCGCGCATGATCTCGCAGATGTCCTCGAAGCGCTCGTAGAGGAAGTTCTCCTTGTGGTGGGCCAGGCACCACTTGGCCATGATCGAGCCGCCGCGCGAGACGATGCCCGTCACGCGCTTGGCCGTCATCGGGATGAACGGCAGGCGCACCCCGGCGTGGATGGTGAAATAGTCCACCCCTTGCTCGCACTGCTCGATCAGGGTGTCGCGGAAGACTTCCCAGTTCAGGTCCTCGGCCACGCCGTTGACCTTCTCCAGCGCCTGGTAGATCGGCACCGTGCCGATCGGCACCGGGCTGTTGCGGATGATCCAGTCGCGGATGTTGTGGATGTTGCGCCCCGTGGACAGGTCCATGACCGTGTCGGCGCCCCAGCGCGTGGCCCACACCAGCTTGTCCACCTCGTCGGCGACGGTGGAGAGCACCGCCGAATTGCCGATGTTGGCGTTGATCTTGACCAGGAAGTTGCGGCCGATCGCCATCGGCTCCAGTTCGCCGTGGTTGATGTTGGCCGGGATGATGGCCCGGCCGCGCGCCACTTCCTGGCGGACGAACTCGGGCGTCACGAAGTCGGGGATCGAGGCGCCGAAGTCCTCGCCGTCGCGCACGCACGGGCGGCTCTGCTCGCGGCGCAGGTTCTCGCGGATGGCGACATATTCCATCTCGGCGGTGATGATCCCGGCGCGGGCGTATTCCAGCTGGGTGACCAGCTTGCCTTGCGCGCCCTTGAAGATCGGCCGCTTGGCGGTGAATTGCGGAGCCAGGTGCTTGCCCTGGGCGAAGCCGTTGTCCTCGGGCTTCACCTCCCGGGGGTTGGCCACCAGCTCGACGTCGCCCCGGGCGACGATCCACGGCTCGCGCACGCGGGCTAGGCCCTGCTCGATGTCGATCTTGGCGTGGGGGTCGGTATAGGGGCCCGACGGGTCGTAGATGGTGACCGGCGGCTCGTTGGCGCTGGGGTGGACCTCCACCTCGCGGAACGGCACGCGGATGTCGGGGAACAGCTCGCCGGCCTGGTAGACCTTGCGCGAACCGGGGCGCTCCCCGGTCGGGATGGCCCCGATGGCGTCCTTGATGGGCAGTTGGATATTCATGGTCGGGCGCTCCTCAAGCGTGAAGGAGACCCGGACGTGTCGTGCTTGAGTCGGTTTACGGGCGGACTTCGAAAGCCTCCGACCGCGTTCCCTCCCTTCGCCGGCATGACCCGGATCAGGTTCGACGGGTCAGGGCGTTTGCCCAATCTCAGCCGCGCGAATGCGACCCCCCGGTGAACAGGGGGACACTAGGCGTGTTGATGCGAGGGTCAAGGGCGAGGCGTGTCCGTCGCCGCGAGCGCCCGCCTGGCGCGCTCCAGAATCGAGGCGCGGTCCAGGGCGATCTCCAGCCTTTCCAGGGCCGCGAGAGCGTCCACCGCCTCGGCGTTAAGTTCGACCGCCGCCGCCGACAGGGCGCGCCAGGCCGGTTCCAGCCGGCGAGTCAGGGCCGCGCCCTGGTCCGTGAGCGCCAGAACGCGGCTGCGGCCGTCGCGCGGATCGCGGTCCTCGCTCACCAGCCCCTCGGCCACCAGGGCCTGGCGCACCTGGCTGACCGCGACATGGGTCACCCCCAGGGCGGAGGCCAGATCCCCGACCGAGCGCGGCCCCTGCAGGGCCAGCTGGTTCAGCACGCCGAACCACCGCTGTTCGAACCGCACGTCCAGTTCCGCATAGAGCCGGCCGGCGTCGCGATCGATCCGCTCGGACAGACGGCGCAGCCTGGCCCCCAGCGCGGCCGCGCCGGAGCGGTGGGTGTAGTCGTCGGAGCCCGGCGTCTCGTCGGCCATTGACAATATCCGTAAGTGCTTACATTTCTCCACGAACGCTCTACAGGAGATCCCGGCGGATGAACAGGCGACATTTCATGGCCGGGTCGATCCTGCTGGCCGGCGGCCTGCCAGCGACGGGCGCCCTGTGCGCCGGCGACGAGCCCGCCACGGTCTGGTTCCGCCGGTGGCTGGCGGTGTTCAACGACGGCGACCCGGCCGCCTATCGGGCCTTCATCCAGGCGCGGCTGCCCGACGCCCTGCCCTATGCCGACGAGGACCTGGCCACGCGCGAAGCGTCCGGCGGCTTCACGGTGTTGCGGACCGAGCTCACCGGGCCGGGCGCGCTGACCGCCTGGGCCCAGGACCGGGCCTGGGACCGGTTTTCCAAGGTGGTGGTCACCGCCGGGACGGACGGCGGCCTGGTCGACATCGCCTTTTCCGGCGCGGCGCCGCCGGACGGGTTTCGGATCGTCCGCCTTGGCGAAACCCAGGCCGCCGCGGCCCTGACGGACAAGCTGGGGGTCGAGGCCAAGGCCGACCGCTTCTCGGGCGCGGTGCTGGCGGCGCAGGGCGACCGGGTATTCCTGCAAGAGGCCTATGGGCTGGGCGACCGCGCCCGACGCGCCCCGATCACGCCCGGCACGCGGTTCTGCATCGGCTCGATGGGCAAGATGTTCACCGCCGTCGCGATCCTGCAGCAGGTCCAGGCCGGGCGGATCGGCCTGGGCGACACGGTCGCCGCCTTGCTGCCCGACTATCCGAACGCGGTCCTGGCCCAGCGCCTGACCGTCGAGCACCTGCTGACCCACACCGGCGGCACGGGCGACATCTTCGGGCCTTTCCACGACGCCCACCAGGCGGAGCTGCGCACGGTGGCCGACTATGTGCGGCTCTACGGCCCGCGCGAGCCGCTGTTCGAGCCCGGCGCCCGGTTCGCCTACAGCAACTACGGCTTCGTCCTGCTAGGCGCGATCCTCGAGCGGGTCTCGGACCAGCCCTACGAGACCTATTTCGCCGAGCGGATCTTCCGCCCCGCCGGCATGACCGCCACCAGCCAGACGCCGCGAGACGGCGACGCCCTGCCCTATTCCGGCAGCGCCCTGGCCGGCCTGAAGCCGCTGACGCCCTATGTCGGCCTGCCGGCGGGCGGCGGCTATTCCACGGTGGACGACCTGCACGCCTTCGCCACGGCCCTGACCGGTCATCGCCTGCTGGACGCGGCCCACACCAAGCTGCTGACCACGCCCAGGGTCGAGGCCAGCGCCACCTCCCGCTGGGCCTTGGGCTTCCGGGTCCAGAGCCGTAACGGCGCGACGTTCTATGGTCACGGCGGCGGCGCGCCGGGCGTCAACGGCGACCTGGCGATCTATCCGGGCTCCGGCTACGTGACCGTCGCCCTGTGCAATCGCGGCCACCCGCAGGCCGTGAACCCGGCCGAATACCTCGGCAATCGCCTGCCGGCCTGACGCCCTAGAGCGTCCGCGCCGCGAAGGTGTCGCAGGCGCTAGGATCGCCCGCGTCATAGCCCTTGCCGAACCAGCGCATGCGCTGGGCCGAGGTGCCGTGGGTGAAGCTGTCGGGCATGACGCGGCCCTGGCTCTGTTCCTGGATGGCGTCGTCGCCCACGGCCGAGGCCGCGCCCAGGCCGTCCTCGATGTCGGCCTTGGAGATCTGGATGCCGCCGTTCGAGGCCTCGGGCGCGTGACGGGCCCAGACGCCGGCGTAGCAGTCGGCCTGCAGTTCCAGCCGCACCGAGCCGCTCTCGGCGCCGCGCGCGCCCAGGCGGCGGGCCTCCGCGGAAGCGCCGGTCAGGCTCTGGATGTGGTGGCCGATCTCGTGGCTGATCACATAGGCCCGGGCGAACTCGCCCTTGGCGCCGAAGCGGGTCTCCAGCTCGTTCCAGAAGGAGAGGTCCAGATACACCTTGTTGTCGGCCGGACAGTAGAACGGCCCCATGGCCGACTGGCCCGTGCCGCAGCCGGTGCCGGTGGCCTGGTCGTACAGCACCACCGCCCGGGGCGGACGATAGTTGACGCCGTGCTTGGCCAGCAGCGGACCCCAGACATCGGTGTTGGAGGTCTCGATCACGTCGACGAACTGGCCCTCGCGGTCGCTGACCTGGCCGCGCGCGCCCTCCTGGGCGGCGGGCTGCTGAACGCCGTTGACGACGCTCATCGTGGTGTCGGGATTGATCCCGAAGAAGAAATAGCCGACCGCCGCCAGCACCACCGCCCCGATGCCGCCGCCGGCCAAGCCGACGCCGCCCATGCCGCGCCGGTCCTCGATATTGCCTTCGCGGCGTCCCCCACCCCACTCCATGCGTTCGCTCTCCGTCGGTCAGAAAAGGCGGTTCAGTTGGCGGGCTTGACCGCGCGCAGGCGGGCGTTGCTCTCGGCCAGGCGGGCGTCGGTCATCTGCTCCATCCGCGCCGCGTCGGTGGCGATGTCGTCGGCGCTGGGGGCGCGCGGCGGCGGGGCGACCGTGGGGCGCAGGGTCGGCTCGGTCGAGCGCGGCGCGGCCGCGTCGCTCAAGGCCCGCAAGGTCAGCTGGGTGTCGTAGCGGCTCTGGGCGGCCGACAGCTCGCGCTGGCTGGCCAGGGCGTTCTGGCGGGCGATGTCCTGCTGCTGCTGGATCTCGGCCTGCTGGCGCAGGAGCCGCTGGTCGACCTGGGCCCAGGCCGACGCGCCCACGAGTCCGCCGACCAGCCCGGCGGCCAGGGCCGTCGCCGCGATCATGGTTCGAGCTGTCGTCATGCCGCAAACTCCGTCTTCCAGGCCCCTAGCCTACGCCCGAAAGACGTCGGGTTCAGGGCTGCTTGACGGAGAAACGCGCCAGTTCGTTTTTGGGCGCATCCCAGGTCGGCGCCAGTTCGGCGGCCTTGGAGAAGTCGCGATAGGCGGCGGTCACGTCGCCCAGGCTCTCGTTGGCCACGGCCCGGTTGAAATAGGCCTTCTCCGGGTCCTTCACGCCCAGGGCCAGGCCCTGGTCGATCTGGCTCAGCCCGTCGCTGTAGCGACTGGTTCCCACATAGGCCGCGCCGCGATTGACGAAGGCCTCGCCCAGGTTGGGATCGATCTTGGAGGCCTCGTTGAAGTCGGCGACCGCCCCGTCGAAATTGCGCTGGCGCATCTGCAGGACGCCGCGATTGACATAGGTGCGGGCGCGGTCGCGGAAGCTGAGGGCCTCGGTCTCCAGCGCCTGGGTGCACGTGCTGACCGACGAGGCGTCCTGTCGGCCCTCGATGGCGGCGGTCGCGCAATCCTTGGCCGCGCCGCCGCCGATCACCAGGGTCGAGGAAGCGCTGGTCCCGGCGAAAGCCGATCCAGAGAAGACGAAGGCGGACACGAAGGCCGCCGCCCGAAGGGGGGTCTTGAGCATGACGTTTCTCCCAACACCGCACGGCCTTCTGACGCGGGCGAGCGGCTGGGAGGACAGTCGCGCGGGGCCGCGCCGGGTCGTGCTTTTATGGCCGTCAGCATAGCACGGCCAAGCCGGACCCTGTAGGGATTTGGCCGAACGACCGCTTCCCGCCGCAAGAGACCTCCATGCATCTGGCCCGCTTCCCCCGCGCCCGCTTCGCCCACCTGCCCACGCCGCTGGAACCCCTGCCCCGCCTGGGCGCCGAGCTCGGGATCGACCTGTGGGTCAAGCGCGACGACTGCACGGGCCTGGCCGGCGGCGGCAACAAGACCCGAAAGCTGGAATTCCTGCTGGGCGAGGCCCTGGCGCAAGGCGCCGACACGCTGGTGACCCAGGGCGCGGTGCAGTCCAACCACGTGCGCCAGACCATCGCCGCCGGCGCGCGCTTCGGCCTGAAGACCGAGGTGATCCTGGAGGAGCGCACGGGCTCCAAGGCCGCCGACTACCTGGGCAACGGCAACGTGCTGCTGGACCGGCTGATGGGCGCGTCGATCCGCTTCGTGCCGGGCGGGACCGACATGGTCGCCGAACTGGAAGCCTCGGCGCAGGCGGTGCGCCAGCGGGGCGGCAAGCCCTATGTGATCCCCGGCGGCGGGTCGAACACGGTCGGCGCCCTGGGCTATGTGGATTGCGCGCGCGAACTGGTGGTCCAGGCCGACGCGCTGGACCTGAAGATCGACCGCCTGGTCACCGCCACCGGCAGCGCCGGCACCCACGCGGGCCTCGTCGCCGGGTTCGCCGCGCTCAGCGTCGACATCCCCATCCTCGGCTTCGGCGTGCGCGCCCCCAAGGCCAAACAGGAGGAGAACGTCTTCAACCTGGCTGTCGCGACGGCCGAGGTGATCGGCGCCGCGGGCCGGGTGAAGCGCGAGGCCGTGGTCGCTGATTGCGATTATGTCGGCGAAGGCTACGGCCTGGTCGACCAGGGCGTGATCGACGCCCTGACCCTGGCGGCCCGCACCGAGGGCCTGCTGCTGGACCCGGTCTATTCGGGCAAGGCGATGAAGGGCCTGATCGACCAGGCCCGCAAGGGCGCGTTCAAGGGCGCCAAGGGGGGCGAGCGCGTGGTGTTCCTGCACACCGGCGGGGCGCAGGGACTGTTCGGGTATCAGAGCGAACTGGAGGCGGCCCTTGTCTAAAACGCCCCATTCCAAGGTTCTGGGCGTCCTCGGCGGCATGGGTCCCGCCGCCACCCTGGACTTCCTGGCCAAGCTGCAGGCGGCAACGCCCGTGAGCCGTGAGCAGGACCACCTGCGGGTGCTGGTCGACATCAACCCCAAGGTTCCCGACCGCAACAACAGCTACGACGAGGCCGGTCCGGTGCTGGCCGAAATGGCCGTGGGCCTGCGCGACGCCGGGGCCCAGGTGCTGGCCATCGCCTGCAACACCGCCCACGCCTATGCCGCCGAAGTGAAGGCCAGCGGCCTGCCCCTGGTCGATCTGATCGAGACGGCCGGCCTGGCGGCGAAGGCCGGCGGCGCCGAGCGCGTGGGCGTGCTGGGCACCGGCGGGGCCCTGGCCCTCTATCGCCGCACCTTCTCGCACCAGGCCATCGAAGCCGTCACTCTGGACGACCACGAGCAGGTCGAGTTCATGGCCCTGCTCTACCGCATCAAGCACGGCGACCTGGGTCCCGACAGCCGCGATACCATGGCCGCCCTCGCCCACCGCCTGGTCGGCAAGGGCGCCCAGGCCGTGGTGGCCGGGTGCACCGAGGTGCCTCTGGTGATGAGCGCGGCCGACCTGACCGTGCCGTTCATCGACGCCACCGAGGCCTTGGCCAGACGGTGCGTGGAGGTGTGCTCGGCCGCCTGACCGGAAGCGCGTTTAGAAGCCGATGCACTCGGTCTTGGCCGGCACGAAGTCATGCCCCGCAACACGCCATGTCTTCGTGGGGCTCACCCTCAGGGTGACAAGTTCGTCCCAGCACTTCTTGTCGTTGGCGAATTTGGTCTGGTAGGCCACGACCGCATAGGCGCCCTTCGGCTTGCCCTGGGGGTCCACCGCGCGTCGTGATTCCGTTTCACGACGATCAACGACGGCGCCCAACGGCGCCCGTCCCGTCTTGTACGTGACCTCGAACGAGCTCCACGTAAATCCCACCGCCATGTCGACCGTTTCGAAGGCCTCGGCGAGCCTGCCGCTGTCGATCATGTCGAGGTATTTGCGAGCGGTGAGGTCCGGATCGCTGGTCGGCCAGGCCAGCTCTTCAGTCGATGTGACGGGCGCCTTCGCCGCCTCTGGCGCGGGGACAGGCGCAGGAGCCGGGACCGGATCGGCCTTCGGCGCGGGGAACATCAGCAGCACGAGCACGAAGATGCCCAGCGCCCCGCCCGCCTGTACGACGCTCTTGTATTTGATGTCGATGAAGCCCGGCAGGATCGCCGCGACGCCGGCCGCCGCCAGGGCCAGGATCACCCGATAGGTCCAGATCTCGGCCGGGCTGGGGCTTTTCACCACCGCTGCGAAGACGAGTATCGTGATGATGAAGATCGCGCCGAACACGAAGGCGATCAGCGCCTTGATGTCGATCTCGCCGGTGATGAACGAGCGCTTCGGCTGGTCGTCCATGAATCACTTTCCCCGCGAACCTGACGCAACTCCCCCTTAGCGCGAGGTCATGGAAAATGCACGGTTTTTGCTACCTGCCGTGCAGCTGTCAGGCCGCCGCTTCGCGATCCACGAACGGCGACACCACGCCCATGGCGCGGGTGACCCAGCCATCCTTTTCGCCCACCGGGGCCACATAGTGGATCGCCCCTTCCGCCGCCTCGCGTCCGGCGCCGCGCAGGATCAGCCAGGCGGCCAGGTATTGCGAGGCCAGGCAGCCGCCGGCGGTGGCGACATTGCCGTTGGCGAAGAACGGCGCGTCGATGACGTTCACCCCTGCCTCGACCACCCACGGCTTGGTGGTCAGGTCGGTGCAGGCCGGAACGCCGTCCACCAGGCCCAGCCTGGCCAGGATCAACGTGCCCGAGCACTGGGCGGCGATCAGCTGGCGCGACGGGTCCAGCCGGATCTGGGACAGCAGGCCGGCGTCGGCGGCGATCTCGCGCGTGCGCACGCCGCTGCCGACGATCACCGCGTCGGCCTCGGCCGCGAAGCTCAGCGGCTGCTGGCGGCGCACCACGACGCCGTTCATCGAGGTCACTTCCTCGGTCGGCGAGGTGATGTGGGCCTTCCAGCCCTGGGCCTTCATCCGATTGAGGATTCCCGCCGCGACGAACGAGTCCAGTTCGTTGAAGCCGTCGAAGGTCAGGACCGCGATCTGCATGGGCTAGCTCCTCGCCTCCGGCTTGCCACGCGGCGGGCGCGGCTTCAACCCGAGGCCGGCCCCGACCAGTCGGGCGCGGTGCCTTTGAAGGTGCGGGCTTCGGGCTTGATCGTCACCTGGGCGCGGACGCCCTCGTCGAACAGGGCGCTGGCGTAGTCCAGGGCGGCCTTGTAGGCGGCCTCCTGGCTGGAGTGGCGCGACAGGGTCTGGCCCTGGCGCTCCACGCACCAGTCGAACGGCTTGGTCACAACCAGGATCGTCTCCATGGCCCGCTCCAGATCCGCCGGCCCCGACGCCGACGCGATCCCCCGATGGGCCAGTGATGCGCGATTCCGGCGTTCCGACTATGCAGAACGGGGCGTCGAGGCGCTTGGGCCCACGGTTTTGTCCAGAACGTTCCTAGTGGCCGCAGCAGCCGCCCTTGGAACCGCCCTTCGGACCGCCATGTCCGCCGCCGTGATAGCCGCCCCCGCCGTAGCGGCCGCCGCCCGACACCGTCACGCTGGACGACGAGCTGGCGCTGGCCGAGGCGCTGGACGAAGCGCCCGCGCCCGACCAGCCGCGTGCATAGCCGGACCGGCCATAGGCCTGGCCGCCGATCCAGCCGCCGCCGGCGCCGTAGCGCGCGGTCGAGCCGCCGTAATAGCCGACCCCGCCCTGGCCCTCCAGCGACTGGGCGTAGCCGTCGCCGGCCTGGTAGCTGCCCTGATAGCTCCAGCCCTGGCCTTCCTGGCTCCAGCTGGAGGATTCGGACTCGTAGGTCTCTTCCGTGCTCTCGACGCTGCGCTCGGAGCGGCCGTAGCCATAACCCTCGTCGCGATAGGCGCGGCGGTCGTCGTCGCAATCGCAGCCGCGACGCTCGACCCGCTCCTGGCGCTCCACATAGACCGGCACACGGACGATCCGGTCCACGGGCACTTCGACGCGCTTTTCGATCACCCGGTCGACGGGGACCTCCACGCGCTTCTCGATGATACGGTCGACCGGCTTCTCGACGATCTTGACCACCGGCACTTCCACGCGGCGTTCCACGATCTTCTCGACCGGAACCTCGACGCGTTTCTCGACGATCTTCTCCACCGGGCGGTCGATATAGACGGGCCGGTCGACGGGCTTTTCCACGATCTTGACGACCGGCACTTCGACCCGCTTCTCGACGATGCGGTCCACCGGCTTTTCGACATAGACGGGGCGGTCGACCGGGACCTCGACGCGGCGCTCGATATAGACCGGCTGCTTGACCACCTTCTCGACGTAGACGGGCTTCTCGACCACCTTCACACGGGTCACGACGCGCGTGACGGGCTTGGGCTTGGCTGCAGGTTTGGGCGCGGGCTTGGTCACGGGCGTGACGCGCGTGGGATAGCCGTCGGCCAGGACGGACGTCGCCGGTCCCAGGGCGGCGAGCGTCGCCGCCGCTCCGATCACGAGCATTGCCTTCGGGTTCATCGCCAAGCGCCTTTCCGACTACGCCGCCCAGCGCCTTCCGCCCGCTCCCCCGATGCGCGGCCGAAAAGCGTCCCATTCTGGGTCGCGGCGGGTCCTTCGGAGCAAGGGGCGGACCATTCCCCAACGCACAACATCCCGGCGAAGGCCGGGACCCAAGCTGAGCAAGCGGGCCTGTTCGAAACGAAACACCAGCCTCGGCTTGGGTCCCGGCCTTCGCCGGGATGTTGGGATTTGAGCTAACTAGAGCCCGAACAGCTTCCTCAGCCATTTCGGCACATGTTTCGGACGCGGCGCGTCCTCCACCGGCTCGGCCGCGTAGCGCGGCTCGGGGGCGCTGTCGCGGGCCACGAGTCCCGCCTTGAGCCCCGCCGTCATCACGTCGCGCCAGATGCGGGCGGGGATGTCGCCGCCGACCACGCGGTTCATCGGCGAGTGATCGTCGTTGCCGACCCAGACGCCCACCACCAGGTCGCCGGTGAAGCCCACGAACAGGGCGTCGCGATAGTCCTGGGCGGTGCCGGTCTTGCCATAGGCCTTCTGGCCCAGACGCGCGGCGCGGCCGGTGCCCTGCTCGACCACCGCGCCCATCATGTCCAGCAGGGCCTCGCGGGCGAAGGGCTCCAGCGGCTTGAAGTCGGCCGCCGGAACCACCGTCGGGCGGCCGTAGGGGCGGACCGGCATCTTGCCGCCCGCCACGCTGGCATAGGCGCCGGTCAGCTCCAGCAGGCTGGTCTCGGCCGTGCCCAGGGCCAGAGTGGCGTCGTCCTCGCGCAGCGGCGAGACGATCCCCAGGTCCCGCGCGGCCCGCACCACCGCCTCGCCGCCCGCCTGCTGGTACACCCGCGCGGCGATGACGTTGTTGGACTCGGCGAAGGCGTCGCGCAGGGTCATGTCCTGCCCGCCGCCGCCCTCGTAGTTGCTGGGCGTCCAGCCGCCGATGGTGACGGGCGCGCCCACCACCAGGCTGTCGGGCGTGGCCCCGTCGCGCAGGGCGGCCAGGTAGACGAACAGCTTGAAGGCGCTGCCGGGCTGGCGCTTGGCCTGGACGGCGCGGTTGAACGGGCTCTGGCGATAGTTGGTCCCGCCGACCATGGCCACCACCCGGCCGTCCGGACGCATGGCGACCACGGCCACCTGTCCCGCCTTGGCCTTGGCCGCGCCCTTCATCTGGCGGGCCACGGCGCGCTCGACGATGGCCTGCAGGCGGCTGTCCAGGGTGGTGGGCACCCGCACCTCGCCATAGCCGGGACCGTCGAAGGCCGACTTCACCTGGGGCGAGATCCAGTCGGCGAAATAGCCGCCCACCGGCAGGTCGGCGCGGGTGGTCCGCACGCTGACATGACCGGCGGCGTCGGCCTGCTGGCGGGTGATCGCCTTGGTGTCGACCATGGCCTCCAGCACCAGCCGGGCCCGCGCCCCGGCGGCCTGGGGATGGTCCACCGGGTCCAGGTCGACCGGCGCCTTGACCATGCCCGCCAGCATTGCCGCCTCGCCCACCGACAGCTGTTCCGTGGGCTTGCCGAAATAGTGCCGGGCCGCCGCGCCCAGGCCATAGACCCCATCGCCGAAATAGATGCTGGAAAGGTAGCGCGAAAGGATCTCGTCCTTGGACAGCCGCAGCTCCAGCCACAGGGCGATCATCGCCTCCTGGCCTTTGCGGCGCAGGCTGCGCTCGGGCTCCAGGAAGGCGTTCTTGGCCAACTGCTGGGTGATGGTGCTGCCGCCCTGGACGGTGCGGTGGGCCTTGGCGTTGACCACGAAGGCCCGGACGATCCCGACGGGGTCGATGCCCAGGTGGTGATAGAAGCGGCGATCCTCGATGGCCAGGAACGCGCCCGGCACGTACTTGGGCAGGGCCTTGATGACCACCGGCGGCTCCTTGTAGGCGCCGCGCCGGGCGAAGGGCTTGCCCTGGTCGTCCAGCAGGATCAGGGCGCGGTTGGGCAAGGGCTCCAGGGCGCGCGAGATCGGCAGGCTCGACCCCAGCCACACCAGCAGCACGACCAGCGGCAGCAAGGCGCCCAGCCCCGCCCCGAACCACAGCCGATGACGGATCACGAAGTCGCGCGCGGCGATCCAGGCGGCGTTCAGTCTCGCCTTCCAGTCGTCAGGGATCATGCGCGACGCGTCTCCTCGGCCCAGCGCCGCTCAAGCTTGAGAACGGGTCGGGAAGCCGACGGTTCATTCTTAGGGCTCACAGCCAATCATCTCGACTTGGCTAAAGCAAAAAGCGCGACTTGGTGCTTATTTGGAAGGCGGCTGGCTTGGGGTGATGAAGCCCCTGACGACCCATCGGGTGGTGTAGTAGGTAATCCAAATGCCAGCATAGAGGGCGGCATAGATGAACAGTGCGTTGCGGAATTCTCGGTTGTAAGTATCAGACCATAGCTGCGAGTACGCTACGAGAGCCGAGGCGCGATCACGTGCTTGGCTCGCCGCGTTCAACAATGCAAAAGGCACGTACAACACCGTTGCGACGACAATCAGCCGTCGCAACCCCGTTCGCCAATTCATGAACCGTCCCCAATACGTTTGGCTTGGTGCGCAGACCAAGATGTCTGAATGGTACAAGCGACTCTCATCGGACACTACGCCCGCCTCTTCCCTAGGCCGGCAGGCGCATGAAGGCGTCGACCTTGTCGAGAGCCGACAGGGGCGAGCGGATGCTGCAGCGCAGCCCGTCGGCGCGATAGTCCAGATCGACCTGACCGCCCAGCTCGTTGGGCAGGGCCAGTTCCACGATCCGCGAGCCAAAACCGCGCCGCTCGGGCGGGCGCACGGCCGGACCGCCCTGCTCGGTCCAGTCGATCTGGAGGCGCTGGCCGTCCTCCACCGCCCAGTGGATGTCGACATGGCCGGCGGCCGTCGACAGGGCGCCGTACTTCAGGGCGTTGATCGCCAGCTCGTGGAAGGCCAGGGCCATGACCACCGCCGGCTTGGGCGACACCCTCAGGTCGTCGCCCGAGATCGTCAGCTGGCCAGGATTGGCGCGATAGGGCGTGACCGAGCCGTCGATGATCTGGCGCAGGCTGGCCGCCGACCAGTTCTCGTCGGTCAGCACATTGTGGGTGGCGGCGATGGCCATCAGGCGGCCCTCGAAGGCGCCGCGGACCGTCAGGTCGACCCCGGCGTTGCGCAGCGACTGGCTGGCGATCGACTGGACCGTGGCCAGGGTGTTCTTCACCCGATGGTTCAGCTCGTTGACCAGCAGCTGGCGGTGGGCTTCGGACCGCACCTCGCTGGTGACGTCGCGCGAGGTGGCCAGGACCCGGATCACTCGTCGCTCCGCGTCGAAGATCGGCGAGACCGTGGTGTCCCACCAGCGCGGGTCGCCCTTGGCCGTCGGGCAGACGGCGCGGAAGGCCGAGGCCTCGCCGGTCATGGCCCGGCGCAGGGCCCGTTCGACCCCGGCGCGGCTCTCGGGCGGCCACATGTCGGGCCAGTATTTGAGGCGGTTGCGCCCGTCGAAATCTTCGATCTCGAACAGCGCCTGGCCCTGGGCGTTCATGTATTCGACGAAGCCGTCGGCGCTGATCACCCGGATGCAATCGCGGCTGGCTTCGACGACGCTGAGGAAGTAGGCGCCCGCGTCCTGCAGAACCGCTTTGTCAGATCCCTCGTCCGCCACACGGGTCTCCTTGCACGGAACCCATGTTCACCGACGCACGCCGCAATTCAAGTCATGCGTGTATCGCGAGCGACGAATTCTAGAGCGCGGCGCTCCAGGCGCGGCCCGGCTGTTCCTCGCGGCTGGCTTCCAGCATGCCCACCAGGGCGGCCGAAAGGCGCGAGGTCTGGGCCATGCGACGCAGCGCCTCGCGGGCGTGATCGCTGTCGGCGATCTCGGCTTGTCGCTCGAGACGCTCGGCTTCGTTCAGATGATCGAGTTGGCTGGGCATGATGAAGATTTACGAGAGATGAACGAGCCGGACTATGTGACCGCTGGTCGCAGAACGGTGCAATCTCACGGAAAATCAGAGGCTTAGGCCTGAAATTGAAAACGGCCCCGGGTCATTTCTGACCCGGGGCCGTCGTCCTGTTCCCCAACAGGACGGCGTCGCGCGCTACCAAAATCCGGCGCGGCGGCGTCGCCTCAAAACCGATGATGTGATTTTCGTCGAAGCCGATTTCCCTCACAAGGCGACCGCCTGTCGCAGGGTGACGCCGGCGTCATATAACAAAGCTCTGCCAAAAGACGCTAGTCAATCGATGACACCGGTATCATAACTAGCCGCAACATCGCGCCGGCCAACGGCGACAAGGGTTTTCGGCAAGGACCGACCGGGAGGACGACCAGGAACGCGGGGGATTGGAAGGCCCCTCCCGCTCCTCTCCCGACCGCCGCGCCGCGTCCTTGCGCCGCATGGGTTTCCGCCGCGAAGGCCCTGGGAGAGTCTCGTCGTCATGCCGCTTAGCCCGCTTACCCGCCGCCGCCTGCTGGCGACGACCACCGCCGCCTTCGCGGCCGCCACGGCCCTGGCGCCGCTGAAGGCCTTGGCGGAAGGGGTCGCGCCCTCCAAGGACCAGGTCCTGGCCACCATGAAGAAGGCCTCGACCTTCATGGCCGAGAAGGCCGCCTACGAAGGCGGCTATGTCTGGAGCTACCTGCCCGACTTCTCGCGACGCTTCGGCGAGATGGAAGCCTTCCCGACCATGATCTGGGTCCAGCCGCCCGGCACGGCCACCATGGGCCACCTGTTCCTGGACGCCTATCACGCCACCGGCGACGAGTACTACTACGAGGCGGCCCGCAAAGCCGCTCAAGCCCTGATCAAGATCCAGCACCCGGCTGGCGGCTGGAACTACATGGGCGACCTGGCCGGGCCGGAGTCGCTGCAGAAGTGGTACGCCACCATCGGCAAGAACGGCTGGCGGCTCGAGGAATTCCAGCACTACTACGGCAACGCCACCTTCGACGACGAGGGCACGGCCGAGAGTTGCCAGCTGCTGCTGCGTATCTATCTGGAAAAGAAGGACAAGGCCTTCAAGCCGGCCCTGGACAAGGCCATCCAGTTCGTCCTGGACGCCCAGTATCCGAACGGCGGTTGGCCCCAGCGCTTCCCGCTGGCCGGCGGCTTCGAGAACAAGGGCCATCCCGACTACACCGGCTACATCACCTTCAACGACGGCGTGGTCGACGAGAACATCAAGTTCCTGATCATGGTCTGGCAGACCCTGGGCGACAAACGGGTTCTGGACCCGATCAAGCGCGCCATGGACGTCTATGTCGCCGCCCACCAGCCGATGCCGCAGCCGGGCTGGGGCCTGCAGCACACCGTGGCCGACCTCAAGCCGGCCGGCGCACGCACCTACGAGCCCAAGGCCTTCGCCAGCCACACCACGGCGGGCAACCTCGAAAACCTGATGGACTATTACGAGCTGACGGGCGACCCGAAATACCTGGACCGCATCCCCGAGACCATCGACTGGCTGGCGGCCCTGAAGCTCGACGACAAGATCGTCCCCGGCAAGCCGCGCTATCCCACCTTCATCGAGATCGGCACGAACGAGCCGCTCTACGTGCACCGCCGCGGCTCCAACGTGTTCAACGGCGAGTACTTCGTCGACAAGCACTGGGAGAACACGATCGTCCACTACTCGTCGTTCCGCGCGGTCAATATCGACAAGCTGCGCAAGCGCTACGACAAGCTGAAGGCCACCCCACCCGAGGTGGCCAGCAAGGACTCGCCGCTGAAGGCCAAGGGCGGCAAGAGCGCCCTGCCCCGCTACTTCACCACAAAGGACCTGTCAGTGTCCGACCTGAACGTCGGCGCGCTGAAGGCGGCGGGCGACAAGACCAGCGAGACCGAGGTCGCCGGCCTGATGGCCGACCTGAACGCCGAGGGCTGGTGGCCCACGCCGATGAAGGCGGTCAGCAACCCCTATATCGGCGACGGCTCCACCACCGTGACCCCGGGCGAGTTCTCCATGACCCGCGTGGGCGACCCCACCGACACCTCGCCCTACATCGCCGACGTGCCCAAGCCGGGCATCTCGACCGGCGCCTATATCGAGAACATGGCGGCTCTGATCCGCTACCTGACGGCCTAGGCTCACGGAGGGCGCGCAACGCCGCGCGCCCTCGCCCGCCGGCTGCACGACCAAGTGTCGCACGCCGGGGCAAACGCGGCCTTGGGAGTATCTTCCTAACCGTATGGCGCTAGACCGACCCGTGTGATGCGGGAGACGTCTTCGCCCATGCTGGACAGGCTTGGCATTCTGGACGAGCGGGTCGACGAGGTCGCCCAGGCGGCGCGTGGCGCGCGGCCGCAGCGCTTGGTCATGGCGGTGTTCATCACCGTCTTCCTGATCTTCAACCTGGGTTTCCGCACCGCCGCCCTGTGGTTCGCGGCCGTGCTGTTCGCCGACGCCTACGGCCTGGCCGTCACGCGGCTGTCCGAGCGGCGCGGCATCAAGCTGCGCCGGGCCGGTTACGTCTCGGCCGTGGTGGTGATGGTCGGCGTCTGGACGTCCCTGGCCGTGGTGCTGTGGTCGTCCGACAACCACGTCCTGCGCTTCGCCGCCGTCTGCCTGACCGCCGGACAGCTGATCCACGCCCAGTCGGTGACCTTCCGCTCGCCCACCATCTTCGCCGTCGACGCCGGCCTGCCCGCCCTGGCCCTGGCCGGCATGCCGATGCTGCGGGGCGGCTACGAGGGCTGGGCCCTGGTCACGGTGCTGATATCGGTGGGGCTGGTGCTGCTCTACACCGTGTCCAGCGCCAGCGTGAACGCCCGCCGGGTCAAGGCGCTGGAGACCGCCGAGCGCGAGGCCATGTCTGCCAGCGCCGCCAAGTCGACCTTCCTGGCCACCATGAGCCACGAACTGCGCACCCCGATGAACGGCGTGCTGGGCATGGCCCACGCCCTGTCGGCCGGCCCGCTCAGCCCGGACCAGGCCCGCCAAGTCGACATGCTGATCCGCTCGGGCGAAGGCCTGATGACCATCCTCAACGACGTGCTGGACGTGTCGAAGATCGAGGCCGGCAAGCTGGAGCTAGAGACTCTGACCTTCGACGTCCGCGACCTGGTCGACGACGTGATCGCCCTGTGGACCCAGGCCGCCGACGCCAAGGACGTGCGCCTGACCGCCATGATCGATCCGGCCGCCCCCACCTGGGTCAGCGGCGACCCCACCCGGCTGCGCCAGATCCTGACCAACCTGATCTCCAACGCCCTGAAGTTCACGACGCGGGGCGCGGTGACCGTGCGGGTCGGCCCCGCCGGGGCGGCGTTCCTGGAGATCCAGGTGGTCGACACCGGCATCGGCATGTCGCCCGAGCAGCAGGCGCGCCTCTTCCAGACCTTCTCCCAGGCCGATGCCTCGATCACCCGACGGTTCGGCGGCACGGGGCTGGGCCTGGCGATCTGCAAGCAGCTGACCGAGCTGATGGGCGGGGCGATCAGCGTGCGCAGCGCGCCCGACGCCGGCTCAGCCTTCACCCTGGCCCTGCCCCTGCCCGCCGTGGCGGCGCCCGCGCCCAAGACCGAACCGGCGCCCTGCGACGGCGTCGCGGGCCTGCGCCTGCTGGTGGCCGACGACAACCGCATCAACCAGATCGTCGCCCGCACCATCCTCGAAGCCGCCGGCGCCCAGGTGGAGGTCGCCGACAACGGTCGCCAAGCCTTGGAACGCCTGGGCGAGCAGGCTTACGACGCGGTGCTGATGGACGTGCACATGCCCGACATGGACGGGCTGGAGGCCCTGCGCAGGGTCCGGGCCGGCGCGGCCGGAGCCCGCGACGTGCCGGTGATCGCCCTGACCGCCGACGTCATGCACGGCGACGAGCGCGACCTCTTGGCCCACGGCTTCGACGCCGTGCAGCCCAAGCCGATCAAGCCTGCCGACCTGATCTCGGCCATCGCCCGGGCCAGCCGGGCCGTCGCGGCCTAGCTACTTCGGATACAGGAAGGTCGCGATCAGCCGCACGCCCCACTGCGGCCCGCCCTCCTCGCTAGCCGCGTAGCCCCGCACGCCCGCGCCCAGCGACACCCTCTGACCGCCGAACTTGTAGAGATGGCTGACCGACAGGTTGATGGGCACGGTCCAGTTGTCGGTCTTCCAGTTGTAGCTGCTCTCGGCGTTCAAGCCCCAGGTGGTGGCGTGCTTGTTGGTGTAGCTTAGGAACGGCTGGACGAAGGTGGTGCTGACGTCGGGCCGGTCGTGGTCGCCGGCGTCGGCGAACGACCAGATGTGGTTGGCCAGCAGGCCGTAGGTGTAGCCGTGCTCCTGCTTCAGGATCAGGGCCGTGGGTCCGGCGCCCCACTTCTTAGCCCCCAGGGCGGACTCGCCGGTGGGATACAGGATCGCCGGGCCGACGGCCCAGGTCAGGCCGTTCCTGGTGTCCTTGGGCGAGAAGAAGAAGCTCTGGGTGGTGTCGCTGAGCCCGAAGGCGGTGTCGTCTCCGGGCGTCGTGTGCTCCTGCTTCACGATGGGCACGATGGTCCGGATGATCAGGTTCCAGTCCTGGTTCAACGACAGGGGGATCACCGGCTGGACGTTCAGGGTGTAGCGCCCGCCGTCCTCGGGTCCGTAGCAGCAGTCGTAATTGCCCTGCAGCGGCACGCTGATCAGGCTGGCCACGGGGTTGGACAGCTTCTTGGCCAGTTCGGCGTCGCTGTCCTGGGCGTGGGCGGCGCCGGCCAGGCTGATCAGGCACAAGGATACGCCCCAAGATCTGCTGAAGTTCATGGCCAACACCTCCGTCGAACCCGAACGGAGCTTGGTGCGGCGATCCCGCGCCCCCAATCGGGCCGAACCCTTGCTGCGAGAGCCGCGAACCCTCTTCTCCTCACCCGTGAAACGGGGGAGGTGGATCGGCGCGCAGCGACGAGACGGTGGGGGCGTCGTGGGGCGGCCGGACGCCCCCTCCGTCACGACGCGTATCCGCATCGCGCCACCTCCCCCGCTGCGCGGGTGAGGAGAGTCGACCGTCCGACTCTGGAACTTCGCCAGCGCCTCGCACGCTGTTTCCGGGTCGGATCAACCAAGGACCCCGTGTGCGTCATGGCCCTCAAGGCCTTCATTCCCCTCGCCGTCGTCGGCGCCATCGTCGTCGGCCTGCTGATGCCCGTGCCGGGCCACCGCAAGGCCGAAGCGACCCAGTCCCAGATCGAAACCATCGACATCAAGCACTGACGGCCAAGCCGGCCGGGCCTTGATCGTTCGGATCGGCCCGCTAGTTTGCCTTCAAACAAATGTTTGCAGGCCAAGCCATGACCGACGCCTTCATCTGCGACGCGATCCGCACGCCCATCGGCCGCTACGGCGGCGCGCTGTCGAGCGTGCGGGCCGACGACCTGGCGGCGCTCCCGATCAAGGCCTTGATGGCCCGCAACCCCGGCGTCGACTGGGGCGCGCTGGACGACGTGGTGCTGGGCTGCGCCAACCAGGCCGGCGAGGACAACCGCAACATCGCGCGCATGGCCGCCGTGCTAGCCGGGCTGCCGGTCACCGCCTCGGGCTCGACCGTCAACCGGCTGTGCGGCTCGGGCCTGGACGCCCTGGGCGTGGCCGCCCGTGCCATCAAGTCCGGCGAAGCCCAACTGATGCTGGCCGCCGGCGTCGAGAGCATGAGCCGCGCCCCGTTCGTGATGGGCAAGGCCGACAGCGCCTTCTCGCGCAACGCCGAGATCTTCGACACCACCATCGGCTGGCGCTTCGTCAATCCGGCCATGCGCAAGGCCTATGGCGTGGATTCCATGCCCGAAACCGCCGAGAACGTCGCCGATGAGTGGCAGGTGTCGCGCGCCGACCAGGACGCCTTCGCCCTGCGCAGCCAGGCCCGCGCGGCCGCCGCGCAAGGCGCGGGCCGCTTCGACGCCGAGATCGTTCCCGTCACCCTGCCCCAGCGCAAGGGCGACCCGGTCGTCGTCTCCAAGGACGAACACCCACGCGCCACAACCCTGGAGGCCTTGTCGGCGCTGAAGCCCATCGTCCGGCCGGACGGCACGATCACCGCCGGCAACGCCTCGGGCGTCAACGACGGCGCGGCGGCGCTGATCGTGGCCTCCGAGGCGGCCGCGACCGCGAACGGCCTGACGCCCCGCGCCCGCATCCTGGGCGTCGCCGCCGCCGGGGTGGAGCCTCGCGTCATGGGCATCGGCCCCGTACCCGCCGCCCGCAAGCTACTGGCGCGGCTGGATCTTTCCATTGGCGACATCGACGTGGTCGAACTGAACGAGGCCTTCGCCGCCCAGGGCCTGGCGGTGCTGCGCGACCTGGGCCTCCCCGACGATGGCGAGCACGTGAACCCCAACGGCGGGGCCATCGCTCTCGGCCACCCCCTGGGCATGAGCGGCGCGCGACTGGGCCTGACCCTAGTAGAGGAGCTGCACCGACGCGGCGCCCGCTACGGCTTGGCGACCATGTGCATCGGCGTGGGCCAGGGCATCGCGATGGTGGTGGAGCGGGTCTAGGCCCCTCGGCGCGGGAATCGCTACTTCCCGGCGGCCTTGATCGCCTTGGCCAGCTGCGCCCGCCGCGTCGCGAAGCCTTCGACCGCCGCGTCCTCGTCCGCGTCCAGCGCCGCGCGGCGCTCGGCGAAGTCCGCTTCCTAGGCCTCGGCCTCGTCCTCGACGGCGGCGAGCTCGGCCTTCAGCGCCGCCAGCTTCTCGGTTCGCGCGGCGTCCGCTTTCGACGGCTTGCGCCGCGCCTTGGGCAGGTTCTTAAGCGCCGCGTCCAGGCCGCCCGCCGGGCGGGTGACGACGGTCTCCGGCGCGGCCAGGGCGGCGTCATGGCCCGCGCCCTCGAAGACCTCCCGCGCCGTGCCGTCCTTGAAGAGGTCGCGGCCCATGTCCCAGGCTTCCAGCGCCTTGGCCCGCGAGGTCGTGGCCACGGTGTAGTCGTGGAGACCGTCCGACCAGGAGAAGACCTTCAGCTTGCGCGCCATGTTTCGCCAACGGCCGGATTGTTCAGGCCGTTCCGAAGGTTGGCCTTAGGAACTCAGGTGCCCGCGCGAGGCTTTCCCCTCCACAGCGTGGAGAGCGATCATGCCCCAGGGCGACAAGTCGAAATACACCGACAAGCAGGAGCGCAAGGCCGATCATATCGCCGAGGGCTACGAGGCGCGGGGCGCCTCGGAGAAGGAGGCCGAACGGCGGGCCTGGGCCACGGTCAACAAGCAGGACGGCGGCGGCAAAAAGCCGGGCGGGTCAGGCCGCAAGGGCCATTAGGACTTTCCCAAGTCCATCCCCAGCGTCCGCCCGATGCCGTCGGGATGTTCGCCGAACGGATTGCCTGACCGGCGGCGGGCCACGGCTTCCAGCTTGCCCCTCAGATCGGCGTCCAGGGCCAGTTCCGGCTTGGGCGTGGGGTCGTCCTCGTCGATGGGGTCGTCGACGATGGAGGCCGACAGCACCTGGCGCAGCCGCTCGCCGAAGCGGGCGTCTTCGGACGTGCCCGGCGCGGGCGGCGCGGCCAGGAACTCCAGGACCTCCTCCAGGGCGGTGTCGTTGTCGACGCGGTCGGTCATCGGAAGCTCCCTGACAGTGGCCCTAACCAACGGCCACGCCGCCATGACGGTTGCTCAGAGCCCCCGCCTCGCCCTAGAGAGACCGACTCAACTCCTCGGATCCCGATCATGGCCTGGACCCGCCTCTACGACGAAGCCGAGCCCCAGCGCGTCAATCGCTGGCTGGCCCAGAACGGCGTGTGCTCGCGCCGCGAGGCCGAAGCCCTGATCGCCCAGGGCCTGGTCTCCATCGACGGCCAGCGGGTGGACGACGTGGGCCGCAAGATCGAGCCCGGCCAGACCCTGGTGCTGTCGGACCGCGCCCAGGCCAAGCTGGACAGCGCCCTGACCGTGATGATCCACAAGCCGGTCGGCATCGTCTCGTCCCAGCCCGACCCCGGCCAGGTCCCGGCCGTGCGGCTGCTGACCCGCGAGGCCCTGGTCGGCCAGAGCCCCGTGATCCCCGGCTTCGACAACAAGCTGGCCCCTGTCGGGCGCCTCGACATGGATTCGCGCGGCCTGCTGATCCTCTCGGAGGATGGCGTGGTGGCCAAGGCGGTGATCGGCCCGCAGTCGGAGCTGGAGAAGGAATACCTCGTCTGGGTCGACGGCTGGATCACCGACGAGAAGCTGGCCCTGCTGCGCCACGGCCTGGAGCTGGACGAGCGCCAGTTGCGCCCAGCCGAGGTCGAGGTCGTGGGCCGCCAACAGCTTCGCTTCGTCCTGAAGGAAGGCCGCAACCGCCAGATCCGCCGGATGTGCGAGCTGGTCGAGCTGCGGGTCACCGACCTGCTGCGCATCCGGATCGGCGACCTCGTCCTGGGCGACCTGCCCGAAGGACGCTGGCGTCCGCTGACCCCCGCCGAACGGTCAAGCTTGATCGCCTCGCCCCGTTGACCCCCAGGCCGGGCGAAGGCAGGGTCGCATTCCCTCTTGGGGGATCGCGCCGGGAGGCTTAAGCCGGTGATCCATCGCTTTCAGTTCGTACAGTCATGATCGCCATCACGCCCGCAGTCGCGCCGCCGGTCCGCAAGAAGAACCGCAATCGTCATCGCGCGCCGGTGCGCACCCTGCGCGTGGTGCTGCCGACCATCGCGGTGGGCGTGGCCGTGGCCATCGTCGGCCAGGGCACGATCCGCGCCATGGCCGCCAAGGACGCCCCGCCCGCCCCCGCCGGCTCGCTGCGGATGGACAATCCTCGCTTCACCGGCGTGATGAAGGACGGCCGGGCCTTCCTGATCACCGCCGCCTCGGCCGTGCGCGATCCGGCCAATCCCGACCAGGTGTTCCTGAAGGGGCCGCAGCTGACCCGGGGCTACGGGTCCGACAACCCCACCCACGTCGTCTCCAAGGACGGCGCCTATCAGGAAGAGAAGAGCTCGCTGCTGCTGACCGGCGACGTGAAGATCGACAACGGCCAGGGCTATCAGTTCGCCTCGCAGAAGGCCTTGATCGACACCCGCACCGGCGACCTGGCCGGCGACGCCGCCATCCAGGGCGCGGGTCCCAACAACAGCCAGGTTCAGGCCGACAGCTACAGCGTGGCCGACAAGGGCGACCGGGTGATCTTCAAGGGTCGGGTGCGCACGCGCCTCACGCCGCAATAGTGAGCAAGACCGACGCCTCCGGGCGAGGCGGCAGGCCCAAGGTCTGCTTCCTCTACATCGCCCAGACCCACCAGATCCTGCACAGCCTGCCCATCGCCATCGCCATGGCGCGGGATTGGCCAGACATCGACGTCCACATCGCCACCACCACCCAGGAGCACCTGGACTATGTGCGGGCGCTGCTGGAGACCCTGAACGTCCCGCAAATCCCCGCGCGGCTGCTGCCGCCGTCCTGGCTGCGCGACCTGCGGCTGAAGGGCGCCTCGACGCCGCCCAAGGCCCTGATGCTGGCCGCCAACGCCCGCCGGCTGGGGCGCTACGACGCCGTGGTCACGCCCGAGCGCACCACCGCCCTGCTGCGCCGGCTGGGGGTCAAGGACTGCAAGCTGGTCTATACTCAGCACGGCGCGGGCGACCGCGGCGGTCCCTTCGAGCCGCGCCTCAAGCAATTCGACCTGGTGATGGCCGCCGGCCCCAAGCAGCGCGACCGCATGCTGGACGAGGGCTGGGTCACGTCCGAGACCTGCGCCATGGTCGGCTACCCCAAGTTCGACATCATCGACGCCCTGCCGGGCTCGCCCCTGCCCGTCTTCGCCGAGGCCAAGCCGGTGGTGCTGTACAATCCGCACTTCCACCCGACCCTGGGCTCGTGGCCGCGCTGGGGCCGCCGGATCCTCGAGCGGTTCGCCGAGGACGAGCGTTACAATTTGATCTTCGCCCCCCATATTCGCCTCTTCGAAGGCGCGGACCCGAGCACGTTGGAGGCGCTGACGCCGTTCATCGACCATCCGCGTATCCACCTCGACCTGGGCGGGCCAGCCGCGATCGACATGACCTACACCCGCGCGGCTGACATCTATCTGGGCGACGTCTCCAGCCAGGTCTACGAGTTCCTGCGCACGCCCAAGCCGTGCCTGTTCCTCAATCCCAGCCAGGCGGCCTGGCAGGGCGACGAGAGCTTCCACCACTGGGCCTACGGGCCGGTGCTGGACGATGTGGACCGGGTGGTCGACGACGTGGCGGCGGCCCAGGCCGGCCACGGCGACTATCTCGAGGCCCAGAAATGCGGCTTCGCCGAGAGCTTCGACCTGCAACCCACCCCCTCCTCGGTGCGCGCCGCCCAGGCGATCGTCGACCGCCTGCCGAAGACGGCCCTTCACGCGTCATGAGCAACGATTCCAACGTCTTGAAGCGGGTGCTGGCCAATGCCGGCACGCTGCTCGGCGGTCGTTCCGTCAACGCCGTGGTGGGCCTGGCCTATATCGCCCTGACCGCCCGAGGCCTGGGCAAGGAACTGATGGGCGTGATCGTGCTGATCAACGCCTTTTCGCAGTTCCTGGGCGAGGTCGCCAAGTTCCAGTCCTGGCAGACCCTGCTGCAGTACGGCGCCTCGGCCCTGCTGAAGAACGACCGCGAACGCTTCCAGCAGGTGCTGCGCTTCACCGTGCTGCTCGACAGCCTGGGAGCGGCCGTGGGCGTGACCCTCGGCGTGGTCGGCGCCCTGCTGTTCGGACACCTGCTGGGTTGGCCCGCCAGCCTGTCGCCGGCCGCCGCCTGCTACGCACTGTCGATCGCGGTGATGGACTCGGCGACCTCGGTGGGCTTGCTGCGCCTGTTCGACCGCTTCCGCTTCCTGGCCGCCGAGCAGGCCGTCAGCTCGGCCGTCCGCCTGATCGGCTGCGCCGTCTGCTTCACCACGCACGCCCCGATCGAAGGCTATCTGGCCGCCTGGGCCGCCGGCACGGTCGCGGCCTTCATCTACGTCAACGGCGTGGCCCTGTGGGACCTGAACCGCCGCCAGCTGCTCAAGGGCTTCACGTTCCGCGGTCCGCTGTCGGAAGGCCTGCCGGGTGTCTGGCGCTTCGCCTGGGCGACCAATTTCAGCAGCACCATCGACACCGCCTTCAGCCAGGTGATCACCCTGGTGGTGGGCTCGGTGCTGGGTCCGGCCGAGGCGGCCATGTGGCGGGTGGGCCGCCAGGTGGCCGACGGCATGGCCAAGCCGGCCAAGCTGCTGGTGCCGGCCCTCTATCCGGAACTGGCCAAGATGCGCGCCACCGGCGGCGAGGAAGCCATGCGCAAGCTGTCGCGCCAGATCGGCCTGATCGGCGGCGCGGTGGCCGGCGTGCTGCTGCTGATCTCGGTGCTTTTCGGCGACGACGTGCTGACCATCGTCATGGGTCCCGCCTTCGCGGCCGGGGCCGGCATCATGAACTGGCAGGTGGCCGCCGCCGCTATCGGCGTGCTGGCCATGCCGCTGGAGCCGATGCTGGTCTCTCTGGGCAAGGCGGGCCTGGCCCTGCGGGTGCGCGCCGTGATCTGCGCCATCTACCTGGTCGCCCTGGTTCCCTTGATCCGCGCCGTGGGCCTGAACGGCGCCGGCGCGGCCCTGGTCGGCGTCGCCGCCGCCCTGGCGCTGGGCATGTACTGGGCCCTGAAGCGTAGCCTGCGGGCCGATCCGGCGGTCGTCGCGGCCGCCGCGGCGGCGCCCCCGAAAGACGAACAAACTTGCGCCGACAGTGAAAACGGCGCCAAAGGCGTGTCCTGATGATTACTCCGACGTCCTCTTCGCGAACCGTACGATTCGCCGATTTCCCCACCCTGACCGCCGCGCTCGATTTCGCCGCGACGGGCGAGACCGGGATCAACCTGTACTCCCTGCGCGGCGAGCTGCTCGAGGCCCTGCCCTACGCCAAGCTGCGCGAGCAGGCGCTCGAGCTGGCCCCGCGCCTGCTGGCCACCGGCGCCAAGCCCGGCGACAGCGTGGGCCTGATCGCCGACACCGAGGGCGACTTCGTGCGCGCCTTCTTCGCCTGCCAATATGCCGGCCTGGTCCCCGCGCCACTGCCCCTGCCCGCGCCGCTGGGCGGCCGCGAGGCCTATGTGGAGCAGATCGCCCGCATGCTGGCCTCGGCCCACGCCAAGCAGCTGATCGGCCCCGGCGGCATGAAGGACTGGGTGGCCGAGATCGCCGCCAAGACGCCGCTGGACTTCGCCGGAACCCTGGCCGACCTGCCCGAGAGCAAGGGCGACGCCCTGCCGCGGATCGTTCCGGACAACACCTGCTACCTGCAGTTCTCGTCGGGCAGCACGCGCTTCCCGACCGGCGTGCTGGTCACCCACCGGGCCCTGATGGCCAACGCCGTGGCGATCACCCGCGACGGCCTGCAGGTGCTGCCCACCGACCGCGCCGTCTCGTGGCTGCCACTCTATCACGACATGGGCCTGATCGGCTTCCTGCTGAGCCCCATGACCAGCCAGATGACGGTCGACCTCTTGCCCACCGGCGCCTTCGTGCGCCGGCCGCTGCTGTGGCTGGACCTGATCACCAAGAACGGCGGCACGATCAGCTATAGCCCCACCTTCGGCTACGAGCTGTGCGCCCGTCGCGCCGAGGTGGCCTCGATCGAGCACCTGGACCTGTCGAAGTGGCGCAGCGCCGGCCTGGGCGGCGACATGATCCGCACCGGCCCGCTTCGCGCCTTCGCCGAGCGGTTCGCCAGCGTCGGCTTCTCCGAGACGGCCTTCGTCGCCAGCTACGGCATGGCCGAGGCGACCCTGGCCCTGTCGATGGCCCCGCTGGGCGGCGGCCTGAAGACCGAGCGCCTGGACGTGGAACGCCTGGAACAGCACGAAGCCGTCCTGACCGACGACGCCGAGCGCTCGCGCGAGTTCGCCCGCAACGGCCCCGCCCTGCCCGGCCACGAGCTGGAAGTGCGCGACGAGAACGATGCGGTCCTGCCCGAGCGCGGCGTGGGGCGCATCTATGCGCGCGGCCCCAGCCTGATGCGGGAATATTTCGAGCAACCCGAAGAGACGGCCCGCGTGCTGTCGGCCGACGGCTGGCTGGACACCGGTGACCTGGGCTACCTGATCGATGGCGAGATCGTCATCACCGGCCGCGGCAAGGACCTGATCATCCTCAACGGCCGCAACATCTGGCCGCAGGACCTGGAATGGTCCGCCGAGGCCGAGGTCGAGGGCCTGCGCAGCGGCGACGTGGCGGCCTTCTCGGTGTCGGGCGACGGCGAAGAGGTGGTCGTGGTGCTGGTCCAGGCGCGCGGCGGCGACGCCGACAGCCGCGCGGCCCTGGTCGAGAAGATCACCGGCGTTCTGCGCCTGCGCCACCAGGTCGAAACCCAGGTCCAGCTGGTCGGCGCCCACGCCCTGCCCCAGACCTCGTCGGGCAAGCTGAGCCGCTCCAAGGCCAAGGCCGCCTATCTGGCCGGCGCCTACGCCCCGACCGAGCGCGCCTGACATGAGCCTGGCCCGGAAAGGGCCTGTGGTCGCCGTCACCGGCGCCACGGGCTTCCTGGGCCGACGTCTGGTCAGGGTCCTGGCCGAGCAGGGCTGGACCGTCCGGGTCCTGGCCCGCCGCGACGTCGCCGATCCCGCCTGGGCGGGCCTTGAACCTCAACTGGTGATCGGCGACCTGGCCAACGCTCGCGCTTTGGCGGCGCTGTGCGACGGAGCCGAGATCGTCGTCCACGTGGCCGGGCTGATCAAGGCCCGCGACCGCGCCGCGTTCGACAAGGGCAATGTCGAGGGCGCGCGCCAGGTAGCCCTGGCCGCCAAGGCCGCCGGCGCTCGCCTGATCCTGATCTCTAGCCTGGCCGCGCGCGAACCGGACCTGTCCGACTACGCCGGCAGCAAGCGGGGCGGCGAAGAAGCCGCCCGGGCGGTGTTCGGCGACGACCTGACCATCGTTCGCCCTCCCGCCATCTACGGTCCGGGCGACATCGAGACCCTGCGGCTGTTCACCATGGCCTCGCAAAGCCCTGTTCTGCCCGTGCTGGATCCCAAGGCCAGGATGGCCTGGATCCACGTCGACGACGCGGCGGCGCTCATTGCTCAGTTGGTCAAAATGCCGCGCCCCGGCCTGCTCAGCTTGTCCGACGACCGCCCCGAAGGCTATGGCTGGGCCGAGCTCATGCAGGCCGCGTCCAAAGCGGTCGGCGCCTCGCCCCGGCTGGTTCGAATCCCGGCATGGACGATCAAGGCTTTGGCGAAACTGTCAAAATGGGCTTCAATCGTCAGCGGGAGAGACTCAATTCTCACGCCCGGCAAGGCTCGGGAGTTGCTTCACGGCGATTGGGGACTATCTACCAACGATCCGATTCCGGACTTTCCCCCAGTGAGATACCCTCTCGAAGCGGGATTCGCGCAAAGCGTGCGCTGGTATCGTTCGGAAGGCTGGTTGAAGGATAAAAAGTCTCGGAAATAGCCCTATTCGGCGATTTTCTGGCAAGACGGCTGTTACAATTCGGTTATGTAGGACTTTGGTCGGGGATATCGTCGCGTCTATGGAAGCTGTTACGGATCTCACTTTGCGTGAAATCGGCTTGGCTACGGGCAAGGTGCTCGGGCGCTCGGTCGATGTGACGAACGAAACCCATATCGGCCGCGATCTGGCCGTCGATTCCCTGGCCTTGATGAACATCATCATGGAGCTCGAAGACACCTTCGATATCTCCATTCCTCTGGATCGCCTGGCTTCGGTGGAGACCGCCGGAGACCTCGCATCCCTGATTAAAGACCTTCGGAATAGGGCCTGAAGCCATGGGGCTGTTCGACAAGCACCTCGCATATCGCGATGCGTACAACGCGATCCGGCAAGCCGGAGCCGATCCCTTCAGCGTGCGTTTCGACTCCGTCGTCTCGCCCACTGAAGGCGTGATCAACGGCAAACGCACCATTCTGCTGGGCACCAACAACTATCTGGGCCTGACCTTCGACGAGCAGGCGGTCGCCGCCTCGGTCAAGGCTGTTCAGGAACGCGGAACGGGCACCACCGGTTCCCGCATCGCCAACGGAAGTTTCGAGGCGCACGTCGAGCTCGAGACAGCGCTGGCGAAGTTCTACAACCGCAAGCACGCGATGGTGTTCACCACCGGCTACCAGGCCAATCTGGGCGTGCTGTCGACCCTGGTCGGCCGCGGCGACCACCTGATCCTGGACGCCGACAGCCACGCCTCGATCTATGACGGCTCGCGTCTGGGCCACGCCGAGGTCATCCGCTTCCGCCACAACGATCCGGAAGACCTGTACAAGCGCCTGCGCCGCATGAAGGACGTGCCCGGCGAGCGCCTGATCGTGGTCGAGGGCATCTATTCGATGATCGGCGACATCGCGCCGCTCAAGGAAATCGCCGCCGTGAAGCGCGAGCTGGGCGGCTACCTGCTGGTCGACGAGGCCCACTCGATGGGCGTGCTGGGCGAACACGGGCGCGGCCTGGCCGAGATGGCCGGCGTCGAGGCCGACGTCGACTTCATCGTCGGCACCTTCTCCAAGAGCCTGGGCGCCATCGGCGGCTTCTGCGTCTCGGACATGGACGACTTCGACGTCATGCGCGTCACCTGCCGTCCGTACATGTTCACCGCCTCGCTGCCGCCGGCCGTGGTCTCCTCGACCGTGACCGCCCTGCGCCGCCTGGAAGAACAGCCCGAGCTGCGCCACAAGCTGATGGCCAACGCCCGCCGCCTGTACGACGGCCTGTCGGGCATGGGCTACATCACCGGCCCGACCTCCAGCCCGATCGTGGCCATCACCATGCCCAACGTCGAAAGCGCGATCGGCATGTGGAACGCCCTGCTGCAGAACGGCGTCTATCTGAACCTGGCCCTGCCGCCCGCCACGCCGGACAGCCGTCCGCTGCTGCGCACCAGCGTCAGCGCCGCCCACAGCGACGAACAGATCGACCAGGTCCTGGCCGTGTTCGCCGAGCTGGGCGCGGCGATGGGCCTGATCGAGACGCCGCTGAAGCGCGTCTCGGCCTAAAGCCACCGACATCCGAAAGTGCGAAAGGCCCGAGGGAAACCTCGGGCCTTTTTCTTTTATGGCCGGGGACATGCCCTTGCGGCGTGTCCCCAAGTCTTGGCGCCGTGGATGCTGATGGGGACACGCCGCGAGGGCATGTCCCCGGCCCTATCGCGCCCTGCCCTGGGCCTGGCGCTGTCGCCACAGGCGCCACAGCACGCCCGGCGCGGCCAGCACCGGGTGGCGCTCGCGCCAGGGGGTCAGGGCCACGGGCATGCCGGTATGGCGTTCGATCTTCCAGGCGGCATAACGGGCCGCGCCCTCGAAGGTGAAGGCGGCCTTGACCAGCCGGGCGTAGTTCAGCGGGCGGCCCATCCGCCGGCGCAGACGCCAGGCCGCGCCCAAGCGCTTGCGGTCCTCGAACGACAAGGCCGGCCGCACCGCCCCGTCGGCCTCCAGGTCCAGCAGGCCTTCCTCGTGCCAGGCCGCGCGCAGCAGGCGGTCGTAGCGCGCCACGTCGAACGACAGGATCGAGCGCTCGCGCCCGCCCTTCTCGACCCGGAACTCCGCCGCGTAGGTCTCCTGAAACAGGGCCGACCAATAGGCCTCCGGCGGCCCTTCGGCGGGGCCCAGGGCGGCGGCGAAGCGGGCGGCGGTGCGCGCCGCGTCGGCCACGGCCTCGACCACCTCCGAGGCGGCCTCGGGATCGGCGCTCCAGACCAGGCCGGCGGGCTGGACGAACCGGGCCCAGATGGTGGTGTCGATCCCCTCCCCGCGCGTCGCCTTGCGGAACTGGGCCAGGGTCATGGTCGCCACCTTGGCCCGCAGCACCTGCCCGTCGATCTCCAGCTCGTGATAGCTGACGTCTGGCCACAGAACGCGCGTGGCCAGGCCCCGCAGGCCGGGCCGGACAGTCTGGGTCAGGACGTAGAAGTCCATCACCCCGTCCAGGTCGCCCGTGCGCAGGATCGAGCCGTAGAACAGCACCGCCCGCACGCCGTCGAACAGCTGGGCCAGCCTGGCCGCATAGGCCACGGCGGGCGGCGGCGCCGGAGCCAGCAGCTCCGCGCCGATCAGGCTGGCGACGCCGGCGGTCATCCCGCCAGGAACCGCAGGGTCGGGGCCAGGCTGACGGTCACGCCGCAACCGCCGTCATAGACGTCGCCGTCGACCACCAGGGGCTGGTCGGTGGTGATGCGCAGCTTTTCGGCGTCGCCCCGACGATAGCCGTGCTTGGGCGACCAGGCCGAGTCCTTGCCGGCCAGCAGGGCCGGAAAGGCGCCGGGCAGCCGACGCGGCGGGGCGTCGACGTCCAGGAACTTCATCCCCTCGCGCGGCGGGCCGAACGGCTTGACCCCGAACGGCAGGCGCTTGAGCGTGGTGGCCAGCACCAGGAAGCGGTCGGCCGTGCGGGTCTCCTCGCCGTCGATGGCCAGGCACAGCGGCACGCCGGCCCGCCACTGGTCGCGCTTGCCGCCCATCACCGTGCCGACCAGGGCGCCCAGCACGCTCATGGCCACGGCGATGCTGTGGAAGGCCCCGGCCTTGTGGACGTTCTGGGCCAGGCTGGTGGCGCGCACGAAGGCGCCCAGGCCGAACACGAAGCCGCGCAGGCAGGGCCGCCCGTCGTCCCAGCGCACCTCCAGCGGGGCGCGGTGCTTGATGACGGCGCTTTCGGAGCGCGCCGCGGCCAGGGCCTGCTCCAGGGTCCAGCCGGGCGTCACGCCCAGGTCGATGGCCAGGACGTTGGTCTTGCCCGAGGGGATCAGGGCGATCAGGGGCATGGCCTCGCCGAACACCCGCGCGGCCAGGCTCAGCACATCGCGGATCGTGCCGTCGCCGCCGTCGATGACCAGCAGGTTCACCCCGCACTCGGCGAAGGCCTTCAGGTCCTGCTCCAGCGCCAGCGGCGTGGCCGGCTCGACCAGCAGCACCGCGTCGGGCGTCGGCGGTCCTACCGTATCGGCGTCGACCCGCCCGATATTGGCGTGGCTCTTCGGATTGCGGACAACGCCCACTCGCATCAGCGCGACAACCAGGAAACGATGGAGCCTTTGGGGGCCGCCAGGGCTTGAACGATCTGGGCGGCGTGCACCAGCAGGCAGATCCCCGTCCAGACCGCCACGGCCAGGAACCCGATGTCGGGTCGCCCGGCCAGAACCGCAAGGGTCAGCAGGATCAGGTTCGGGTTCCGGCGTGCGGTGATCTGGCGGAAAAAGCTGTCGAACGGCCGCCAGGCGTGCATCTCGACCTTGAACAGGGCCAGGAAGATGCCCTCTTCCACCCGCTGGAGCACATAGCCGGCCAGGATCACCGCCAGGGCGAGGCCGCCATAGGGCACAGTGAACCAGCCCAGACCACCAAGACCCATGAACCAGGCCCACCACCAGAACGGCGGGTGGATCAGGTCGATGCCATGGTCGAAAACGTTGCCCCACTTGGAAGAAGTCAGGGTCACTCGGGCCAGCTTACCGTCGACGGTGTCGAGGAAGGTCATGATCCAGGCGCAGACCAAGCCCCAGCCATAGTTGCCCTCCCAGAACAGCCAGAAGGCCGCCAGCACCAGCAGGAAGCCGATCCCGGTCACCTGGTTGGGCGTCATCCTGGCCAGGGCGCACCAGCGGGTGACGATCCGGGCGGGCGTGGGCCAGACGTGCTTGGTGACCAGGTCGGTGACGCCCTTGTAGGAGCCTTGGAACAGGCGCTTTTCCACGGCCACGCGGGTCTCGGGCGTCAGGCGCTCCAGGACCGGCGGCTCCTTCTTGCGCAGGGCGTGGTTGTAGGCCGAACCCAGCTCCAGGGCGGTCAGGCGGGTCAGGGTCGGCGTCGCCGCGCCGGGATCGTTGCCCGCGTTGATCGCCGCGATCGCGGCCACGGCCTCGGTCGGGGCGGCGTGCAGGGCCACGACCCGGCCGGTCTCGTCGGTCAGGGCCACGCCCGGACGCCCGGCCAGGGCCTTGATCAGCGATTCGTCGAACACCCAGCCGGCGTCCACGACCACGACGGGGTCCAGCAGCACGGCGTCGCGCGCGGCTTCGCGCAGGCCCAGGCGGCGATAGATGCGCGACAGGCGTTCGGCCGAACTCATGCCCCACAGGCGCGTATCGGCCTTGCCCGCGGTCACCGCGACCGGCTTGCCGACCTCGCCTGGATCATTTTCGACGCTCACGATAGACAACCCCTTGAAACCCGAGGCGATTGATAAGCAGCTTCGGCCCCTTCCGCCAGAATCCGTGTTTCAGTCTTGTCGATATTCCGCCTCGCGCACCTCTCGGACCTGCACCTGCCGCCGCCCAAGGGCGCGTTCGGCTGGCGCGATCTGTTGTCCAAACGGCTGCTGAGCCGCATCGCCTGGCGTCGCAAGCACCGGGAGCATAGGCCGGACATCCTGGCGGCGGTGATCGCCGACCTCAAGGCCCAGGGCGTGGACCACGTGGCCATCACCGGCGACCTGACCAACTACGCCTCGCCGGCCGAGTTCGACGCCGCCCGCCTGTGGCTGGAGGCCCTGGGTCCCGCCCACGACATCACCGTCAGCCCCGGCAATCACGACGCCCTGGTCACGGCCAAGGAAGGCGAGCAGGCCTTCGCCGCCTGGACGCCCTGGCTGGGCGACGTGGGCGAGACGCGGTTTCCGCAGGTGCGGGTGCGCGACGGCGTGGCCCTGTTCAACCTGTGTTCGGCCGTGCCCACCGCGCCCCACCTGGCCACCGGCCGCCTTGGCGCCGCGCAGCTGGAGCGACTGGCGGTCCAGCTGGCCGACCCGGCCTATGCCGACGCCTTCAAGGTGCTGCTGATCCACCATCCGCCGGTCGCCGGGGCGGTGGCCAAGCGCAAGTGCCTGGAGGACCAGGACGCGCTGCGGGCGCTGCTGGCCGCGCACGGGGCCGACCTGGTGCTGCACGGCCACGCCCACGACGCCATGGTCTCCACCCTGCCCGGCCCCGGCGGCAAGGCGATCCCGGTCCTGGGCGTGCCCTCGGCCTCGGCCTTGGGTCAGCGGGGCCACCCCGCCGCCCGCTGGCACGGCGTTGAGATCGACCGCCGGGCGGACGGCGGGATCGAGGTCAAGGTCGTGGCGCGGGGCCTGTCTCCCGCCAACGGCGAGCCCGCCGAGCTGGGCCGCTACGTCCTGATCCAGGCGGGTCGGGCCGCGCCCTGAAATCGTCCGGAACCGATGTGAACGCCATGGATCGCCCTTCCCTGCAAAAGGGCGCATCCCTATTGTAGCCGCGACGGCGGCGTACGCCCCGAGGCGAGGCCGACATGACCAATCCCACCGCCGAGGCTTTCGGCTTTCCCCGCACCAAGGTCGCCGAAACCGAAAGCTGGCTGGTGCTGGTCCGACCCAAGCAACCGACGTTTGGGTCTCTGGTCCTGATATGCAAAGAGTCGGCCCAGGCCTTCTCGCAACTGAGTCCCGCCGCCTTCGCCGATCTCAAGACGGCGGTCGACGGTATCGAACGGATGCTGGGCAAGGTGGTCGCCTACGAGAAGATCAACTACCTGATGCTGATGATGGTCGACAGGGACGTGCATTTCCACGTGATCCCCCGCTACGCCGGGACGCGTGAACACGACGGGCGCGTCTTCGCCGACGCCGGCTGGCCCGCCGCGCCCGCCCTGGGCGAAGCCGTCGACCTAGGCCTGGACGGCGCCGAGCGCCTGGCCGGCGAACTGGCCCAGGTCTGGTCGGTCGCGTGAAAAAGAAGAAGCCCATCCCCACGCCGCACGGCACGTCGCGCTTTCGGCTGATCGACGCCTATCTGCTGCGCCTGCTGGTCTGGCCGATCGTCGGCTGCCTGGGCGTGACCGTGATCGCCCTGCTGCTGGAGCGCGTGCTGCGCCTGCTGGACGTGCTGTCCCAGAGCAGCGCCCGCTTCGGCTACGTCACCCAGCTGGCCGCCAACCTGGTGCCGCACTATCTGGGCCTGGCCCTGCCGGTGGCCTTCTTCGTGGCGCTGTTCATCGTCATCACCAAGCTTTCCGACGGCTCTGAGATCGACGCCCTGCTGGCCAGCGGCCAGTCCCTGACCCGCGTGGCCGCGCCGTTCGTCTGCGTGGGCGTGTTCCTGATGATCTTCAGCCTGGTCGTCTTCGGCTACATGCAGCCCTACAGCCGCTACGCCTATCGCGCCGTGATGCACGAGGCGATCAACGCCGGCTGGAACGGCAAGCTGAACGGTGGGTCCTTCATCGACGAGCCCAAGCTGCTGATGACCGCCGACGGCGCCGACGCGGCCGGCCAGCAACTGACCCGGGTGTTCATCCGCCGCGTCGATGTGGCCGGCCACGAGGAGGTGATCACCGCCGCCACGGCCGACCTGCGCGCCGCCCCGGACGGCAAGAACGTCACCATGCTGCTGCGCAAGGGCCAGCGGATCGGCATCGACGCGCGCGGCCAGTACCGCACCCTGGTCTTCGACCAGTTCACCACCAACGTCCCCCTGGCCGGCGCGGCGGCCCTGCTGCGCGACCGCGGCGGCGACGAGCGCGAGCTGACCCTGGGCGAGCTGGCCCGGCAGGCCGACAATCCCCACCCCGTCGTGCCGCGCGCCACCCTGCTGGCCGAGCTGTACGGGCGCGTGGCCCGAGCCCTGTTCCTGCCCTTCCTGCCGCTGCTGGCCTTCCCACTGGGCCTGGCCGCCAAGCGCGGCAACCGCACGCCCGGCCTGATCATCGCCGGCGTGCTGCTGCTGGCCTTCCAGCACAGCCTGCAGCTGGGCCAGAGCATGGCCGAGTCCGGCAAGGCCATGCCCCTGATGGCGATCGGCCTGCCGTGGTCGATCTTCGTGGGCCTCAGCCTCTGGATGTTCATCGGCAGCCGCAAGCGGCCCGGCCAGACCCCGGTCACCGAGCTGATCCGCCGCCTGGGCGTGGGCATCAAGCGCCTGCGCCGCCGCTTCCGCTCCAAGTTCGACGAGCAGGTCGAAGCATGAAGATCCAGCTCTACGTCCTGCGCACGGTGGGCACGCGCGTGCTCGGCGCGGCCCTGATCCTGTTCTCGATCCTGCAGATCCTCGACCTGCTGGAAGTGACCACCGACATCCTGGACCGGGGCCTGGGCATGGCCGGGGTACTGTACTACGCCGCCCTGCGCTCGCCGCGCCTGATCGAGCAGGTGGCGCCCATCGCCACCCTGGCCGGCGGCCTGTTCGCCTTCTCGCAGCTGGCGCGCGAGAGCGCCGTGATCGCCATGCGCGCCACCGGCATCTCGGCCTATCGCATCGTCGGCATGGCCCTGCCCGTGGCCCTGCTGGTCATGGCCATCGACTTCAGCTGCGCCCAGATCATCGCCCCGCGCACCGATCCGGTCCTGGCCGACTGGTGGCGGGCCACCACTCCCGTCGCCGACCGCAAGGTCCCGGGCCCGCGCACCTTCCGGGCCGGCGACGACCTGGTGATCGCCGCCGGCGCCTCGACCGACGGACGGGTGCTGAACACGGTGAAGGTCTATCGCCGCGACACGGCCGGCCGGCTGATCGAGCGCATCGAGGCCCCCAGCGCCACCTACGCCCGCGGCGCGGGCTGGACCCTGGTCAAGCCGACCATCGTCCGGTTCAGCGGCGAGCAGATTTCGGTCACCTCGGCCGATACGCTGAGCTGGCCCTCGCCCCTGCACCGCCAGGACGTCCAGGCCCTGTTCGCCGACAGCCCCGTGCCCACCGCCGCCACGGCCCGCCGGGCCCTGCTGAACGGCGGCGGCGACCGGCCGTCCACCTTCTACGAGACCCGCTTCCTGGGCGCCTTCGCCGGACCGTTCGCGGCCTTGGTGATGCTGCTGCTCAGCGCCCCCGTCGCCCTGGCCAATTTCCGCAGCGGACAGGGCGCGACCCTGCTGACCGGAGGCCTGGCCGCCGGACTTCTGTTCCTGGTCATCAACGGCCTGCTCTCGGCCCTGGGCGAAGGCGGGTCGCTGTCGCCCATCCTGGCCGTCTGGGGCGGCCCGGTCATCTTCGCCGCCCTCGCCATTTACGCGCTTGTAGTCCTGGAGGGCTGAATGCCGTTCGACACCGTCGATTCCGATCTCACGGTCATTCCCGTCTCCACCAAGGCCGAGCTGAAGCGCTTCGTCGAACTGGCCAACCGCCTCAACGCCAAGGACCCCAACTGGGTCACGCCGCTGATGTACGAGCGGCTGGCGGCCCTGACGCCGGCCACCAACCCGTTCTTCCAACACGCCGACGTCCAGCTGTGGCTGGCGGTGCGCGGCGGCCGCGACGTGGGCCGGATCAGCGCCACCATCGACCATCTGGCCACCGAGGTCGGCAGCGGAACGACCGGCAATTTCGGCATGATCGCCGCCGAGGACGACCCGGCCATCTTCAGCCTGCTGTTCCGCACCGCCGAGGACTGGCTGAAGGCGCGCGGCTGCACCCGGGCGCTGGGCCCGTTCAACCTGTCGATCAACGAAGAGGTCGGCCTGCTGGTCGACGGCTACGACACCAAGCCCATGGTGATGATGGGCCACGATCCGCGCTACACCCCCGCCCGGGTCGAGGAGCAGGGCTACGTCAAGGCCAAGGACGTCTACGCCTATGTCTGCGACCCGCGCGCGGCCCTGCCGCCCGTGGTGGTGCGCCGGGTCAAGCGCGGCCTGCCCGAGGGCGTGATCCTGCGCCAGCTGGACATGAGCCGCTACGACGAGGAGGTCAAAGCCCTCACCGCCATCCTCAACGACGCCTGGTCGCAGAACTGGGGCTTCGTGCCGACCACCGAGGCCGAGACCGCCCAGCTGGGCAAGGCCCTGAAGGACGTGCTCGACCCGCGCCTAGTGCTGTTCGCCGAGATCGACGGCGAGGTCGCCGCCTTCATCGTGCTGCTGCCCAACGTCAACGAGGCCATCGAGGGGCTGAACGGCAAGCTGCTGCCCTTCGGCTGGGCCAAGCTGCTGTGGCGGCTGAAGGTCAAGCGCGTGAAGTCGATCCGCATTCCGCTGATGGGCCTGAAGAAGAAGTTCGCCGACACCCTGCGCGGCCAGGTCGTGCCCTTCCACCTGATGAACGCCGGCCGCGACGCCGGTATCGCGCTCGGCTACGACAAGTTCGAGTTCTCGTGGATCCTGGAGGACAACACGGCCATGCGCCGGATTTCCGAGGCCATGGGCGCGGAGATCTACAAGACCTACCGCATCTACGAGAAACAGCTTTGACCGCGCCCTTCCAGGCCCTGGTGCTGGCCGGTTCGCGCGGCGGGGTCGATCCCGTGGCCGACTATGCCGGCGTCAGCCAGAAGGGCCTGATCGTCCTGGGCGGCCGGACCCTGCTGAACCGCGTGCTGGGCGCGCTGGACCAGGCCGGGGCCGAGCGCATCGCCGTCTCGACCAACGACGCGGCCCTGCAAGAGGCCCTGGCGGCCGAGAAGACCCGCGCCGGTCTCCAGCGCCTGCCATCCGCCGCCGGCCCCAGCCAGAGCGTCCACGAGGGCGCGCAGGCCATGGGCACGCCGCTGCTGGTCACCACGGTGGACCACGCCCTGCTCCAGCCGGACTGGGTGACCGACTTCATCGCCGACACGCCTGCCGAAGCCGACATCGCCATCCTGCTGGGCGAGGAAGCCCTGGTCCAGGCCGCGGCCCCGACCACCAAGCGCACCTATCTGGCGTTCCGCGACGGCCGCTATTCGGGCTGCAACCTGTTCTACCTGAAGACCCCGGCGTCGCTGAAGGCCATCGACCTTTGGCGCACGGTCGAGAAGCACCGCAAGAAGCCGTGGAAGATCGCCGCCCTGTTCGGGCCGGCCATGCTGGTGCGCTACCTGCTGGGTCGCATGACCCTGGACGAGATGGTCGCCCGCATCGGCGCCCTGGCGGGCGTCAAGGCGGCGGCGGTCCGGGCCCGGCACGGCTTGGCGGCGGTGGACGTCGACAAGCCGGCCGACCTGGACCTGGTGCGGTCCATCGTCGAGGGCGCGCCCGCCTAGCTGGTGGCGGCCTCGGGCGTGTTCCCCTCGTCGCCGCGATAGAAGACGCCGACGGCGCCGACCCACAGCAAGGCCAGGATGGCGGGAATGAACGCCACCGACGACGGCCAGGGAATGGGCGAGTTCGAGCCCAGGGTCGAGACCCAGATCACGAAGGAGATGGCCGAGATCGTGATCCCCAGCGCCTGGGGCTTCACCCCGCCCTTCGACGTGGACTTGATGCGGACCGCGATCAGGATCGCGATGCAGATCAGGGCGATCACGATCAGCAGGACCAGCCGCAACGTGCTGTCGATGGTGGTGGGCACCAGGCCCGTGGCCGCGCCGTAGGTGCCCAGCGCCTCGGCCGGGATCAGCTTGGCCAGGCGCGAGGCCCAGCCGTCGGTGTTGTTGTCTTGCGGCGGCGGGCTGTCGCCCGGGCTCAGCGGCGGACCGTTAACTCTCAGTGACATGGATGCTCCCTCGTCCCTTCAAAGATTGGCTTTCTCGAAGCGGGACGCCGCATCGCGACTCTCCGACGCGACACTGAGCGAGCGTCGTCCCGAGGGCGAGCCTGACCGAACTGGCCCCCGACCGCAATCATTGATGGAAGTTTTATCCGACACAACTCATGGAAAACCCTGAGAAACGGATAAGGAAAACCCCGACGCCGAGGCCGGCGCCGGGGTTTCTGAACGTCCAGGAACGTTGGAGTCGGTTACTTCAGCTTGGCGCTGACCGAGATGCCGACGATGCGCGGCTCGTTGTAGACGGCCGCCATGTAGTTCTCGATCACGCCCTTGAGGTTCTTCTCGTTGGTGATGTTGCGGCCGAACAGGGCCACCTCGTAAGCGCCGTCGCCGCCCTCGTAGCCCAGCTTCAGACCGCCTTCGAAGTTGTCCTTCGAGTAGAACTCGTCGGTCTTGTAGAGCACGAAGTTGGTGTAGCCCTGCACGTTCCAGTCGGTGGCGACGAACAGCTTGCCGTCGGCGCCCACCGGCACGTCGTAGCGACCCGTGAAGCTGAAGTTGTACTTCGGCGCGTTGGGCAGCGGGTTGCCGTCGATCTGGGTGTAGTAGTTGGTGCCGAACGGACCGACGATGGCCTTGAGCGGGCTCTTGACGGTGCAGACCACCACGCTGTTGAGCGCGCAGACCTGGGCGTAGACGCGGTCGTCCTGGATCTCGCTGTGCAGCAGGCTGACGCCGGCCGTCAGGGTCAGGTTCTGGATCGGGCGCCATTCGGCGTCGGCTTCCAGGCCGTAGGCCTTGGCCTTGTCGGCGTTGAACAGCACGCCGTTGCCGTTGGAGTCGTTGCCGTTCAGCTGGATGTCCTTGACCTCGTAGGTGAAGGCCGAGGCGTTCAGGCGCAGGGTGTTGTCCAGCAGGGTGCTCTTGAAGCCGGCTTCCCACGACAGGATCGTTTCGGAATTGGCGGTGGTGAAGTCGGTGTTGAACACCGCCGAGCGGCCCTGGATGGTCGGGCCGCGGAAGCCCTTGGCCACGCGGGCGTAGAGGTTCAGGTCAGGGGTGACCTCGTAGTTGGCCGACAGGTCCCAGCTGACCTGCTCGTCCGACAGGCGCACGTAGCGGCGGCCGGTATAGGTCTGGACGTTGGCGGCGTTGTTGGCGGTCTTGGCCAGCACCGTCTTCTTGGCGTCGAAGGTGTCGCGCAGGCCGCCGGTGATCGTCAGGGCGTCGGTGACCTTGTAGCTGACCTGGCCGAACACCGCCCACGAGGTGTTCAGGTTGTTCAGGCGCACCCAGTTGTTGGGGTTGTAGCCGGTGGTCCCGGGCGTCAGGAAATAGGCGCGCTGGTAGAAGTCGGTGGTGTCGCGCGAGTCGAAGTACAGGGCGCCGACCTGCCACTTCAGGCGGTCCTCGCCGTTGCTGGCCAGGCGGATTTCCTGGGTCAGCTGGTCCAGGTCGCGGACCTGGCCCATCGATTGGCCGAAGCCGTTGGGAACGCCGCCCACCGGATAGTTGGCCGCCGCGCCGCCGTCGGTGTCGCCGCGGCTGTAGCCGTTGGTGGTCTCGTAGGCGCTGATCGAGGTCAGGGTCACCGGGCCGAAGTCGTAGCCGATGTTCAGCGACGCGCCTTGCGTGTCGTAGGCCTGCGGGTTGTTGGCGGCTTCGTCGAAGGCGACGCTGTCGCGCGGGGCGGTCGAGTTGTTGGAGCCCTTCTTCAGCGCCTGGCGCAGGAACAGGGTCGAGGTGCCCTCGTAGTTGCGGGCGTGGGCCGAGGCCAGGACGCTCAGCTGCTCGTTCGGGGTGAACAGCAACTGGATGCGGGCGTCCTTCTCGTCGAAGCCGCCCATGGCGTTCTTCTTCGGCGTGACGGTGCCGTCGGCGCTGGCGCCGGCGAAGGTGTTGTCCACATAGTCGTCGCGGTGCTGGTAGAGGGCCGAGACGCGGAAGGCCAGCTTGTCGGCCACGATCGGGCCGCCGATGCCGCCGTCGAAGGTGGTGGTGCCGTAGGTGCCGTACGAGGCGCTGGCGCGGCCTTCCAGGGTCTGGGTCGGCTTGTTGGTGTCGAACTTGACGATGCCGGCGGTGGTGTTGCGGCCGAACAGCGAGCCCTGCGGGCCGCGCAGCACTTCCACCTGCTTGACGTCGAACAGCGGGTTGGACTTCAGCACCACGTGTTCCAGCACGACGTCGTCATGGATGATCGACACCGGCTGCGAGGCGCCGAGGTAGAAGTCGATGTTGCCCAGGCCACGGATGTAGAAGCGCGGAAAGATCCGGCCCGTGGTGGTCTCGGCGTAGAAGCTGGGCACCTTGCCCGACAGGGCCAGGATGTCCGAACCGTCGGCGTTGACGGCGCGCAGTTGTTCGCCGCCGACCACGGCCACCGACACCGGCACTTTCTGCAGGTTTTCCGAGCGGCGCTCGGCGGTGACGACGATCTCGTCCAGGGCGGTCGGCGCCGCTTCCTGGGCCAGAGCAGCGGTGGCGAACGCCAAAGAGGCGAACGAGAGGGCGGAGAGACCCGCGCCCAACAGCAAAGCGCCCTTGCGGGCCGAAAAACGAGACATGACTACCCCTCTGAAACCGTGACCGAGACCTTGAAGCCTGCGCGCGAGAATCGCGGGGAAAGGCCATCGAGGGCCACCCGCTTATAAGAACTCGCTTACTTAGGCGAACCCGCGCCGTATAAGGCCGTTCGGTGACGCTCGCGTGACGGGCGATCGGGCGCCGACTGAGCGCTTTCCCGGCGCCGACGGGCGCCTTCCGGCCTTGCAAGCTTTAAGGTATCGCTTGCTCCACAAGGGATTTGGGGGGCGATCATGGCGCGATCCTGGGCGGCGAAACCGATGTGGGCGATCACGCTTGGACTGGCGACCGGGCTCTTGCTCCATGGCCACGCCGTGGCCGGCGACACCAAGTCGACCACGCTCCAGATGCTGGAGGTCTTCGGCGACGCGCTCCAGACGGCGGAGCTCCAGCACGTCACGCCGATCGACGCCCGCAAGGCGGTCGAGGCCGCGATCGACGGCATGATGCAGTCCCTCGACCCTCACTCGGAATATATTACGGCCGAAGAGGTCGAAACCCTGGGCGAGCGCGGGTCCGCGGTGGGCGTCGGCCTGTCGACCAACAACGCGGACGGCGTGGCCCGGATCGTCATGCTCGCCAGCGACGGCCCTGCGGCCAAGGGCGGCCTGCGCCGTGGCGACTACGTCGTCGCCATCGACGGCCTGAGCGTGCTGGGCGACACCGACGCCCGCCTGCGCTCGAAGCTCAGCGGCCCGCCGGGAAGCACGGTCAAGGTGTCGGTCATCCGCGACCTGCGCGAACGGCTGGACGTCGCTCTCGTCCGCGAGGGCGTCGCCTCCAGTACAGCGACCGCGCGCATGGAAGGCGACTACGCCTATCTGCTGTTGCCGCGCCTCGACGAAACCGCCACCGGAACGCTCGACACCGCCCTGCGCGAACTGCGACGCGATCACCCGGAAATGAAGGGCGTGGTTCTGGACCTGCGCGACAATCCCGGCGGCCTGGTCGATCAATCCGTGTCGGTATCGGACCTGTTTCTGAACGAGGGACAGGTCTTCTTGCAGCGCGGTCGCGGGAACGACGACACCCGACGCTACACCGCTCACGCCGGCGACGCCGCCAATGGCTTGCCGATGGTGGTGCTGATCAACGGCGGCACGGCGGCCGGCGCCGAGATCATCGCAGCCGCCCTGCAGGACAACCGCCGCGCCAGGCTTGTGGGCCAGCCCAGCCTCGGTCGCGGCTCGATCCAGACGGTGATGCCGCTGCGCGGCGGCGTGGACGGCGCCCTGAAGATGACGACGTCCTATTTCTATCGCGCCTCGGGCGCGGCGATCGACGCGGTCGGGATCACGCCGGACCTGACGGTGACTCCGGCGCCCGGAGAGGTTTCCGACGTCCAGCTGGCCCGCGCCGTCGCCCTGCTCAAGAGCGGCGGCTAGCGCCCTACTCGCCTGCGGCCACCCAGGCGGCGGCCAGCTCGTGGTTCCGGGGCAGGTCCTCGGGGAAGTCCATCTCGGCCCATTGCTTGCCTTCGATGGACTGCACGCGGACCACGTCATGGTCCTGAGCGATCTGGTTGATGACGCTGAGATACCAGCGCTTGAGGCCTTCGGGCGTGCGCAGGGCCTGCTCGACGATGCGGGTGAACAGGGTCGCGCCTTCGGGATCGAACTTCAGGAAGCCGATGGACTCCGCGTCGTACTGCTCGATGGTCTTGCCGATGGCGCGCAGGGACAAACCTTCCGTCAGCACCTTCATGTCGTCGGCGTCGTAGCCGGCGGCCTTGCGGTCGATGGTGACGGTGATCGGCGCCGACGGGGCGGCGATCAGGGTCTCGGCGATGGCGCGCTCGAACAAGGTGTCGCCGTTCAGCAGCAGGAAGTCGCCGCGCATCTCGCCGCGCGCCAGCCAGCAGGTCGCCAGGTTGTCTGTCAGGGCATAGAACGGGTTGAACAGGGTCCGCGCCTTCAGGCCGGGGATGTTCAGGCTGGCGATCTCGGCCTCGACCGTGTCGGCCGCGAAGCCGGTCACCACCACCGCCTCGGTGATCCCGGCCTCGGCCAGGTGCTTGAGCTGCCAGTGCAGCACGGTGCGGCCCGACAGCTCCACCAGGCACTTGGGGCGGGTGTCGGTCAGGGGCGACAGGCGCTTGCCCTGGCCGGCGCTGAGAATGATGGCTTTGGCCGGTTTCGCCACGGGCGTGGTCTCGTCTGTCAGGGAATACGAAGAGCGCGAAATAGCGACGACGGGACGGGCCAACAAGCCCGCCCCGTCGTGCGAAGGGTGGAAGTATCAAGCCGGACGGGTTTCGCGCAAGGCCCTGCCCGTCGGCTTGATGCGGTCCGGCGCTAGAACGGCACGCTGAACTTCACCGCCAAGCTCTGGTTGTCGACCCGGTCGCCGAACTGGCCTGACCAGTTGAGCTTGGCGCTGGCGCCGTTGCCCCCGACGATGGTCACGCCCAGCTCGGTGTCGAGCGTGGTCTTGTCCGTCCGGCCCGCGACGCTGAACTGGCCCGACGGAGTCGGGGCGGCCTGGAAGGCGGCGGTGAACAGCGGGGCCCGGCCCGACAGGGTCTGGCTGGCGCCGACGCGGGCATAGGGCCGGATGGCCGTGACGCCCTGCATGAACTCGCCGCCGACCTCGACCTTGACGCTGGCGCGGGTGGCCTTGTCGGTCTGGCGCGGGGCCACCAGGTTCAGCGCGCCCGCGCCCTCTTCGACGAAGGCGTGGGTGGTGATCGCGCTGGTGTTCAGCTCGGCGATCGGCTTGACGTAGGCCTTGTCCTCGCCCAGGCGGTAGCTGACCCGCGCGGTCAGGGCCTTGAAGCCCATGTTCTGCTCGCCCTTGGCCATCCGCAGGCCCGAGGGCAGCAGCACCGCTCGGCTCGTCTCCACCTTGCTCGTACCGGCGTCGAAGGCCAGGGCCGCCGTCAGCGGGCCCCGGACGTGTTTGACCACCGCGCCGAACTGATAGCGCTCGCCGTTGCCCTGGGTGCGGTACTTGACGCCCGTACGCAGGTCCTCGGCCGAGGCGGCCGCACCGAAGCGCCACTGGTCGTTGCCGTCCTCGAAGCCGCCCGACAGGCCCGTCGAACGCTCTTCGTAGGCCATGTCCTGAGCAGTGGCGTCCAGGGTCAGCCGGCGCGCGCTGGGCTTGGCCCAGACGCAGGCGGCCGCCGTGTCCGCGCCCGGAGCGGTCGGACAGCTCATCAGCGAGTCCGTGAACCCGGCGATGGCGTAGTTGGTCACCGCCACCTGGGTCGCATAGGTCTCGGGGCTGAAGCTGTCGTAGTAGTTGGCGAGGTTCGTCTGCGACGGCTCCCAGAACAGCTCGGCCGCCACCGGCGCGAAGCCGTCGGAGCTGCCGGCCAGCTGGATGTTGTTGATGTGATCGCCGACGGCCGTGCGGTTGACGTTGAACCCGGCCGGCGAGAAGTCGACCACATAGTGCAGGTTCAGGTCGTCGGCCGTGGTCTTCAGCTCGAAGGTGGCGATCGACGAGGTCGGGGCCACCAGCTGCAGGCCCGAGGCCGTCAGCGCGCCCGTGCCGTTCAGGATCGTGGCGGTGTGGTCGCCCGGCAGGATGTGGCCCGCGTCGGCGATCTGCAGGACGAACTTGCCCTTCAGGTCCAGCGCGCCGGTCACGTCCAGGCGATCGATCTCGCCCGCCTTGCCGGTCTTGCCCAGGTCGAGGTCGGCCAGGAACACGCCGGTCGTGGTCTGGGTGAAGTCGCCCTCCACGCGGGTGGTCTGCACATGGTCGATCCCGCCCGGCGACATGACCCCGTCGTTGAGCAGATCGCCGCCGCCCAGCTTCACGAAGTCCAGCGACTCCAGGATCGAGGTCGCGGTGTTGTGGAAGCTGTTGGTCCCGCTCCCCAGGTCGATGTTGCCGATCACGCCCTTGTTGCTGATGATCGCGTCGTTGCCGGTCGAGCCCAGGATCGCCAGGTCCGAACCCGCCGACACCACGCCGTTCAGGGTGATGACGTTGTTCTTGCCGCCGTCGATCTGGACGCCCTTGCCGTAGACCGTGCCGCCGCGGACGTCGCCGTTCAGGGTGGCGACGATGTCCTTGGGCGTGAAGGCCGAGGCCGCCGGAGCGGATGAACCCGCCACGGGAGCCGAGACCGGGTCGATGTCGCCCGCCTGGCTCTGGAAGAAGGCCCCGACGCCGTTCTTGCCGCCGGTCCAGATGTTGCCGTTCTGGATCACGGTGACCGTGCCGGCGTCGCCCGTGCCGCCCAGCGAACCGGCGAACGACAGGCCAAGGCCGCTGCCGAACAGGCCGCCGCCGCCGCCCACCGACTGGGCGAAGATGCCGACCGAGCCGTCGCCCAGCAGGATGATGTCGCCGGTGTTGGTCACCGTCACGTCGCCGCCGTCGCCGCCGTAGCCGTCCAGCGGGTTGAGGCTCAGCTTGCCGTAGTCGCTGTAGTCCTCGCCGCCGAAGGCGCTGAGGTCGCCCCACGAGGCGATGCCCAGCGAGACGTCGCCGGCCACGCCGCCGCCGCCGCCCACGCTCTGGGCGAAGATGCCGTAGGCGCCGAAGCCCTCGGTCTGGATCAGGCCGGTGTTCTTGACCACGACGTCGCCGCCGTCGCCGGCCGAGCCGCCCACGCCGGAGAACACGATCTGGCCGACGGTGGTGATGGTCCCCTCGCCGCCCGTGCCGCCGCCGCCGCCCACGCTCTGGGCCATGATGCCGTGCGACAGGCGGCCCGAGGTGTAGATCGCGCCGTTGTTGGTGACCGTCACCAGGCCGCCGTCACCGGCCGAACCGCCGGTGCCGCCGATGCTGATGCCCCAGTCGGGCTCCTTGAAGGAGTTCACCAGGTCGATGGTGTCGGTGATGTTGCCGACCACGCTCATCGTGTCCGACAGGCCCTGGCTGTAGGAATAGGTGTCGTCGCCGTCGTAGTCGGTGGCGCCGCCGGTGCCGCCGCCGCCGCCCACGCTCTGGGCGAAGACGCCGCGCGACAGGGCCCCTTCGGTGACGATGGTCCCGTTATTGACCACGCGCACCTCGCCGCCGTCGCCGGCCACGCCGCCCTGGCCGCCGATGCTGACCTGGCCGGCCAGGCCCGAGCCACCGTCGCCGCCGCCGCCGCCCACCGACTGGGCGAACACGCCGTGCGAGTCCTTGCCCTTGGTCCAGATCAGGCCGCTGTTCTTGACGTCGACCAGGAAGCCGTCGCCGCCGCCCGCGCCCGAACCGCCGATGGCGATCTGGCCGCCCTTGGCCTCGCCCTTGTTGGCCATGTCGAGGAAGGTGACGACCTCCTCGCCCTGGGTCGAGATCAGGCCGCCGCGACCGCCGCCGCCGCCCACCGACTGGGCGAACACGCCGTGCGAATCGCCGCCTTCGGTCAGGATCTGGCCGCTGTTGTCGACCCAGACCTCGCCGCCGTCGCCGGCCGCGCCGCCCTGGCCGCCGATCGAGACGTTGACCGAGGTGGCCTTGGCCGTGCCCGCGCCCGACGCCTTCTTGGAGAAGCTCAGCGAGAAGCCGCGAGCGTCGCCGCCGCTGCCGCCGCCACCGCCCACCGACTGGGCCACGATGCCGGACGAATTGCCGCCCACCGTGCTCAGCGAGCCGGTGTTCTTGACGTCCACCAGCTTGCCGTCGCCGGCCGCGCCGCCCGTGCCGCCCAGGGCGATGGCGTAGGTGCCGTTCTGGCCCTGGCCGAAGCTGCCGGAAGCGGCCGTGGCCACGCCCGCGTCGCCGCCGCCGCCGCCGATGCTCTGGGCGTAGATGGCGTTGGACTGGGACTCGCCCGTGGAGGCCACGACGCCGCTGTTGGTCACGCGGACCTCGCCGCCGTCGTTGCCGGTTCCGCCCGAACCGCCCAGGGCGACCGAGATGTTGTTGCTCTTGGAGCCCAGGCTGACCGTGCCGGCGCCGCCGGCCATGTAGTCGGACCACTGGTTCTCGTCGATGCCGGCCATGCCGCCGTGGCCGCCGCCGCCGCCGATGCTCTCGGCGAAGATGCCGTGCGACTGTTCGCCGTGCGTCACCACCGTGCCGCTGTTGTCGACCGTGACATTGCCGCCGATCGAGCCCGTGGCGCCCGAACCGCCCATGTTCATCGACAGGTTGGTGGACTCGCCGCCCGAGACAGCCAGGGTCCCGGCCGCGCCGCCGGCCCCGCCGCCGCCGCCCACGCTCTGGGCGAAGATGGCCGTGGCGTCGTCGCCCTCGGTGACCACCAGGTCGGTCGAGGTGACCTTGACGTCGCCGCCCTTGCCGCCGCCGCCGCCCGAGCCGCCCAGGGCCAGGGAGATGTTCTTGGACTTGGCGCCGCCCAGGGCCGCCGAGACGGCCATGCCGCCCGCGCCGCCGCCGCCGCCCACGCTCTGGGCGAAGATGGCCGTGGCGCCGTCGCCCGTGGTGCCGACCTTGCCGTTGTTGGTCACCTCGACCTTCTTGCCGATGCCGGCCGAGCCGCCCGTGCCGCCCAGCGACACGCCGAGCGCGATGTTGTCGGTCGAGGACAGGCCGCCGGTCAGGGCCCCGGCGAAGCCGCCGTCGCCGCCGCCGCCGCCCACGCTCTGGGCGAACACACCGTAGGCGCGCGAGCCGGTGGTGGTGGTCACACCGTCGGTGGTGACATAGACCTCGCCAGCGTCGCCCGCCGAACCGCCGGAGCCGCCGAGACTAGCCGAGATGCCGATGGTGCTGGTCCCTTGGGTCAGGGCGCCGGCGATGGAGAAGCCGCCGCTGCCGCCGCCGCCGCCGATGCTCTGGGCGATCAGGCCGTGGGCCTCTTCGCCATGCGTCACCGCGCCGACGTCGCTGATCACCGTGACGGTCTGGGCGTCGCCGCCGCTGCCGCCGGAACCGCCGACGGAGACCCCGACGCCGACCGGCTTGCCCGACGACAGGGCCGCCGTCACCGCCGCCGAGAAGCCGCCGTTGCCGCCGCCGCCGCCGATGGACTGGGCCTGGATCGCGTAGGCGCGGTCGTTGGTGGTCTCGATCAGGTCGTAGCTGTGGACGGTCACGACGCCGCCGTCGCCGCCCACGCCGCCGCCGCCGCCGATGCTGAGGCTGGCCGCGCCCGTGCTCTGGCCGGCCGCGCCGCCCGCCGCGATGGAGAAGCCGCCGCTGCCGCCGCCGCCGCCCACCGACTGGGCCAGGACGCCGACCGCGTCGACGCCCGTGGTCAGGATCTGGCCGAAGCTGTCGACCTTGACCTCCTTGCCGTTGCCGCCGCCCGCGCCGGAGCCGCCGACGCCGACCGAGACCGCGCCGCTGGTGTTGCCCGAGGCGATGGCCAGGGCGCCGGTCCAGCCGCCCGCGCCGCCGCCGCCGCCGATGCTCTGGGCCTGGATGCCGTTGGCCCGGTCGCCGGTGGTGGAGATGTCGGCGTGGCTGGTCACCTTGACCAGGTCGCCCGCGTCGCCCGCCGCGCCGCCGCTGCCGCCGATGCCCAGCGAACCGGAACCCGAGGTCTGGCCGATGCCCGCCGAACCGGTCAACGAGAAGCCGCCGCTGCCGCCGCCGCCGCCGATGCTCTGGGCCAGGACGGCCGTGGCGTCGTCGCCCAGGGTCAGGATCAGGTCGATGACGTCGACCTCGACATCGCCGCCCTTGCCGCCGCCGGCGCCCGAGCCGCCGACGCCGACCGCGATGGCCGCCGTGCTCTGGCCCGCGCCCACCGACAGGGCGCCGGTGAAGCCGCCGCTGCCGCCGCCGCCGCCGATGCTCTGGGCCTGGACGCCGTACGAACGGTCGCCCGTGGTGCTGATCACGCCGTCGCTGCTCACCTTGACCAGCGCGGCGTCGTTGCCCGCGCCGCCGTTGCCGCCGACGCTGACCGTGGCCGAGCCGGCCGTCTGGCCCGCGCCCACGCCGGCCGCCAGCGAGAAGCCGCCCGTGCCGCCGCCGCCGCCGATGCTCTGGGCCAGCACGCCTGCGGCGTCATGGCCTTCGGTGGTGATCGCGCCCTTGCTGTTGACCGTGACGACCTTGCCGTCGCCGCCCAGGCCGCCCGAGCCGCCGACGCTGACGCCGACCGCGCCGGCCGTCTGGCCCGCCGCGATGGCCAGCGAGCCGCTCCAACCGCCGTTGCCGCCGCCGCCGCCCACGCTCTGGGCGAACACGCCCGCCGACCGGTCGCCGATGGTGTGGATCGAGCCGGTGGTGTCGATGTCGACCGTGTCGGCGTCGCCGCCGCCCAGGCCGCTGCCGCCCACGCCGACCGAGCCGCCCAGGGCGCCCTGCCCCACGGCCACGCCGGCCGCGATGGAGAAGCCGCCGCTGCCGCCGCCCCCGCCGATGCTCTGGCCGAAGATGCCGGCCGAATCCACGCCCTGGGTCTCGATGGAGCCCAGGCTCTCGATGTCGACGACGCCGCCCTTGCCGCCCTTGTCGCCGCTGCCGCCGATGGAGACGCCGACCGCGCCGCCGGCCTGGCCGGCCGCCCCGGCCACCGTGCCGCTCCAGCCGCCGCTGCCGCCGCCGCCGCCCACGGCCTGGGCGAAGATGCCCGCCGAGCGAGCGCCTTCGGTGACGATGTCGGTAACGCTGCGCACGGTGGCCGAACCGGCCATGCCGCCCTCGCCGCCCGAGCCGCCCACGCCGACCGAGGCCGAGCCGGCCGCCGTGCCGGCCGACAGAGCGCCGGCCAGGGCGAAGCCGCCCGTGCCGCCGCCGCCGCCGATGCTCTGGGCGTAGAGGCCCGCGGCGGCGACGCCGCGCGTGTGGATGGTCCCGGCGGTGTCGATCAGCACGTTGTCGCCGATGCCGCCCTTGCCGGCCTCGCCGCCCACGGACACGCCGATGCTGGCGCTGCCGCCGCCCGAGACCGCCGCGGCGATGGCGCCGCTCCAGCCGCCGTTGCCGCCGCCGCCGCCCACGCTCTGGGCGAAGATGCCGACCGAGCGGTCGCCCGTGGTGTCGATGGTCAGGGTGCTGGCGTGGTCGATGGTCACCGCCCCGCCCTTGCCGCCGTCGCCGCCCGTGCCACCGACCGAGATCGCGCCCGAGACCGCGCCCACGTCGCCGACCGCCAAGGCCGCCGCCACGGTGTAGCCGCCGTCGCCGCCGCCGCCGCCCACGCTCTGGGCGAAGACGCCGCGCGAGTCGTCGCCGGTGGTGGTCAGGCTGCCGTCGGCCGTGACGTGGACGATGCCGCCTTCGCCGCCCTTGCCGCCTTCGCCGCCGACGCCGATGCTGACCGCGCCGTAGACGCCGATGGCTCCGCCGGCCCCGAAGCCGCCGTTGCCGCCGCCGCCGCCCACGCTCTGGGCGTAGATGGCCGAGGCCCGGTCGCCCTTGGTGACGATCGAGCCGCTGTTGCCGACCGTGACGTCGCCGCCCTTACTGGCCGTGCCGCCGTTGCCGCCGATCGACAGATTGACGAACAGGCCCAGGCTGACGGAGTCGCCGCCGCTGCCGCCGCCGCCGCCCACCGACTGGGCGAAGATGCCGCCCGAGCCGTCGAGCTCGGTGACGATGCTGCCCTGGTTCTGGACCGTGACATTGCCGCCCTGGCCGCCGCCCGAACCGGCGCCGCCGATGGCGAACTGGGCGCCCGCGCCGCCGCCGTTGCCGCCGCCGCCGCCCACGCTCTGGGCGAACACCGCATAGGAGTCGTAGCCGTGGGTGGTCAGGTCGCCGATGTTGGTGACGGTGACGCCCAGGGCCTCGCCGCCCGCGCCGCCGTCGCCGCCGATGGCCACCAGGCCGCCGGCGCCCGCGCCGTTGCCGCCGCCGCCGCCCACCGACTGGGCGAAGATCGCTTGAGACTGGGCGCCGCTGGTCTCGATGGAGCCGCGATTGGTGACCTCGACCTCGCCGCCCTTGCCGGACGCGCCGCCCTTGCCGCCGATGCCGACCACGCCGCCGCCGCCCGCGCCGTTGCCGCCGCCGCCGCCCACCGACTGGGCGAACAGGCCCACGGACTCGTCCTTGTGGGTGACGATGGCGCCGTCGTTGGTGGCCGTGACCTTCTTGCCGTCGCCGGACGAGCCGCCGCCGCCGCCGATGCCGACCAGGCCGCCGCCGCCGCCGCCGACCCCGCCGCTGCCGCCCACGCTCTGGGCGAACATGCCGATCGAGCCCACGCCGCCGCTGCCGACGCCGGTCTCGATGGAGCCGTCGTTGTAGACGTCGACCGTGCCGCCGTCGCCGCCGCCCGAGCCGTCGCCGCCCAGGGCCGCCA